>NZ_CP073066.1:1254286-2508572 GCF_018314255.1 Lentilactobacillus buchneri
GAAACCTAGTGGGACCCAATTGTCCAAGATAACCAAAATGGTCGAACATGGGACCCTTCAGCCGGTCATTGATCGGGTGGTGCCGTTTTCCGATATCCAATCTGCTATGGATTACTCCGCAGCCGGCCGGTCCGTTGGAAAGATTGTTATTAAAATGGCTTAACGGGTAGAGTTCAAACAAAAAGACAGCGATGAGATTGTGCTCATGGCTGTCCTTTTAAATTACAATCGTTTTCGATTATCCTATTGATATCTCATGCCACCATCCACTAGAATTGATTGGCCGGTGATATAAGCGGCATCAGGGGATGCAAACCACGAAACGACTTTGGCAACGTCTTCTGGTGTCGCTTCTCTGCCCAGTGAGATTTCACTGAGGCAGTTTTTTTGTTGTTCAGCGACAGAGATTCCTTTGATTTCAGCGGTCCGTTTGTCGATGCCGTCTCTTAGAGGTGTTCTGACAATTCCTGGATCGTAAGCGTTAACGGTGATTTGGTCCTTTGCCAATTCCTTCGAAGCTGCTTGAGTAATTCCCCGAACGCCAAACTTTGAAATCGAATAAGCGCTTTGCAGAGCAGATGCCTCAACACCGGCCAGGGAGGCCGCGTTAACGATTCGACCACCGTGACCCTGTTTTTTGAATTGTTCGGCCGCCGCCTGGGTTCCCCAATAAGTTCCTAATAAATTGACATCCAATAATCGCCGGATGTCTTTTTCCGCGGAATCAACAATTTCGTTGATGAAAGCCACCCCGGCATTATTGACGTACACGGCAAGCTCACCAAGATCGGCAACCGCTTTTTGCACTAATTCAAAGACCCGTTCGCGGTCAGCCACGTCGATATGATACGATTTGGCAGTGTAGCCGTCGTTAGTCAAGTCTGCGGTTACCTTATCAGCTGTTTCCCCATTGATATCTGCGACTGCAATCGCGAACCCATCTTTTGCCAGTCGATGAGCGATGCCTTCTCCGATTCCTTGTCCTGCGCCAGTTACAATTGCTAATTTTGCCATGATTGCCACCCCAAATTTATAATTTTTTATTCATTAAATGAAAAAACGCTTCTGCAGCCAATGCTGCAGAAGCGAATAACACTTTACCATTCTGATTTATTTGACGATTACTCGTCAAACCTTGATAACCATCGAAAGTCGATGGTGTGTCTGCTAACGGGGACTCATCCGTCTGCTGCTCGTTATTGACTCACAACAACCAATCATCGGCCATCTTCATTTAAGTTGAATATTGGCTTCCATCAGCGCCAACTCTCTGATAGACAACTTCAAACTACTCACCGATTCATTTTGTTTAACAAATTATCATTTAATTAAAATTGAATATAGCGCTGTTTTTTTTATTTGTCAAACCATTTTGATTAATCTGCCGAATGCGGATTGTCTTTTTGACTGACCGGATAGCTCATCACATCGGCATCGAGAATATCGTATTTCTCCATCAAATTGTGTTCAACTTTTTCACCAATTGCATAGGCTGTTTTTAAATCGGTGTCATCATCCAGATAGATGCCGATTTTCATGACAATTTGATCTCCGAGCCACCGTGGCTCAATCCCTTCAATTCCGAGGACCCCAGGGATGGCACTAATGGTCTCACTATAACGTTGAATATCTTTTGGATCAAAACCTTCACTCAATCTCATAATGGTTGTTCTAAAAATACTAATTGATGAGTGGAGAATCAGGCAGCCGACAATCAAAGTTGCCACTCCATCCAGCCATTGGGCCCCCAGGTAGGCACCGCCAATGGAAAGAAATGTTCCAAAGCTGGTCCAGGCATCACTTTTAAGGTCTTGTCCGGAGGCGGTGAGAGCTTGATTTTTCAGCTGAATACCCTTGGTTTTATTGAACCGGGCCAAGATGCCAATGATCATGGCTGCAATGATGCTGACGCCCAGCGACCAGTCATTCGGTCGAATGGTGTGACCAGCCAGGAATCGCTGGACAGCAAAAACGCCGTCAACAAAAATTTGGATACTGACTGCAAACATGATTGTCGCAGATAAAAGTGCGGCAATATTTTCATACTGCCAGTGGCCCATCACGTGATTGGAGTCCGGTGGGCGCTTGGACATTTTCAGGCCAATGATTAAAATAGCTGCACCACAAACACCGGTGAGGTTATTCAGCCCATCGGCAATCAAAACGGTAATTTGTGCCAAATACCCAATGATCAGTTCGGCAACCATGATGGCCGAGTAGGCACTCAGGTTGACCCAGGTGATCTGCGAGGCTTCCTGAAGCTTGCTAAGTCGGTGCTGACGGTCGATTTGAATGTTTCGGCCGGCGTCATATTGATTTGTGTTTGCCATTTTATCACTTCCCAAATCGAAAACCTAAAGCAGCCGTCACTATAGATTGATGTCGATTCAGACGAAACCATCTTTCTTAAAAAAGCTACTACACCCCATTATATCGACTTTGTAGTGAGATGGTAGTTTGATGCTTTGAAATGTGACAAATCATTTAAAGTTTGCGTTTAGTTTCCGTTTTTCGCAACAAACCGTTTAATAATGCGCGTTTTTATGCTATTATTAACCAGTTAATTCAAATAAAGGGAGTTCATTATGACAATTTACTCTGGAAAAACCATCCAAGACGCCGTAGAACAGGGTTTAACCGCACTATCACTCACTTCGGACCAAGTTGAAGTTACCGTTATTCAACAACCTAAGAATGGATTTTTAGGTTTCGGTCGCAAACTTGCACAGGTTGAACTTGTCAGTAAAACTAACACTAAACAACAGACAAACCTTAATAAATCAACTAATCAGCCGGTTTCAGAATCAAAACAGCATGAGGAAGAAACTGAAAACGCCGTTGACATTGAAGAAGTTTCCCAAAAACTTGCCAACTATTTGAACGATGTTTTAGAAGCAATGGGCTTCTCGTTCAAATTGAAGCTCGATTTAAAGAATCGGCATTCAATCTATATTGACATTGATACTGACCAGGAGAGCCGCTTAATCGGCCGTCATGGCCGCACGATTAATGCGCTCCAAAACTTGTCACAGATTTTTATTAATCGACTGGGTGCCAACAACGTTACCGTTGAGTTGGATACCGCAAACTACCGTTCCAGAAGAAGCGAGTCGCTGGTTCAACTGGCCGATAAGACTGCTCGGAATGCCATTGCCAACGGCAAGCCAGTCTACTTGAACCCAATGCCGGCATTTGAACGCAAACAAATTCATAATGCTTTGGCTGACAATGATCACGTGATGACGTATTCAACCGGCAAAGAACCTCATCGTGTCATTGTCGTTGCACCAAAATAGTTCTCAAAATCAATTGACAAATGCATTGCTTTAAAATATTATGTAGGTAATCATTCTTATCTTAACTAGGTAAAGTAGTCAAAGTGCTTTATCCATGCTATCTTTTTTGGCATGGAGTGGCGCTTTTTTTGTGCTTTTAGATAAGTTTTGTGGTTAAATTAGAACACTATTCAATTATTCGTGGAGGGAAGCTTAATCATGGTTTTAACAACAACAGAATTTGATACGATTGCAGCGATTTCAACACCACCTGGTGAGGGCGGGATTTCGATTATCCGCATTAGCGGTGAAGAAGCACTTGATGTTGCAAAAAAGCTCTATCGTGGTAAAGACCTTGATAAAGTTGCCAGCAACACCATTAATTATGGCCACATCATTGATCCGGATACCAACGAAGAGGTCGATGAAGTAATGCTCTCCGTGATGAGAGCCCCTCACACTTATACTGAAGAGGATATTGTTGAAATTAACTGTCATGGTGGGATTGTTGCCACCAATCGGATTCTTCAGTTGGCACTGAGTCACGGTGCCAGAATGGCCGAGCCTGGTGAGTTTACCAAACGGGCATTTCTCAACGGCCGAATTGATTTGTCACAGTCTGAAGCCGTCATGGATCTGATTGAAGCCAAAACTGACCGTTCAATGAAAGCGGCGATTAATCAATTGGATGGTAATCTATCGCATTTGATTAAACATTTACGCCAAGATATTCTCGACGTGCTTGCCCAAGTAGAAGTCAACATCGACTATCCTGAGTACGATGATGTTGAAACCATGACTAGTAAATTGTTGCGGGAAAAGGCGACCGATGTCCATGCGCGAATTGTGCAACTGCTGAAGACTGCCAAACAAGGCAAGATCTTACGAGAAGGTTTGGCCACTTCGATTATTGGTCGGCCCAACGTCGGTAAGTCCAGTTTGTTGAACAATTTACTTCATGAAGACAAGGCAATCGTGACCGATGTGCCCGGTACTACCAGAGATGTCCTTGAAGAATATGTCAATGTCCACGGCGTGCCATTAAAATTGGTTGATACGGCCGGAATTCGCGATACGACTGACAAAGTTGAAAAAATCGGTGTTGATCGTTCCAGAAAAGCCATTAATAGTGCCGATTTGGTGCTGCTGGTGCTTAACGCCAGTGAGCCATTAACCGATGAGGACAAAAAGTTATTGAGTGCCACTCAAGACAAACAGCGGATCATCATCCTCAATAAGACTGATTTACCAACCAAAATTGATCAAGACCAAATTAAGTCTCTAGCTGACGGCCAGAACGTTATTTCGACTTCAGCGATTAAGGCAGACGGGTTGACGCAGCTGGAAGAATTGATTGCCAAGATGTTCTTTGATGAAGGAATTGAAAGCAGTCAAAACGACATTATGGTCACCAATGCCCGCCACATCGGTCTGTTAAATCAAGCCAAACAGGCTTTGGAAGACGTTGTCAAAGGATTGGATGATGGCATGCCGGTTGATTTGGTTCAAATTGACATGACTCGCTGCTGGGATTTCTTAGGTGAGATTACCGGCGACAGTTACCAAGATGAGTTAATTGATCAGTTATTCAGTCAATTCTGTTTAGGAAAATAACCTGTTTCACGTGAAACATTTGGAGGAAAAACAGTGAAAAGTTTACGAGTTAGCGATGTTAAACAAAAATATCGCGGCCAAGATTATGATGTCATTGTCGTCGGCGCCGGTCATGCAGGCTGTGAAGCGGCTTTGGCTGCCGCCAGAATGGGCAACAAGACCCTCTTGCTGACCATTAATTTGGATATGGTGGCATTTATGCCATGTAATCCATCCGTTGGTGGCCCTGCCAAAGGGACAGTTGTCCGCGAAGTTGATGCTTTAGGCGGCGAAATGGGCAAGAATATTGATAAGACATACATCCAAATGCGGATGTTGAACACCGGTAAAGGACCAGCAGTTCAAGCGTTGCGTGCACAAGCTGATAAACATGCCTATCACGCCGAGATGAAACATACGATTGAAAAAGAACCCAATTTGACTTTGCGTCAGGGAATTGTTGATTCCTTGATTGTTGAAGACGGTGTTTGTAAAGGGGTTATCACCAATACTGGCGCTGAGTGTTATGCCAAGGCAGTTGTCATCGCTGCCGGAACCGCTGCTCGTGGAAAGATTATCATTGGCGAGTTGATGTACGCTTCTGGACCTAACAACTCACAACCGGCTGAAAAACTTTCAGGCAACTTGGAAGCGCTCGGTTTTGATTTGGAGCGTTTCAAGACTGGAACCCCACCGCGAGTTGACGGGACAACGATTGACTACTCCAAGACAGAGGAACAACCTGGCGATGAGAAACCGCACCACTTTAGTTTTGAATCTTCTGATGAGAACTACCTGGCAGTCAAAGACCAGCTATCCTGCTGGTTGACCTACACGAATGAAACGACCCACAAGATTATCCGCGATAATCTTGATCGGGCACCAATGTTTACTGGTGTTATCGAGGGAGTCGGTCCCCGTTATTGCCCATCAATTGAGGATAAAGTGGTTCGTTTCGCTGACAAGAGCCGCCACCAACTATTTTTGGAGCCTGAAGGCAGAAAAACCGAGGAATGGTATGTCGATGGCCTGTCAACTTCGATGCCCGAAGAGGTCCAGCAAAAAATGATTCATTCAATCGTCGGCATGGAAAATGCCCAGATGATGCGGCCCGGCTACGCAATCGAATACGATATCGTTGCACCCTATCAACTGAAGCCGACTTTGGAAACCAAAGTTGTCAAAAACCTCTTTACAGCCGGTCAAACCAATGGAACATCAGGCTATGAAGAAGCTGCCGGTCAAGGGCTGATTGCCGGCATCAACGCTGGTCGTCGCGCACTTGGCAAAGGGCCATTTGTCTTAAAACGGAACGAAGCATACATCGGCGTCATGATTGATGATTTGGTTACCAAAGGGACCAAAGAACCATACCGTTTGTTAACCAGCCGAGCAGAATATCGTTTATTGTTGCGGACTGACAATGCCGACATGCGTCTGACAGAAAAAGGCCACGAGATTGGCTTAATTTCTGACGAGCGCTACGCTAAGTTCTTAGCTAAGAAAAAGGCCATTGAAGCTGAATTTGATCGTTTGAACACCATTCGGATTAAGCCGTCAGATGAAGTGAACCAGTTTGTTCAGGAACACGGTGACAAACCGTTGCAAGACGGGGTACTGGCATCAATCTTTCTGCGCCGACCATACGTCGATTACCAGACATTGATGCGGTTCATTCCCCAAGCAGAGACAAAGCCTGATCGTCACGTGATCGAGCAAATTGAAATTCAGACCAAATATGCCGGCTATATCAAGAAAGCCGAGCAAAGTGTTGAAAAGATGAAGCGGATGGAAGCTAAAAAGATTCCAGACCGGATTGATTACGATGCAATTGATGGCATCGCTACCGAAGCCCGTCAGAAACTGCAGAAAATTCATCCTGAGACAATTGCCCAAGCATCCCGAATTAGTGGTGTGAACCCTGCCGATATCGCGATTTTGAGCGTTTATATTCAACAGGGGAAGATTAGTAAGCTGGCTGAGTAGTTTTAAAGTCTAATGAACCGCTCTACCACTTTGGCTGCCGGTTCTTAAATATGATCATTTAGTCAACAGCACAATAAAAACGGCTGAGAGCAAATTTTGCTCCCAGCCGTTTTTATTAACTGAGTGAGCGTTGCCTATTATGAATAGTACTGAAAAGAAATAAACTCAACCCCATACATCCCATAATTGCCACTGACATTGGCAGATAGGTCCCAGTCCCCATCAATCCGACCAACGGTGACATGATCCCGCCAATTGCATTTTGCGACAAGCCCAACATTGCTGAAAGACCACCGTTGTTATGTAATGTCAGGTTCATGATAATTGAAGTGGTTAATGTAAATAACATTCCAAATTGAGTAACCGTTAAGAACACTAAGATGATCACCAGCAGGAGATTGTTCAAGAATAAGGCGCTCAATGTTAGTAAAACAGAGGTTATAAAGGTGGATGTCAAAATAACTTTGGTTTGACCAGCTTCACTAAAGTGTCCCGCCAAGGCCCCTGGAATGACTGAGCCAATGGCGATCCCGATGCCATTCAATGCGTAGAGTAGGCTGAAGTTTTGAACTGACATGTGGAAGAAGTTCTGGAATACAAATGATGAAGCAGAAATATAGCTGAATAGACCACCGGAGACCAATCCAGTTGCCAGTACCAGGCGGACAAAGCGCGAGTTTTTCAATAACTTAAACATTTGGCCAATTGATTTCCCCGGACTGCCAGAAATTCGTTTCTCTTGAGGTAAGGTTTCCTTAATTCCCAGCCAGAGTGCCAGGACTAAGACAAATCCAATGACTGCTAACAGGATGAAAATTCCCTGCCACTCGACATAGCGGATCATAAAGCCGCCAATGACTGGTGAGATGACCGGGAAGATCCCATTGACCGCTGATAGCATCGAGTAAAATTTGGTTAGCAGAGGCCCTGAGAACATATCTGAAGCGATTGCCCGGGAGAGCACCTGCCCACTTGCCCCAGCCAGACCCTGAATGAACCTTAAGCCGATCAGCAGATAAACTGAACTGCTGTAGGCGATCATCAAGGATACCAGACCAAAGATGAAAAACCCGATCATCAACGGCTTCTTGCGCCCATATTTGTCACTTAATGGTCCAGAAATCAGCTGCCCCAGGGCTAACCCGATGAGACAGGCACTTAGGCTCAGCTGAATGAGTGAAGGCTGGGCGGATAGGTCACGGGTCATTTCGGGAAGGGCCGGTAAATACAGATCGATTGACAGCGGTCCGGTTGCACTGATCGTTCCCAGAATAAAGATCAGCCAAATTTTATTTCCTAGTTTTAGGTTTGTGTTCATGTTGTTACCTCTATTTCACGGTTCTTCGTCAACTGTTGTTGGTGAACAAAATATTGGAGTTCTAATCACTTGGTGATTAGGGCTCTTTTTGTATGAACTCGAAAAGCGAACAGCACTCTTAGCCGGAATCTGAAGAAGTTTCGGTAACCAAATCCAGTGCGCTTAATGACTTTAATCTTGTTGTTTGAACCTTCTAATGGCCCGTTGGTGTAGTGGTGGGTGAAAGTGTTGCCAATTTCATCATGATGAGCCGCCAAGGTTTGGAGGGCTGCCAACATCTCTTCCGAGCACCCCTGCAGGTGGTGAAAGGCTTGATTATAGTTGGGCCAGTCGCGGTTTTTGATGGTTTCACGTAACCGATTCATCACGTCGTAAGTTTGCTTGAGCTCGGGATCAATGTCCAGTAAAGCATCAACCACATCCGTGGCAGTTGCCGGATAAGGGAAGTTTGTCCACTTACGGAAAGCCTCGTAGTTAAGGTGATTGGCCGGCGTTAATAATAGTTTCCAATAGCGTTTCAAGGCGTGATACTGGCGTGAGGAAGTGGCCAGGGTTTTCATGAGACGCACTCGCGTCTTATTAAAAGCCCGGTTTAAAGCGTTAACCAGGTGGAAGGGATCGATGACAACGATGGCGTTCGGGAAGATCTGCCCAACCAATTTGGGATAGGTATAGTTCATATCGGTAACGATAATTTTCACATTTTCTCGCGCGGCTTGGTCATAATGTTGGAAGTACTTTTGAAGCTGATAGATGGTTCTAAAGGGCAACAGGTCAATCAATTCGTGGGTTTCCGCGTCCATAAATTCAAAGCTCATCGCGTCGGTGGCGCTCTTAGTACTTTTAACTTCGTCCATGAGGAGAACTTTGGGTAAGTAGTGCCAGTTGGTTTGAAAGTCGTGTTCAGCGCGCAAGAGCTGCCGACCAACGAATGAATCCGAAGTGGACAATTCATTGGCAATGTGTTTGAGGCTCACTGGTTCCGTTAACTTCTCTAAACATTGTTTCCGGGTTGTATTTGAAATCGTGCAGTGCTTCGGCACTGCACTCGTCTGCGCCAGGAAGTTGGTATGACAAGCCTTACAGTGAAAGTTTCGCCGATTGAGGCATAGGATAACCGTGCTGCCCAATGTTTTAGCGAATCTAATGGTGGTCTTCCGCCAACCATAGCCAATGATCTGGTGATCATTAATAACCCCACAATTGCGGCAGGCCTTGGGAGAATAGTTCAGTGATCCATTTAATCTGATTACCCCATCATCACCTATTTTGCCATTCTCAATTTTTAAGTGTTCATCATCTATTCCTAACAACATTTTCGTAGTATCATTTGACATAGGGCATTTCCTTCTTTCTCTAAAATCTTCGTGGTTGTTGGTTTTGATGAACGGACAGGAAATGTCCGCTTTTTTTATTCTAATGAAAAACAAAAAATCTGTCATCAGTAATAGATAAAAATCTATTACCAACAACAGATATTGTAGAGCCTATTTCACAAGCGGAGTCATACAAATTATGATACAGTTTGATTGCAATATGAGCAATAAATTAGGGTTCTGTTAATTAAGCGCGAAAAAGTTGTTCTGGCGGGTAAATGTGATAAAATTAATATCGATTGTGTAAGCTAATCGTTATGGATAGTATGCATAGCTAATTGTGTTGTTCACAAAGGAGCTTAAGATGAAAGTATTTAAAGAAATTATGAGCTGGGTAATCCCCATCTTGGTTGGGCTGCTGGTTGCCCTATTGATTCGCCAGTTTGTCTTCACGTTCGCCCGGGTGGATGGTCCTTCGATGGAACCCAATCTCGTTAATAAAGAGCGCTTGATTGTTTGGCGGCATGCCAAGATTAAGCATCTGAGCGTCATCGTTTTTGATGCCCATGGTGAAGATCCAACGGCTACCAAGCCTAAAACCGACTATGTTAAGCGGGTGATCGGCCTACCTGGCGATACCGTCTCCAGTAAGAACGGCAATATCTACGTGAATGGAAAAGCTGTTCCCCAGAAGTTCATTAGCATGAGCGAACGGACGACTGGAACCGGCAATTGGAATTTGAAATCATTATCCAAGAGCTGGGACAAAAATACCAATGCCACCAAGGTTCCCAAGGGTGAGTATTTCGTCCTTGGTGACCATCGAAGCGTCTCAAATGACGGTCGTTATTGGGGCTTTGTTCCAAAGAAGAAGATTACCGGCGTAGCAAAGACCTTCTTCTGGGAAACCAACAAGACCAAACGAACTAACGTTAACAGTCTAGGCTATTAACGATAACTTAAAAATCTCACTAAAAGATTAATTACGCAATCTTTTCGTGAGATTTTTTATTCATTGTAGGAAATAATATGCGGCGTGTCGGTCACGTCCAGCTGGGTAATGCTACCGTTACGGGGCTGCTTAACAACTGTTGCATCATCAGTATATAAAGTCGCCAGGTTTCTCAGAAAAGTTCCATGTGAAACAACCAAGGCGTTCTGACCGTCTGTCAGTTCAGATTGAATATGTTCGACTGCACTGTTGATTCGACTCTCGAGGTGAGCAGAAGTCTCGGCTTTGTGAAATGGATCGGCGGCATGCATGAAATCACGCATTTTGAGGAGGCCATATTCTTCGATCAAGTCCTCTTGATTACGATGTCCCAGCGGTCCGCCAATCATGTTCCATGTTTGGATACTGTCGATTCCCTCAAATGAGCCAAAGTAAATTTCGCGAACGTCCAGGGACACTTCTCGAGAAACGCCACCCGAAGCATGATTATTTGCCAGAATAATGTCTAAAGTATGAATCGCCCGCATCATATCGGAACTGATTGCCAAATCAAAATGGACATCAGCAAGTTTTTCCCCAGTTGCCTTTGCCTGGGACTCGCCCTTTTGAGTCAATGGTGAGTCCACCCAGCCTTGCATCCGCCGAAATTGATTGAGTAACGTTTGACCATGGCGCACAAAATAAATGGTTTTCATGTTGAATCCTTTCAAATGTTTTCTGTATCCAATTATATAAGAAATCTTGATAAACAACACCCCTATCTAATCGTTTCTGGAACTTCACAATTTCGTCACACTTATTTAAGGCTGAGTTAAGTTGGCAACCATAATATAAAGACAATCAATTTTGAAAGATAAATTGGTTTACAAGTGAATTTACTCCTCCAAAGTATAAAACTTGATTATCTTACGTCTCCCCCAAGAAGTAAGATCCCCTCTAATATGAATATGATTTGTAGCAACGCCTGGGCCTTAGTACCGGGCGTTTTTTGTGGTTTGCCCACAATTGGGATTATAATAAAGATAATATTGAAACGATTGGAGTCAGTAAAATGGATCATCAATTAACCAGGTTGAGCAAGCGTCTGTCGTACGTCCTCAGACACCATCCGGACAAAATTGGCATCCAGTTGGATCGATATGGACGAGTGGACTTACAAACCCTCATCCAAAAATTTAACCAGCACTTTGGGACACCAATTAGTGAGAAAATCATTCGAGAAATTATGAAAGATAGCGACAAACAACGTTATGCGATTGAAGGTCACACGATTAGGGCGCTATACGGCCACAGCATCCCCGTAGATCCACTGACGCCACCCGTTGAACCTCCAGAGAAGCTGTACCATGGAACGACTCATGCGGCTGCCAGATTCATTGTCGACGAAGGATTAAAAAAGATGGACCGGGATTTTGTTCATTTATCCGCAAATCCCCAAATGGCGATTCAGGTGGGGAAACGGCGTGATCCTCATCCTGTGATTTTTGAAATTGAAGCAAGAAAAGCCGCGGCTTCAGGACTGTTATTTTATCCAACCGAAAGTGGCATTTGGTTGGTGGATTCAATGCCGGCTAAGTTTCTAAAGATTATCAATCAGTAATGATATTTTAGTGGAGGTCAATATGAGTGATCAGGCAGATGAGAAAGAACCGAAGCCAACTAAGATTCGCCGGCCGATGCAGGGCAACTGTCCAAAGTGTCATCGACCAATGTCTATCAGTTACGGCTTGAACAGGTGCCCTAACTGCGGGTTTATATTCAAGTCGAACTTTAAGGTTGAATAGGGTTGATCAGATTCATTGAAGAAGTTCGCAAGGTCAATTGGTGAGCGGTTTGCGTTCATTGATTGCCCTTTTTTGCTGCCTAAATTTTACAAAAGTCCCAAGGATTTCTAAAGATTATGCGGCTTCCTTCCCAATTTTAACTAATTTAAGTCCCAATTAAGCTTGCCCCGATATTCTAGCAACATCAAGTATGAAGGGAGGGCAACTGAAATAGGTTCCAGATCAAACCAACAAACGTTAAATTGAAAGGAAGTTATCATCCATGAAAATTAAAAAATATTTAGTCACATTTGGGGCTGCAGCCGCAATGGTTGCCCCAACATTTCTGAGCAGCGTCGTTGCCAATGCCGATGCAGTTCAACCTCAACGACAACAACAAGGCCACAAACAAGACAATGCCAAGGCCGCTAAGCAGGTCGGCGGTAAAAATCTGTCCCAGCAACCTCGTGAGACAGGCAGTCAGTATACCAATGACAATTCTGGCTACAATGTGACCGTCAAGGCAACCAACCTCATTAATACTTTGCACTACAATGTTAAAACGTCAACGGATAGTGGCGCCTCCAGTGCTGATCCATTTTCAATCAGTATCTACAAAGATGGTGAACTATACAAAACGATTAGTTCATCCACTGGCACATTGAGCGGTAGCCTGTGGGTCGGTTCCGGAACCTACTCAATTAAGGTATATACCAGCAGCGCTGCCAGTCACTGGACAGGCGGTCTGGCAACATCATAATCAACTGGATTTTCGAGAATAAAGTTTTCATTTTGGTCAAATGAAACGATTGTGGGAGTGGGACGCGAGGCGTTTTGATCCCAGAGTTTAAGTGAAGAAACGAGTTATTCCTGTTTTGGGAATGACCCGTTTCTTTGCTTAAATGGCCGGGATCAGCCGATCAGCAAGTAGGCTCACAGGCCTTGACCTCACAACATCAAAAAATTAACTTTGACATTTCGTCAATTCGTTATATCATAAAACCAGCCAAGTAATTTGTGTCTAATTGAATAAAGTAGTCTGGGGTGCCCTAAACGGCTGAGATAAATACCCATTGAACCTGATGCAGTTAGGACTGTCGAAGGAAGAACGAAATTTTTTTGTGTGAGCAAATAGATATAAAGTCGATTCAACTTTTAATCTGTTCCCTCTTTCTTCGAGGCTTTGAAGAAAGGGGGATTTTTTGTTTCCAAACCATAGATGATCAAATAATTGGAGGGAGTCGAAGTTGACAGATAAACAAGCGTTACTTCAGGCAGTTGATGCGCACCAAAATCAACTGTTAGCGTTATTGGACCGGCTAATTTCATTTGAAACGATGTCACCACCTGCCCGCAACACAGTGGCAATTCAACGTTTTCTTGATGATGAATTAACCAAAATTGGATTTAAGACTAAGCAAGAAGCTTTTTATGATGGCGATGAGCTGCTCTCGGCTGAGAAACCGGGGACTGATGCAGCTAACTATCATAGTTTGCTGTTGAATGGTCATGTTGATGTGGCTACCGTTGATCGTCAGAGTTGGCACACCGATCCGTTCAAATTAGTCCACGAGGGTGATCTACTCTACGGGCGGGGTGTCAGTGACATGAAAGGTGGTATCTCAAGCTTTGTGTACATCTTTTCACTGCTCCAACAGCTTGGGATTGACCTGCCTGGAGATTTGCGGTTCCAATCTGTCGTTGGTGAAGAGGCTGGAGAAGCCGGAACCAAAACCTTACTGAAAAATGGTGAAACGGCTGATTTTGCAGTGGTTGGCGATACCAGCAACTTGAAATTTCAAGGTCAGGGAGGCGTCGTGACCGGCTGGATTACACTCAAGAGTCCCCACATTTACCACGATGGGAACCGAGCAGCAATGATTACCACTGGCGGTGGCCTGAAAGCGGCCAATATGATCGAGAAAATGATGGTCGTGATTCAGGCTTTGGAGAAATTGGAACAGTACTGGGGGATTACAAAGCGTTATCCTGGGTTTGCCCCGGGAATCGATACAATTAACCCCGCTTATATTGAAGGGGGGTTACATCCGGCTTACATTCCGAGCGTCACGAAATTATGGATCACCGTGCATTTTTACCCAAATGAAAATGTTGATGATATAACCCATGAAATCGAGGATCAAGTCCTTGCTGCGGCAAAAGCCGACCCTTGGCTGCGGGATAATCTGCCCACCTTTCCTTGGGGCGGTGATTCGCTATTAGTCGATAAAGGCGAGGTGTTCCCGTCACTGGAGCTAGACCCCGACCATCCAGGGATGAAGGCACTTGAGAGCAGTTTTGCCGAAGTGGCCGGTAAACAACCAACCTTGGGGATGTCACCGTCCGTATCAGATAGCGGTTGGTTTGGTTACTGCCATATTCCAGCGGTTGATTTTGGACCGGGAACCATGGAACAAGCTCATAGTGATAATGAAAGTCTTAGTTTTCAGCAATTATTAACGTATACCAAAATTATGGCCGCATTCATTTATGATTGGTGTCATTCAAAAGGAGAAAAATCATGAAAAAGAAATTTCGCTTACAGGATGTGATTCTGTTAGCCATTGTTGCAATCGTTTTTGGTGCCATCTTTGTCGGGACAGATTATCTGTATAATTTCCTGGCAGTTGCCATTGGACCATTCTCAAACGAGGCACTGTTTGGCCTTTGGATTATGGCCGGACCATTGTCGATTTACTTGGTAAGGGTGCCGGGAGCGGCAATTATTGGTGAAGTATTAGGTGCCGCTGCAGAGGTCATTTTTGGCGGAACCTTTGGTGCTAGTGCACTTATTTCTGGAATTGTGCAAGGAATCGGAAGTGAGCTTGGGTTCACGCTGTGGGGATACAAGAACTGGGGTTGGCCGGTACTAACTACCTCAGCGGTTACGACCACCGTCGTTTCCTTTGGATATGAACTGTTCCGTCTGGGTTATGTCCATTATCACCTGCCAATGATCTTGGCATTGTTCTCAGTCCGTCTGATCTCCGTGTTCTTCTTCGGGGCTGTCTGTGTCCGAGCAATATTCAAGATGCTCAGCCGCTCGCAAGTGCTCAGACAAGTTCAATAGAATATATGAAAACTAAAGGGATTGCGGCAAAATGATCAGTTTTGCCGCAATCCCTTTTTTCGGTTTAACGAGCTGTAGTCGATACTTTAGCGATCTTGACGATTGTTAGAAAATTGTTGATAATCTGTTTTCCCACTTCTGGATCAGTCATGATTGATTCTGGATGGAATTGAACGCCATAGACCATCTTGGCTGGATTGCTGATCGCCATGATTTCTCCGTCATCAGTTACCGCGGTGACATCCAAGCTATCGGGAACCGTTGTTGGATCAACGATGAGTGAATGATACCTGGCTGCTTCAAAATGACGTGGGCAGTCCGCGAAGAGTGGATCGTCTAAGGAAACTTGGATATTTGAGGGTTTCCCATGCATTAACTTGGGGGCGTGCACTACTTTGGCCCCCAAAGCTTCTGCGATGGCTTGATGTCCAAGGCAAACGCCAAAAATCGGGACCTTGCCGAGGAATGCGTCTAAGATCGCCGGCATGTTACCAGCATCTTCTGGGCGGCCGGGTCCGGGGGAGAAAATGACGCTTTCAGGATTTGCTTTCATTAAATTTTCAACGGTGATGGCATCGTTTTTCACCACTTTGATCTCTTCAGAGGTCTGGGTGCCAATCAATTGGTATAGGTTGTATGTGAAACTATCGTAGTTATCAATTAGATAATGCATCGCAAACGCCTCCCTTGGCTGCTGTTTCCTGCAGTGCCGTCACAATTGCTCTGGCTTTGTTGTTAAACTCCTGGTATTCATGTTTGGGGATGCTGTCGGCGACAATCCCGGCCGCACTGCGGACGACTAAATCGTCACCTTTCCGATATGCTAATCGAATCCCAATACACATATCGAGGTCACCATCAAAACCCAGATAGCCTAGGCAACCACCATAAAGGCCGTGTTTGTTGTTTTCCAGTTTGCCAATAATCTGCATTGCAGAAATTTTGGGCGCACCGGAAAGGGTCCCCGCTGGGAGTAATGAATGAATGATATCAATTGACGAAACGTCCGGATCGACTTTACTTTCAACCACGGAACCCATGTGCATCACGCTCGAGAACTTCAGCAGGTTCCGATACGCGGTCACTTTGACCGATCCAAATTGACTGATGCTTCCCAGATCATTTCTTCCTAAATCAATCAGCATATTATGTTCTGATAATTCTTTTGGATTGTGTTGTAGTTCGTCGGTAAAAGCGTCGTCTTCAATCTGATTTTTCCCTCTCCTTCTGGTGCCGGCCAACGGATACGTGAATAATGTTTGGCCTCGTTTGGTAATCATGGTTTCCGGTGAAGCACCGATTGTTTCAAAATCGTTGTGGCGAAAATAAAATTGATACGGCGATGGGCTTTCTTTGAATAAAGTTGGCGTGGCAGCAAACAGCGAACCGGTCATTTTGGAATGTTGCGGATTGGAGAGCTGGACTTGGAAGATGTCGCCATCGACAATGTGATGTTTTGCTTCTGCGACCTTTTCCTCGAATTCGCTTAAAGAGAACTGCAATTTGAATGGTGTCATTGTAAATGGGGGGAGCGGCTGTTGCTCATGGACTTGCAGAATTTCCTCCTTCAGATTGGTTAAGCCACTTATTACCGATTCATATTGCGTCGTGAGCTGATCGGCAGGGATCACTTGAATTAACGTGACCATTTTGGTCGTGTGATTATAAGCAATGACCCGATTAATGAGCACCAGGTCGACATCATTGAGTTTCATTGGGTCACTGACGGCTGGTAAATCTGCGGTAGTCGCATAGCGAGCGTAGTCGTAACTGAAGTAACCGACGAGCCCGCCTGAAAATGGCGGCATGTGTTTCAGTTTTGGCATTCGATTGTCCGCCAAAATCCGTTCCAGAACAGGCTTTAAATCCGTTGTTTCATGTGAAACATTGCCTTGCTCATCCGAGCGGGTTAAGACGCCGTTTCGATAAGTGATGGTCATCGTCGGATTCAATCCGATAAATGAATACCCGTCTTCCTGCTTCTTCGGTTTTCCAGTTAGTAAGAAGCATGGTGCATCTGGTTGATCGAATCGTTGCGTCACAGCGATAGGGTCAAAGTCCTGCATTGCAAAATTAATTGAAATTGGTATAGCTGAAAAATCCTTTGTATATTGTTTAAGTTGGTCTAGATTCATGATGGTGTCCTCCATTACTTTAGTGTGTTTTGCTAAATGCTAAAGTTGGATTTGCCATCGTTTTCTTGATGTTTTCATGAAATGTTCCTCCATATTTGGGTATTTGCTGGATTGCGTCATCCTCTGATTGACATATTTTTCACGCATGTCGAGGAGCACGTTTGTTAAGCCTTTGTGTGCTCCCTTCTGCTTTGAAAATACGCTCCGACGGCCGGGTGAAACCCTGCCTAGCCTACTTGGCGACGGGCCAGAGGCTAACTTCTAAGTGCACTTTAATTAAAGTTCCAAACCCAGGAACTTCAATCAAAGTACCCTTAGAAACCGCCTCTCCCGGCCCTCGTCGCGCTCTAAATAAAAAATCCGCCCCAAATGTTTTCACATTAAGGACGGATCATTCCGCGGTGCCACCTTTGTTTAATTGATCGAAAAAGACAGTCCACCATTCAGTAGAGTCACTCTTTTCCGTCAACTACGCTTAGCAAGGGACCAACATCCCTCCGACAACTGACGTATGCCAACACGTTTCTTCGTACTCGATCACTTTCGGAAGAACCCTCGGTGGTCCATTTAACTGCTTGCGTTCGGCCGCATTCTCAGCAATAGCGACTCTCTTGACGTGCACAACAATCTTGATCTCCACTTCAATGGTTTATTTAGGACGGTATTTAATTGCCATTAAAATTACGCTCTTTATGAGAAGATGTCAAGAAAATTCATAATTTAAACTTTGGGGTTGACACATCTTGGAATTCATTATATGCTCTATGCAATTAAAATTTAACTTTCTTAGGAGATTCTAATCATGATAAAAATTAATTCAAAAATTAATCGATTTTATTACTATTGGTTCGTTTAGTGTTCACACCGGACAGGATGTGGGCACTCACTCACATCTTGTGCGGCCAATAGTATTTCATCATGATTACTTACTTCGGTCACACAGTTATTTACCAAATATACTGCGGGACCAATTTTTTTACCCAAAATTCTGACTCCCGTAGTGTTGTACACACTGTGGGAGTTTTATTTTATTCAAAAACACGTCAAACACAGAAATGGAGATAATATTATGATTATTGTACTTAAAAACGGACACGAAGACATTATTGACGAGATCAAGAGTCGCTTTACCGAAACCAACGAGGTATTTGTTCATAACAACCGCGTGGCAATCCAAGGCGTAAGTGAAGATGGCTTAAATGCTGAAGAAAAGAATGCCATTGACTTAATCATCGACAACGTTCCCGCCGCTGTTCAGGGGAGCCGCCTCTTTCACCCGGAAGACACCGTTGTTGTGACACCGCACAGTCAAATTGGCGGCGATAACTTCACGATGATGGCAGGTCCTTGCTCAGTTGAGTCTGCGGAACATGTCATGAAGATGGCTAAAGTTGCCAAGAGTGGTGGGGCCACAATCCTTCGGGGCGGTGCTTTTAAACCTCGAACCTCCCCTTACTCATTCCAAGGTCTTGGCGAAGATGGTTTGAAATTTCTTAGAGCTGCCGCTGACGCTTACGACATGGACGTGTTAACTGAAGTCATGGATCAAGACCACGTGGCAATGGTTGAACAATACACGGATATTTTCCAAATTGGCGCCCGAAACATGCAGAACTTCTCACTTTTGAAGGCAGTCGGCAAGACTCAGACTCCAGTAATGCTAAAACGGGGAATGTCTGCTACGATTGATGATATCTTAAATGCAGCTGAGTACATCGCCGCTGGTGGCAACCATAACATCATCATTACTGAACGAGGGATTCGGACATTTGATAACAAATACACCCGCAACACCTTAGACGTTGGCGCAGTTCCAGTGCTTCAAAAACTGACTCACTACCCAGTCATCGTAGACCCAAGCCATGCCGCCGGCCACACAGAATTTGTGACTCCCGAGGCATTGGCCGGAGTTGCGGTTGGTGCCAGTGGTTTAGTTGTTGAAATTCATGATGATCCTGCTCATGCATTCTCAGACGGCGCCCAAGCACTTAAGCCAGATGAATACCGTGCGATGGCTCAGCAGGCATTTGCAATCCGGAAAGTGATCACGACCCCTGTCGAAGAAAAAAGTGAGGTTAAATTATGAAAATCATTAAAGTTGATTTACCAGATCGTTCATACAATGTCGAAATTGCCCGCGGAATCCTTGGGTGCACCGGTCAGTTGGTGTCCAGTGTTTGGAGCAAGCGCAAAATTGCCCTGGTGAGTGACAGCAACGTTGCGCCCCTTTACCAGGCCCAAGTCGCTGAGGCTCTAGAAGCTGTTGGCTTCACTGTTCACGAGTACCAATTTCCCGCTGGTGAAGAATCAAAATCCGTAGACGTTTTAGCTGACCTTGCCCGGCAAATGGCCGCTGACAGTTTCAACCGCGATGATGGTGTCATTGCCTTGGGTGGCGGTGTGACCGGTGACCTAGCCGGTTTTCTGGCAGCGACATACATGCGTGGCATCAGCCTGATTCAGATGCCAACCTCGTTGTTGGCCCAGGTTGACAGTTCAGTCGGCGGTAAAACGGCTGTTGACTTGGATACCACCAAGAACATCATCGGCTCATTTTACCAACCGGATTTGGTAATTATCGATCCGGACACTTTGAAAACCTTAAAAACTCGCGACTTGGTTGAGGGGTACGGTGAAATTGTCAAAGTGGCGGCGTTATCCGATGGTGATTTGTGGAACTTAGTCAAATCAATCAACTCACCTGAAGACATTTTGGCCAACGCTGAAGAATTGAGTATTCATTCGATTCAATACAAAGCAGACATTGTCATGGGTGATGAAAAAGAGGGTGGCGGCCTCCGCCAATTGCTTAATTACGGTCATACAATTGGGCATGCTGTTGAAGCGCTCTCTGACGGTGGCCTTCGCCACGGGGAAGCCGTCAGCATTGGCATGATTGCCATGCAGCAGATTTTTGAAGACAAGGGCTTGGCCTTGACCGGCATCACTCAAGAACTCCGGGAACGTTTAGAAGCGGTTGGATTGCCGGTTACTTCAGATTTATTGGATTCTGACCAAGTATTTGAAAAGATTAAGAATGACAAGAAGAATCGTGACGGTCATTTAAGTTTGATCTACATTCACACAATTGGTGGACCGGTTATCAAATCAATTCCGAGTGACCAAGTCAAAGATTTCTTGGCAATTAAGACTGTTAAAGCATAATGTTTCATGTGAAACAATTTAAATGCAGATTTATTTCTAATTGAGGTTGGGACATTAATTGCTACGGCGGCTTTCATTGCCACTTTGATTGCCACTGTTATATTGATAAAACGTGCAACGATCGGCTGATCCCGGCCATTTAAGTGAAGAAGCGAGCCATTCCAAAACAGGAATAGCTCGCTTCTTCACTTAAATTCTGGGATCAAAACGCCTCGCGTTCCACTCTCTTTTTGTTCCCTTTTTCAAAAAAGCGTAAACTAGTATTGAGATGAATTTTAAATGTAAAAGGAGGGATCTCAATGGCTAAGCCACGTCCACGTGAACAAACCTATGAATTTACTGATAAACCCTCCTACCGTGAATGGCTGATTGAGACTGTTCGAGCGGCGCTGCCCGATGGCTTGGAACTGGCCGCCAGCAATTATGCCCGCTCCACGGCCAGTTCATACTGGCTGATTAAGGGGTATGACGATCATGATCAAGTTTTCTGGCTGACACTTCGGATTGCCACTCATCGGCTTTGGCTGCAGAACGCCCACCAAATTGAGGTATTGTGGGAAGAGCCGGGGACCTTTGGTGATTTATTTAATGCGGTGTCCAACAGTCTTCACCCAGTGGCGGTCCAAAACGCAAAATTTACTTTGAGTTCGCTGGACATTGCTGTGTTGAACTTGCTGATCGCTCTTGAACACCACAAATTGATTTGGTTCATTAGAATGGTTCCAGACATCGCCAAGGCACACAAAGATAAGTTGTTCGATTTAAAGAGCGACTTCCTCGATTGCCAACTATTGCTGGGCGACCGGAACAATGCGAATAATCTGTTACTACCAGTTGATGTCCCAGCGTTTCAGCATCAATTAGCGACATATTTTGGCGAAAATCTCTTATTCTCACAATTTACCAAACATTCATTGCTTAAACTCTTACCCACCAACCAATGGATCCAGCCAATGCTTGATGAGCAGGGAAATGATGGTGAATGGGAAGATGAGGTTAGAACCGCGTATGGGCAGGACTTTGTCGAATTATGTCAGCGTGAGTTGAAGCATCAAGCAAGAATATATAAGAAAACCACCTAGCCTTTGAATGGCCAAGTGGTTGTTGATGTCCGATTAACGGTTACTGGACGTGAGATTGCTGGTTGCCTTTATTCTTAAATAAATATCCAAATCCCCTGATGGTTGTTAGCATCTGGGGATTTTTTGGTTCGATTTCGATCTTTTTGCGCAGGTTACTGATATGGGTGTCAATAATTCGCAAGGTCGCCCCGGTGGTGTTACCCCATACTGCCGAGGCAATCTGGGTTCGGCTGAGAACGGTGTTGGAATTGCTGACAAAGAATAGAAGCAATTTATATTCGATTGGACTTAAATTGAGCTTTTGGTGGCCGTTATTAACTTCAAATTTACTCAAATCAATCTTCAAGTGACCGACCACCAGACTTTCCGACTCCTGACTCTGCTGTGTCAGCTGGAGATTGTCTTTATTTTGATAGACCCAAATTTTTTGAACAATTCTGGCGACAATTTCACTTGGTGATTCGTCATAAATGTAATCATCCAAATGATAATCCAAAAAATAGGAACAAATCGTTTCCACGGACCGTGGCTGTTTATCCAGCAGCAAGATTGGCCCGGCAATTTGACTGCGGAGAATCTGCAGTTCCGAATCGTTTTCCGGCAGTTCAGTTGTGTCTAAGTCCCAGACGACTCCGGAAACTTGTTGAAGCAGATGATCAAGGGGTTCAAATGAGATTCTGGTATTAATTTGAAAGGCGGCAAGTAGTTTCTCAAGCTTATCCGCCAGCTTTAAGTTCTGGCTGATCAATAAGATTTCCAATGGCATCCGGTCTTCCTCCATATTAGTTAAATTGTTTACATCTTAAGTTATGCCATACTTTTTGATAAAAATGGCCGGTTTTACGTTACTTTTACATAAACGAAACTCGATATTTACATGCTGTTGTTATATTAACAATGTACTTAAATGAGTACTAAAAAAACTTGGGTTTTCATTAGGAGGAAATCGAATTATGAAAAAAAGATCCTTTTTTTCAACTATCGTAGCAGTAGCAGCTGTCGGAGTTTTACTTGCGGGGTGTGGTTCGTCCAGCAGCTCTAAGTCAAAGAAAAGCTCAGCTGATTCGAATGTCAAGATCACGGCGGTTGGTTCAACTGCTTTGCAGCCATTAGTTGAACAAGCAGCAAGCAATTATCAAAAAGCAAATAAAGGGGTTAACATTTCTGTTCAGGGTGGCGGTTCTGGAACTGGTTTGAGTCAAGTTCAAACCGGCGCGGTACAAATTGGTAACTCAGATATCTTCGCTGAACAACAAGATGGGATTAAAGCAAAAAAATTAGTTGATCATCAAGTTGCCGTTGTTGGAATGACACCAGTTGTTAACAAAGATGTCAATGTCAGCAATTTGACCATGGCACAATTAAAGGGCATTTTCACTGGTAAGTATACTAACTGGAAGCAGGTTGGCGGCAAGAACGAAAAGATTACCGTTGTGAACCGTGCGCAAGGTTCAGGTACGCGTGCCACATTTGAATCAGCCGTCCTTGAGGGTGCCAAAGCAGTTAAGGCCCAAGAACAAGATTCAAACGGAACTGTTCAAAAGATTGTTTCAAGCACACCAGGAACGATCAGTTACTTGGCCTTCTCATACGTTAACAGCAAGCTCAAGGCATTGTCAGTTAACAATGTAAAGCCAACTGATGCCAACGTAACCACCAACAAATGGAAGATCTGGTCATATGAACATATGTACACTAAGGGTCAACCAAACAAAGCAACTAAGAAGTTCCTGAACTACATGGATTCAAGCAAGGTTCAAGACAGCTTAGTTCAAAAACTTGGTTACATCAGTATTCATGATATGAAAGTAACGAAGAATGCAAGTAATGCCGTCTCTGAAAAATAGAGCGCGACAAGGGCCGGGAGAGGCGGTTTCTAAGAGTACTTTAATTGAAGTTCCTGGGTTTGGAACTTTAATTAAAGTGCACTTAGAAGTTAGCCTCTGGCCCGTCAGAGCGTATTTTAAAGGCAGAAGGGAGCACAAAAGCACCTAACAAACGTGCTCCTGGAGAGGCGGTTTCCAAGGACACTTTAATCAAAGTGCACTTAGAACTCAGTCTCATGGCTCGAACCAAGTTTTCACTAGGTAATCTTCACGCACCATTAACTCTACAAACTAAACACAAAACCAACGAAGGCTGAAGGCAAATCAAATGCCTCCAGCCTTCCTCAAGTTAAGGTACTCATTTAAAATTCATTCGACTAAATTATAGGAGGTTAATCATGGATGAAATCAAACATGATCTTCAAAACCCATCAAAAGCGACGCACGAAGACTTATTCGGCCGCGGGATTACG
Organism: Lentilactobacillus buchneri; assembly: GCF_018314255.1. NCBI lineage: Bacteria > Bacillati > Bacillota > Bacilli > Lactobacillales > Lactobacillaceae > Lentilactobacillus > Lentilactobacillus buchneri. The sequence goes on from NZ_CP073066.1 coordinate 1,278,241, forward strand.
TATCTCTGCATCGGCTTCGTCAGCTTGCTGGTTATCTCAATTCTGTACTTCATTACCACCCGTGGGTTAGCGACCTTCACAACGAACCATGTCAGTTTATGGAAATTCTTATCTGGCACCAACTGGAATCCGGCCCTACTGGACAAACACGGTAATCCCCAGATCGGTGCGCTCCCAATGATCGTCACTTCGTTTAGTGTCACGGTACTCGCCGCAGTAGTTGCAACCCCATTTGCACTGGGGGTGGCCTTATTCATGACCGAAATTGCGCCGGAGCGGGGAACCAAAATTCTCCAACCGGTCATCGAACTGTTAGTGGGAATTCCTTCAGTTGTCTACGGGTTCATCGGGCTTTCAGTTATCGTGCCACTGATCCGTCACTCATTTGGCGGCACTGGTTTTGGGATTCTTGCCGGAACCTTGGTCCTGTTCGTCATGGTGCTACCAACCATTACGTCACTTTCAGTTGACAGTATTAAAGCTGTGCCGATGTTTTATCGGTCTGCGTCATTGGCGTTAGGAGCTACCAGATGGCAAACCATTTATAAAGTGGTGCTGCGATCAGCCACTCCAGGAATTTTAACCGCCGTCATCTTCGGGATGTCACGGGCATTTGGTGAAGCCCTGGCCGTTCAAATGGTTATTGGTAACGCTGTTCTCATGCCTCATGGCTTATTAACACCATCGTCAACTTTAACCAGTCAATTAACGACCGGAATCGGAAACACCACGATGGGGACCCTGCCAAATAACGCTTTATGGTCACTAGCTTTGATTCTGCTATTGATGTCATTAGTCTTTAACATCTTAGTCAGAGTAATCGGAAAGCGAGGGAGCCTGAAAAAATGAATTCTAAAACGAGTAATAACATTGCCACTGGTGTAATTTATTTTCTGGTTGCCTGTGTTTTGGCGATTCTGGTCTTCCTGCTCGGCTATATCTTGATTACTGGGATTCCCCATGTATCATGGCACTTCCTAACGTCGGCAGCACAATCGTTCGCTGCTGGCGGCGGCATTCGGGATCAATTGTTCAACTCGATGTACCTGTTGGTCCTCACGTTGATCATTTCGTTTCCAATTGCCTTGGGTTCTGGGATTTATCTTTCAGAATACGCCCCTGACAACTGGGTAACCGGCGTAATTCGAACTGCCGTTGAAGTATTGAGCTCATTGCCATCAGTTGTTGTTGGGTTGTTTGGCTTCCTATTGTTTGTGGTTAATTTCCACATGGGCTTCTCAATTTTAGCTGGGGCGATTGCCCTGACATTCTTCAACTTACCGCTTTTAACCAGAAGTATTGAGGAATCACTCCAGGATGTTTCCGAATTACAGCGTGAGGCGGGGCTATCACTGGGTTTATCACGTTGGAAAACCATCACCGGGATTGTTTTGCCAGCCGCATTGCCTGGTATTTTGACCGGAATTATTTTAAGTGCCGGCCGGGTATTCGGTGAAGCCGCTGCCTTGATTTATACCGCTGGACAAAGTGCGCCGACGGTTAATTACGGTGACTGGAATCCGATGGACAGTGCCAGTTTCCTGAACTTTATGCGCCCAGCCGAAACCTTAGCGGTGCATATTTGGAAGGTGAACACTGAGGGGGTTACCCCTGATGCGGCTTCCATTTCAAGTGGGGCATCAGCCGTATTGATCGTTGTGATTTTACTGTTCAACCTATTGGCCCGCATGCTGGGACGTTGGTTGTACAAACGCATGACAGCAACGAAGTAGGAGATTATTATGCAAGAATATGACTATAATAAAACGCACATTATCGATATTCCGTTAGAAAAAGCGATGACCACCGAAAACCTGCAGGTGTTTTATGGTGACAACCACGCCATGCACGACGCCACCTTACAATTTCCCCGACATCGCATTACCGCTTTGATTGGGGCTTCCGGATCCGGTAAATCGACCTATTTACGCTGTCTGAACCGGATGAACGACCGGATTGCGACCGTTCAAGGAAAAATTATGTATCGGGATATGGATATTAATTCAAAAAAGATTAACGTCTATGAAGTTCGCAAGCATATCAGTATGGTGTTTCAGCGTCCCAATCCGTTTGCCAAATCGATTCGTGAAAATATCACCTTTGCTCTCAAACGCAATGGTATCAAGGACAAGCAAGAGCTTAATAAACGCGTTGAGGAAAGCCTGAAGGCCGCCGCTCTTTGGGATGAGGTTAAAGATGATCTTGATAAAAGTGCCTTGGCCTTATCAGGCGGTCAGGCTCAGCGGCTTTGTATCGCCAGATGTGTTGCAATGAAGCCGGATATCCTCCTCTTAGACGAACCGGCAAGTGCGCTGGATCCAATTTCCACTGCCAAAATTGAGGACACCTTAATGGAACTTCGCAAGAATTACTCCATTATTATTGTGACCCATAATATGCAACAGGCGTCACGAATCGCGGACTACACCGCATTCTTCCACATGGGCCATGTTCTGGAATACGACGTGACTGAGAAAATATTTACGACACCACAAATAAAGGCAACCGAAGATTATATCTCCGGGAACTTCGGTTAGGAGGCTGAACAATGCCAAAAATCATTACGAGTAAAGATGTCCATTTAAGTTATGGACCCAAAGAGGCGCTCCATGGCATTAGTTTGGACTTTGAAGAACACGATATCACAGCTTTAATCGGCCCATCCGGCTGTGGGAAGTCGACTTATCTGCGTTGTCTCAATCGGATGAACGATTTAATTAAAGGGGTCACGATTACCGGATCGATGAAGCTTGAAGACGAAGATATTTACGCCCCCGGAACAGACATTGTTGACCTGCGAAAGCGGGTTGGCATGGTGTTCCAACAGCCCAATCCGTTCCCATTCAGCGTCTATGAAAATGTCGCTTATGGACTGCGGCTGGCTGGTGAGAAGGATAAGCACGTTTTGGATGAGCGGGTTGAAACCAGCTTGAAGCAGGCAGCGATCTGGGATGAGGTCAAAGACCACCTTTACGATAATGCCCTGTCATTTTCAGGTGGTCAGCAGCAGCGAATCTGTGTTGCCAGAGTGCTGGCAGTTCAGCCCGAAGTGGTGCTGTTGGATGAGCCAACGTCCGCTCTGGATCCAATTTCAAGTGCCAAAATTGAGGATACTTTGTTAAATATCCGCAACCAATACACCATCATCATCGTGACCCATAACATGCAGCAGGCCTCACGAATTTCAGATAAGACCGCCTTTCTCTTGAACGGCGATCTGGTCGAATTCAGCAAGACCGAGAAGATGTTTATTCACCCCGATGATGAGAAGACCAGCGATTATTTGAACGGAAAGTTTGGCTAGGAGGAATAGAGACGATGAGAGAATTATTTGACGACGAGTTAAAAAAGCTCCACGGCCGGTTTGTGGAAATGGGCCTGACGATCAGTGAACAAATTTATAAATCAACTACGGCATTTATTGAGCATGATAAAAAAGCCGCCCAAGAAGTCATCGATGCCGACGAGGAAACCAATTCAGATGAAATGAAATTGGAAAAACAGGCTTTGAGCTTGATTGCCTTACAACAGCCGGTTGCGACCGACTTTCGGGTAATCATCAGTATTTTAAAAGCCAGTTCTGATTTGGAACGAATTGGTGATCATGCGGTTAGTATGGCTCGCGAAACTATTCGTGTAAAAGGTAATCCCCGGATTCCCAAGGTTGAAAAGGCCATTGCCAAGATGACCGAAGAAGTCCGAGATATGTTGGAGAGTGCATTGGATGCTTATGTGAAGAGCGATGCCGACGCCGCTAAAAAGTTATCCGACAATGACGTCAAAGTTGATGAACAGTATCTGTTAATTAGGGATGAAATTACCGAGGCCGTGCAATCAGATACCGCAACGATCGCGGCCAGCTCCAGTTACTTTATGGTGATTAAACTTCTTGAACGAATTGGTGATCACATCGTCAACCTGGCGGAGTGGATTGTTTATTCGGCTGCCGGCCAGATTGTCGAACTGAATCCTGGCAAATCAAATCCTGAGCTGGTTGACAAACTATACTCTGAGGCAATTGTGAAGGATAAAGATAAGGGCAAGGATTCTTCGAAATAAGGGATTTAAGTTGAGATGAAATAAATCCAAATTAAAAGGTCAGGGCATCATTCTGGTGAATGATGTTCTGACCTTTTTGCGTTTCAGTATTTCTGTTTATCACAATCTTACTTGGCAATCACAATTCGGCCGGCGTGCTTGGAGTCCAGCAGTTGATGGCCCTTAATGACCCCGTCGAGGGTAAATGGTAGCTTGTAACCGATACGAATTTTGAGTTTGCCTGCCGCCATCAGTTTTAACATGGCATTCAAAGCATCATCATCCGAGATTTCCTGGGTTGGGTGAATGTGATTGAAATGAACCGTTTTATCGGTTGGCGCATCGTTGTCGGCAACACTGGCGACAATTCCGTCATCTTTAACGATTTTGACGTCACTTTCGGCGCCGTTGCCGTTTAATGCAGCATCAATCACGACATCAGCTGTGTCTGCCAAAACTTCTGCTGGATCTTCCTGGTCGTAAGCAACGTATTGATCAACGCCCAATGATTTGACATATTCTTCATTTTCGCTGGAACCGATGCCGATGACTTTGGCACCAACATCCATGGCAATTTGGGCGGCAAGTGAGCCAACCCCGCCAGAAGCCCCCTTCACGACAACGGTTTGGCCGGCTTGAACTTTGCCAAACAGGTGAACACCTTTATAAGCGGCCAGACCGGGAGTCACAATCCCAGCTGCGGCTAGATAGGGAACACCACTGGGGATTAAGACGGTATTGGAATCCTCGCCAATTGAATATTCAGCGTAGGAATGATGGCCGTGAGCGACAACCCGATCACCAATATCAAAACCAGTGACATCTTCGCCAACTTTTTCAACAAAGCCGGCCACGTCTCTTCCGGGGATGATTCGGTGGTCGACTGGTTTGAATTGACCAGCTCGCTGTAATGCTTCAAAGTTATTTAAGTTGAAGGCTTCCGTTTTGATTAAGATCTGATTGGATTTGATTTCGGGGGTTGGGACTTCATACTCCTGAAACACCTCGGGACCGCCATTTTTTTCGTAACCGAATGCTTTCATCAAAATCGCTCCTTTGTTTGTATTTATACAAACTCAGTGTAATTCATATGCATGTGAAAGCAATTAATTTGAATGAGAGTTGTCTGGTTCGGCAGTTCTTTTCATCAGCGCCTCATTAGTGTAATTAATAGGGCATTTTTTGTTTGTCGGTCAAGTGACGGGTTGGCATGGGAAAATTCCTTTCTTTTGAGAGATGATTTATTCATTATCCCCTCTCTTAAAAGTTGTCTCTGGGATCAGCTTACATCCAGTAAAGGCCATTCATCTTTCTGTAACCAAATTTGTCAAAATAATCGCTGCAACAACCGCAATGATTACAAGAAATAGACCAATTAAAATGGACCACCCTGATCCAGAATAAACTGCATTTGACGGGAAGTTTGCCAAATAAATCATGAAACTGCAATTAATCGCAAATTGAATCAACCATAGTATCTTCTTGTGCATACTTCATTTCTCCTATCATCAATAAGAAAAGTCCTCAACAATTTGTATCTGTTGGGGCTTGGGTGTTCATCCTATCAGGACTTTTTGGCACTTTGACTATATCATATCAGGGGGAAATGCCCCCTAACAATCATTACACGCATTAAAAAAAGTTACGTATTTGGGTCAATGAAACATCCATACGAAGCAACTGTTGTCCTTAAGTATCTCCTTATTTGGTTCCAATCACAAACCCTTGATGCATATTGCCAGTGTCATATTGATCGGACCACTGGAAGTTAGTCAGGTAGATGCCGATGACGTATTCCTTTTGACGTTTAGCAGCAGTATAGCCGTTAGCCACTAGAATTGCCTTAATTTTTGCTAACCGCTGCTGGTTGGTTAACCGGTTTTTGACATTCAAAAAGTCATCCATTGCCTTGAAAGTAGCTACATTATTAACAATCTTATCCTTAGGTTCACGAAACAACGCATACCGACTTAATGGCTTGGAAACGGTACTATTGGGAAACAGTGATAAAATATCACGCGTTAACTGATGGTATTTGGATTGAAGTCAATATTTGAGACAGATTTTAAGGGACATTCAGAACGGCGTTTAAGTGTGTGATGGATTTAACATATCGCGAATGCAAGGCGCCAAACTAGTCTCCTGCCTTCGTCGACGAATGCGCCTTAATGGCCCGGTTAATCAAAAATAGCGAACCAAGCGAAAGAACTGCAAAAACAACCGATCCAATACTGATTCTATCCAGGCCAACAATGCCCACTAAACTCGAAGCCGTCGCGGATCCCAGGGAAATACCAAAATTGAAGAAAATTGAACTCAGGGATGATGCAAAGACCAGCGACTGTGGGTATTCTGATTCTGCCAGATTTAGGAAATGAATTTGAACCGGTGAATTGATGATTGTCACAATCAATGTCAGGATCAGCATGATGGCCAGACCGACAATTTTACTGTGTAATGCAAATGGAAAAACTGCCAGTAAGAGGATATCGACAACGTAAAAGAGCGGTACCTTTTGCAGGCTGTTTGGTTTTTCGGCCAGCATTCCTGATAGCCGATTACTGATGATACTCATAATCCCGATGATGAACAACAGCCAGTTCAAACTCTGGGTACTGAAGCCCATCGACGTGGTGAGCAGCGGGCGAATATATGTGTAGTAGCCGTACATGGTTGCGGCCGTGAATAAGACCAGGAAGACACCGTAATAGATTCGGGGATCCAATAAAATTGTCAGCTGATTTTTGATGGTGCTGGTTGTCTGCTTAACTTTCTTTGGCAGGATTTGTGTTAACAATATAAAGGTCAGAATGCTAATAACCGAAATTCCCCAGAAGGTGTAACGCCAACCGAAGCTTGTGCTGACGGCAACGCCGATTGGCACCCCAAAGACTGACGCAATGCTGAAGCCGGCAAAGATCCAAGAAACCAGTGAAGCCCGTTTGTCCCGTGGTGCAATTGTGCTGGCGAAAGTCATGATCAGTGAAATGATTGACCCGGCTGTCGTTGCGGTGATGATTCTGGAGGCCATCATGGTTAGGTAGCCAATTGAAAGGGCACTGAGTGTGTTACCAATCAAAAAGACAATCATTAGGGTTAACAGGGTTTTATAGCGACTGTACCGACTTGTTAGGATTGTGACAAATGGTGTACTGACGGCGTAAACCATCGCGAAGATGGTGACCAAGTAACCCATGGTTGAGATTGGCGTGTGAAATTGGGCCGATAAATCCGGCAGAATCCCGACAACAATGAATTCGTTGCACCCCAACATAAAGGCAACGAGGATGAATACTAATGATTGAACTTTATACTTAGTCACTTGCAGACCCTCCAATGGTCAAATTGTTTCATGTGAAACTTCCTCTCAAATCATAGCACAAGCAACCACAGTGTGTGGTTATAATCCCAAGTTAAGACAGATTTTTTGATAGATGTTGTCTGTCCATGGAAATGGTAATGAAAACGTTTGTAGAGGTGCTTTCAGGCAAGAAATTCTGTCAATCTTCTTGCATCTGTGACGAAAACTTGTAGAATGGTTCGAAGTGACTATTTTGAGGAGGATATGCATTTGTTTATCACAACGATTAAAAAGACCCAAAAAGGATTTCTCGGATTCATTAACTTATTGGCTGATATCTTTGTTCCAATCATTCCCGCAATCGTGGCGGCTGGTTTGCTAATGGCACTTCACAATGTTTTAGTGGCGCCCCACCTATTTATGACTGCTTCTTTAGTTGCTGCATACCCTCAGTTTAAAGGATTTGCGGCGTTTATTAATGTCTTGGCTAACGCACCGTTCGCATTTTTACCGGTCTTAATTGGATTCTCAGCCACCAAGCGCTTTGGTGGGAATCCATACTTAGGAGCTGCCATGGGGATGATGATGGTGTCGCCCGCCCTTGTAAGTGGCTACGATGTGAGCAATGCGGTTGCCAATCATTCACTTGGTTATTGGCACATTTTGGGGATGCCAGTCGCCCAAGCAGGCTATCAGGGATCCGTCATTCCAATGTTGGCGGTGGCCTGGCTGCTGTCAGTCATTGAGAAACAGTGCCATAAAAGACTTCCAGAAGCACTTGATTATACATTTGCACCACTCATTACGATTTTATTGACTGGAATTTTGACCTTTATGATTGTTGGCCCAGTTATGCGGGATGTCAGCGATGGCTTAACCAACGGTTTATTGTGGTTGTACCAGACTTCGGGGGCCTTTGGAACAGGCGTCTTAGGCTTGTTCTATGCACCTTTGGTCATTACAGGCCTGCATCAGAGTTTTCCAGCAATCGAGACCCAGCTAATTGCTAACGTGAAACAAACCGGTGGCAGTTTCATTTTTCCGATTGCGTCAGTATCAAATATTGCTCAGGGTGCTTCGGCACTAGCGGTTTTCTTTTTAACTAAGGATAAGCAACAGCGGGGACTGGCGTCATCAGCTAGTATGTCCGCTTTGCTGGGAATCACGGAACCGGCAATGTTTGGGATTAATCTTAAGTTAAAGTTCCCATTCATCGCCTCAATGATCGGTTCGGCTGTCGCCTCAGTTTATTTGGGACTTACCCATGTTTTGGCAGTCTCACTAGGCTCTAATAGTGTTTTGGGATTCATTAGTATTGCGACCAACGCCATCCCGGCATTCTTGATTAGCATGGTCATTGCTTTTGTGGTTAGTTTCTCATTGACTTACGTTTATGGTCGCCGTCAAGAAGTGAGCGACCTGCTGGGTAAGGATGACAAGGATGCTGGCGAGGCGATTGTGGCTGACTAATGAGTGAGCGAGTAGTCGGCATCACATAATAAGTAGAATAATGCCCCCTCAATTCAGACGGATATACAAAAATTCAAAACGAGCCTCATTACAACATCCGATTTTACTTCACTTCTCAAAGCCCTGGCTTGCTAATTTAACGGGGTATCGATTGTATAATCGTTCGTGGTTCATCTCGGCTGGGATCAAAGGTGAGCAGGGGCTAATTAATTATTGAAAATGATTCATCGCTAATTAAAGCCACCAGTGGATTGATCGTCCATTGGTGGCTTTTTATGGTTTGCTGCATTCAAGTATCTTTAACTGTTGCTTTCTTCTTTCAGCAAGGTTGAAAGAGCTGGTTGATCAAACAAATTTGATTGCTTGGTATAAGTGTCAATGGTTGCTTGATCGAATTGGTCGGGATCGATTGGCATGAAGCTGGTATCAACTGGATCCTGGTTCTTGACCTTGGCATCGATTAAGATTGGCTTGGTGTTGCCATTTGCTTGGAGTTCCTTAATTTTTTCGAATGCGGCCTTCAGCGACTGCCGATCGGTGACTTGGATGCCAATCGCACCCATGTCGTCAGCAAAGCCGGCCCAATTGGCACCAATGAAGTGGATACCATATGGTTCCTGGCTTGCAGTGATCTTTTCATGCTGAATGTAACCGAATGCGCCGTTTTCAAGAACGACATTGATGATTGGCAGCTGATATTGCACTTGAGTCAGCAGATCCTGCATCACCATTGAGAAGCCACCGTCACCAGAAATGCTGAAAACCTGGCGATCTGGGTAACTCAATTTACCGGCGATACTTGCTGGTAAGGCGTAGCCCATCGTTCCAAACCAAGCTGACATACTGAACTTTTGGTCCTGGTTAAATGGTAATTGGCGGATAGACCACATTAAGTTGTTACCAACGTCGAGGCCAAACACCGCGTTGTCATCACTATTTTCCTTGATGGCCCGGATAACTGCTTCCGGTGCTAAACCATCATGTTCATCGTCAGCGACTTTATTCAACCAGGCATCCCAGTTCTGCTTATCCTTTTGAGCAGCCTTCAGGAATGGGGTTGGGGCTATTGGTTCTTTTTCATTTAATTTGGCCAGGAACGGTTTGGCATCGGCTAAAACAGTCAGGTCAATGTCATGCTGTTTCCCTAAATCTTCAACGTTATTGTTGATTTGAACAAATTTGATCCCCTTGGGCAGGAAACGGCTGAATGGGTAATTGGTTCCTGCCAGGATAATTAAGTCGGCTGCCTGAGTTACCTCAAAGCCCGGCTTGGTTCCCAGACGTCCCCGCGATCCCATAAAGTTGGGATGATCGGTCGGCATAACCCCGGTTGCCGGAGCGGTGGTGAGCACCGGCACACTGAATCGTTCTGAGAAGGCAACGACTTCATCTCGAGCATCTTTCAAGCCAAGGCCTGCCCATAAGACGGGATGCTTTGCTTGTTTGAGTAAATCATAGACTTGGTCGACAGCGTTTTGGTCAACATTCACGGTGGTGGCCGGTTTTAAGACTTTGGCAGTTTTATAAGGTTCAAAATCAATTTCTTCACCCGATAGATTATCCGGAATGATTACAACTGCCGGGCCCTTGGTCCGATAGGCATAGCGAATAGCCTCATCCATCACGTAGGGAATTTGTTCCGGATTGGTGACTTGTTTATGAAAATCAGTTAAGTCAACAAACAACGGATCCTGGTCCATTTCTTGGAAGAAATAGGTATTCATAATTGGCGTTGCTGATTGACCCACGATTGCAACCACGGGTGCATGATCCATCTTGGCATCATATAATCCGTTGAAGAGATGCGTTGCCCCAGGACCAGCAGAGCCAAAGCTGACACCGACTTTACCAGTCAATTTGGCGTCGGCGGTTGCGGCGAGGGAGCCAACTTCCTCATGGCGAACCTGAATGTATTTAATTTTGTCACGTTCCTGATAGAGACCGTCAACGGTGTTATTGATTGAGTCAGCGGTGATCCCGTACAAATGGTCAATATCCCAGCTTACCAGTACTTTGGCCAAGGCTTGACCAGCTGTCATTTTTGCCATAAATTAATCACTCCTAAATCTAAAGTGTAATGCTTACTTTTTATAAGTATGTTTAAAAATATAACGCCTTTTGAAACTGAGTGCAACCATTTGGTTCACAAACTTTGATTTTTTTGCTTAGAAACACTTGCAAATAAAAGAAAACGATTTCAGATACTTTGTGAAACTTTCCTTCCGGTTGTGGGAACCTCATCAAATGACCTAACGCTTCGTTTGATATTGAACTGTTTGTCGTTTCTAACGGACTCTCATTGTTAGTCATTATTCAAAAATGTTTCATAGTAGTTTGCCGGCTTGAAGAAGTAATCCGAAACATCGGCATCATTACTGTCAAAATGCTTGACGATTTTAGCATTAGCGTTGTCAGCAGTGGTGTATGAACTGGATCCTGATGATTTGGTGATCATTTTGGAAATTGTGAGGGTGATCCCGTTCCCTTTATTGAAGGCCGGTAAATTTGTCGAGAGTTCAAACTGTTCGTGCCAGTGACCATTTTCATAGTGTGCCTGGATGAAGCCCTCACCAGTCATTGTCCGATAGTAAGGTGACTGAGTTGGATTGATTTGGTTGAGCATTTGCTGAAGATGGGTACCTGAACCAACTCCACTTTCAAAGCTGGGAGCAAAGTACCAGATACCGTCTTTCAAGGTTGGCTGAGTGTTGGAAAGCTTAAAAATATCATTGGTCGGAACGTAATGCAGCCAACGGTTCAAATCAACCAGGGAGAGATTATGATTGGGGCCCAAGTTGTTGCCGTAAATACGCGTGATTGGGCCACTGTTGTAATTAGTGACTTGAGCACTTGGATCAGGAAAATCAAAAGCCCGGCTCCCCAGCGGTAAGACGGTTACTTGGCTAACATCGTAATTGGCGATTGGCTTGGCGCCGTTGGGCAATTTTGACAAATCCAAAACCGCCGCAAATGGATTGATTTCTTCCCAATTGCCACTGATGGCTGGGCCGTTAAGAATATCGATCATGGGAACCTTTAGCCATTGATTGGTTCCATAGTAAACTTTCCGCATCACAATTCGCGCGCCATTATGCTGACCATAGTTCAACATCTCAGGGAGATAAGACCAGTTTTGCTTTAGATATGTCAGGGCCTGTTTTTGATCATTGAGGGCAGGGGTTGTCGCAAACGGTTTTAGCTCATTTTGATTAACAGTCCCATGAATACGATTCGAAGATGCATACACACCAGAAGCATCCCATTCGCCGATCCGACTCATACCGCCACGACGATACGGCTGGTTGGAAAGCAGTACGTTGAAGGTGGGGTAGCGATAAAAGCCACCCTTGTAGTAGGTTCCTTTGATGAGAAAGCCGTGCCAAACATAGCCCTTGATCTTATTGTTGGCATTATGAATGTAGTAATAACTTCCAAAATAATGATTGGTCCGAATCGTGACCCGCTTGGTTGAATAGAAATTTGTCCGCGGGTAATTTTTTAAATTATGTAACTTTTGATTGTATTTGGCATTCCAAACATAGGCGTTTCGGTTGGAATTGATCAAAAATGATGTTTTCTTGTAAGACTGATTGGTTGTGATTTTTACTTTAGCATCCACTGTGGTCGGTATTTGCATTGAAACAATGGCGGCCGTCAGTAGAGATCCGGTTGCGATTAAAAGTGTTAGATGTTTGTTCAAAGTCATCACCCCTTGCCGACATTATAGAGCAGATGCACGCAGGCCGCCAATCTAACAGAATGTTTCATGTGAAACATCAACATTTACCCACTTTTTACAAATATTTTGCGGGTAATTTACGTCATCCCAGTACACTAAAGTTGAATCAGAAATGGCTATCAGGGACTATCTAAAGGATGGTGTGATCATGTCAACAATGTTATACGAAATCAAACATACCCCCAAGTTGGGTTGGGAAATATCGTTTGTGGTTTTGCTGATACTTGTTGTTCTGATAATCGTTTCATAGAAATTATTTCATCTTGGGAGGATTAAGCATGGGAAGTAGACATAGCAGTACGATCTTGAAAACGGTTCTGAAAAGCGCCTTTGTGCTGACGTTGACCGGAGCTGCAATTTTGGGTGTTCAAGGTAATGATGTGAAGGTAAACGCCAAGTCGGATACCAGTGTCTCAAACGAGTTGAATCCGGTTCCAGCTTCATATGGGTATTTCGTCGATCACTATAAGGAGAATGTGAAGACCAACTCGACTCCGGACACCAATCCGGCGATCGCGTTGTTCAACAATACCTTTTTAAGTTATTGGAATCCAACTGACGGTACAAAGACGAATCAAAAAGTGCTCCAAGACAATTTGGACAAATCAATTCAAATTACCAACGGTGCTTCGCAAGCAGAAATTGACCGTTCATACTTAACTGACCGGCGGGACCTGCGATATAACCTGATTAGTGGTTTTGGTCCCTACGCTCCGGCATTTATCAAGGATACCAACGCTCAGACTGATTTTAATGCCGTTCCCGATGCACCGCTTCCCGCAGGTTCACCCTACAGCTCGATGCAGTGGGCAGATGAAAACTCAACTCTCGGTTCCGCGGTTAAGCTGGTTGATATTGCAGAAGATTCAGCATGGTCTGGCACAGGGACGCCAAAGGCTTACATCAAATATACCCGTCCTTATCGTCAAAGCGATCAAGTCAAAGTTAACCCATACTTGAAGAACGTAATGGCTTCTGCTGCCGCCAACGATTATGATTTCCCAAGCGGCCATACAACCGCCGCATTTGAAACCGGTGAAACCTTGGCCTACCTGTTCCCAGAGCGCTATCAACAATTGATTACCCGTTCTTCGGAAGTCGGCTATGACCGAGTACTTGCCGGACGACACTCACCGTTAGCTGTTATGGGTGGCCGGGTGATCGGAACAGCAATGACAGCTGCGACCTTAAACGATCCGGACAACAAGCAGCTGATCAGCCAAGCCTACCAGGACACGCAAAAAGATTTGGCCAAGGCTCAGGATAAATCAGCCAAGGACGACTTTAGCGATTACCAAACCAACCTGAAGAATTACACCTATCGATTGACCTATGGCTTCTCACCAATTGGTGACACCACTAAGCCAATGGTTGTCCCAAAGGGCGCTGAAGTCCTCTTACAAACCAGATTACCATATCTAAATGCTACTCAAAGACGTGAAGTCCTCTACACCACTGGTATTCCATCAGGTTACCCAATGACTGATGATACTGAAGGTTGGGGCCGTTTGAACCTCTTTGAAGCTGCTAACGGTTTTGGATCCTTCTTGGACAACGTCACCGTGAACATGGATGCTTCCAAAGGCGGCTTTAACGCAGCCGACACTTGGAAGAATAACATTTCCGGTAAGGGCGGCTTGACTAAGGAAGGTTCAGGATCCCTGAGCTTGCTTGGAAATAACTCGTACAAGGGCGGTACCACTGTCAAAGCAGGAACCCTGGCAGCTGAAAATGACAACGCCTTGGGTGACGGCAGTTTGACTTTAGCGGGTGGTAACTTAACCCTCTCTGCCAAGAATGTTGTGGTCAAAGGTAATTACACGCAAAGTGGCAAAGGCAGCTTGAACCTCAACTCTGGCGACAAGGTTTCCGTATCCGGTACTGCTAAACTAGGCGGTAAACTGGTAGTGAAAGATGTGAAAGGTCTTAAATCCGGAGTGGTTATTCTTAAATCCAACAAATTATCCGGTAAATTTGCCCATCAATCATTGCCAAAAGGTTGGCATTTAGCCTATACCACCCATAACGTAAAATTAGTTAAATAAAACTGGTTGACATCGATCAGAAATCGTATTAGTATTTGTGTCAATCAGAAACATTAGAATTTGCTAAGACAAGGAGAGTAGTCTCTTAGAACTTTTTCAGGGAGAATCGGGTAAGTGAGAACGATTCAAAAGCCTAAGCGATGAAAGTAGCCTTCGAGCGACAAATGCGAGCGAGTCTGCGAGTGTTTGTTGGGAGCGCCCATTACAGCGCCAGTGTATCGCTGAATTCGTTCGGCCGTACATGGTGAGTCGATAGTTGTGAAGCTGTCGAGAATTTGGGTGGTAACACGTGCAAACGTCCCTTAAGATCGTATCGATCTTAAGGGACGTTTTTTATTTGCAATTAAGGAGGTCTTCAAAATGAGAATCATGTTAAATCGAAGCAAGTCAGGCGGCATCAGTCGAGTCACCAACAATCAGCATAAAATAATGGGAATTTTAGCGTATATAAATTATGAGGAGCGCTTAATATGGAAAATAATACAAAGAAATTATCATTTAAACATTATCTAATTATTGGTTCAATGTTGTTTGGGATGTTCTTCGGTGCCGGTAACTTGATTTTCCCAATTCACTTGGGACAATTAGCTAGTGCTCACTGGATGTCTGCTGGAATCGGGTTTCTGTTAACTGGAACATTATTGCCTTTACTTGCTATTATTGCGATTGCAGTTACTCACAGTAACGGAATTTATGATCTCGCCAAACCAATCGGCAGCCGCTATGCGACTTTCTTCATGGTATTGGTTTGTGCGACCCTTGGACCCTTATTTGCGACACCCCGGACGGCGACAACCCCATTTCAAATTGCCTTTGCCAGCCATTTGAATCCAACGCAACAACCAATGTGGCTGTTGATTTACTCACTGATTTTCTTTGGGATCACCTTCTGGGCATCACGTAAACCCACTGGAATTATTAACTCAATTGGAAAAATTTTGAACCCGGCATTCTTAGCATTACTTGCGATCATTTTCGCGTTTGCATTCATGAGCCCAATCAGCTCAGCTTCAAAGGCCCCAATTACGGATGCCGCTTATCAAAATGGTTCGATTCTCAACGGTTTCCTGCAAGGTTATAACACGATGGATTGTATCGCCGGGTTACTCTTCGGGATCGCTATCGTTACCGCCATTAAGAGCTTGGGCGCCACTAGTGCCAAAGAAATTTCAATGACCACTATGAAATCTGGTGCCTTGGGCATCGGGCTTGAAGCCATTATTTATATCGCGTTGATCTGGTTGGGTGCTACCAGCCTTGGTAGTTTTAAGTTATCCATTGATGGTGGGATTGCCTTTAACCAGATTGCCAATCATTTCATGGGTATCACCGGTGAAATTCTCTTGGCAATGATGGCCACCTTGACATGTTTGACAACTGCTGTTGGACTCTCGACTTCATTCTCAGAAGCATTGCATGCTAAATTCCCATCAATTTCTTATCGAACTTGGTTAATCATCGCCACCGGAATGTCGTTTGGAATTGCCAACTTTGGCCTTGATACAATTATTGCCTGGTCAACACCAATGCTGATGTTCCTCTACCCACTTGCCATTACCCTGATTATTCTCTCAATTGCCTCACCATTGTTCAATCATGACCGTCGGGTATACATCTGGACGACCATCTTTACCATTATCCCAGCGATTTTGGATGCGATCGCCGCAGCTCCGGCAATTATTTCCAAGTCTGCATTTGCTAGCACAATTTTGAAATTAGATGACTTTCTTCCTGGCGCTTCACTTGGGATGGACTGGTTGTTGCCAGCCGCCATCGGACTAATCATTGGCTTAGCCATTCACTATATTGGTGCCATGATGGGCGCTAAAACAACTCAGATCGAAAACGACTAATTTGTCGACACATATTCACATAGAACCTAAAACACATATAATAGATTATACACACATAAGTATCATGAGAAAGGAGGTCATGACATGGCGTTTATCGGTGCCCTGTGTCTGTTACTGATATTGACGACACTGGCTGGGCACTTGGCGAATCGAATTGGGATTCCGTCGGTTATCGGCCAGATCCTGGTTGGAATTGTTGTCGGTCCGGCCATGCTGGGCTGGATTCATTTGGATAATTTGATTAATCTGTTTTCCCAGATTGGTGTCATTATCTTGATGTTTATCGGTGGGCTGGAAAGTAATCTGAAATTACTGCGAAAATATTTGCGACCGGCAATTATCGTTGCGATTATTGGGGTCATCTTCCCCGTGATCATGATTGGCGGGGCCTGCTGGGCATTCTCGTTCTCGCCACTTGAAGCCATCTTTATCGGCGTCGTCTTCAGCGCGACGAGCGTCTCAATCTCCGTTGAAGTATTGCGGGATTATAAGTCCTTGGATACCAAAGAGGGAGCGACGATTCTTGGTGCTGCGGTTGCCGATGACATTATCGGCGTCATTCTCCTGTCGATTATGATTAGCGTGATGGGGACTGCCGGTGTTAAAACCGGTGATTCATCCTCCAATCTTGCTTTGATTTTTATCGAGCAAATTGCCTTTTTTGCCCTAACCTATTTGATGGTCAAGTGGATTGTTCCTTATCTGATGCAGATTGGCGAGCGCCTGCTCATGGCCTCCAGCGTCACGATTACCTCGATGGTCATTTGTTTGGGAATGGCGTATATCGCTGAAGCCGTTGGCCTGAGCGGTGCCGTTGGTGCTTTCTTTGCCGGCATCGCCGTTGCCCATACCCCTTATCGAGAGACGATTGAGAATCACATGGAACCGATTGGCTACGCGGTATTCGTGCCAATGTTCTTTGTCAGTATCGGGTTAAACATGTCGTTCGCAAATATCGGCAACTCACTGTTATTTGTCGGTGTCTTGACCTTTCTGGCCTGTATCAGTAAACTATTTGGCTGCGGGCTGGGCGCAATTATCAACGGCTTTAACCTCAACAGTAGTTACATGATTGGTTCGGGGATGATTTCTCGAGGCGAGATGGGGTTGATTACCGCTCAAATCGGTTTCTCCTCTGGACTACTGTCGGATTCGTATTATTCAGATTTGATTCTGGTCATTATTTTGTCAACGCTGATCGCGCCGTTCCTGTTGAAACATGCAATTCATCTGTTGCCTGCCGATGACAAAGCTGATTTGTCGTTGCCGGTAGAAAATGGTGTGCCGAGTGATCATTAGTTGGCTGATTTGATTCATTTTCATTTTAAAGAATATTAACTAAAATAAGGAAGTGAGCCATCAGGATGTTCCTGATGTTTCACTTCCTTTTTGAGTTGTCTTTCTACATATCATTAAAGAACTTTTTTCTCGGTATATTTTTGCTCGAGGTTGTTGAAATCGTAATCCTTGAGAGTTTGAATATCGTCTTTGCCGTTAAAGAAGGCGGTGTAGCTGCGGGCCAACATTAGGTTTAATTGACCATTTTCACCAAATTGGACCATGATGACTGGAATGTTGGCCTCGTGGGCTGAGCCGATTTCAAAGATTGTGCCTGAATCAGGTTCCGTTAAGCCTTCTTCCAGTTGATAATCCAAAATAGCAACGACGACATCCGCTTTATGTACTTGGCGCATATCGGATGCGAAGACGGCGTCCTGCCATTTGAAGCTGCCGAAGGGTTCGGATTCGAATTGGTGGTCTTGGGGAATGAATATGCCGTCAGCATCGATGGTTGGGTTCTGCTTGAGTAAGGCAACCACTTGGGCGATGCGATCTTTTTGACCATCACTGAAAAATGGGGATGCAAGGTAGACTTTGTTTTTGTAGGTTGACATGGGAAATCCTCCTTATTTTTAAGTCAATTGTACATGAAAACGGGACAAAAGTCCGCAAGATCCTGTGGTTTAGCGGATTAACTGATTCTCCTTGGTATTTTGAATCCTCCGAAGTTAATTGAAATGGTTCGTCCATAACATTACAATGAACATATGGAAATGCGGATTATTTTGGGGGAATGTTTATATGGTAAAAGACAGAAATGATAATTTAACAGTTCGTCGTTTGAAATGGGTGATTGTCGGACTAGTGTGCTTGACTTTTGGTTTAATCGCCGGCTTTAACGGTGTTGCTAAAGCTGCTGCGGGTGACACTTATACGCCTGTTGACAACAGTGTTCTAAAGTACAAGCAAAACTTTTCAAATAACGATACCTTATATTCAGGCAATAGTGTCCAATTTCAGTTATCGTTGAATGTTCCGGGACAGCAGAAGCAGCGACTGCAGAAGGGTGATGAGTTCGTGTTGAACTTTTCAGCTCCTATTTTCAGTACCAATTCTGATGCCGTTACGTTCGAGTTACCGACAGATACCAGTGCAACGTCATGGCTAACAAAAGATGACTTTGAATTGAGTCATTCGGGCAATCAAATTATCTTAAAGGTCAACACAGATGATGCTGCCAAGTTAAACATAATTCAGCAGATGACCGCTGTGGTCAATGGGGTTATTAACACGTCTACAGATTTAAATGGCGTTAAAGTAACTCCTTCCTTTAAGTTGAATAGTGATCCGGGTCACCCAATTAATTTTGATCCAACCACAATCAATATCTCGAGTAGTTCAGACAATGGGGGTGGACCAAACCCACAGTTTAAAATGTCACAAGCGCTATTCAATGGCTTTGCCAATTTGACCAACAATATCACTAACAATGGGTGGGTCAACAATGCTGCCGGATTGTCGGTTGGAACTGATGAAACGACTCTGAATTATTATCACTATCAGGATGCAATGAGTGTCACGGGGCAAGTCAAGTTTCCAGTTGCTGATAATATGCCTGATTCAATCGATTGGGTAATTAAACCGGCTGATGGCGATAATCACAAGATTGATCCTTCTGGTGTTCAAGTTTGGGCTGATTCTTATTCAAAGACCAATCAGCCTGCACAATATTATCAAATTCCTTCGGGTGATTATACGCTCAAACAAGCTTCTGACGGCAAAGGGATTGAACTGACGCGCCTTAATCAGAAATATTTCAAGCCCGGCTGGACAATCAACGTGTTGTTCTATATTGGAACGACAAAGACCGTCTATAGTTTGACGGGTGACGGGGTCAATGGTGCCAAAGACACGGTTCATCTGGTGTCACATGTTGCTACTACTGGTGGTAATCCAGGAGTGATTGCTGATCACAAGGCATTCTTAAAATACCTGAACCCTGACAGCGTTGGTTACACCCCACAGTTAAAAGTTAAGCCTGAAAAAACATTTGACCTGGCGAAGACTGACCAAGACGGCTTTATTGCTGGGGATGTTACGTCGCAGGCCTTCATTCGCCAATTTGTGCAAGCCGCTTATGATAATTATTATAATGTGGCCGATCAATCAAAAGATATCGCTAAAGGCTATACATTCAAGGCGGCATATGCAAATGGATCGCCAGTACTTGATCCACAGTCCCCTGCGGCGGGTGACTATACTTTGAATATTACCGCGGTAAACAAAGATGGCAATGAATCAGCAACAATTCCAGCCAAATTCCACATTATCAATAATGCCAACCCAAGCGAATCTAAAAATATTAATGTTTCCTATGTAGATGTCAATGCCCCAAGCACCAGTTTGGATAGTTTCATACTGTTGGGGAATTCTCACACACTGAACTCAACCAGTGATATTGGGAGTCAGATCATAAGTAACATTCCTAGTGGTTATCATTATGCAAATGCCAGCGAATTAAAATCTGGCCAAGCCCAGCCAAGTAATACGGTTACTTGGACGAATCAGGCGCAAAAATTGACTGTCTATGTTGCCAAGGACACGACACCCACCCCAACGCCAACGCCGAAACCGACGCCCACCCCAACACCAAATCCAAATCCAAATCCAAATCCGTCCCCGACGCCAACTCCAACACCGACGCCCACGCCAAGCCCGACACCCGCACCAAGCCCGACACCCGCACCAAAAGGGACCGTTGTGTACGCGTTAAAGAAAATTTATCTCTACCAAAATACGACGTTTAGTACTCATGAACGCCGAGCAGGTTACGTTTCCAAGCCGCGCGTTTACCGGCCGATGTTTGTTGTCACTGGATACGGTCATTCCGCAAATGGTCGCCTTCGTTACCAGGTTCGCGATGTGAACCACTTAACTAAGAATCGTGGCAAGACAGGTTATATCACCGCACAGTGGGCATACGTTCGTCCAGTTTATTATCAGACGATGCACTCAACCGTGACGGTTATTAATCCGCGCGGGGTCAATGCCTATATGTACAAGAATTTGACTGCCAAGACCAGAAACTACAAACAAGGCACGGTTCTTCATGTTACCAAAATTGTTAAGCACAATTTGACAACCCGATTCGTACTGACAAACGGCCAATACATTACCGCGAACCGGAAACTGGTCACCATGGATAAACAAGCACAACCCCGGTATATCAAAGTTAAAAAAGCAATCTACCGTTATCGAGATGTGAACTTGAGTAAGCGCAATCGTCACACTTCCTTCAAGAAGGGCACCAAGATTAAGATCAAGAACTACGATTACTCACATGCAAACAGTGTCTCTAATCATGGCGCTTTGAGGTATCACGTTGCCGGCGGGTACATTACCGGAAATACGAAATATGTGAAGATTGTCAAATAACATGAAATCAAAAATGGTATTCCACCTTGGAATGCCATTTTTGTTTTACAATAAAGATTAAAAGAACCTTGATAGGGAGTGGACCAACAATGATTGAGCATGTTCAAGGAATGAAAGGCGAAAAACTAAATCAAATTGCCCAAATCTGGTTGGATGCCAATCTGGACGCCCATTCGTTTATCAATCCAACTTACTGGACCAACTATTACGATGGGGTGAAACGAGAACTTGCCAAAGCCGAACTGTTTATTTACACGGAGGACGGTCAAATTCAGGGTTTCTTGGGAATAGAAGGGAACTACATCGCCGGATTGTTTGTCGCCAAGCAGTACCGCGGTCAGGGGATTGGGTCACATCTACTTAGTGCTGCCAAACAAACCCGCTCCGAATTAACGCTGGCAGTCTATGAGAAAAATTCGCGTGCCTATCACTTTTACATTAAAGAAGGTTTTCAAGAAGAAAACCACGAACTCGATCAGGTTACCGATGAGTTTGCGGTTAATATGAAATGGACAAAGGATGGAGGTGTCAAAGATGGCAGACAGTAAAGTTCAACCAAGAATGGGAAATACCGGTTTTATCATCTTTTTGGCCCTGCTCAGTGCCTTCGTGCCGCTTTCAACCGACTTGTATTTACCCGCACTTCCGGAGATGACCAAGTTCTTTGCGGTTCCCGAAATTGTGATGAACCTGACTTTAATTCTATTTTTTGTGTTTTATTCGATCGCCACTTTATTCTGGGGGCCGTTAAGTGATCGATATGGTCGTCGACCGATTTTATTGGTTGGCTTGACCTTGTACATGTTAGCTAGTATCCTCTGTGGCATTGCGACCAATGCCTATGAAATCATTTTCTTCCGGATTCTTCAGGCCATTGGTGGTGGAGTTGCGACGACGGTTGCCACGGCGGTCATCAAAGATGTCTTTGTTGGTCGAAAACAGGAAACGACGTTGGCCATCGTTCAGTCGATGGTGGTCATTTCACCTGCGGTCGCACCGGTGATTGGGTCGTTACTGTTGACGTTTATTTCCTGGCGGGGGATCTTTTTCGCCCAGGCATTGCTGGGACTCTCAGTGATTTATGGTTCGATTATTTTTAAGGAAACTCATGCTTCAGAACGTGGGACTACCAGCGTCATGAAATCATTTGGCCGGTTAGGTGCACTGCTGATTAATCCCGGTTTTACGGCACTTCTGGTCACTTTTTCACTCATGTCGATTGTGTCATTATCCTATATTTCCTCATCTTCCTACATTTTCCAAAATACGTTCCACCTCAGCAGCCGGATGTTTAGCCTGTTCTTCTCGTTTAACGCAATTGGCATGCTGCTGGGGCCACTGGTCTATATTCCGCTTTCCAAGTATATTGACCGGTTTACGATTGTCTATACAGCTTTTGGGTTCACGATCGTTGCCGGCATCCTAGTCATGGTTTTCGGCCGGATGTCACCGATCGCCTTTGCCTTAACCCAATTTCCAGCAACCCTGGCCAGCAGTGCGGTCCGGCCACCCGGAACTTATTTGGTATTGAAACAAGAGGAAAACGATAATGGATCCGCCTCTGCCCTGTACAGTGCCGGTGGAACCATTTTCGGGAGTGTTGGCATGGTGATTGTGTCTTTGGCCGAATCGACGCCAGTGGCCGCAATTGCCTGGATTAATATCGTGATGGGGGGTAATTTGCGCTTCGCTGCTGTTGCTGTCGATGACCTTTTTGAGAAAGAAGATTGTGGTTTAAGATTCATTCACGCTTGCTGTGTAACTTAAAAATTCAAAGACAGAATGTTCGCAAAAAATAGGAGCCCGGAACAAGAGTGTTGTTCTGGACTCCTATTTTAAATATTTCATGAACTTGTTTTAAGTGGTTTTACTTCAATACTTTAATGGTGGCTGTCTTGTTGCCAAAGACAGTTTGACTAATTTGATCAGAGTTCATATTCAGAGACTTGGAAGCATTCTTAGGGGTTGAGGTCAACTTAAGATTCATGCCCTTTTTGAGTTTGTTCAAAGTGGCTTTACTTAACTTAAACACAAAGTTTCCGTTTGAGTTTGCGTTGGTTTTCTTCAAGGTTGATCCCTTTGTGTTTTGCAAGACCAGTGACGCCCCGGTGGAAGTAGAACCGGAAACCTTGTTCTTGTTCAAATAAAACTTGTTGACCTTGAGGGTGTTCTTTGGAAGTTGCTGCAAAGCTGCTCCCTTGTTGATGGTATAAAGGATGGTCTTGTCGGTGACATTTGATGGGAAATAGAATTGACCATTCTTATAAGTCACCTTCATGGTTGCTTCATTTCCCCAATTAACGAAACCAGGAACCGTATAGTTCTTTTGAGTGGACAACCACTCCGGAATTGACATTCCAGAACTAACCACTAAGACGTTACCGCCGGTTTTTTCAGCCTTTTGGGCGATATAAGTCAACTCGGTGTTCATTCGATCGATTACTTGAGTTGAGCTTTCTGCTTTCAATGATTCAGGAAGAGTTGGGTCGCTGTATTTACCAAAGTCGACCGTTTCGGCAGCGTGGTACGCATCTTGAAGTGCCGGCCAGAAGTCTTTACCAAGCGCTTGTTGAGCTTTGCCAAAGTCTTGTGGGCCTGAATAAGTACCGGCTGGTTTCAACAGCGGCATGGTGATTTTGTTGACGTCATCGTATTTTTGCCCCTCGAAACTACCATAGCCGCCTTCACGTAAATTGGCAGTCCAGTTAACTTTCAGGTTGCCGTTACCAGATGACTGCAAGGCATAGGTTGCTGTCCGGAATGTCCGCATGTTATCAGCAGAATAGGCAGCCTTGAACTTCAAGCCATAAAGGCCGTAACCCAGTTGATGGGCAACGGAAACCCCGGTATCCGTTAGCGGACTGTCAGCCCAGCCTTGTCCCCGTCCGTTGACGTTGAACATGGTCTGACCATGACGGGTTAAATAAATGTTAACTGTCTTGGCGGAAACAGTTTGCGAAGATGTCCCCACCCCAATACTAAGTGCCCCGGCAAATAAAAGTGCAAACCAAAAATGTGATTTCTTCATGATTGACCCCTCCTAAAAGTATGAACAAATATACCTAAATTTTATCATTAAAGCCTTGTAAACGATACCAATATTTGAAAATATTTTTAGATTGTTCGGCTGTAGATTTGATATGATATTAGGTATGGAGGGTCTTATGAAAAAATTCTGGAAAACACTTTTACTGATTGGTTCCGGTCTATTACTCGTTGTCGGTGCATATGTGGCATACGTTTATCTGACGTATCACCGGGTGCCCGACAACGTTAAACTCAAACCGGTTAACCGGAACTCGCAAATTTTACAGACAAATCACCCCTACAAGGCGATGACCTTTAATATTGGCTATGCCGCCTATCCGGATAATTATTCTTTCTTCATGGATGGCGGCAAATATTCGCGGGCATTTAGTAAATTCTCTGTCTTGAATGACCTCAACGGCATTTATCAAGCTGTCAAACAAGAAGATCCGGCCTTGATGTTCTTCCAAGAAGTCGATACCGACGGTGACCGTTCATTTCACGTGAATGAAGTCCAGTGGCTAAGGGATCGGATGAATGGTTATTCGAGCGTCTATGCCCAAAACTATAATTCGGCCTACCTGTTTTATCCGCTCACCCGGCCAATCGGGAAAGCCAAATCGGGATTGTTGACCCTTGCTCAAGCTAAGATTGCAGATAGTACCCGATACCAGCTGCCAATTGATACCGATTTTAATAAATTCATGGACTTGGACCGGGCAATTTCGGTGACCCATATCCCAGTGGCCAATGGGCATCAGTTGGCGGTTATCAACCTACATCTCTCAGCCTTTACCAAGAATGCCAAGGTAAGAAAAGCTCAGATCAATAAGTTATTCGCCAAAATGACTACTGAGCAGCAGGCAGGCAACTACGTCATTGTTGCCGGAGACTATAACCATGATATGTTGGGTAATAGCCCGGCCGTCTTTGAAACGACCAGTAAACCGATGAATTGGACGCACCCGTTCCCGGCTGATCAATTGCCAAAAGGATTTAGAATTGCCAAGCAGGGATTAGCCCAGGCAAAAGTGCCTTCAGTGCGGGCAAATGGGACACCGTATCATCCAGGAAAGACCTTTACGTCGATAATTGATGGCTTCATCGTTTCAGACAACGTGCAGGTTAATCGGGTTCATGTCAAATCGTTAGGGTTCAAAAATTCTGATCATAATCCGGAAGTCATGGATTTTAAACTAAAATAACCAATCAGATATGGAATACTGCAGATTTGATGTCATAATGAATTTAAGTGCGGACGGCACTTTTGAATCCTAATGATTGGGGGAATCAATATAGGGATTTTTCACGTTGGCGATTTTATCTTTGTCGTGATTACTTTTATCATCGTCATTGCGATCGCAGTCGTCCTAGTATACTTTGGGGTGAAAGCATATAAAGCCTTTATGAGGCATGGTCAATAAGAATGGATATAAAAAAGGCACGAATCTCAAATTGGGATTCGTGCCTTTTGCTTTATTGAATAATGCTATTTTACCAGCCAATTTTACCTGTATCCTTGGGAATGGTAACCTCACCATTTTCAACTGCGGTAAACGCGTCGTCAAGCACTTGAAGCGCTTGGTCGAGTTGCTCTCTTGGAATGACCAACGGCGGCTGGAAACGCAGAATATTGCCTGCCAAAGTGATGATAACGACGCCGTGTGCAAAGGCATAGTAGATCACTTTGGTGGCAGCGTCACTGTCGGGTTCCTTGGTCTTAGGATCCTTGACCAATTCGATTCCACCATTGAGGCCCCACATTCGGACATCACCAATCATGGGATGGCGTTGCTGCATCTCTAAGAAACGTTGTTTGGCGTATGCACCATCGGTGGCCGATTTTTCAACCAAGCCTTCATATTCGATCACATCCAAGGTAGCCAGCGAAGCTGCGGAACAAACCGGATTGCCGGCAGTGGTAAACAGGTGCGCAGGTGCATCCAAACTCTGCATGACCTCTTTCTTACCAATCACTGCACTAAGGGGCATTCCAGACGCCAGCGACTTACCGACAGACATTAAATCAGGTTCGATGTCTTTGAATTGTTGGATTGCCCACATCTTACCGGTCCGGCCGAGTCCTTGATTGACTTCATCAATCGCAAACAGGATCCCGTGTTCATGACAGAATTTATAAACTAACTGCATATATTCTTCAGGGGCTTTGATGATGCCGCCATCGCCTTGAATTGGTTCAATCAAGACACACGCAGTTTCATCAGCGGGTAAGAATGATTCGAATGGCTTCTTGAATTCGTTAAAATACCTTAGTGAAACGTCGTGCTCGGTTTCTCCCGGATAGGTTCGATATGAATCTGGATACGGAACGTGCACCACGCTTGGAAGCATTGGCCCAATTTTACGTGTCATGTTAAGACTACTTCCTGATAAGGTTTGCGAACCATAAGTTGACCCATGATAGGAACCCATATAGGAAACAATGTATTGACGGCCAGTATAGGCTCTCGCAAACTTGATAATTGCATCGTTTGCGTCTGAGCCGGAGTTACCGAAACTAACCATTTTCGGTGAATTTCCCGGCGCAATTTTCGCTAACTTTTCGGAAAGTTCCATTCCAGGAACATGGTGAAAATAAGCGGGAGTGTAATGAATTAATTTTTGAGCTTGATCGGCGATCGCCTTGACGACTTTTTCATGGGTGTGGCCAACGTTAATTGCAGATGCGCTTGCCAGCAAATCAATGTATTTATTGCCGTCGACATCCACTAAGGTTGCCCCGTGTGCGTGGTCAATTACCAGATTGTAGTAATTGATGCGCGCCGAACGTGCATAATACTTGTTTTCTTCATCAATTAATTTAGACGCTTTGTATAATTTACCCATGAAATCACCAACCTTTACAAATCTTTTTCGTGTTCAGCTTTTTTATCAATTGTTGCAGTAGAGTGATTCATTCCATATGCGAAGTAAATGACCATTCCCAAAATGAACCAGCACAATGCGTACGTTTTTGCCTGAATATCCAAGCCCCAGAAAATACCCAGAGCGCCTAAGAATCCTAGTGCCGGTAATACTGGGTATAGCGGCATCTTGAAACTTGGCATTGGAATATCTTTTCCTTCACGTGGGCGAAGTGAGTAGACACCTAATGAAACGAACATGAAGGCAATCAGAGTTCCGGCTGAAATCAGTTGAGCCAAGAAAGTGAATGGGAAGAAGGCGCCCAATGCGATGGCGATGATCGTCAAAACGATCAATGCCCGGTTAGGCAAATTGTTATCCAGTTTGCCAAGCCACTTCGGCAGCAAGCCGTCACGACCAAATGAATAGATCAAACGTGATCCGGCAAGCATCATTCCAATGAGGGCGGTAAACATACCGACAACCGCGATCGCTTGGACGACTGTGGCAACCAGTGCGTGACCACTTTGACGAAGTGCCCAGCCAACTGGTTCGGCGTTATTTGCGTAATCTGAGTATTTAAACATGCCGACAAGGACCAAAGCAACAGAGATGAACAACACAACCGCGATAACCAGGGAACCAAGAATGCCTCGTGGCATAGTCTTTTGAGGATTCTTTGCTTCAGCTGAGTTGGCAGCGATGGAATCAAACCCGATGTAAGCCAGGAAGATCTCGGAAACACCGGCATAGATTCCTTGCCAGCCACCGAATGCAGAACCGTCAGCGTTGACATGGTACTTAGGAATAAATGGCGTGTAATTAGCTGACTTGATGGCAGTCGCACCAACGAAAATAAAGACTAAAATGGCAATCACTTTTAAAATAACCAACGTATTTTCTACTCGGGCGGTCTGAGAAGCACCACGCGAGAGTAATGAGGTAACTAAGATAATGACGATGATGGCGACTAAATCCATCAAGCCGCCGTTGTTTCCGGTTGAAGCAGTTGAGAGTGCCTTTGGTAGGTTGAATCCTAATGGCGAAATCAACCCCTGGAAATTGGCGGAAAGCCCGGAAGCCACGAAGGCCACGGCGATGAAATACTCGGCTAGCAGTGCCCAGCCGGCAATCCAGCCCCAGAACTCTCCGAAAACAACGTTAATCCATGAATAAGCAGATCCGGCAAATGGCATTGCAGCGGCCATTTCC
Organism: Lentilactobacillus buchneri; assembly: GCF_018314255.1. Classification (NCBI taxonomy): domain Bacteria; kingdom Bacillati; phylum Bacillota; class Bacilli; order Lactobacillales; family Lactobacillaceae; genus Lentilactobacillus; species Lentilactobacillus buchneri. The sequence continues at coordinate 1,306,507 of NZ_CP073066.1, forward strand.
GCGTAAGCAAAGGCGACAATCCCGGCAACGATCGCAGCTGCCAAGAACGAAAGGGCAACGGCTGGACCAGCATGTTGAGCGGCAACAACGCCGGGCAAGGTAAAGATGGAAGTTGAAACAATCGTCCCGACGCCAAGTGCCAGGAAATCTTTAGTGGTTAAGCTTCGAATTAAATGAGAATCCTTATCTTGATACACAAGCGGATCTTCTTTTCGAAACATTTTTTCGGTTATACTACTCATACAATCACTCCTAATCTCTCTATGAAATATCCGCGCTAAACGAAAACTTTGCGTAATGACAAACCAAGTCCTGTGGAAACCACACTTTGTAAATACGAAAACGATCGCGGTTTCCTTCCTCGATCAACAAATATGTAGATAAATCGGCGAATTCGCATTCAGCATGCGAGTAGTTTACCGCATTTTTTATTAGATTGTCAACATAAAATCTAATTAAAATCTCATTTTAAAAGGATGTTTGTTATAATAAATTAGCTGGAATACCCAGAATTCATTTGCCGAACGGCTTGTTAATCACTATAATGATGATGTGTGACTGCAAACACCCTGTTTGCAAACTATATTATTTATGTTGGGGGCGACATTATGGAACTGACTATCAAAGAGTTGGCGGACGAATTATCGGTATCGAAAACTGCAATTAGAAAACATATGGACGATAAGTTCAGAGATACATATACGATAAAAAAGGGAAACAAGATTCTGATCAAAGATGAGGGTGTTGAAGTTCTCAAAGGCCAATTCAAGAACCAAGTTGAAACTGCTGACAAGCAGTCAACGAAAACCGCTAACCAGTTAGCAGTTAAGAGCGATGATCAGCAAACCGCATTGCTGGCTGAACAGCTTGAGGACCAACGCAAACAAATTGATGCCAAAGACAAACAAATCGCAGAATTGCATCAATTATTGGACCAATCACAGCGGCTGCAGCTGGATGTTCAAAATAAGCTTAAGCAGCTTGAAAGCAAAAACACTTCTTCAATTAAGCAAACCATTCCCGAATCAGTAAATGAAGAAGAGCCTCAAGGTGATAAGATTCCTGACAGCTACCAGCCGAGTAATGCGCGATTTCAAGAAGCCGGCAAGAAAAAGCACTGGTGGCAGTTTGGCAGATAGAATTTTCAATTCATTTTTTGAATAAGATTCATCATTCATGGAGATATCGGTATCGACCGAATGGACCAGCTATTATACAGAAAGCCGGGGCATAACTACCTGTTAGTTATGTCCCGGTTTTTTACGTCCCATTTTATCAGCTAATCATTAACTCATCATTATTAAAATATGCTACATTAAAGTTAAAATTTACTCACGTAGTAGAAAGTCTGCCGACTGGCGGTTAAAAGGGGGAGAGGCCAATGTCAATTCAGACGATTTTACAAAACAGATATGCTGACATTGAGGTTGAATGGGTTCGTTATTTGAATAATCCGTTCGATCCCGAGCGGGCGCATGATTTGCGGGTCATGATTCGTACCTTACGGGGATTAATTAAATTCTTGAAGCGACGGCTGACCCCTGCAACTTATACCACTATCGATACCAATCTCAGTCAGGCAGCCAATTTGTTTGGCGATTTGCGGGAACTTGACGTCTTGATTGAAGAGACAGGCACCTACGCATACGCTCATCCAGATAAGAAGGCCGACTATCAAGGCTTGCTGAAGATTTTACGCGATAATCGGCAACATGAAATGGCACAAACCTTAACCGAGGGGACACAGGCAACCTTAAAAAAGGATTTGGAAAGTGTCCAGCAGCAGTTAACCCAGCTTAAGTTCACCCAAACCACTGCATGGCACCAATATATTGTCAAGGAGCTCAATCGTAGAAATCACAAACTAGTTGCCCTATTCGAGAAACTCGATTTTAAGGACTACCCGGAAGTTCATCATGTTCGGAAACGCTCGAAAACTTTACGGTATGCGTCAACCTACTTTGCCGATTTTGCGCCCAACAAGGCCAATAAAAGTGCCAAGTTGGCCAAAGATATTCAAGATGACACCGGCACAATCACCGATGCCCATGTGAACTATATGAGGCTGCGTAAATTGGCGGATCAGTTGAGTAAAAATGCTGATAAACAGTTACTGAGAAAAATTGCCGACGATCAACTCAAGAAGTTTGAATAACCAACAAAGGAGAAGCAGATGGCAATATTGACTTTGACCCGAGCTTGGACCCGATTAGAGGAACAGACAACGATTCATGTAATTCTGCCAAATGAGATTCAAAGTGACCGAAAACTCCAAGTGCTTTGGCTGCTGCATGGCTTGGGCGATAATGGCAGTGGGTTTATTCGTAAAACTAATTTGGAAGTATTGACCAAATATACGAATTTAGCGGTCATCACACCTGAAATGAATCGTAGCTTCTACATGAATTTGCACAATGGCCTGCCGTACTGGGATTATTTGACCAAGCAAGTGACGCCGGAAATGCGGAAACTACTCCCGTTGTCCAGTGACCGACAGGATAACTTCGTTGGCGGCACATCAATGGGCGGGTTTGGAGCACTAAAATTGGCTTTCACCCATCCTGAGTGGTTCAGTGCCGTGATGCCGATGTCACCGGTAGTTGATTTGAGCGAATTGCCAGCGATGATGCCGGATGCCCAGGGGATTCTTGAGAGAATCGCGCCAGAGCACTATTTGGAAACATTAGCTGAAAAGTCGCCATCTGAACAGCTGAGGCAACTTCGCTTCTTCTACTGTATTGGCGACCAAGATGAACTAAAGCCAACCAATGATCGATTCGTTCAGTACATGCGCAACGATTTAAAGCTACCAATCGCTTATCACACTGGCGCAGGCGGCCATGATTGGCTGTATTGGCAGCGAATGCTACCGGAAATGTTGACTTGGCTATTGAAGGTTAATCTGGCGGATGGTCAGCCGTTGGAGAGTTAATGCGCAAGAAAGCCGAAGTAACCAATCACAATCAGACTTAAAATAATGCGGTACCAGCCAAAGATTTTGAAGTTGTTATGTTGAATGTAGTTCAGTAAGAAGCGAATGGCGAAGTAGGCCACAACGAACGAAACCAGCATGCCAGTCAACAGGACGGCTGTCTGCATACCGGTAAAAGCGCCGCCATGGCTGAAATATTTGTAGACTTTCAGCAGGGATGCACCAAACATGGTTGGGATTGCCAAGAAAAACGAGAACTCGGTGGCAACATATCGCGAAGTGCCAATTAGAATGCCGCCCAAGATGGTGGCACCCGAGCGAGAGGTTCCGGGAACCAGGGAAAGCAGCTGGAACATCCCGATAATAAAGGCAGTTCGATAGGAGAGCGTATTGAGATCGGAAAATAGCGGTTGCCGGTTTGCATTTCGGTTTTCGATGAGGATAAATAATACCCCATATATGAGAAGCATTGCCGAGACAACTTGCCAATTCATCAAGTGTGCGTCCATCCAGTCGTTGAATAATAACCCGATGACAACAGAGGGCAGCACTGCCACAATGACTTTAAACCAAAGTACCCATGTCTGATGTTGTTCGACGTGGGTTTTCTTTGGTGAAAGGGGGTTGAGTTTGTGGAAATACAATACAACGACTGCCATGATTGCCCCCAGCTGAATAACGACGTTGAACATGTCAGTGAACTGAGTGGTTTGACTCATTTTGATAAATTCGTTGACTAATATTAAATGTCCCGTGGAACTAATTGGCAGAAATTCGGTGATTCCCTCAACGATTCCTAAAATAATTGCTTTAATGATATCTAACATCATTCCAACTTCCAATCCCTATAAATTTATGCATTAAGCATGACATAAAATGTCCTACAAAAGTGGGTATTTACCTATTGTTTACAATTTTTCGACTCAATTTTTACATTATGGGGTCGATTCGACTTACTTGCTCGAACTCGTGATTGCGCTTACAATTGCGCTAGTTAGACAAATGAGGAGGAAGATATTATGAAGGCATATGGATATGAGAAACATGGGGATCCAGAAGTTTTTCAAGAATATGAAGTTCCAGAGCCAACGCCGGCTGCCAACCAAGTGCTCATTCGAACAATTGCCGTTGGCTTAAACAATCGTGAGCGTGCAGAACGTGCCGGCGGCTTTGGCAGCATGCCGTCACCGTATATTCCTGGACGAGATGTGGTTGGCGAAATCGTGAAAGTCGGTAAGCGGGTTTCCGATATCAGTGAGGGTGAACTGGTGATGACCCACACTGAGCGGGGCTACGCTGAGTTTGTACTTGGTAATTTAGACGCCACGGTTGTGGTTCCAGACGGGATTACGCCGACACGGGCAGCAGGTCTGATTACCCCTGGTCTGACCGCCTATAAAGCTGTGAAATATTTTGCCAACGTTCAACCTGATCAGACAGTGATCGTCAAAGGGGCCTCTGGTGGTGTCGGATCACTTGCCGTTCAGATTGCGACTGATATTGGCGCTAATGTAATTGGCATTGCCTCCAGTCACAATCAAGATTATGTTGAATCGATTGGGGCAACGAAGTTCGTTGCTTATGATCAGACTGACCCGGCCACTGAGCTGGCGGATACTGGCGATGTCGTTTTGAATACCGCAATGAATGGTGCCGGAACTGATGATGACGTTACGATGGTGAAACCAAACGGCGTCATTGCCAGTGTTGCCCATAACTCACCAATGACAGATAAGCCATTGAAATTTGCCCACATTCATCCGACTGATGCGATGAGCGATCGCGAGGCTCTGCAGGCAGTGATCGATTTGATGCGTGAAGGCAAGCTCGATATTAATATCGGCTACAAGCTGCCATTTAATCGAGATGGATTTGTTAAAGGCCATCAGTTGCTTGAGGAAAAGCATGATGGACGCGTGATTATTGTTAAGTAGACATTTTGAGTCAAAAAAACCGGACGCCACTTTGGTAGGGTCCGGTTCTTTTTGTTGAGGTGTGCTGCACAAGCCAGCTTTCTCCGCTTTATCCAATAATAGGCATTGATGCAAAGTGCGCATCAACACCTATTATTACATAAATGCTCAAAAGCTAACCGGCTTGCTCCGCACTGGGATTGAAATGTGCTGCGAGCAACTGACACTGCGATCTAAGCCACTTTGATTCAAATCCAAGCCCAGGATTTCAATCAAAGCGACCTTAGCTCTCCGTGTCAAAACGTTGCTCTCCGCACTCTAATCAAAGTGTCTCCACTCCCTATCCATTAACGCTCTTGCCACAAACAAGCCCATTGGCAGGAAGACGATGATCAAAGCAGCCTTGGTCAGCCACAATGCGCCGACACTAATTTGGTTGAGGCCGATGTTATACACAGCCCGATAAATGTACAATCCCGGGACCATGATGACAATTGACGGCACCGTCAGTGAAATTCTTGGGTATCCGTTATACCGGTTAACCAGTGAAGCAATCAGTCCTGCAACCAGGGCCGCTATGAAAGCTGCGGCTGCAGGTGGGACGCTCGTCAGATCAACCATTTCCAGTCTTAAGGTGTTAGCCACCGCGCCGATTAGTCCGGCCGTCATGGCCATTTTCTGAGAACTGTTAAACATAATTGAGAATCCATAGACCCCACAGAAACTGGCTGGGATTCGCAATAACATCAATACCAGTGGTGATAGTCCCAATGGTAAGAAGTTTTCTGGTCGGAAATCAAATAATAGTGCTACCAGCCAGCCCACTAAGGCTGCTACAGCGGTGATCATGATCGCGTAAGCCATCCGTTCCAGTCCGGATCGCATGTCCAGTTTGGAAATATCCAGGAAACTGGTAATAAACGGAAAGCCGGGAATCACAAACAGCATGGCACCAATATAGCCAGCCTCATGTTGAGCCAGAATTTGGAAATTGGCTTCAAAGATTTTGAATGAAAACATGTAAGTCAAGCACGCAATGGCCACAGCAATGGAAATGCTGGCAATTGTGGTAATGTGTTGTTTACCCATTGACCCCCGGAAATACTGTCCGACACCGGCGCCAATGAAAGAACAAACCATTTCAGGGATGCCGCCGCCCAGCAAAAAAATAAAACCGCTGCAGGCCAATGCGGCCGCCAAACCAGAAACCAGCGGGCTGTACTGGACAGGTCGTTGTTCGATTTTGCTGATGTTGGCGTGAATTTGTTTGACCGTCGCATTGCCAAAATCCCGTTCAAAATGGCTGACAAAGTGTTCCAGTGAGTTGAGCTTATCTGTGTTCACACCAGTATTAGGCAGTGCTAGCACCTGCGAATAACTGTGGTCGTTGATAAAACAGGTGAACTGAAGTGAGCTCAGGCCGATATCCGCCGAACAAGTCAGCCCCAACACTCTGGCCACCGTGTTCATTGCGTCACGAACCCGCCAGGCTCCGGTTCCACAGGAAAGCATGACAATCCCAACCCTACCAACGATAGAAGCCCGTTCCCTCAAGCCGGCTTCTTTGGCGGGGACAGATTCGTCCGTCGTGAATGATTTCCAGGGAATCGTCATATGATGATTTTGTGATAAATGGAATTTTTTGGGTGCGTTTGGTTGCTGGCTGTTTGCCATGATTTCCTCCAGAATACTTTTTAAATCAGTAAATGCATACAATATTGTATTATATGCGGACTGTGAAACAACTTTCAAGCTGGTAAGGGCTTACAGTTTGAAAGTTTCTATCATGAATACATAAAAAATCCTTGATAGCAGCTATCAAGGATTAAGAAACAATGATCTGATTGACATACGCAGAGTTCCGATACTTACTCGATCGAAACTAACTGGACGTTACTGGCCCCATCCACCAAGCGGATTTTTCCCAACAGGTTATCGATGGTTCCGGTAAAATGACTCAGGTCCAATGAGATGACGATACTGGCAATATTGTGGATGGGGATGTTTTGGTTAATCGTCAACACGCTGGCACTGGTTTCAGAAATGGTCGTGAGGACTTTGGATAAGATCCCTCGCTTGTTTTCCAGCATGAGGGAGATAACGGCTTTTCTGTCCATCATGTTTTCTTCCGGTAAGAAGACCAAATCCTTGTATTTATAGAAAGTTCCTCGACTAATGCCGACAACTTTCACGGCTTCACTGACCTGCTTGACTTTGCCGCTCTCCAATAGTTGACGAGCTTGAATCACTTTATCAAATGATTCCGGGAGAATCGAGCTATCAACGATGTAATACTTTTCCACGTTCACTTACCTCACTCACTACGCCGGTTGAATCGACTGCCATTTTGCGGACATTCCATCTTGGGAAGGCCGCTTTTGCGTTGGCAGCGATTTGATCGGCATCCTTTTCGTCTGCGGTGATGGCCATCATAGTTGAACCACTGCCGCTAATGTACATCGTACCACCCAATTGTTCGGTGATGTTTTTGGCCTGACTGTAATCGGGGATTAATTGAGCCCGGTACGGTTCGTGCATCCGGTCATCGCAGGCAACATGGATCATATGGCTATCACCGATTTCCAGTGCTTTAGTCATTGCCGCACAGTGGCTGACTTGATGAATCACATCTGCGTAGCTCATTGATGTCGGCAGCACTTTTCGAGCAGCATGGGTGCTGACTTCGTAATCCGGAATCATGGCCACAAAGTGCAGCTTGTCACTGACGTGATATTGGATAACCTGAGGCTGATTTTGGTCATCTAAAAAGGAGACGCACAGTCCACCCAGAATGGCCGGGGTGACGTTATCCGGATGGCCTTCCATTTCGGTGGCCAAGACCAGCAGTTGGTCGACCGAAATTGCGTCATCGTACCAGACGCTGGCGGCTTTTAGGCCAGCCACAACACAAATCGATGAACTACCAAGTCCACGGGCAACGGGGACGTTGGTTTCAATGTCGATTTGAACATTTGGAACGGGCTTGTCTAAGAAGCTGCAGCCCTTCACAAAGGCTTGGTAGACCAAATTGTCTTCATTTTGAAATTCTTTCGGGGAGCCGGTGATGACCAAGTGCTCCGAGCTCTTGTCAAAAGTAATGGTTGAATAATAGGACACTGCCAAACCCAGGCAGTCAAAACCAACCCCGACGTTGGCACTAGTTGCGGGCACTTTGATCTTGATCATAAAATACCTCCTCGACTTTTTGTTTGACGTAATCGGTCATTTGATCTTTTTGGATGACGCTTTCGTGACGGACGGGCAGATCCCAGACTTTTCTCAGGTTGTCTGGAATTGGTGCGTTGGTTGCGTCATGTAAGTCCCGCATCACCTGCTGGACGTCCGCTGAAGTTTCTGGAAGGACGGCATTGGCAACCGCATTCACGAATTTATAGGGACTGGCAGTACTTAACAGGATCATTGGTGTTTCGGGGTCGAGCTTTTGATAATTGCGCATGACTTTGTAGCCGGCCGCGGTATGGGGATCCATCAAGTAGCCGTTTTGTTCGTAGACTTCGGCGATTGAGCGTTCAATATCTTCATCGGTACTGTAGCCGCAGTAGAAATCCTGCTGGATATTTGCCAGAACTTCCTTGGAAACTTCATACTTGCCGCTGTCTTCCAAGTCATCCATCAATTGTTTAACGTATTCGGTGTCCTGACCACTCTTATAGTAGAGGAGTCGTTCAAAGTTGCTGGAAATTTGGATGTCCATACTTGGAGCAACGGTCTGGAAAAATGGCCGGTTGCGATCGTAGACCCCGTGATTAAAGAAGTTGGCCAACACGTTATTTTCATTACATGCGACGACAAATTTGTTCACGGGAAGGCCCAGCATTTTGGCGTAGTAGCCGGCCAGGACGTCACCAAAGTTACCGGTTGGAACGGTGAAGTTGACCTTTTGGCCGACTTCAATCGAGCCATCGTTGACCAACTGTTTATAGGAATCAAAATAATAAACGACTTGGGGAATCAGTCGGCCGATATTGATCGAGTTGGCACTTGATAAGCTGACATCGTCACCAAGGGATTCCTTCAGTGCCTGATCATTGAAAATCCGTTTAACGTTTGTCTGAGCGTCATCAAAATTTCCTTCAATTGCTGCGACCTTGGTGTTGTTCCCACCGGTTGTGATCATCTGCAGCTTTTGGATCTTGCTGACACCACCGTCTGGATAGAAGACAATAATGCCCATGTTATCCAAGCCCTTAAAGCCTTCCAAGGCGGCTTTGCCAGTGTCGCCACTGGTAGCCGTCAGGATCATTACCTTATTATTGCCGACTAACACGTGCTTCATCAATTGAGGCAATAGCTGCAAGCCAACATCTTTAAAGGCACTGGTTGGTCCATGGAAAAGTTCCAAGATATGGAAATCATCAACGGGAATAACCGGGGTAATCTTTTGGGTGTCAAAACTTGACTGATAAGCTGCTCGGACACTTTCGTCAATTTCATCGGCAGAAAAGTCCGGCAATAAAATCGTCAGCACTGCTCTGGCAATATCTTGATAATTTAATTTTAACAATTTTTCGAAGTTTACTTGGAGCTTTTCCAAGTCAGGATAAACGAAGAGACCCTTGTCATCAGCGAAGCCCTTCTTGATGGCCTGCTTGGCTGAAATTTGAACTGAACCGTTTCTGGTACTCGTATAATATTTATTCATCAACTTACTCCTTGCATTTCTATGATTTATATGATAATCTGTTTTCATGTTAAATACAAGTGTTTATTATTTGTGAACACGAAAAAATTGGAGGTTTCAGCTGTGAATATTGCGATATTAGGATTCGGAACAGTCGGTTCCGGCGTTTACAAGATTATTAAGAATGCGAAGCGCCAAGCCCAAAACCTCCATGTAAAGCATATTTTGATCAGAAAGAATAAAAAACCGGATTTACCGGAAATGACTGACAGCATTGATGAAATTTTGAACGATCAAGATGTCGATGTTGTGGTTGAAGTCATCGGTGGCATTGAACCGGCGCATCAATACATAGTCGATGCCTTGAAGCACCATAAGCACGTTATTACCGCTAATAAAGCAGTGATTGCTCAGTATATGGATGAATTCACGAGAGTGGCTGCCCAAAACGACGCAAAATTTTATTTTGAATCCAGCGTCGGTGGTGGGATTCCCTGGATTCAAGGCTTGGAGCGGGCTTTACGGGTCGACGATGTGAATAAGATCCAAGGAATCTTCAATGGAACGAGTAATTTTATCCTCGACCAGATGCACCGAACCGGCAAACCATTCAACGAAGTGTTGATGGAGGCCCAACAATTAGGTTACGCCGAGGCCGATCCAAGTGCCGATATCGACGGCCTCGATGTAGCCAACAAATTATGTATCAGCGTCGATATTGCATACGACCTATTTATCAAGCCAACCGAGGAATTGCCAATCTTTGGGATTCGTAACATTACCGAAGATGACATGACTCACTTTGACAAGTTGGGGATGACCATCAAATTGATGGGTAAGAGTCACCAGCGGGGCCATGAGTTTGACTACATGGTTGAGCCGACCTTGTACTACGGCGACACCCTCGAAGCCCACACCCGTGACAACTATAATTTGATTTCATTGATTGGCGAGACGATTGGGACTTTGAAGTTCATGGGTCAGGGAGCTGGCCAACTGCCAACTGCCAACGCCGTGATTCAAGATATCTTGGATATTTTCCAAGGTAAGGAACATTTGAAGCGGGAATTTAAGAGTACCTTTAAGTTCCAGCCGAACCTGACCCGGAATAATTACATTGTCCGATCAGAGATTGATTGCTCACAGCTGTTTGGCGACTATGCCCCGGAACTTCGGGGTGACTATCTGGTCGTTCATGACATTCCAGTCGGTGAGATGCATCAAAAGATGAGACGAGTGTTACAACGCGATGAAACCGCGTTTATGGCAAGTTTACCAACTAAGAAAGGAGGAGCAGAAAAATGATAGTAGCTAAATTTGGTGGAAGTTCAGTTGCGGATGCCGGCCAATTTAAAAAGGTCCGGGCAATCGTAGAAGCAAATGCAGATCGAAAAGTAATCGTGGTGAGTGCCGCAGGTAAGAGTGATAGTGAGGCGATTAAAGTCACCGATTTATTAATTGAAGTTGAGAAACTTCGAGATGCCGGTGAAGATTACATGCCAGTGTATAACCACATCCAAAGCCGATTTGTCGGCATTCGGGATGCACTTGGTTTGAAGGTGGGCATTGAAACCGACTTGCAGAAAATTGCCAAGCAGATTCCTAACTGCAGTCATGATTATTTGGTATCACGAGGCGAATTTTTAACTGCCAAATTAATGGCCGATTTCCTTGGCTACCAATTCATTGACGCTGCCCGCTTTCTGGTATTTGACCAAAACGGCGTCAACTATGGGGAATCCATTAACCGTCTGCGCGACTTTTTAAGCTACGATGACCACATCGTCGTTCCCGGTTTCTATGGGGTTGATGAAGACGGTTTGACTCACTTGATGCCTCGCGGTGGAAGTGACATTTCCGGTGCGCTGTTGGCCAACTTTGTGGATGCCGATCTCTATGAGAACTGGACTGACGTGTCAGGCATTAAGATGGCTGATCCTCGGATTATCAATAACTCCCGCAAGATTACCGAACTAACTTATGAAGAACTCCAAGAACTGTCCTATATGGGCATCAGCGTCTTTCAGGAAGAGGCGATTCAACCTGCCAAAGAAAAGCAGATTCCAATTGCCATTTTAAACACTAATCATCCTGAAGAAGATGGGACCCTGGTAGTCGATTCTGCGAACAGTAACGCTCACCAGTTGGTAACTGGAATTGCCGGTAAGAAGGATTATGTGGTGATTTCCATCCAAAAGTATCAATTGAACAAACGCCTTGATGTGATGGCCAAAGTCTTCTCCGTGATTCAAAAGTTTGGCGTCAAATTTGATTACGTCCCAGCCGGAACCGATTCAGTTCAATTTTTGGCGAAGCGGACGGATGTTGACGGCAAATTGATGGCGATTGTCAACTCACTGAAGTCAACCTGCGATTTAGACAGTGTCAAATTGGAGAAAAACATCGCTATGGTTGCGGCGGTTTCCTCCCAACTTAGTAAACGCCCGGCAATCGCTGGTAAGATTCTCGACCTTTTGGATAACAGTCAGATTAAGATTCATTTGGTGGTCCAGGAAGGCAGCGATATTAAAGTCGTCTTTGGCGTTGCCAATAGTGATTACGAAAAAACCATCGAAAAAATCTACCGGAGCGCTGCTGTAAGTGCGACCAGGCTTAAGATGGTAATTTAAAGAAGGTATCTACTCAAATAAGCTGAACTATAGACTCTTTGATCATTGGATCTGGTGAGTTTGTGGTTCAGCTTATTTTTGTTCAATTCGTTTATGTTAACGAGTCATCAGGGGTGAAATTTGGTACAATTAATTTATCAACTTTACAATGTGGAACGGGTGAGAGGTAATCTAATGGTTAAGCCAATGAATATCAAAGCAATCAAAGATAAGGATAAACAACAGGCTAAGGAAAGATTCCACAGAATTTTGGAAGAGGCAAAGAAAAAGCAAACCCAATTAAAAAAGGCCACCACAAATCGTGGTCAGCAAACAAATCAAGCTCCGCAGCACACCGATAACGATCGACAGAAGAGCAGGTTAAAACGGGAGAATAAAAAGCTCCAGAAAAAAGTTCGGGCTATTCAAAGTGAGAAGAATGCCCAAGAGCAAATAATGCAACGGCTCAAAGCAAAAAACTTTGCATTAAACCAAGCAAATGATCAACTTGAGGGCAAAGTCCATAATGCCCAGATTAAACTTCAAGAAGCCGACCAACTAAAGGCAACTGACTATCATACCCAAATGCAGTTGAAACAAACGATTGACCAACTTAATCAGCAAATCCAATTACTCAACAGGCGCAATCGAAGTCTGCGAACCGGCATCCGCCATTTTATTAAAAGCTCACAGTACCAGAAAGCTCAGCAGGTTAAAGCGGATAAGCAATATTACAAGGACCAACTTGAAAAAACAAGGGCTCACTTGAAGAGCTCGGAAAAACGAAATACCAAGTATCAAGAACAGCTCCATCAATACCGGCACTATGAATTGCCGGGCAAAGGAAAACTCGTCCGACAAGCAACTACCCAAGAGTTAATCAACGAATTATTTGCCAGAATTGACGAGGAACGAGTGGGTGAATTCTTGTCGTTACTGCCGCTTTTTAACATGATTGATTATTATTTGAAGACGGGGATGACCAACACCAAGATTCATCTGCGGCGATCAGAGTTGCTAAAAGATAACCAACAGATGTATGGCTACGTCCACTTTCAAGACGACCAACCTGAGTTTATTGCTTTAGATGGATCGGTGTTCCCGAATCCGGTTGTGAAGGGAAATAAATTTGAGCTCAATCAAGGTGATGTATATCGCGGGAACTATAATTTAACCACCGATCAGTTTGTGATTAACAAACATTACGCTGCATCAACGGAAAATCGCGATCGTTCCGCTGAATTACATCAAGTTAAGAAAAAAGCCGCCAAATTATCGGCAAAAGGGTTTGTTGAGCGGTTTACAATCGATTATCCCGATGTGAAAGATGTTTTGACCGGTAAGAATATTGAAGTGGTTTCATGGTTCAAGCAGATTAGCTACAAACGGGTATTTGAACCATTTGGAGTTAATATCGATGTTTTGGATCCCAACGAACGTAGTGGCGATTTTATTTATCGAAGAATTGAAAATACTGATACGGACCTGGCTTTTATTTTGCTGGAGGGATCCCATCATGTTAACAGTCAGATCTATAAGGACCGACCGGCCGCAAATCCGGATAAAATTAAAATCCTGGAAGATGCTGCACCCAAAGAATTACTAAAGATGACGTATGATCATTTCAAATCATTAGCAACTCGGACGCGTACTTTGGACGAGAACTAATCTTGATTGGGGGAAGACATTGCTCTGTGGATAATTTGTTGAATGTCATTCAACGTGTTGTCGTGACTGCTTTCCTCTCGGACCAACAAATAAAAATCACGGGAAAAATGTTCCCCAAGTGATTCAATCGGAACAGCGGTAGGTAGATCCTTGTCAGACAACAGGGCTTGACCGACACCTTTTGCCACCATTCGACGAATGAGGCCACTATTATTCACATGGATCAGTTTGGCGGGCTGGACATCGGCTTCACGGAAATACTGTTCGGTATAATAGCCGATTCCCGATCCTGGTTCTCGAGTGATCCAATTGCCGTTGTCCACGCCGGCTTTGACCAGCTGATCTTTACCGATTGAAATTCGGGAGATGTTCTCGGTAACCAGTGGCTTTTCGATGATCCCGATATCAATCTTGTAGGTTTCTAGCTGGTTTAAGACGCCCTCGGAGTTGGAGACAGTCACATCAAAATCGAGGGTAGGATCGGCCGTTACCAGAGCACTGGCAATTTTCGCAAACAAGATTCGCGAAACGGTTTGCGATATGCCAAAGATCACTTTTTCATTTCCTTTATCACCTAAGCGGGTGATTTGATCGTTGACATCCTGCCAGTTTTTAAGGATCTTGCCTGCTCGTTTATATAACAGGTTGGCAGCTTCGGTGGGCACAATTTCCCGGCGGCTTTTTCGTTCAAACAATTCGGTGTGCAGCTGCAATTCCAGTTGTTTAATCTGGTTGGACACCGTTGGTTGCGTGATAAAGAGCTGTTGGGCAGCCAGGAAAAACTGCGGGTTTTGTAGACAACCATGAAGGTTTCCAGGAATTTAAACATATTGGCACTCCTTATAAATTTGGTTTATAACAAATATTAATACTATCAATTTTATTTATTCTACCATAAATGATATTATTAAGCTCATCTAAGAGAGGAGACGACCGTATGAAGTTATTTTTGAAGAAGTTACCTTTACCAATTTGTGGATTAATTCTTGGGATTGCCTCGTTAGGAAACCTGTTTAAGGCAATTGGCTTACCAGTGATTGGCAATGTCTGGGGGATTCTTGCCCTGGTTCTGATTTTACTGGTGATCGCAAAGATTGGCGTTCATTTTAAATTAAGTCTGAACGACTTGAACGACCCGATTATTGCATCCGTTGCCCCAACCTTCACGATGTCTTTGATGATTATCAGTACATTCCTGAAATCATGGGGGCTTCCAGTATTACCCACAGCCGTTTGGACGTTCGCAGTGATTTTGCAATTTGTCATTATGGGTTATTTTATCTACCGCCATTTGCTACGTCCGACAGTTGAACTCGATCATGTTTATCCAAGTTGGTTCGTAACTTTTGTGGGAATCGGAGTGATTCCGGTTACCGCAAATAATTTCATTCCGGCACTTGGGACACCGGTATTGTGGCTGTCTCTTGGGCTCTACGCAATTCTATTGCCAATTGTCTGCATTCGCTTGCTTCGACGGGAGTTTATGTTTGAAGCAACCTTGCCGCTATTGACGATTATGGCTGCTCCGGCATCATTGTGCCTGACCGGTTATCTGTCGATGAATACCAACCCATCGTGGGGATTCGCCTTAGCAATGGTGATCCTGGCTCAAGGGTTGTATTGGGGAACCCTGACGAAGATCTTTAAATACGTTCGGTTAGCCTTTTACCCCAGTTTCGGGGCCTTTACATTCCCCTTGGTGATTTCTGCCACTGCATTGAATCTGTTTAATAACAGTTTCCACTTGGGAAACGGTCTCAACTCAATCATTGGCACGATCGCAAACCTGGAAATCACCCTGGCAACCTTTATGGTCGTCTTTGTGGTGATCAAGTATGGCCAATTCCTGGTGAAGCTTGCCACCCAAGCAGTTACGGAAAACAAAATAGCTGCGTCTGAAAATGAAACCACCGTTAAATAATTGAATCGATACAAAAACGGAAACCATGTTTGCAATTGGTTTCCGCTTTTATTTACATGTTAAAAGCTTTCGAGTACTGAACCATTCCATGAACACCATCCAAGCCGCCGTCAACCAATGGCTTAGCCATGAAGACATCGTCTGGAACCGGTGTGGGAGACTTGATACCATAATCGCTGGCCTTCTGATAACCAAAGCGAGGATAGTAATCCGGCCAGCCGGTCACAACGGTGAATTGATAGCCAAGGTTGATTGCCCGATTATCGAGTTCGCCATAATCAAACTGCCAACACCGGATTTTTGCGATCCGGGTTCAACAGCCAAAGGTGCTAATACCAACCCTGTGGATGCTTTGGCACCATCGACAACCTTGACTTCACTCAGCAAGCCATAGCCAACCAAGTGAATCCCATTTTCGGCCACGACTTCCAATCGTTTTTGGTAAATGGGCTCTTTCCGAATCTTATCAACCAATTCGGCTTCATTCCGATAGCCATTGGCGGTGTTGGCAAATGCTGTTCGAATTAAGTTACTGACGTTTGAATAGTCACTTTGACGAATTGTTCTAATCATCAGCATGCAGCAGCCCTCCGTTTCAACTTATGTATTAAAATAATCTCATTTTTTGTTATCCGTATGAGAAATGTATGTTGCTGCAGCATAACAGACAATCAAGATAACCAATCCAACACTCACCAATGGCACAGCGACAGTTCGATTACCCATGATTAAGAAAATCACGGCAGCGATACACATCACCATCGAAATTAACCCGGCAAAACCAATTAATGCCCGCATTCAATTCACCTCCAATCAATCTAACTGATACATCGAGTATACCGAAATCGACCACCAATTACAAAAGTTCTCAAAAATTTTTAAGCCGCTCAACCCCTTGATAAAATGGCATTTTCATGAGACTGCTCTCATAAAAGTGTAAAAAAGTTGTTGACAGTTTCTCCGTTCATGAGCTATAGTTCATGCAACATCTAAATACGACTAATTGATTTGGTCCGATGGATTAGATTTACAGCCTTACCAAGAGAGTGCCTGGTTGGTGTGAGGGCATTAAGACTATGAATTGAAAGATCGAGCAAAATAAGTTCACTTTTCGAGGTGGAATGGTAGCACCCATTAACGTGCCGGCGTATCGGATTTTTCCCGTACGCTTCGAGGAGTTGTTTGTGAAGACAACTCAAATTAAGGTGGTACCACGTTGAACTTAACGTCCTTTGGTTTTGATAACCAAGGGGCGTTTTTTTAGTCGGATTTGTTTGTAGTGAGCGGAGTCAGGCGGTTAGAAACCGGAGCATAAGTCTCCTTGGACAAGAATTCCTGGTTTTGGAATTTTTGGGCAAGGTGCTTATGCGTAGGTTTCTGCCTGACGCAGCTGTCCTAAATAAAAAATAAAAGGAGTGGTCATTATGAAGTACGGTATTATTGGCGCAGGAGCAATGGGAGTTAGGTATGGCGTAATGTTACAAGAGAATGCCGGGGTCGACGTTGATTTCATCGACACTTGGGAGCCAAACGTTGAGAAGATCCGCGAACAAGGCGGTGTCACTGTCGCTCGTGACCACGAAAACCGACGCATTGTTCCAATCAACATCTACTATCCAGAAGAATATAAAGGTCACCCGGATGTTTGGATTGTTTTCAAGAAGCAGATGCAGTTAGCTGAAGAATTAGAGCGCGATAATAAGGCCGGTATCTTTCATGATGATCAATATGTCTTTTCTGCAATGAATGGAATGGGCCACTTTGAAAAGATTGCCAAGTATTTCCCTAAAGATAACATTATCTGTGGGACTGCGATGATTGCCACTCGAATGGATGGCCCAGCTGATATTGATTTCATGGGGGCTGAAGGTGACGAGGTCATGCACATGGCTCGTTACAACAACGAAAAGCCGGACACCAAGACTCAAGCGATCTTCGACGACTTCACCAATGCCAAATTAGGACCGGTCTTCGCCGACGAATGGATGGGCATGTGCATGTCCAAAGTTGTTTTCAACGCTGTGACGAACACATTATGTACAATGTTTGAAATGCAAATGGGCCAGTTCATCGAGTATCCGGGTGTTCGAAAGATGTCGCAGCAATTATTCGATGAAGCCTATGACGCTTGTGAGCGGGCCGGAATTTATCTTATCGCCACTCGTCAGGAACAGGTTGATTCAGTCATTAGTGTCAGCAAGGAATACAAATATCATTATCCATCAATGTATCAAGATTTCTCAAAGGGCCGACCAACTGAAGTTGATTACATTAACGGCTACATTGCCAAAATTGGTCGTGAACACGACTACGTTTGCCGAACCCACGAGTTTGTGGTTCAAGAAGTTCACATGGCAGAAATGATGCGGAAATACCACAAACCGCAAACGAACGTGGCAGATCAAAATGATGACACACAAAAGGCAGGTGTTCGCGTATGAGTTTCCGATTTTCAGAACGAGTTCCCAAAAACGATAGCGATCCGGTCGGCGATATATTAAAAGTCGCCGGCAGCCCAGATGTGATTTCCTTTGCTGGCGGGTTACCCGCCCCTGAATTATTTCCCATTGAGGCCTTAAAGAAAGTGACCAATGAGGTGTTCGATGAGAGTGGTCGGGAAGCATTACAGTATTCTTCTGCTATTGGTTATCCTGCCTTACGTGAGCAAATTGCCCAACGCATGAACAGGCAGGGCATCAAAGCCACTGCGGATAATATAATGATTACAACCGGTTCGCAACAGTCGATCGACATCACCGCTAAAATGTTTGTCAATCCTGGTGATACAGTGATCGTCGAGAAGCCGACCTACCTTTGTGCCTTAGATGTTTTCCGCAGTTATGGTGCCCATATTGTCGGTGTGGAAATGGATGAAGACGGCATGCGGATGGATCAACTGGAAAAGGCCGTTGCTGCTAATCCCAACACCAAATTTATTTACACGATCCCGAATTTCCAAAATCCAACTGGTCGAACCATGTCGGCTGAACGTCGTGAACAAATGATTGAGATTGCCAACAAGTACGACATCATGATCATGGAAGATGATCCTTATGGGGCCATCCGGTTTGCCGGCGACGACATTGAACCGGTCAAGTTTTATGATAATGAAGAGCGGGTAATTTACTTAAGTACCTTCTCGAAAATCTTAGCTCCTGGATTAAGATTAGGCTGGATCGTGATGAACAAAGACTTAATGCCTAAATATAGTGTGATGAAACAATCCGCAGATGTTCATTCGGATAATTTAACCCAACACATTGTTGCTAAATTTATGGCTGAATATAACATTGACGAGCATGTCAATAAGATTCGCAAAGTTTATCGCAAACGTGAAAATGTGATGATGGCAGCCATCGAGAAGTATTTCCCAGCCGGCGTCAACTATAGTCACCCACAAGGCGGCCTGTTCATTTGGGTCGAAGTGCCGGGAGATGTTGATACCATTAAATTATTCAACACCTGCATTAAGCACAACGTCGCCTTTGTACCAGGTGAACCATTTTATCCTGACAAGGTCACTCCTGGAACCTTCAGATTAAACTATTCCAACATGTCTGAAGAACAGATTCAAACCGGGATTGAGCGCTTAGGCAGTGCGATTAAAGAAACAATTGACCAAAATCAAACCACTCGTGTGGCTCAGCACTAACTTAGAAGCAATTAAGGAGGTTGATACCAGCATTTGGATTAAATAATCCGACCAACTCAGAGATTTGGATGACATAGTGAGAAGTAGAAATGCTTCCAGGGGAAACCTGACACATAGTATAGAAGAAATCGAAAATAATGATGAAATGAAATGGAAGTTCCTGCAGGCGTGCGGGAACTTTTTTGTACATAAGCTTCATTTAAGCTCGCCACAGTAAACTATGTCCATCAATCATAAATGAACGGAGGAATGCATATGGATATTTTGAAAATGGATGCAACCGATTACTGGGAAGACTTTATGCGTCGCAGCCGCACCCAGAAAACTAATTTTGAAACTTGGTCGTTTACCAACCGGCCCAATTCAACTGATATGTTGGTTGAAATGGTAGTTCGTGGACAGAAGACCGCTGCCAGCTCCTGGTTTGATTTTTATGATGCCGACCAGGTGGTGCCAAAGGTCGGCGACTATCGGATGTTACTCAAGCGGAATGGCGATCCGGCCTGCATTGTTCAGCTAAAAGTTGTCGAGGTTGTCCCATTCAAATGGGTATCTCAAGAACACGCCTATTTGGAAGGCGAAGGGAATCGTTCGCTGAAATATTGGCGGCAACTCCACAAACAGCTTTTCCGGAAGCAAGCCAAGATTCGTGGCAAGTCGTTTTCACTGGAAAGCCCCGTTGTCTGCGAAGTATTTGAGGTCATTGATACCCCACAAATTTAATTGTCGATGCTCCCCGATAAATGGTAGTATATTAGTTGCGAGTTAATTCGACTATACGACTTTTTGAGGGGGCAACACCGTGGATTCCACTGTTAATGAACAAAATGAGAACGCCCAAAAGCATCCATTCCTGGTGATTACCGTCGTGGCATTCATGACCTTTATGGGAGTGCTGACTGAAACATCGATGAACGTTACCTTCCCAACTTTGATGGACCAGTTCAACATTTCCCTGCCCACCGTTCAATGGGTCACCACGGGGTATCTGCTGATGGTGGCGCTATTGACGATTACCTCAGCCTTTTTGAAACGGCGGTTCACCAACAAACAGCTCTTTGTGTCAGCAGCACTGCTGTTCATTGCCGGGGATGTGATGTGCGGTTTGGCGCCAAATTATTGGACGCTACTGGTGGGGCGCTTGGTCCAGGCGGGATGTGTTGGCCTGACGGGACCACTAATGAATAACATTATTTTAGACGTCGTTCCCGCCCACAAATTGGGAACCTATATGGGGATGGCCAACTTGATCGTCTTGGTTGCACCAGCGTTGGGGCCAATGTTCGGCGGGGCGGTCGTGTCATTTGCCAGCTGGCGGATGATTTTTTGGATCACCGTGCCGATTACCCTGGTTCTGTTGCTGTTGGGGATCTTCATTATCAAGCAGTATACGCCGACCGAACACTATGAGTTTGACTGGCTGCGGTTCGGTGTGCTGGCGTTAGCAATGATTACCCTGCTCATGGGCTTTAATATTGTGGGCCAGCGTGGGTTTTTAGTTAAATTCATCTGCTACATGGTGGTCAGTGCCGCTTCATTTTGCTTGTTCGGCTGGCTGTCAAAATCCAGTCACAAAGCATTATTCAAACTGTCCGTCTTCAAACGACCGGTATTTCTGTTTAGTTTTCTACCCTATGTTTTTCTGCAGTATTCAAACATCGGCCTGAACTTCATGCTGCCAAGTTATGTGCAGATTGTGAACAGCGCCAGTGCCTTTATCGCTGGGCTGATTTTGCTGCCCGGGAGTGTCCTAAATGGATTGGGACAGCCGATTTATGGATGGATGTTGGACCGATTTGGCGGCAAACTACCTCTTTATCTGGGGAATTCGCTGTTTCTCGTTCCAATTGTGATTATGATGGTAATGGGTCAACAAATGTCCGTTTTGGTGATTACCATTCTGTACACGGTTTACGCAACGGGCCGTTCGATGGCGTTTGGCAATAGCATGGCCTATGGCTTGAAACATTTGCCAAAAGATGAACAGAAGGATGCCAATGCCATATACGGCACCGGAAATATGTTGGCGGGATCGCTTGGAACAACGGTCATTGCGACTATGATGACCTCGGTACACATCTACACCCTGTCTTATGTGCAAAACATCGTCGTCGGCAGCCGGTTGGCATTTGGGATGTTGGCTTTGCTTGGGCTGGTTAACTTTTTCCTGTTTAGGAAGTTGTTTAAGAGCGGCAAGTAGGGATGTAACAACCTGTAATTTTTGATATCCTTAAATCATGAAACTCAAGACTAAAAATCTAATAATCACCATTGCTTTGCTTATCTTGGCCGGCCTCACTGCATATTTTGGTCACTATCGGTCTGCAATGGGAAACGTGATCTCTATTCCTGTCCTAGTAATTCTTGTTACTTGGAGAGACAAAACATAAATCCGCGCAAGTAGTTACCTTACGTAAATCTAAGGTAACTTTTTTATTTTGTCTTGCGTCATATCTGAATATTCAGTGACGGTAATTTTGACAAAGAAAGCCCAATGTCTGATAATTATGGCTGAGAAACAGTTGAACGGATCAAACTCTGTCACAGAATAAGATGTGATAAACCAACAAGTTGAGGGGTCGAAGATGAAGAAAGTATTGATGTTAATAACTTTAAGTTTTGCATTTTTGATTGGTGGTGTTGGTTCCCAAACGGTTGATGCCGTGAAGCAACCACAATCTGCCTTTAAGAATATCAAATACATTAATGACTTCAATTACAATAAGTTCAGCAATGTCGCTGTTCACGCCAAGAATATTAAGAAGAATGCATACATTTGGAACGATACGCACACTAAGAAGCTTTATAATTTGAAGAATTATCCAACTTACACTTGGTTTAAGACGGCGACGGGCAGTTACAAAGGGAACAATAACTGGATTCAAGTTACCAATTATTCCACTATGAATTCAAAACGGGGATGGATTTGGAAGGGCTATTTAAAAGCGGGATTTAATCCAACAGGCTATCAAATTCTTCAGAAGCGGTATGGCCAACCTCAATATGCAGGAGGCCAGTATCATGTTGCAAGCGGACAAAAGAACGTTTACCTTTGGAATTGGTCACACACAAAGGTACGAGCAAATCTAAAGCATTATACGAATCAAACATTTTCTCGAAGGCATTCTATTCTAGTTAGCCATAATGGTAACCAGCAATGGTATTATTACACAGATGTGGATACCAAGAATGGTACAATTTCCGGGTACGTGAAGGCTAGTCAAATGGCTAAAGGGCGTTCAAAAAATTATCATGGGAATGTGATTGTGTATCCTTCTGAATTTGATAACACAAGCGATTACTTAAGCTATATTAAGGATAATAATCACCAAAAATTAGTTTGGGCTATCATTAAGTTATTCCCCAACACGCCTGTTGACTATCAGCTTTCATATTATGCAGCAGTCAATTATGGTATTATGCGTGACCCAGGGTGGGATGGTGACGATTTTGATCCTGATCCTGTCAAAGGATATTCCGACATTGTTTCCTTCAAGCCGGTTATTAACTACTTAATGAGTCATCGGAATGAATCTAATGCTCAAAAACTGGCTGGTGTCAAAAAGTTGCTTGCTAAAGCCGGGTATACACAGGAAAAACGTGATGAGTTGTCCGGATATCGACTGGGAATTTATATGCTTAATAATGTAAAAGACTCCGCATCAACTAAAAGTACTTCCAGAATTAATTGGTATGGCTTGATTATTGGAAAACCAAACGAATAGCGAGCAATGCGCATCCATAATAGTGATTAAATATATCCAAGTAAATATTTCGCTATGTTTACACGAATGAATAAGACCAGTTCCTTACACCTACAGTGGTAGATGTAGAAACTGGTCTTTATATTTGTGGAGCTGATGACTTGACGATTATCTCGCTCTGACATTTCCTAATGTCTGCTCAGTATTCTACTCCGGAACATATTCCAAAATGTCTCCTGGCTGGCAGTCCAAAACTTTACAAATTCTTGCCAGAGTCTCAAAGCGAATCCCCTTGGCTTTCCCCGTTTTAAGAATCGATAGGTTGGCTGGGGTAATATTAATTTCTGCTGCCAACATCTTTGAAGTGATTTGTTTATCCAACAACACTCTGTCTAGATTTACTTTGATCAAAGACACCACCGCCTAAACAATTTTGTCCGAGTCTTCTTGAAGATCGATACCATATTTGAACATTACATAGATCACGTAGAGGGCAAACCAAATGAGTAGCGAGGTACCGTCGCCTCCTTGGTCGGATGAAATCGACGATGAGTTAATATTATAGGTGTCGGCTAAGACTCCGCTACAGTAGTTGGTTAAAATGATACCCCCATACCCCCAAAGAATACCTTGGATGTATTTTAAATTAATTGGCTTGAAATAGATGTTTCGACGGACATTTGCAATCAGCTTGAAGACTGAAAATGAGACAAGGGTAATTAATCCCAATATAATGAGCAATAATGCAAATGATAAGCAGATCACCCAAATGTTCGTCGATCCGCCAATTCCACTAATGATATCGTGAAAAATCCCGGTACGAGCAGATGGAATTAGTAGATAAACGATTCCAGCAATCACAAAGACAAGTGCCAAAGTTCCCATTGCAATTAATAATGAAGCCACACTTAGCAGACTGATGACGTATAAAAAGTTGATGAACGTATTTGGTTGTTTCTTAATCATGGTAACCACTCCCTTTTGATATTATTGTAACGCGGAAATTAATTATTGCAAGACAATAATTAATTATCGTTTTGTATAAAAATTCTGGTATTTCTGATGTAAGTGGTTGGGAAAAATTCTGTGAACAATACCTCGTTTGGGGAAAGGGATGCTTTCTTGACCCAGAATATCTTTTTAGTATAACCTAAAGATGTGACTTTAAATTATCTCAACATGGGAGTATTCTTATGAACTTTTCGATTGTTGCCGGAGTAATCAGTCTTGCGATCACGGCTGGTATCCTTTGGATCATTTACAAAATAATCAGGGCAATCTTTAACCACAGAATTTAATTGCCAATGAACAAAAACGCTTCAAGAGAACTAAAATTCTCCTGAAGCGTTTTTGTTCATTGGCACGTTGCTTCTTAAATCTTCAAAAAGTCTGGATCTTTATATGCTGGATTTGGATAGTGGTAGAAGCCTTCGCCGGATTCCATTCCCAGCTTGCCGGCATCCAGTAATTCCTTGAGTTTGTCAGCGAGAACTTGAGCATTTGGATCTTCGCCACTCTTGGCTTGGGTCGCAGTGATGTTGTAAGCGGTCCGGATGCCAACGACATCCAGAATGGCAAATGGACCCATTGGTGCACCGGTGGCTGCCATCCAGGTCTTATCAATCATTTCTGGATCGGCAACCCCCTTTACCCAAAGTTCTTCACCAGCGCTCAACAGTGGAATTAACAGTGAGTTCAGAATATAGCCGGGTTGTTCTTTCTTTAACTCGATTGGAATCATGCCAATGTTTCGAGCAAATTCGACAATTTCATCGTAGATTTTTGGATCTGTTTTTGGCGATCCCATTATTTCAGCGGTGTTGTTCAGCCAAACTTGGTTGGCAAAGTGCATGTTTAAGAACTGGCTCGGCCGGCCGGTATCTTCCATCAGTGCACTTGGAACCAACGTTGATGAATTACTGGTAAAGATGGCCTCTTTGGGTGCCATCTCACCAATCTTGTTGTAGAACGGTTTCTTGATGTCTAGTCGCTCTGGAATGGCTTCGATGACCAGGTCAGCATTTTTAACTGCGTCTGCCAAATCCCAAGTATAGCTGATTCGTGATAAACCAGCTTCGAAATCGGCATCGGTGGCCGCAATGTCATGCCGATAACTGTGTCGCAACCCCTTGATTCGCTCCTTGGCGGCATTAATGGCATCCTCGTTAATATCATAAACTGTGACGTTGAATCCTTTAAAAGCTGTTTGGAAAGCAATTTGGCTTCCTAAAACCCCACTACCTGCAACCGTTACGTTTTTGATTGTCATGATAAAATCCCCCTTAATAAATGAAAGCGGTTACGTGATTCACCTTAATTATAAGTGGTCGGCTATGGAAAGCAATCAAAAGCATTGTTAAAAATTATTATCGTCCGCAACGACTGGTTGCACGCCATCGCCCTTAAGATGAGCGTGCATCACCCGACTAATAATGGCATAATAATAACAATCAAATTTGTGAAGAGAAGTGGTTAACATGGTGTTGGGACAACGCATTAAAGAAGAACGTGAAAAGTTGGGCTGGACCCAGGATCGATTGGCCGAAGAGCTGCATGTCAGCCGCCAAGCGATTTCTAAATGGGAAGTTGGTTCAGCGTATCCGGATATTGAACGGTTGATTCAGTTAAGTGATTTATTTGGGGTTAGTTTGGACAGCTTGATTAAGGGCGACGAGCGGCTGCAGAAAAAGATTGTCATCGGAAGTAATCATGATCAAATGAACTTTTGGGGATTTATGAATTATAATAGTTCAGTCATCCTCCCCGTCGCCGTCCTGATCTTCGTTGCGGTAATTGTCATTTTTGGATAATCGTTACAGTCCGAATAAGAGCCCTTTGCTTGCTTTCCCCGCCGATTTAGCTTATATTGACCGCGAAATCAAAGGGGGAATTCATATGTTTAATTGGGAGACATTCGAACCAGATGAGTACAGTCGAGATAAAGAACCGAGCTTTGTTGATCTAACCACACGAAGTTATGTAACTGCCGAAGGGCATGCGACCCAGCACACGGACGACCCTGACTTCATACGGCTGGCCAATGCGGCTGCAGAAGTTGCCAAGACAATCAGCGGTGGCCCTGAGAAGGGGATTCCGGTCGAGGGCTTCAAAGAATACCGCCCATACCCGGTTCAAGCGGTTTGGACTGATACCGGAGACGGTGAAGACTTTAAGATTTGGATTAAGCAGCCGTTATTCATTAACGAAAAGGATTTCGACGCTGCCTTAACTCAGATTGATTTCTCAGATTTTGATTTGGGAGAAATCAAGTTTGAGCATTTGGCTGAAGGCATTGAAATTCAGACCATTAATACCGGTGCTGTAACCTCGGATAGTGAAGCACTGAAGACCTTGGACAATACGATCCAAAAGCAGGGCTTCACTCGTCTGCACGGAAATGAGCATCGGGAAATCTACATTGACGGCCTGCCGGTGGATTCCAGCAAGCTTGTTTTGGTTCGCTTGGCAATCGATGCCAATGGCAAAGAGTTGCCGGGGTTGGTCCATAATTAACAATGCCGTAAACAGGTTACTCTACTCATAGCGAATCATCAATTGACGACTTGTTCACTGACACCTATACGGCGAACTTTGTAATAATTGTTTATGTACTGGTCAGAAAAATCAATTAGAAAAGAGGCTCCACACCTGACATATCTAATGTGTGGAACCTCTTTAGTGAAATTTGAGAGCTTTATTTAAATGATTGGCTGCATTTTTCCTTTTTAGAATAGCAATTCGTTAATATCGCAATCAAAAATTTGTGTTAATCTTACCAAATTTTCGATGTCAGGGTATGTGAGGTTGTGTTCCCATTGGGAGATTGCTTGACGACTAACCCCTAATCTGCATGCAATAATTTCTTGTGAAAGCTCATTGTATTGGCGAAACTCTTTTAAATTATTTCCAAGATTTATCATTTTACCTCCATTTGTCAAATAGTATCATAAATACATTCGACAGTATACGTGTGAATAATGTGTGAATGTCGTTTAAAAGCTTTGTGAATATTATCAAAAGTATTGGATGAACTTTTTGTAAGCTCAGTTAATATCAAGCAATACTTGCGCAAGCAATCCTTTCTTGCGATGTGTGTACTTTTCCGAAATAATGGGTTTTGAAATATAAATAAATCTACTCATATTTTGGAGGTTTTTAGTATTAAACAAGAAAGAAAAGTATTCGTATAGGTGTAACCATGATGTCAGCGGTGTTGTTATCTTCCATGGCGGTTCAAGACATATCAACCGTCAATGCAGATAGTTCTGCCCGATCCTTGGTGGCTAGTGACAGCACCACAAAATTTTCGGATACAGATCAGGCTTCGGATCAAAATGTTACGGTAGCCAATTCTAATGAGCAGTGGAAAGAATTTTCTAAGGAATGTAAGTTATTATCTCAGTAAAACTTGCCCGAGGATCAATTGAGCGCAAAAATGCAAGATTTATTAAATAAATATGATGGTGCTGAAGCAGATATTCAGTTCAACGATGCAGGGGCTACTAATGAAGTAGGGCTGCGTTCGATTACAAAGCCTGCGAGTGTTCATGAAAAGATAGTCAAGGGTGGAGTCAATGATTTTGCAGGATCAACCAGTGCATTAGCAAAATTACGTACGTATTATGGTTTAATTCAAGATGAGTTGGTGACCGGAGGAGCCGTCGTGGGCGTAATTTCGGCGGGATTATTTGGCGCAATCTTTGGTGCAGGGGCAGGAGGTATTCTGTCAGTAAGATCAGGATCAGCACAATCGGATGTGAAAACAATGATTAATAATGGAAAATCAAAAGGTGGGTGTCGGATCACACTTACGGATGAATTTCCAATTGCTTCTCTGACTTCAACCAGTCAAAGTAAACTGTAATTTACTCATAAAAACTATTAATCAAAAACTGAGTTAAGGAGACAACTAATGCTAATTGGAATTGCTATAGTTTTTTTGATAATAGGGGTAACATCCGTATTCATAAAATTATTGGGGAAAAGGCGAACAAAGCCAACAATTATGCAAATAATTCTTCTGTTGGGATTGGTTATATTAATATTAGCAGCAATCTATATTACATTTGTTGTTCTCGACATTCATTACTAGTACATTTTAAGAATTCTACTTTTTACTTAAGTGTTTAGTAAGGGTAGTTCGAGTCAGGAATTAGGTTGAGTCGATTTTGAGCGACAACTAATCTTAGATCGCCATATTTTGATGGCTTTTGGATGACCGTTGCAGGTACTGATGCAGCGGTTTTCTTTTTATTAAGACTTGAATTGTCAAATTAAGTGCAACACTACATTAAAGAATATTTCATAAGGCGTTTTCCATCCGAGACATTTACGGGGACGATTATTCATTTGTTCTGCATATGCTTGTATCCGGCGGTCAGTAATTGAATCAAGGTCAGTTCCTTTTGGCAAATATTCGCGAAGCAAGCCGTTAGTATTTTCGTTAGTTCCTCGTTGCCAAGGAGAGTGAGGATCGGGAAAGTAGAAGGGCGTACCAAACTTATCAGTTAAACATTGAACTTTGGCAAACTCTTTACCCCTATCCGGGGTAATCGTTAACGATCTACCAGGCCATAGCTTCATTAAGTCGCTCAAAGTATCCGTGACTGCTTCTGAAGTTCTTTTAGCAGCCTTACCAATAAGCAGGTAACGAGATTTTCGATCAACCAATGTAACGACACAAGCCTTTCCGCTTTTGCCTAACACGGTATCACCTTCCCAGTGACCAATTTCTACACGGTTGTCAGCTTCTCGCGGACGATCATGAATCTTGTTGGGGATTGGAATCTTGCCTCGCTTTTCTTGATAAGCTTTATTGTGGCGAGACTTGCCGTGATGCCTTAGATGGCGCACGGCACTAGAGCTGCCAGATTTAAACAAATTATCAAATAAGCCATTGAAAATCCCACGGTAAATAGTCGTGGTACTGATCTGCACCGGATACTTTTCGACTGCCAAGCGATTCGATATTTCCTCCGGAGACCAAAGGTCTTCGCAGAAGTGTTCTCTCACCACTTCAACCACCTGAGGATTACTCAAAAGAGAGACTCTGCCACAGTTGCCTTTGCGCTGTTTGTACTTCTCCTGAGCCTTCGAAGGTGAATAGGATTTACCAGTAGAATTACGGCTTAATTCTCGAGAAATGGTTGAGTAACTTTTCTTGATATGGCTGGCAATCTCACGAAGTGAGTTTCCATGATTCCTCATTAAAAAGATAGTTTCCCGTTCATCTATGGTAATATGCTTGTAGTGATCCATGGCTAAATTCCTTTCATGATTGTTTTCGCAAACATCATTTTACAGAAATTTGGCCATGGGCCATTCTTTATTTAATTAGTGTTGCACTTAAAGTGTAAATTCAAGGATATAAAAAATGGTAATTGTGAAATTCTTTAAGTTATCTCGAAGATTCATCATTTTATCACCATGCATCGAATGATACCATAATTGTATTCACTGTTCCGAGAAGACTATGTTGATTTGAGTGGTTACTGGGGTGCTAATTCCAACATCAGGACAAGTAATTGTGGATGAAGGAGTTCCTCATGAAACACTGGATTTCTCTGAGAGGATGGGTCTCATCATTGAGAACACCACTTTTCCCAAAGACCTTTCAGGACTCCAGAACTTGGTAACATTGTCCAAAATTAACCAAGTTGCAACGATTGAGGATATCAAATCTGCATTTGAAAGGGTTGGTTTAACTGAAGATGACTGGAATATGAAAGTTGCTAACTACTCTCTGGCAATGAGGCAGAAGTTAAGCATTGCTCAAGCGATCTTCGAACGGCCTAAGCTACTTTTGTTAGATGAACCAACGAATGGCTTGGACGAAGAAAGCACTTGGCTTCTGAGAAAGACACTCAAAGAAATTGCCGATGCTGGGAGTACCGTGATTCTTGCTAGCCATGATAAAGAAGATATTGCATATCTAAGTGACGAAGTGATTCACATGGATGGTGGCAAGATTGTTAATAAAAATTGATTTATCAAGACCGTTGCGCGTAGCTGTGTAGCGGTTTTTTTGCATAGATGATTAATAATAATGGTTTTCCTTGTCCTTTTGCCAAAATGGCGTTATAGTGTAATAGTAAAATATAACACTAGGGAGGTGGGACAATGAAATTCGATGACAAGATCCCAATTTACTACCAGATTAAGAATTATATCTATCGCCAAATTATCGTGGGTGAGTTGGCCCCTGGTGACAAGCTGCCGGCTGTCCGGCAGTTGGCCGTTGACCTTACCGTCAATGTCAATACCGTCCAACGAGCATTAGGCGAGCTGATTTCAGAGAAAATTATTGAACCTCAGCGTGGCAAGGGTAACTTTGTGACGGAGGATCGGGAAACGATTGAAAAACTCAAAAAGCTCCTCATTACAGAACAACTCCAGGATTTATATGAAAACCTCCGCAAACTTAATGTGAGCGATGAGGAAATTGTCGATTATTTGCAGGATTATATCAATAAGAGAAAGCAGGTGCAATCATGACAAACACGATTGAAATCAAGAATTTGAATTACCGGAGAAATTATCGAAGTATTTTGGAAGATGTTAATTTAAACATTGAGATGGGCAAGATCGTTGGCCTCCTCGGTGAAAACGGTGCTGGTAAGACGACATTGATGCGGCTGATTGCCGGGGTTGCCAAAGGCGCTTCCGGCAGCATTACCGTGGCCGGCACGGATGGCGTTCCAGACAAGAAATCAGCCATTAGCTTCAGTGAACAGTTGAATGGATTTAATCCCAGCATGCGAATTGATAAGATTATCCGTTTCTATGAGGACGTCTACCCGGATTTCTCAACCAAAAAGTATAACGAAATGGCTGGTTTCCTCCAGATTGATGAAGGTTTACGGTTATCAGCACTCTCTAAAGGGATGAAAGAGAAACTGATTATCGGATTGACGTTGTCACGTGATACCAAGGTCTATCTGTTAGATGAACCATTTGGCGGGATTGATAGTATGTCACGGAAGAAAATCATTCAGAGTATCATCAAATGGAAGAGTGATGACGCCGTGATTCTGGTTTCCGATCATTACGTTTCCGAAATTGCCAGTATCTTGGATGAAGTCGTGATCATCAAAGACCGAACAGTTTACGCACAGAAGAGTGCCGAAGAGATTCGTTCAAAGTACGCTGAAGGAATCGAACACTATTACGAAAGTATTTATGAAGGGAATGATATCGATGACTAGTTTCTATGACTTACTTAAATCGCTCACTCGGCCCAAGTTGCGGATCATGAACCGGATTGTCTTAATTGATGTGATTGCCATTGTATTAACGCTGATTTATCAAGTTTATCGCGGAGATCTGGAGACCGATACGCCACTTGCCATCACACTTTCGTACTCGGTATTTGTCGCCATCGTTGCCTTTGTGTTGATGTCTCGGAACAGTGAGCACATTTTCGTGAGCGACGCCTACCGGTTAATTCCGGCAAGTGACACCAAGCTATACTCTGTTAACCTGCTATCTTCGTTCATCGGGATGGTGTACGCCGGCATTACCCAGGTAGTTCTGTGGGTGATCGCTGCGATTCCGTTTTGGGGCGATTTTGGTGCTCAATTTAAGAAGATGTTTCACTACACCTATATGCATTCGGATAGGCCAAACTTTGTAAAGAATATGATTCTTTTGACAATTGGTACGATTTTACTGGCAATTGCCATGACCCTTCTTTTGTGGGCGTCGATCACATTGATCCACTTAACTGGGAACGCTCTAACCGCGTTTCTGCCAGATTCTAGACAAAAGTTCTTCAGATTTATTTTGTACATTGTCGTCATCGTGGCATTCCTGTATATATTCTCGATCATTGAAAATCGGGTAGATGGCGTGATGAATCACTTCTTTAGTTCTGATACGAACAGTGATATGAGTCTCTATTACGCAACCATTTACTTGCTTGGGTTCACGGCGTTGGAATCTGTTGGAAGTGTCTACCTGTTAAAGCACTGGGTTGAAACTGATAGTTAATCATGACCATTGAGAAGGTCGGCACACAATTCTTGTGAATTGTGTACCGGCCTTTTTGGTTTGTCGCTCACTTCTGGTTGTTCTCGGATAGTGATATAATCAAACCCTAAATATGACGAAACGGAAGGCAACATTTTGAGAAGAACCTGGTCGATGACGACCTTTTACCTGAGTTATGTGTTTCTGATTGTACTCTGGTTTTTCGGTCGCGAACTTATCAATTTCATTGAGCATCACTACACGACAGGGATGGCGAGCGATCTGGTTAGTTTGGGGATCAAAGCCGTGATCATGGTTGGTCTGGGACTGTTCTGGATCAGTCGGACGAACGCCCAATTATGGATTGACAAACGCAAACTTTATAACGGAAACTTTCCGACCGTATTTTGGGTCGTGTTGGCAATGTTCATTGCCTATCTGTTTTTCTTGATGTTTGGTGCCCACCATGGCTTTTACATTCAACCCAATCCGTTCAAAAGCGGCGAGTTCTTGAGTGTGACTTTGGGCGCCGGCTTGATTGAAGAGTTCTTGTTTCGCGGGTTCCTCATGAACTTCTTGATGAAGCGATACGGGATTGTCACCGCCAATATTATCCAAGCAATCTTATTTCAGATCAGTCATTTTCCACTTTACTATCTGGAAGGTCTGACGTTGGGCGCTTGGCTCATTAACATCGCCAACGTGTTACCACTTGGCCTGATCTTTGGCTGGATGTTTTATCGCACCAAGAATCTTTGGCCCAGCACGATTCTACATTGTGTGTGGGATTCCGGCGTCACTCTGTTCATCTAAATACCTGTATAATAGTATGCTTAGATTATTTGCTAGGTTTCTGATGGGTTTGCGTTATACACTATTCTCATAAGAAAGGAGGATGATAATGCGATTTGGTGCACGATTGAAAACTGAACGGATTGAATTGGGTTTGACGCAAAAGCAGGTTGCTGACACAATGAATGTTTCCCGACAAACCATTTCCAGTTGGGAGACTGAAAACAGTTATCCTGACATTGATAGTTTAATTCAGTTAAGCGATCTATTCCATATATCATTGGACGTCCTCTTGAAGGAGGATGTTGGGATGAAGGAGTACTTAAAGAAAAAAGAAGCCTTGGAATGGATTCGGCCCATTAAGCAGGTTACAATCACCATCGATATTTTATTTATTATCAGTATGATATTTATTCGGCACGGCGGAGCGGCGGGCGTGTTCCTACTTTTAGTAGCGCTGCTGAACATGCTCGTCATGGTGCGGGTCAAACGGTTTGAGGATGAGTTAAATGCTCGACCAGCCATTTTACGATGGCCGAATTTGAGGAAGGTTGTTTATTCCTCCGCAATATTTTTGACGATTGTCGTTGTGTTTGGTTGGGTCTTTCATTTACACCTTGGTGACAATGCATCTGCGGTGGCAATTGGCTTATGGCTTGGGATTATCATCGTTGAGCTAACGTATCGGTTTCACCGACGTTCCCATGCTTCTTAATGATTATTCTTGACAGGTCCGACGTTTCTTGGCATAATAGTAACCGTTACTATTGAGTGTACACAAAATAACCTAAAACCCACAATATCAAAAATACACTTATTTGGAGGACTCATATGGCAAAGAAGTCTAAGATTGCAAAGAATAAACGTCAAGAAGCTTTGATTGAAAAGTACGCCAACATCCGACGTGAATTGAAAAAGGAAGGCAACTATGAGGCCTTGGCCAAGCTGCCAAAGGACTCTAACCCTAACCGATTGCGGAACCGTGACGAATTGGACGGTCGTCCTCGCGGTTATATGCGTAAGTTTGGCATGTCACGTCTCAACTTCCGCAAGTATGCCCACTTGGGTCAGATCCCTGGTGTTCACAAGGCCAGCTGGTAAGATAACAGCGGCAAAGGAGTGATCGATATGGAAAAACAAGATCTCGCGAGTGCTTATCGTCGTTTGAAGAGCCCAAGTATCAAGATCCGTAAGCGGGCTGTGAAGATTATTCATGAAGCTAAAGCGAATAAAGCGCATCGTTAAAAGAGTCCCCACTGTCGCAATTGGCAGTGGGGTTTTATTGTATCAAAGTTATATATTAGATTATATTTATAATACCATATGCAAGTTGCTTGACTTACCACCGCAAACTTTGTACACTTACAACAACTTCGACACATTAGGGAGAGCGGAATGGGGCGGTTTCATGAGTGCAAAACGAATTGTGTTTGCAATTATTTTTGTTATTTTGAATGTAGTAGCGGCTTACTTTCTAGTTGATCCATTCATGTCAATTGTGTATCGACGGTTCCAGGAAGCCGATTTTTTCCAAATTATTCTGGTGTTGACGATCACCTTGGCACTGGATATTGGGACATTTCAAGAGGTTGTGAGGTAGCATTAACTGTCATCGGGATTGTCGATGGCAGTTTTATTTTGTTTCGGTTCATGATAACCTAGTAGCTAATATTTTAAGGGGGAAATCTGATTAAAGGAAGTTGTTGATCTATGGGAAAAATTCGGATCAATCAAACAGTGGTTAAGGCGCTTTTAATATATGGCGGTTTTATCTGGTTGATTGCCTTACTCATTGTATTGCCGCATTTTAGTGATCTTCTCCCAGCAACCGAAAACCTTGGTGTTTCTCACGTGTCTATCATAGATACGACCTATTTTGCTTGGCGGGTGCCATTAACCTTTTTATTTTTTTCATTGATCCACACGAAGTGGTCAATCCTGTTTCCAACCGCTTGGTATTATGCCATGTTTGCAATTTGGGCATTGGTGGTCATCTTTTTGTTTATCAAGGGTCAATTTTGGAGTGGCAGTTTTTTCCTACTTCATACCTTGGCGTTTGGTGCGAGCATCTACTTCTTTTCCCTGGTGGCATTACGGACGGTTCATAATAATATGTATATCAAAAGTGACCACTATCTGGGGAGATGGCTTGGTGCGGTTAAAATGTCAGTTCAGGAATACTGGATTGAGTTAATCAGCGCTTATTTGGGATTTCTGTTCTTGAATATTTTTTCTGGATAACTATTTAAAATAGTCTCGTTTTGAAACCAGTCTGTTCAACCAAATGAAAAAACCAACAAGTAGAAACACTGGCAGCCAACCCAATACCAGCACTAGTAGGAACGATCCTAAAAATCCGAGTAAGCCATTTTCAAAAAATGCCTTGAGCAGATCAAAAAAGTTGCTTTCATGATGTAGCCACAAGTCGAATGGTGTTGAAATGACGCCGATGACGATGGCAAAGAGCAGCCATGCATTTGCGGCGTGGATTGCTTTTCGAATAATGAATCCTTCACTTTCTGTTGGGTTTACCATACAAAATTTTAAGACTTTTCACAACCTGGAATTTTTATTGAATCAGAAACCGGGTTTCACTTTTGGCAGAGTTCTTTTATACTCGATATATCAATCATTTTTAAAGGAGCGTTATTCATTGTTATTTTCAAAAATAAAGTCAATTACCCCATCTGAACTGAAGCAGTTACTGCCAAATAAGCCGGTAATTCTTGATGTTCGTGAGGTTGATGAGTATCAAGCCGGTCACATTCCAGCTGCAAAGAATGTGCCATTATCTGGATTGCCTGGCAACATCGCCCAAGTATCTGCCCCACAGCCTTGGTATTTGATTTGTCGATCTGGGCGACGAAGTCTAAGAGCGGCCCGGATTTTGCGCAAGGCTGGTTATCAAGTGATTAATGTTAGCGGCGGGATGCTGTCTTGGCAGGGGCCGGTGACTCGGTAGATAGTTTGCGATTCTTAGAATTGGATTTAAAAATGTGGCAAGATCCTTACATTTAAAGGCTCTGGGGTAACGCTGAATGATTTGACCCCAAAAACATTTTTTAATATTATCTAGCCGAATAGTGGAAAAATGAGCAGCTTCCGGCCGTAAAAGGGGACTATCTAAACATCCAACCTCTGGATGTTTAGATAGTCCCCTTTTACTCTGGAAGCTTAACGCTCATTTTTCCGCACTGTTATTTTCGATCATTATTCGTCATATCAATCGGCTTCATCCATTTATCAAAGTCATCAGCGGTCACATAGCCAAGTGCCAAAGCGGCAACTTTCAGCTTTGTCCCGTCCTCATGCGCCTTTTGAGCAATCTCTGCTGCCTTGTGGTAACCAATGTGCGGTGACAATGCCGTGACGGTCATGAGTGAGTTGTCGACTAACTGCTTCATTCGATCTTGGTTGACGGTGATGCCAGCGACCATTTTATCGGTAAAGTTCGTCATAATCCCGGTTAGTAACTCGACTGACTCTAAGAAACTAAATATGATCACTGGTTTATAAACGTTCATCTCAAAGTTA
Source organism: Lentilactobacillus buchneri (assembly GCF_018314255.1). Lineage (NCBI taxonomy): Bacteria > Bacillati > Bacillota > Bacilli > Lactobacillales > Lactobacillaceae > Lentilactobacillus > Lentilactobacillus buchneri. Next base: position 1,342,841 of record NZ_CP073066.1, read on the forward strand.
CCCTGACTGGCGGCAATTTCAATTGTCGTATCATTGCCCATTACCCGCGTCGCCGCCATGGCCATGGCTTCTGCTTGAGTCGGGTTGACTTTACCTGGCATGATGGATGAACCGGGTTCGTTGGCCGGGATGCTCAACTCACCGTAGCCGGCCCGTGGCCCACTGGCAAGAAAACGGATATCATTGGCTATTTTCAGTAGATCAGCTGCCAGTGTTCGCACGGCTCCGTGGGTTGCCGTGATGCCTGAATGGTTGGCCAGACCGTAGAACTGATTTTGGGTTTTGAATGGCAACCCATATGCAGTACTGAGTTCGGCCACCATTGCGGAAGCAAAGCCCGGCGTGGTGTTTAAGCCGGTTCCAACGGCGGTACCGCCAATCGGGACCTCTAGCAAGGTCTGACTGGTTTCGTCAAGGAAGTGAAGGTCGTGGGTCAATGCACTGACCCAGCCACTAATTTCTTGGCCAAACGTGATCGGGGTCGCATCTTGAAGATGGGTTCGACCAATCTTCACAACGTCCCAATACTGTTCTTGCTTTTTGGTTAAAACTGCAATCAAATGTTCAACCTGTGGTTTTAGTTTGAGAACGGCCAAGGTAGCAGCAATGTTCATCGCGGTCGGGAAAGTATCATTTGAACTCTGGGAGTGATTAACATCGTCGTTAGGCAAAATCGTCAGTTTTGAGTCCAGTTGACCGCAGAGGTTTGCGATGACCTCATTGACATTCATATTGGTTTGCGTTCCCGACCCGGTTTGGTAAACGTGAAGTGGAAAGTCAGCCATGAGTTGGCTATCGTTGAGCGATAACAACTGGCGACTGGCCTTTTCAATCAACCGGGCTTTTTCGGGCGTTAGTGTCTGTTGCGCTTGGTTAACTGTGGCTGCAGCAAGCTTAATGTTGATGAGTGCCCGGATCACCGCAACCGGCATCAAAGGGCCGGTTGGAAAGTTGTGTCGGCTCCGTTCAGTTTGTGGCCCCCATAGTGCCTTCTTTGGTACTTTGACTTTTCCAAGGGTATCTTCTTCAATCCGATATTCAGTCATATGTCCTCCCGTTAATATTCTGGTTGCCACTGAGCTTGATGAATGGCATCGCGAACTGATTCAATTGGTTTCTGGTTAAGTTTCTGATCAACCGCGCTCTGTGCGACCGCAGTTGCGACTGTATCTGAGAACTGGTTGAGCTTGCTGACAGGTGGTAAAACGGCAGCCCCTGGCTGTGTCGGATCGACAATACCGCCAAGTGAGTGGGCAGCAGCGGAGATCATTGCATCGTTAAGCACTGATGCGGCGCTGGCAATTGCTCCAAGTCCCAGTCCGGGATAGATGAGCGCATTGTTGGCCTGGCCAATCTGGTAGGTAACGCCTTTGTATTCTACGTTATCAGATGGAATTCCGGTCGCAATCAATCCCTTGCCGTCAGTCCATTTAATTAAATCAGCTGCGCTGGCTTCCATCAGCTTGGTTGGATTGGAAATCGGGAAGATAATCGGCCGTTCCGTATGGGCGGCCATTTCGGTCACAACGGATTTTGTGAAGGTTCCCGGTTGAGTTGAAGTTCCAACCATAACCGTCGGGTGCACGGCTTTGACAACGGAAAGCAAATCAGTCAGGCTGTCCGGGTTCGCAAACTCACTTCGCGAACGGGCGAACGGTTTTTGTTCCGGCGTCAAATCAGGGGTATCAGTGAATAACAATCCCTGTTTATCAACCATATAGAAATGCTGTTTCGCTTCTTCCGGTGATAAGCCGGCTGCTAACATCTCATTATAAACCCGCATGGTAATCCCTGCACCGGCTGTTCCGGCACCAAAGCACAAATAAGTCTGGTCAGTTAACTTTTGTTTGGAAATATTGAGGGCACCAATGAGGCCGGCAAGAACAATAATTCCAGTCCCCTGAATATCATCGTTAAAGACGAGTTGGTCATCTTTATAACGATTCAAAATATTGGCTGCATTGGAACGACCAAAGTCTTCAAAATGCAGGTAAACGTCTGGAAACTGGTTTTCGACTGCAGATACGAATCGATCAATGAACTGATCGTATCGTTGACCACGCACCCGATGCTGTTTAAGGCCCAGGTATATCGGGTTCTTCAGCAACGACTCATTATTGGTGCCGGCATCGATAACGACCGGCAGAACTTGACTGGGGTCGATTCCCGCGGCCGCCGTGTAGACCATCAGTTTGCCGACGGTAATATCAACACCTTGGGTGCCCCAGTCGCCGATACCCAGGATACCTTCGCCGTCAGTCACACAAAGCAGCCGAATGTCGCGACCATTTGCAGCATTCTTGAGGCTTTCTTCGATTGAGTCTGGATCGTCAATTGATAGAAATGCTGCATTTTGAGGTTGAACGAAGAGTTCACTGTAATGTTCAACCGTAGTCGCAATTGTCGGGTCGTAAACGATCGGCATGAATTCAGCGACGTGTTGTGAGAATGTCTTGAAGAATAGGACGCGGTTTTCATTGAAAATACTCATTAAGAACACCCGCTTCTCTAAAGCAGATGATTTTGATTGGTACTGCTGATACACTTGTTCGGCCTGCTGATCCAGTGTTTGAACCATTGGCGGCAACATCCCGACCAAACCTAACTGTTGACGTTCAGTTTCTGTAAAGGCGGTTCCCTTGTTTTTAAATGGATCATTCAAAATTGATTGTGTCATTTAAATGCCTCTTTCTTGATCATTTCCTTTAGAATAGTCTGTTCAACTTTATATAGTCAATATCTACATAGACCATTATGATTTATAATAGTTAACATAAATATCCTTTAGGAAAGGGGAAATAAACGTGAATATCAACGATTTAAAATATTACGTTTCTCTATCAACCGAAAAGAATTTTTCCAGGGTTGCTCAAGACTATTCGGTCAGCCAGCCGACTATCTCCGCCGCGATTAAGCGACTTGAAGCCGCATTTGGCAGCCGACTCTTAGTCAGGGGAAACCCACACCAGGCAATTACCCTGACGACTGCGGGGGAGCAACTGTTAGTTCATGCAAATGAAATTTTGTATCATTACCGACTCGCAGTCCGGGAGATTGAAAATAGTCACCGCCAGCAGTTGGTGATTGGAATGCCGCCGATTATTGAGACTAATTACTTTCCGATGGTCGCAAAGCAGCTGCCGGTATCAGATCTTAATCACATTCAAACTGTCGAAGAAGGGTCGCTGTCTGCGCTCCGGGATCTGAAAAGCGGTCAATTGGACGTTTCATTTTTGGGGTACGTGGATGATGTGACTGATTCTGAGCTGATCGTTGATGAATTTGATCAGCAGCACTTTTCGATTCTCGTTGCCAAGGACAGCCCCTTGGCCAAACTCACTGAAGTTTCTTTCAACCAGTTAAAGAACGAATCGTTCATTTTATTTAAAAATAATTTTGTCCACGATCGGGTCTTTCACACCCTTGCTCAACAAAATCACATTCGGCCGCAGGTGATTTTCAGATCCAGTGAGGCACAAAGCATCGTCAATATGGTTGCCGACGGCATTGGTGTCAGCCTGTTGACTCAAGCAGTTAAGGTTAATAATCCCAATGTGGTCGCTTTAAGATTGACCGATGAGGCCCAGCCAGTCTTCAAGATTGGCCTGGCCTATCGACAATCGACCGTTTTTGTAAACGACCAACAGCATATTTTGACGATGATCAGAGACGCCTTGGGATTGTGAGATGACGGCCAGCCATTGAAATGATTTTGACACCAACGGCTTTATGAGGTATATTATATCCAAATTCTAATCATTTTATAATATAACACAATGAGGACGATGGCGTGATGAAAAAGATTTTGGCATACAACATTTTAGGATACGAAAAAGAGTTTGTGCTCGAATGGGCGGCGGAGCATCCAGATGTTCAGGTTGATTTCAATGACGTGGAATTACACGACGATACTGTCGATCTTGCTAAAGGGTATGACGGCATTGATTACCGTCAGCGCAGCATGCTCAGCGAAACACCGGATTTATATCGCAAACTCCGTGATTTTGGCATCACCCAGCTTTCCTTGAGGTCGGCAGGGGTTGATTCTTGTAATCTAAAATGGGCCAAAGAATATGGGTTGACGATTTCCAATGTTCCCTCATATTCACCAGAAGCGGTCGCTGAAATGACGTTGACCCATGCCCTGAATTTGATCCGCCATATCCCACAATTTCAATCACGAATGGCCAAAAATGACTATATTGTTGAGGGCCTGCGCTCACGGGAACTATCGGAAATGACGATTGGCATCATTGGGGTTGGCCGCATCGGCAGCACGGTTGCCAAGATTTTTAAACGTTTTGGCGCCCGGGTATTGGGAAATGACATTCACGAAAACGACGCGTTTCGAGATCTGGTTACATATACCTCCAAGGAAGACATTTTTAAAAACGCCGATCTCATCACAATGCATACCTACATGAGTGATGAGAATTACCATATGATCGACAAAGCCCAATTTACGCAAATGAAACCATCCGCGTTTTTCATCAACTGTTCCCGCGGTCCCATCATCAATACAGACGCACTGATTGATGCTCTGCAAAATCATCAGATTGCCGGAGCCGGCATCGATGTCATTGAAAATGAGACGGAGATTTTTAATCAGTCGTTTGATGGGGACATTCCGCTTAAGGAATATACCAAGTTGAAGGCGATGGACAATGTTTTCTTAACGCCCCATGTGGCTTTTTACACCGACATTGCTGTCAAGAATATGGTCAAACAATCTCTTGATGACACGCTAAAACTAATTACTGGTCAGACGACGGGCCATACGATCCATGTGTAATGGAGAACCTCTAATGACAAATTAAAAAGGTGAATCGCAAACCAATTCAGTAACTGGTTTCCGATTCACCTTTTCCCAACTAACATTTACTTTTAATCTCGTCATAGCCTTCCAGGTAATTGGCATAACGTGCAAGGGCGAATAAGTAATCCGACAAACGGTTGAGATACTCAAAGATTTCATCATTGAGCGGTTGCTGCTTGTCGTTTAATTCAACGACCATTCTTTCAGCTCGTCGTGCCAAAGCCCGGGCATATTGGAGCGACGCCCCGGCTTGATTGCCGCCAGGGAGAATGAAGGCTTTGATGGCAGGCAATTTGGCCATAATTTCATCAATTTGTACTTCCAGCTTTTTGGTGTCGTCAAAGGTAATGTTGTGGTGACGTTTAACGGTGATATCTGCCTGTAATTCATACAGGTTTCGCTGGATTGTTTGGATGGTCGGTGCCAGTGAAGCACTCTTGGGGGACAGGACTGAAATTACATAGCCAAGCCATGAATCCAGTTCATCCAGTGCCCCTAATGCCTCAATTTGCAGGTCGTACTTCGGCACCATTTTTCCGGTTACCTGCTTGGTTTTGCCGTGATCGCCGACTTTGGTGTAGATCTTTAACATTGTGATACCTCCATGATGTATGTAATGAAAGAGGCCAGCAGCAAGTTAATTGCCCTGGCCTCTCCGTGGGAATGATCTGTTTTAGGGCTTGGCCGATCGGCGGGGGACCGAGGGGCCAAGGTTGAACGCATTATTTTAGCAGTTGTTTTTACCTAGATGAAACGTGCTCGGAGGCAACTGACACTGCGACTCGCACTCTGGTTGAAATGTGTTCCGCAAGCCAGCTTCCTCCGCTTAATCCGATACACATCTTCAATGCGAAAACCGCATTAAAGATGTGTATCAAATTAATGCTCGGAAACTAAACGGCTTGCTCCACACTCTATTTCACTGGGCATGCTCCGCCAGCACAATCGGTTTGGTCAACCAGTTCGATACCCTTCTTATCATGGTTATCGTTTTGCTTTGCGAAGACCGTTGCGACATCGCCGTGGATTTCCATTACTTTGTCTTCATAAGTCTTCTCGTCAATTGGTTCCTTAGGAGCTTGTTTGAACTCATTACCAACGTATGGCAGCAATGAAGTTGACTTGGTGGTGAAGCGGTATTGTCTCATCAATGGGGCAATTTGGTCGCCTTCATCTGGTTGGAAAGTAACGGTACAACTAACGGCGTTGTCTGACCAGTAAGTCTGCAGGAAGGCTTGAGTTGCGAATTGTTCTGCGATCGAAACGTTTCCGGCTGAAGCGAAGTTCTCGCTGTCGGCGTGTGATGCGCGGATTGGGAATTCGGCAACCATGGTGCTCTTGGTGTAAACATCTGGTTCAACGTGATAGCCGCAAGCCTTCAAAGCTGGCAGCAGTGGATCTGAATCTTGGAAACGAATCCGTTGGATCAAGTAACCAGCATAGTGGAAGTGCATGCCTTCAGAGACACCGGCTAATTTGGCAACCGTTCCTGATGGCTTAACAGTGGTGTGCTTGATGGAAGGTTTGCATCCAAGTGTATCAGAGTAATCTTTATCAGCGCGGACAACGGCTTTGTACAAGCCATCAACTTCTTTAACAACTCGTGGATCGTAAATTGGCTTCTTGATAGCTTCGCCAGTTTCAGGATCTTTAGCATCTTCATAACCGGTAACAACTCGGTTACCAAATTTAGCCAAAATCCAATCCTGAATTCCTGACATTGAGATACCGATCCGACGGTTATTTTCAATGACGTTCCGGGAAACTTCCCAGTCGTAATTGCTGAAAGTAGCCCGCTTTGAGAAACGAGTTCCCAAAGTAAAGGCTTCATCGAGATCCCAACCTTGTTGACTGGCAACGTAAGGGAAGACTTCAAACAAGTTACATGGCTCACCATTTGCTAAAGAAATTTCACCACAGGGGTTGGTTCCTTCAACATTGGCGTCGATGTCTTTTTGCAGACCATCGATCTTACGGCCGTAGTTCTTGGAAAGCTCCAAGTTAACAATTCCTGGTTCGCCATTGTGTTGGATTGAATCAGCAACCGGCCCGTAGTTGTCGAATTCTGAATCAACTGCCACACTGTTGTTTGATGCCCAACGGTGATGGTAGAGCTTGTCTTTATCCTGCTTCATCGTAATAAAATCTTCATCGTCAGCTGAGCCTAAAGCCAATTCGGCTGAACGACGGACATTGCCGGCAACGACAGTCTTTCCGATCAAGTTGCCAATATCAGTGGCATCAACCGATGACAAATGGCGGCCAACGCGTGAATTGAGCAGACTGTTAATATCAATTAACATTTCAATCAGTGGCATTGGACCTGAAGCAGTTCCGCCAAAGCCCTTGATCTTAGCACCCTTTTCACGGATGTCGCTCATATCCAGAACTAAGTCAGTCTTACCATCGGCGTTAGTGCCATTGAAGTGCATATCAATCAAGTGCGCATTGGCAACCACCCAACCTTCGCGGGTATCTGGCAGACGATAGTAACGAACGTCTTTGATTGAATGATTCTTCAACCATTCATCTTTGTCAGTTGCACCCATATCAAGGGAATCCTGGTATGACTTGCTATCCTTGTCGATGATTACTTTCAAATCGATCTTTTTATCAACTAGAGGAATCTTATGAATATTATCTTTAGTGACAGAAAAACCAACGCCGCCGCCCTTCATCAATTGGTCAAACATGAATGAATAAGGCATCGAAACGGCTGGGGTGTCCGGTTGGAGATACTCTGGCAAAATGTGGCTGTGGCCATATGATTGTGGGCGAACAGCGATGAACCAACAGTTGTTCAAGGCGTCACCGTTACGGTCCTGATAGCTGGTACCAGAGATCCAAAGGTTACGGCCTGATGGGGTAGCTGAAAGACCATAAATCAGCTTGTAGAGCTTCTTGGCTTCTTCGGTTAAGTCATCAACAACTTGGGGATCAACGTTGTCTTCGTGCAGACGAGGGTCAAGGTTGATGTTGCCTTCAACCACCCGTTTAACGGTTTCGTCCCAGTTTTCAGTACGGCCCTTTTCAGGCAGCCAACGGGCATAAGTCCGCTTGTAGGTAACCCAGCCTAATTCTCCCCAGTGAGGTGTAACTTCTTCTTTAACTTGTTTTATAAATTCATCAGATAGTGAAACTGATGAAAGTTTCATTGCTTGCATAATGATTCCTCCCATATGTACATTATATTCTCATTTCGTTTGAATTGCTCGAACTGATACTATATATAGTATATCTAACCGGTTTCAGAATCAATATATTGTGTATTCGGTAGATTTGCTTGTACCCTGCATAATCGCGTGGACTCGCGGATTGGTGAGCTTCAAAAAAATTTGAATCACACTAAGGGTGGTTTTGGGAGTGACAAATAGTTGGATTGATTGAGACCCATTTTGGCTATATATGGGGGTATCTTGTGGATGATTCCCAAAATAGACCACATAATGTGTCGTCTTAGGTGACGGATTGTGAGCTGAAAGTGACATTTTGACGTTTTTGCTGTAAAATTCGTGTCTGGACTATCATATGTGGATAAAAAGGATAAAATGGAGTATTATCATATACATAGACGAACAAAAAACATAAAAGTAGAAATTTCGTTAACAGTTGTGGCTGTGAAAAGCCTCGATTTTCACACATATTAGTCGTTTTTGGTACTTTCTTTCTATCTTATATAATCTGGAGGATCAAGATGCAGAAGGAATATGAATTAACAATTGGTAAACTGAAGCGGACACTACCGATTATCCCGATCACAGACACGGCGGCAATTGCCTCCTTCGTCTTATTGGGGGATGCTGAGTTAACCCGTTATGCCGCTCAGGAGTTGGCCAAGCGGATTAACATTCCGTTTGATTATCTGGTGACATTGGAGAGCAAAGGGATCCCATTGGCTCAAGAACTGAGCATGATTACCCATCACCCACGTTATTTCGTCTTGCGAAAGAGTGTTAAGGCGTACATGCGAAACCCAATTGCGATTGGGATGCGTTCGATTACCACTGATTATCATCAACAGCTGGTTTTGGATGGGTGTGACGCAGAACAGCTTCGAGGCAAACAGGTGATCATTGTGGATGATGTGATCAGTACAGGCGGCTCACTGGCTTCGGCAGAACACTTGTTGAAGAAAGTGGGTGCCAATGTTGTGCAACGCTGTTCCATTTTAGCCGAGGGACGGGCAACTAGTCGAGATGACTGTGTATTCTTGAATACTTTGCCGGTGTTTGCGGTGAAGAACGCTTAACATATGATTATAAACTGACCGACGCCGTAAATCTTGTTTGAGATTTACGGCGCCGGTTTTTGGAATTGTCGTGTCATTATGGGAGATTCTTATACTTGGAGAATCCATCGATCAAGAAGTTTGAGATGGCAAGCCATGTGATAAAGAGGGCGATGTTGGCTATTAGTTGAAGCTTTAAGAGTAAGAACAGAAAACCAATCGTCGAAACTGTGATGATGATCATTGAAGTTGTGCCGCGCTGATAGTTATGGGAAATTAAATTCAGGATGAAGAGAGTAGACTTTCCAACCAGCATAGGTATACCATGCGAGCCAGATTACAACGACGGCAAGAATTAGCCAGATTGAATCAATGTGTAATGCAGTCATACCAATATAGACGATCAATGTGAGGAACATTGGTGCGTTAGTGAATAGAGCGTATTTCCAGTTAAATATCATTTTGCAGCTCTCCTGTAGGATTTGAAGCCGTTAATGACGGAGTAGAATAAACCAAATGCCAATAGATAGCCTTCTGGACTTTGTGGATAAAGCCTGAGAATTATGAGGCCAACCATGACGATGATCCACAGTGCCAAGACAACGTTTGCCACTGTGTTGAATTCAAAGTTTTGTAGATCAAGTTCAGGATGGTTACTGAAGAAAGTCTTGGCATACTTATAATGAACAAAAATATATCCGGCTGAAAAAACACCTAAAGTGAATAGCAAAGCGATGACATCATTTGTTATGTATAAATGGATTAACAAATAAATGGCGATCAAAGGGATGTATGGGGAAAAGCTAATCAGTGTGATCTTCCAATTGAATTTCATGAAACAACTCTCCTTGTAGTAAGATTCCCCCAACCCTCAGAAAATTGTTGCTTTCAGCGTATCATATACGAAGAAAATCGTAAAATACTCTTCAAAATATGGTAAACTTTGGGTATTCAAATAAGATCACTAGGGGTGCCTTGTGCTGAGATGGTGACTTGCCAATCCCTTTGAACCTGATTTGGTTAATACCAACGTAGGGAAGTGGAATAATGAGTTCGAAAAGTGCCAAGTCCGGTCGCGTTCTATTTGAAAATTTTGCTTTAAGGAGCACTGACCCATGAAATTTTCTGAAGAATTAGTCGCAGCTGGACAGCCAATTTTACACGAGATCTATCAACATCCGTTTGTCGAAGGAATCGGCAATGGAGAATTACCCAAGAAGCCTTGTCCTTTTATGTTGGTCAGGACTACAACTATCTGAATGCGTTCATCAAGGTGTACGCCGATGCCATTCAAAAATCGCAAACCAGAGCCGATATGGCTATTTTTGCCAAACAAATTGACTTTATCCTGAATAGTGAAATCCATCCGCATCACAACTTCTGCAACGTGGCAGGGGTCGAATACGAAACCCTGCAGCACGAACCACAAGCTCCCGGCACATACCTGTACAACGAACACATGTATCGTGCTGCGCGAACTGGCGACTTGATTGATGTTGTTGCGGCCATGACCCCGTGTCCATGGACTTACCTGGAAATCGCAAACCGGTTTGTGAAGCAGGGGAAGAATACCGACGACAATGTTTTTAAACCATGGATTGATTTTTACGCTGACATGGAAGATGACAGTGACAGCATTTTGCCCCAGTTATTTGCTTTGATTGACCGTGAAGCGGAACACTACGATCAACATCATCTGGATGTGGTCAAAGAAGAATTCTTGAAGAGCTGCGAACTGGAATGGGAATTCTGGGATCAAGCGTACCATCAACGCAGTTGGCACTTTGTTAAACCAATGAAACAGTATCGATAATTAAAATGATTCTGAGCAGGATTGCAAGTTTGCGATCCTGCTTTTTATGTACAAATCCATTGACATCAAATGTTTTCCGTAAAATCCGCCAGACGATTATGGTATGATAAGCTCAAAAGAAATGGGAGGTATTCGCATGCTCACGATCAATCATCTCCACAAACAATTTGGCAGTCTGACTGCATTGGACGACATTAGTTTTGATGTTCCCGACAACCAGATCACCGGATTAATCGGCCAAAACGGCTCTGGAAAATCGACCACCTTTCACAGCATCCTAAACTTTCTCAAGTATGATGGTCAAATCCGCTGGAGTGGTCAGCCCATCAAAGAGGCTGATTTTGATGCAATTGGCTACCTGCCTGAAGAACGCAGCTTGATGCCCAAACTAACCATTGAGCAGCAGATTGTCTATTTAGCACGATTGAAGGGGAAACCTGCAAAAGAAATTCGCCCACAAATTGACGACTGGCTGAAAAAGTTTGCGGTTAAAGGTAAGAAAACTGATAAGATTAAGGATCTCTCAAAGGGAAACCAGCAGAAAGTGCAACTGATTGTGACCCTAATTCATCATCCCAAATTGATTATCTTGGATGAGCCCTTTAGTGGCCTGGACCCGGTAAATGCGGATTTGTTGAAAAAGGCAATTCTGGAAGCACGGGATCAGGGGGCAGCAATTATCTTCTCCAGCCATGATATGGCGAATGTTGAGGCAGTTTGCGATCGACTGGTTATGCTACGGACGGGTGAAGTGGTCTTAAACGGCACCATCAGCGAAGTTCGCGATCAGTTTGGCAAATCAGAAATTTTTGTCACTACCGATTGGACTGAAGAACAGCTGAACCAGCTCCCACATGTTGTTAAAGTCCAGAATATTCGCGGTTCTCGGTTCTTGTTGCGATTGGATGATCCCAGTAAGGGACCCGAAGTCTTTGAGAAGCTCACTGACGGTAAATACATCGAAGAATTTAGTCAGCAGCCACCAACACTTGATGAAATTTTCAGAATGAAAGCGGGGATCTCTCATGAATAAAACCCTAATTGTTGCCATGGAAACCTATCTCCGCCAAGTTAAGTCTTGGAGCTTCATCGTCTTGGTGCTGTCTCCGTTCATTTTGTTGGCAATTTCTTTAGGCATCGGCTACACCAGTGCGACTTCCAGTTCAGATCAACAGCGAATTGCCGTCATTTCTGATCAACCGGCACTCCGAAGGCAATTTATCAAAGCCAATCGGGATGACGTGAAGGCCAGCATCACCACCACTGCAGCCGCTAAGAAAAGTGTCAGCAATAATAATTTAGCTGGCTACCTGGTGTTATCGGCGGACAAGGCAAAAGTCAGTGGTGTCTATCATTCAAGTGATTCTCTAGGCGGCGGGATGAGAACTAAAATCAACGTCTTTCTTGCCCAGTCCCAGCAACAGCTTAACCTGGCGAACGCAAAGTTGAGTGCCAAACAAACCAAATCACTGGCAGTTCAGCCGTCTTTCAAACAAAAAATTCAAACCAACCATGGCGGTGCCAACCTGGCGAAAATCATTTCATTTTGGGTATTAGTCTTCATGATCTATATGATTTTGATCACTTACTCTTCTGTGACCGCCCAAGAAATTGCTTCCGAGAAGGGCACTAAAGTCATGGAGATTATTTTCTCCAGCACCAAAGCCTCGAAGTACTTTGTCGGCAAAATTCTTGGTGTCTTTGGCGTTATCCTGACCCAGATCATCGTCTATATTGTTGGTGGTTACGGCTTTTTCCAGATCGCCATGCACCTGGATAACATTAAACAGCTAATTTCGGACAACCAGACACTGGTCAATGACGTGATTAAAAACATGCTGGGAATCAACCTGCTATTTGTCTTCTTAGGCGTGATCATTTACACGATCATCTCGGCATTTAGTGGTGCACTGGTTGCCAAAGCAGAAGATGCCCCGAAAGCTGCTCAGCCTGCCATCTATCTGAGTATGATTGCCTTCTTCTTGACGATGCCGTTTCAAAGCAATTCAGACGCGCTGATTTCAAAAATTTTGTCGTATGTGCCATTCTTCTCGTCGTATTTCATGCCCATGAGAATTATCAATGACAACGCGAGTGGGTTGGAAATTAGCATTTCACTGGCGATTCTGGTCATTAGCATCGGCCTTTTGACTTGGTACATTGGTCAGATCTATGAAGGCTTGATTTTACAGACCGACGACACCAGTTTTTGGAAACGTCTGCGGCGGGGTTTGTCATACCAAAAATAAATTAGAACAAAAGTAGTTTGAGACAACACTGTTTGCTAGTTGTATCTCGGTTTCTATCAGGATCTAATGCTAGACTCTTTGAGCCCCATTATTATCCAGAACAAACGTGCGGCAATCGGCTGATCCCAGAATTTACGCAAATAAACGAGTTATCCCAAGCACAGGAATGACTCGTTTATTTGCGTAAATTCTGGGATTAAAAGACAACGCCCCCGCTCTCTTGCGTATATATTCACTAAAGGCGATATTTCACCCCATTTTTCTGATATAATTAATTGGCTGGTACATAGGAGGAAAACATCATGAAAAAGTTATTATTGCTTGCCCTGGTGACATTTGGCGTCTTCACCGCTACAAGCTTTCCAGTTTCAGGAAACACCACCGCGGCTACTGCCAATTCGACCGCAACGAACACCGATTCAAGTTACATATGGACAAAAGTGTTAAGTCGCAGCACGGCCGTGGCCTATCACGCTAAATCCAAAAGTGCAGTTTATTTGTGGAATGCGACCCACACCAAACGGCTGCATAACCTCAAAAATTACCCGAACACAACTTGGTACGTTAAAAATAGTGTTGTGATGCAGCATGGCAATTCCAGCCATGTTTACTACGAAGTTTACAACTATGGGAATGGCGCTGACGGCTTTATTTGGCGCAACTATCTGACTAAGGGCGTTAATCCCTCACGTCATGCTTCTGCCGCAAAGGGTGTTATTTCGCTCTCAGCTCAGCGATCACTTCAATTCTTTGAGGATAATTTGACAACTTTGGCAAGTTTGCCGCAAAGTCAATTTCAAAAGTTGGTGATGGATCAAGTGGCTGCCAAATTAACCCAAAGTGCCGCTGATACCAAATTAGACGCAATGGCCAAGCTGCTTGCCACTCAGGATATCAGTACCAGAGATGCCGCGGCCAAAGCAGGCGTGACAAATGCAAAAGCAACTAATTTTACCGTTAAACAGGTCGATCCCAAAACAATGACCGGCTATTATTCTTATTGGTCCAAATATCGGACAACCAATGCCTTGAAGTATTATGCCGCTGTGGTTGCCAGTCACGTCACCAGCTTGACCACCAATTCCGTTAATGGCCATTATGGTGTCTACATCGTTCCTGATACAACGGCCAAAACATGGAAACCCCAACTCACAATTGTCACTGACTAATTAATTCAATCCACAAGGAGGTGGTTATTTGCTAGAAAACCTGAAGCTGCGGCGCTCGACTTACCTGATTTTTATTGTTTGGGGAGCGATTGCCTTCTTTTTAGCATCGGTGATTTTTAAATTCCAGCCGTTAGCCGTCAGCTTTTCCATCAATGATCACCGCCTACTTCAAGGGCTGCTGCGGGGAATTTTGTTGTTGGCCGCTTATGTGGTGATCACAATTTTTCCCACCAGAATTGCCATTGTCATTCCCAGTTTCTTTTATTTTGGTATGCTTGGATCGTATCTCTGGCAGTTCTTGATGGTTGTGTTAACCGGAAATTGGCGAGGAATTGCCATGGATCTGTTATTTGTGATTTCTTACATCGTCTTGATATATTGCGCCACAATGACTGCCTTTCAGATTATCAATGTGGTTCAGAAGAACCGCTCGGTTTACTATTTCTCAAAGTGGTTCAAATCCGTCAAAAGAGTGCTGAAGGCCCACTGGCTGTCGCTTCTGGTTGTGACCGGAGCCTACGTGGTCTTGTGGTCTATGTTTAACCTGACTTAAATGCGAATAAGGAGTATCTGATGAAAAAAGTAATTATTGCAGCAGTTGCGGTCATGGGCATCGTCCTGGCTGGCTGTTCATCAAAGCAATCGACTAATAAACCCTCTGATACTGTTACCATTGTGAATCACGCACAGAAGGCCGCTCATGGGATTAAGAGTGGCAATGTTGTGTTGGTTAATAAAAATACGCAAAATAAAAAAACATCCACTGGCAAATTTACTGCCAAGTTCCACCTTGATCCAATGATCGTTCAAGCTAAACTGAATAATGCCACTGGTTTGGTTAAAAATTATGATTACTTCATTGATGGCCGGACTGTCTACATTCATGCTGATAATAGCTGGTCCAAACAACGCCTGCCTAAAAAGAGCCCACTGATTAAAAGTGTTCGTCGACAGGTCTCCGGAAGCGCTGCGGTTAAAGCCATGCAGTATTTGAAGAAGCATCTGAAGCTCCAAAAGAACCAGACAACCGATGTCCTCTCATATAATGGCCACGGCAAGCTAGGGTCGATGGTTGCCAAGAAGCTTATTTTGGCTGAAGCAAATAACAGCGAGAGTACCAAGAATGTCTTGAAAAAGGTCACGATTACCAAATTTGTTTACAAATATACATTGAATAAGAAGACTTATCTGCCAACCAATACCTATATTTATATGCAGTATCAGGATAAATCATCAAAGAAGTCGATTACCGAGGAGGTCACCAGCACCTATTCAAATGTGAACCAAGTGAAGAAATTTAAGGTACCGGATGCTATTAAGCACAATGCACCAAGTACCAATCAGGTCAACGAGTAAGCTGCCATGGGGATGTCGCCGACAAACGCTTTGAGAAGTGACATCTGTCTGCAACCATGATTAAAGCTTGGTAAAGGTTGCTGTGGCAGCATTGTGTTGCCTTAATTTCAGAATACAATAGCAGTAAATATTTTTTAGGGGATCATCGATATGGACAATACACAATCATTGGAAGTTAAATACCCACAGGTTAAAGACTTGATGAATGAAACGCCAATTTTTTGGAAAAATCCTGATTATGGCCAGCCTGCAGAGCTACCGTTTTCAAAAGCTGATATTTTTGACGCAGTTGCCCGTTGGGATCGCTTTGCACCGTTTATTGAAGCTGCTTTCCCAGAGACTGCTCGGATGCACGGGGTGATTGAATCACCATTAATCGAGCTGACCAAAATGAAGTCGGCTTGGAATCAGGCCCAGCCCACTGCGCTGGCAGGCAGCCTCTACTTGAAAACTGATAGTGAATTACCTATCTCCGGATCGATCAAATCACGCGGTGGAATCTATGAAGTATTAAAATTCGCCGAACATGTCGCCATGACCAAAGGCGATCTTAAAGAAACTGATAACTATGCGATTTTAAGATCGCCGGAATATAAGCAATTGTTTGCCCAATATGGCGTGATGGTTGCCTCTACTGGGAATCTGGCGTTAAGTGTGGGCATCGCCGCTTCAACATTTGGCTTCAAGACAACCGTTTATATGTCACGGGATGCCAAAGCCTGGAAAAAGGCCAAACTTCGGGTCAATGGGGTTAATGTGGTCGAGTTGGATACTGATTTTTCCTCGGTCATTCCACAAGCTCGACAGGCAGCAGCGGAAGATCCGAGCATTCATTTTATCGATGATGAGGGATCAGCTGACTTATTCATTGGTTATGCAGTTGCGGCCGTTCGCCTGCAGCAACAATTTAAACAGCAGGGAATCAAAGTTGATCGCGATCATCCAGTGATTGTCTATCTTCCCGCTGGTGTTGGCGGTAGTCCCAGTGGCGTGACGTTTGGACTCAAGACCATTATTGGGCCATACATCCACGCCATCTTCTGTGAGCCAACTCACGTTCCATCCGTGACGTTGGGGATGATGACGAAGCTGAATAATGCGATTTCGGTCTTTGATATCGGCTTGGACGGTAAGACGGCAGCTGACGGTTTGGCAGTTGGCCGGCCATCACGCATTGCCGGTAAGATGATGCGGACACTATTATTTGGCAGCGTTACTTTCGAAGATCCAATGATTTACAAATATGAAGCCCAGCTGATGGACACTGAGAATATCACAGTCGAACCATCAGCTGCGGCTGGCTTTACCGCAATCGAACGGGCAATTACCGAAGTGCCGGCCTTTAACACCGCTAATGCCACCCACATTGTCTGGGCAACCGGCGGCAGTATGATGCCGGAAAGTGAACGGCTAGTTGATCACGATAAGGGTGAAGCATTGCTTTAAACATCAAAGAGAGTGGGACACGAGGCGTTTTGATCCCAGAATTTAAGCCAAGAAGCGAGTTATTCCTGTTTTGGAATGACTCGCTTCTTGGCTTAAATGGCCGGGATCAGCCGATAGTTCCACGTTTAAACAAGATACCAGTGGAGCCTCAAACTTTTTTCATTTTGCTTTTTTAAAATATTTTTGACTTAACAATAGTAATACCAACATCAAGCAGCCAATCACGCCAAAGCCAAACGAGAATGTTTGAATCTGAACCAGCCAGCCCATTAGTGGGAATAAAAAGATCATTGAAGCTGAAAACAGAACGCTGGCAACACTCAGTAAAGTTGCCCGCTGTTGTGAAGTAATCATTTCATTGTAGTAGCTGCTGAAGATCGGCTCAATTAATGACGCCAGTAGTTGGGAAAACAAAAACAGGACGGTTAACGTTGGAATCCAGTTAATCCATGTGAGCAGCAGTAGCCCGACCAACGTTGCACTTACGCCACTTACCAACGCCGGCTTTGCCAAGCGTTTCTGAATCCACGGGGTCAATTTGATGCCGACGATGTTCATTCCAGCAGAAATCACCATCAACAAGGAGATCATGAAGCCAGAGAAATGGTGCGTTTCCATTAAGGATTGGAAATAGAAGTAATAGCTGGTACAAATCCCATCAAAGACCGCTTGGAAAATCATCAAACCGCGGAGTTGTTGGTTATTTTTCAACGTCCGATAGGCCATGACGATGATTGATTTGACTGTCTGTTTTGGCAGATCAATTGACTTGGGGACAGTCGGTTCCTTCATTAATAAAACGGTTATCAGGCCGAAAATACCGATCAGAATTGCCGCGACGTAGGTCAATTCGAAATGCCAGTGGACCAAAAATCCGGCAATCACGACACCTGCCGTCTGCGAAAACTCAATCACCACGTTGAGATTGCTGATAACATTGGGGAATCGTTTGGTTTGTTGAGGGGCCACCAATGAATCGTACATGAGCGCGTCGATTGTCCCTGATTGGAGATTATACGACAGCGCACTCAGCACGAAGCTCAGGGCAAACAGCCAGAAACTGTGGGCTACCAGTATGAGGATGGCGGAAACGATTGAGGCAATTCGGCCCCAGAAAAGTGAGAAACGATAGGAAAAGCGATCGGCCAATACGCCCGATGGCACTTCGAAAACAAAACTGGCAACGTGGAAGATGCTTTCACATAAACCGATTTCTACTAGATTTAGCCCCTGCATCTGCAGGTAAATCACCCAAAGTGAAGTGATCCCGAAAAAGGAAAAGAAAGTGTACGCGTAGCCTTTGAAAATAGTACTTGGATATTTAATTGTCATTAGATGCACTCCAGTTAAGATAAGCACAGCCAAACGGTTTATTTGAAACCTGTCCGTTTGGGGATGTGCCAAGTGTCATTCATCACTGAAGTGCAACGGTCTCTACGATGCTGTGTTGCAGGCTGATCCAGGCGAGCATGTTCATCATTCCTTTACATAATTATGAGAAACTTTTAATAAAAGCGTACCTGTTTTTCGTTCCTGAGGCAACTCATAAAAATCTGCCAGTTAGATGGCACCTGGCAGACGGTTTGAAACGATTAACGCTGTTTAAAATCCAGCAACCCGCTCATTCCCAGAACAATTCCAATAAAAGTGAAAAACGTCCCGGTCCGAAAATTAAATAGTGCATCGATAATGAGACCACCAACCAAACCAATGGCCAATCCCAGCCAGTGAGTTTGCTGGCGATCAGTTGCTTGCGAGTATTTTTCCCTGCTTTTATCCATAACGACGCCTCTTTTCGATTGGCTAACAGCTAGTCGACATCCCAAACTTCTCGGGCGATATCTCTGACCAGTTTAAGTTTGTCCCATTGCTGCTGTTCGGTGAGCTTGTTACCCTCTTCAGTTGAGGCAAAGCCACATTGCGTCGAGAGCGCCAAGTTTTCCAGTGGGACCTGGCCGCTGGCTTGATGAATCCGGTTGATGACCGCGTCTTTGTCTTCTAATTCAGGTGATTTGGAAGTGATCAAGCCAAGGACAATTCGTTTGTTTTTATCGCCATTCCAAATCTTGCCAAGTGGTGAGAAGTCACCAGCTCGCTCACTGTCGTATTCCAGGAACAAGCCATCGTAATTGAGTTGACCCAGATACTCTGCTACATCGTCATAACCGCCGGAAAATAGGAAGGTGGATTTAAAGTTGCCACGACAAATGTGAGTCGTCACGGTCAAGTCGTTCGGCAAACCAGTCAGCAGCTGGTTAATGACTTTGACAGAATCTTCGGCTAATTTGACGTATTTCGCATGGGCATCCGCGTCGTGAACGGTTTCGTTTAACTTGCTGATTAGAAATGCCCAAGTGGTGTCATCTAATTGAACGTAGCGGGCACCGAGTTCATAGAAGTGCAAAATCGTTTCATGGTAGGCCTTGGCGACATCAGTCAAATATTGATCCCAGGCATCATAGAACTTTGACCAATTATCACTGCGATTGTCGCGGAAAAGCATCGTTGGCGACGGGATGGTTTGCTTGGGGGTCACACTATCCGGGGTAATTGATTGAAGGAACTTGAAGCTGTCAAAGAAGGGATGGTTTGGGTTGAAGGCGACTTTGCCGGCCAATTCAGCGTTATCAGTCCGCGTCTTACTGCCGTGGAACTTGTAACTCTTGTGATAGTCGTATTTTTGGACACCGGTTAATCCCCAAAGAAAGTCCAGGTGCCACCAGCTGCGGTTAAATTCACCGTCGGTAATGTCTTTGAGGCCAAGCTCAACTTGTTTATCAACAATCTTCTTTGTTTCAGCGTGTTGAACTTTTTGTAGGTCAGCTGTACTGATTTGGCCGGCATGATACTTGGCGTGGGCGTCTTTTAACGCCTGTGTTCTTAATAAACTGCCGACAACGTCGTACCGATATGGAAATTTAGTTGTAATTGCTGTATTTGTCATGTGAAAATCCTCCTGTAATTGTAAAAGTTTTACTTACGAAAAAAAGCACTCGTCCCCTGACTGTCAAATTGACAATCAAGGGACGAATGCTCGTGTTACCACCCTTATTCACGTTGCCTTTGCAAACAACGCCTCAACGGTACCTATGATACCCGGGAAGTTAACGGTTCCTACCGATTAATCCGCGTGAACGGCTTAATGCCCTTTGGAGCTCATCTTCACCGTCATTTCGATACCTGCTCTCATCTGCCAGGCTTTCTGAAATCGATCTGAGTGGTTACTCTTCTCCTCATAGCTTGATAATTCGTAAGTTTTCTAATTGCTTTTTAATCTAACTCAAATATAAGTGAATGTCAACTTATTGTTTCATCCCGTTGACGATTTCGCCAACCAAATAGTGGGATGATCAACAAAACCAGATTGATCATCAAGGCGGCCACAAAGACTTTTGGCCCGGCAGCATGAAGCAGGTAGGCACTGAAGATAATGCCGAGAATAAACATGATAATCCCACTCAAAAAGCGGCCGGCTTTGAGCAAAGCTTCACGATCGTGGCTAAAGATGGCTTCATAGGAATTATTTGCAAAATTTTTCAAATTCCCAGTCATGATGCCGTTGTTCACACTGGTCGTGCCAATCTTGTTGAACACGGTCAGTTCATAACCTGAGAAGAGGCCGAGGCTGAATAACATGTTGAGCATCGACAGGTGGAATGCTGCCGCCACTGCCAGAATTCCCAATAGGATGATACTGAACAGCAAGAGGACGTTGAACCGGCGGTCGCTTGCCAGTTGAATGTGTTTAAAGGCTTGTGAGATGAATGCTCCGAGTAGGAATCCTAGTAATACCGGTACGCGAATGTAAGCCGTACTCCAACCCTTGGTGGCGAGTTCGTAAGCGAAAACAACCAGGTTTCCGGTTTGCGCACTCACAAATGAACCGTCAAAATTTTGAAAGGTGTAGGCATCAATTGAGCCCATGATAAAAGTTTGCGCCAGGGTTGTGATGCCGGTTTTAGTGGCAAAGTTCATGGTGATCACTCTTTTCTATATTCCAAACTATTTACAGCTCTACTATACCAGAGTCACTGACATTAACAGCAAACTGTCTATTGTTTCTTCTGGGATTCTTGGTATACTTAAAATACTTTTGATGAGAGAATGTTACATTTAATGTGTAAGGTATTAACTTTTAGATTGGCAATGGGGTACAATATTTGTAACAAACATGATTGGAAGGATGATCATTATCAAGCCGAGTGTATTAATTGCAGAAGATTTTTCCGCGGTCGGCAGGCTTTCGGCTACTGCCGCCATCGCCGTATTTTCAGCGTTTGGACTGCAAACGGCAACCTTGCCGACAGAACTGCTTTCAACTCAAACAGAAGGTTTTGGAACGCCTACTACTCAGAATACTGATTCTTTTATCAGGCGGGCAACTGGTCACTGGAATGGGTTGGATGATCTTCAATTTAATTCAGGAATCGTTGGTTACGTTGGTAAGATTAGTACGGCTAACCTTTTGTACGACTATCTCTCGGGAGTTAGCCTGCCTGACCTGCTGATTGATCCGGTTTTGGGTGATCAGGGTAAAATGTATGCCGGCTTTGAACCTGGCTACTTGGATGCCATTAAGCGACTCGCATCAATTGCCACGATTATTACCCCAAACATTACCGAATTGGGGCTGCTCAGTGGAGAACGCCTCCGAGTTAATGCCAGTGATGACCGAATTCATCAAGCTGTTACCGATTATCGTGAAGCGACCCACTCCAAAGCCAAGGTAATTGTCACCGGAGTCCACCGTGACGGTGGGATTGGCTGTGTCTATGTCAACGGCGACCAACTCAAATGGGCCGGCTCGCCTTTAATCGGCGGTCATTTTTATGGCACCGGTGATCTATTTTCAGCACTGTTAATTGGGTATTTGAACTTTAAGCTGGATTTTGATACAGCGGTTCAAAACGCAGTTATTGGGGTGTACGATGCGGTGAGTCTGACCAGCCGCGCACCACAGCACCAACGGAAATTTGGGTTGAATTTGACCAGGTCATTGTACAATGTGGCGAAGTTTACGTTAGGACAAACAGGGGAAGAAGTGTAAAAGATGGATTTACAAACAATCAAGCGTGATTTGTCGGCTGTCTTAACTGAATATTTTGAGCGGGTGACATTCCCGGAAAATGGCATTTTTGTGGTTGGCTGCAGTACCAGTGAAATTTCTGGTGACTGGAAGGGGACTAATTCCAGATTGGACGTTGGTCGAGCCGTTGTGTCGACTTTGGAAGAATTTTTAATTCCACGCAATATTCATGTTGCCATTCAGGGCTGTGAGCACATCAACCGGGCCCTCTTGGTTGAACGGAAGGTTGCCGAGCGCAATAATTTAGAAATTGTTTCCGTGGTTCCGGCAATGCATGCCGGTGGCGGTACGCAAGTCGCTGCTTATGAACGAATGGATGACCCAGTTGAAGTGGAGCACATCACGGCATTTGGCGGTATCGACATCGGGGGAACCGAGATTGGGATGCACGTTAAATACGTTCAGATTCCAGTCCGCATGACCAATCGCCGTGTCGGTGCGGCGAATGTGGTCTGCCTTTCTTCACGGCCAAAATTGATTGGCGGAAGTCGGGCCAAGTATGATTTTACTGAAGCAAATAAAGAAGATTATGTATTGGGAGGAAGTCAGTAATGGATCGTAAAAGTGTAGGCGGCAAGGTCAGCAGTGATATTTTCAAGGTTGTTTTAACGGCGATGTTTATCGCCGTCACGGTTGCGATCAGCCGCTTTTTTATCATCCCAATTCCAATGACCCATGGCAATATCAATCTGTGTGACGCTGGAATCTTTATCAGCGCGCTGTTGCTGGGACCGAGAGTCGGCGGAGTTGTCGGTGGTGCCAGTGGTTTCTTGTTGGACCTGATCTCCGGTTATGGTCAATATATGTGGTTTTCACTGATTGTCCACGGCGCAGAAGGCTTGATTGTCGGCTTGATCGCTGGTAAAAATACCGATCGCAAGTGGACCAAGCTGATCGCCGTTTCAGTCGGGATCGTCATTATGGTAATCGGCTATTTTGTGGCAGACTCGGTTCTGTATAACATTTATGCCGGCTATATTGGGATTGGCACCAACTTGATTCAAGGAGCAGTCGGTGCCTTAATTGCTTATTTGGTAACGCCACGGCTTAAGAAGCGCATCTAGTATGAGGTAATCGTCATTTGGGTCTGCAGATTATCCTGTAGACTTTTTTGTTTTACAGCTTTAAGTGGCGTTGGAAAAGAGAATTTGAATTTTGTCTTGCCGAAATTGTAGTAATTCAGTGATGCCGTTGCGGGTAAACAGTGTTTGAGCTACCAAATTCGCCCGGTTAAAGTTCATCCTCAAAATAGCCGAGTCGCAGGCCGCCGGCATTGCCAGCAGTAGTGTCCATGCTGTTGAAGCGACTGAAAGTCGCGATTACAGCATCTTGGTATTTCGAGACTACAGGCTCGAAATCCAAGCCACTACAGCAGGCAGAGCCGGCGGCCTGCGACTCTGCGGCAGTAATCAGCACATCTAATAGATTTCTGTTGAACAAGTAAGCATAAGCAACAGATGCCACATTGCGACCAACCAAGAAAAGATTTACAATATGACACAATTACATAGGAGGGATGTCTGAATGACTGATAAGAATAGTGTTTTAACGGAGCAAGATTTTTCAGCACTCCACAATGATTTCAAGAATGCACCTAAGAGTGATGTGCTGTCGAAGATAATCGAACAAAACGGCATCAACCAAGCAGCTCAGGATCCGGATGCCCAAGTGCGATTGAATCCAGTATTTTCAGTGGACCTCCAGACCGGTTCGGTGACCAACCAGAAGCAAAGTGGTCGCTGCTGGCTGTTTTCTTTGGTGAACACTTTACGGCATCAGTTTGCTGCTAAGTATAAGGTGAAGGATTTCAACCTTTCACAAAAATACCTGTTCTTCTGGGATAAAATTGAGCGCGCCAACATCTTCTATGACCGAATTTTAGCGACCGCCAGTCGGCCGGCTAATGACCGGGAAGTTGAAAATTATTTGAGCTTCCCTGGCGACGATGGCGGCCAATGGGCGATGGCAGCGGCATTGGTCCAAAAATATGGTGTGATGCCGGTCAGTGATTTTCCGGAAACGGCGAACGTTGAGAATACCGGTGCTTTTGATACGGTTATGAACCGCAAACTGCGGATTGACGCTGCCAAACTGCGGTCGATGGTCAAGGATGAAAAGAGCGATGAGGCGATCAGTGTCGCTCGCAAACAAATGCTGAGTGAAGTCTACCGAATCACGGCCTATTCATTCGGTGAACCACCGGCAACCGTTGATTTTGCCTATCGCGACGATGACAAAAAGTATCATCGGGTCTCCGGTCTACCCCCTCAACAATTCTATGATCAATACTTCGGTGTCGATTTGGATGATTATGTGGTGTTAGCTAATTCCCCGGAAAAAGATTACAACCAATTATATTCACTGCCAAGTCAAAATAACGTTGTCGGCGGCAAGCAGATTGCCTTCTTAAATCTGCCGATGGACGTTTTAAAGGCCGCTACCATTGCCCAACTCAAGGATGGCGAAACGGTCTGGTTTGGCAACGATGTGCTTGAACAAATGGACCGCAAGAAAGGCTATCTGGACAGTCACTTGTATCGCTACACGAAACTGTTCGATGTCGACTTGGAGATGGACAAGGCAGCCCGGCTGCAATATCATCAAGCCGAAGTGTCGCACGCGATGACTTTCACTGGGGTTGACCTTGATGGTGAGACGCCCACTAAATGGAAAGTTGAAAATTCCTGGGGTGACAAGAATGGTGAGAAGGGCTACTTCACCATGAGTGACGATTGGATGGACGACTACGTCTACGAAGTCGTGGTCCACAAAAAATACCTTTCAGATGATCAAAAGGCCCTATTGAAGCAAGCACCAGTGGAGCTGCCGGCGTGGGACTCCTTGGCGTAGGGTTGAAGCTGAATGGCTTGATGCAAATTAGACGTTGCCTAAATTGATTTAGAAGAATATTAGGTTATCAAAAAGGGAATCCCAGCTGGGATTCCCTTTTTGATGTCTTGGATAACTAATTTTCTTCGGTTCTTCGTCAACTGTTGTTGGTGAACAAAATATTGGAGTTCTAATCACTTGGTGATTAGAGCTCTTTTTGTATGAACTCGAAAAGCGAACAGCACTCTTAGCCGGAATCTGAAGAAGTTTCGGTAACCAAATCCAGTGCGTTTAATGACTTTAATCTTGTTGTTTGAACCTTCTAAGGGCCCGTTGGTGTAATGGTGAGTAAAGGTATTGCCAATTTCATCATGATGAGTCGCTAGGGTCTGGAGGGTTGCCAACATCTCTTCCGAGCAGCCCTCTAAGTGATGGAATACTTGATTATAGTTGGGCCAATCACGGTTTTTGATGGTTTCACGTAACCGATTCATCACGTTGTAAGTTTGCTTGAGCTCGGGATCAATGTCCAATAAAGCATCAACCACATCAGTGGCAGTCGCTGGATAAGGGAAGTTTGTCCACTTACGGAAAGCTTCGTAGTTGAGGTGATTTTCCGGCGTTAATAATAGTTTCCAATAGCGTTTTAGGGCGTGATACTCGCGTGAGGAAGTCGCCAGGGTTTTCATGAGGCGCACCCGCGTCTTATTAAAAGCTCGATTTAAAGCGTTAACCAAGTGGAACGGATCGATGACAACGATGGCGTTCGGAAAGATCTGCCCCACCAATTTGGGATAGGTATAGTTCATATCGGTGACGATAATTTTCACATTTTCTCGCGCAGCCTGGTCGTAATGCTGGAAATACTTTTGAAGCTGATAGATGGTCCTAAAGGGTAACAGGTCGATCAATTCGTGGGTTTCCGCGTCCATAAATTCAAAGCTCATCGCGTCGGTGGCGCTCTTAGTGCTTTTAACTTCGTCCATGAGGAGAACTTTTGGTAAATAGTGCCAGTTGGTTTGAAAGTCCCGTTCAGCGCGCAAGAGCTGCCGACCAACGAATGAATCCGAAGTGGATAACTCATCGGCAATGTGTTTGAGCGAAACCGGTTCGGTCAGTTTTTCTAAGCATTGTTTGCGGGTCGTATTTGAAATCGTGCAGTGTTTCGGCACCGCATTCGTCTGCGCCAGGAAATTGGTATGACAAGCCTTACAGTGAAAGTTTCGCCGATTGAGACACAGGATAACGGTGCTGCCCAATGTTTTTGCGAATCTAATGGTGGTCTTCCGCCAACCATAGCCAATAATTTGGTGATCATTGATAATCCCACAATTGCGGCATGCCTTGGGGGTGTAGTTTAGGGACCCCACCAATCGAATCACTCCATCATCACCCACTTGTCCTTCCTCAATTATTAAGTGTTCATCATCTATTCCTAACAACATTTTCGTAGTATCATTTGACATAGGGCATTTCCTTTCTTGACTTAATTCTGTGGTGGGAGCAAGTTAACGGACGGGAGATGTCCGCTTTTTTATTCTAATGATAAACAAAAAATCTGTCATCAGTAATAGATAAAAATCTATTACCAACAACAGATATTGTAGAACCTTTTCTTCATCCTGCAATTCATTCGAATAAATCAACAACCGCTGAGCATAACTTGGATGATCAAACGTAGAATTGATGGTTGATTGAAGCTCAGTTAAGTTGTCAGTAATAATCCCGTCAACGTTCAAGAATAGCATTCGGGTCATGTCGTCTTCGTCATCGACCGTCCAGGCATACACTTGTTGGTGGTGGAAATGCGCCTCGTTGACAAACGTTTCGTTCAACGTGGTTTCTTCCATGGTGTAAGCATTGGCCTTGGTTTGGGGGAACGAGAAGTTGTACGGCAAAATATAGCTGACAAATAATTTAGGAGCCTGCTTCTTTAAGCCGCTGATCACATGATAATCCAGTGAATGGATCCGATCGTGATCCCGCAGCAGGCGGTTTTCGTAACGTTTAATAAATAGCTGCAGCATGTTTTGACTATCGTGACGAGTAGTTTTAATTTCAACCAATAGCTTTTGGTGATCATGTTCAGCAGCCCGCAGATACTGATTAAAGCTGGCAATGTGGGCCGTGTGGCCGTTCTCATGAACTTTCATCTTGGTCATTTGGGAGAGGGTCAATTGATAAGGATCTTTATTCACCCCGGCCAGGTTCCACAGATTTTCATCGTGCATGACCACAAATTGATGATCGCGGGTTTCGTGGAGGTCCATTTCAACGTAATCAGGCTTTTCTTTGCTGGTTTTGTTCAACGCCGGAATTGTATTTTGAACACCGTTACCGTCATCTACCCCACGGTGGGAAATCGTGATGGGTTTGGTCAGCAGTGCTCCTTGAAGATAGACAGCATTAAAGGCCACGTCTCCGACCAAAAACAGGCCAATCAGAAGGGCTCCCATGACCCGCCGACCAATCCGTCGCTTTCGGGGTAAACGGACCACAGCCGCCGTTGAATGCCATTTGGACTCATCCAAGACCATTAACAAGATGAGCATGAAGACAACCACACTAAACGAGGCGACAATTCGTTGCCAGACGGTCAACAGGCCCATGTTGGTGACCGCACCAACAAAGCTAATCACTTTTGACTGGGCATCCAGGTAAGTCTGGAAAAGGTAAAGTAAATACGATACCAAGGTCGTTGACGCGAAGCTGATGATTCCCAGTACGAAGATCCGCCAGAGATACTGCCAGGTATTGTGGCTGGTCAACTGCCAGCTGTTCTTGGCGGCTTCCAGGCCCTTTTGATGGTGAATAATCATCATCGGCAGGACTTGGATCAGTCGAATTCCCAAGTAAAAGACGGCAACGCCCAGGACTGTGAGCAGGATTGCAATCAACGGATTCTTTTCCAAATCGTCCAAGATAAAGACGGGGATGGTCGCTTTTGAAAGCAGTGGTGAGTTCAGGTAGGCAACTGAAAATGGCAGAACTAAAATAAAATAGCCAATAAAGAACAGGAAGCTGCCCAGTCGCAATCCACGCATGTCATGGATGGCAATTTTAAAAACTCCCCAGAGACTCAAATTTTGTTTGAGGGCGATGTTGTTAATCCCAGAGAGCAGAAACGCGAACTGCCAAAAGACCATCGCAAAGATAACCAGCAGCAAAATGAACAGTTCCACCACCGCCAGTGGTCGTTGGGTCAAAAGCCAGACCGCATTCGTATACGATAAGTAGGGGATCCGGTTCACTTGGAGAATCAGGCCAGTCATATACTGCATGATTGGCACAACAACGATGCCCAACAGTAGATTAATCACAATAACTAAACTGACGTAAGCCCCCCAATTCTGAAAAAACGTTCTGATTGACCGCTGTAATAGTTTGTTGCCCTTCATGTTCGAATACCTTCTTTGATCAAGTTGAATGGTTTTATCCTACCATAACTGACTGTTTAACAGCGAAATAAGGCCCGGGGGCTGGTAACGCGCTCCTTTTGAGGCTTACGCAGGATACAAAAAAACAACGGCAAAAGTGATTCTGCCATTGTCTCTTCTGGTAAAATTAATTAGTCTTTGGGCGTTACCCAAACTTGGGGAGCCGGATCGTTATCCAGGTTTCGAACGACCTTATAGCCGGTCACTGCCAGCTTAGACTGGTGGTTCTTGCCGCTAACGGTATTTTTCACTGAAATTGTCTGATGCATTGGGATATCCGAAAGTTTACCCTTCATGTAAATCACCGGTTTGTCAGCCGAGTCATTCTTGAAGGTGTACTTCAAAGTTCCCTGTTTGTCCAGATCATTTGCCTGCTTAGCTTCACTGTAGGTCTTGTACATCTTGTTGACACTGTAAATGGTCACGGTATGGTTCTTAGAATTGAATTTGTAGGCATCGATGCCTGATTTACTGTTGTAATTAATCGAACCATTCATGTACCAAAGATTATCGCTTGATGTTAACAGTTGCTTAGCGGATTTATCTTGAGTCTCGTTTTGCATGCTGGCCTTATTAGAATTGTTGTTGGAACTCTTATTTGAAGAACTGCTGCAGCCAGCCAAAATTAGTGCAAAGCTTGCAACAACCGCCAAGATGGCAGCTAATGATCTGTGCTTTTTCATTTCCATAATCACCTCATACGTTGAAATTATCACATAATACTGTCAAAATCTAGTAGTAGCGTTCAATATTAATAATTGATACAAAAGTTTAACAAGATCGCAACTTCAAAAAGGGTAAAATTTAGTAGAGGGGAGGCAATTCAAATGGTTACAATCCGAGACATTGCCAGACGGCTGGGCTTATCGGTTTCCACCGTGTCACGGGCACTCAATGATAATAAACGCATCAGTCTCAAGACTCGCCGCAGCGTCAAGAAAACGGCGGATTTGATGGGGTATCAGCCCAACTATAACGCTAAGAATCTGACCAATCGTGAAGCCAATACCGTCGGCGTCGTCTTCCCAGTTAATAACCGGGTTGTCGAAAATATTTTTTACGTTGGTATTTTGCGGGGGATTAACGCGCAGCTCAACAGCCGCAATTACGTCCTATCAATCGCGATTGGAGACAGTACTGAACAGGTAATCGAGAATGTTAAATCAATGATTACCCGCGCCCAAATCAAACATTTTATCCTGCTATACTCCCACCAAAATGACCCAGTCATCGAAATGCTGCAAAAAGAAAACGTTGATTTTGTGACAATTGGTAAACCGGCGGCCGGACAAGATTGGCTGTATGTCGATAACGATAACGTCCAGGCCGGATTTGACGGCACCAACTACTTAATTGATCACTATCAGTGCCAGAATCCAATTTTTGTCCAAACCCATAACGGTTGGCCGTATGAAATTGATCGGCGCAAGGGTTACCTGGCAGCGATGAAGCAGGCCGGCAAATCGCCTGTCGTGCTGTCAACTCAAGAGAATGATGAATTAGAAGATCAGTTCATTCGCGACAATCCGCAGATGGATGGAATCGTCGCCATTGATGATTACAGTGGCCTGCAAATGTACCACCGTTTCAAAATGATTAATCCTAATAAAAACGTTGAAGTTCTTGGTTACAACAATTCACTACCAAGTGAACTCACCGATCAGCATTTCCATTCTGTTGATATTCATCCAGATGAAATGGGGCAGTCGGCAGTTAAGCTATTACTGGATAAACCAGCAGAGGATGAGCAGGTAATTGATCACATCATTGTTGGACATGAGATTCTGTAGATTGGGAGGATTGATTTCATACTTCAAAAATGTGTGTTTTGCATTCAATTCAGCAGTTAATAACCAAAGGATATCAGGAAATGTTTAAAGATAACTGGTGGCCACTACCGATTCTCAACGGTATTATCGGCATCTCTATTTACCCCTTCTGGTAATTGGCGTGAATAACATTTACACTAGTAAAAAAAACTGAAAGTGTAATTCATTTCAGTTCACCTCATCATGTAGTTGTGAAACTACTTTTTTAAATAACTGTTAAGCAACATTAAGTAAGCAGTTGTAGTATTTACAAATTCGGTGACGGACTCACGATTTATTTCCGATAATAATGGATTCAGATATCCGAAATATCCGTTTTCCCGTTGCTGGGCCTTAACAAATCGTGTAATTGTATTTTTCAATTCTACAGAGTCACTTTGTGTTAGCAGCATTATCGAACTGGTAGTGATGGCCTTAATATCATACTGCTGAATGCTAAATATTAAAAAGCCAATAAAGAAATTGTAATTTTTTCTATCTAACCGTCTTCCATAAACCACTTGATTATTTATAACATTTACCAGGGTTTGAAGACGAAGCTTTGGGGAGAATGAAATAAATTTTTCCCAATCAAACGCTATCTTATTGTTCTTCGATTTTATAGGAATTTGATTAGTCCTTTTGAGAAGTGATACTAGTGTTGAGTATAGTTTGTCCTGACTGCTCATTGTTGATATGATTTGATTCAATGGTATCAATGATTTTTGTTGTTTCAAAAGGGTTCACCTCTATTTGTTTATCAAAGTGTTTAATGATATTAGGCTAACTACGTCCAGAGTAGAATAATCTAAGTTGGTCGATTGTGCGATACTTTCAAGGTTTCGATTCAGAAATGATAGGTAAAAGAAAAACCGGTATTTTTTTGATAATAATGCAAACATTCCAACAGTTTCAACTCTTCCATCCAGTCTACCGTTACTAACTTTTATCTTCAAAAGTGAATTAATTAGGCTAATTACAAATGATTCTATACCGAGTGACGAGGCATCCTTGCAAGAAATAATGTGCTCATGGTAGATTGCAAATTTAATCCGAATTTTTGGACAAATTTGTCAGCATAACCTGATACGGTGTTTGCCAGTCGAGTATTTTAAGCGGTCGCTGGTTAATTTGGAGTAACGTCGTCGTTAAATCTTGAGCACTAATGTGCTCAAAACGAGTCCCTTTAGGATAAAAATAACGTAAATTCCGATTAAAGCGTTCATTACTACCACGTTCAGCTGGAGTATAAGCATGGCAGTAATAGGTCTTAATACCATATTGTGATTCAAGTGATACTAGCCCACTAAACTCAGTGCCACGGTCCACAGTAAAGCTGTGCACCGGACCATTAAAAGTGGTTAGGAACTTAGTTAGTGCTTCATTAACAGTCGCTGTCGTCCGATCTTTTAACCGGTATGCCCAAAGGAACCGTGATTTTCGATCGATTAAAGTTAATAAAACTGCCTTACTATGCCCACGAGGACCAACGACTGTATCTAGTTCAAAATCGCCGATGCGATTACGTTGATTAATGATCATGGGACGCTGTTCAATTGATCGCCCCAAAGATTGATTATATTTGGATCGTTGGTCAACGTTACGCCGTTGGCGTACGCCATGTTCAGGTAGATCATTCAAGGAGAAACCAATTCTCCCCTGATTTAGCCAATTATAAATAGATTTAGTAGCTAGTTTAAATTCGTGAGCAATCATTCCTGGTGACCAGCTTAGACGTAAATGGTTGA
The DNA here is from genome assembly GCF_018314255.1 of Lentilactobacillus buchneri. Taxonomy (NCBI): domain Bacteria; kingdom Bacillati; phylum Bacillota; class Bacilli; order Lactobacillales; family Lactobacillaceae; genus Lentilactobacillus; species Lentilactobacillus buchneri. Next base: position 1,374,826 of record NZ_CP073066.1, read on the forward strand.
GAATTTTTTGCTTTAACTCATCGCTCAGCTTAGTTTTCCGACCACATCGTGATCGCTTGTATTCGGCATCTGTTTGTGCTAATTCAGCCTGATAAGGTTGACATCGAGATAATTCATAAGAAATTGTTGACGGTGATCGGTTCAGCCGAACGCCCATTTGGATATTGGACAGCCCTAGTTCACAAAAGGTTTCGATTTTAATTCGTTCGGAATAGGTTATACTAGACAAAAGATCAGCTCCTAAAAGATGGGTTTGTGGTAAACACCATTTTAAAGGAAGCTGATCTTTTTTGTCCGAACAGCGTTCGGATTAATTTTACAATCTACCTCATGATAAATTGATACTGGATCAACAAAAACACATGGCTTTTCATTTAGAGTTTGCAGAAGGCTGTACTGAAGTTGTTGCAGTTCGTCCAGTTCTACTCGATTAAGAACAAAGCTTTCTGAATTCATTGGATAAGTGTACGTAAAGTCGGAATTTATTATGCTATAAACTGCGAATATGGTATTTGCTTTGAGAAAGCATTTGGGAAGCCGTTGGATAAGGCCACTGTTGTAGAACAATTTGCAGAACTTGGTTAGAATTAAGTATTCTTCCGTATTTACAGGTTGATTGACAAAATGCTTAATTAATACCCCAATCGAAATAGAGTAAGTTAAGTTTAAATATTCCCAAAAGTTGTAATCTTTATCCAATTTATCCTTAATTTCAGATTGAAGATCAGCAATCATTATCTCACTTCCTCTAATATTATACGTACAAGTAATAGGTGGTAATAGTCCTTAAAATTTGTCCTCGTTATGTGATTTATTCTTTGGTTTTGAAAAATGTTTGTATCAATATAATCGATCTCATTCTCAATAGTTTTTCGGTCGCTAATACTCAATTCAAACAGTAGACAACTGGCAATCAGTGTTTCTACTGCTAAGTCGTAATGATGATCCAAGAGCGAAAAAAAGAATGCGTGTTGGAAATATTTAAAGTAATCATAGGTTGTTCTCGTTGGAAATAGATTACATAATAATCGCCTACCATAAATTGATCCAGAGATTACCGCATGGGTTGCACTATAGATATCGTTATAATCGCTTATTTCAAGTGGCGTGTGGAGACCAAGTGAGCTTTTACAAATTAATTTTGAAATATGTTGAATTTCGCTACCATCATTTTTAACATATTCTAAGATTGCAAAGTGTTGCAATTGTAAAAGAATGGGGTTCCATGGTTCTAAATCCTCTTCAACCTTCGACAAAAAGAACGAATTAGACGAAGAGGTATTGGAGATAGATAGGCTGAGCAGTGCTCCCTCACAAAGTTGTGGAAATCTCGCACTGACATCTGGAACAAAGAAATAATGATTTAGCTTTGCAACAAGGGAGGAAAACCCGTGCAAATGCTTTCGTAGATTGTTTTTACTGAAAATGTCTGTGATTATAAGTTCCATATATGCTTTTAGCTCTACATTCATTGTTGAGTTGACTGGAACATCTAATACATTAAAGAAATCCATGTTCCTCGAAATTAAATTATACATATTTTTATATTCCATGGTTACTAGTCTCCTTTTGATATTTTGTGTGAAAATCCTATGCTTATGAATAATATGAATAAGCCACTTAGCAGATAAATAGTGGGATTCCATGTATGAGCAAAAAGGAATCCAAACGTGATAATTCCAAAGGGGGACATTAAGGATGACAAAGCGTCAACGGTTGAATTTACTCTTCCCTGATAGTCTAGCGGAACAGATTCCTTCACATAACTACTCATAGGAATATTTATACGTACTATCAATAAACCAACAAAAAAACAAAGGGTAGTTATTCCAATTAAGATAATTATAAGAACATTACTAAGGAAAAATACGCCCATGGCAACAACAAGTATTCCAATTATAGCTAAGCGAAAGCCAATAACGGTTATATTCACACTTTTCATGAACCCTGAAGTAATTCCACCACTCAACATCCCGATTGATAACCCAACCTCAATAACAGCAAGTGAGAATGACCCCATATTTTTAGATTCAATCACGGTGATGGGCAACCCTATATTTATCGCTGCGAAGAAGAAGTTTATAAAAGAGCTTAGTAGTACTACTAATAACAAGTTCCGGTGAACTTTGATTATTGTTAGCCCTGAGGCTAGTTGAGAAAGTATGTTTTTTTGTGTACCTTGGAAAGTGTGATTACCGGTTGCATAAAGCTCAAACTTTATCAAAAATATTCCAAGTAAGACGATAATTTCTGTAACTCCCTCAAAAAATACTGAGGATTTAAAACCGAGAGTTGAATATAACAGTGAGCCAATAAATGGAGCAATCAATGTTGCTGAGAGGGTACAGGTTTGTTGGACTGACACCATTTTATTTACTGAGCCTCTGGGCATCATAGAGATAACTGCTGCCTGATAACTTACTTTTCGTGATTGAGTAGATATGAGAATAATAAAAAGGCATATGGTTAAATACACAAGAAACAGAGGTGACTTTATTGCTTTATTAATCCAAGCGGAAAGAATGACGAAAGTAATAACTAATCCCAACTGGCTTGTTAATGCAATATTTTTCTTTTTGTGCTGATCAACGTAAACTCCAATAAAGGGATTGAACAACAGAATGATGCCTGGCTCTAAAAGTTGAACCAAGGTAAATACTCCTGCATTGTGGTATGTATGTAATAAAAGCAAACTTACAGAAAACATAAACGTGGATGAACCGATTTCGGAAAAAAAAGACGTCCATCCTGCCGTTATTAGTTGTCTTGAAATACCTTTTGTTTTTTCCATAAGTATCATCCTCTTTTTTTATTGGAATAACTATAACATTAAAAAGCGATGAGGTTAATACAAAATTAAGAAAAAGCTTGACATTATATTAAAAATGAATTAGAACAAAACTAATTCAAATTAAAGGAAGCGATAATAATGACTGAAAAGGATAATCAGCATTTTGTTAGTGCGGCCAATCTTGAGGCTCCAATCAGTAATGTTGTTGTCGAAAGAGGTGTATTCTTGTCCGTTAAGTGTTTATCTACTGTTGTGAAAATTACACCGTTTGATAAACACAAGTTTTCGTTGGAATAAATGACGATACCATTAGTTGTGGCAACATCAAAGCAACTGTTTCGTATCGTGTGAGGATGATGTGCACTTAATTTAGTTGTACATTGTTTGTTGTAATTAAATAGCAGTCCTGGACGATTACCGTCGAGGACTGCTATTTTTTGGACTTTTGAAAGTTAGATGCGCTTCTTAAGTTCCTTACCCTTTTCTTCAAACCCAGGTTTGCCAAGTAATGCAAACATATTCTGCTTGTATGCTTCAACACCTGGTTGATTGAATGGGTTGATACCGTTTAAGTAACCGGAAATGGCAACCGCAACCTCGAAGAAGTAGATCAAATATCCCAATGTGTATGGTGTTTCGTCCGGGATGTGAACGGCCATGTTCGGCACGTTACCATCTGTGTGGGCGAGGACTACCGCATGGAAGGCTTCGGTGTTGGCATAGTCCATCGTGCGGCCTTCAAGATAGCCTAAGCCATCCAAGTTGTCTTTTTCTTTAGGGATGTCAACGTCGTGGTTTGGCTTATCCAACTTGATAACCGTTTCCATGAGGTTTCGCAAGCCTTCTTGGATGTATTGACCTAGGGAATGCAGGTCGGTTGTGAAGTTGGCAGATGATGGGTAAATTCCCTTTTGGTCTTTACCTTCGGACTCACCCATCAATTGCTTCCACCATTCGGCGAAGTAGGTCATGTTTGGTTCGTAGTTTTCCAATAATTCAGTGGTGAAGCCTTTTCGGTACAAGATGTTTCGGTAGGCAGCGTACTGGTAAGCCTCGTTCTTGGTCAAATCAGGATCGCTGTATTCATCGGCAGCATCTGCGGCACCTTTCATCAACTGTTCAATGTCAGCACCGGAAACAGCGATTGGCAGCAGGCCAACTGGGCTCAAGACTGAGTAACGGCCGCCGATACCATCGGGGATGATAAAGGTTTCATAACCACTGGCGTCAGCTTCTTTGCGTAAAGCACCGTGAGCTTTGTCAGTTGTAGCGTAGATCCGTTCTTTAGCGCCTTCTTCACCATATTTGGCGATGAGACGTTCCTTGAAGATTCGAAATGCAATTGAAGGTTCAGTGGTCGTACCTGATTTAGAGATGACGTTCACTGAGAAGTCACGGTCGCCGATCAAGTTAATCAGATCATAAACGTATGAGGAGCTCAATGAATTACCTGCAAACATCACTTGTGGGAATTTGCGCTGGTCATCTGGCAAATAATTGAAGAAAGTATCATTCAAGAAGTCAACGGCCATCTTGGCACCGAGGTATGAACCACCGATCCCGATGACAACCAAGACTTTGGAGTCTGACTGAATCTTTTTAGCAGCTGCCTGGATGCGGGCAAATTCTTCTTTGTCGTAATCCTTTGGCAGAGTCAGCCAGTCACGGAAATCGCTGCCGGCACCAGTGCCTTTGCGTAATTCATTGTCCGCAGCATTCACTAATGCCTGCATTTCACCGAGTTCGTTGTCGTGAACGAACTTTGATAATTTTGAGCCATCAAAAGAAATATGAGCCATATTATTAGTACTTCCCTTCTTGGAATCATTCAATGATTTAATTATAAAACACAAATGGGGCTAGGACAAAAAGCATTTGCCCCAGCCCCGTTTGTTAACCACTGTTATCTAGCTGAAACGTGTTCCGACGCAACTAATGCTAACGTGTAAGACCAAAAAGCTTTAAATCCAAGACCAGGATTTAAATCTTTTCGGTCTTACACACCGCATCACCCGTTGCTCGTCACACTCTGTCCTACAGGATTTGGCAGAACTCGATTGTTTCTTCGTTAGGGCCAAGGATGTTGAAGAATTTAATTCCCTTATCCCAGAATGAAGGAATGGATTGAATTTCATCATTCACCATGCGTAATCCCTGAGCTTTGGCATCAGCGAAAGCTTTTTCAACATCTGGTGTATTCAGTGAAATATGGTTGATTGCACCAGCTTTACGAGCAGTTGGATCGCCTTCCCAAGTTTCAATGGTTAAGTTGCCAAAACGCATGAATGCGCAGCGGTTCTCACCGTTATGGAATAAGCCGGCTTGTTCAAAGCCAAGTGATTCATAAAATGCGATTGTTTTGTCCAAATCAACGGATGGAATTCCAACGTGTTGAATTCCTGTAATATCATCTTTAATTGCCATGTTTAATTGCCTCTTTCATATTAATTGTGTAACCGCGTTCATTTACGAGGAAACCCAAGCCCAAGGAACTTCCAGTAAAAACCAGGGTTGATTTTTAATAAAGCACCTTGGGCAAATGTTTGTTAGCCGATTTTGAGATTCCTTCGGCTTCCGAAATACGCTCCGACGGCCGGGTGAAGCCCTGCCTAGCCTACTTGGCGACGGCCCAGATGCTAACTTCTAAGTGCCCTTTAATTAAAGTCCCAAAGTCAGGGACTTTAATTAAAGGGCACTTAGAAACCGCATCTCCCGGGCCTCGTCGCGCTCTAATCTTTTCCCACGTCCAAAGCTTGATGCTTCAGGTGAGGGAAGACCTTAGTATCCGCGATCCCGGTAATTCCGCCTTGGAATAAGAACGCAAAGATGGTTCCGATTCCCAAGTTGGTGAATTGACGAGTGATTGCGAAGGCCAAGATTGCCATCAGTGTTGGTGGAATGTATGATGCCCACATCGCTGTGTTGGCATTTCCTTTGAAATACTTGAAACGCAGAATCTGCATCAAGTCATCGGCGGGGTGCAGTACCAGGTTGACCCGCTGATAAATGGAGATGGCAGTTCCGATCATTGCGACACCCAAGAAGTTCAAGAGGATATAAAATCCAATCATGAATGGCGTCTTGGCTGGTGGAAAACCACCAAACAATGCCGGGTACTTACCAAGGAAGAAGTCTTCGAATACTTGAATCAACGCTGAGAAGGGAACCATGAAGATCAGATTTCCAAGTGCGCGCCGCCAATCCCAGTGTCCAACCAGGATGGCATTTAAAATTGTGATCACGACCCCAAGAATTAAGAATGTCCAAAATAGATTCCAGCCAAACGCAACTGCCAGGTTGGCTTCAGCGGCGGTCCAATAAGCCGATCCCAAGTAGGAAGGGTGGATTTGGGCGCTGGTAACCAAGGTAAGCACGTTTCCGGCGGAGTTAATCACCAAAGAAATGATGAAAAACGTAATGGATTTAGACATCGAGATCGTCCGGCCATTTAGAACTTGGCTGGCGGTTTCCTCATTATTTTTCAAACTAGTCACCTACTTTAACAACTGCCTTTGAAACGCCTTTAGTCTTTCCTTGCAAGAATGGTTCAACTTCGTCCAAGTCGAAGACGTTGCTGATGATGGCATCAACGTTCAAGTCACCGCTTTGGAGAAGGGCGATTGAGTCTTCGAATGCGTTAGGGTTGATGAATGAACCTTGAACAGTTAATTGCTTTTGGTAAATTTCGTAAGTGTTCATTTCGAAATGAGCATCTGGCTTACCAACACCAAACATCAATACTTGAGCACCCTTACGAGTAGCTTCAACAGCTTGTTGTTGAGTTTGTGGTAATCCAACGGCTTCAATAACAACGTCGTAATCTGAAGGAATCTGGTCACGAGTGGTGTTGTAAGTGTTGGTAACACCTAATTTTTCACGGTTCAAATCCAATTTTTCGTCGATAATTCCGGCCAAGTCAACTTGGTGGACACCATAAGACTGAAGAATTTGAGCGAATAATTGACCCATGAAGCCATCACCGATAACCAAAGCTTTTTGGTATGGTGTTAACTTAAGCAAGTCGATACCATGAACGGCACATGAGATGGGTTCGATAACGGCTGCATCTTTCAATGAAACGTTATCAGGAATAGGGTAAACGTTTGTGGCAGGAGCAGTAAAGGATTCTTCAAGGCCACCATTACGAGTTACACCAACGGCTGAGAGGTTGTCACAAAGTTCTGGACGACCAGTGTGGCAGTAGAAACATTTGCCACAATAGATGTTAGGGTCAACAGTTACTCGATCGCCAACTTTGAAGCCGTCAACATCTGAGCCAACTTCTGAAATGACACCTGAGTTTTCATGACCAAAGACGATTGGAGGAACAGCATCTGCTGAACCTGGAAGGCCGTTATAAAGGGCGTGGTCGGTTCCACAAACACCAGCATAAGCAGTGTCAACACGAACTTCGTTAGGCTTTACTTCTGGCTTGTCAATGTCTTGAATTTCCATGTGTTGTTTTCCAGTAAATACGAGTGCTTTCATAATATAAAAAATCTCCTTTTAAAATTCATTCGTTCCGCAAACGTTTGTGGAACTTCCCAAAAAAATAAGTTGTTACTTGTTGTATTCTTTCAAAGCTAAAGCAAAATCCCCGACGGTTGCTGAACCATTATCCTTGACCAATGGCATCACGATGTATTTATCGAGATCGCCAACGTCAACGTAGTTATTCATCAACTCATTAAACTGCTCGCGAACCTTCTTCAAGAATTCTTCGCTGACAACGCCACCGCCAAAGACAATCTTGGCTGGACGCATCATCAAAGTGACTTGAATTGCGGCTTGGGCTACGTAGAATGCCATGATATCCCATGTGTGGTCTGAAAGTGGAACATCTTGGCCTTTCTTACCGGTTCTTGGTTCGAACGTTGGTCCGGAAACCAAGCCTTCCAAACAATCGCCATGGTAAGGACAGATCCCCTTGAAATTCAGGTCGTCTGGATGACGTTTCAATCGAACATGTCCCATTTCAGGATGTCCGATGTCGCCAACGAAGTTACCGTTGATAATTGCACCAGCACCAACCCCGGTACCAATCGTGTAATAGACCAGCGAATTGATCTTTTCGTTGAACAGCGTTGCCATGACGTATTCGCCATAAGCGGACCCGTTAACATCGGTTGTCCAACTAATCGGGATATCAAAATCTTCTTTAATTCGACCTACAAAATCCGTATTGGCCCAGCCTTTTTTCGGGGTATTTGTAATGTACCCATACTTAGGCGAGTTCTTACGGAGCTCAATTGGTCCAAAGGAAGAAATTGAGATTGCCTTGAGATCCTTGAACTGCTTGAAATAATCAACAGTCTTTTGCAAGGTCTCTTTTGGCGTAGTCGTTGGAAATTGTGTCCGATCCAAGATGCGATAATCTTCGTTACCAACAGCACATACAAACTTTGTACCACCGGCTTCAACACTACCTAACAACATGTAAATCTCACCACCTTATGAAATTGTGTCCATCAAGTTACTTGTGAATGCTTGTTCAATATAAAACATTTTTGATTGAAGTGCAATGAAAGGTTAGCACAGTTTTACACGTCTTATTTTCATATTACACATGAGGTCTAGACCACAGCCGTTATATATCAGTGAAAAAAGTCAAAAAACTTTTTTTCTCTCATAAATACAAATCTAAAAGTAGTAGGTATCAAAATGCCACAAGAAATTTTTATGAGATTGACATCTCGCCAAAGTAACCGGTACCAGTCTATTTTCGCCGATCCGATTTTAAAAATGCTCAATTAATTTCATGCAACCGTTTGCAACATTGATTAAAACGTGCAATAATACAAAATGTAAACGCTATTATTAATATGATATTTTGAATTGGAGGAATATGAAATGGATGAACAAAGTAGCGCAGCTGCAACCAAGAAGTCTGGTTTGCCTAAACTTCCTGCCAGTACCATTTGGATGATTAACTTTGGCTTCTTGGGTGTGCAGATTGCCTTTACCCTGCAGAGCTCACAGATGAGCCGGATCTTCCAAACGATTGGGGCAGATCCCAACAAGTTGGGTTGGTTCTTTATTTTGCCACCACTTGCCGGTTTAATCGTTCAACCGATTATTGGTTATTATTCAGATCGAACCTGGGCACCTAAGCTTGGCGGCCGCCGCCTGCCTTACCTGGCTCTGGGAACGTTAATTGCCATCATCGTCATGTGTCTGTTGCCTAACTCGGGGAGTTTTGGTTTCGGGTACGCATCGATTACGGCCTTGGTATTTGGGGCGGTAACCGTTGCCCTGTTGGATGTTTCGTCTAACATCGCCATGCAGCCATTTAAGATGATGGTCGGCGATATGGTCAATGATGACCAAAAGAGTTACGCATACGGGATTCAAAGTTTCTTGTCAAACGGTGGTGCGGTGATCGCAGCTATTTTCCCGTTCATCTTTACCGCATTTGGTGTTGCCAACACGGCTGAAAAGGGTGTCGTTCCCCAATCAGTTGTCATTTCCTTCTATGTTGGTGCCGCAATTCTGTTACTGACAAGTTTGCTGACGATTTTCAAGGTTCATGAATATGATCCTAAGACTTACGCCAAATATCACGGAATTACTGAAGAAGCCAACACAACCGGTGGTAACTGGTGGTCATTGCTGAAAAAGGCCCCTAAAGTCTTTTGGACTGTTACCTTAGTTCAATTCTTCTGCTGGATTGCCTTTCAATACCTCTGGACCTACTCAGCCGGTGCGATTGCCAGCAACGTTTGGAACACCACTAATGCCGCTTCCGCAGGCTACCAAGCTGCCGGTAACTGGTACGGTGTCTTAGCTGCCGTTCAATCAATCGCTGCGGTTATCTGGTCATATGTCTTGGCCAAAATGCCAAACAATCACCACAAGTTGGGCTACTCAATCAGTTTGGCCCTTGGTGCAGTTGGATTTATCTCCGTATTCTTCATTCACACTCAATACATTTTGATTCTGTCATTCATCTTAGTTGGAATGGCTTGGGCATCGATGAATACCTACCCATTAACCATGGTTACCAACGCCTTGTCTGGTGAACATATGGGGACTTATCTTGGATTATTCAACGGTTCAATCTGCCTGCCACAAATTGTTGCCTCACTTGCCAGCTTCGGCTTATTCCCATTATTGGGTAACGCACAGCCTAACATGTTCCTGTTAGCCGGGATCATCATGGCCCTCGGTGCAGCCTCAGTTGGATTCATTAAAGAAACTTACAAAGCTTAGAAAGGACGTTAACTTATGAAAAGAACTTTTGAAGTCGCTCCTTGGAATATTGTGACCCACGACTTTGACCCGGAAGACAAACGACTCCAGGAATCCATGACCAGCTTGGGAAATGGATACATGGGGATGCGTGGCTTCTTCGAAGAAGATTACAGCGGTGACACTCTCAACGGGATTTACCTCGGTGGTGTCTGGTATCCGGACAAGACCCGGGTTGGCTGGTGGAAGAACGGTTATCCTGATTACTTCGGCAAAGTTGTCAACGCCGTCAATTTCATTAAAATGCACGTTAAGATTAATGGTGAAGTCATTGACTTGGCGAAAGATCAGTTTAGCGATTTCGAACTCAATCTCGATATGAAAAAGGCTCTGTTAACCCGCTCATTTACGGTGACCAAAGGTGATGCCAAAGTGGCAGTCAAATTTGAACGTTTCTTGAGTGTTGCCCAGCAGGAACTGTCCGTTCAGCGGGTGACTGTTCAAAATGTTGGCTCAACTAAAGTGGACCTCGTGATCGATTCAGCGATCGATGGCGACGTTAAGAACGAGGATGCCAACTACGACGAACGTTTTTGGGAAGTGCTCTCAACTGAGCAGGGAACTGATTCGGGCAACGTCTTAGCCGAAACGACCCCTAATCCATTTGGGACGCCGCGGTTCACTTCAGGAATGGAAATGCGCAACGTCACTGACTTGACTGCTGAAAAAGTGGCTCAACCTGGTGAAAAAGAAGTGGTCAACGAATTCTCCGGTGCTTTAGCGCCCAACGAATCCGCTCAACTTGAAAAACGCGTCATCGTTGTGACCTCACGGGATTACGACACTCAAGCCGCTTTAACCGATGCCATGCATCAATTAAGTGACCAAGTTGCCGGCCAATCATACGATGATTTGCTCGCTGCTCACGAGCAGGTCTGGGCCGACCGCTGGAACAAATCCGATATCGTCATTGATGGTGATACCGAAGCCCAGCAAGGAATTCGGTTCAACTTATTCCAACTGTTCTCAACCTATTATGGCGAAGATTCACGCTTGAACATCGGCCCGAAAGGCTTCACTGGTGAGAAGTACGGTGGTGCGACCTACTGGGATACCGAGGCTTTCGCAGTGCCCGTCTACTTGGGCATTACCGATCCCAAAGTAACCCGCAACCTCTTGATGTATCGTTACAAGCAATTGGACGGTGCGTACCATAACGCCAAGCAACAGGGGTTGAAGGGCGCCTTGTTCCCAATGGTGACTTTCGATGGGATCGAGTGTCATAACGAATGGGAAATTACTTTTGAAGAAATTCACCGAAATGGTGATATCGCCTTTGCCATCTATAATTACACCCGCTACACTGGCGATACGTCGTATGTTCTCCATGAAGGCTCAAAAGTTTTGACCGAGATTTCTCGTTTCTGGGCCGATCGGGTTCACTACAGTCAACGGAACCAGAATTACATGATTCATGGTGTGACTGGCCCCGACGAGTATGAGAACAACGTTGACAACAACTGGTATACCAATCTGTTGGCTCAGTGGACGTTAAAATACACCTTGGAAATTCTCAAGGAAGTTTCTCCCGAACAAGCCAAACAATTAAATGTCAGTGAAGATGAAAAGAAACATTGGCAAGACATTGTCGACAATATGTATCTGCCTTATGACAAGGATCTCAACATCTTTGTTCAACACGACGGCTTCCTCGACAAGGACCTCAAGCCGGTTTCAGAAATTCCCGCAGATCAATTACCATTGAACCAGAACTGGTCATGGGACAAGATTTTGCGTTCACCTTACATCAAGCAGGGTGACGTGCTTCAAGGAATCTGGGACTTCGTTGATGATTTCACACCAGAACAGAAGAAGTCCAACTTTGACTTCTATGAACAATACACGGTTCATGAGTCAAGTCTGTCACCTGCGATTTATTCTGTATTGGCAGCCGATCTTCACTATGAAGACAAAGCGGTTGAACTTTACGAACGAACTGCCCGGCTGGATTTGGACAACTACAATAACGATACCGTTGACGGCCTGCACATTACGGCCATGACCGGTGGCTGGATTGCCGTTGTCCAAGGCTTTGCCGGCATGCGTGTTCGCGATGGCAAGTTGCATTATGCACCATTCCTGCCGAAGAAATGGTCACACTACTCATTTAGACAAGTCTTCCGTGATCGTTTAATTGAAGTCGACGTTGATCAGGATGGTTCCCACTTCAAGTTAATTGATGGCGAGCCGATTACGATTGATGTCGCCGGTAAGGCGGTTGAATTGACAAAATAATCAGGAAATCAATCTGTGTTGATTTCATCGTTTAACTTAATGAACCGGGTATTCCTATCGTTGGAATGCCCGGTTCTTTTATGTTCAATGTTCACCGTCCAAATGGTTGACCGACTCTCTCAGCCGGCCGATAATTAATTCGAAACAATCGAAAATAGTGAAGCAAAATCATTGGAGGTTTTAACATGACATTAAAAGTTGGTATCATCGGTGCCACTGGCATGGCCGGTAGTGCGATTACCCAAGAAGCAGTCAACCGCGGGTTTGAGGTAACGGGATTTGTTCGCAACGCTGAGAAGGCAAAGGACCTGCTGCCAGACGCAGTCAAGCTGGTTGTCAAAGATGCCTTTGACATTCAACGGGTGGATGTCCAAGATTTGGACGTCTTGGTAGACGCCTACGCCACGCACGACATGAGCCATGCATACCGACACGTTGATTTGGCCGCTCGACTGATCGAATTTGCCAAGGACACTGACAAGCCGCGGCTGTTCTTTATTTTGGGGGCCGGCAGTTTGGAAACCGGAAATGGTCATCGATTTGTGGAAAAGTTGGAGAAACTGCCTAATAGTGAATCATTCATTGAGATTCCCCGTCAGCAGTTCAAAGAGTATCAGCTGCTCACCAATACCAGCAATGTCAATTGGGTGGCGGTTTCGCCAAGTGCCACTTTTAAACCTGGGGATGCAACGGCCTACGAACTTGGTCAAAATGATCTGCTGACCAACGCTGAAGGCAAGTCGGAAATTACTGCCGGCACAATGGCCAAAGTGATTAATGATGAGATTGAGCATCCGGCTCATCATAATGAACGGTTCACGGCGGTAGATAAGTAACCCGATTTTCCAATTTGGCCTGGGCGAATTTGGATTCTTCAACCCGCGCTTTTGTTTTGGTGTATCATCAAATTGTTGGCAAAACAGAAGATGGGGTGGGGGAACGATGATGATCAAACAGTCCAAGCTGATTAAAGCGGCTTATTTCAGTATCACCATTTTGGCAGTTATTTGCGTTGTTTGGCTAATGGCTGGAACAGTCACTGGTTATTTTCGGGCAAGCTATAAGACCTTTACACCTAGTGTTAACGGTCTTACTGTCAGTGTTATTGTGAGTATGATTGCGGCCGTTTTGTTGTGGTACATTGGCAAGTGGTTTGCCGGCAGATTTACCGGATGGTTTGTGGCTTTTATCAGCATCATGGCGATTCCAAAACTGATTCTGGTATTTGCCTTCAAACTTAATCCAATATCTGATATGTATAGTTACAATGCTTTAGGTGGGTCCGCCGCTAATCAGGATTCTTGGGCGTGGATGTATCATGTTGGCGTCCTGGACTTGGACAGTATTTTTCCACATGTCTTGCACATTGCCAATTTGTATAACGTGCTGTTTAGAATTTCGATCAATTCGCCAAAGGTCGTTCAGGTATTCAATATCGCCTGTAGTGTATTGACGACTTTTTTGATTTTAGCGATTGTCACGTATTTCTTTAATCGGACAATCGGGATGTTTGCCGCTCTGACGTTCTTTTTCCTGCCAACCTGGTATCTTTACACAACATTGATTGGTGCTGAACCTGCGTGGTTGCTCGCACTGTTCTTGAGTATGTATTTTCTGATCAAATTGTTGGCATATCGGTCGTTAAAGGATTGGCATCCTTGGGTCACAATCGGATTGATTATTGTCCTGTTGTTTTTCGCTCAATCCATTCGACCATTATCGATGGTTTTTGTCATTGGGTATGTTTGCTTTGTGTGGTTCAGGTTAAGTGAACAGACCACCAAAGAAAATAGAGCTGACTTTTGGGTTCCACGAATCGGCATCCTCGCCGTCATGTTGGGGTTCTTTGCTTTAAATCAACTCCAGCCAAGAATTGATCGCTTCTATTTTGGGGTGCCGATTGCAGATGCCAAAATTGGTGAACAATACACGCTGGCGACGGGAACCAACCCCAAGACTGGCGGCGTTTACAATTACAACATGATTCTAAAACTTGAAAAATATAATCATAATCAGAAGCTCACAAATGAACAGCGGTTTGCTGGATTTGAAAAGGTCCTTTCAAAACAATTAAAGGCTAATGTCGCTGGTATCAAAGCCCATGGCACTTGGAAACATTTCTTCTATGACAAAAACGAAACCCTGATGAAGCCGGACTATGGACCTGTCTTGTTTTACTCAAATACCAGGAAAAAGACTGATCAATTTCAAGTGATGCCACGTCACATGATTAACGGCCTGACAAATCTGGTCACCGGAAACCAAGTGGTCATGTTATTGCTGGTTATCATTGGGTTGCTGGCGCAATTTGTTGCTTATCGGATTGACTCCAAAGTTAATCGTGAACGTAACGGCGTCCTATTGAGTGACACCATCATGATTGGATTGACCATTATTTTTCTGCTGGTGGAGGTGCAAAGCCGATATCAGATTGCATTTTATGTTCCATGGACCATTTTAAGTGGTCTGGGAATGGGACATCTGATGCCGACTTTTCAAGTTAAAAATGACAGTGGCTCGAAAAATGATCAGCATGAAAGATCATGAGTTGTGTTGTCAATCCTAAACACATGAATATAGTAAAATAAACAAAATGTAATAAAGGACCAACTTTCCACTAGAAAAGTTGGTCCTTTTTAGTCACTTACTAAAATTATGAGGATATACATAACTAATTGAATATATCGAAAAATTGTGACATTTTACTGAGAAATTAATTTCATTTCTCAAAATACCTTGTCACGATACGATTCTAGCGTTACGATTTAACTATACCGCAGTTACACAAGGGGAAATATGCCGATAACGTACTGGGAATACGCGGGTTGCGAGGCATTATTAATGTGTAATGACGGTGCAATACCGACTTAATCGGAAAATTTCATATTTAGGGGGAATATATGATGAGTTGTTCATTTCATAAGCTGCATAATTTTGTTGTGGCGCATTTTAAGCTGCTAAGTATCATTGCAATCTTTCTTTGCACGTTTGCTTCGGCAGCCGCTGTTTCTGACAGTGCAAGTGCTGCCGATATTGATTCGACAATTACCGGACTGTCTGCCACGTCCGCCAAAGAAGACGGTGCGACCGTGTTACCTGCTGTTTCACAACAGTGGTATGCCGGTCCGGTCCACACACTGGATTATGATTTTAAGATTGCTGACGGGACAACTGTTAATAACGGTGATACTGCCACAGTCACGTTACCGACTGGTGCAACATTTCGAACACCAGAGAAATTTGATATCAAATCAAGCAACACCAACGAAACGGTTGGCCAATTTGTTGCCAATCCAAAGGCCACGACTGGGCAAATTACGTTCAGTAACGCGGCTTATTGGGCCAAATACAACACCAACCGGCACGGGTCATTGGAATTCTCAGTCACCGGTACCCGCGCATTTACCCCCAGCTATCCAGTGAACGTTTTTCTTGCCAAAAATGGTTGGGGCATCAACGAAACTGTCCGTCCGAATGGGACTTTGGCGCAAGTAAACTGGCAGGTCTTGGTTAACCCCAATAACCGCCAGTTGAACAATGTCCAAGTTGAAGATACTTTGGGCAATACAACCGCACAAACCTTTGATCCTAAATCAGTAACGGTGACTGACAATGCCGGCGGCCAAACAATCGCTGCCAGCCATTACACCATCACCCCAACTGATTCTGGATTCACTTTCCAGTGGAATGGCACACTGGATAAGGCAATTAATATTATGTATCATTCCGACATCAGTAACGATAATGAATACAGCCTTTACGGTACTGAATTGGATTTGCCAAACACGGCCTCAATTACGGCCAGTGACATCACGACAGCTGCCGCCGGAACACCCGTTACGACTTCAAACACCAAGACGGTGGTTCTGACAATGGGTAAAGGTTCCGCAACCGGTGATCACACCGACGCCACCACGAGTCTCACTGTCAAAAAGGTCTGGCAGGATGTTCCTGATGGTGTCACCACACCAGCTGTTACTGCTAAGTTGTACGCGGACGGCAAGGATACCGGCAAGACGGTTACCCTCAATGAAGCTAATTCATATCAGGCTCAGTTTAACGGCTTGGCCAAATTTGCCAAAGACGGTCACGCAATCAGTTACACGGTCAACGAAGCTTCAGTGCCGGAGGGTTATAAGAGTGATCCGGATGGTAACAAGCCGCAGGCACCCGATAGTAATGGCGTAGTTACCCTTACCAATGTTTATCAGAAGAAACCGCAATGCTTCACCTATGTTCACGTCATAAAGACCTGGAAGAACGTGCCATTTTGGAAGTGCACTCCACGGGTTCATGTGACGTTGTATCAAAATGGGGTTCCATATCGATTTAGAACATTAAGCTATTTTGATTGTTACCGAACGACTTTTCGTTACTTGCCGCAGTATGACAGTCAAGGAAACCAGTTTGTGTACACAGTCGCTGAAGACTACGTCCCATTTGGCTACAAGACTAAGACCCCAGGTCAGCAAACACCAGACGCCAATAATAATGTCAACTTGATCAACGTTTATAACAAACGTCATCATCACTTCATTCCGTGCTGGGGATGGTAACACCAGATTGTAGAATGGTGTGATTAATCCCAGAGCTTAAGTAAATCAAGCAATTGTTCCTGATTGATGGGGATGATTGCTTGATTTACTTAAGCGGCTGGCGGTCGTCTTGATTCATGACAACGCCAAATCAGTTTGCACGGAGGTGATTACATGGACATATGGGTTATCATTTGGGTCTTCTTATTCATCTCATTGTTTAGTACCATGGGATTTGGCATTCTCAATCTCTTCAATATTTTTTGCCATAAAAATGCTGAGGCCCATTATTCGGTTGATATTCAGCGAAAAGTTAAGCATATGTATATTATGATGCCGGCACTCAATGAAGCGAATGAAATTGAAGCCACTGTTAGCCGGCTGTTGCGGGCAATGAGTCCACTTCCCTGTAAGACGACTTTGATTATCATTAACGATGGTTCAGACGACGGCACGGATGTGAAATTACAAAGATTCGTGGGCAATAACCGGGTGCACATTTTGACTCGCAAACTGCCTCATGCCAGAGAAGGTAAGGGGAAAGCTCTCAACGATGGCCTAAAGTGGATTACAACGCAAACCCACGACTTCAAACAGACGGTTGTCGGCGTAATCGACAGCGATTCAAAACCCAGCTTCAAGATTTTGTTGAACATTTTCAATGGTTTTACCCATTCCAATTATGATTTATTACAAACCGGCATCTCGATCAGCAACATTCATAACTTTCTGACTTTGATGCAGGAATTTGAGTTTGGCGTTCCCAACTTCTTACAGCAGATTATCCGCATGGGCTGGGGGAGTGCGATCGCGTCCGGCAACGGCTAGTTCATGACCTTGGAAATGGCCACCCAAATCAAATGGAATAATTCACTGCTCGACGATTTGGAATTTAGTATCAACGGTTTGCTGCATGGTTTTAATGGTGGGTTTCTTGCCAACACCTTTATGCCTCAAGAAGGCGTCAATCAATACAAACCCTTAATCAAGCAGCGTGTCCGCTGGTGTCAAGGCGGGATGCAGTGTCTCAAACGATACGGCAAGCGGGTTTTCTTCTCCAAGAAAATCCCACCAAAGCTTAAAACTGATTTAATCATCTTTATGATTCTGCCGTTTTTCTCGATGCTGTTTACATTCAGCTCGTTGCTGGCAACCATTGTGATGACCTATCATTTGGTCGTGTTCCCTCGAAAGACCATGATGGTAGTTGGCACGGTTATCTTAATAGGGATGCTGATTACTTATTTGATGATTTTTTTGGCCAATCGATTGATGAGACAGCCTAGCGATCACTTTAATTATCGGGATACGGTTGTCATGGTTGAAGGTAACCTGATTTACTCATGGATGCTGACACCGGTTGCCTTTATTTCTTTTTATCGCTTGGTGACCAAGCGCAGTGACTGGGCGAAGACTGCTCATGGAAGAGCTAGCCAATCACTTCGAAGTGCAATTCCAAAGCGAATGGTGTACGGCCGTTCCTATAAAACCAGCGGTGCAGAAGAGGGATCAGGGAGACGATGACTGACAGAGTTTTGGTCCTCTCATTTAAAAAGAAGCTGTCACATTCTCCAATCAAGGGATTCATACAAAGTTAATAGTCTTAAGAAGTAGGCCGAGACAACTGGATTAAGGGTTGTCTCGGCTTTTTTGCGCTCTTCTTTCAGCTAGCGGGAGCGTTGCCGTTGATTCTTAATTTTAAAAGAATCCAGTAATCATTTTAGAATCGCGAACAACCGATTAACGCCTTTCAAATGGGGTTTCAGACACATATCTCATCACCTTGTTCATCCTTAAATAACAAATATTTACAAAAAACACTTAACATGGTTTGAAATGAGAATACAATGAGAATATAATGTTTTCTAATTAAACAATCATACCGTTCATTAATTTTTAATGTTTATACATAAATACATTGCCAAAAGGAGATATTCTCGTGGTTGATACAAATTCTGACCAATTCTTGAGCATCAAAAATGTCAGCACCGCATTCAAGATTAATGGTCAATACTATGATGCCGTTTCAAACGTCAACCTTGAAGTAAAGCATGATGAAATTCTCGCAATTGTGGGGGAGTCCGGTTGTGGGAAGAGTACTTTGGCAACCACCATTATGGGGCTGCATGATCCGGAAGAAACTCAAATTTCCGGGGAAATCGATTTTGAGGGAACCGATTTATTGAAACTTGATGAGAAGGGCTATAACCAGGTTCGGGGAGCCAAAATTGGCATGATTTTCCAGGACCCACTGTCAGCTCTGAACCCATTAAAACGAATTGAAGATCAGATTCAAGAAGTGATGGTTTATCACACCAAGATGACCGAAAAACAGCGTCATGCCCGGGTGATTGAATTGCTGAACCAAGTTGGCATCGAAGATCCTGAACGGACCGCGCACCAGTTTCCACATCAACTTTCCGGTGGGATGCGCCAACGAATTATTATTGCGATTGCAATCGCTTGTAAGCCCGACTTAATCATCGCGGACGAACCGACAACCGCTTTGGATGTCACGATTCAGGCCCAAATATTGGATGTTTTAAGAGATATTCAAAGAGAAAACCACGCCGGCATTATTCTGATTACCCATGATCTCGGGGTTGTCGCCGAAACAGCCGACCGGGTTGCTGTCATGTATGCCGGCCAAATTGTCGAACAGGGAACTGCCGCTCAAATCTTTAATGAGCCCAAGCACCCTTATACCCGCTCACTGCTTAGATCGATGCCGCAGCGGGACAACGAAAATGATGAGCTCTATGTGATTAAGGGCATGGTACCGTCACTTCAACGGATGCCAAAGGATGGCGATCGATTTGCACCGCGGATTCCTTGGATTCCAGCCTCGGCTCACGAAGCCCATCCAGCCATGCACGACATTGGCGACAATCACTTAGTCCGCTGCACCTGCTATAAAGACTTTTATTTCCCAGACCAAGTAAAGGAGGGCGCCGGTCATGAGTCTAATTGAAATTAACGGCCTTAAGGTTCATTATCCGATTCGCGGCGGCTTCTGGAACCGCGTCGTCGATAACGTCAAAGCGGTTGACGGGGTCACCTTCGATATTGAAGCTGGCGAAACCTATGGCCTGGTTGGTGAGTCTGGCTCCGGTAAATCAACAACCGCCAAAGCAATCATCGGCTTGGAAAAAGCAACCGCCGGAACCGTTATGTACAAAGGAAAAGACGTCACGAAGGGCGAAAATCGGCGCAAACTCGATTATAACCGCGACGTGCAAATGATTTTCCAGGATTCGCTTTCGAGTCTAAATCCCCGTAAACGAATCGAAGATGTCATCGCGGAACCACTGCGCAATTTTGAGCATCTCGATAAAGAAGAAGAAAAGCTCCGGGTTCTTCAATTGTTGGATATTGTCGGCTTGGACGCTGATGCCCTATACAAATATCCCCACCAATTTTCAGGCGGCCAGCGACAACGAATTGGCGTTGCAAGAGCAGTCGCCACCCATCCAAAATTGATTATCGCAGACGAACCGGTATCTGCCCTGGACCTTTCCGTTCAAGCCCAGGTGCTGAACTTCATGAAGAAAATTCAACGTCAGTTTGGAATTTCCTATCTCTTCATCTCCCATGATTTAGGAGTTGTTCGTCACATGTGCAAGAACATCGCCATCATGACCCGCGGCCGAATCGTTGAGGTTGGGACCCGGGATGATATCTACAATAATCCAATGCACATTTATACCAAACGCCTGCTGGCTGCGATTCCTGAAACCAACGTGAATCATCGAGAGGAGCACCGCAAGCATCGTTTAGAGATTGAGAAAATTTACCAAGAACAGCAGAAAACTTATTACGATCAAGACGGCATGGCGTTTCCACTCGTCAAAGTCTCACCAACTCACTCGGTGGCTTTACCGCCTGAGTTAGCTAAGGAATTTGAACAGCAGTCTGAGAACAAGGGGGTAAACGTCTGATGTGGAAAACAATTTTACGCCGGGTCTTAATTATGATTCCGGAATTAATTATCTTGAGTATTTTGGTTTTCTTGCTGGCCAAGGCCATGCCTGGTGACCCATTTACCGGGTCAATTAACCCCCGAGCTGATCCTGCTCAAATTCATCATTTAATGGAAATCCATGGATTGTACGATCCCTGGTACCAGCAATACTGGAACTGGGTTGTTCATTTGTTCCACGGCGATCTGGGGATGAGTTATGAGTACCAGGAACCAGTTGTTGATTTGATTCAACAGCGGGGTGCCAATACTTTATGGCTCGCATTATTCACAATGGTTTTGACTTACGGGATCGGTCTGCCGCTTGGGATGTACGCTGCCCATCATGAAGGCAAACTGCAAGACACTTTGGTACGTGTATATACATATGTCACAATGTCGATTCCATTCTTCGTTGTTTTAGTTATCGGAATTTGGATTTTTGGTTACGCATTGAACTGGTTCCCAACCAGTGGATCAGTTTCCGCTCAGGCAAGCGGACTTGGCGGGACGGTGTTGTCCCGGCTCGACCACATCATTTTACCCGGGCTTTTAGGAGCGTTGTTTGGAACTGTCAACATCGTTCAGTACCTGCGTTCAGAAGTCATTGATGCCAAGCACTCCGATTACGTCCGCACCGCTCGTTCCAAAGGGGTGCCGATGAAGGATATTTATCGTCACCATATCTTCCGTAACTCACTGTTGCCAATCGCCGCTTTTGCCGGATACTCCATCACTGGCCTGCTTGGTGGGTCGATCTTTACTGAAATGGTCTTCTCTTATCCTGGTATGGGGCTCTTATTCTTGAACGCCATCAACTTCCGGGATTACACCGTCATTACCGCGTTGGTGCTGCTATATGGCTTCCTGAACTTGCTGGGAACTTTGCTTTCAGACATTGTCTTGAGCATCGTTGACCCACGAGTTCGGGTTGAGTAGGGGGTGCTGAAGATGAAACGAGATATTGAAGACGCAACGACCATTTCCAAAGAGGACCTCGCTAAATTAACTAAAGAAGCCAATGAAGAAGCCACCCCGTCACGGCTTAAAATCATGTGGGGTGAGTTTAAGGCTGATAAACCGGCGATGGTTTCCCTCTTCTTATTAGTATTCTTTATTCTGTTTGTGATTATCGCTTCAGAATTCATTGATGTTCCCAAAATGATGGAAACCAACATCATGGGCTACTACAATAAGCCCTTTACCCCGGATTACTGGCTGGGTGCCGATGCTGGTGGCCGTTCCATTGCCAAAGAATTAATCGTTGGCTCACGTAACTCAATTTCGATTGCGATTGGTTTGACGATCATCTCATCAACTTTTGGTATCTGCTGGGGTCTGGTTTCCGGGTACTACGGCGGCTTGGTTGATTTGGCCATGCAGCGTGTTTATGACTTCATGATGATTATTCCAATGCTGATGACAATTATTGTGATTGTGACGATTATTCCACATTACAATGCCATCACGTTGACGCTGATCCTGTCGATCTTCTATTGGATGGGAACTTCACGACTCATCCGTTCGCGAACGTTAGCTGAATCGCAAAAGGATTACGTCGCAGCTTCCAAGACTTCCGGTACCAGTAATTTTAAGATCATTTTTAGAGAAATTATGCCAAACATTTCGTCATTGATCATTGTTGATACTACTTTGTCATTCGCTGAAAACATTGGTGTTGAAACTGGACTGTCATTCTTGGGCTTTGGCCTGCCAATGGGAACCCCATCACTAGGAACTTTGATCGCCAATGCCAACGACCCTGAAAATATCACTCAGTACTGGTGGACTTGGTTGCCCGCCGCAATTGAGATTATCGTTTTGTGTCTGTCAATCAGTTATATTGGCCAAGTCATGCGTCGAACCACCAACGCTGCTCAACGGCGTGGTCAGGATCAAAAGTAAAAATTGGGCATTAAAGGAGATGATGCGGTTTTTGCATATTGAGGTGAGGTTTAGTTGGTAGTGTAGTTCAAATATAGATTTGGAGGGATGTTTCATGAGCAAAAAGAAATGGCTCACAGCCGGAATTGCGATGCTGTCAGTTATGACACTCGCTGCTTGCTCTAATGGTAAGAGCAGTGAATCAGGCGCCGGCAAGCATGTTTCAATGTCAGCTACATATAGTGGCCCTGGTAAGGCGACTACAGCAGGAAATAATAGTACTTTGAAGGTTGCTGAAGTTAATGATGCCCCATTTGCCGGGATTTCAGCACCAACTTTGGCAAGTAACGCAGAAGATCAAGATGTCTTTTCACCTGGTGGTATGGGCAATATGTTCAATGTAACGAAGGACTATAAGATTGTGAATGGCGGCCTTGCCAACCAGAAGATTGATCGTAAAGCCAAGACCATTACAATTACCCTTCGTAAGGATGCTAAATGGTCAAATGGTGCTAAGGTAACCGCCAAAGATGTCGAATATCCATATGAAATCATCGGTAATAAGAGCACCACGTCTCAACAGTATTCAGCTGATTATGCTGCCATTAAAGGGATGGCTGCTTACCATGCAGGGAAAGCCAAGACTATTTCAGGCATTACATTCCCTGATGGTCAAAATGGTCGAACCACTGTTATCCATTACAGTAAGATGTCACCTTCAATGAAGTATGCCGGAAACTCATTTGTCTGGACAACTGTTGAACCATACGAATACTACAAAGGCATTCCAATTTCCAAGTTGGCTGCTTCAAGTAAAGTTCGTAAAAACCCAATTTTCGTTGGACCATATAAACTGGACAAAGTTGTTCAGGGTGAATCCACTAGTTGGTCACCAAACAAATACTACTATGGCAAGAAGCCACAAGTTAAACATATTACCATTCAAGTTGTTTCATCTAACAACATTCTGGCTGCTTTCAAGTCTAAGAAATATGACTTCGTTGCCGGTGGTGCTAACTCAGTTATGCCATCCAGTCAATATCCTAAGTTCAAGAAGTTGAGTGACTACGGAATTGCCGGTACTCCTTCAATGGGATACAGCTACTTTGGCTTTAATGTTGGCCACATGGACACTAAGACCGGATTGAATGTCATGGATAAGAATTCCAAGATGGCTAACAAGGATCTTCGTCGAGCAATGATTTACGCTGCGAATATTAATGCCGTTGAGAAGAAATTTGGAAACGGTGTTTCATGGCAAGCAAATACCTTGATTCCACCTGCATTCAAGGATGTCTATGACGCTAAGAACCCTGGCTTCAAGTACAACATGAAGAAAGCCAAATCACTTCTTGATAAAGCAGGCTACAAGAAGAGCGGCAAGTGGCGGACTGATCCAAATGGTAAAAAGCTGGTTATCCATTTGGGTGCAATGCAAAGCTCAGCTGCTACTGAAGCTGAGTATCAATTCTATCTGCAACAATGGCACAAGCTTGGTTTGAACGTCAAGATGACCGGTGGTAAGCCAATGGAAATGAATAGTTTCTACGCAACCCTTCAAAAGCCAAAGCAAACATCCATTGATGTCTTCCTTGCTGCATGGTCACTTTCAACGGAACCAACACCAACTCAAATTTATGGTGTCGACGCACCATTCAACATGGGTCACTTTGCAACAAAGAAGAACACTGCTTTGATGAAGAGCTTGAACAATGATAAGGCTTGGAATCCAAAGTATCGTGCTCAACAGTACAAGAAGTGGCAACGTTACATGAACAGTCAAGCTGCTTACGCTCCTGAAAGCTTCAGTTTGGCATGGAGCCCAGTTAACAAGCGGGTTAAGGGCTACAGTGTTGCACCAACCAACAATGAATTCTGGAGCAACCTTTCATTAACTGCTGCAAATCCAAAATAAGAGTGGGACGCGAGGCGTTTTGATCCCAGAATTTAAGTGAAGAAACGAGTTATTCCTGTTTTTGGAATGACTCGTTTCTTTGCTTAAATGGCCGGGATCAGCCGATCGCCAAGTAGGCTAGACAGGCTTTCAGCCGGCCGTCGTTGCACGTTTTATCAATATAACATTGGTAATCAAAGCTAGATTGAAAGCTACCATAGCAGTTAATTTTCCAACTTTCTATAGTTCTATAGAAGCATCCCGAAAGTCTCTAAACTTTCAGGATGCTTCTTTGTGTATAAATACCCAATCCAAATGATTCTGTAACATTCTTGACATATTTACTTGAAACGTGTACTCTCGCAATAGTTGGAGATGTTTTTCGGCGCCTCGCAGATTGCGCCTTTTTACATATATTATGCAGTCCTGATGATTGGGGGATTATTCAGAACCGGTGTACTTCGACCACTATCATATTGAAAGTTAGAAAGAGGTTGGGAAGAATGAAGACAATCAATCATTGGCTGGTCGGTTTGGCCAGTTTAGCATTATTTGTGTCCGCAGCACCAATGACTCAAGCAGCTTCACAGAAGAAAGCGGCTGGGAAAGATCCTTATGGGATTCAGAAGATCCTTAAGAAACTCATGGCCAAGAAGACCATGTCCCCTAACAAGCAAGTCCAGTTGGACATTGTTTTGAAGCCCCAGAATGAAGATCAGATTACCAATCAGATATACGCCGTCAACACACCGGGTAATCCTGACTTCAAGAATTTCTATACGCCGCAGCACTTCCGTGACCAATTTGGTCAGCCAGCAAGTGTGACCGGTCAATTTAAGCCGTTTTTGAGCAAATATCATCTCAAATCAAGCACCTTTTCAAATGGACTGATCATCAAGGTCACTGGCAAGGCCAAGGATGTCAACAAGGCGTTCTCAACTAACCTGAAGACGGCGACCTACCACTCCAATCCGGTTCAATTCTCGTCCAAAAAGCCAGTGATGCCTGCCAACTTGGCCGACAAGGTGCTGACGGTCTTGGGGGTTACCACCTTCAATCAGGGCGGCAGCGGCCTGGTTTCCAGCAAAGCCAAGAGCAAGACACCCAAGGGTAAGATGAACCCGAAGGATTCTCCAAGCAAATTTGTCAATCACTACAATCTAAAACCACTGTATGACAAGGGCTATCAAGGCCAAGGTCAAACTGTTGGGATCATTACTTTTGCCGGCTTTAAGAAGAGTGACGCTGAAACCTTCTGGAAGGGTGAGGGGCTTGACGTGAAACCAAATCGCTTGAGCGTCAAGAAGATTGCTTCACCCGTCTACAGCTCAACTGGTCCTACTGGTCAGCTTGAAACCACCTTGGATGTTGAACAATCGGGTGCGATTGCACCACAAGCCAACGTCCGCGTCTACCAAGCCAACTGGAGTGACGTCGGGTTGACCAATGCCTACGCAACGGCATTCGATGAGAATAAGGCCAGCTCACTTTCAATGAGTTGGGGCTTAAATGAATACGTGACCCACTACTTGAATCAGAAGAAACTGCTGACACCGGTATATGGTCAGGCAATGAGCTTGTTGATGGCTCAGGGGGCTCTCCAAGGCATTTCAACCTTCGTTGCTTCTGGTGATACCGGAGCTTACGGGATGGGCGTTGGCGGCACGTTTGGCCCAATCAACATTCCTAATTACAGCACTTACGCTGATTTTCCATCAGACAATCCATGGGTTACTTCGACTGGCGGTACCACGCTGCCGTTTACTAAGAATCTTGGCGGTGGTGTGAAGATTTCCGTCGATAAGGAACGGGCCTGGGGTGCCGATTATATGTACAAGGCATACGCTAAGCACCGAAAGTTATTCCAAACCAACTTGAGTGCACTGCAAATGTTATATAGCGCTGGCGGCGGTGGCATCAGTAAGCTGTATGATACCCCAGCCTACCAGCAGGGTGTTTCCGGGGTTAATACCTTTAACGCGCGTCAATACCTTTCGAATTTGATGCAGCCGAGTCCCAACCCGGTTCTGGTCAGCGGCACCCAATATGGCCGGAACTATCCTGATGTCTCAGCTGATGCCGACGTCTTCACTGGTTACCAGATCTACACCAAGGCAACTGGTTGGAAGACGGTGGGTGGTACCAGTGCTGTTGCACCCCAATTTAACGGTGTGACTGCGGTTATTAACAGTGGTAAGGGAACTCGAATGGGCTTCTGGAATCCACAAATTTACGCACTGGCACAAGATCCGGAGAAGACACCATTTACGGTGCTGGATAGTGATTCGAACAACTCGAACCTGTACTATGTCGGCCAACCTGGCAAATTGTATAACCAGGCGACTGGGCTTGGTACTGTGAACTTTGAGAAACTTTATGATAGTTATCAATAATTAATCAAAAACGGAATTGCTCATTGCGAGTAATTCCGTTTTTACTTACTGACATTTAAGGTCGATCCGTGTACAGTAGAGGCAAATATGAGAGATTGGAGCGATGTTGATGAGTCAAAATGTGAAACGCGGGGATGCTTGTGCATTGCCGACACAAAAGAATGACGCGGGTTTTACTAAGAAATTTTCCACTGGTGAACTGCCGGTTGAACCTAACCGTTATCACTATGTCTGGGCGAAATTCTGTCCCTGGGCCACCCCGGCAGCGATGATGATCGATTACACCGGTTTGAACAAGGTGATTTCCAAATTTGCGACCTATCCCTTGCGTCATCCTGGCATTGATGACGACTGGTTCTTTGGCAAGAACGCTGACGATGAAGATCCGATGCTCCATACCACGCGGTTGTCGCAGAATTACAAAAAGGCCGTCCCGAACTTCTCGGCACGGCCAACGGTTCCGGCATTGATTGATTTAACTACCGGTGGCGTGGTCAATGATTCTTCACGAGATATTATGTTTGAATTGGGCGGATCTTGGAGGGGATATTTCGATCAAAATGTGCCAGACGTTTATCCAGACGATTTAAAGGCTGAAATTGACGCCATGAACACGCGCATTATTACCGACATCACGTCAATTCCGGGCAAGATTAACGACGTTGACTCGCAAGCCGAATACGACATGTTGTTCAATCAGTATTTTGATCGATTGGCGCAATTGGACCGGCGACTCGCTGACAAGCGCTTCTTAATGGGCGATCACATTACCCTGCCGGACTTTTGGCTGGTGGTCAGTTTGATTCGCTTTGATGTGGTGTTTTATTTCAAGAGCAAGCTGAATAAAAAACGGTTGGTTGATTTCCCTAATCTTTGGCGTTACGCGAAGGAATGCTACCAGATTCCGGCATTTAAGCAAAATACTGATTTCACCGCTATTAAGCAGCACTTCTTTCAAGTGAGCGATGATCCGGTGACTTCGTTTGATCGGGTCATTCCTGGTGGACCGGATTTGAGTAAATGGGAAGATTGATTTTGATTCAAAACAGAAAGATCATCGACTTCTCCGGATCACGCTGATTGCGTTTAATCTGTGGAATGATTTTGCTAATCAGGTCGGCTGGTTGGCGCAGATTTAATAGCTTGAACATGGCAGCGACATCGGTCATCATTTCCTCACCGACACTGCCGTTTGAGTCGATGTAATCGTACCAGCCCCGGTAAAACCGCAGCATGATCGCAAAGTTGCTATCGGCATCCTCCTCAAGTAATTTGGCAATTGAGTCCAGGGCTTCCTTTGCCCAAGCCATTTGGCGGAAATTAATGTAGGTTGAAAATAGGCCAAAGAGCAGTTCGAATCTCATTTGCGGCATCATCGGGAAGGTTTCTGTACTGGTGGTTCGCTTGATGGCGATTTTACTCAACCGATGGACGGTTTGAAGCGGCATGGCAAAGTGGCTGATACTAAAGAGCAAAATCTCAAACGTACTCCAATTGTCAATGTTATAGAGGTAAGTCACGATGGGCCGGCTCAGTTGGCGCAGCTTGGCAAAGGCGGTCTTCGGATCCCCTGCTGGTGAGGCGTCGTTTTGAATTAAGACTTGCTGAATTTGGTAGAGAATCGCCAAGTAGTGTTGCCAATTCAGGTTACCGGCATCCTCAAGCTGGTGGATTTTAGCGTCGTATTGTTCGATCGACCGGGGCAACGTCGCTGAAGTCTCTGAATCGCCCGTCAGACTGTTGAGTAACGTGACCATCGGCGTCATGAACGGCGCTGTCAGATAAATTGGATGGTGCGACATGAACGTCGACTTGATTGGCTGGATGGTGTCGCGTCCTTGAAGATAGAGGAACTCCTCGACTGAAAAATTAATTTTGCCCAGCAGATGAATCATTCGATTGAAGCTAATCTGTGAGCCACCCTTTTCAAATTTACTAATAAATGAAACGCTGTTTTCACTGTCAGCTACCTGCTGAAGTGTTAAATGGCGTTCTTTTCGTAACTGACGATATAAACATCCCGGTTCTTGCATCTGATCACCCCAAATTAATTCTCATATAGTGGAATTTTAATACTCTAAGTGTAATTCTCAGATAATGTATAAGCAAGCATTGAGAGAGAAGGGATCACATGCACTCATATTTTAGAAGTAAAGGCTACCGGGCATTGATGAACGCTGCCATTTTCAACGGGATTGGCAATAGCCTGTTCAATATTGTGTTTATCATTTATGCTGTCAGCTTGTCATTCAAAACGGCCGCCGTCAGTATTGCCTCATTCATAACCTACATACCAGAGATGATTAACGTGGTCCTTGGCTATTATGCCGATAATACCCATCATAAGTACGAGTGGATGGTCCTTGCCCGAGTCAGCCAGTTTACCTTGTTTATTGGGTTAGCCCTGATGATTGGCCTTCCGGGATCGACGCTGGTCTTTGGGGGCCTGTTGGCGATTAACGTGATCAGCGATTGTCTGGGAACATTTTCCGGCAGTCTTGAATTACCGTACTTCCGGTTTTTAATCCCCAACGAAGAAATGAACGATGCAATGGGATTTGAAATGGCGACAGAAACGACTTTGCAGATGGTTTTTCAAGGCGTCGGGGCCGTTGCGATTGTCTGGCTGAACCATAACTACGGGCTGTTTGGTGCCATCAATGCGGCGACTTTCCTAATCGCGGCAATCGTGATTTGGACTCGGCGGTCAATTTTTAAGGGAATTGATCCGAAGCTCAGCGTTAATCAGCCAAAATCAGCCACGCCCAAACAATCCTTGCTGAAAAGTTTGATCGTGACTGGTCATTTCATGATGTCCAAAAAGGTGGTTGTGGTTATTTTAGCTTTCGCATTTGTGATGAACACGATCGCCAGTGGGATGACCGGGTTGATTAATGTGTCGTTGCTGCACAACCAGGCGCTATGGCTGGGCAACTATGGCAACAGTGTTGCCTTGGTCAGCATCAGCATGTCCTTGGGAATGATTCTTGGCGCCGTCATTCAGCATGACTTTTTGGCAAACACAACCGTTGTCAGATTGGCAGCCTACATCAGTTGGATGCTGGTGTTGTTGGCAGCAACATTCCTAACGGGAATATCCATCATCTTGATTGCGGTGGTCTCGGTGATTACCGGCTACCTCTTAGGTAAAATCAATCCCCGGGTCTCGGCCATGTTCATCAAACTGATTCCCGATGACCGGCTGGGCGCATCAATGGGGTTCATTAACATGGTGCTCCTGATTGGCGCACCAATTGGCAGTGGTTTTTTCCTAACCGTCGCCAACTTGGGGAGTCAAGGTGTGTTTGCCAGCTGGCTGATTTTTGGCATCTGCTCATTTGGATTGGCCGTTGCCGCGATGGTCTGTGATCGGAAGATGGGTCGGGACTTTGTGGAAGCTTGAGGATGAGGTGTTGCAGGTAGCGATTGCCAATATTTTCGCTTCCTGCCAAGCCAATAGACGATATTCTTTGTGAAACCAGCAAAGAGTATCGTCTATTTATTTGTATCTGGCTACCTCACACACGACCCGAATCTCACAAGCAGATTATTACCAAAGCCCAGCTAATCGTTATATACTGCTCGTACCAGGATAAGTAAATTAGTGATTGAACGATAAGTTACCTATCCATCGTTGAACTTGTCAAGGGGGTTAACCGCAGTCGCTGCCAGAACGGAGGGATTACGATGACGGACACGTTGAAGTTAGCAGATTTTTTCTTGTGTTTTTTTCTGATTAGTTTATGGTTTGGGGATTTCTTTGCGAAGCAAAATGTTGGGAAGACCTCGACATATATTTCTGAGCTGCTGAAGAAGGACGCCAAAGGGCTCAAATTGGCATTGGCAAACGCGCCTAATTTATCAGCCGAAGCGCGGGCTTTGACCGAAAAGAAGGTCCGAGTGATTAATCGTTGGTATTTTTTGGCCAATAAGACCGGGACGATGTTGGCGATTCTAGCCCTTCAGCAAGCCCTGGTAATTTACGCCAAGCAGAATTGGGGCTTAGTGGCCATTGAAATTTCGATTCTGGTGATTTGTGGGCTGATTTTGGCCGCGGATCTTCGGGTGAATATCGTCCGCAACCAGCTGGAAAAAGTCCTCAAACCATACGAAGATCGATTATGGTTTGAATATCGGTTAAGGAGTTGAAGATGTTGGACCAAATGGAAAAGTGGGTCAGTTGGAATTGATGATGATCAATTTCAGCTGACTTTTTGTATTCCGTGGTAACTGCCAATTTAGTAGGATAATCAAAATAGGTCGTATCCTAGTTTGGAATTTTGCATGAAATTGAATTATCTGTTAGACTACTTCCAATTGCTTTTTTGCAAATGAAAGGACAGTTCGATGAAATTTAGCAAAACTTTATCATTCCTCGCCGTTACGCTTGGAGTTGGCATCATTGCCATCGAAGCGCAGCCGGCTGCCGCCAAGACCACGACCCACGCCGTTCCGACGACGCTGCAGGGAACTTGGTTTGGTAAGTATCACGATGACCTGTTTGGCAACGTTCCGGTTAAGTACCGGCTGACCAAATATTCATTCCGTCAGGGCTCATCGAAGGCATCTGAAAAAGCCGATGCCAGAACCTATTACGTTAACATCAAAAAATATCGACAAACTAAGAGCAAGTCTTACTTGTTCAAGGTTGCCAATAAAGCGAACAGTCACGGTTACTGGAAGTTGACCTTGTTGTCACAGAATCAGCCTGTGTACTTGAAGCACGTGAAGCATAACGGCAAGACGGCTTTGAAGATGTATTATAAATCAAGTGATACGCATAAGGCCCAGACCAGCTACTTCTATCATCAATAAATTGTATTTAGGCGTTTGACACAAGTGATTAACTTGTGTTGGGCGCTTTTTTGCTGGGGTAACCTCATTTGACATTAAAAAATTAAATTTGACTTTCTTTACGATTTTTGGTGAAATAAGGGTCAATAAATTGGTATGATGTACCTAGAGATATCGCTTCTCTTTTGGCGGTATGATGACACTAAATATAACTGATGATTGTGAGGAATTGCTAATGAGTAAAATTTCGATACAAGGCAGTTTAGAGACTAAGCAGATTGTGGGCAGTTATTCCGACGTGGAGAAGAAAATTGTCGCAGATCTGGATTCAGCACAGGTAAAAGACGGCAAGAAGCCATTTTCAAAGATTGCTGACGAGGTTGTCATCGAACCATATAAGGATGGCGCCTATTCATATCATGCAATGTTAACAGAAGCAGCAAAAATGTACGATCTGTCACCGGATATCCAAAAGAACGCGCAGGTATCGGAAGACTAGAGTGCGGATCAGCCCAGTTAGCCCCGGTGTATAAGGCGAAAAGGCGGATTGACCAGCGGGCTATGCTGGTTGATTCGGCTTTTTGCCTTATACGTTAGGGTCTGGGCTGAGTAGCACATTTCGCAACCAAACAAATTAAAACCAACAGTGTCCAAAACAAAATTTTCCTGTTTTTGTTTTGGACACTGTTTTTATTAAGACCAACAAGTTCTCAAAAAACGCAAACCAAGTTTCTGATTTGATAGCAAACTTTTGCGAAAGATATTATAATATTGGTTATGATTGAAATATAGAAAGTGTGCATGTCGCCATGAACAAAAAAATTATGTCAGGATCCTTCTGGCTTTCATTTGGCAGTATCTTTTCCCGGGTTCTGGGGATCCTCTACCTGATTCCGTGGTTGTATATGATTGGGTCACCCGAGCACAAGAACGTTGCCATGGCTTTATTTAACGCCTCTTATAATCCATACGGCCTCTTTATCGCACTGGGAACAGCCGGATTTCCCTCCGCAATTGCCCGGCGGGTTGCGATTTATAACGGTCAAAATAAATTTTTGAATTCACGTCAACTTGCCAAAGTTGGCTCTTTTGTCATGCTTCTCTCCGGAGTTGTTTGTGGGGCAGTCCTTTGGGTGATTGCGCCGCTAATCGCCAAGAATAGTCCGGTGGTTTCCACTCAAAGTGCTGTGACTTCGATTCGCGTGCTGGTGCCGGCAATTGTGATTTTGCCGTCAATGAGCAGTGTCCGTGGCTGGTTCCAGGGTAACCAAGACCTCAAACCGTACGGCGTGTCTCAGCTCTGGGAACAGTTCGTGCGGATTGTCTTTATTCTGGTGTCAACGTATCTGGTGATTGACGTTTTTCACCGCAGTTATATCGAGGCGGTGTATTTAAGCGTCATGGCGGCCTTTGTTGGCGCTTTGGCCAGTTACCTTTACCTGGGGCTGTATTATCGTAAACAATCGGCGCATTACGCTGAAATGGCCAAGAAGAGCGCGCCGTTTGACTTGACTAGTATCAAGAAGATTTTCACGATGATTGCCTATGAATCGATTCCCTTTGTCATTGTTGGCTCCGGGATTACCCTCAGTCAGTTGATTGATCAGTTATTCTTCAAACAGGTTATGCAGGGCGTCCAGCATTTTTCGGCCGAATATACCCAGTACATCTACACGCTGTTTTCTGCCAATCCAACCAAAATTACCACGGTGGTCGTTTCACTGGCATTGGCTGTGGCCGAGACGACCCTGCCGCTGCTGGCAAACAGTCAGGCCTCCAAGAAAGGTGACGTCGGAGATTTGATCTTTCAAAATGTGAACATGCTGATGTTTGTCCTGCTGCCGATCGTGACCATTCTGTGTGGGCTGTCGTATGAAACTAATGGGATCTTCTTCTCATTCAGCCTGCTTGGCGGGAAATATCTGGCAGCCAATATTCTCCAAAGTTTAATGTTGGGACTGGCCATTAATGGCCTAACCCTACTTCAAGCGCTGCACTACAGTAAGAAGGCCATGTATTATCTGGTTGTCGGACTGGTTGCCAAATTGCTGTTCCAAATTCCATTGGTCATTTTGCTTCAAGGATTTGGAGCGATCATTTCCACCGCCATCGGTTTTGGCTTCATTTGTCTGTTAAGTTATGGCGAAATTATGTATGAGTTCCATGTCCCATTTGGACGATTGAAGGTCAGTGTCCTGGTTAACCTGCTGTTCTTTGTGATTGTGATGGCACTGACTTGGGGAACTCATCAATTGATCATGCCAAGCCGTTTGATTCCGGCATTCCTTTACTGCGTCGTCTTTGGTCTGGTGGCTCTTGCGATTTATATTTTTATGGCGAATCGGACGGGCCTATCGGAGACGATGTTTGATCATAAGCTTGGTTATAAGTATTTTAGGTATAAGCATTTTCAATAGAGAGTGGTTTACTTTTCTTCGTATCTAAAGGGTGAGGAGAAGGCAGAATAAGATTGGTAATATTCAAATTTGGAATATTCTGTTATAATTGAAAATGAAAGATGTTACTTTTGATGTTGTGACTGAAAAAATTTTGTCACTGGATACGAATGGATTTATCTTTAATTGGCATCAGTTAGTACCTAATGAAATTTTAGTTGGTGCATTTCTTAATTCAAATTTAGTCGGGCTAATTGGATTTGTTCGTGACTATCAGAGCTTATTTAATCGAGTTATTCTGATTGAAATTCAAAAAGAAAATCGTGGCTTGGGTTTGGGAGCTGCGCTATTGTCACTTGTAATGCAGGATTCTTTCTTGCAAGATGGATTTGAAGGCTATGTAGAATTAATTAGCAAATCCGATGGGACAGAGGCCTTTTATAAGCACTTAGGTGGCAACTTTTTGTCTTCACAAAATATAGTTTTCAATACTCAAGCCAGAAAATTAGTCGTTGAAAAGTACTGTCCGTGGAGAGGTATCTGACATGATTAAGACAGAACTGATTAATACGTTGGATCATTTGAACACTGTTATTGAAAATGATCGGGCTGACTCCGCTGACTATCAGCAGGCTGCTTCGAGGCTTTCTGAACTGGTCAATGGCACGATTGGCATCCGAGAACTATCATTTATCAGTCAGGCAATTGGCCGAAGCTTGACGAATTCAGAACTTGCCGACTTAATTTTAGCAGCTCAAGCTAATAAGCCTTTGAATGAAGTTCTTCAGCTTCCTGCTGAAGCTGACGCCGCCTACACGATTAAATACCAACGCCGTCAAGCAGGGATGACTCAAGTTGAGCTGGCCAAAAAGATTGGCATTGAACAAAGCCAGCTTGCCAAAATTGAAAATGGCAGCTTAAAAGTCAGTTTAAATCTCCTGCAGAAGGCAATGACCGTGTTTGGCCGCTCATACATTGTTAAAGCATTATAAAACAGACTAACCTTTGTGGTGAATTCAGATCCGACGGGATTGGGGTTCACTACAAGGGTTAGTCTGTTTTACGTTAAACGCATATAAGTTTCGTACTTGTTAACATCTTTAAACGGCAAACTTTGAAAAATTTTCATCTCCAGCCGGTTGGCCATTCCAAATTCACCAGCCAGGGTCTGGTAGTTGTCTTGAAGCCACTGAAGCTGTCGGTTCAATAACTCATTTAGCGCCTGAGCATTAGTCGCATTCATTTGGCCAAGTTCAACCGAGTGTTCACCAAGGTCATATAGGAAACTGAAGGCGGCCAGCTGATCGTCTTGAATTAACGCGAATGGGGCTGTCGAAATTTGTCGATGTGAGATGAGTGCTGACCAATCTGGTAATGGCATCGTTATCGCTGGATTAAAAGTTGGTTTGCCGGCGTATTCGCGCATGCTACGTTCCAGCACGGATTGGTAGAGTGAATCCTGCGATGATACTTCAGCGAACGTCTTGAGCGCCCCTGACGCAGTCGGCGCGTTTAGTGATAGGCCGCCTAAATCCACTGTTGCGGTCAACGCGGTTTGTACCAACCGGAAGTGCTTCGTCGTTAACCACTGATTGAAAGGATGCTGAGGAGCATAGTCGCGTGTGATCATGCGGTCGTCATCGAACTTCCAGGCTAATTTTTTAATATCCTCATAGACACGTTGAAACAAGACATCTTGTTCGGTGGCCTTGGGATCGACATACACAGCGAAGTTCAAGGCATTTGGGTGTAGCTTGTTATGCCAAAAGACCGAAGTGG
Source organism: Lentilactobacillus buchneri (assembly GCF_018314255.1). Classification (NCBI taxonomy): domain Bacteria; kingdom Bacillati; phylum Bacillota; class Bacilli; order Lactobacillales; family Lactobacillaceae; genus Lentilactobacillus; species Lentilactobacillus buchneri. Next base: position 1,410,733 of record NZ_CP073066.1, read on the forward strand.
CGTCAATACTGCCATGGGGATGGTAGACTTTGACGTTGTCGGGATAGGTGCGCATCGCCATGAAGATTTCGTGCTCATTTTGAGGGGCGTGGGGGATGAATTCAGTTTTGTTGGGTAAAATGGCTCGCATGACTGACCTCTGATTTATTTAAATGGGTGCTCGTGCAGTAATTGGGTGTAAAAGGCAATCTCGTGAAAAGCTTCTTTCAGTCGCGCTTCAAAATGGTCACTGTTATCGGCATCTTTGATCAGGTCGCCTGCCTGGGTGAAATTATCATTGGCATTCCACAACAGAACCGGCGTCGGCAGGACCATCATTTTGAGCATTTGCAAAATTTCCACGAAGGATTCCGCTGCCAGCATGCCGCCGTCACTATAGTAGGAATACGAAATAATTTGGACCGGTTTGTGATCCACTTCCGGGCCGACATAGTCCAATGCGTTTTTTAAAACGCCAGGAATTGCGTGATCATATTCGGGCGTCATGATCACGAAGCCATCATCGGCTTTCAATCGGTTGAGCCACTTTTGCTCGTTGTCTTTTAAGCCGGTAATCGGATTGGATAATGGCGTTTCATCATGGTGATAGGGTTCCAGCGGGAAGTCTTCTAGCCGGATCCAATCGTAGGTCACTTGATCAGAGTCAGGAAAGCTGGCCTGTAAATATTTGAAAATGGATTCACCAAGTTTACTGCGGATAGATCCTAAGATTACAGCGATTTTTATCAATATATCATCCTCCACTAGTTCATTTATTTTAGTATAGCATGTGGAGGTTGACTTGCAGATCCTCTCCGGAAACGTAAATTATAGAAATAATTTATATAAGAGGGGCAAAATATTGCTTTAATGTCCCACTAGAAATCCGTAAAAGGTTACCTCGACCTAGGAGATTTGTTTTGTCGATAGTCTCATATCCATGTTATAATGAAATCACAAAAAGGAAGCCCCGATTCAACAGGACTTCCCATTGTGGAACCGTTTAAGACGGCAGCGCATTTTTAGTTATTAAATAACCGCAAACTGGCTAAAGTTATGGGCGGTTATTTTTTTTGCCAATTTTTGATTAACTCTACAACTAAGGTGATTAGTCCAATGGTAAAGATACCAAAGGACACCATTAATTGTAGAGCGTCCGAAACGGACACCAAGGGCTCTCCTTTTACTAGAGTTTCTGAAATTCCTATTTGATGGTTTACACCATAGGCATCATCTCCATTTAGAAGCGCCACCGCCTTAACTTCTCCACAGATTCTAACTATACTGGATTTATTTGGTAATAACTACGTAAACTGGTTCATAAATCCAAAAAAAGTCCCCGAGTGCTTATCCGCACCGGGGACTTTTTTAGACACTGGCTTCTTTAGTTTTAGCTTGATCAACAGCCGAACGAATCGATTGAGTAAATTTTTTTACCGCATCAGGGGCATTTTGTTTCTGCTTCGCAACAATGTCAACAATCGCACTACCGATAATCACGCCGTCCGCGATCTCGGCCATCGTCTTGGCCTGCTCCGGCGTGTGGACGCCAAAGCCGATTGCCGTAGGAACGTCAGTATACGATTTGATTTCGGCAACCAGATCCTTCAAACCATTGAAGAATTCATTTCGTTCACCGGTGATGCCCAGTGAGGAAACCACGTAGATGAATCCGGACGCTGCCTTAGCAATCTTTTCAACTCGGTGGCCAGATGTCGGCGCAATCAGCGGGATGATGTCGATGCCATATTTATCAGCGGTTGGAACGATGTCATCACGGCTTTCATAGGGCATGTCGGGAATGACCAAGCCAGAAACGCCGAGGGCCTGACACTTTTTACAGAATGCATCGTAACCATACTTGAAGACGATGTTTAAATAAGTGAGAAAAACAATCGGCACATCGGTTTGTTTACGGGCTGCCTCAACGATTTCAAAGACCGTCTTGGTGCGGACACCGGCGTCAAAAGCACGCAGGTCGGCCGCTTGAATCACGCCGCCGTCAGCGATTGGGTCGGAGAAGGGAATCCCGACTTCAACGATGTCAGCGCCGCCTTCTGCTAAGGCGACGATATTGGCAACTGTGGTATCAAAATCCGGATCGTCAGCCACGACAAACGGAATAAAGGCTTTATGATTTTTGAAAATTGCGGATAAATTACTCATCAATATCGACTCCTTTGTATTTGGCGATGCTGGCAACGTCTTTGTCGCCGCGTCCTGACAGGGTGCAGACGATAATCTGATCTTTAGACATGGTTGGGGCAATCTTTTCGACGTAAGCAACTGCGTGACAGCTTTCAATTGCGGCAACGATGCCTTCTTGTCGGGCGATGTATTCAAACGCCTGGACAGCTTCATCATCGGTGATGCCGACATATTGCGCTCGGCCTTCTTTAGCCAGGGCAGCGTGTTCCGGACCGACACCAGGATAATCCAAACCGGCAGAGATTGAGTAGACTGGGTTGATCTGGCCGTCTTCGTTTTGCAGGAATAATGACTTCATGCCGTGGAAGATGCCGACGGTACCCCGTTCAATGGTGGCTGCGGTCTGATCACTGTTAACGCCTTTACCGGCAGCCTCAACGCCGACTAATTTGACTCTTGGGTCATCGATGTAATCGGCGAAACTGCCGATAGCGTTACTGCCGCCGCCGACACAGGCGACAACCATGTCAGGCAAGGTGTTTTCCTTGGCTTTCAGTTGCTGCTTGGATTCCTTACTGATGACGCTTTGGAAATATTTAACCATTTCTGGAAATGGGTAGGGGCCAACAGCCGATCCCATGACGTAAAAGGTGTCTTCGGAACGACTAGCCCATTCCTGGAGTGTGGCGTTGATGGCATCCTTGAGGACCATCGAGCCGGTGGTGACCGGGTGAACCTTTGCACCAAGCAATTCCATTCGGTAGACGTTTAATTTTTGGCGGTCGGTATCTTCTTTACCCATGAAAATTTCACAGTCCATCCCGAACAAAGCAGCGATGGTTGCGGTGGCAACCCCATGTTGGCCGGCACCGGTTTCAGCGATCAGGCGCTTCTTGCCCAAATGTTTGGCGAGTAACGCTTGGCCGATAACGTTGTTGATCTTATGGGCACCGGTATGGTTGAGGTCCTCACGCTTGAGATAGATTTTGGCGCCGCCGAGGTCTTCGGTCATGTTCTTGGCGTAATAGAGCAGTGATGGCCGGTTGGCATAGTTGATTAATAAATCGTGTAATTCGGCTTGGAAGTCGGGATCGTCTTTCAAAGTGTGAAAGGCTTTATCGACTTTTTCCAATTCAGTCATTAAGGTTTCAGGGATGTATTGGCCGCCGTATGTATCGGCGAAAATTCCTGGTCGTTTGGTTGTTTGAGCTTCAGTTAAATTTTTCATAGGACATATTCCTCTTTCGCATTTTTGATGAAATTCATTATTTTATTGGGATCTTTTTTGCCGTCGGATTCGACACCCGATGAGACGTCGACAATATCTGGCTGAACGATTTGAACCGCTTGATTGATGTTGTCAGGCGTCAATCCGCCAGCCAGGATCATTGTTCGATCAACGTGGGGGACTGCCTGCCAATTCAAAACTTGGCCGGATCCTTTGCCGCTATCGACCATCAAATAGTCGGCGGTCGACTTTGGATCGATGGCTTGGCGTTCGAAGACTTGAATGACTTTGAGTCCGGCGCGCTGCAGTTCGGCAATCTCTTCAGGGGTGCTTTTGCCATGGAGCTGGGCAATGTCGATGGCGCCAGCTTGGTAAATGGCCAAGATGTCAGCGATTGATTCATTAACGAAGACGCCAATTTTTTGGATGTTTGGATTTAAATGGGCCTGCAGTGCCAGCGCAGTTGTTAAGGAAACGACGTGGCGGCTTTTCGCAAAGACAAATCCCGCGAAATCAGCCTGCGCTTCATTGACGGCCTGAATATCTGCCGGTTCCATCAAACCGCAAATTTTGACTTTAACCATGGACACACCTCCTGAAGGTTATTTGACGGTAGCTGCTTTGAATTCTTTAATCAGTTGTTGCTTGTTGTTGGCCCGCATGAGGGTTTCACCCATCAGGATGCCGTTGAAGCCGGCATCGGCCAGGGCTTCAACATCTGCTTGGGTCTTGATGCCGCTTTCGGCGATCACAGGGATGCCTTCTGGAACCATTGCCCGTAATTTCAAACTGTTTTTAAAGTCAACTTGGAAATCCTTGAGATTCCGGTTATTGATGCCGATGATTTTGGCACCGGATTTCAATGCCCGGGTCACTTCATCGGCCGTGTAGGCTTCAACGATGGCCTGCATGCCCAGGCGCTCTGCCAATTCTCGGTAGGCTCTTAATTGCTGGTCATCGACGATGGCAACAATCAGAAGGATGATCGAGGCACCGTTGGCTTTCGCTTCGTAAATCATGTAAGGATCAATCGTGAAATCCTTTCGGAGCGTTGGCGCGGAAACTGCCTGGCTAATTTCCTTCAGGTAGTTGAGGCGACCATTGAAGTAATCCGGTTCGGTTAGAACGGAAATGGCATCAGCCCCCGCCGCGTCATAACTTTTGGCGATTTGGAGATACGGGAAATCAGTGACGATCGTTCCTTTAGATGGGGAGGCTTTCTTCACCTCGGCGATCACATGCAGCCCAGATTCATTCAAAACGTCCAGAAAATCAGGCTTCAAACTGGCAGGCATTTGAGCAGCTTCATTTTTTAATTCTTGGAGTGGTTTTTGAGCTTCGTGCTTTTTTAAACGTTTGTGGGTTGCGGTTACTAAATCATCTAAAATCATGCAACCACGTCTTTGCGTTTGTCAGAGAAGGCGATCAGTCGGTCAAGCTCTGCTTGGGCTTTACCTTCGTCGATGGTCTTGGCAGCGAGGTTAATGCCTTCTTGAATCGTCAATTCCGGGTGGGCAAGGTGCAGTGCCGATCCGGCGTTGAGTAAAACAATGTCTCGCTTCGGCCCTTTTTTACCAGCTAAGATATCCTTGGTGATTTGGCCATTTTCTTCAGGAGTACCACCGACCAAGTCCTTTCGGGCTGCTCGTGTGAAGCCAAATTGTTCAGGTGTCAAAACGTACTTGGTTAATTTGCCGTCCCGTAATTCAACGACGGCCGTTTCATCAGCGACGGTCATCTCATCGAGACCATCCCGGCCGTGAATCACCATGGCGTTTTTGACGCCTAATTTCTTTAAAACATTGGCCAGTGGTTCAAGCAGGTCTTCATCGTAGACGCCTAACAGTTGGCTGGTTGGGTGAGCTGGGTTGGCCAGCGGTCCGAGGATGTTGAAGATCGTGCGAATCCCTAATTGTTTACGGACGGGCGCAACGTACTTCATTGATTTGTGGTATTCCTGGGCAAATAAGAAGCAGAGGTTGTTGTCCTGCAAGCTTTGGAAACTGGTGGCCGGATCTTCGTTGATGTCTAAGCCCAGTGCTTCGAAGACGTCGGCAGCCCCGCTCTTGGATGATGCGGCCCGGTTACCATGTTTGGCGACTTTGGTTCCGGCAGCGGCAACGACAATTGCGCTGGTGGTGGAAATGTTGAAGGTGTTGGCTTTGTCGCCGCCAGTCCCAACGATTTCCAAGACGTTACCGGCTTCGGGGAACTTCAAAGCGTGATTTCGCATGGATGATGCAGCCCCGGCAATTTCGTCGATGGTCGGATTCTTAGCCGTTAATGCAGTTAAGAGGCTGGCAGTTTCAATTTCGGATGTTTCACCGTTCATAATTTCATCGAGAACGGATTGGCTTTCGTCAAATGTAAGATCTTCGTGGTTAACAACTTTTTCAATGGCTTGTTTTATCATGATAAATTCCTCCGAATATTTTCATATAGTAGTTTCGAAATAAGTAGTTGAAATTCACTCTATGATTTGCCATCGTTTAATTTCCATTTTCATAAGTGTGACCTCCGTCAATTTAGATAAAAAAATAATCCGTCCATAACAAAAGTTGATTGTTAAGGACGGATTATTCCGCGGTGCCACCTTAGTTCAATTAATCAGGGTAGATAAAAAACATCTGTTAAGTTCCCCAATTAATCACTCTTAGCAAGGGACTAACATCCCTCCGGCAACTGACGTATACCAACACGTTTCTCCGTACTCGCGAACTTTCGGAAGAACCCTCAGTGGTCCATTTAATCATCTGCGTTCGATTGCACTCTCAGCTGCGGCAACTCTCTTTGCGTGCACAATGATCTTGATCTCCACTTCATCGGTTTTATGGACGAATTAATTGTTGCTTTGTATATTAGAGCCTTATAATGTAAATGTCAACAGATTTTAATCAAAAAGATCAAAACAATTTTTCTCAAGGGGGTCAGGTCAATGGAAAAATTAGTACGGGAATATATTGAAAACCAGCCAACAGCAAGGCAAGAGAAGCTTTTGCAACTGTATGAAATTATCCAAAAACAAATGCCAGCAGGCTACGATGAAAAAATTTCATATGGGATGCCGACGTTTCATTACCACAAAAACATTATTCACTTCGCAAATTTTAAGAATCACATCGGAATTTATCCCGGCCCAAAGGCCATCAATGTCTTTAAAGATCAGTTGGAAGGCTACAAGACAAGTATCGGCGCCATCCAACTGCCGGTCGACCAGCCCTTGCCAGAAGATCTGATTACGCAAATTGTTCAATTTAATCTCGACAACGTCTAGCATTCTCTTGGTGAGTATGGTATCACTGAACCAAGAGAAATTGGAGGGATTAGTGTGCAAAACCAGTTGAGTCACCCTGGTGGTCATCAACTACACGAGAGTAACCATGTATTCAGTGAGGAGAAAGTCATTGGCGATATCGCAACCATCGCCAATATGATTATGTATATCTCATACATAGGAGAGATCCTGCAAAATTTGAACGGCCAACCGACGTCATTTATTCAGCCTTTCTGTGCCTCGATTAACGCGGCATTGTGGGTTGCCTACGGTTGGGTCAAGCCAAAGCGGGATTGGATTTTAATTGTGGCAGATGTGCCCGGTGTCATATTTGGATTGATCGCCGCAATCACCGCAATTATGTAACGTCGTCAAAGCGCATTGCCAGTGATTGGTGAATGTGCTTTTTTGTTGTATAATTTTCAAAAATGCAGGGAGACGGTCACATGAAGATCAAAATTGCATTGGCACAGCTTGATATTACATTCGGTGATCCAGACGAAAATTTCGCCCAAATCGAACCAAATGTTCAAAAAGCTGCCGAACAAAGCGCAGATATTGTTGTTTTTCCAGAAATGTGGAATACCGGGTACGATTTGACCCGTCTAGGTCAGGTGGCCGATAAGAACGGCCAGCGGACACAGGCTTTATTGGGGAAATTGGCCAAGAAGTATCAAATGACCATTCATGGCGGTTCGGTCTCAACTGAAAAGAATGGTGCGTTCTACAATACAACTTATATCTTTGGACTTGACGGCAAACTGCTGACAACTTACGACAAAGTTCATCTTTTTGGTTTGATGCATGAGGATGAGTATTTGGCATCCGGGGTTGAAGAAAATCATTTTCAAATCAAAGGGATCGATGCGGCCAGTGTGATCTGCTACGACATTCGGTTCCCGGAATGGCTGCGGACTTTGAGTCTTGACGATAGTCGCATTCTGTTCGTGCCTGCCGAGTGGCCGACTTCACGAATCCCGCAGTGGCGCCGATTACTGGCAGCTCGGGCAATTGAAAACCAAAGCTTTGTGGTTGCTGTTAATCGGGTCGGCAGTGATCCGGACAATCCATTTGGCGGCCATTCAGGCATTTATAATCCAATGGGGGATGAAATTGTGACTTTAGACGATCATCCTCAATTAAAAGTATTCACGATTGACACCAAAGAAACTGACGATGCCCGCGGATTTATGCCGGTATTTGAGGATCGGCGGCCGGAACTTTATCGATAAGTAGGAGATTGACGATGTCAGATATTTATGATGATGCAGCATTTTTTCAAGCGTACAGCCAGATGAACCGGTCAAAGGATGGCCTGAATGCAGCCGGCGAGTGGCATGAACTGAGAAAACTATTCCCGGATTTTCATGGCAAACGCGTGCTCGACTTGGGCTGTGGGTACGGTTGGCACTGTCGATACGCCGCTGATCATGGCGCCAGTGAAGTCGTTGGAATCGATGCATCCACCAAAATGATTCAAAAAGCCAAATCAATGACCGACCAAGCCCAAATTCATTATCAAGTATTGGATATGATGGCGATTAATCAGCTTGCCGGCAGTTTTGACGTGGTGATTAGTTCGCTGGCGATTCATTATATCAAGGATTATGCCGGATTGATTGACTTGATTAAGGATAAGCTGACTCCCGGCGGTAAATTGATCATCAGTGTTGAACATCCCATCTTCACCGCAGAAGGTCACGAGGAATGGATCCTCGGAGACGATGGCCGGCCAAGGTATTGGCCGGTGGATCGCTACTTTGACGAATCCAAACGGACCACGGATTTTCTCGGCTATCCAGTTGAGAAATATCACCGCACGTTAACCACTTACTTGAACACATTGCTGAACCGAGGCTTTAATTTAGATCAAATCGTTGAACCGACTCCCACTCATAAAATGTTGGCAGAGAGCCAAGAGATGCGTGATGAATTAAGGCGGCCGATGATGCTGCTGATTGCGGCGACACTCAAATAAATATCAATTAAAAAAACGGAACTAATTAACGACAAACATTTGCCGTTGACTGGTTCCGTTTTTTTGTCTCAAGGATGCAGGTCCAGCGTACATGTATGTATCCGGATGAAGAGTGGCTTTATTTGCATGTCATAAAAAGCCAATAAGTTGAAACGTTGTTGAATGGTCATCCCGAGCATATCCTAATACCTGTAAACGTTTACGAAAGCGGTTCCACATATTATTGATTATAAGAATGGAGGTATTTTATGAAGTCTCGATCAAGATCTGGATGGATGTTGACGATGAACGCAAGTATTGCCTCATATCTTGACGCAAGCATTTTGGTAACGACTGGAATTGTGCTGGCAATGTGGAAAACCCAGTTCGGCTTGAACGCGTGGTGGGTTGGCGCACTTAGTACATTGGTAACATTGTCTGTTGCCTTGGGGTCGGCGGTTGGGGGTTATCTCTCTGATAAGTTTGGCCGGGTCACCGTCTTCAATCTAGATATTTTATTCGTTGCCCTTGGAACATTATTAGTCGCCTTGGCGCCAAATCTGCCAATGATTGTGGTTGGTTTGTTTATCGCCGGGGTTGCCTCAGGGGCCGACTTACCGACTTCCTTGGCAGTTATTTCGGAACGAACAGAACCTGATCAGTACGGTAAGGTGATTGCTTCAACCGAAATTTATTGGTTGGGCGGAATTGTTCTTTCTCAAGGATTGGGCTTCTTGACAGCTGACATGGGCTATATGAGTTCCAGAATCCTGTTTGCCTGGCTGGCAGTGGTCGCGTTAGTAACTTGGGGAATCCGTGCCCTTTCACCGAAGTTTCATAATCTGGAGACTCAAATGGTTGTCCCAGTTGAAAGACGGGCTTCTACTGAGGAAGAAGTTGCCGCAGAAAAAATTCCTTTCCGAAAACTCATCGCTATGCCAAGGCACTTTGTGCCAATGATTGGGCTGACTGGTTTCTATCTTTTTTGGAATATTCCGGCTAACACCTGGGGATCATTTCTGAACTACTTTTTGGTGACCGTCGATGGTCGCAGCCAGCAATTTTCCACTTTGTGTGCATTCTTTGCCAACATCTTGGGGGCATTTGTCCTCTACGGCATCTACATGAAGTTTGCTGACACGAAGTACCGTTACATTATGACTAGGGTCGGTCTAATTCTGTGTATCTTATCATTTGTTCTCTCAGCAGTGTTCGGTGGTGTTTGGTGGATTTTCACCATTTCATATTTTGTTTACTGCTGTGCCAACATGCTTCATGGTGAACCCTTATTCAAAATCTGGAGTCAGTCATTATATCCAGTACATGTTCGGGCAAGCGTAACCGGTATTAGCTATTCAATTGTTCGCGCAGTTACAGCAGTCTTTTCGTTCGTCACACCCGCAATCATGGCCTATTCACCAACATTATTAATTTGGCTATTGGTTGGGTCACTAGGGATTTGCTGGTTATCTGCAGAACTCGTTATGCGCTTTATTGCCCATCATGATATTCCCGATCCAGTATACAGTTCTCGCAAACTGGATCCAAAATACAATCAAAATTTAGCAGCAAATAAGGAGACTCATTAACTATGGAAACAAAAGACATTTCATATTACCGTCCCCTGGCGTATGCCGCCGGGATTGGTTCGATGCTTGGTTCAGGCATTATTGTGGGGTTGGCTGCTACCATTTCGGTGTGGCAATCCGGATTGGGATTGACAAATGGTCAAGTCGGGATCATTTCCGGTGCGTTGACATTTGCCATCGCTTTTGGATCGTTGTTTGGCGGCCGGATTGCTGAATCAATTGGTCTGATTAAAGTCTTTAACTGGATCAATTTGTTCTACGCAATCGGTGCTGGAATCGCTGTATTTGCCCCGAATTACATCACGTTATTAATTGGGGTCGTCATTACAGGGATTGCCTCAGGAACCGACTTACCGATTTCTTTGACAGTAGTTTCAAGAGATTCGCCTGATGCTAAAACTTCAGCAAAATTGGTGTCATCAACGCAAATCTTTTGGCAGGCCGGCATCTTTATTTCATATATTGGTGCCTTCGCCGTTTTGACCGGTGCCACCGGGGCTCGAATCGTCTTTGGACTGTTGGTTATTTTCGCAATCATCACTTGGTTGTGGCGGACGATGTCAAGCAAATTCAAAGAACTCCATGACGAAGGAACAGCTCGTTACGAAGAAAATCGCAAGAACAGTAAAGAAGTTGCGACTAAATCAGTTACTAAGATTTTGTTTGGCGAAAACAAAAAGTTCTTGTACTTCTTCATTGCAATTTTGATCTTCTACATTGGTTGGAACCTGCTTGCAAATACCTGGGGTCAATTCCAGACCTTCATGATGGTCAAGGCCAATGCCTCACAAAGTTTGGCAACCGGTGCCGGAATCGTTCTAAACGTGATTGCGTTAGTTGTCAGTGCTGTCTTCTCATCCATTGCCGGAAGCAAATACCGTAATACGGGGTTTGTAATTGGTGCCGTTATTATGTTCCTTGCCATGGTTGGAATGACAATGGGTGGCGGTAGCTTAATCGCAATCATCGTTGCGATCGGTTTCTACAACATTGGTAGTCCAATGGCTGGTGAAGCTTTGTATAAAGTTTGGACGCAAGAGTCATTCCCGGTTGAGGTTCGTTCTTCAATTCAAGGAATTATCAACGGAACATCACGGGTTGTTTGTGCACTATTTGCTTTCGTTACCCCAGCCCTCGTTTTACCAGGGGTCATCAAAATTACCATGTGGTGCTTTGCCGGAGTCGTCGTTGTCAGCTTCATTGCTGGTGCAATTATGATTCGTCTGCAGCGCAAGTATGGAATTGAAAAATAATTGAGTTAGTTAATGTCAAAACAGAATCTGATAAGAGAGAAGGATTTTTAGAATGTCTGTGATTGTTAATGCAAAAGCACCATATGATTTACAAGTTGAACACTATCACGGCGATGTATTAGCCATTAGAACCGCTACTCCGCGGATTTCATGGAAGTATGATGGCCATGTGGCTGATTCAGATGAGGTCGAACTCCAAATTACCCGGCATATGCCAGGTCAAGCTGGGACAGTTGAATCAATTGTTACCGAACCGGTTAACAACGTTTTGTTTGCCTGGCCATTGGATCCATTGGTTTCTAGAGAACAGGTTGAAGTAAAGGCCCGTCTGGTTGATGGTGATACCAAAGGGGACTGGTCACAAACCCTTAAATTTGATGAAGGAATTCTTGAATACTGGGAACTCCAATCAAGCTTTGTTGGTCCGAGCTGGCCGGAAGCAGAAACTGACCATCGTCATTTACCACTGGTTCGCAATGAGTTTACGCTTAAAGACACGCCAGTATATGCACGACTTTACCTTTCTGCACTTGGTCTGGTTGAAGGTCATGTGAATGGCAAACAAATTGGCAAAGACATCTTAACCCCAGGCTGGACAGCCTACGATGATCGTCTGGAATGCTGGACTTACGACTTGGTGGGCGACTTGAAAGCCGGTCAAAATGCGTTTGGCTTTTACTTGGGTGATGGCTGGTATCGCGGCCGGATTGGTTTCAAAGGCGGTAAGGCGAACGTCTATGGAGACAAGATTGGTGTCTTCGCGCAGCTGGAAGTGACTTATCCTGACGGCACCAGCGAGCAGATTTTCTCTAATTCACATGATGGATTATGGAAAGTGACCAAGGGGCCAATCACCCAGTCTGACTTGTGTGAAGGTGAGACTTATGATTCGCATCTTGAGAAGGACGGTTTTGACCAACCAGGATATGATGATGCCGATTGGCTGCCAGTTGCCCAAATTCCGTTTGATCGACGGAAGATGGAGTTTCCAATCCTGCCACCAGTCCGTGCCAACATGGTTAACAAGCCGATTTCAATCAAAAAAATTCGCGAGTATGATGGCAAGGCTGATTGGCAAGTCGACTTTGGTCAAAACTGTACTCAACGGATTGATCTGCATATTACCAACGCGCAGGATGGCGATGTGATTGAACTCCAGCACGCCGAAGTATTGGAAAGTGACGGGTCACTTTCCACTCGGCCACTCCGTCGAGGTCAACAAATTGATCAATACATTTCAAACGGGTCGGATGCACACTTTGAAGCCCGCTTTGCCACCCACGGATTTAGATATGCCGAAATCCGTGGTTGGCGCGGTGAACTGACTGCCGATGATATGCAGTGTAAAGTCTACTTCTCAGATATGTTGCAAACCGGGACTTTTGAATCCTCTAATGAGAATGTGAACCGGCTTGATGACAATGCGCTTTGGTCAATGCGATCAAACTTTGTTTCCTTGCCGACTGACTGCCCGCAACGTGATGAGCGTTTAGGTTGGACTGGCGATATCTCACTGTTCAGCCCCACAGCCGCATATTTCTACGACGTTGAAGGTTTCTTGAGCAGCTGGCTTCAAGATGTTTCACATGAACAAAAGCGATTGGGAACAGTACCGTTTTATGTCCCATTTATTCCATTTGCTGAATGGACTGAACCGCAAGGCATTGCCATTTGGGGTGATTCTGCTGTTCGAGTTCCTTGGGCAATTTACATGGCAAGTGGTGATAAAGAGATGCTTGCCAAGCAGTATGAAACTGCTAAAGGTTGGATCGATGAGGTTAAAGGTTACCTTTCAGAGGATGGTGTTTGGGACCGTAAGCCGGCATACTCACTGGGACAACTTGGTGACTGGCTGGATCCCACGGCACCAGCGGATGATCCAGTAAAAGCCATGACGGAAAAGAATCTAGTCGCAACCGCATTTTATGCCAATAGTTGTGACATGTTTGTTAAAATGGGTCACGAACTTGGTAAGGATGATGAGGCCGATGAATATACCAAATTAGCCAAGCATGTTCATCTTGGATTTAAGAAGCGATTCTTTAACGACAAGGGTATCATGACTTCAGACACGCAATGTGCCTATGCACTGGCAATTGCCTTTGGGTTGGTGGATGACGATCCAGAGATTAAAGAATTTGCCGGTCACAGGTTGGCATTACTTGTTCGTCGCGCTCATGGTAAAATTGGCACAGGCTTTGCTGGAACCCCTTACATCCTGCCTGCATTGACTGAGACAGGTCATATGGATGAGGCTTATCAATTGTTCCTGTCTGAAGAATGCCCAAGCTGGATGTATCAAGTCAAAATGGGTGGCACCACTACTTGGGAACGTTGGGACTCAATGCTGCCCGATGGCTCGGTTAACCCTGGTGTAATGACGTCGTTTAACCACTATTCACTTGGCTCAGTTGCGGATTGGATTCATGCAACGGTTGGTGGTCTTAAGCCGACTGCCCCGGCTTGGCACCAGTTCGAAGTTGCCCCTCGTCCGGGTGGTAACTTAACGTCTGCCAAGGCTTCACACGAAACCCCATTTGGAACAGCCAAGGTTGAATGGAATTACACTGACGGCAAGCTGTCGGTTTCCGTTGACGTTCCGTATGGCGCCACTGCAAAAGTCGACATTCCAGGCTATGACACAGTTGAACTCAGGGATGGACACTATGAAAATAGTTTTGATTACCAAGCATCTTAAATAGTTGCAAACGATCGACTGGGACGACGGACTGTTGTCACCGGTCATTGTTTGTCTGGTCAAGGAAGTGAAAGTATTGAACTCTCCAAGTTTAAATTCATTAATGAAACTTGAAACCGCTGAAATTGAGTATAAGAAGTTGTATGTCGCCAATCCATATGACAATTTTAAGCCGGTTTCAACTTGGCAAGCTTTTGCGGATCAGTATCGAGCAAAGATGAAGAATCCTGTGAAATTTCCAGATCAACCACTTTCTGACATTCGTCCGCGGTTCTTCGAGAGTGAATTCTTTTCACAGACTGTGATTCATCCTGAGCAAAATGGCAATTCCAATTCCAAGCTGATCTATCCACCCCCATTTAAATTCTGAAATTGTTGTTTTTAAGCATTTGCGTTATCTGCCGATTATGGAACATACTTTGGAGTTCGTAAAAATCTCCTATGTCCTCAATGGGCATTGCAAGTTTTTCCTGAACGGTAAAACCTATGATTTGGAACAGGGAGACCTGGTCATTGTTCCCCCAAACCTCAAACAGGCGTTTTTCTGTAATGCTGACGACGATATTGTGGTTAACATTATTATGCGGCGATCATCGTTCGAGGATGCATTTTCTCCTCTGCTAATGGAGCAAAATGATATTTCCAACTTCTTTTTGAGAATGCTGTATCGTCGGGAGTTCTCTCAGTTGGTGTTGGTTCATTGTGATAATGACAAGGAGATTGAACACATCATTTTTGGCTTGTACATGGAGTCTCAAGCATCCATGCATGGATCTCAAATCATCCTGAACAGTTACGTCCTGTTGTTGTTCGGTCAGATTATTCGCAATCACGCTGACGATGCCACAATTCTTGAAGGCAACATTGACGAGCAGCCGGTTTCAAACATTATTCAGTATATTCGTGTCAACCGCAAAGATGTGAACTTGGAAAGTCTCGCTCAACATTTCAATTTGAGTGAAGGCTATATCAGTCGATTTATCAAACGGGAAACTGGGTATTCCTTCTCTCAGCTTCTCAGAGATATTAAAATGCGTGAGGCAGCAAAGTTACTGATCTCAACTAAGATGAGTATTGAAGAAATTATTGATAAGGTTGGCTACACCGATGTGAGTCATTTTTACAAGAACTTCAAGAAAATTTTTGGAGTGACGCCGGCCGAATATCGGCAAAAAGGGGTAGGTCATTAAAACCAAATTGGTTTTAACAGTGTGGTTGCTTGCCCAGAAGTTTATATTAAAGATATGGTACCGCTTTCAAAATAATTTGAAAAGTTATCATGATCACTTAGTATTTTGTTACGCCCTTATTGCATTAAGTCACTGTGTGCCAGCGTTCGCCTTACACCCCAAGTGCTGAAGCAGGTATGCGTCAAATAGGCCCAAGCCTTCGTGGCTTAGGCCTATTTGTGTTTCATAAATGAATTAGGGAATCCGTTCTCTAAAAGGCAATTGCTTAATCGGATTTCCAAATGGGTATTATCGGTTCATATAACGATAAATCATATACAGCACCAAGGCCACGATCAGCCCGATGCCAAGGAGCGGTTGTTCATTGAAGATGAAGTGAATAAAACGAATTGAGTGGACCCCATGGAGGCCCGCAATAAGAAAATTGAATAAATCCATAATTTTTCCGCTTCTTTCTAGTATACTTACAGTATGCATTCTTATTTTAGCCTAAAAGTGGCTGCGGGGAGGAAAAAATGACTATTGATTGGTCGATGGTATTTAATGTAATTGTCGTCATTAACGCAATTTTGGCGATCTTCACGGTATTTAGGGAGAAACGCGATATTGCCGCGATTTGGGCTTGGCTGTTAGTGCTGGTCTTTTTACCGCTGGTCGGCTTTATTGCTTATGCCTTTCTGGGTCGAAAATTACCTAAGAATCGGTTGTTTAAATTACATAAACACGTTCAGATGCAGTTAGATGAGCGACTTAACGAACAGCGAAAACAATTGGGCCATGATGAAAAGACACCGGCCGATGAAGTCGTTACCGAGGCCAAGACCGCTGTTGATATGTTCATGACAACCGATCACGCTTTTTTGTCTCGTCAAAATAAAGTTCATATTTTTACTGACGGCAACAGCTTATTTCATAAAGTCATCGGTGACATTGAAGCTGCCAAAAAGAGTATTCATATTGAATTCTATACTTTTTACAATGATCAGATCGGAAATGAAATTTTAAACCTGTTAGTTAAAAAAGCCCATGAAGGCGTTGAAGTCCGGGTGATTTATGATTCCTGGGGCTCGATGGGCACAACCCGGAAGTTCTTCCAGCCTCTGGTTGATGCCGGTGGCAAGGCCTTTCCATTCTTGAACACCCGCTCAGTTCTCTTGGATTTCCGGATTAACTTCCGTGATCACAGAAAGATTATTGTCATTGACGGAACTATTGGCTATACTGGTGGCTTCAACATTGGTGACCAGTATTTGGGCCGCAAGAAAAAATTCGGCAATTGGCGGGATACCCACATTCGCATTATTGGGTCGGGGGTCTTCGGACTACAAGCCCGGTTCATTCTGGATTGGAACGCCACCAGTCCCCGGGATCAAATCGATGAGGATCAAGTTGAACCCAAATACTTCCCGGTTACGACTACTAAAGGAAATGTCAATATGCAGATTGTCTCCAGCGGACCGGATTCGGATTTGCAACAGATCAAAATGGGTTATATTAAGCTGATTACCATGGCCAAAGATTACTGTTGGATTCAATCTCCCTACCTGATTCCAGACGATAGTATGATGGATGCCCTGCGGATTGCGGCTATGTCCGGCGTTGACGTGCGGATTATGGTGCCAAGCATGCCCGATCATCCATTTGTCTACCGGGCGACTCAGTATTATGCCCGCCAACTGGCTGAGGAAGGCGTTAAAATTTACTATTATGGCGATGGCTTCATTCATGCCAAAACGATGGTGATTGACGACAAGATTTCTTCGGTTGGTTCAGCGAACCTGGATTATCGCAGCTTTAAATTAAACTTTGAGATCAATGCGTTTATTTATGATCAGAAGTTCTCGGCCGATTTGCGTGACATCTTCTTAAATGATATTGATGTTAGTGAATTGCAGACCCCGGAAAAATTTGAGCAACAGTCGCTGTGGCTGAAGTTTAAGCAGACGTTTAGTAGGCTGCTGTCACCAATTTTGTAACATTTTGAAAGTGTAAGGTGGAATCAAATATGATACTAGAACGTAGTAATTTCATGGATGTTAAGCAGATTATGAAAGAGTTGGATAAATTGCCCATGAAAAGCGAGATTGGCGATCTCAAAGAATTAGCCCAAATCTACCAATTGCGGCACTCGGGGGTTAACGAGATTGGCACTAAGCTGGAGAACCTGGACGAAGAGTATTCAATGAATTATGACCATAACCCGATTCATCATATGGAAGAACGGATGAAAAGTGTCCGCAGTTTGGTGGGTAAAATTCAGCGAAAAGGCTATCCACTCAACATGGATACCATTCATCACAAAATTTTAGACGTTGGCGGCATTCGGGTGATTACCAACTACATCGATGACGTTTATCGGGTTGAAGACGCCCTGACTCAGCAATCCGATGTAACCTTGATCAAACGCAAGGACTACATCAAGGATCCCAAACCCAGTGGCTATCGCAGCCTGCATTTGGTGGTGTCGGTGCCGGTCTTTCAATCCAACGGTGTGTTTGATGTTCCAATCGAGGTTCAGTTAAGAACGATCGGGATGGATATGTGGGCCAGCTTGGAACACAAGTTACGTTATAAGACGGATGTCCCGGAAGAAAAAGTTGAACAGCACACCGGTAATCTCAAGGAATATGCCAGTGAATTATTCGACATTGAAAGCAAAATGCAGGAAATCTTCCGCGACTTGCAGGAATAATTTTGAAGACGGATTGGTTGTACCGCTAACTTATAAATTATATAATAATGGTGAAAGGTGAATGAACTAATCACCTGCAAGACAGACGAGGGATTTCCGAAAATAATGTAGGTACTAAGCCAGCGAGCTTAGATCCGAGTAGTCTGCCGTTCCACCCTGCAGAAGATATTTAAATGATACGAATACCGACCATGAATTGGTCAATGATTGGTTCGAATGCCTTTCAGACAACATGTTTCAGATAGGATCCGATCACCTAGAGGGTGGTTGGGTCCTATTTTTGAGAGTGGGGCACGAGGCGTTTTGATCGCAGAAGAGCCTTTTGTTTGATAACCAAATTGATAACCCTTACAATTTTATTAAACAATATGGGATATAGGGATAGGAGTGCTAGTGATGAAAGCATTTGGATACGATCATAACGGGGCTGCGGACGTTTTTGAAGAATACGAGGTGCCGACCCCGGAAATTTCCGACGATCAGATTTTGATTCAGACCAAGGCCTTTAACCTGAATAATTTTGAAAAATCGATGCGGGCTGGGGAATATAAGGCGACTACTCATCAGGTAATTCCTGGTCGGGATGTTGCCGGAACGGTTGCCAAGCTTGGTGCCAATGTGGATGGCTTCCAAGTTGGTGATCGAGTAGTTGCCCATGGCCATGGGGCTTACGCTGAATACGCTTATGCCACCGCTGCTCGAACCGTCAAGATTCCCGATGGGGTTTCGTTTGCGGAAGCTGCCGGGATTGTCACCCCAGGGATTACCGCCTACAAAGCAGTTTATTACTTTGGTGAAGTCAAGGCCGGCCAAACGGTGGTGGTTCGCGGTGCTTCAGGCGGCGTCGGTTCGCTGGCTGCGCAGTTAGCGCTTAATTTGGGCGCAACCGTCATCGGTATCGGTGCCAGCAAGAACGAAGCCTACGTTAAATCGCTGGGAGTTGACGAGTACGTCTCATATAACAAGCAGGACCCGGCACTGGTTCTCGCCAACCGGGCAGACGTGGTGATCAATTCGGCCTTGAATGGTGCCGATAGTGACAGCGATGCCCGGATTGTGAAAGAAAATGGCATCATCACAACGGTTGGCGGGGATGAGCCGTTATCCAATAAGCAGTTCCAGTTCAAGCCGATTATGCCGACAAAGGCAATTTCGGATGCCGAAGCTTTGACCGCACTGTTGAAATTGATGGCAGAGAAGAAGCTCTCAATTCGAATTGGTTATGAACTGCCATTTACCGTCGCCGGTGTCATCCAAGGACACGAGTTATTGAGCAAAAAGCATGACGGCCGCATTATTGTGACGACTGAGACAAAATAAATCGATCTTAATATTGGCTCATCTGGGCCATTTAAACAAAGACAGCGGCTATTCCGAGAATGGGATAGCCGCTGTCTTTGCGTACATTATAAGTTCAAAAATCGGGTTGAACCAACTGGTTATTGATTCTGAAAGTCTTTACTATACTCGTCGACTGCCTTGATGGCCGCGAAGACGTCTTCCGGCGTAATGTCGGTTGGCATGCATTTCATCGTGTCGTTCTCATCGCAAGCTTGGGTAGCTACCTTCATCAGGTCCTCATCTGAAGCCGACTCTAAATGCAAATTGGCCAGAGTGGTCGGCAAGCCAAGTTTGAGGTCAAATTTCAGGAATTTCTCGAACCGGGCGTGATCACTGCCGTCTAAAATCAATTCGACCAATGTGCCATATGCCACCTTCTCACCATGGGTGAGGTGATGGATGTCGCCGGTCAAAGCGGTGAAGCCGTTGTGAATGGCGTGAGCAGCTGCCAGGCCGCCGCTTTCGAAGCCCAAACCACTGAGAAGGGTGTTGGCCTCAACGATGTGGTCCAAAGCTGGCGTGGCGACGTGGGCCTTGTTAGCGGCAATCGCTAGGTCGGCGTATTCAAACAAATTATCCTCACAGGCTTGGCCAATCGCGCCGGCAACGATGGTTTGCTTGGCGCCCAACATGTTATCGGCATTGGCAGCACGAACGTCGGTGGCTTCAACGTTTGTGGCCAACGCATCGGCGATTCCGGAAATCAGTAGGTGAACCGGACCGCCAGCGATGACCTTGGTGTCGAGGAGGACAATTTCGGGATTCTTCTTGTAAAAGCGGTAATGGTCGAACGCCCCATCATCGGTATAGATAACTGACAATCGTGAGCAGGGGGCATCTGTTGACGCGATGGTTGGGGCGATCATCGCAGCAATGTCGAGGTTGTCGGCAATTGCCTTGGCTGAGTCGGCAGTCTTCCCACCGCCTAAACCAATGATGATCTGGTCTTGGTTGGATTTACCAATCTCAGTCACCCGATTAATTTCGGATTCGGAAGCCTCACCCTCGAACTGGGCAAGGGTGACGTCGAAGCCATTATTTTGAAGATAATCGTTAAAGTCGTTACCAACAATTTTTAACACTGTCGGATCAGACAGCAAGAGAACTTTTTTGCCATACTTTTCAATATATCCGGCGCTCTTGAACAGCTCGCCGGGACCTTGGATATAGGTGTTGGGACTTGCAAATAATTCTGTCATGATGGAACCTCCTAAATAAAAATTGTGATTATATTCACAACTATATTTTAAGATATTTTGGACAGGAGGTAAACGATTCGGTTATCTAAAAAACCGCAACCAGAATTTCTGATTGCGGTTTTCATATTTACTTATTCAAATCATATCTCAAACTGATGATGTAAACCAACACAGCACCAATCGTCATAGTCACAAACTCACCGATGGCAGTGGTCAGATATGCACCCCAGAAGGTCGGCCAAAAGGCGGTGTTTCCGAGATAAGCAATTTCTGCAGCCACGATGAACATGTAAAAGGTTCCGATCAAAACGGATGCAACCAGCTTCAATGGCAGTGACTTGATGAACCGGGTGACGATGTTGATGGTCAACAGCGCAATCAGCGTTTCACCAGTTCCGACAACCATATCCAGTGGTCCGAGTGACGACATCATATTCGAAATGAAGCATCCCAGCGTGATCGCCACAACGTAACGCTTATTGAAGACAGCAAGGTTATTCAAACCTTCTGAAAAGCGGAATTGAATTGGGCCAAAACTCAAGGCTGCAAAGACCATCGTGATCACGATGTAGAGTGCAGATACAACAGCGGCTTTCGTGAGGTCACGAACGTTGCTGATGCCAAACAAATTAGTCTTAGAATTCATAACAAATTCCTTCCTTGTTAAATATTCAGTTGTTAAACAACCTTTATACCTTACCGCTTTTGGGGTGTGAGGTCAAAATGGGTTTGGCCCGAAGAGTTGAATTTGGCGCAAGAGAATATGTTTGTCAGATTCTTTAAGTGTTTCTTTCAGACCTTGTCGCGCTCTAATTGTTGAGTATCCAAAGGAAGATCACAAACACAACTGCCAATCCATACATCATGGCGCTGACTTCTTTGCCACGACGAGCGGCGATCATCGTGATTGGGTAGGTAATAAATCCAAGGGCAATCCCATCGGCGATACTGTAGGTTAATGGCATGCCGACAAGTGTGATGAATGCTGGGGCGGCAATTTCAAATTGTTCCCAGTGAACACTCTTCAGTGCTTGAGCCATCAAAATACCAACGATAATCAAGGCTGGTGCCGTTACTTGGCTGGTGATAACGGTCAATAATGGTGAGAAGAAAGTACCTAAAATGAACAGAATTCCCACGATGACGGCAGTAAATCCAGTTCGACCACCAACGGCGATTCCGGCTGAAGATTCAACGAATGCGCCCATTGGGGAAGTTCCCAGAACAGATCCAACTAACATGGTTGAAGAATCAGCAATTAATGCGTGACCGATTCGAGGAATTTTGTTATTCTTGATAAATCCGGCTTGTTCAGCCAAGCCAACCAACGTACCGGCGGTATCAAAGAAGGTTACCAGCAGGAACGTTAAGACGACCACGACTAACTGAACCGAGTTGATATCACCAATGTGTGACAAGGCAACACCAAAAGTTGGTTTTAAGCTGGGAATCGAAGAAACCCATTGATGTGGTAATGGAATCAACCCGGTCACCATTCCAAGAATGGCATTTAATACCATTCCGATGAAGATGGCACCTGGAATCCGCATGCTCATCAAAACGACGGTGATTAACAGACCGAAGATCGTCAGCCAAGTTGTCCCGACGTGTAACGATCCTAGGCTCACCAAGGTGTCTTTGTTGGCAGTGACCAAGCCACCGTCGCTCAGCCCGATAAAGGCAATGAATAAACCAATCCCACCACCGATGGCAGCTTTCAAGTCAGCTGGAATGGAATCGATGATTTTTTCACGCAGCTTCAAAGCGGTCAAAATCATGAAAATAACTGAGGCAACGAAGACCCCGGCTAAAGCAGTCTGCCATGAAACCTTCATGCCAATCACAACTGAGTAGGCAAAGAAGGCATTGATCCCCAGACTGGCAGAAATCGCAATTGGGTAGTTGGCAATGAAGCCCATCATGAAACAGCCAAATGCGGAAGCAAGGGCAGTCGCGGTGAAGACGGCCCCTTTGTCCATCCCACTGACTCCAAGAACGTTAGGGTTAACGAACAAGATGTAAACCATTGAAACAAACGTCGTAATTCCGGCGATAATTTCTTTACGGAAATTCGTATTTCGTTCATCAAACTCGAAATACTTGGCAATTGAATTTAACATATAATAGCTCCTTCTATCGTTCGTGTATGAATAAAAAATTACATATTTATTTTAGCATTATCATTAAAAGGGTTCAATAAACGAATTAAATTAATAAAAAGCAATAAAATGTTTACCGTTATGCCTGAATGTTTATGTAACTGGTTACACCAATTTCCTAGTAAAAAACTGCTCGCGACATTCATCGTGAGCAGTTAATAAAAATCAATATTTTGAGTTGGATTATTAAGCAGTGCCAATCATCACGCCCCAGTCAGGACTTCTCAAGCCATGATGAATTATTGTGCTGTATAACCACCGTCAACGACGAACTCGGAACCAGTCGAGAATGATGATTCATCCGAAGCCAGATACAAGGCCATGTTGGCAATTTCCTTTGGATCTGCCAGTCGTTTCATCGGGTGAAGGCTCTCGAGTTTTTGTCTGAGTTCAGGGTAGGAATCAACCATTGGTGTGTGGGCATACCCTGGGTGAATCGAGTTAACCCGGATTGGATAATCCTTCTCAGCAGCGTATAGCGCAGCCGACTTCGTGATGAGTCGAACACCACCTTTGGCTGCATTGTAGGAATAAAGGTTGCTGATCCCGATCAGGCTGGCAATTGATGCCAGGTTGATGATCGATCCGCCTTTTTCCTTCATATACTTGATGCCATACTTAACTCCAAGCATGACACCATCCAGGTCAACCGATAAAATCTTGTGCCATTGATCCATGTCGACGTTTTCAGCATCGTCAAAAATTAAGATACCGGCGTTGTTCAACAGAACATTGACTGGGCCAAACTGGTCAATCGTCTTTTGGAAAACCGGATCCCAGTCGGCTTCTTTGGAAACATCTTGTTGAACAAAAATCGCCTTGTCCTTGCCAATTTCATTTAAAGCTTGTTCAGCCTTGGAATCATTGACATCGGTAATGGTTACCTTGGAACCTTCTTGGACAAATAATTTGGCAGCTGCCAAACCAAAGCCACTAACACCACCAGTAATAATTGCAACTTTTCCATCTAAACGGTTCATAAAGGAGGCCCCCTCATAACTTAATTGTAAGCGCTCTCCGATCCAACTTGAGTATACCATTTGTCGTTAAGCGGGGGTCACAAATGCATTTTAAAAAAATTCTATATCAAGGCCTGACCATTGAAGCGGTTTGCAAAGAAATTTGCGCTAAACATTGGTGGCCTCGATGTCTGTTTAGATGTGGATTAGAATCTAAATGCGTTATCAATCGTATTGTATTCCTGATCCGACAGGGCAACGTTCATTGCTTTGGCATTGCTGCGGACTTGCTCTGGCGTTTTGGCACCGGGGATGACGACGCTGATGTCAGGATTCTTGATGTACCAAGCTAAGACAACCTGGGCAATCGTGGCATCGTGGTTGTCTGCAATTGGTTGGAGGTTCTTGACTGACTCTGTGATGGCGTGGAAGCGGCTGCCAGAAAAATTGGGGTCGCCGCTTCGAAGGTCATCTTCAGGAAAATTAACCGGACTACCATCGTATTTACCAGTTAGCAGACCGGATGCCAGCGGGAAGAATGGCACAAATGAAATCTGTTCTTGCTCCAGATACGGGAACAGCTCTTTTTCGGCATCGCGATGAACCAGGCTATACTGGTCTTCCACAATATCAACATCGTGATTCTGGTTAGCTTCTTTGAGTTGTTCCAGCGAGAAGTTGGAAACGCCAATCGCTTTGATGAGTCCTTGCTTTTTCAGCTCGGCTAACTTGCCGATGGCTTCTGCTTTCGGTGTTTGATCATCGGGGAAGTGAATGTAAAAGATGTCGAGGTAATCGGTATTCAACCGTTTGAGGCTGTCCTTCACAAATTTCTCAAGATCAGCGGGTCGGTTACTGATGGTGACCTGATCGCCGTTCACAATTTGGGCGCCTTTGGTAGCCACAACGACTTTTGAGCGGTCATAGTCTTTAAGCACCTTGCCGATTAATTCTTCAGAGCGGCCGAAGCCATAGGCAAATGCGGTATCCAGCATGGTGATGCCACTATCCAATGCCGCCCGAACGGAATTCATGCCGGCCTGTTCGTCCAAATTAGGAAACAGGTTGTGACCGCCGACAGCGTTGGTTCCAAAGCCTAACGGGGTGCTGACAACGTCTGATTGACCAATTTTAACTTTTTGGGACATTTTTACGTCCTCCTTTGATTTTCCATTG
This sequence comes from Lentilactobacillus buchneri, assembly GCF_018314255.1. NCBI lineage: Bacteria > Bacillati > Bacillota > Bacilli > Lactobacillales > Lactobacillaceae > Lentilactobacillus > Lentilactobacillus buchneri. The sequence continues at coordinate 1,435,575 of NZ_CP073066.1, forward strand.
TTATTATGGTACACATTAATTATGGTCCATTATGCACAATTTGAAAAACATTTAGATTAGGAAGCCACCGATTTGAAAAAATTATTAATCATTAATCAAAATAGCCCCGTGGTGCCGCCACTAAACGCGTTACTTAAGCAACGCTCCGACATTTCTGTCGAGGTCTATTCGGGTAATTTGGAATCAGCAAGTGACTATGCTCAAGCCTTGCCGAATACCAACCTGCTTTTCATCGCCGTTGGTCCCAACGACGCCGACCTTTATGTGGAAGCGCTCTTTGAGGCGGTCGATGAGGTTCAGCCGCCAATCAGTGATATTGTGATGCTCTCATACGCCGGTGTTGATGACGAGTTGAGTGAGTCGGTCACTTATGCTGGCGTGAAAGACCCCCAAGAATTTATAAAACAGCAAAGATATGCCATCAAGATTGTCGACGAATCCGAAATTGCGTATTCTATAATTAGAATGGGTCAATTAAAGGACCAGCAGGCCAGCGACTATGAACTGTTTAATGAAGGAACGCCGATGCCGGCTAAAACGGTATCTCCAAAAGCGGTTGCTAAGCTGGCTTATGAAATGCTGATCAAGCAAAAATTAATGAATCATTCAATTGGAATTATTGATCAAACACCGATGGGAGGGCGATAAAATGGCAATTAAACTGGAAGCAGAACAAATTGAACAGCTAAAAAATCAGTTGGAAGAAGCAAATCGCAATTCCCACTTCGTCATCATTTCTGCGGTCTCGAAGAAAGAACACAGTGGCGTCAATATGGTGACCGACTGGAATAACTTTTTGAATATGAAATCCACAAATGGCGATAATTTCGACTTTCACGTCATTCGGGACATTCTGCCGATTACCACCAACCTGGTTTATTGGGCGGTTGCCCAGCAGAATCTCCACGCTGTAACGGCTCAGGGAGATCAGGATGATCAGGCAGTCGATGATTTGGAGTTTTATACCAATAAGGTGATGGAAGAAAATAAGGTGCGGGCTTAGGTTCTTTGCATCGATACCATTATTAAAGGAGGCAACCGTGTTGGCTGCCTCCTTTGATGTATTTTGGTTTGTGGTGTGTGACTGTTAGTTGGCAAAGGTGTGTTCCGACGGGCCAGATTGTTTCGCTTTATCTAATAATGAGTCTTGAGGCAAAGAGCGCATCAAAGTTTGGAGCTTTACTCTTATTTAGTGGAAATGTGCTACACAAGCCAGCTTCGTCCGCTTAATTCGATAACCAGTTTCGATGCGAAATACGCATCAAAACTGGTTATCAAATTAATGCTCCGAAGCTAACCGGCTTGTTTCGCACTCTGTTCTTTATGTACACCCAGTTTTCACCGGGCGTTATTAGGAGTAGGGCCTATCAGTATTTGAACTTGAAAGATATATTGGGGGTAGATCGTAAATTCTTGCTTCCGATACTTAATCGTGGAATGCACTGGTAGGCTCTCTAACAAGATCAATGCAAGCATAAAGCTTTCATTTAGGTCAAATAGATGGATGTAAGATACATCCAACCCTCATAATAGACCCTTTTTGTTAATGTTCAATGATAATGTTCCGGAAATTCACAAATCATTTTGATACCCAACCAATCCCTTGCTGGGCGCGCGATTGGCGTTTCCCTCCACTTAAGAAATCATCGTCAATCTTCATCAAACATGAGGAATATACTATGGTAAAATTAAAGTAATTTTAAAGAGGTGAGAGCAGTGACCCTTCAGTTTGTCTTAGGTCGAGCAGGTGTCGACCATCAATCGAAAATGATCGACATTCTGCGCCAGCAAAAATCAGACAATCCCCACGACCAATTTTTCTACTTGGTTCCAAACCACATTAAGTTTGAATCAGAAGTCAGTATTTTAAAACAACTTGGCGACGCCAACCAAATGACCACTGCTCAAAGTGATGTTCAGGTGTTATCCTTCACCCGATTAGCGTGGTTCTTTTTGCGCAACACACCGGAATATCAAAAGCAGCGGATCAGCAGTGCCGGTATCAATATGCTGCTGTATCAAATTATTGTTGATAACGCCGATCGATTGGTGCTCTTTGACCACGAAATTCATAATCCCGGGTTTATTGATCAGATTGCTACCCAAATTGCCGAGATGCAGGCCGGCAATGTCTTGCCTGAAGATCTTTTGGAAATGCTGCAGCGGCCTGACAGCACGATTACTAATGATCTGCGTGATAAACTCCACGATTTTGCCATTATTTATTCCCAGTATGTCAAACGCATTTCTGAGAATTATTTTGACAGCCACACCGTTTTGAACCTGCTGAGCAGCAAACTGCAGGACATTGATTTAAGTGGTTATCACTTCTATATTGACGGTTTTTCAAAATTCACCGCCCAGGAATGCGGCTTGGTGCAAACCTTGATCAACCAATCCGCTTCGGTGACGGTGTCATTGACGTTGGACCGGCCATACCCAACTGAACTGCCGGAACAGCCGAATATTTTCTTTCAGCCGGCTAAATTGTTCCATCAGCTCTATCGATTTGCCGCTGACAACCGGGTGCCTTATTTAAAGGCCGTCATGGCTGATCAGCCGCGGGTTGATGAAGATATGCAAAAATTAGAGGCCTATTGGATTACGTCCAGCAGTCTGGGAAACCACCAACTGCCCGACCAAATTTCCCCAAACTCGGTTCAAATTTATCAAGCTGACAACCTTTACTCCGAACTGGACCAAGTTGCCACGAAGATTCATCAAATGGTCGCCACCGGCAAGTACCGATACTCGGATTTTCTTATTTTGACCCGCCATTTGGACGCCTATCAAAATATTTTAGAGCCGGTGTTTACCACCCAGCAGATTCCCTATTTCAAGGATATTCAGCAGTCAATGGCTGACCATCCACTGGTGGAACTATTAGCAGCGCTATTTGATATCTACGACCCAAATCGAACCCGCAATTATCGCTATGATGACGTGATGCGGTTCTTAAAATCTGAATTAGTCCTACCAATGATTGATGGCAAGCCGATGGCCATTGATGATTATCGTCAAGCAGTGTCCTTGACCGACAACTTGGTGCTGAAAAACGATTACGCCGACACCCGCTGGACGCAAAAGGCTGATTGGCAGTACGTTTGGCTGCCGGACAGCGACGAAGAACAGAAGACCACAAAGATCACCGACCAAGATCGGGAAATTTCCCGCAAGATCAATATCATCCGCCATATGGTGCGAGATTTATTGCCCAATTTTTACAAACAATTTTTCAAAGCTAAAACCAACCAGGAAGCTGCTCAAATTCTCTACCAGTTTCTAGTGGATGCCGGCGTTGTTGACCGGCTCCAGGACTGGCGGGATGCGGCAACAGACGAGGGCGATATCAATCGTTCCAACCAAATTGAGCAGGTTTGGCGGACATTTTGTTCCCTGCTGGACGAATGTGTCCAAATTCTGGGGGACAAACCGTTTGTGCCCGGCGATTTTTGGTCACTCATCTATGCCGGCTTTGAAGGAGCGGACTATTCACAAATTCCGTCCACGCTGGATCAGGTGAGCGTCTCTGAAAGCGGCATGGTTCAGATGAATGATTATCGAGTCACGTTCATGATCGGCGCTAACGATGACAACATGCCGGATCGGCTAGTCAATGAAAATCTCTTTGGCGATGACGACATCAACCAACTCCAAAGCAACCTCAGTGACGATCAGTACTTAAATGATCCCGCCGAAGTCCAAATGGCTTTTGAACCGTACTTGAACTATTTGGCCTTCATGACCGCTTCGGACAAGCTTATCTTCACCTACACCAACAAATTAAACGACGAATCTGCTGTGAAACTTTCACCTTATGTTTCACGGATTCAGCATTTCTTTAACCTCAAAATCGTCAACAACCCGGCGATCCCCGATGATGAGCACGACGTGATGCCATACGTGGGCACCAAGAGCGGGACACTTCACCATTTGATTCAGGTCATTCAAAATAACTTTGATGTTCAGCAGGACTTGAGTGCCGGCTGGGCAGTGATTTTGCAGTACCTGCAGCAGGATCCGGAAGTCAGCCGGCAGACGTCCAAGCTGCTTAAAAGCATTAATTACACAAATGTTCCGCAGTCATTAGCACCTGAAATCATCACGGATCTATACGGTTCAGAACTAAATATTTCGATTTCTCAGCTGGAAACCTTCTATAAGAACCCCTATGAATATTTCCTCAAATATGGGCTAAAACTCCAGGAACGACCGAAGTTTGAGCTGTCGACGGCATCGACTGGGACCTTTTATCATGACGCCATGGACCGGATTATTAAGCAGATTCATGCCCAAAACATTGATTTGGCCAGCTTATCTGATCAAGATGTGAGCGACCTCGTCAAAGAAACCGTCGACCGAATCATCAATGATCCCCAAAACTTTGACTACGTTGTGCTGACCAGTTCCAATCGGATGCATTATATTTCCATGCAGTTAGCCGCAACCATCCAGCAGATGATCCGAGCCTTGCGTGACCAACAGAAACTGACGCCAATGCGGCCGCAAAATACTGAACTGATTTTTGGCCAGCCCAATCAAAAGCAGGCCCTCAATGGTCTAAGCTTTGATTTGGCTGATGATCATCAGGTTAAAGTGCGGGGCAGAATTGACCGAATTGATTCGATGACCACCAAGGACAAACGCTACTTCGGAATCGTTGACTACAAGTCCTCTGACCGCAAATTTGATTTCAATGCAGCTTATGACGGAACTTCGATGCAACTGTTGACGTATCTGGACGTGTTAAAGCACAATCTGGAACGGCTTAATCCCGATGATAAGGAAGTCGCCTTGGCCGGCGCGTTGTACCTGCACATTTATAATGCCGTCTTCAAACCCGAGGACCTTCAAAAGGTGACCTTTGACGATGCCTTGTTAAAGAAGCATCGCTATAACGGCATTTTGGTTGACGAGTCCGGCTTGATTGATCATTTGGATGAGGAGCTGGATAGCGGCTACTCACCGATTTATCCAATTAGAAAGACCGCCAAAGGCTACACGGGTAAAAAATCACTGATTAATCCACTGCAGTTAGATGCGTTTCTCACCCACACTGAGAAACTTATTGTCGATGCGGCAGAAAAGATTTTTGCCGGTGACGTTCGACTGTGGCCGTTTAAGCAGGGTCAAACCACCGGGATGCAGTTTACCCCGTACAAATCAATCATGAACTTTGACCCAATTTTGCCGGGTAACCAGTATCGGCCGGTTAACAGTGATTCGATTGAGGATATTAAGAAAAAATTAGGGGAGGAAAAGTCCGATGGCATTTGAATACACGCCTGATCAACTAAAGGCAATTAAAGACCGCCCGGCAGGCAATGTCCTGGTTTCCGCCTCTGCGGGATCCGGGAAGACCCGGGTGTTGGTCGATCGAATTATTGACATGGTCAAAAATCAGCACGTCGACATCGACCAACTCCTGGTGGTGACGTTTACCAACGCCGCTGCCAAAGAAATGCGCCAACGACTACAGGCAGCCCTCCGAGAAGAATTTAATCAGGCAGCTGAAGCCGAAAAGGGCCGGCTGCTCACCCAAATCCAAAAAGTCGCGGTGGCCGACATTACGACGATGGACGCTTATTGTCAGAAATTAGTCGGCAGATACTACTATCTCTTGGGAATCGATCCCAACTTCCGCATTTTGGCCGACGATACTGAAAAACAGCTGCTAAAAGATCAAGTTTGGGGAGCGGTTCGAGAAGACCTATATGGCAACGATGAAGATGGCTCATTTGCCCGATTGACGGAGAACTTTTCCAACGACCGCAGTGACGACGGCTTAGCCGACCTGATTTACCGATTGGACGAGTTCGCAAATGTTACCGACGATCCGGATGGTTGGCTGAATGCGGTCACCGATTTTTATGATCTTGGCGGCAAACCATTGTATGACAGTGATTTCTATCAACAAAACGTTGCCCCAAAGATTGCTGAAGCATTCACCAAACTTAAAATCAATCATCAGTACATGATTAAATTGGCCCAAAGCGGTGCCTTGGATAAGGACGAAAAAGCTTTCACTGACCAGCTGGCAGCCATTGAAGCCCTTCAAAAAGCGGTTTCAAATTGCACATCATTTGACGATGTCCGCAAGTCACTGACTGGTTTTGAATTTGCCGATTTGCCAAGGCTAACCAAACCGCAGGGTGAACAAAAACAGTTTCATGGCCAAATTCGCGCAATTAATCAACAAACCAAAAAAGACTTCAATGCCTTTTGCAATAAATATTTCGGTATGGACGAACAGGCCAACGTTGACCTGATGGCAGCCGCCAAGCAACGGGTGGCCAAACTGATTTCAGCGGTCAAAGCCTTTCGAACCGCTTACGAGGCAACCAAGCATCAGCGCCATTTGATGGAATTCATCGATATTGAGCAGGCTGCTTACCGGATTTTGAACGACGACAGCCCGCAGGCCCGCCAAGTTCAAGCAAAGCTCCGGGATCAGTATTATGAAATTATGACCGACGAATATCAGGATAATAACCGGCTTCAGGACGCCATTTTGAATAAACTGGCCAAAGAAGGCGGCGGAAACCGATTCATGGTGGGGGATTCCAAACAGTCGATTTATCGCTTCCGGCTGGCCGATCCCCAGATGTTCATTAATAAGCAGCGGACCTATTCGCTGGCTGATAATGACGATGAATTAATCACCTTGGCCGATAACTTCCGGTCAACTGAGAACGTCGATAATTTCATTAACTTAATCTTTGAGCAGATCATGGACCGCCAAGTTGGCGAAATTGATTATTCAGATGCCAAGCTGCAGTTTGGCGCCAAGTATTATCCAAAAGACGTAAACGCTGACGTTTCGGTGCTGCTGTACAGCCCTAAAAAGCCGCTGTCAGAAGGTGAGAACCTTCCTGCCGAGCAAGTTATGGATGCTGACGTTGGGCAGGTTGAAATCATTGCCCAAAAGATTCGCCAGATGGTCGATGATAAGGAATGGATTGCGGATGGCGATGGCGATCGACCGGTTGACTACGGTGACTTTGCTGTCATTTCGCCAACTCGGGGCAGCCAGATTACCATGTCTTCAATTTTCAAAGATTATGGCATTCCGGCCGAAATTACCGGTGCCAAGAGTTATCTGAAAACCACGGAAATTCAGGTGATGCTATCCCTGCTGTCGATTATCGACAATCCTTACCAAGATATCCCCTTGGTAGCCGTGCTGCGGTCGCCGATCGTCGGTTTGGATGAAAATCAGCTGGCCTATTTGCGGATTAATCAAAAGACGGGGAATTATTATGAGTCGGTATTGAAATTTTACCGGGACTATCCCAACGCTGAACCCAACAAATATGCTCAGGCAATCTATCCGTTAATCGACACCTTGTTCAAGCAGCTGGATCATTTTAAAAACGTTGCCAAACAAGACGGCTTGGTTGCCCTGATTTGGGAAATTTATAATCAAACCGGCTATTTGGATTATGTTGGCGGGATGCCCGGGGGCTATCAGCGCCAGACGAACCTGCATGCTTTGTATGAGCGGGCCTTTGATTACGAGAAGAATGGGTTTAAGGGTTTGTTCAGATTTGTCCTGTTTATCGAGCGAATGCAGGCCAGGGATGACGACTTAGCCACAGCGGTGCCGAACACTTCCGACAACATGGTTCACGTGATGACGATTCACGGCAGTAAGGGCCTCCAGTTCCCGATTGTCTTTTTGAATGATATTGGTAAACAATTCAACCAGCAGGACACCATGGGACGTGCCGTGTTGAATGATCATCTGGGAATTGGCATTTCTTATTTGGATACCAAAACCCGGGAGATTCAAGAACCTTTGCAACGCCAGGCCGTCTTGGATGTGACCAAAAATGCCGGTTTGTCTGAAGAAATGCGGAAGTTATACGTTGCCTTAACCCGGGCCGAGCAGCGGCTGTTCTTGGTCGGTAAAGTCGACCCAGGAAAAGGCGGGTCTCGCAAACCAACGTTAGATTTGCAGTCGATCGTTGAAAGCTGGCAGTCACAGACTGAAGAATCGGCCATCTTATTGCCAATGGCGGAGCGCAACAGCGCCAAAAGCTATTTGGACTGGATTGGTCCGGCAATTTCCCGTCATCCGGATGTGGTTAAAGACTATGGCGACAGCCGAATTGTCAACCTGCTCGCCGATGACCCCAGCCGGTTGAGCCTGGAATTTTATGACAATGCCAAGGTGGCTGAAGGAAAGAAGCGGGCTGGCCGTGTAGCGGTTGATCCTCGTAGTTGGCTCGATCAGCAGCAGCCGGTCGAATCCGATTCAGCCGTTGATCGCCGACAAATTAAGGCCATCATGAATTTCCGTTACCCACACCAGGCAGCAACTCGCACGACAGCCTACCAATCCGTTTCCGAAATTAAGCGGCTGTTCGATGATCCCGATAACGTCCAGCTGGGCAATTATTCGCTGATTGACAGCGATCAGCTGATCAAACCCGGCCGTTATACGCAGCCCAGTCTGGCTACGCCAAAATTTATTTCAGAAAATGGAACTCATAAACCCGCACCTACTGAGGTTGGAACGGCGACCCACTTGGTACTGCAGCAGATTGATTTACACCAACAGCCGACAAAGGCCACTATCGTTGAGTTGATCGCCAACCTGGTAAAGGAAGGCATTTTAGAAGAGAATGTTGCCGGAGAAATTAACGTCGACGGGATTCTGAGATTTTATGCGTCATCTCTGGGCGCGGTTGTTTTGGCTAACCCAGAGACAACTTACCGCGAAGTCCCGTTTTCACTATTAATGAAGGCTAAAAACGCTTTCAAGGATTTTGACCAAGATGATGATCAACCGATCTTGATTCACGGAATTATTGACGGCTATGTGGAGTCGGAGGCGGGCGTCGTGTTGTTCGATTATAAGACTGACCGACTGACCCCGAAGACCACTGTTGATACGGTTCATGAACGTTATGACGGCCAGATCCGCCTGTACGCGACTGCTTTGGATCAAATTCTCGGCAGGCCGGTTACAAAGAAATATCTGTATCTGTTATCATCAGATCAATTGGTTCCTGTTCAGTAGCACCACCACTTTGGAGAGATAGGAGATTTTTTAATGGTTAAATTTAATACATTACTGGTTCGCGGCGGCCGTCCCAATGACAACTCCACCGGAGCTGTGAACGTGCCGATCTACAACTCATCAACTTTTCGCTACCCCAAGCTGGGGGCGGATGTTAAATGGGACTATGAACGTTCCGGCAACCCAACTCGAGATGCCGTTGAAGACGTGTGTGCCAAATTGGAAAACGGTGACCGCGGCTTTGCTTTTTCAAGCGGGATGGCGGCCATTCATGCGGCATTGGCGCTCTTTAAGCCTGGCGATCATCTGATTATCGGCGATAACATTTACGGTGGGACTTTCCGACTGGTGAATGATTTTTTGAAGCCACGTGGGTTGGAATTCACCGAAGTTGATACCCAAGATGCCGATGCGGTGGCAGCGGCTTTCAAGCCGAATACCAAAGGCGTCTACTTCGAGCCGGTGACCAACCCGTTACTCAAGGTTTCAAGCGTCAAGCAGATTTCCCAAATTGCTCATCAACACAATGCCTTGGTGGTTGTCGACAATACCTTTTTGACACCTTATCTCCAACGCCCATTAGACTTGGGCGCCGATGTGGTGCTGCACTCGGCAACTAAATACTTGGGTGGTCATTCTGACTTTACGGCGGGGATGATTGTCACCAAAACCAAGGATTTGAGCGATCAAATTTATGCGATTCAAAATACCATTGGCGCAGTTTTGGCACCTCAAGAAGCCAACTTGCTTCGCCGTGGTATTCAAACCCTAAACATCCGGATGGATCGGCACATTCAAAACGCCGAGAAAATCATCGCTTATTTGCAAAGTAATCCCAAAGTCGCCAAGATTTATTACCCAACTGTTGACAAAACCAGTCAGGATTACCAAATCATCAGTGATGAAGCTAAAGGTGCCGGTGGGGTGCTCTCCTTTGAAGTCCAACCCGGATTGGACGCTGCCAAGTTTGTCAACAGCCTTCAGCTCATCATTCTGGCCGTTAGTTTGGGCGCTGCTGAAAGTTTGGTCGAAGTGCCGGCATTCATGTCACACTTCGAGATTCCCAAGCCAGAACGGCTTAAAATGGGTATTCAGGACGAATTGATCCGCCTGTCAGTCGGCTTGGAAGACGCTGACGACTTGATTGCTGATTTGGATCAGGCATTCCAACAAATTTAGTTTAAATAAAACAAACGGGTGAGACAATTTGTGTTGTCTCACCCGTTTGTTTTTATTCCTCTGTTATCTAGTTTAAACGTGCGGCAGTCGGCTGATCCCGGCCATTTAAGCAAATAATCCGGCTATTCCAAAGACAGGAATAACCGGATTATTTGCTTAAATTCTGGGATCAAAACGCCTTATGTCCCACTCTTTAATTTAGATTAATCACATTGACTAAGATAATTCCCATTACTAAAATCACCCCGACAAGGCCGACTGAGAACTTGGTAAACCATTTTCCGTTGACTTTATCGAGTAGGAAGAATGTGATTCCCAGACAAACTACGCCGATAACGTACATAATGATTAGTGCGGTCTTTACGGCAGCATCATCTTGTGCCATATTATCACCTCATTAACCATATTGTACTCCAACTTGTTCGCTTACCCAATAACCAGTTGGTAGGCATAGCGTGGGGATGCTTCGCTGTCTTTTTCAGCCATGTAAATCGTGCCCCGTTTGGTAAAACCATTCGTGGTGATCACGTGCTGCATTCCCAAGTTGTCGGGATGCGTGTCAATTCGGATATCTTTGTAACCCAGAACACCGGAAATGGTGATTAGGCCGCTGATCATCTTTTGGGATAGGTGCTGGCCGCGGAAATTCGACGACATGGCGATCCGATGAATGGCGGTATAGCGGCCGTGGACGCCGTTGACCCATTCGCCATCGTGAATGTTGAGGTAGTTGACGTCCAATCCTTGGTGGAGAGCTGCGGTTCCGGCGATTTGGCCGTCAATAATTAACACGTAGGTGATCCCGTTGTTGACATCAAACTCCAAGTCTTCGGTGGCCGGATAGCCATCCTGCCATTGGTCGATGCCTTGCTTTTTAAGGTAGGCTTTTGCTTCTTCAATAATTTTTTTGATTTCTGGAAGGTCTGCATTGGTTGCTTGACGCAAATAAGTTGCTGACATTTCGATTCACATCCCTGTTCATATTTCTAATTCAATTGATTAGATCAAAATAACACGAGAGTGAATTATAGAACAATATTATTTGGCATGCAATACAAAACATGTAAAAAGTTTTACTTTCTCATTTTTGGGGAAAGAAACCCGATACCATGCGATTCGCAGGTATCGGGTTTCTTATTTAACAGCTGGATTTTACTTCTTGTCGTCCAAGGCATCATTCACTTTCTTGGACGCCTTTTCCTTGGCATCTTCAACCTTATCTTTGGCTTTCCCAGATGTCTTTTGAGCTTTGCCTTTCAGCTTCAACTTGTCGTTTCCGGTTACGTCGCCAACGGTTTCTTTGACTTTGCCGATGACTTCATCGGACTTGTTTTTCAGATTTCCCATTAGTTTCACACCCTTTCCTTATCTCTACCATAAGCATACAGACTTTTTGAATGAATCACAAAAATAACGCCTCAGATTTGAAAATTGTTTCAGAATGGTTAATTCCCCATTTGTTGGCAATGATTCGCCATAGTTTATGATATTATAGTCATAATACTAGGGGGTGGTTTCGAAATGAATAAGGCCAGTTCGTCGGTAAATGATTCCGACACCCGTTCGAAACAACAAAAAATTCTCAGCATGTTGGGGTTAATGACTTCAAAAGTGCTGGGAGAAAATACTTACGCTAAGAGCTCAATCTATTCTGAACGAATTACCCGGGGCTTGCGGTCGTTTTTGCCCGGTCCGCTGCAGCCAAGTGTTTCGTTGGCAGAGTTTAAAATGTCCAAACCAATGCAGATGGGGTATTTGGCAGCCGCCAAGGATTTAAAACATGTCAGCATTGATCAATTTAACTATATGTCGCTGTGGGCGACCGGAGATGACGACAGTTCAGTCGTCAACCGGGCAGCCGGCACTCAATTTTCTGAATACTTAAGTCAGAGCCAGGCTCCTGAAAAGTACGTTGTTGGTTATAAGACAGCGGTGATTCAATTTGTCCGGGCGATTGCCGGCGCCGGTGGCGTTGTTTTCCGGATTAACTCTGCCTTGCAGAACCTGGATCTCAATCAACAGCGGACCCTGGTTAATCAGTGGTTTGACCACGTCAACGGCTATATGAACGGTGCTTCACCATTTAAAGCGATTAATAACCAAACGACCAAGCCATCGGCCATCGATGAGACGATCGCCACGGGCGTTGCCAGGGAAATTAGCGATGGCTTTTTAAGCAACCAGCCAGTCGGTAATGATGAACAGTCGCTGCTCGGAAATTATTCCTATAATGAAGACGATTTTAGTGACGAGCACGATTTACCCAAGATGATGACCGATGCGATCGGCAAAGTTTCGCTGACAGAAGATATTAATCTATTTGTCAACAACACGTTGGCCGGCATGGTCAATTCACTGGGATCAATCGGTTTATATGCGTTGGTTTACGCAAAATTCACTCAAAATAATCCCGATTTAGTCGGTGCTCCGATCACCAGTGCCGCTGATCAGGCAACGGTTCTTGCCAAGACCAAAGCCGCAGTTGAGGCAATTGGGAAATATTTGAACTTACCCCAATCAGGTGCTGATCTGGCAGAAAAGTTGGCTGTATTGAATTTAAGTAACGCCGGCAGTGCCAGAAATGCCAAACATCAGAACTATCAATTGCGATACAGTCGGGTGTTGGAAAATGACCGGCCACAGGTGAATGATCGCGGTGAAACGGTCAAGGTAGCCTATGGGATTTTTGAAACCACTCATCAGATTCTACAGAATGTTTTTTTAACGCCATTGATGGTGCAATATACGATGAGCAGAAATCAGTTGTTGACCCAAATTGCCTCCGGACAGTACACAACGTCACGGCAGGTGATTGAGCCGAGTTTCCAAGCTGCCGGAACCCTCTTTGATTATGTGGACGCCCTGGCGCGATTCCAGGTTGATCAATTAATTGGCCTGGTTGAACGGGGGAAGAAGGACGATGACGGGATGTCTGCTGCTGGAAGTTTCAGTGCCTTCAGTCATTTAATGCGGGTCTATCCGGAAGTTAAATCGATCAATCCTGCGTATGCTGAGATGACAAAAGCCACCAAGCGGGTTTATTATTGGCTGTATCAATCTTCGTTTAAAGACCACTTACCTGAAGATGAACAGATAAAACTTAATTAAAATAAAATAGGATCGTGGGTCAAACGTTGTCAGCGTTTAGCCTACGGTCCTATTTTTTGTGATTAAAGAAGTTTGATTGCCAGTGCGGAGCCCATCCCGCCGCCCATACAAAGAGAGGCAACGCCAAATTCTTGGTCGGTCCGGCGCAGATTATGCAATAACGTCGTCACGATGCGGGCACCAGAATCTCCGAGCGGATGACCCAGTGCGATTGCCCCACCGTTAATGTTAACTTTATCAACTGAAATGCCCAGATCACGAACAACTGCCACTGATTGAGAAGCAAAGGCCTCGTTGATTTCATAGAGGTCGATGTCGTTGACTGACATGTTGAGCTGGGAGACCAATTGATTAATGGCTAAGTAGGGCGCATACCCCATGACTTCCGGGTTGATCCCGCGCTCGGCGTAACCCAGCACCTCTGCCATTGGAGATAGTCCCAACTGGTTTGCCCGGTCTTCAGTCATCATGATCAGAGCAGAAGCGCCGTCGTTTAGTGGTGCACTGTTGCCGGCAGTGACGGATCCGTTCGGTTTAAAAGCGGGACGAAGGGCGGCCAGTTTTTCCAAATTTGTGTCGACCCGGATCGATTCATCTTGCGCTACGATGTGGGGAGCGTGTGATTTGGGTTGGTTGAGTTCAATGGGAATAATTTCATCATCAAAATAATGCTGTTCAGTAGCTCGCGCAGCCAGTTGATGTGATCGCAATGCAAAAGCATCCTGTTCTTCACGTGAGACATGATATTGATCGGCAACGTTTTCAGCAGTCATTCCCATTGGTTCATCCGTCGCGGAATCACTTAGGCCGTCTCGTTGCAGCCCATCATATAATGTGACCGGCCCAAACTTGGTTGCCTTTCGTTGTGACATGTTCAAGTAAGGAACGTTGGACATGCTTTCGGTTCCGCCGGCAATGACCGTTTCCACTTCCCCGAGAAGCAAGGCGGATTGTGCTTGATGGATTGCTTGCAGTCCTGAACCACAGACTTGGTTGACTGTGAAAGCTGTTTTGCTTTCTGGAATTTGACTGTTCAATTCGATTTGTCGGGCAATGTTTTGGCCATTTCCGGCCTGGATGGCGTTGCCAAAGATAACTTGATCAACTTGGCTGCCGGAAAGACTAGCATCTTTTAATAAAGCACGCGTGACTTTTGAACCAAGTTGTTCGGCAGTTAATGAAGATAATGAGCCGTTTAATTTGCCGATGGCTGATCGTTTGGCATCGATAATTACAATTTTCTTCAAATGATGACAGTTCCTTTCGCGAAGATTTCAATTGCCAGTATACAGGCTAAATGGTGTTTGCGGGGAGGATTTGTTCCCGGTATTAACAATCTTTAAGCTTTGTCAGCAACGATTTATTGAATTAATTTGAAATTACCTGTTGACCTCGGCCGAAATAGCTGATAATATATTACTCGTTGCTTCAATGACATGAACACATATACCAATTGCTAATTAAAAAGTTTTTGTTGACTTGAAAGATTGGCTGTTATATAATTGTTCTTGCTGTTAGAGGCAAGGGACACAAGGATTTGAATAAACGAACAATTCTAATTTATTCGCCAAAAATGTTTGTGTTCTGATGTAGACCTTTGAAAACTGAACAAAATTTTCGACAAACAAATGTGCAGGACGTTTCAATTCTTCGGAATTGGAACCAAACATTTGCGAAGTCAATTCGTAAAACAAATAATAAATTTAAATCATGAGCTATCACAGGCTTATCATTTTAAACAATTTAAGATGAGAGTTTGATCCTGGCTCAGGACGAACGCTGGCGGCGTGCCTAATACATGCAAGTCGAACGCGTCTCCGTTAATGATTTTAAGTGCTTGCACTTGAAAGATTTAACATTGAGACGAGTGGCGAACTGGTGAGTAACACGTGGGTAACCTGCCCTTGAAGTAGGGGATAACACTTGGAAACAGGTGCTAATACCGTATAACAACCAAAACCACCTGGTTTTGGTTTAAAAGACGGCTTCGGCTGTCACTTTAGGATGGACCCGCGGCGTATTAGCTTGTTGGTAAGGTAACGGCCTACCAAGGCGATGATACGTAGCCGACCTGAGAGGGTAATCGGCCACATTGGGACTGAGACACGGCCCAAACTCCTACGGGAGGCAGCAGTAGGGAATCTTCCACAATGGACGAAAGTCTGATGGAGCAACGCCGCGTGAGTGATGAAGGGTTTCGGCTCGTAAAACTCTGTTGTTGGAGAAGAACAGGTGTCAGAGCAACTGTTGACATCTTGACGGTATCCAACCAGAAAGCCACGGCTAACTACGTGCCAGCAGCCGCGGTAATACGTAGGTGGCAAGCGTTGTCCGGATTTATTGGGCGTAAAGCGAGCGCAGGCGGTTTTTTAGGTCTGATGTGAAAGCCTTCGGCTTAACCGGAGAAGTGCATCGGAAACCGGGAGGCTTGAGTGCAGAAGAGGACAGTGGAACTCCATGTGTAGCGGTGAAATGCGTAGATATATGGAAGAACACCAGTGGCGAAGGCGGCTGTCTGGTCTGTAACTGACGCTGAGGCTCGAAAGCATGGGTAGCGAACAGGATTAGATACCCTGGTAGTCCATGCCGTAAACGATGAGTGCTAAGTGTTGGAGGGTTTCCGCCCTTCAGTGCTGCAGCTAACGCATTAAGCACTCCGCCTGGGGAGTACGACCGCAAGGTTGAAACTCAAAGGAATTGACGGGGGCCCGCACAAGCGGTGGAGCATGTGGTTTAATTCGATGCTACGCGAAGAACCTTACCAGGTCTTGACATCTTCTGCCAACCTAAGAGATTAGGCGTTCCCTTCGGGGACAGAATGACAGGTGGTGCATGGTTGTCGTCAGCTCGTGTCGTGAGATGTTGGGTTAAGTCCCGCAACGAGCGCAACCCTTATTGTTAGTTGCCAGCATTCAGTTGGGCACTCTAGCAAGACTGCCGGTGACAAACCGGAGGAAGGTGGGGATGACGTCAAATCATCATGCCCCTTATGACCTGGGCTACACACGTGCTACAATGGACGGTACAACGAGTCGCGAAACCGCGAGGTCAAGCTAATCTCTTAAAGCCGTTCTCAGTTCGGATTGTAGGCTGCAACTCGCCTACATGAAGTTGGAATCGCTAGTAATCGTGGATCAGCATGCCACGGTGAATACGTTCCCGGGCCTTGTACACACCGCCCGTCACACCATGAGAGTTTGTAACACCCAAAGCCGGTGAGGTAACCTTCGGGGACCAGCCGTCTAAGGTGGGACAGATGATTAGGGTGAAGTCGTAACAAGGTAGCCGTAGGAGAACCTGCGGCTGGATCACCTCCTTTCTAAGGAAAAACGGAATCCTGCACATTGTCGAAAGTTTTGTTTAGTTTTGAGAGGTCTACTCTCAATTCGTTCTTTGAAAACTAGATAATATTAATTTTCTGTAATAATTTTTTTGAAATTGTATTTTATATAATTTCAACCGAGAACACCGCGTTATTTTGAGTTTGTTAACTAGAAAAAATCGCAAATACTCAATTAACTTTGCATTACGTAGTGATGTACAGGTTAAGTTAAAAAGGGCGCATGGTGGATGCCTTGGCACTAGAAGCCGATGAAGGACGGGACTAACACCGATATGCTTCGGGGAGCTGTACGTAAGCTTTGATCCGGAGATTTCCGAATGGGGAAACCCAGCAGTTTTAATCGACTGTTACTATATAGTGAATTCATAGCTGTATAGAGGTAGACGTGGGGAACTGAAACATCTCAGTACCCACAGGAGCAGAAAGAAATTTTCGATTCCCTCAGTAGCGGCGAGCGAACGGGGAACAGCCCAAACCAATGAGCTTGCTCATTGGGGTTGTAGGACTGAACATTTGAGTTACCAAAGTTGTTGATAATCGAACAATCTGGGAAGGTTGGCGAAACAGGGTGATAGCCCCGTAGGTGAAATCAATGACCCTCAGTTCAGGATCCTGAGTACGGCGACACACGTGAAACGTCGTCGGAATCCGGGAGGACCATCTCCCAAGGCTAAATACTCTCTAGTGACCGATAGTGAACCAGTACCGTGAGGGAAAGGTGAAAAGCACCCCGGAAGGGGAGTGAAATAGTTCCTGAAACCATGTGCCTACAAGCAGTTAGAGCCCGTTAATGGGTGATAGCGTGCCTCTTGTAGAATGAACCGGCGAGTTACGGTAACATGCCAGGTTAAGGTTTAAAAGCCGGAGCCGCAGCGAAAGCGAGTCTGAAATGGGCGTTTTAGTATGTTGCTGTAGACCCGAAACCAGGTGATCTACCCATGTCCAGGGTGAAGGTGCGGTAAAACGCACTGGAGGCCCGAACCCGTGTACGTTGAAAAGTGCTGGGATGAGGTGTGGGTAGCGGTGAAATTCCAAACGAACTTGGAGATAGCTGGTTCTCTCCGAAATAGCTTTAGGGCTAGCCTCGGACGTAGAATCATGGAGGTAGAGCCACTGTTTGGATGAGGGGCCCGTCATGGGTTACTAAGTTCAGATAAACTCCGAATACCATTGATTTTTATCCGGGAGTCAGACGGTGAGTGATAAGATCCATCGTCAAAAGGGGAACAGCCCAGACCACCAGTTAAGGTCCCTAAATATATGCTAAGTGGAAAAGGATGTGGAGTTGCATAGACAACTAGGATGTTGGCTCAGAAGCAGCCATCATTTAAAGAGTGCGTAATAGCTCACTAGTCGAGTGATTCCGCGCCGAAAATTTACCGGGGCTAAGCATATTACCGAGACTGTGGACTTGACCTTTGGTCAAGTGATAGGAGAGCGTTCTAAGGGCAATGAAGCTAGACCGTAAGGACTGGTGGAGCGCTTAGAAGTGAGAATGCCGGTATGAGTAGCGAAAGATCAGTGAGAATCTGATCCACCGAATGACTAAGGTTTCCTGGGGAAGGCTCGTCCTCCCAGGGTTAGTCGGGACCTAAGCCGAGGCCGAAAGGCGTAGGCGATGGATAACAGGTTGAGATTCCTGTACTAGTTGATGATGTTTGAGCGATGGAGGGACGCAGGAGGCTAAGTTGTGCATCCAGTTGGAAAGGGATGTTCAAGCCACAAGTCAGTCAAAGAGTCAAATGCTTTTTGGCGGGTTGACAAGTGGTGATGAGGACCGAAATTTAAGTAGGGAAGCAACCAACGTCACACTGCCGAGAAAAGCTTCTAGTGAGTCATCAACTACCCGTACCGCAAACCGACACAGGTAGTCGAGGAGAGAATCCTCAGGTGAGCGAGTGAACTCTCGTTAAGGAACTCGGCAAAATGACCCCGTAACTTCGGGAGAAGGGGTGCTGTGCGCAAGCACAGCCGCAGTGAAAAGGCCCAGGCGACTGTTTATCAAAAACACAGGTTTCTGCAAAATCGTAAGATGACGTATAGGGGCTGACGCCTGCCCGGTGCTGGAAGGTTAAGTGGATGAGTTAGCTTCGGCGAAGCCCAGAAATGAAGCCCCAGTAAACGGCGGCCGTAACTATAACGGTCCTAAGGTAGCGAAATTCCTTGTCGGGTAAGTTCCGACCCGCACGAAAGGCGTAACGATCTGGGCACTGTCTCAACGAGAGACTCGGTGAAATTAAGATACCTGTGAAGAAGCAGGTTACCCGCGACAGGACGGAAAGACCCCATGGAGCTTTACTGTAGCTTGATATTGGGTGTTGACACAGCTTGTACAGGATAGGTAGGAGCCATTGAAGCCGGAACGCTAGTTTCGGCAGAGGCGTTGGTGGGATACTACCCTCGCTGTGTGAACACTCTAACCCGCGCCACTTAGCGTGGCGGGAGACAGTGTCAGGTAGGCAGTTTGACTGGGGCGGTCGCCTCCCAAACAGTAACGGAGGCGCCCAAAGGTTCCCTCAGAATGGTTGGAAATCATTCAACGAGTGTAAAGGCAGAAGGGAGCTTGACTGCGAGACAGACAGGTCGAGCAGGGACGAAAGTCGGGCTTAGTGATCCGGTGGTACCGTATGGAAGGGCCATCGCTCAACGGATAAAAGCTACCCTGGGGATAACAGGCTTATCTCCCCAAGAGTCCACATCGACGGGGAGGTTTGGCACCTCGATGTCGGCTCATCGCATCCTGGGGCTGTAGTCGGTCCCAAGGGTTGGGCTGTTCGCCCATTAAAGCGGTACGCGAGCTGGGTTCAGAACGTCGTGAGACAGTTCGGTCCCTATCCGTCGCGGGCGCAGGAAATTTGAGAGGAGCTGTCCTTAGTACGAGAGGACCGGGATGGACATACCGCTGGTGTACCAGTTGCGCCGCCAGGCGCACCGCTGGGTAGCTACGTATGGATGAGATAAACGCTGAAAGCATCTAAGTGTGAAACTTACCTCAAGATGAGATTTCCCATTCCTATATGGAAGTAAGACCCCTGAGAGATGATCAGGTAGATAGGTTGGAAGTGGAAGTGCAGTGATGTACGGAGCGGACCAATACTAATCGGTCGAGGACTTAACCAAGTAGAAATGGTGTTCAAGGGCAGAAAATTAATATTAGCTAGTTTTGAGAGAACGAAGTTCTTTCAAGGAAAAATAGTGTGGTGGCGATAGCCAGAAGGATACACCTGTTCCCATGCCGAACACAGAAGTTAAGCTTCTGCACGCCAAGAGTAGTTGGGGGATCGCCCCCTGCGAGGGTAGGACGTTGCCACGCAATTTAGAAAGTCTTCAATGGTATTTACTATTGAAGGCTTTTGTTTTATATTGAAATAGTACATATTTTTGGGAAAATGGGTGAAATTATGAAACGATACAGAGCTTACCGGCTGAGCCTCGGCTGGCAGATTCTTATTGGTCTATTACTTGGTGTCTTTTTTGGTGTGATTTTCTACAAAAACAATACCGCGATAACGGCCATGCAGAATATTGGAACCATGTTTATCAACTTGATTCAAATGATTGTTTTACCGATTGTCGTTTCATGTTTAACAGTTGGAATTGCCAGTATGGGAGATATTAAGAAACTCGGTCGAGTTGGTCTCAAGACGATCATCTATTTCGAGTTGATGACAACCATCGCCATCGCCCTTGGAATGGTTGTCGCAAACGTCCTACATCCTGGGACACTGATTGATATTCACTCGCTGCACGGATCTGATATCAGCCAATATATGGCAACCGCCAAGACTGCGCAGCATACCGGTATCTGGGGGACATTGCTGGGAATTATTCCAACCAACATCTTCAAGTCCCTAGCAAATGGGGATATGATGCCAGTCATTTTCTTCTCAGTTTTCTTTGGTTTAGGAATTGCCGCCATTGGTGAAAAGGGACAGATTCTAATTGACGGTTTGAATGCAGTTGCCGAAGTCATGTTTAAAGTGACTAACTGGGTCATGCATGCCGCTCCCATCGGAGTCTGTGCCTTGATTGGAGTTGCCTTGGCTGAAATGGGGATTGGTGCCTTAATCCCACTCGGTTATTTTGTGGCAATTGCTTATGTCACGATGGCCGCGTTCATTCTCATTATTATGGGGATCGTTGCCAAGATCTTTGGCTTTAGTATTTTTGATCTCTTGCTAGTCATTAAGGATGAAATTGTTTTGGCATTTTCAACGGCTAGTTCTGAAGCCGTTTTGCCTAAGATGATTGAGAAAATGGACAAATTTGGGAGTAGTCAAGGAATCGTCTCGTTTGTCATTCCCACAGGCTATACTTTTAACCTGGATGGGTCGGCAATCTATCAATCGATTGCTGCCTTGTTCCTCGCTCAGGCTTATCATATTAACCTCTCGATCGGCCAACAGATCACTTTGCTGGTGGTGCTGATGATTACTTCTAAAGGAATGGCCGGGGTTCCAGGGGCCTCATTTGTGGTTTTGCTGGCGACTATTTCGACCATCGGGGTACCAGTTACCGGACTCACTTTTATCGCCGGAATTGACCGAATTGTCGACATGGGTCGGACTGCCGTGAACGTGGTGGGGAACTCACTCGCTACGGTTGTCATTGGTAAATCTGAAAAAGAGTTTGACGAAGAGAAATCCAAGAAATATATTGCATCATTTAAAAAGAAAAAACCTGTCGAAGAAGCTGGATAGGTTACTAAGATAAAGGCCGGGACAAAACTGAATGTTTTGCTCCGGCCTTTTTGTATTCTAACGACAAATTAAAAGCCGCCAACGAATTTACGTTGACGGCTTTATAATGTTATTGGTCGATAAGATAGCAGTCATCTTTCAAGAATCAGTTTCCACCGGATTCTTGGAGGTATGGTCCTCATAATTACTATTATTATCGCTTTATGTGTGGCAATTTAACACGATTAATTGATTTCTCCCCAATTAGTTTCCTAAAAGGTGAAGCGTTTTTCGACTATGAGTAGTCGACCGGACACAAGTACGCCAGTACCAACGTGTTCGAGACCACCGAGAAATTGCATTAACCGAATTCCCAAAAGTTGACTCATCTAAACAAACGAAGTCGGGAAATTTCTTGTGATGCGCTTAGCTGTAAAGCTAGTAAGCAAGAAACAAAACGTTTAGAGTCGTCAAACAATTATTCAATTCGGGAAGATCGGTTACAACAATTTCTCGTTAACGATTAAGTCGTGAGAGAGTTATCACAACCGGGCTTCCCTTGGTAGACTGATGCTTCGTCGCTCCTGGGTCTATAAATTCTGCTGTCATAACTCTCACCTCTTCAAAGTTTTATTTGGTAATGAAAAGTGTCCAGCCGTTCAACGACTGGACACATCAAAAATACTTCTCGCCAGTCGTTGAGCTTTAGCACTATGTGATGTAGTTAAAAATTAACAGCTACGTTAGTCCAAGCCTTACTTTGACCTGGACAGCTGACTCATTGGCGTTTTTCGACGTTTCTGAGCAGTAGCATTTTCCACATAGGAGCCTCACCTAACAGCTTTATTCATTTTTCATTCCACAAGTTATAATATCACGTCAACCAATTATGCGCAACAATTAGGCTTACATATCCATTCCAGGAATATTCAGATCTTCAACCTTAACACCACGCTCTTTAGCAAAGGCATTCATCAAAGTATCCATATCCATTAGCTTGTATTGCTTTGGATGATCCGGATCATAAACCTCAAATTGCGCCATCATGCCACCATCTTCGTGTTCAATAATGTGGCAGTGGTTCATGAAGACGCCTAGATGATTGAACCAAACTTTCAGCCGAACGGTTTCGCCAGGGTTGACGCCGACCGTATCTTTCAAGCCATTTTCATTTGGATAAGGCGCATGGCCGTTTCTGGAAACCACCCTGAACTGTGTCCCGTGCATGTGGTAGGGGTGGACCATCCCGTTACTCATATCGTTGGTGTTGCTGATGTCCCAATATTCCACGTTGCCGAGCTTTTGTTTGTCGTCGATCCGCTGCATATCAAATTTCTTCCCGTTCATCATGACTTCTTCATCCATTCCAGACATAACAACCTTGTGGACTGGTGCACCTGGGGTGACATCCGGATCAGGAATGTCCACCAGATGATCAGGCAAGGTGGTATTGTCCGGCGCAAATTCATGGATTCTAAAGCGCATGATTGGCACGTCGTCACAGAACAAGGAGACTTCATCGCCGGGCTTGTATTGGCCAAAGTCGACGATAACTTCCGCCCGCTCAGCACACGTGAGCATCAGGTGGGTAAAATCAACCGGTTCAGGGAGAATGCCACCATCTGAAGCGATTTGGGTAAATTTCAAATCATCACTAAAATGCAGCCGCCATTCACGGCGGTTAGCACCGTCCAGAAAGCGTAATCTAAGCCGCTGGGTTGTTACATCAAAGTATGGATTAATGGTCCCGTTGATCATCGCAGTCGGCCCCTGCACGCCGTCAGGGTCATAGTCAGCCATGTAATCCCACTGATTGTCTTCATGGAAGCGACGATCCTGCAAAATGACGGGAATGTCGTCAACCCCATAATTTCTTGGGAATGGTAGCTTGGCTTCAACGTCATCTTTGACAACGACAGCCGTAGCTAATCCCTTCCAAACATGTTCGGCCGTTGCTGGGCATGGGTGCGCGTGAAGCCACAAGGTTGCCGCAACTTGGTCGCATTTAAAATCAATGTGGGTGCTTTCACCTGGATAAACCGGCGCGTGGCAGCCACCATCCGTGATGGGACCGGGGACGTTTAAACCGTGCCAATGAAAAGTGGTTAGTTCAGGTAATTCATTTTTTAAAGTAATATGAATCATTTTGCCCTTTTTGAACAAAATGGTTTTACCAAGTAAATCAGTATTATAGCCCCATGTCTTGGTCTTCTTACCAGGCATCAGCTGTGCTTCACCGGTTTGGGCGATGACCGTGTAGTACATGTCAGTATCGGTCTCTTTATCCGGCTTAAGCAATTCCGGAATCTTCAGCGGCTGCTGTGGTGTCTTAGGTTCCTCAAGGGGAACAAAGCCACCGTCATGGGTATTGTAAGCTGGTTCGTCAAAAAAATAATCTGTGTAAACTTTTCGTTCTGACATTTTATCCGCATCCTTTGTTTATATTGGATTCAATTTAATAATACTACTAAATTAGACGCCAATACAGGATTTGTGGCATAATGGAAATACAAGAGGAGGTGGCACTGTGGCAGATGTAGTATCTTTCGACAAGTTAGATGAGACAGCAACCAATCAAGCAGTGGAAGACTTTATCGATTTTTACCTTCGATGGTTCAAGAAAAATGATTTGGAAATTTTGGCTGAGTACAAGATTGACTATTACTTGGCTGACATTAACCATTACATTTTCGAAAACAAGTCCTTCACGCCAGAACAGATGAGAAAAGATTTACTGGAACAACGCGGAAACGACCTTAAACACGTGATTTCAGTGATCAACCCAGAGTATGATGAGAACGGGAGCCTGAAGGCAGGTTCTTGGGATCAATGGTACCAGGCAAAGTTTGAAAAAGTTCCTGATCGCGACTAGGCTTTTGAATATACATTCAATTGTGAATTTGCTATTATTGAGCTATACAGAGTAGTGGGAGGGATTTTCATGGCTAAAGGAAAGACCGAAAAATCAAAGAAAAAGCAAAGTTCCAAGAAATTGCAATATAAGACTGACGTTGATGTCCATCAAATGGTTATCAACAAATCAGTCATGTCTTTGAAGGTACCGACGATTCTTGCACAAAAGGAAGCTCAGGGGTTGTTAACCAAGGCCATTGATGACGGGATTACCCCTTACTACCTCAAGCAAGAAACGATTGAACGATTAGGTGGCATTAGTCACCACGAATAAAACAGCGGGCGTTCATTACCTGGTCTGGTCGACTGGGACTGATGGACGTCGGGTAACGAATTTCACAAAAGACCAGCACGCTGAGACGTCTAGTAATCTCAGGTGCTGGTCTTTTTTTGTGGTAGAAAAGTGTTGCAGGTTTTCCTGCATGAATCTATGGTACTTAAATCGAAGAAGTGATCTCACAAGTTGTTTTTTGGTGCCATCTTGTCGACATGCAGTTTATAAAGGTCCCGGTTGAGCAATTTTTCGTCGGATGCCACTGCAATCGCGGTTGTCGTATCTCCAACCACGTTGAGGACGGTTCGAAACATTCCTGAGAACCAGTCAATGCCGGCTAAAATGGCAATGCTTTGCAATGGCAGTCCCAAAGTTGGGACAACGATTGTCAATGCAACCAGGCCGCCGCCGGGAACGACAACCGTTCCCAAGCAAGCGATCACTGACAGCAGGACAATTTTGACCATCGACATTGGTGAAACAGACATCCCGTAAAGTTGGGTGAGCGTCAAGCATGACAGTGACAAATACATCGCCAAACCATTGCTGTTTAACGCCATCCCCAGCGGTAATACCAGTTGGCTAATCGATTTTTCGACCCCCAACCGGTTTTCAGCATCTTCCATTTCAATTGGAAGTGAAATTGCTGACGAAGTTGTTGTAAAAGCAACTAAAATAATTCTTGAAAAGCCGCGGACCAATCCTCTGAGCGGTACTTTGGCGTACCAGCTGATGAAGCTAAACAGGACAATCAAGAAAGCGATCGAGCCCAGCCCAAATGCGGTTAGGAACTTGAGCAGGGGCAGGATGACTTTAATCCCGCTGGTAGCGGTGACCCAGGCCATCAAGGCGGCAATTCCGATGGGGGCGAGCTTCATCACCAGCATGACCAGCTTGACAGTTAGCTGGTTCATCTGTTTGACGAAACTCAACACTTGATTGAATTTGCCGTCAGTATTGGCACGGTTCAAAACGATCCCAAACAGAATTGCGAAAATAATCACCTGAATCACATTACCTTTGGCGAGGGCGTCAAAAATGTTTGTCGGAAAGAAATCTAAGACAGTCTGGCTAAAACTAGTCCCTGCCTTGGCGACCGTTGCAGATGTGCTGACCGAAGCCAGCTTGATGCCGCTGCCCGGATTGACTGCGTAGCCAATGGCCAAGCCGAGGACTGCTGCAATTAAGGTTGTGATCAAGAACCACATGGCAGTTTTGCCACCCAATCTTCCCAGTTGATCGGATTTTAAGCTGCCCAGTGCTTCGATGACCGCCCCGAAAATGAGCAGGACGACCGCCATTTGAATCAGGCGAAGGAAAATATTTCCCAGTAATTGGATGCCGGCGATTTTTGGACCAAATGCCAATCCAAGAAGTGCCCCGCCAATCATGCCGATTCCAATTTGTGCAGTTATACTAATGTGTTTCAAAATGGTTCCCCCAAACTTAATAGGCTTGTTGGTGGAGGCTTGCGGCTAACAGCTCAACGCCGCGAAGTAAATCTTCTTGGCTGGTGTTCTCAGCTGGCGCATGGCTGATGCCGTTGATGCTTGGGACAAAAATCATTGTCGTCCGAGTGTGCTTAGCCATGATTTGACTGTCGTGACCGGCACCGGAGGCCAGCTGAATGGATTTGAAGCCCAGTTGATTAGCAATTGCCTGATTATTCTCGAGCAATTGGCGATCCAGCCGGGTAACGTCGCTTTTCGCCCAGCGATTGGCCGTGCTGGTAATCCGTTGGTTGCCAGGAGCCGTAACGGTTTGCTGAAGGAGTCGTTCAAATTGATCCAAAACGGCTTCATCACTATTCCGGCAGTCAACCGTAAACGTGACCAGGCCGGGGATAACGTTGGACGTATTGGGCGAAATGTGCATTTCCCCAACCGTGAAAGTTAAATCCGGATTCAATCGACGGGCCTGTTCTCGCAGGGCGACGATGAGATCCACAGCGTGCTGCAGGGCATCCGCTCGGTCATTCATCGGCGTGGTGCCGGCGTGATTGGCGATCCCCTTAACGGTGACGGTGTACCGGCGTTGGCCGACAATGCTTTTAACCAAGCCGATTTGTAAACCCTGGTCAATTAATCGCGGTCCCTGTTCGATGTGCAGTTCGGTAAAGGTGTCCGGTAAATCCGGCAGTTGGTGGTGAACGCCAGCGAGCATCAACTTGATAACCGCCTGTTTTCGAGCATCATCAAATTGAATGCCGGCAGGATCCTTCATCGTCAAATCCACCTGTTGGCCGGTATAGTGCTTCGAACCGGTAAAGGTATCCGGAAAGCGGCTGCCCTCTTCTTCGCTGAATGAAATCAGTCGAAGCGTTTTCTGCGGACGGCCGAATTCTGTTACCAGATTTTCAATTGCCTGAAGGCCACCAAGTACCCCGTACAAGCCGTCATATTGACCGCCTTGCGCGACAGTATCAATGTGTGAGCCGGTCGCAATGACTGCTTCCGGTTCTGTGGTTCCCGGCATATCCAGATAGGCAGTCCCAAAGTCATCAACGCTTACCTGAAAGCCAAGCTCAAGCCCCCATTTGATGACTTGTCTTTGAGCCTCAACCCAGGTTGGTGAATAGACCAGCCGGTTTTGACCGGCTTCGTTGGTCTTAAATTGGTTGATTGTCGCTAAACGATGTGCGAGTTCAGTTAATTGGGTTGTTGTCATATGACCGCCCCTATTTTACCGCGCTGACACCAGTAAGTGGCGATGAGGCAACCGCCCCGTGTTCGATGACCCGGCCTGGTTTTGCTAAGTAAGCTTTGCGGCCTGCTTCAACGGCCGGCTTGAAGGCTTCGGCCATTAACGGAATGTTGCCGGCGGTCGCCATTGAGGTGTTGGCCATGACAGCTGCGGCACCCATTTCCATGGCTTCGGCAGCTTGACTTGGTCGACCAATGCCGGCGTCAACGATAATTGGCAGGTCAATTTCGTCAATCAAAATTTGGATTAAGTCTTTGGTGGACAATCCTTTGTTGGTACCGATTGGTGCGCCCAAAGGCATGACGGTGGCAGCTCCGGCATCGACCAACTGGTGAGCGACATTCAAGTCCGGCAGCATGTACGGCATGACGATGAAGCCTTCGTTAGCCAAAACTTCGGTTGCCTTGAGGGTTTCGTAGTTGTCCGGCATCAAATATTTCTTGTCGGGAACGACTTCCAATTTGATGAAATTGCTGCCGCTTAGTTCACGGGCAATTCGCGCAGTCCGAATGGCTTCTTCAGCGTTGGTCGAGCCTGACGTGTTGGGCAAAATGGTGATGCCTTCAGGAATGTAGTTTAAGATGTTTTCCTTGCCGGTCTTGTTGCGGCGCAGGGCCATCGTGATGATTTGTGCCTTGGCGTTATTAATGGCTGAATCAATCAAATCGTATGAATATTTTCCTGAACCTAAAATAAATCGAGATGTGAAGGCGTGTCCGCCAATCATTAACTCATCTTTTTCGTTTGCCATGAATAAATCCTCCTCAGATTTCTGTATCTCCTAAAATTAACCGGGTAATCATATTGGCTTCGTGACCGGCCGCAATCATGACCCGCGGTGCCATCAAGCCCTCAGCCCCCATGGATTCACCGTCACCAGCGATGTATAAATTCTTGCGGGGATGCTTGGTGGTAATCGTGTTGGAACTGTGAATGCCGGCCATCCCGGTGCCCATCACAATTGGCTTGTCGGGATAGAACTCGGATGCGGCATCCAGCAGCATCGCCTTGGCAGCAGGGTTATCGAACGCTTCAGTGATGATGTCAGCGTCTTCGAACAATTCTTTGACGTTGTCATGAGTCACTTTAGTTTGGTGAATTTGAATTTCCACGAACGGATTAAATTCCTGCAGGTTTTGCTTTAAGGCCACAACTTTTGGCATGTCCACCTGACTGAGTTTAAATTGCTGACGGTTGAGGTTACTGAGCTCAACTGTGTCAAAGTCAATCAACGTCAAGTGGCCGACGCCAATCCGGGTCAGCGCAATCGCGATATTGGACCCTAAACCACCGGCCCCGGCAATCGTGACGTGAGCGGCAGCTAATTTGTCAGTTGACCCCTTAACATTGCGTTCTTTCATGCCGAGATAAACGTCATCGTAACTCATTCCTTGAATTTCTGGTTCTTGCATGTTGTCAATCGACTCCTTTTATATCAGTGAGCGGATCCAAGCGGTTAGGAGTCGGAGTGTAAGTCTCCTTCAAGAGAAATTCCCGGTTTTGGAATTTATCTTGAAGGTGCTTACAGGCAGACTCCTGCTTGGAGGAGCTGTCCTAATCAGTGAGCGGATCCAAGCGGTTAGGAGTCGCCAAGTAGGCTAGGCGTTTCACGGCCGTCGGATTGTAAGTCTCCTCGGAAGTAAATTCCCTGGTTTTGGGGATTTGCTTCCGAGGTGCTTACAAGGAGACTCCTGCTTGGAACCACCATCCTAACCGCCACCAACAAACGAGATTAACTCCAGTTTGTCGTTGTCGGCAATTTTAGTTGTGTCAAATTCAGAGCGGTGGACAATCTTGCCGTTCTGTTCGACGACGATGTTTTCAATTGGTGCTTCTCTTTGTTTCAAGAACTCGGTGATTGTTTGACCAACCATACCGGATTCTTGTTCACCGTTAACCATCACCATACAAAAAGACCCCTTTCTTCAGATTCCGAAGAAAGAGGTCAGTGGATGTCTTTTCAACATTAAGTTCGATTCACAGAAAAGAAAAACCTTCTTTTCTGCAAAAAGAAGGTTTAAGGTCAAAATAAATTCAACATTAAATTCGCTCTTCCTTCGGCAGTACAAACTACATCAGGTTCGATGGGTGTAATCTCAGCCGTTTCAGGCACCCCAGACGAAATATTCAATTAGGCTTGAAACTTTGCTCAAGCTCATAATCTATTTATAACCGCTTACAATCTGAAAGTCAAGTGAGAAATACTTCTATACTTTTTGCCGAGGTTCATTTACACTGATGGCAAATGAGAAAATATTGGAGGAAATGATTGTGAAACTAACAAATCGACCACTCTATTTGGTGACGGACCACACCGGATTGACTGATGAACAATTCTTTGGCGCGATTGAAGCGGGTGTGCAAAATGGGGTTGGCTTGGTCCAACTTAGGCAAAAAGAGGGCAGTAGCCGCGAAATTTTTGAACTTGCTCTAAAGGTAAAGGCCATTACCGATCGGTACAAGATTCCCCTGATTATTGATGACCGATTGGACATTGCTCAAGCGGTTGATGCCGCCGGTGTTCATCTTGGTCAAAGTGATTTGCCGGTAGACATCGCTCGCCGAATCTTAGGACCCAAGAAGATTATCGGTGCAACGGCCAAGACATTGAAGCAGGCTAAAGCAGCTGAAGAGATGGGCGCCGATTACCTGGGAACCGGAGCCATTTTCCCAACCACGACACACGTTAAGACCGTTCATACGACGGTAGAAACCCTTGGTAAGATCAAACGATTGGTGGATATTCCCGTGTATGCGATTGGCGGCTTGAAGGCCGATAATGTCGAGGCTATTGATGGTGCCCACGTTGATGGGGTGGCTGTGGTTTCTGCGATTATGAAGGCTGCCGATCCGGCGAGTGCTACCCGGGAGTTGCGGGATGCGGTTGAGGAAGCTATTGGGTAAATTATATCGGGCCACGAATAGTGTTCCAGAAGCAACATACATTCAGCAAATACTGCAGAAGGAATCTAAACAATCTTTTGGTTCATTGTTGACTTAAAATGTATTTCTTGCAGGATCATAAGTGACAGCTACAATTGGCCTCATTTAGAATTTAAATTCCAGCTTAAGAAACCAAAAACAGCTACTCGTAATGAGTAGCTGTTTTATCGAAGGCACCAAAGGAACTGCCGCCTTGTGGCCTTAAGGCCCTATTTATTTCTCTGTACATTTAATTTACCATCTATTACTAACACTGTCAACGCAGGCGGCTTTTAACGCTTTATATGATGGGGCGCCAATATCCTGCAGTATTCTGGAATTTAAATCATAACCTCAATTGTCAAATCAAGTGCAACACTAAGAATCTATTCTTAGAAGTGGTCTAGTTGCTAAGCTAGTTCAGGCATTAGATCGGCTGGGCAGCGATAGTTCAATGACCGCCGTAGCCGGTTGTTTAAGGTATCTTGAGCCAGCTGAATGTCAATGAGTGAGGCCGAAGCCAAGGATCTGCCCTTCGGGAAGAACTCGCGCAAAAGGCCGTTAGTGTTCTCATTGGTTCCACGTTCCCATGGTGAATAAGGATGGGCAAAGTAGATGTCAGTTCCCTTGACTTGACTCAAGCTTGAGAACTCAGCACCATTATCAAAAGTAATGGTTTTAAAGTGCTCGGTTCCATAGTCATATAAGGTATTCTGGAGGGCTTTCAAGCAAGTGTCGGCATGATAATTGGGAAGTTTAACGATGATCTCTAAGCGACTAACACGTTCAGTCAAAGTCATTAATGCTGGCTCAGATTCAACCCGTTTGCCTTTGACCAAGTCACCTTCCCAGTGTCCAAGCTCTTGACGCGCTTGAACCATGGCGGGACGCTCTTCGATTGAATGGCCCAGATTTTTCTTATTGATTCGATGATGCTTTGCCCCGGGGCATTTAATCCGGCGACGTAGTTTAGCTGGTAGGTCTGAATTGCGGATAACTAAACGCTGGTCATCAATATACCGGTACACCGTCGGTGTTGAGGGGCAGACAAGCCTTGGGTGATCAGTCTTGAATTGGTGGACAAAAGTATCCACACTATGCATCCTGGGACGCGCTTTTAAAGCTGTCACCAAAGCATTACAGAAGGTTTGACAATGATCAAAGAGTCCACGATAACAGCTATTTAGTCGGTGCTTACGATAAATTGCTTCACCAGTTTCTGCCAGATATGACTGTTCAAAGATATGAGTACTAGCGTTAATCTGTGTCGTTGTCCCACGTTTTAATTCACGTGAAATCGTGCTGGGATTACGATGAAGGGCCTGGGCAATCCGGCGGATAGACCAATCTAAGTCCCTTAGGGATTCAATTCGACCACGTTCAGCTAAATTGAGTTGGTGATACTGATTAGATATGATATTCTTAATTCGGGTCATGAAGATACCTCTTTCTTGTTTGTGGTGAATTAAGAATAGGTCTTCATGGCCTTTTTGACTAGTCTGAATAAAGAACTGGTCTAGTAGAGCAGGTGTTGCACTTCAATTTTAAATCGAGGGTATGAATTAATTTATTCAATGGCGGCTTCAATCCTTTTTCCAACAGTTTGAATATGATTTGAACTAACTTTCAGCCTTGCCTGTTATTGTGCGAGTCCTAATTTCTGCCTTTAGACTTTTGAAGCCAATTCCCCAGCTATTTTAGTTGCAATTTCCCCCAAATTACTATAATCTATTATCATACTTACAAAAAGTAAGCAACGGGAGGAAAAAGCATGAGCATGGTTGATGTAGACAAATTACAATTTGGCCTCGAAACGTTTGGCGATATCGTTCGGGGAGAAGACGGCGAGCTGTTGACGGCTGGCCAATCCATTCGCCAAATCGTGAAGGAAGGCGAGCTGGCTGACAAGCTGGGCGTCGATGTCTTTGGGATCGGCGAACATCACCGGCCCGATTACAGTGTCTCAAGTCCTGAAATTGTCCTGGGCGCACTTGCTTCAGTGACTGACCGCATCAAGCTGGCGACCGCGGTGACTGTGCTAAGCTCTGATGATCCGGTCAGAGTCTATGAACGGTTTGCCACGCTTGAAGGCTTATCTCAAGGCCGCGCTCAAGTGATGCTTGGCCGGGGATCCTTCACGGAATCATTTCCACTCTTTGGTTATGATTTAACCGACTATGATGATTTATTCAATGAAAAATTAGAGATGTACAGCCAACTGATTAAGGAAAAGCCGATTACTTGGGATGGCAAATTTACCCAATCCTTGAAGGATCAGGATGTCTATCCAAAGACCGATTATAACGGCATTGAAACTTACATCGGTATCGGCGGCTCACCCGAATCAATTATTCGGACTGCCCGGTATGGTTACAAGGTCATCTTGGCGATTATCGGCGGCCAGGCGGATCGTTTTGTGCCGTATTTGAATTTGTACAAGAAAGCTGCCGAAAAATACAATATGCCGGTTCAACCCGTTGCCGTTCACTCTCATGGCTTTATTGCTGACGATGAGGATCAGGCCGTTGAAGTTGCTTGGAAGAATATCAAGGCCAACTTCGACCGCATCGGTTTAACTCGCGGCTGGGCCCCGATGAGTCGGGAACAATTTGACGGTGAAACCAAGGTCGGCTCATTTTACGTCGGTAATCCGGAACACGTCGCCCAACGAATGGCCCGCACCATCAACCTGATGAACCTGGGTCGATTTGACTTGGTTTACGGTGCCGGCAACCAGACGGCTGCCCAGCGTGAACGCATGATTGAGCTGTACGCGACTAAGGTGATTCCTCGCGTCAAAGAAATTTTGTCTGAGGAGGGCTAAGCATGGCTGAAATTAAAAATGTGGGCATCCTGGGTGCCGGCAAAGTAGGTATCGTATTAGCTCAGTTAGCGTTAAAGGCTGGCTACCACGTGCGAATTTCCGGTTCCGGATCGGTCGAAAAAATTGCCATGACCATCGAGACTTTGGTACCGGGTGCAGTTCCGGCGACCAATCAAGGGGTTGTTGCCAAAAGTGATCTGATTATCTTAGCGATTCCACTGAGCCGCTACAAGAACATCAAATCCAAGCTCTTAAAGGGCAAATTGGTGATCGATGCCATGAACTACTGGTGGGAAACTGACGGGATTCGAGAAGAAGTTTTGGATCCATCGTCGACTTCCAGTGAACAGGTTCAGCAGTATTTCAATAAGAGTACCGTGGTGAAAACATTTAACCACATGGGCTATCACAACCTGCAGGAAGAGGCCAAACCAGCTGGAGCAGACAATCGCAAAGCGTTGTTTGTGACCGGCGATAACCAAGCAGCCGTTGATCAAGTGGCTGAATTTGTCGACAGCATGGGCTTTGACACCGTGGTTTATTACAACATTGCTGACGGCATCATGACGGAGCCCGGCAGTGAGCTGTTTGGCGCTAGCTTAACCAAGGCGGATCTTCAAAACGTGATCGATCATTTTGATGAAACTGCTTTTGGTAAGAAGATTAAGGCTGGCGAGCAGGGCTAGCGTTTGGTTAATTGTTGACCCGTTAAATAACCATTTAGACAAAGAATGGCCCATGGCCAAATCCCGGTAACATGATGTTCGTGAGAACAATCATGATCGGAATTTGGCCATGGGCCATTTTAAGCATCTGAAGATTTATGAAATGTAGAACTTACGTGATTTATTCAAAATTAATTAATCACGCTTACGCCGTTTGAAAATCATGGCGCCGGAAATGATAATGACGGCCAATGAAACGTCACCCAGAATACTGAGCCAATTTTGTCGCTTATCACCAGTTTGTGGTAAGACGGATGCTTTTTCAATTGGTGTCTTGCCAGTTATATCTCGGGAATTCCGCGATGTGCGGTTAGTAGTGGTTCCCGTTGAATGATTTGGCTTAGTCGGCCAATTGGAGTGAGTCGACTTGGTTGGCTGGTTAGGCTGATTTGGCCGACTTGGTTTATTCGGCGTATTTGGTCGATTAGGTTG
Organism: Lentilactobacillus buchneri; assembly: GCF_018314255.1. Taxonomy (NCBI): domain Bacteria; kingdom Bacillati; phylum Bacillota; class Bacilli; order Lactobacillales; family Lactobacillaceae; genus Lentilactobacillus; species Lentilactobacillus buchneri. The sequence continues at coordinate 1,469,702 of NZ_CP073066.1, forward strand.
TGTCGGTTTATTTGGCTTATTCGGCTGATTCGGTCGATTTGGTTTATTTGGCTTATTCGGCTGATTAGGCCGATTTGGTTTATTTGGCTTATTTGGCTTATTTGGCTTATTTGGTTGCGTTGGCTGATTAGGTTGCGTTGGTTGATTAGGTTGCGTTGGCTGATTAGGCTGAGTTGGTTGGTTAGGTTGTGTCGGCTGGTTCGGCTGAGTTGGCTGGTTCGGTTGCGTCGGCTGGTTCGGCTGAGTTGGTTGGTTTGGTTCAGTTGGCTGATTAGGCGTGGATGGAGTAACCCACAGAATGATTCCAGGGACGTCAGAAAGTATTGGGTACTGCAGTTCCCCAAGAATGGTGGCCACCATGGAATCAATAAACTCGCCAATCGTATCACCAAAATCTATAGGTTGGCCGGAAACACTCGCGGTCGCTAAGTTTGTCGTTTCACTTTGATTAGGACTAGTTACAGGGGCGGTGGTAGTGGTTGAGCTGCTATTAAGCCCCAACCCATCCTTCAAGGCATTCCAAATATCCCAAGGGGAAGACCACAGTCCACCAGTTAAGAACTGAAGAACTCGTCCAGGAATCACGATCGGTTCCGATGAGGAGTTAATCGGATACAAGGATATTGTCCCACCACCAAGAATTGCAGGTGCCGAAATGACTGCGCCGGCAATGGCTTGTGGAATAATAGTCGCTAGTTGAAAGACCTGTTCCCAAAAATCACTGGAATTTGGGTCCGCCAGTGACTGGGTATCAATGGGTGTCTTGGCTAACGAAGCAGTCTGATCGGCTGTTGCCGATGAAGCAGTGGGGTCCGCGGTAGTGGCTGTCTTTGCGGAATCAGCAGTTGCATCAGTGTTTTCAGTAGTGGCCGTGTTCTGATCATCGGTTGTGGTTGGGTCAGAGGCTTTGTTCTGGTCGTCAGCCGCATTTTGATCAGGTTGGTCGCTTGTCTGGTTCGATGGGTCAGTCGTGGTGGCATCATTGTCAGTGCCGGTTGTAGATGGATCATTAGTCGTATTCGTAGTCGTTGCGGGTTGATTACTCTCTTGATCAGTCCCAGTCGTCTGGGTCGAGTTATTCGTCTCCGTTGTTGCAGGATCCGCAGTCGGTGCTTGATCAGTTCCCTGATCATCTGCCGTCGTTGCTGGAGTGGTTGCACCACTTGTTTGATTAGCGTCAGGAGTCGTGGTGGTTGCACCACTTGCTTGGTTAGAATCAGAAGTGGTCGTCGCTGCAGTGTTCTGTGACTGAGCTGGAGTCTGGCTATTATCCGTTGTGGCTGTCGAGCTGTCAGCTGAACTGGTTTGGGCAGCGGTTTGCGTATCGGCACTCGGTTGAGTAGTCGCAGCTGTCGTAGTTGGTGCCGGTGCCTGATTATCGCTGGTATCGGCTTCGACTGTGCTGGCACCAAACGCACCGCCGGCCATCAAGCCAACGGTGAGTAGTGAAGCGTACAGCCAATGTTTCCCGGCCTTATACATTTTGTAATGAACCTTTGAATTGGTTCGATTTAATTTTGTCATGGTATTATTTCCCCTCGAATAATGTATTTTGTAGAAATGAACTTAATTGAATTGTTCAATTAGTTTGTCATTCATTGATTTTGAATAAAGTTGTGCCACATCTGCTGCACATGGCTTGCCGAATACTTCTCAACAGACGCCGGCGCATTTTGACCGTATCGTTGAAGGATCTCTCGGTGTGTCAACAGGTGCAGCAGTCGGCGATAAAGTTCGCGTTCATCGCCGGCTGTGATTAGTTCCCCGTTATGCTTGTCTTGAATCATTTCTGCCGGCCCGTAATTGATATCGTAGCTAAGGACCGGGCACCCGTAACCAAGGGCTTCTAAGATCGCCATTGCAAACCCCTCATATGAACTGGTCAGGGTTAACAAGTCCGCGTGCTGATAGACTGACGCCAAATCGTGAACGTAGCCTTTGAAAGTGATATAGCTCTCAGCCCCAGATGTTTTGACGAGTTGGCGCAGCTTGTTGCCTTCCTGAAAATCATTGACATTTTCGTACCCATAAGTATCCAGAGTAACGAAGGGCAGGTGTTGATGAACTAAGATAATGGCTTGAATAATGTGGCTCAGCTGTTTTAACGGCGTGATCCGCGCGACAGCAATCACTTTGCCGGGAATCCGGTCGCTAAATGATTCCGACTGATGAATCAGCTGGTCGTCAAGGTAACTGACCGGAATAACGGTCGTTTGAACCATCGGGAACCGCGACTGAATGTCACTGGCTTCCTGCTGAGTGGAAACGATGATGCCGGATAACTTGTCCTTTAGTTCAATTGCTTGCTGGAAATATGGAAATAGCTCACCATCGTGCTTGGCATTTTGCGTAAAAATAGAATGCAAAATGAGATAGCGTTTGGCGGGCTTGGTCATCAATTTAAATGCGGGGATGGCAACGTCCTCGCGGTCACTATAAAACGTGGCGTTGGAATCGTCTGTTGCCAGGCAGTCAAGAAAGTAGCCCATTAACTCATCTTGATTATCGAACTGCCAGAGCCGGCCGTTATGCCGTAAGTGAATCAGTGTCAGCACCGGCTGGTTGCCAGGGCCACCCCGATAGTATTCAGTCATGACGATGTGCCCATCTTTTTGATAGAATACCCGCGTGATTAATTTTGCATGATCGTCAAAGTATTCTGAAGACACCCGCTGATTGAAGTCGTACAGGTCGCGACGGTCGGTGAAGCCGAACGGGTCCAAATAATCGATGTTATTGATCCAGCCATTCTGTTCATTGACCCGAACCCGGAGCTTGCCGTCCTTATATCCCAGATTATTTTCAATCGGAATGTTGGTGAAATCGTGCAACACATCTTCAGCTTTGGGCATCGGCTCGGTTTGGTTGGGAAGCTCAGTAAAGTATTGGTAGAGGTTAATGATTTGATGATTGTCGATTAGCTGCTGTAACACCCGATTACTACCACGATTGCGATTGCGGGTCACAATCTTGGCAGGAACCTTGAGTTTCGAAAACAAATGTAATCGTTGAATCTCCGCAATTTCGATCGCAGATGTGTTCTCATCAATCTGCGACGTCAAAAAGTAATGCGTTATCATCACCCCCCTGTTGGTTATGTATAACGATATAGGCATGAATATTATGTCGAAGCATTGAAATAATCTATTTTCAAAATTGATTTGAGCACACTGAAGTGCTTTGCTGACGGCATCCTTGTCAATGGTGTGAGCCAAGTTGGCCATCATGTCTACTTGGAAACAGTCAATTCAAGAGCCCTCACTCTATAACTGTTTTCCTATCTATAATTATTATAACAATAAATATAGTATTTTAATATGATTGCGAGCAATTTTTATTAATGGGATTTTGAATTTGAATCCTGGAAAGGGATTTGGTGTTAATTTGACAGTGATTGAGTGGGTATGTTATCTGAGTGCTTGAGTGAACAAATTTGATGCTCAAATATCAAGATCAGCTCATCTTAAAGGATGGGTATTTACCAAGGTAAGTACTTGTAATAACATTGTAATTACGATATACTTAGCTCAAATTTTAGGGAGGAATTGATCATGAATAACTTAAAAATTGCAAACACAAAAACGCATAAAACTGGCAATTCGGTCAGCGTAACCTTGCCTAAAAGCACAGGATTTTCGAGCAACGAGCCGGTGGTAATTGAAAAAGTGGATGAAGATACTTTGATTATCCGGCGCGCCCACAGCCATAAAAACCCGTGGATATCGGGCGCATATGACAATGTTGATTTTCGTAGCCAGATTGACGAGATTGGTTTCAATGTTGGAAACGAGTCAAGGAAAGGTCGGGAATTATGAGTACATCCTTTCCTGAACAAGGCGATATTATTGTTTTAGATTTTGACCCCCACACTGGGCATGAAATGGGCGGACATACGACTAGCCACCTGCGACGACCAGCAGTGGTGGTATCGAACGCCCAATATAATCGGTTGACAGGATTTGTTGTCGTGATGCCTATCACGCACGGCACTAGTCAAATTCAAAAGGGATTCGAACCGATTCTTGACCCAAGTAGTCGTACCAATGGCTATATTGTGACTTGGCAAACACCCAATTATGATTATGTTGCCCGTAACGGCGCGATCATTGGTCAAGTTCCTGATAAACTTCGTAAACGCTTATGTACCTTGGCGGTCGACATTGTGGCTGCCAATTAAGTGAAATACCAAGAGCTGGTGTGTTAGTGCTAGCTCTTTTTGTAAAGAGTCGGAATTCCCGCTTAGTCCAATAAGGACCGTTAACGTAAAAACAGCGTTAACGGTCCTTGTTAAATTAATGCTCAAAAGCTTGATTGGCATTTATGGTTATTTTTCAGATTTGGCTGCCTTTGAGGACAGCTCCGACAACCCTGACCCCTACCACATAAGCCAAAAAAATCATGGATGAACAAGAAGCGTTCATCCATGATTTTTCTGACTTATGTTCCGGGGTCAACCCGGGTTTCGTCGCTCACTACTGTTCTTCCAACAGGTTGAGTAGTGTGTTCTCGACTTCTACATAGTGGAAACGTGCCATTTAAGCCAGCTTTCTCCGCTTAATAAAATAACAGGCATTGATGCAAAAAGCGCATCAACACCTGTTATTCCATTAATGCTCAAAAGCTAACCGGCTTAAAGGGCACTCTATTGTTCTTCATACCAAGTATAATGGAAACTCCCTGGACGGTCGACACGCTCATAGGTGTGGGCACCGAAGTAGTCACGTTGTGCTTGGAGCAAGTTTGCTGGGACAACTTCTGAACGATATGAGTCGTAGTATGAGACAGCGGCGGCTAATGATGGTACTGGGACGCCGGCCTTGGTTGCCAATGCTACGACGTCACGTGCTGATTCTTGATACTTCTTGGCGATATCCGTGAAGTATGGATCCAGCAGCAGGTTTTGCAAATCTGGGTTCTTGTCGTAGGCGTCGGTAATGTTTTGAAGGAATCGGGCACGAATAATGCAGCCGGCTCTCCAAATCTTGGCCATTTCGCCTAATTGGATATCCCACTTGTATTGTTCTGAAGCAGCCTTTAATTGAGCAAAGCCCTGGGCATAACTCATAACTTTACCGAAGTAGAGGGCTTCACGAACTTTTTCAACGATTTCTTTCTTATCAAAATCAACTTTGCCTTCCGGCTTAGGGAGGACTTTGGATGCTGCGACACGTTCGTTCTTGATCATTGAGATATAACGAGCGTAAACGGCTTCGGTGATCACTGATTGGTCAACACCGACTTCGAGGGCATCTTGTGAGCTCCACTTACCAGTTCCTTTGTTGGCACCACGGTCAAGAATCATGTCAACGATTGGCTTGGTCTTGTCAGCACCAATATCATCCTTATGAGTCAAAATGTCGGCGGTAATTTCGATTAAGTAGCTGTCGAGTTCACCTTTGTTCCAATCTTTAAAGATGTCAGCCAATTCATCAACTGAGTAGCCGGCAAGGTTTCTTAAAATGTTGTAACTTTCATCAATTAACTCTTCATCACCATATTCGATACCGTTGTGCACCATCTTAACGTAGTGTCCGGCACCATTTGGTCCAATGTAAGTAACACATGGTTCGCCGTCAGCAGGTGCCTTGGCAGCGATTTGCTTGAGAATTGGTTCTACCAAATCATAAGCTTCTTTTTGGCCGCCTGGCATCAATGATGGTCCTTGTAAGGCACCAAGTTCACCACCTGAGACACCCATGCCGATAAAGTTGATTCCTGATTTATCAAGACGGGCATTTCGAGCCATCGTATCGTGGAAGTTTGTGTTACCACCATCGATCAGGACATCGCCTTTATCGAGGAGTGGCAGTAATTCATCAATAACAGCATCGGTTGGTTTACCAGCCTTAACCATTAAAATAATTCGACGAGGCGTTTCAAGTGATTTAACAAAGTCTTCAATCTTGTAACTTGGAACTAGTTTCTTGTCTCCATGATCCTTCATAACTGCTTCAGTCTTGGAGCCGGTTCTGTTGAAAATGCCAACAGTGTAACCGCGGCTTTCGATGTTAAGGGCTAAGTTCTTACCCATAACAGCCATACCAACAACACCAATGTTTGCTTTTTGATCAGCCATTTCAAAACCATCCTTTTCTATATAAGAATTACTACACAATTAGTGTACCATCTCACAAGTGGAAAGTGAAACAAAAACGCGTTGGAACAGTATGCCGAATTTGTTAGATGAGAGATTGTGAAAATGAAAAGTCGTTTTGTGGGGAGCGCTTACATAATTCAAAATGACCGATTTTCAATCATTGAGGGATTTTGTTGCTTGAAAAATGTAAATCTGGATCCATGGACTTTCAGCAAAATGGTAAAAATTTACAATTTATTTCAAACGTTAACCCAAACAAAAAGCTGACCGAAAACGAATTGGTTTTCGGTCAGCTAAATTGGTTAGATGTTACTTATTCAATTTGTATACCCATTCACGGTGATCGCGGGCAAGCAATTCATCAGCTGAAACTGGGCCCATTGATCCTGGAATGTAGTTAGGGAACATTGGTTGTTGAATATCCCAAACTCGACGGATTTGATCAACAAACTTCCAAGCACTGGCAACTTCTGGCCAGCTGGCGAAGTTGGTACCGTCGCCCTTCAAAACGTCGTGGATTAAGCGTTCGTAAGGTTGTGGTGTTTCGCGGGTGCGCTTTGAATCTTCAAGGTATTGCAACTGAACGGGTTCAGTGTGGAATCCTTGTTCGGAGTTCTTGGCGTTAACCATCAATGAGAAGCCTTGGTTTGGTTCGATGAAGATAGTCAAAACGTTGGCACTCAGTGGTGCACTGCCGCTTTGTGGGAAGGCGAAGATGTCAACTAATGGCTTCTTGAAGACAACATCAACTCGGGTGAACTTGTCAGCGAGTTTCTTACCGGTTCTAATGTAGAACGGTGTGCCTGACCAACGGTAGTTATCGAATAACAACTTGCCGGCAACAAAGGTTTCAGTGTTGGAATCCTTTGGAACACCGTCTTCTTCACGGTATTCTTTATCGTTACCAACGGCAGCGTATTGACCACGGACAAAGTTGCTTGATGCTTCGGCAACGTTGTAAACCCGCAGGCTACGCAATGCTTTGACTTTTTCAGCACGGATATCAGTATCCTTGAACGCAACCGGTTGTTCCATCGCAAGCAAACTGACAATCTGCATGATGTGGTTTTGAACCATGTCACGAAGGGCACCGGAGTTGTCGTAGTAACCGGCACGCTCTTCAACACCCAGCTTCTCAGCAAGGGTGACTTGAATGTTGTCGATGTAACGGTTGTTCCAGAGGGCTTCGAAAATGGTGTTACCGAAACGAATAGCTTCGATGTTTTGGATCATTTCCTTACCTAAGTAATGGTCAATTCGGAAGATTTGGTCTTCTTCAAAGGCATTGCTTAGGTCGTCGTTTAACTGTTTGGCTGATTCGAAATCACGGCCAAATGGCTTTTCAATGACCAAGCGGTTAAAGCCGTTTCCTTCGGAGAGAAGGTGTTGAGCCTTAAGGTTTTTAGCAACGGTTCCGAAGAAGTTGGGTGCCATTGAAATGTAGAACACGCGGTTCCCGTTCAATTCATACTTCTTGTCCAACTCGTTGGCTTTGTTTTTCAATACAGAATAGTGTTCAAGGTCAGTCACATCATGGGTCACAAAATAGAAATGGCTGGCGAAATCAGCAATTTGTTTTTTATTAGTAGATTCTTTAGAAACAGACTTGATGACCATTTCACGGTATTTTTCATCATCGAACTTGTAACGGGAAGTTCCAATCACAGCAAAGTGATCGCGAATGTTTCCCTTCTCGAAAAGCTTTAACATTGCGGGATAAAGTTTACGAGTGGCAAGGTCACCAGTTGCTCCGAAGAGCATAATCAAAGAACGTCTTTCAGTTGGCAAAATGTTCACTCCTATCAGAATATTAACTAAGTAATTTGGTATATGTCTATACCAGTTCCCCAACATTATATAACACATGAGACCCCAACAAAAGCGAATTGCCAATGTAAATGAATAAAATTTACAAGCATATTCTTTTCATAATTAGCCCGCTAAAAGCGATGCCTAAACAGTGACGGTTTTCTTAAGAAAAGGATAAATGAAGGCCGACTTGACGGCTTTTTTTGCCCATATCCTTTATAATGAGTCATGCAAAATAAAGATTAGGGAGCAATATCAAATGAAGAAATTTAAGTTTATCGCGTTCTTTGCTGTCCTCGCATCATTTTTGATTGGGTTCAGTGTCAACGCTTCTGCAAGTTCTCCGTCACTTAAAGTCAATAACATTTACACGACCTCAAAGGCAGTGACTGGAACTGCCACCAAAGGTGTTGCCATTATTGTTCGAAACACCAACAAAACCACCATTGCCAGCACCACTGCTGACAGTTCAACTGGCAAGTTCAGTGCCGAGCTGCACACCAGTGTTAAAGCCAACCAGAAGCTTTATGTCTACGCCCGGAAGTCATCAACCTCATACTTCTACCGAATTATGACCGTTAAGACTCCTAAGACTGCCACGACAACAACCACGACTGGTTCAAGCACCAAATCAACCAGCAGTAAGATCAACATTTCAGAACCAACTGGTCGTTGGCAATCAGGCAACAACAATGGCTACAGCGTTGTCACCAACTTCAGCCAAAAGGGTGGTTTGAACCAAGGCTTGTATAAGAATGGCAAGTATCAAAAGAAGCTGATCAACTTCGCCAACTACAAAGTTACGACTTACTCAAAGACCTTCTGGGGAATTACTTACCGTGAACGCGGCAGCAAGACTTACCACAAGTTCTACTTGAGATTCACTGACAATACGCATTTCATCATTGTCAACAAAGCCAACCATGCGATCAAGGTTCAATATGGCAACACACCGCTTCACTACTACAAATTTGCTTTAGTTAAATAATTTTAACCAGCTATTTGATTCGGGGCTGGGACATGACTGCTTTTATGTTATGTTCCAGCCTCTTTTTGAGTTTCTACTGTTATCCTTGATTAAACGTGGAACGCGAGGCTGATCCCGGCCATTTAAGGCACAAATCGAGTCATTCCAAGAACAGGAATAACTCGATTTGTGCCTTAAATTCTGGGATCAAAACGCCTCGTGTTCCACTCTGCCTATGCTATGATAGCTGTAACTCAAAGGTTTGGAGGCCTTAATGATGAATGAAGATCAACGAATGCTTGCCGGCAAATTGAGCAATCCCCGCGACCCCGAATTATTGGCGCGTCAGCGATTGGCCCATCGGCTGGTCAAACAATATAACGACACCTTTGATGATGAACGTGAGAAGCGGGCTGATTTATTGAAGCAACTGCTGCCTAATTCATCTGAACGAATTTATCTGCAGGGGCCGATCTTTGTGGATTATGGCACTCACATCAAGATTGGTGATCATTTCTACGGCAACACCAACATCACATTTTTGGATACCGGCATGATTACCATCGGCGACAACGTCTTATTTGGGCCGAATATCAGCTTGGTCACACCGATGCATCCACTGCGCTACCAGGACCGAAACTTTGCTGCCAATAATGATTTACCCGGCAAGGAGTACAGCAAGCCAATCACAATTGAGGACAACTGCTGGTTGGCCAGTAACGTAACCGTGATCGGTGGGGTGACGATCGGCAACGGATCAGTGATTGGCGCCGGCAGTGTGGTCACCAGAGATATTCCGGCCAATTCCCTGGCAGTGGGCAATCCTTGTCACGTGGTGAGAAAGATTACCGATCAAGACGATATTAGGCTGAAAAAGGAATTATTTTAAATAATCTTCAGTAATAAATACAGTTTCTGTCATTAATATGCGAAAATGGACGTAGAAGATTTTGTGGTTAAAAATGAGTGTAAGAGGGGACTGAGCAATTGATAAAACAACGGAGTGAAATTAGATTTAATTCGGTCATTGTGTATTCACTGATTTTAAACGCCGGGGCGGCTTTCATGTGGCCGCTGGTGACGGTGTATCTGCATAACTACCTACATAAGTCGTTGACGCTAGCCGGAATGGTCCTGCTGGCGATGTCGTGTTGTATGATGCTGGGTAACTATCTTGGCGGCTATTTATTTGATCGCTGGTCTCCCTACAAGGCAACGATTATCGGTTCACTGATTTCAACGACGGCCATTGTCACGTTGGTCTTCTTCCATGGCTGGCCGATGTTTGGGATTATGCTGCTGTTCGTTGGCTTTGGTGACGGTGCTTGTTTGACGCTGCTGAATTCATATGCCGCCAGTATCAAGACCCGTTCGACACGGGATATCTTTAACATCTTGTACATTGGCCAAAACGTCGGGATTGTGATTGGGACTTTAATGGTTGGCTTCCTGTTAAAACATGGGGTCACCTTGGTGTTTACCGTGACGGCAGCCTTTTATGCCGTGCTGGTCCTCATCACGATTTTGGAATTCAATGTTCACGTTGATCGGCGGGCACCTGGGAAACCAGTCAAGCCAGGCGCACCAGTTGAAGCCAAAGTTGGCGGGATGATTCTGGCAATTTGTGGCGTGGTCCTGTCAGTCTATCTGGCGTATGCCTTATGGGAAAGTGTCCTGCCGGTGCACATGACCAGCCTGCACATTCCATTTGAAAATTACAGTTTACTGTGGACGTTAAACGGGTTGATGATTGTCATCGGTCAGCCGTTCGTCAATCGGATTGGGACGCACTTCAAACTGAGTACTCAGACCTACGTAGGGGTGGCAATCTTTGCGGCATCGTTTGTGTGGTTAATCTTTGCCCGCGATTATACTGCCTTTGTTTTGGTGATGATCGTGACGACAATTGGGGAGATGATTGGCTTTCCTGGGATTCCAGCGTGGATTGACAGCTTATCGACGCCTCAACAACGGGGAAAGTTCCAAGGCTTGTATAACCTGTTCATGTCGTGCGGCCGGGCAGTTGGACCGCTGATTGGCGGCATTGTGCTGGACTTTGCGTCCTATAAAGAGCTGTTCTCACTAGCAGCCGGCTTGATCATTATCTTTGTGGTCATTTTGTGGGCGATGAATCGACGGCGGACGCGGCAACAGCTCGCTGAAACGAAATAATGTAGAAATCAATCCAGTTAGCAATTGGCTTAGTTCAGCTGCTAACTGGATTTTTTTGACGATGATATAAAAAAGCAACTGATTATTCTCAGGGTGAGGATAACCAGTTGCTTTATATTAATTCAGAATCATTTGATTCCTGTTAATTTAATTGTGGAACCCGTTTAGCTTTGGGCCAACAATTTATAAATCCGTTCAACATCCCGGCCGGTTCCGCGGAGTTCGTAGTCCGCAAGGAAAGGTTTATTAAACTGTGAGGCGTAACGCTTGGCGGTCAGACAATACTGCTCGTTGAAATTTTTATTGCCGCTGCCAACAATTCCGTGACACAATTTGGCATTGTCATCGTAGGCGATGTATTCCCCTAAGGCATTGGTCATCAGCTCTTTAACGCCGTTGTCAATGCCGTTACCGCCGTCCAAATACGTTGGGACAAAAGCAAAGAATGGTTCCGTCTCGTCAGCAAAATCTGTCTGTTCACTGATTTCCTTTGAGACCACCAATGGATTGGCTGGATCTTGGTCGTGCATGCCAGTCGCATAACTGGTTAAATTTTTAACGAATGAACGCGTATTTCCCTCAATTGAAATGAATAGAATTTTTATTGGGCTCACAATGGACCTCCTCAGATTAGATGGAAATGATTTTTGAAAAATTTGTTTGTTATCCTAACTTTAACGATTGGGCCACCAGTTGGCAACCTCAATTTGACTGGCTCTTGCAATGTTTTGGCTTGTGCTGTTGACCGGTTCGTTCCGGTAAGAATTTACCGATGATCGCAAAGCCCAGCAGGATGATAAATGCCAACCAGCTGATACCTGAAACCAACTTGCCGACTTTAATGCCTGGCGTCGTATAGTCAAGCTTGATCTGGTGCTGGCCAGCAGGCAGGTTGGCGCCGACAAAGCCCTTATTAACAACGAAGGTCTTCGTCGGTTTCCCATCAATGGTTAATTTCCAGCCAGTTGAGTATGGAATCGAGGTAACCATCGTGCCAGAGCGCTGGTTGTTGGCCGTGCCGCTGACGTGATTGCCGTTGACTTTCAAATTGGCAGGCTTAGTCTGCTTGAGTTTCTGCATTTGAGTGTCATAAGTCTTATTGAACGGCATGGCAACCAGCTTGGCCGACTTGAACTTGATGTTCTTGACCTGATTGAAGTTGAGGTCAATGTTCTTGCGTTGGTGAGTTGAGTAACCCAGATTAAGGACGATATTACTGATCTGACGGTAATTGGATAGATTATTGTTGTCATATTGGTTATACCCATTTTGATGATCTTTAGCGAAGGCATTGAAAATGTAACCGCCAAAGGTGGGCTTCAAAATGCTGTGACGATACTCGTCCATCTTGCCCATCCGCGAGTAGAGTTTGTTATCCAACAGGAACTGGTTAGCCATCCACTGTCTGTGTTCGGCAGGGGTACCATCGGTTTGCTTAATCCCGGAGAGAACCAGGAACAATTCAGTGTTCTTGGTGGCCTTGGGGTTCTTAACCTTCAAGGTATAGTCGATTGGATTACCAACAACGTCTGAGGTCATCTCTTTTAGGCCATTAATGTTCTTGTAGTGGTTAGTCTCGATGATCGAGCGGTTGGTTGCCAAGAGGTCCTTGGTCTTTTGCAGGTTGGCACCCAGGCTGACCTGTTCGTGGGGTTGGTCGACCAGCTGATCCGAGTTGGCTTTATTGATAATGCCAAGTCGATACTTGGTGAGTTGACGGCCGTTATAGACAATCTTGGAGGTATCCATTTTCACGGTATAATCAATGTTTTTCTTGGGTGATTGGTAATTGAGGGGATGGGTATTATACTTTGATTGATTCACCACCGCCCCTTGAGTCATGACACGCTCCCGATCGACAGCACTCATTTTGTCATAGGCACTGGGTGAAACGGTGTTGTACTGCGTATAAACCAGCGGCAGTGCGTTATTGGATTTATAAATTGTCGTCCCATACATATTTTCGATTGCCTGGACGGCATCCGTCCGCGCCTTAGCAGGAAAGACTTTGATTTGGCCATTCTTGTCACGAACTGGTTTGTAGCCATAAGGGACAACCGGTGGATTCTTGGTGTTGGCTTTGGCAAACATGTACTTGACGCCCAGCAGGTTGTTAAAGGCGGTTCGATAATCACCTTGCGCAATCGGCGTGTTCATTGAAAATTGGCTGTTGCCGACGGACTGTGAGAATTTACCCAGATAACCATTCTGCAGGGTCAGATAGACTGATGTGTCGTTGAGCCCACTGTTGATTGGGAAATCTGTATTGGTATTCGAATAGTTGGCTAAATTTTGAATGTGGGTATTGTAGTGATACCGCGGATTCATGGAAACTCTGAAGAAGCCGGGCATTTTTTTGAGGTATTTCTGAGCCCCACTAAAGTAATCGTTGCTAAATCGGGTTGCCAGACCGCGGTTTAGCTGCTGCAGCGCTAATTTGCTGGAGTGCGGACTGTAAATGCCAATGATGTTGGCGGATAAGTTCAGCATGAAGACGGTTGAGACCAGGATGACTTTAGTCGAGCGTTTCCAATCAAAGACGACACAGCCCATCACCACAATCACTGTCAGCAGTAAGAACCCGTAGACGATGAAATCGTGGGGCTGGAGATTCATTAAGAAGCCGCCAAATGCCCAGACTAAGACAATCAGGCCAATCGAAGCCCAACCGAACCAGGCGATATCCTGCTTCGTAAAATCGCTGAGATGTTCAATAAAGACCATCGTTGCAAACCCAAACAGGATGTTTACCAGGAAGACCCAGCGGTTGGAAGGCGTCGAAATCGCGTTCATAATGGCGCCGACAGCCGGCAATAGGATCCCGATGAACATGGTAATCAGGGCGACATTTTGCCATAAATAGCGTTTAAAGTGCCTCAGCATGTACACCAGGCCGAGATATGACAACCCGGAAATCCCGATGACCAGCCAAAAGTTCATCGCCCGACCAGTCGGTAGAATTGCCCCAGGAATGTCTAAGTAATACTGGAGCGGAAAGAAAGTCATGCCATTGGCAAAGTTGTCATTGAGTCGGGTGGAGCCCGTCGCCAAAATAATCGTTGGCAAGAAGACGATGGCCGCCATCCCAAGGCCAATCGCTGCTGAAAGGACCAATTTACCAAAGGATTTGAGTGGCGTAAAATCAGGCCATTTTCTCAGGCTCAGCATTCTCAGAATGACATAAGCAATTGAACCAAATCCCAGAATCCAGGCAAAGTAGAAATTGCTTAAAAAAACCAGGAAGACCGCAAAGATCAATTGCAGCCATGACTTGTTATGTAAAACGCGATCGATGCCGTAGCAAAGCAGTGGGAAGAAAATCAAAGGCAGAATAAAGAATGGGTGGTGCAAAGCAGTTGCCAAGGCGTAACCGTTAAATGCATAGGCGATCGACCCGATGATCCGGCTGGACTTCTTAAATTGATACGATGAAGCCCACAACATAAAGCTCAGACCGGAAAAATACATTCGGAGAAAGACCAGTAAGGCAAAGACATTTTCGATCTGACTCTTTGGAAATAGTGCAATTAGGTAATTGAACGGGTCGCCAATCACATAATAAGCAAGATTGGTCAGCTGATCGGACCCTAAGCTGATGTTCCAGGCCCAATGAGTAAAGCCGCCACTTGGATTGTGCAGAAATGACAGTATCATGTGCCTGAGCTGCACTAAAATGGGATAGTGCTGGGCCATCCCGTCCAGCTCCCAAATCATTGATCGACCTGTTAAGAACAAGCAACCGACTAAAACACAGATCAGCGCGGTAAACAGCACCGTGTATGTGATCCACGCTGGTGTTTTTTGCCATAGCTTTTTCACTTGTTAGATCCCCCTTAAACGTTATGATGTCTAAATCGTCTCTAATATGTAAAAAGACTGCTCGCAAAACAATTGTCTTGTCACAGTCTTATTGAAACTTTAACCATTAATTGTCATGGTGATCGTCATCATCGTCAGGCTTTGGCACGACCTTGTGCTTGGTTACCTCAAACCAGTTGATAAATGAGTTTTCGTAGTCAACAATTTTGAAATCGAAGTTCTCAAATGAGATCACGTCGCCGGCCTTGATATCCGGGTAGTTATCCAAGAAGTATCCGGCCAGGGTAACGGCGTCTGAATTGGTAAACTCTGGGAAATCAGCATCAAAGTATCGCTCAAAGTCATGAGTGGTTAATTTTCCGTTCACCTGATAGGTGCCGTTTGGCTGTTTGAAGATATAGTCGGTAATTGATGGATCAATTTCATCCCGAACAGTTCCAAACAACTCTTCGTAAATGTCCTTGTCAGTAATGATTCCGGAAGTTCCACCGTATTCGTCAACAACGACGACAATTGGTGTCCGCTTCTGAATCATTTGGTGGAGAACATCAGTGATCGGCGTCATTTCCGGCGTGGTTGAAATATCTCTGAGCAGGCGGTCGATCTTGATGGTGGGGTCAACTTGAGATTGACGAATCAGGTCATAGTTGTAGACATAGCCCAGAATCTTATCCTTATCGCCATTGGCAACCACAGGAATTCGGCTGAACTTTTGCTGCAGATAGACTTGAACGGCTTCTTTAACCGTGGTTGTAATGTCGATGACGACCAACTGAGTCCGGTCAATCATGATGTCTTTGGCAACCTTATCATTTAACTGGAAGGCCCGCTGCATGTACAGATAATCGTTCTGTTCAAGGGCACCGCTCTTAACGGCATTTCTCGACAGGTTCAAGATTTCTGCTTGTGAGAACGACTCGTCGTTTTCGTTGGCAACTTTTAAGCCCAGCATCTTAACGATTCCGTTGGCTGAAATGTTGAGCAACCAGACAAACGGATAAAAGATGACATGGAAATAATGCAGTGGCGTACTGATAAAGGACAGCACCTGCATTGGCATATCAATACTAATGTTTTTGGGAACAATTTCAGTTAACACAACTTCCAAATAAGTTAAGATGATAATCCCCAGCACAGCGCCCACAGCGTGAGCAGCGGTTGGATCAATTGGCGAGTTGTGGATTTCCATCACATCAACCAAAATTGTGACCACAAATGATTCACCCAGATAACCTAGGATAATTCCGGCCAAGCTGACACCAACTTGGGTGGTCGAAAGATATTCATTCAGGTTGGTGACCATGTGAATCTCACGGTCGAGCTTCTTTAACCCCTTGGCTTTATTGCCTTTGGCTTCTTCTAGATTTTTCTTGCGTTCTTCCAGCGCACTTGCCCGTGTTTGAACCAGGGCAAATTCACTTGCCACGAAGAAAGCAGCGAACAAAAACGTTACTATCACAATAATTAGATTAGTCAGTATCTGGCTATCGTCCAAAATTCAATTCCTCATTTCAAAAATGATATATTCAAATTAGATCAATCTGTAACCTACAGATTACATCTAATTATACGCCCCCACAAGGTATTTTTAAAAGTGTTTGAAATATTATTGATGGAAATGGTCGTTTTTCTTAACTATTGTCTTCAATCAGTGCTAGCATTAAGATAGATCAAAATAAAGGGGATGTTATCATGGCTGAAAAGGTAAAGGAAAGTGCTGCCGAAAAGAAAGCCGATGCCGAAGAACGAGATAATGATAAAGACCTCAAATACACCGACGAACAAATTAAAAAAGCAGTTGATCTGATTAACGAGCAAGGTTACGTGACCAAGAAGGATATTCCAGAAATGGATGACGATGACTGGTCAAAGGGATTTGCCGACAAGATCGATAATGTATTTAAAGACAGCGACAAGGATCCTTACATCTATTATGAAAAGTTTGACTATGCCGGAGGTGAAATCGACACAATCATTTGGAACATGGATGTGATTAAGACTCGTGACGATGCTTTAAAGAAATTAGCTGACGTAATGGGTCAAAAGATCGTTCGTTAATTTTTAATTGAGTTGCTTAGTGAATTTAACAATCCAGTTACGATTGCGAATTTCACTAAAGCTAAAGGGATTGATGCCGATTCCCTGGAAGTGGGGATGAGGGTCAATCCTTTTTTTGGAATAATAATGAATGCTAAAAGAGGGGGAAACACAAGCGCAATGCTTTGTTTCCCCCTCTTTTTATTCAGGTTTATCAAATTTAAAATGCCATCATTACAGCAAACACTAACGGAATGGTCGCCAAACTCAAAATGGTCGATAAACTCATCAACGCAACTGCCGGGCTGGCATCTCCGTATGCCTGTAAGGTGAACAGAACCACCAAACCAGCCGTTGGGCAGGCAGCCATCAATACAGTCGTATCCAAGGCAACCCCGGAAACGGTCAATGCTTGGAGAATGAGCATCGCCACGATTGGGAATAACAGGTTGCGAAAGAAGATCGCCAACCATAGGTGCCAGTCAATCAGTTGACGGCTGATGCGAATATTTCCCAAGCTGTTACCAATGACGATCATTGACAACGGCGTGTTAATCGAGCTGACGTAGTGAATGACGCGGTCGACCGGTGTCGGCAGCTGAAACGATAGTAGGAAAATAACCAAGCCAACAAAGATCGCAATGATGTTGGGATTGATGATGATTTCGCGAAAGTTCTGCCAGTGGTCGGGATGCTTCTTGGTCGTTTTAAATAATGAAACACCGTGGGTCCAGCTAAAAATGTTAAAACCAGCCAGTGACGCGACGGCGAAGAAGACCCCCGTGTTGCCAAATAATGCGGAGGTCAGGGGAATGCCCATAAACCCGGCGTTGGAGTAAATGCTCCCATATTTGGTAATTCGCTGTAGGTCGATGTTGCTGATGCGGCCAAAGGAAAATTTGGCGATGAGGATTTCAATTATGTAAAAGAAGCAGATGCCGACACATACCAGCATCAATTGCTTCATGCGAGCAGCCGAATAGGTTTGTTCAAATGCCCCAATGATCAGGCAGGGCGAAACGATATACAGCAGAATGTTAGTGAGATCGTTGGAAGTCTGGGTATGCATAAACCCGACTTTGTTGATGAGGACACCAATTAACATCAATACAAACATCAACACAATTTGATTCGTCAGTTGTCCAAGGGCCATGCCATCACTTCCTTATTAAGATTTGAAATATTACTTTAAAGATTTCCGGTATTCAGCTTCCTGATTTTCCCACTCAGTTTTATCATCTGCGGTGATTGGTCAAATGACCCGGCAGGGATTTCCCACCGCCACCGAATTGGCAGGGATATCGTGAGTCACCACCGATCCGGAACCGATGACCACATTATTGCCAATGGTCACACCGGGATTCAGGGTGGCGTTGCCGCCAATCCAGACATCATCGCCGATTGTAATTGGCTTGGCGAACCCGAGCCATTGATTGCGGACACCGGCATCAATTGGGTGGCCGGCAGCAAATAAGTTGACCCGTGGCCCAATCAGGACGCGACTGCCGATGGTAATCTTGCCGGAGTCCAAGAAGACGCCGTTGGTATTGCAGTAGACATCATCGCCAACGGTAATGTTTCCGCCAAAGTCGCAGAAAAACGGCGGTTCAAAATAGACGTTGTTACCGGTTCGACCCAGCAGTTGTCTGAAGAGCTTTTGAACGTCGGTCCCTTCTTCGGCAAAATTAATCTGATGAAGCAAATGATCTTTTTTGGCGTACTTCTTGGCCAAGTCCTTACCGTAAACGTTATAGAGTTTACCGGACAGCATCCGTTGTTCTTCTGTGGACATGGTGAAAGCCTCCTTTTTGCGAGCCCAAATTAGTATTGGTGGCCCAGTTCATAGACCAATTCAGGCTCATTGCCAGTTCGCTGGTTCTTATTCATGACGTCAATCATGCTCATCTCGTCTGGGCTGAGTTCAAAGTCCAATTCGGTATTTTCTTTGACTCTCGCCGGCGTCTTTGACTTGGGGATGATGGAGATTCCGCGTTGGAGGTCCCATCTTAAAATAATTTGGGCCGGCGTTTTGCCATGATGCTTGGCCATCTTATTGAGCATCGGATTATCCAAGACAATGCCTCTTCCCAACGGACTCCACGCCTGGGTCACGATCGACATCTTCTTGTCGAAATCGATCAAAGGCTGCTGAGTGAGATATGGGTGGGTTTCAATCTGGTTGACCACCGGCATTTCGTTGGCCTGGGTCTTCAGTAATTCCAATTGGGAACGGGTGAAATTGCTGACGCCGATTGATTTGGCCTTGCCCTGCTTCTTCAATTCTTCCATTGCCTGCCAAGTTTCAAAGAAGTGTTCAGCGACCGGCCAGTGAATTAATAAGAGATCAACGTAGTCGGTGCCCAGCTGCTGGAGTGAAAAATCGGTGCTGTTAATGGTCAAATCATGGCCCTGGTTCATTTCCATGACCTTGTCGATAATGAAGACATCTTCTCTTCTGGCAACTTTTTTGATGGCGTCGCCGAGCTGTTTTTCGTTGCGGTAGAGTTGCGCGGTATCAAACATTCGGTAGCCACTGTCATAGGCAGTGGCTACCGAATGATCCATTAATTCGGGATTGTCGATTTTATAAGTGCCGAAACCAAGCTTTGGCATTTGATGGCCATCGGCTAATTGATAGGTGCTTTTATCTGGTTGAAACATTTCATTTCCCCCTTGCGAGTTAGTTAGATTCATTTTAGCATACCCGCCAGTCGATGTTTGGCAACGTTTTGGCCTGAAAATCATAAAAATCCGATAAACTTAATTCGTTGCGTCCAAATAAATGTGATTTTCGGCCGTAATTTTGTACAATTATGGTAAAGCGAGGTGTTAAGCGATGGCAGACGGAAATAGTCAACAGGTCGACCCCGAAGTTGGATTGAGTGACGCTCAAGTTGAGCAACTCATTAAAGACGGCCACAAAAATACTGGCGAGGAATCACTTACCCGAAGTGTTTCGGATATTTTGCGCGACAATACGTTCACGCTTTTTAACTTGATTAACGTGATTTTGGGGGCGCTGGTTTTCTACACCGGCAGCTACAAAAATCTGCTGTTTCTGGGGATTGCTATCTTTAACACCGCGATTGGGATTATCCAAGAAATCCGTTCCAAACGCCAAGTCGACAAAATGGTCTTATTGGCGGAAGGAAAAATTAACGTGATTAGAAACGGTGAGGATCTGCAGGTCTACTCCAACGATATTGTCCTGGGCGATATTATCCAGTTGGGACGAGGCGACCAGATCCCGGTTGACGGCATCGTCGTCCGGTCACGGGGGATTGAAGTCGATGAATCCCCGATTACCGGTGAGTCGGTAACCATTTCCAAAAATATTGGGGATCCATTAACCTCCGGTACGTATCTGGTCGGCGGTTCCGGCAAAATGCAGGTGACAACTGTTGGTGCGGACACCTTTGTTAACCATTTATCCAACGAAGCCAAGCAGGGCGAGGACGCCTCCAGCATTCTGTTAAATACGATTAATCGGATTATCAAAGTTTTGACGTACGTCATCATTCCACTGGGAATTATTTTATTTGTTGCCAAATTATATGGCGGCACCGGCATCAATCGGGCCATTCTGGGTTCTGCTGCAGCGATGATTGGCATGATTCCGGAAGGCTTGGTGCTGTTAACCTCAATGACACTGGCGGTTTCGGCGATGCATTTGGCCCGTAAGAAAACGCTGGTGCGGGACCTGCCAGCCATTGAAACCTTGGCCCGGGTTGACGTGATTTGTTTGGACAAAACCGGGACGATTACCAGCGGCGATCTAAAATTTGTCGAGGCAATTCCCATGATGAAGGATGTTTCTGCCGCGGAAGTTGAAAAAGTGGTTGCCGGGATTACCTATGGCACCGGTGACGCGAATGAAACGGCCAACGCGATCAAAGATGCTGTTGATGATCCTGAGCTAAAGACCGAAAAGATCATCCCATTCTCCTCGGATCGAAAGTGGAGTGGCGTTGGTTTGAGTGATGGCCACGACTATGTGTTTGGGGCACCGCAGTTTATTTTTGAACACTTGGATGAACAGGTTCAAGCCGTGATTACTCAAAATGCCCGGAAAGGGTACCGAGTCCTGGCGGTTGCCCAAGTGGATGATTTGGATCCACGAAAGCCACTTGACGCACCAAAGTTGATTGGCCTGGTATTGATTTCTGATGTCATCCGGCCCAATGCTGCCAACACTTTCGAATATTTCCGCAATCAAGATGTCAATATCAAGGTGATTTCCGGGGATGACCCGACCACCGTTTCCACAATTGCTCAACAGGCCGGCATTCAGGATGCTGCCAACAGCGTTGATATGACAACGGTTAAGGATGAAGACGACTTTGGGGAAATTGCTGCCAACAATACCGTTTTTGGCCGGGTAACCCCTGACCAAAAGAAGCGGCTGATTGCCGGTCTCCAGTCCAAAAAACATACCGTTGCCATGACTGGCGACGGGGTTAACGATTTACTTGCTTTAAGACAGGCCGACTGTGGGATCGCCATGGCTTCCGGAAGTGAGAGCACCAAGAGTATTGCTGACTTTGTGCTGATTAATTCCAATTTTGACGCCATGATTGATGTCTTGAAAGAAGGCCGCCGGGTTATTAATAACATCGAGCGGGTTGCTTCTATGTACCTGATTAAGACGATGTACTCCGTTGCGTTGTCATTTATCTTTGTCTTCTTTGCCACGGGGTACCCCTTTGAACCTATTCAGTTGACTCCGATTACATCGTTAATGGTGGGAATTCCATCGTTCTTCTTGGCTTTGGAGCCTAACTTCAACAAGATTACCAATCAGTTCATGAAGCAGGTGTTGATCATCTCAACGCCAGCAGCGATTTGGGTTGTTGGCTACGTGATGTTAATTGAAATCATCGGCCAGCTTTTTGGACTCCAATACGAGTTCACCTCAACGCTGTGTGTCCTGTTGACCGGGGCAATTTGCTGGTTGGCATTAGTGATGGTATCACGGCCACTGAACCGGCTGAAGATTGGGATGGACATCCTGGTACTGGTGGCATTTTTAACGATCATCATCTTCTTTAATAATATTTTCTCGTTGGTCTCCTTCTTTAATAAAGACATTTGGCTGTATGCCATTCCGCTTATCGCAACGGCCTATCCGCTCTACATGTTCATGCAGGGGGTTATTGCCACTGTCTTGGACAAACGCGAGAAGAGACGACTGCGCAAACAAGCGGGAAGTAAATAAAAGCGAGACGACTGAGATGCTGAGCGCCACTGTTATCTAGCGGAAACGTGCAGCAATCGGCTGATCCCGGCCATTTAAGCCGGCAAACCAATTATTCCAAAGTCAGGAGTATTTGGTTTGCCGGCTTAAATTCTGAGATCAAAGCGCCTCTTACTCCACTCCAAGTTAGACTATCTAGTGTCACATACTAGCTAACGTGGTATAATAAACTCGAAGGAGTGATAACATGGCATACAATGAAGAACAATACGAGCAGTGGGAACAAAAACTCAAGCAGGTGGAATTGCCGCTGTGGGCAGATTTACCCAAATTTGAATTGTACATGGATC
Organism: Lentilactobacillus buchneri; assembly: GCF_018314255.1. Taxonomy (NCBI): domain Bacteria; kingdom Bacillati; phylum Bacillota; class Bacilli; order Lactobacillales; family Lactobacillaceae; genus Lentilactobacillus; species Lentilactobacillus buchneri. Next base: position 1,492,147 of record NZ_CP073066.1, read on the forward strand.
AACTCGTGGCACTGGTGAACGAGACGTTGGGGCCAATCGGAATTGATAAAGTCACTCCGGCAATGATCAACAATTACGTCAAGAACAAAGCGATTATGGCACCGGTCAAGCGGAAGTATCAGACCATGCAGGTTGCTGATCTGATTTTGATCAGCTTATTGAAGCCGGCCTTTTCCCTGGAAACGATTCGTCACGGAATCGATCAGGTGACGGCCAACATTTATCCGCAGCAGGCATACGACACTTTTATCAAACGGCTCATGTTCTCATTCAAGAACATGGATAGCCGTAACAGCCGGGCATTGGAAGAAAAGAATCTGAATGACAAATTAATGCAGGTGGCTGTCAATGTCATTATTGACCGAATCCAATCCGAGAAACTTTTGGCGATTATTCAAAAGCCACTCACGAAAGTGACCAAATAGCCAAAGTCGTGAAATCATTCACATATAAATAATGGAACCGCTTTCATAAAAAAAGGACTTGCTGAACAAGTCCTTTTTGTTTTGGATATTGTTATATCAGTGTGCAAGCACTTACAAAAAATAAATTGTGATTTTTTGAACAAAACTGTTTACATTTTAAAAATCCGTGATATTATTAATATTGTGAAAAAGATAACAAAGCACAAACAACCTATAAACTTTTCATTGGAGGAAAATCAATGATTGATAATAAAGTAAAAGAAACCAAAGCAGCTAAGACGAACACAACTGATGTTGACACTGTCATCAACGGCTTGGTATCAAAAGCGCAAAAAGCACTTGAAATTATGGATTCATTTGACCAAGAAAAAGTTGACCACATCACTCACCAAATGGTAATGGCCGGCCAAGACAAACACATGGACCTGGCACTCATGGCTTATGAAGAAACCGGCCGTGGAGTTGCTGAAGACAAGGCCATCAAGAATATGTACGCCACTGAAGAAGTTTGGCACAGCATTCGTGATCACAAAACAGTTGGTGTCATTAAAGACGATAAAGAACGTCAATTAATCACCGTTGCTGAACCTTTGGGTGTCCTGGCCGGAATTACACCAGTTACCAACCCAACTTCAACCACCTTATTCAAATCAATTATTTCAATGAAGACTCGAAACCCAATCATCTTCAGTTTCCACCCACAAGCATTGAAGTCATCAATTGCAGCCGCTAAGATTGTTCGCGACGCTGCGATTGCTGCCGGCGCTCCCGAAGGCTGCATTCAATGGATTGAAGAACCAAGTATCGAAGCCACAACGAAATTAATCAACCACCCAGGTGTCGCAAGTACCCTGGCAACTGGTGGTCCAGGCATGGTTAAAGCTGCTTACTCAACTGGTAAGCCGGCATTGGGTGTTGGTCCTGGTAACGGTCCGGTTTACATCGAAAAGACTGCCAACATCTTGCGTGCTGTTAACGACCTGGTGCTCTCAAAGACCTTTGATAATGGTATGATCTGTGCCACTGAAAACAGCGCGGTTATCGATTCTGATATCTACGCTGAAGTTAAGAAGGAATTAGTTAAGAACGGTGTCTTCTTTGTTGATAAGAAGGACCATGACAAATTGGCAGAAGCAATGTTCAACCCTAAGACTGGCAGTGTTAAGGGTCCAATCGCCGGCAAATCAGCTAAAGGGATTGCCAAACTGGCTGGTATTAAAGTACCTGACAACACCAAAGTTCTGGCTGCTGAAATTACTGGCGTTGGTCCTAAGTACCCACTGTCAGCTGAAAAACTCAGCCCAGTGATCAGTATTTACAAAGCTAAGAACCATGAAGAAGGTTTCAAACTCTGTGACGAATTACTTCACTTTGGTGGAATGGGCCACACTGCCGGCATCCAAACTCTGGACGACGACTTGGCCTTGGAATTTGGTAAGCAGATGAAGGCAGCCCGGGTTCTGGTTAACACACCAGGCGGCTTCGGTGGAATTGGTAACCTTTATAACGAAATGACCCCATCATTGACATTGGGAACTGGCTCATGGGGTGCCAACTCAATTTCTCATAACGTTACCGACTATGACCTTTTGAACATCAAAACTATCGCAAAGAGACGAAATAATATGCAATGGATTAAGTTACCTCGGGTTTACTTTGAAAAGACTTCAGTTCGTTACCTCATGGACATGCCTGGCATTAACAAGGTATTCATCGTTACCAGTCCAGAAATGGTTGAATTTGGCTACGTTGACAAGGTGCTTGATGAATTGAAACGCCGTCCAAACCCAATCGAATACTCACTGTTCTCAGGTGTTGAGCCAGATCCAACCACTGACACAGTTGAAAAGGGTGTTCGTCAAATGAACGCATTCAAGCCTGACACAATCATCGCCTTGGGTGGTGGTTCACCATTGGATGCTGCCAAGAACATGTGGTTATTCTACGAGGATCCTAAGACGAGTTTCTTCGGCGCCAAGCAGAAGTTCATCGATATCAGAAAGCGGGCATACCGTTTCAACAAGCCTAAGAAGGCGCAAATGATCGCTATCCCAACGACTTCCGGTACTGGTTCAGAAGTAACCCCATTCGCTGTTATCACTGACTCAAAGACCCACGTTAAGTACCCATTAGCTGACTATGCTTTGACACCTGATGTAGCGATTGTTGACCCACAATTTGTGGAAACTGTTCCAAAGGGTAACATTGCCGCTTCCGGATTGGATACTTTATGCCACGGAATCGAATCATTCGTTTCAACCATGGCATCTGATTACACTCGTCCATTGTCACTGCAAGCCATCAAGCTGGTATTTGACAACTTGGCAGACTCATACAATGGCAACATGCACGCTAAAGAAGAAATGCATAACGCCGCAACCTTAGCCGGAATGGCATTTGGTAACGCGTTCCTGGGAATTAACCATTCAATCGCCCACAAACTGGGTGGGGAATTCGGCTTAACCCACGGAATTGCCATTGCAATCACGATGCCACACGTTATCAGATACAATGCCAAATTACCGGAAAAGATCGCCGTATGGCCTAAGTATGAGTACTTCCGTGCCAACAAGGACTACGCAGAAATTGCCAGATACGTTGGGATCCAAGGTAAGAACGACGATGAGTTAATCGAAGGATTAGTTCAAAGAATTATCAAGTTGGCTCACGAAGTTGGCGTTACCTTAAGCTTGAAGGCTTGGGGCGTTGATAAAGCCAAATTCGATGCAGCAGTTGACCGTCTTGCAGTATTAGCATACGAAGACCAATGCACGACTGCTAACCCAAAGGAACCTTTGATTGCCGATTTGAAACAGTTGATGATTGACGATTATGAGGGGACTAATGTGGAAAAATAGTGAGCGAAGCAAACCGCTTAGCGATACCTAAATAAGAAAAGATTCCCAGTTGCGCGATTACTCGCGTGGCTGGGAATCTTTTCTTATTTAGGTATCGCTGGTTTGTGTAGCTGTCCTCAAAAGCAGACTCAAACTGGGAGAATCCTTAAATAAACAAACAATTAAATAGCATTCTCAACTTGGTAACCGCGGAAAACACTCCCAGTTGCGCGATTACTCGCGTGGCTGGGGCTCTTCTCTTATTTAGATTCTGCTGTTTTGCGTAGCTGTCCTCAAAAGCAGACTCAAACTGGGAAAATCCTTAAAGAAGCAATCAATTGAATAGTATCGATCACTTGGTAACCGTGGACCAGATTCCCAGTTGCGCGATTACTCGCGTGGCTGGGGCTCTTCTCTAATTTAGATTCTGCTGTTTTGCGTAGCTGTCCACAAAAACAGCCCAGTCCTCGCAGAAACCAATATCTCTCCAGCAAAAAAAGAGGAGCGTCACCTTCTCAAGCCAGGAAACAATTAGCCCCATTATCAATAAATTTCTCAATTACTCTAAATCCACCCAAATTCCATGCTATAATTTTCATGTTAAGAAGCATAGTAAAACGGAAAAAGGTGCAAATCCTTTACAGCCCCTTCGCTACTGTAAGATTGACGAAGCTGTCACAACTCACTGGGTCACCCTGGAAAGAGGACAGTTGTAGGACGAGATCAAGTCAGGATACGTTTGTTATGCCGATTGCAAAGCTTCTTAGGGTCGGCTTTGTCAATTAATAGCGTATTTCTCGGATATTTTTGTGTGCTCTGATTCAATATCTGAATTTAGGTTATTAGTGATTGAGAAACGGCCCTGGCTAGTCTAACTAGCCAGGCTTTTTTGTTGTGTTCATTTTTTGTTGAGGGTACCATCACTATTTCATGATTTGGAGGAGCGCGCAGGTATGAAGAAGAAACAGTTTATTTATTGGGTATCACTGGTAGTCGGGATGTTCCTGGTATTTGTTGGTGGCGAAGCCTTCGCCCAAGCTGATACCGCCGCTGATGTTGATTCGGCGATTACGACCGGCGTTAAGCTGACCGCTCAAAAGGATACCTTGGATGCTTGGGATGCCATGATTTTGGCGACGAGTGATAATGGCATCACTGATGCTCAGGCCCAAAATGCTTATCAGGATATCATCACCACTAATGGATTCTTAAGCGGAACTGTGCAAGATCCGAGCGGTGTCTCAGATGTTGCCGGGGTCATTGGCTTAAGAGCACTGGGCAAAGACCCAGCTAATGTTGAAAAGAAGGACCTTGTGGGTCAAGTTATCAATGATCCATTGGCCAAAATTGCCAAACCGAGTTTGTACACCTTGGTTAACGATCTTGAAGCATTGAGTACCGGCAGTTATGGTAAAGCCAGCGAAACGGCGCGGGCTACTTTGACTAAACAGATCTTGGCCGACCGCGATCCAGCTGCTGGAATCTGGACGTCCTCATGGGGAAATGTTGACCTGACGGCCCGTGCTATTCAAGCTCTTTCTATGAATATGGATCAGCCTGGAGTTCCAGCTGCCATTCAAAAAGCGGTTAGTGTGATTGAAAATGATTATTATCAACAAAATGGTGGCTTTGGGAATCAGACCAATAAGGAAGATCAGTACAATAACATTACGATGGTTAACGCCCTTGCCGCTGCCGGTGTTGACGTCTACACATCATTAAACGGTAAATCTGATTATCAAGCACCGGTTCAACGGTTATTGGACCAGAAAGATATTAGTGCTGACAGTAACTCCATGCTGCTCCAGCAGGCAACTTACACGTTGGAACAAGCGAAATTTACCAAAGACGGCGGCCAGGGGTGGATCTTTAATTTTGGCGAAAACCCAACCTTTAGAGCGCGGGAACTGGCAAAACTTAATGCGGCTGCAACGACCAAACGGCAAGCAATCAACAATGATTCACAATCGTCAGCTACCGACAAAGCAACTGCGATCAGCACGATTAACCAAACGCTTGAGAACTACATTACCAAGATTAATGCTGATACAACCGATGAAGCGGCGATTGCCGATCGGGCAGTTGGTGTTGCGGAAATTAACAATGTCAAAGTCGTTGATTCAAGTGCAGCTTCGTCCAGCAGTGGCACGACGATTACCAATAACTACACGACAATTATTAACAGCGCCCCAAGTTCATCGAGTTCTTCAGTGGCTTCCAGTTCATCATCTGCGGTACCGGTCACTAAACCGACCACAACCAAGAAGGCCAAGAGTGCCAAGGGATCGGTTGTTTATGCTTTAACGACCGTTAAGCTTTACAAGAGTACCGATTTTAATAAGCGTCAGCTGACTAAAATCTACAAGAAGCAGGCCCGCATTAATCGGCCAATGTTTTTGGTCCTCAAGCAGACGACTAACCAACAGGGTCATGCCATTTATCGGGTTAGAGATTTGAGGAGTGGCAAGACCGGCTACATGCTTTCGGCTGCGAAATATTTGACTGGTGCCTACTACTCAGCCAAAGTCACCCGGGTTAAGGTTCTTAATCCAAAGGGCATCAATGAATACAGTAATCGACAACTAAGCGGGCGAAAGAAACACGTTAAAAAGAATCGGTCGTTAAATGTTGAAAAAGTGGTCGACTATGGGCACACGTCCCGATTGCAACTCACCAATGGCCGGTACGTGTCAGCCAATAAACGGTTGGTTCTGGCAACCAAGATTGCCAAGACCAGCGGCCAGAATACCGATGCAGCTGGAACGCCGGTTGCCACGGCGCCATCACCGACGACCTCAACGTCCAGTTCGTCGTCCACGACAACTACCACTCCGAGCGTGCCAACTACGACGCCAACCGGGTCCAACAATGCTAGTTCTTCGTCGACCAACACTTCCGGGACCACTAACGACAATTCAGGTACGAATACGAATGCCACCACCGAAACGGTCACGGTAAGTGTCAATGCCAACGGATCAGTGCTGGCCAGTGGCAGCATTACCCTTGCCAAAGGCGCCACCGCGCTGGATGCTTTGAATGCGCTGGCTTCTCAGCACAACATGTCGATCACAACGGTCGGCTCCGGCATCACGGCTTATGTGAAAGGGATTAACGGCTATAACGCCGGCCCCGCCGGCACGATGACCGGCTGGCTTTACTCGATTAATGGTAACCAGCCCAATACATCGATTGGTGCCTATGTGGTGGCCAATGGTGACCGGATTTCTCTGAATTACAATAAATAAGAGGGGTATTCAAAATGAATCAATTAACTAAAAATATTTTAGCTTCGATTAGTGCAGTGGTCATGACCGTCACCTTGACGGCCAATGCCGGTGCAGCTTCCATTCATAAGGCCAGCACGTCAACGATTCACCGCCGGACTGCACTGACATACGCCTACGCAAAGAAGATGCTTAAAGAAAACAAGACGGGTTTGTCTGGTAAGACCAGCTCGATTTTCAGCCGGAAACTTTACTCAGAAACCGGGGCTTCCTCTGGTTATTCTGATTTCTTACTGGGTCTGAAAGGGAACCATTATCAATTCACCACAGGCGAAAAGAATCTCCTGAGGAAAAACTTGGTCATTAAGAGCAATAGCACCGCCGCAACTTTGGCCAATGCCGTGATGGCCGTCCAAGCCATGGGGATGAACGCGCAGAACTACAAGCCGTATGGCCATAAAACGGGCATTAACTTGGTCTCACGACTGTATCGAAGCAGCGTTGCCAAGCAGACGGCCAGTTCTCAGGCCGAAACCTTGATTGCCGTATCGATGAGCAATCATTTCAAACGTCCCAGCAATGCCAAATTTAGCAAGGCCAGCTTGAGTTCCCGGTTGGTAAAGGTTCAACTGAAGAATAATGGCTGGACCTATAACAACGCACAAGGAGCTAAGGACGCCGATACGACGAGTATGGTTTTGACTGGATTATCACGAGGACAATCAACAACCAGTCCGGTTGAATCAAGCATCAAGAAAGGCCAGCAGTTCTTGTACGGTCTGACACAAAGTAATGGTGCTTTCGGATACACATTTAACGGCAAGACCACCCCAAATGCCAATTCAACGGCTGAGGCGATCATTGCCCTGGCGAATGGGTCAAGCACCAAAAAATATGTTAACAGCACAGCTATGCACGCTGGACAAAAGGCAACTCCGTTGTATGCTATGTTGACGTATGTGAACAAAACCGGCTCGATTAAAAATGCCACTAGTCAGTTGTATGGCGTCGGCCAGGTCAACTTGGCAGTTGCAGCTTATAAGGCGGCCTTGAAGGGCCAGTCAGTCTATTCAATTCAATAAAGTGACATGCTTAATGAAGCCGTCAATCCATGAGCATTCTCGGATTGACGGCTTTTTGTGGTTGAGCAGAGAATAACCGTTTCTAGCACGGCTATTTCAGCTTTGACGGTGCAAGGGTATACTAATAGTTGTTTGAATAAAGTAGGGGGATTTCAAATTGGGGAATACTCGTTCCAATCTTAAAACACAGCTGGTCTCGATCGCGACAGCCTACCGGAAGAACTTTTTTGTGATTGTTTGGGCAGTTGCGGCAGTCGTCTTCTTTTTGGGTACGCGGTTTCAATTTGGTGCTAGTGAAATTCAGGTTATGCCATCTATTCGGTCATTAATCGGTGCGATTCCCTCAATAACTGCCCAAGAGCTGGTCAGTGATACCCGGCTGATCCTGCCGCTGCTTTTGCTATCACTGATTCCGACCTACATTCTCTCATCTGTTTGGTTAAGTTTGGCTGGGGCGCTAAATGTTGCCGGACTGGGTTCCCTGGTCGCTTCATCATTTCAGATTGCTTCAAGTGGTGCTCGATGGTATTTGGCGACAGCCTACGTCATCGACTTGCTTCTGTTGATGATGCTGCACTTGTTGCTTTTCGTGATGATTGCAGAAATGAGCGACTTTTATGGCCAAAATCGCAGTCGGGTCCACTGGTGGACGTTTTTCGTCACCTGGTTCGCATCGCTTAAACATACATATCTGCGCTATTGGCAGTTATTCTGGGGGATTTTGATTCTTCGAGTGATTTTTAGCATCTTGATAAATATTTAAAAGGGGTTTTCAAATGATTAATGGACTAAGACAAATCCGCGGGTTTGTTCAAAAGGAGCTTGGGTACGAAACCACTGGCCACGATTACACGCACATTGAGCGGGTGGTCAGTTTGGCCAAGTTGATTTTAAAAGGTGAGGATGCTGATGAGTCATTGGTAATCATTGCGGCTTACCTGCATGACGTGAGTGATGATAAAGTCACCACCAATCCGGCTGCCAAACGCAAGGCAATTGCTGATGAATTGATTGGCGTTGGTTATGATGAGGCGTTTGTTAAGCAAGTATTCGAAATCATTGATAACATGTCCTACAGTGCCAATCTGAAGACCCACCACCACTTGTCGATTGAAGGGCAGATCGTTCAGGATGCCGACCGTCTTGACGCAATTGGCGCGATTGGGATTGCCCGGACCTTTTATTTTGGCGGCCACTTCGGTGAAATTATGTATAATCCACGGATTATGCCGCGGACGGGAATGGATAAGGCTGAATACCGTAAGCGCGGGACGGTCATTAACCATTTTTACGAGAAATTATTCAAACTCAAAGATCAGATGAACACGCCAACCGCCAAAAAAATCGCCGAACACCGCCAACAGGTCATGCAAGACTTTGTGGGCGAATTTGTCGACGAATGGAATGGCACTAAATAAACCGAAAAATCAGGTTCATCACGATTGAAATCAGTAAATTAAATAGTGAAATGACCACGATAATCACCGTCAAACGGATTAGTAAGCTGAAAAACGGCGCTTGGAGTGGGGTGAGCGAGATGATGACGGCCAGTAATGTTAAGCAGATGACCCCCTGCCAGAATCCCTGTTTGGAATTGTCGAAGTCGGCGGGGCTCAAATCAAAACCACCAATACAGATGTTGGCAGCAATTATCAGAAATAAGCCCATCGAAAGCCAGTTAAAAGTCGGCAGCACCACGATTAGTTGACTCAGCGGCTGTTCAGCAGTCGTCATCAATGATTGGTAGACTTCGGGGATGAAGTATTTTGCCAGCAGCAGGACAGATAAACAGCAGCCAAAGATGGGCGCGACGCCGATGAATAGATTACCCATATTTTGGTAGAGATTGCGTTTGTTCCAAGTGTGGTGGACGTATCCCAGGGTATTATTGTCTGCCGTTGGTACTCGCAACAAGCGAAACTGATCAATATGGTGGCCAAAGACTAACGCTACCAATAAGTGGCTGGCTTCATGAATGATAATCCCCAGAAAGCCAAAGCCGATTTGTCCGCCAATACCAAATTGATTGGCAATCCGTTGCTTGGTGCCGTGGTTGATGGATGACAATAGATAGATAAAAAGAAATGGTACTCCGATCATTAATCCGAGTACCAAACCAATATTTGTTAGAATATCTTTGAGCATTCAATCATTCCTTTATGTCGGCGAATTTGCCGCCGATCAGGTCGACCATCTGCTGGGAGTCAACCTTAACTGAACGGCCGATTTGTCCAGATGAGACGATGATTTCCCCCATCTCCTTGGCTTCCTGGTCGACATAAATGGGGTAATGGAACTTTTCCCAAATCCCGATTGGCGTGTTGGCACCGTGCTGGTAGCCGGTCGTCTTCAACAAGTCTTTCAACGGTACAAGATTAACTTTCTTGTTGCCGGAAACTTTGGCGAGCTTTTTTTCGTCCAAGTGTTCGTCGACCGGAACCACACCGACAACCGGGCCAGTGGTTTTGCCGGAGAAGACCAGAGTTTTAAAAATCTGGTGCTCGTCAGTATCCACGTGGTCGACGCTGATTTGTTCGACGTCGCCTTCTTTGTGGGTGGGAAATTCCATCTGTTCAAAAGGAATTTTGTGCTTATCGAGAATTTGTTCGACTAATGTTTTATGAACTTTATTTTTCTTCTTTTTTGACATTTGATAACACCTCAGGGATATTTTAGCACAATCGGCAAAACGATTCTGTCTGAACAAAAGATGATAATCTGTTATACTTTATTGATAATAGATCAATTTAACGATTTAATAAGGAGCACAAATGGCTGATTTAGTATATCGCAATATCATGAAGGATTTGAAGGAGCGCATTCAGGCCAATGAATTTGCCTCAAAGAAGCTGCCGGATGAACGAAGCCTCAGCGAATCCTATGGTGTTAGCCGCAGTTCAATTAAACGCGCGTTGAATGTTTTGGCAAACCAAGGCATTATTTTTAAAAAGCGGGGTTCTGGAACCTTTATTAACCCGCTATATCAGAAGAATCAGACGATTTTTCAATACGAGGGATCCAACCTGGGGGTTACTGACAGCTTTAAGAGTGATGGTCAGACGCCTAAAATTAAGTTGTTGGATTTTAAGGTCGTTCCCGCAAGCGAAGAGCTTCAAACCGAATTGTTTTTAAATCCGGGTGAATTTGTGTACGAGATTAAGCGGCTGCGATCGTTTGACGACAAACCATTCATGATTGAACTCGGCTATATCCCAATTCGAGTGGCGCCGGAACTCAACAGCGAACGAGTGGAGGGCTCAATCTTCAACTATTTTGAAGACGCAACCGGCAACTCGGTTACCAAGTCATTTATGACCATCACAGCGGATCCATCGACCAAAGAAGACCAGCAGTTGTTGGGCTTGAAGCCGGTCGAACCAGTTGGCGTGATGGAAGGTATTTTCTTCTTGGATGATGGCACGCCGTTTGAAGTTTCAAATATGCGCATTCATTATAAGTATTTGAATTATAATACCTTTGTGAATTTGGATGAGGATAAGTAGCAGAGGGCGACGAGGGCCGGGAGATGCGGTTTCTAAGCCAGCTTTGGTTGAAACCCCGGGTTTGGGTTTGAACCAAAGCGGGTTTAGAAGTTAGCATCTGGCCCGTCGGAGCCCATTTCGGCTCGGTAAAAGATATTTTCAAAAGAGCAAAAAGCCAACACCCAGAACCACTCAACCAAAAGAAGGTGATCCCACGGGGTTCTACATCATGCTAATCATCGCAATCCTAGGCCTACTCATTTTAATCTATGGTCTGAGACAAAAAAATCGCCCAGCAGTTAAAGGCGTATTCATGGTCATCGGCATCTTACTACTGATCTTTGCGGCGATTGTTGCCACGCCAATGGGCACCGAAGTTATGTCACATATGTTTCATTAAATCTTTATTCTACTGCAGTGAGTCACACAGTGATTCCTGCAGTATTTTTGTGAGCAAATTTTCCAACCACGCCACTGAAAAAGCCTATCCTATAGATGAAAGTTTTGAATCTTCGGGAGGAGGCACGCAGCATGGCCAGGCAAGTCAATCAGCAAAATCAATGGTGGATTTTCACCGCCGTCGTCTTATTGTCATTCATGTCGACACTCACCAGCAGCATCGTCAACATTGCATTGCCGGTCATGTCCCGAGCAATGGCGGTGCCGACTGCCCAAGTGACGTGGGTGGCCTCAAGTTACCTAATTGTGACGTGCATGTTCTTATTGCCATTTGGCAAGTTGGGTGACATGTTGGGCAAAGCCCGGGTTTTTAAGATTGGCACCGTGATTTTTACTATCGCTTCCCTATTCTGCGGCATCAATCTGGGGTTTGTCTGGATCTTGATCATGCGGGGAATTCAAGCTTTGGGTGCCAGCATGACGTTGAGCACCAACGCCGGAATTATCACCGAGACCTTTTCTAAAGAACAGCGGGGACTGGCACTTGGCAGCTTTGGTTCGGTGGTCGCCCTTGGGAGTATCGCCGGACCGGGTCTGGGCGGCCTCATCCTAACTTACCTTCCCTGGAACTACATCTTTTGGGTCAACGTGCCGGTCGGGATCGCGGCAATTATCCTTGGCCAAATTGTGCTGCCGAAAGCTGAAGCAACAACTGCTGGTAAAATCGACGCTTGGGGGATGCTGGTTTTGATTTTTATGGCCGGCAGTTTATTTATGGGCCTCATTTTAGGTCAACAAGTTGGTTTCATGAGTTTGATTTTTCTCAGCTTGATGATTGCGACAATCATTTTACTGATTATCTTTATTTATTTGGAAAAACGGGCAGCCGATCCGGTCATGAATTTTCATTTATTCAGCAATATTGATTTTTCGCTGAGCCTGTTGCGACGATTTTAGTTTATGGAATTAATTTTGTCGTCAACATCATCGAACCAATCTATTTGGAGCAGAATCGATTCATCACCACCGACCTGGCCGGCTTGATTTTGATCAGTTTTCCCATCATTCAAATTATCGTCTCACCGTTTGCCGGGTGGCTCAGCGACCGATTCGGATCACACCGGATTGCGGCGATTTCCTTGGCGATGCTCATCATAAGTCAGGCGGGGTTGGCGAGCGTTAACCATACAACACCTCTATTGATCTTATGTCTCTGGCTTGGTTTTGTTGGCTTGGGCAACGGCCTGTTTCAAGCACCAACCAACGTGCTGGTTATGAACTCGGTATCAAAAGATCAGCTGGGCGTTGCCAGTGGACTGCTGGGGTTCTCGCGGAATACCGGGATGACAGTTGGAGCGATTTTCGCAAACATCCTGCTATTTACTGGTATCAGTATGAATCTCGGCCACTCAACCATTGATTATCCAGTTGCTCAACCAGAAGCATTCATTTTTGGAATGCGATTCACATTTTGGATCACAACGGCGATTTTTGTTCTATTGTTTATCGTCCAAGTGGCCGTCAATTTCAAACGGAAAAATACGTGAGTAAAATGTTCGAAAATTTTGTTACAAAATATTAATAATAGTGGACTAAATATTTGTTAGCGTCCATAATGGCACATAAGTATAGGATTTTCGCCCACTAAATATTGGACCGTATCAATTTTCTAAAAGGTTGACTTTTTGAAAATATCGTTTAGTATTAGTGATGTAAATTGATCAAGAAACAGTTGGTGAATTTTACGGACATTCTATACAGAAGTTTGTTGCTAAATCGAAGAAGGAGTGTTAATTAATGACAGTAGATTACGATTCCAAAGAATATTTGGAACTTGTTGACAAGTACTGGCGTGCCGCTAACTACCTTTCAGTAGGTCAGTTGTTCTTGCGCGACAACCCATTACTTAAGCGACCTCTTGAAGCCAAAGACGTTAAAGTTAAGCCTATTGGTCACTGGGGAACTATCGTATCACAAAACCTTATCTATGCAGAATTGAACCGTGTTATCAACAAATACGATTTGAACATGTTCTACATCGAAGGATCAGGTCATGGTGGCCAAGTTATGGTTTCCAACTCATATCTTGACGGTAGCTACTCAGATATCTATCCAAACATCAGCCAAGATGAAAAAGGTATGGCTAAATTATTCAAGCAATTCTCATTCCCAGGTGGAGTTGCTTCTCATGCCGCACCAGAAACACCAGGTTCAATCCATGAAGGTGGAGAACTTGGTTACTCACTTTCACATGGTACCGGTGCTATCTTAGACAACCCAGATGTAATCGCTGCTGTTGAAATTGGTGATGGTGAATCAGAAACCGGCCCATTGGCTGCTTCATGGTTCTCTGACAAGTTCATCAACCCAATTACTGATGGTGCTGTTCTTCCTATCATTAACATGAACGGTTTCAAGATTTCAAACCCTACTATCCTTTCACGTATGAGTGACGAAGACTTAACTAGTTACTTTAAAGGAATGGGCTGGGATCCATACTTTGTTGAAGCAACTGCTGATACAGACCATGCCAAGGTTGAAGAAGAATTTGCCAAGACCCTTGACCATGTTATTGAAGAGATTAAGTCAATTCAAAAGAATGCTCGTGAAAACGAAACACCAGATAACGTTAAGTTACCTAACTGGCCAATGATTATCTTCCGTTCACCTAAAGGCTGGACTGGTCCTAAGAAGGATCTCGATGGTAACCCTATCGAAGGTTCATTCCGTGCTCACCAAGTTCCAATTCCTGTTGCCGCAGGTTCAATGGAACACAAAGACTTGCTGAATGACTGGTTGAAGTCATACAAGCCTGAAGAATTATTTGATGAAAATGGTACTGTTAAACCAGAAATCCGTGCAGTTGCACCTAAGGGCGACAAGCGGATGTCAGTTAACCCAATCACTAACGGTGGTATCAAACCAGAACCATTGAAGCTCCCTGATGTTCGCGACTTCGAAGTTAAATTCGATCGTGGTGTAACTCAGAAGCAAGATATGATTGAATGGTCAAACTGGTTGGAAAAGGTTGCAGAACTTAACCCTACCAGCTTCCGTGGATTCGGTCCTGACGAAACTAAGTCAAACCGTCTTTACAGCTTGCTTGATGACTCTAAGCGTCAATGGATGGAAGACATTCACGAACCATTTGATGAAGATCTTTCAAACCACGGCCGTGTTATCGATTCACAACTTTCAGAACACCAAGCAGAAGGTTGGCTTGAAGGTTATGTATTGACTGGTCGTCATGGATTCTTTGCTACTTACGAATCATTCGGACGAGTAGTTGACTCAATGTTGACTCAACACTTCAAGTGGTTACGTAAAGCTTCAGAACAATACTGGAGAAAGCAATATCCTTCATTGAACTTTGTTGATACTTCAACAGTATTCCAGCAAGATCACAATGGTTATACCCACCAAGATCCAGGTATGTTAACTCACTTAGCTGAGAAGAAGCCTGAATTCATCCGTGAGTATCTTCCAGCTGATGCTAACGAATTGTTAGCTGTTGGTGATGTTGCATTTAGAACTTACGAGAAGATTAACTTAATCGTTACTTCAAAGCACCCACGTCGTCAATGGTACACAATGGATGAAGCTCAAAACCTCGTTAAGAATGGTCTTGGCTACATCGATTGGGCATCAACTGACCAAGGTCAAGAACCAGATGTTGTCTTTGCTGCCGCAGGCTCAGAACCTAACTTGGAAGCATTGGCTGCTATCTCAATCTTGAACAAGGAATTCCCAGAAATGAAGATTCGTTTCATCAACGTTGTTGATCTCTTGAAGCTTCGTTCACCTAAGGTTGACCCTCGTGGTTTGAGTGATGAAGAATTTGACAACTTGTTCACTACTGACAAGCCAGTTATCTTCGCATTCCATGGCTTCGAAGACCTTATCAAGGATATCTTCTTCGATCGTCACAACCATAACCTTCACGTTCATGGCTACCGTGAAAATGGTGATATCACTACACCATTCGACATGCGTGTCTTGAACCAATTGGATCGTTTCGACCTTGCAAAGGAAGCTGTTCAAGATATTCCAGCTTACACTGTTAAGGGTGGTTACTTCATCCAACGTATGAACGACATGGTTGATAAGCACAATGCTTACATCCGTCAAGAAGGTACTGATCTTCCAGAAGTTGTTGACTGGAAGTGGGAAGGCCTTAAGAAGTAATTTCATTACGACTTAATGCTTACTAAAACCTTAAAGGAGCTCGAAATCAGAAATGATTTCGAGCTCCTTTTTTGATACATATATATTTGAGAATTACTCGCGGGTAACGGTAATTGTTTTTGTGATTTGATTACCAGTCTCATCAACGGCAGAAACCTGGAAGATATTTGTTCCCTGATTCAGGTTAAAGGTCTGAGTGAATTGATGAGGACTGTGGGGATTGGGATTGGCACCCAAATCTTGGTGGTTCACCCAACCCGCGTTATTTTGCTCATGGAAAAGATTGTTGCCATTGATCAAGAGGCGATAGCCATCAACGTTATCATTCACAGTACCGCTGATGGTGAATTGATCATTCGAAGTTGTTAATTGATAGTGGTTCTGTGAGGTTTCGGAAACATTGTCAGGCATCGATAAATTCAGCGTAGGGGCGGTTGTGTCGGCAATAACCACGAGAGTACCTTTGGCCGTTGTCCACTGATGCTTCTTGGGTACTTTTAGGATGTAGCCGATCCCTTGCTGGGTCGTTGGATTAATTGGCATCTCAAATTTGAAAGACCCAGTTTTTGAAATTTTCACTTGGTTAATTTTCGCATTTTGGTTGGGGCTGCGTAAAATGGTTAACTTCGACTTCGGGTTAGCCGCTTTCCCAGCAATCGTTAGTTGATGGGTCTGCGGATCATACACGTTGCTGGCTGCGTTGATTAAGGTGAAGTCATTGTCGTTTAACCCTTTAAATGTAATCCCCTTAGTTGGTGAGAAACGGGTGGTCACCGCATACTTATCGTGACTCATCATTGATTCCAAGTCATCGGTTTTCAATGTCCAGACAAGCTTGGAACCAGGGGTTGATGACGTTTGAACGTGGTTATACATCTTTGGACTGACTTTGATCGAACGCTTGGTTTGGTTACCGGCAACGTCGGCCAACGTCATCTTTAGTTTGCCTTTAGCTTGCTTGAGTGCGCGTTGCTTGGCCTCCGACAGTTTGTAGACCAGGCTGCCGGTATTTGATTGGCCAGAATTGTTCAAGCTGACGCCTGCAGACTGATGACCAATTTGGACGGCAAGTGTCGATATTGAAGTAAAGCCAACCCCAACGTCGGAGTAGTTCACCGCCAGTCGGCCGTTCCGATAAGTTGCCTTGGTAATCTTTGGCGCAACCGTGTCGACTTTGACCGGAAGACTGTATTCTTGCTGCTGCTTGGCGCCATCGTTGAAATTGGTGGTTTGTAAGACGTAGTGGTACTGACCATCTGGAACCACCGTCATCTTACCGGTTGACTGATTATAAGTCATCCCATTCCAATTCAATGCCTTGGGGTTCAAGCGCATCGAAGGCGAAAGGGTTAAATCGTCAATGTAGCCGGAACCGGCTTCTTCAATTGATTTCTGGGTGTTGGTTTCATTGTCGACGGTTCTGATGACCTTGCCACTGGCATCGGTAATCTCAGCAGTGACGTTTTGGAGGTTCTGGGTGGTGAACACGTATGGACTGATGGCATCGGAATGGCCGTCCCCATTGGGTGAGAAGGCCACCTTGTCGGATTGGATTTTTTCCGGCATATCGTCTCGCAGTTCGTCCGGATCCTTCAAGGTGTTCAACCAACTGGCCAGAGAGGTTCGGTCACTCAATCCCAGCGGCATATCCTGAGTGTCCATTAGGTAGCCACCGTTGAAAATACTGTCAGCCTGATTGGCGGGTTTATCGACAACCTGCTCATCAGTTGGATCCCCATAGTAGCCGAAATAGGGAACCGTCAAATTTTGATTTGAATCGGCATTTTCAAAAGTTAGATAACCTTCAGCGACGCTATTCAAATTAGCTTGGCTGCCCAAATCGAGGGTAAAAGGAACCAGCTGCGTTTTGCCGGGGTTAACGGTGACGGTATCATTGGCGGATTGCAGTGTGGCACCAGGGATCGCAGTGTCATGAACCGGCCCAACATTATGATTGTTGGTTTTTCGGCTTTCTGTAAACGGCCCATTTGCCGTGTTGATATGGTAGGTTAACGGCTCTGAGCTGTGATTGGTCAGGGCAACGTTGAACTTGGTGGTTTGGCCAATTGTTTTCAATGAAATTGATCCTTGGTTACCACTTGGATCGGCGGCGGATGCCTTTAGATTAGCGGCATTGGTGACATTCACCTGACCGGCACCTTGAAGCCGGGGTGAAATCAGTTCTCCTTTGAATTTGTCGTTGGCCATTGGTTGGGCGGCATTCATCAGAGCTACTTTGACTGCCTCAACCAGTTTGGCACCAGTTAACGTTGGCTGATCTTTTTTAAATTTCTGCATGAGTAGAGCTACCGAACCGGCAATGTACGGCGAGGCAAATGAGGTCCCGGTGTTGGTCGTAAAGTGATTATTTTGATCCAAAACGGCGATTTGCTGCCCAGGCGCACTGACATCCGGTTTTAACTTAAAATCCGGTGTCGGCCCCCAAGCCGAGAAAGAATCCATCTCGCTCTTGTCACCCTGCTTGGTGTTTTCATCGCCAACCGTGGTGGCAAATGGTGAAATGGCAGGATCGCTGATGGTGCCAGAGTTAGCCGGTTCATAAGTCGTAATCGTTGAATTGGATTGCTCATTATAATCGGTGGTGATACTGCCCGCATGCCCATAGTTGCTGCCGGCGACAGCCACAAAAACACCGTGATCGGTCGCATATTTCACGGCCGCTTGTTCCTGATCATTGAGTGATTCATTACCGACGCCGATCCCCAGGGACATGTTAATCACATCTGCCCCGAGATCAACCGCATCATAAATCGCCCGCGCAACGTCGTTTGGTGATTCATCAGAGAAACCACCGTAGACTTTCAGATTGAGAATCTGGGCTTCCGGAGCCACTCCTTGGACAAATTTGGCTTTGCTCCTTCGTGCGACACCGTTTGCTGCGGCAACGCCGGCGACCATTAGACCATGGAAACCGGAAACACTGTCTGCGGAACTGTCATCGTTATTATTGTTGACGTAATCGTAGGCGAAGGGAATCTTCGGGCTGATGTATTTGCCGTAACCCCTTTGAGCGATAAACTTTTGGGCCTGGGATTTAGAAATTTTGGCTGTGGTGTTACTAGATAGTTGAAATTCCTGATTATTCTGCACGCCGCTATCGATGACCGCAACCACCATTCCCTGGCCTTGATAGCCTTGCGACCAAAGCTTGGGAACATTTCCCTTGGTTAAGGCGTTTTGGTTGGCCGGCTGGTTGGTTGCTTTTTTAATTGCGGTGGTTTTTGGATTATGTTTGGCGAGGACTGGATTTGAGGATGTGATTGAAACAACACCGAGTGCCCCGGTAATTGTCAGTAAGCCGATTAGTTTGCGAATATTAATCATGCGATCTCCTCCTCAAATGTTGTGAAACTGATTAGTCCTTAAGTAAATGAAATTTTTGATTATCCTCGAAGAATTTGCCCATCTGTAGGAGTAGATCTTCACGACCTTTTCTGGCCATGAATTGAATTCCCAGCGGTAGACCATTTTCTCCGACATAGGTTGGCAGGCTGATGGCTGGTTGGCCGCTGATATTCGCCAGCTGAGTGAACGGCGACAAGGTCAGGGCAGGCAGCCATTGGTCCCAAATCAACTGCATTTGTTCTTCTGGATTTAATTCTTCAATGTGCTTCATTTTAGTTAAATTCTCAGCTGAGACTAATGGTTGATCGATTCGGGGTGCTTGATGGGCAGTTGTTGGCGTTAGGTAAAGGTCAAATTCCTGCTGGAAGGCATCCATATCACTGACGATATTATCCCAAAAAGTCAGTGCTTGACTGTACTGAACGGCCGTCACTGCTCGCCCGGCATAACCGAGCGCCCAGGTCAACGGTTCAACGTTTTCCTTAATGACGTCATCTTTGAGGTGCATGTTGGCAAACATCGTTGCTGTTTCACCAGCGTTCATCAAATAGTAGCTTTTCATTAACCCGACACCGTCGATGGGCGCGTCTGCCGGAATCAAATCGTATCCTTCATCTGTCAAAAACTGAACGGCATCCATAACCGCTTGTTTGGCCTCGTCGGAAACCGGCGTCCCAACTGGCGATTCTGTGGAATAAGCAATTGTCAAAGTCTTGGGCAGGCTGTTCAAGGTTTCAGTGAAAGAGGCTGCTGGAAGTGGAACTTGGAATGGGGCGGCCATCTGGACAGTCGATATGGCATCCAGTAAGCGGGCGGTGTCATTCATATCCCGGGTAATCGCAAAGTTGATTGATGCGCCTTGCCAACCCCGCCACTCGCCTGGGCCGGTTGGTACCCGGCCACGAGTTGGCTTGAGGCCAATGGTGCCGGAGAATGATGATGGGATTCGAATTGAACCGCCGCCATCATTTCCACCAGCGATTGGCAGCCAATCAGCGCCGACTGCAGCTGCCGAACCACCTGAGGAGCCGCCGGGTTGATAATCGGTATTCCACGGGTTGTGAGCATCACCATATAATCTTGAGTCGGTGACGTTCTTGAACCCAAATTCTGGCGCATTGGTTTCACCGACTGGGATGAGGCCGGCCTTCAAGAAAGCTTGAACGAAGTTGTTGGTAATGTTTGACTTGTAATCCTTGAGCAGCATTGAGCTGCCGGTATCAGGTTCACCCTTGAAGGATTGGCCAAGGCCCTTTAATAAAATGGGCACCCCGGCAAATGGTTGGCCGGTATCGTTAAATTGACTGGCCATCTTTTTAGCGCGATCGCCCCATAAGGTAGTGACTGCGTTGAGCTTTGGATTGTTCTGCTCCACGGTATCGATTAGTTCCTGGACCAGTGCTACCCGATCCAACTTCCCTTGGCGGATTAATTCTGATAATTCAGTTGCCGAGTAACTGGATAAATGTGTTTCTGTCATATTCGACTCCTCTCTAAGGCACGGTTAATGACGGGATAATTCTTGCTCAAACTTGATAAAATGATCCGGAATGGGTGCCTCAATTAATTTTCGTTGTTTAGTGAATGGCATTAATAAATCAACCTTCCAAGAATGCAGCATCAAGAAAGGGCTACCATTACTTGAATTATACAGCGGATCCCCAACTAAAGGGTGACCAAGCGCGGCAAAATGAACCCGGATCTGATGAGTTCTCCCGGTTTCCAGCGAAATCTGGACGAGTGCGTACCCGGACTGTTTGCGCAGTACGCGATAACGCGTTAACGCAGGAGCCGCGTGAGGCCCATTGATTTTTCGTTTACGTTTGTCATCTGGGTCACGGCCGATTGGCAGATTGATTGTGCCTTCATCAGGTAAGTCGGTTCCCTCAACCCAGGCCAAATAAGTCCGCTTAATTTGTTTGTTGGCGATGTTGGCCACCAAAATTGGCACGACCACCGGATTTTTGCCGAAAATAATCGCCCCACTGGTCTCCTGATCTAATCGGTGAATCATGTAGGGAACGGTCTTTTCGGTTGCCAAATAAGCCGCCAAATGGTTAATCGTCGCCCCAACTTCACCAGGTTGGTTGGGATGGGTTTTATCACCGCGCCGCTTATCCATGACGACTAAATTTTGATCTTCATAGAGAATCGCGACCGTGGCCGCTGAATCAGCCGTGACATTTGGAAATGGTCTGGCAAAATCAGCCGGCACAAAAGTCAGCTGGACTTGGCTGCCGGCTTTAACCGGGAAATTTACCGGCTGATAATGGCCGTCTACCAGCACTCGTTCGGCATGGCGAATACTGTAAACCAGATGCTTGGGCAGCTGCCAATAATTACTTAAAAGCGCCTTTAAGGGACGGCCGTTCATGGCTTCCGGTACAGTCTCATTAAAACACCACTGAATATCTTTCATCTTCATTGTCCTTAATCGTTGATAGCAAAAAGGCGTCGACATAATTGCCGCCGCCCACACGCTGTTTTTGTTATTTGTTTGGTGTTACTTTGTCTTTTGGTCGAACGATCAAAACATCGCATTTAGCGGTTCGGGTCACATAACTGGTAACCGAGCCGATAATCAACCGCTCAACGGCGCTTAGGCCGGTGGAGCCGATCACGATAACATCGTTGTTGTGGTCTTTAGGAAATTCACGTGCAATGATTGGTTTCGGGTTGCCAAATCGGATGTGGATGTCGACGCTTTTGACGCCGGCGTCCTCAGCCTTCTTTTGATATTTCTTTAGCTGATCGTCCGTATTTTCAGTTAACTTGAAAACAACGTCCCCACTTACAGCACTTCCATAAGTTTGGTTAAATTGGTTTACTTCCAAAATGTTTAAGATATCCAAATGGGCATCGTTGTCCCGAGCTACCTCAATTGCTCGATTCAGCACTTTTTCGGTTGCTTTTGAGCCATCTACCGGTACCAAGACATTTTCATATTTTTGCTGTTGCATGTCAATCACCCCGTATTCGTATTGTCCTTACCTAAACTATACCATTCTCTTGGATGCTTGTAATCAATTAAAATTTTCAACTTTTTGCTTGTGATTGTAATCGCTTTCCTAACGTGCTAATATTCAAGTTGATCAAGTAAATGAAAAGAGGCTGTTATTTTATGTACTATTATGTCATGAAATCCAATGATATCAGGCGCAATTTGGCTACTGAACAGTATTTGATGAACGAGATAAAATTTGATGAACCGTTACTTTTATTCTACATTGAAGGACCATGTATCATCGTTGGCCGTAATCAAAACACTCTTGAAGAAATTAATAAAAAATATGTTGATGAACACGGAATTGTTGTTACCCGTCGTCTTTCCGGCGGTGGGGCTGTCTACCAAGATTTAGGCAACCTTTGCTTCAGCTTCGTGGTTGACAGTGACAGTGAAGAGTTTGGTGACTTCAAGTCATTCGTTCAACCAATCGTTGACGCGCTTCACGACATGGGCGCTAAGTCCGTTGAAGTTAGTGGCCGTAACGACATTTTGGTTGACGGCAAGAAATTCTCCGGCAATGCAATGTACACCAAGGGCGGCAAGACGTTCTCCCACGGTACATTGATGCTGGATGTTGATTTGTCAGTCATTCCAAAGGCTTTGGACGTTCCTGAAGACAAGATCAAGTCAAAGGGAATCAAGTCAGTCAGCTCACGGGTTACCAACTTGAAACCATACTTGTCACCGAAGTATCAAGACTTAACCACTCCTGAATTCCGTGATCGTTTACTGAAAGAGTTGTTCCACGTGGATGACCTCGACCAGATCAAGGACAAGGAATATCATTTAACCGATGACGATCAAAAGGGCATCGATAAGATTTTTGATGATTACTACAACAACTGGGATTGGGTATATGGCAATTCACCAGAATTCACCGTTAAGAAGCGTCAACACTTCACTAACGGAACCATTGATGCCCGTCTGCAAGTTGATGACGGCAAGGTATCCAACGTTAAATTCTTTGGGGATTACTTTGGCCCACAAGATTCAACTGAAGTTGCCGACAAATTAAAGGGTGTTCGTTTCGAACGTAAAGACTTCGAAGATGCCTTGAAAGACGTTGATTTGAACCAGTACTTCACCGGAATTTCTCGTGATGATTTCTTTGATATGCTTTTCTAAACCGCTTTAATAAGGTACACTAAAACTGGTAATAAAAAGATAAATTCCATCATCGAATTTATCTTTTTTTGTTGGAATTCTGGAGGGTAAAACGTTAAATGAAAAAAGAAGAAAAGCAGACCATTTTCTGGGCAATCATCTCGTTGGTGGTTTTCCTGGCAGTGACTTGGTTGATGACATTGCCTTTCATGGCACTGAAAGCACCGGCCACGACTGGAGAAGCATTGCAGGTGACTTGGATTGCGATCGCCTTTTACGCGGCCACGTTGATTTTGGCCGCACTACGGGTTAAAATCAGCTATTATCTGCTGGCAGTGGTGATCGCCATTTATTCGGTTGGCTTCGTGGGGATGATTTCGACGATGTTCCTGAATAGTGACGCGACGATTCTGGTCAAGCTGTTTGTGTCGGCGGTTGCCGCATTTGGAATTGTCGTCAACGTCTATTGGTATATCTTGGCGTTCAGATTGAGAGCAGTGCTTCAACACGATACATTTCAACGGCGGATTAACAAGCAAAAAGGATTAAGAAGATAGGTGACTAATTTGGAAAAAGATGCAGCAAGTTTCGTGGATGATTTGGTTAATGAAAAGATTGAAGGCAAATCTTTCACCAAGAAGCTCGACGACATCATGAAAGATCCGGCCAAAGTGATGCAGCCGGTGTATGACTACGTTGAGGAACAACTGAACTTAGGTAAGCTTGCATATGGCGAGGTCAAGGCATCCGATGAAGATGTTGCGATTCGTTTGGAAACCAACTTGATCAATTTACCATTCCAAGATGCCAAAGTTATCAGTAAAATGATGCAGGATCAAGAGACATTGCCGGTGAATGTGTACCTGGTGATCAGTTCACCGTGGGTCAATAAATCCAGTTTGCGGATTGATGAGGTCGCCAGTGCCGATGACTACGTGGGCAACGTCGCCAACTACTTGGATCAGATGAACAACTGGGTGGCTGAGCATTTGGATATGGTCAAAGAAAACCTTGAAAAGCAGCCTGAAGAAAAGTAGGCCAATGAAAGATGCCTTGATGTTTTCATGGAAACGTGGCATAATACTTGTATGCGATGAGTCGAGAAATCACACAGCATTTATGCTGTTGCGCAAGCGATTAATGTGAATTCGAGCGGGACACAATTTAAGGCACAGATTTGCTGGTGTTTGACTTTAGCGGATTGTGGAATCCAAGAAGTCCATCTACTTTGGTAGGTGCCGTAATAAAGAAGGTCGACTGGAGAAATCCGGTTGACCTTCTTTTTTTGCTAATTTTTATGAACAAATCGGCAAAACATCAATTGTTTATACTGATGGCTTGATCGTTTTGACTTCGCACTGATTGGGACTAAACATTCAAGATTAATTTTCCAACTATATGCCCTGTTTCACTGAGTTTATGCATTTCGCGGACATTCTCGGCATTGAACTTGAGCTGAGTCGCAATCGATACTTTGAGTTTGCCGGCGCCGAGCTTATTGCTTAGAGTGGTGATCACGTCTTTATCGGGATGGGCGTTGATTTTTTCAAATGACACACCATATTTTTGACTGAGTTCTTCTGCCTGATCAGTGGTTTCAACAATCGAAATGATGCGCCCACCAGGCTTGACGACTTTGAAAGCATCTAGTTGGTTTTGACCGCCTAATGTGTCAAAGACTAAATCAACTTCTGGTGAGACTTTGGCAAAATCCTGTGTTTTGTAATCAATGACTTTATCAGCGCCAAGTCCTCTAACATAATTGTCGTTGGCAGCGCTCGTGGTCGTGATGACGTGAGCGCCGATGTGTTTGGCGAGTTGAATTGCCATGGAACCGACACCGCCTGAGCCGGCCAGTATTAAGACAGTTTGGCCAACTTTGAGGTGCCCGGCATCAAATAAAGCCTGCCAAGCAGTTGTGCCGGCAAGTCCCAGCCCAGCAGCTTCTTGAAAGGAGACGGTAATCGGTTTGTGGGCGGCTTGATCCGCGTCAATCGCATAAAACTCCGCATAGGTTCCGCGGTTGCTGGGCGTACCATAGCCGATCACGGCATCACCGACTTTGAAACCCGTCACCTTGGCACCGATTTTTGAGACGACACCAGCCATTTCTTGTCCCAAAATAATGGGAAAATCAAATGGGTAGCGTGCTTTCCTCAGGCCTTTACGAGTTTTCCAGTCAATCGGATTGACCCCGATACTGACAACTTTTACTAAGAGTTGATCATCATTAATGTTAGGAATTGGCATTTTGGTTTCAGTTAGTTGATCTCGATCGCCGTAATCGTTAATCACGACGGCGTTCATTTGATTTGTCATTTAATCACCTCGACAATATCATAACAGGTAATGAAGTTGATGAAAAATCAAAAGGATTGTGTACAATCTAATTGACTTTCCGGCTCAGAAGTTTAGGATAAGGAAGAGAGGTGAGAAAATGAAATTAACAATTACAGATGCAGCATTAACACAACTCAAGAAAGTCTTTCCTGCCAATAGCAAGCTGTTGCTCAGCTTTGACGATGGCGTCGGGCCATTCTCGAAAGTTGGCGTTTGCTCGTTGGACACCAGCTATGACGTGATTGCCGTTGACCAGGACGCCAAGGTACCGGATTATGACGCAAAATTATCAGCCAATACCGGCGACTGGTACTTCAAGGGTTACAGCAAGATTTACCTCGATGAAGATATGAAACTCGACTACAAGAACAATCAAGTTGTTTTGAGTGGTGAGAGTGGGATTATGGATAGTAATATTGAATTGAAGGATCTAACAAAGCAGAGTTTGGAATAACAAGCGCTTATACTCTGGAAGCTGCTTGTTATTCCACAATTCGGATAGGTAGCTTTGAGGTGTAAAAAAGGGCCAAGGTATCGCTAACAAGCAGCGTTACCTTGGCTCTTTCTGTGTTTTAAATAGTCACCGAGCACATTCAAGTTCAAATCCGCTTAGCGGCATCCTCAATCTTCCGATAAGGCATCACCCAAAGCAACATGACGATAAATGTCCCGATCATCCCAAACTCGTGCCAGTAAAATGAGATGAGAAAGACCGCGATGAATGCGACCAGCGTGTAAATACTTTTTGGATCTCGTTTAAGCGATGCGACCAGCGGCTTGACTGACTTGTTGGCCCGCACCAAACTCACTCGCAGCAGGTTCCACGAAAGATTAATACAGATGAATAACAGCGTGTAAAGTTGGGAGCCAAACAGGCTGTTGGGATCATTGTCAACAATTGCAGTCGTAAACGGCACAAACGATAAGAAAAATAGTAAAACGGTGTTTGACCAGATCACAAAGCCGTCAATTGATTTGACCAGTAAGAACATGTGATGATGGTTCCCCCAAACGATTGCCAGTAAGAAGAATGAAATCGCATAGGACATCAGCTCTTCGCGAATTCCCCAGAATCCATGCCAGCTGAGCTTTTCTGGTGGATTTAATTCCAAGACCAGAACGGTCATGATAATCGGGACAATGGCGTCAGTGAATGCTTCCAGCCGATTCTTTTTCAAATTCGTCCCCCCTCGAAGTCTCTTTAATACAAGGATACAATAATTTCGCAGTGAATGGTTCTTTGGCGACTTCGATTAAATATGCAATTATTTTTCGATAAATCGGTTACATCAAGGGAATGAAATTGACTTTATACAGGTTGAAAAGTTAAAATAGAATAAGTATTTTAATCAAGAATTCATTTAACTGTGGAGGCACGTTTATGTCATTATTAGCTCGTATTTTTCGCCGAGAGCAATTAGATCGTTATCTTGAGACTGACAAGAAATTCATTAAGACTATGTCAGCCTTTGATCTGATTGCCCTGGGGATTGGTGCCGTGATTGGTACTGGTATTTTTATTCTTCCCGGGACGGTTGCCGCAACCAAAGCCGGTCCTGGTATTATTATTTCATTCATCGTTGCTGCAATTGTCTGTTCAACTGCCGCCATGTGTTACGCAGAATTTGCTTCGGCCCTGCCGGTTGCCGGAAGTGCCTATTCTTACGGGAATCTGGTCTTTGGTGAAATCATTGGCTGGATCCTCGGCTGGGCGTTAATTCTGGAGTATGTCTTAGCCGTAGCTGCGGTTTCCAGTGCTTGGGGCGCCTACTTCCAGTCGTTTTTGGCAGGCTTTCACATCGGCTTTCCAAAAGCGATCTCCGGGCCGTTCGTCCCAAGTCAGGGGACGTATGGGAATCTGATTGCCATCATCATTGTGGTGCTGATTTCGTGGATGTTGAACCAAGGGATGCGTTCATCGGTTCGGCTCAACAACATCATCGTGGTTGTTAAAATTGGTATTATCCTGTTATTCATCGTAGTTGGCCTATTCTACATTAAGCCATCAAATTGGCATCCATTTTTACCATTTGGCTGGCATAGTGCCCACGGTGGTGTGCTTGGCGGAGCCGCTGCCGTCTTCTTTGCCTACCTTGGTTTTGACGCGGTTTCCAGTTCCGCAGCTGAAGTGAAGAACCCTAAGAAGAACATGCCGATTGGAATTATTGGGACATTGATTGTTGCAACGATCCTTTATGTCGGGGTGTCAATCGTTTTGACCGGGATGGTTTCTTACACCAAGTTAAACGTTTCTGATCCGGTTGCTTTTGCCTTGCAATTTGTTCATTTGAACTGGGTTGCCGGGATTATTTCCCTTGGTGCCCTAGCTGGAATGTTCACCATGATGGTCACGATGATCTACAGTTCATCACGGTTGATTTATTCCATCGGCCGCGATGGTCTCCTGCCAAAATTCCTGGGCAAGCTTGATAAAAAGGGCAGTCCCAGAAATAGTATGATTACCATTACAATCATCATTGCCTTCATGGGCGGTTTCGTGCCGCTGGAGCAACTAACCAACCTGGTTAACATTGGGACGTTGATTGCCTTTCTGTTCGTTTCATTTGGGATTATTCCATTACGACGGAACAAAGAAATTCAAAACCACCATGGCTACCAAGTGCCATGGTACCCAGTATTGCCAATCGTTTCCGGTCTGTTGTGCATGCTGATGCTGTCACAATTGCAGGCTGAGACGTGGATTGCTTCTGGCATCTGGTTCGCCTTTGGGCTGGTTCTTTACTTCAGTTATGGGATTCGTCATAGCCAACTGGGTAAAAGTAATTAAAAATTTGCATCAAAAAAAGCTTGCGACAAGATATTGTCAGCAAGCTCTTTTTTATACATCCAGATTATTGGTCAAAACTCATCGATACATGACCAGATTTCGGTGCAGGGTGTTCCACAAGACAATTAACCCCATCAGGACTAATAAAACGGCGCTGGTGGCGATGATAAACAGGGCGGTGTACGAAGACATCTCAATTATCAAACCACCGAACAGCGGCCCCAACGCCCGGCCTGCGGAGGCCCAGGATTGAATCAGTCCCTGGTAACGTCCTTTGGCCTCAACCGGGGTCAGCGTGTTAACCAACGCTGGAATAGTCGGCAGGGCAGTCGCTTCGCCAATTGTCAAAGTGACCATTGCCAGCACGAAGAAGGGGTAGGTTTTGGCAAAAATCAGCACGACAAACGACATCGACATCAAGAAAACGCCGAGAAAGACTTCAAAAATCATGTTTTCATGGTAGCGGGAAATCCAATTGATGATGATTTGACTGATGACAATCACGCCACCGTTGATCGTCCACAGGAAGCTGTAGTTGCGCAGCGGGATGCCGATACCGGTCATATAGACCGACAGGTTGGAGACCCATTGCTGGTACATGATCCAAATAATGAATAATGACAGGAAAAAAGCAAACAGCATAATGGCATTGGGCTTTGGCAAATTTTTGGAGCTCCAAGTGGTCTTTTCGGTGTCGGAAACTTTTTTACGTGATTTGTTGGCAGCCGGTTTGAATTTGACCAGAACGATGAGCAGGAAAACGACGAACAAAGCCGTGGCGACAACGAACATCAAAGTTACACTGATGCTGTAGATGAAGCCGACCAAAGAGGTCCCGATAACGATTCCCAAATTCTGGGCGAAGTATAGCATGTTAAAAACATAGCGGCTATCTTGAGATTGAATACTGGTTCCAATGGAGTTGACCACGGCCACGTTCCAGCCACCGGAAATCCCGTTGAAAAATAGGATGATTCCAAATGCCGGCCAACCATGGAAAAAGACCAGCAGAATCAAAGTCAGCGTGGTTGCGGCAACGCCACCAATCAGTAGATGATAGGGGTTCTTGCGGTCATATAGGTACCCGCCAAGGTAACTGCCAAGCACACTGGCAAGGGAGTTAAACAACAGGACAACTCCGATCAGGGTGAGTGAAACACCAAGCCGATCGTGCAGGTACACACTGGTTAACGGCCAGACAAAGCTCATCCCGACACTACTGAACATGGCCCCAATGATCAGCCATTTTAAATTCATTTCTTTTGCGGGCATGTAGTTGACCTTCTTTCATTCGAATTTTTGCGCCAACGTCCAGTGTATCAAAAAAGTGACCTGAATGGGGAAATAATTACTATAGTAAGCGTTAACAATTGTAAGTGCTGTTGGATGGACTTACCGATTTAAATCACATATCATTAAGTTGTTGGATGAAGGATTGGATTTGTTAAATAGGAGGAATTATATATGGCTGTTGACGGATCACTTTATCATACTGAAGTTGTTAATGAACATGGATTAGTTGGTGAAAGTTTCGTCCGGGGCAACGAAGGATTAGCTCTTGGCGTAAGCAGTTCATTGATTAACAGTCCAGGAACCAACCCTGAGCAATTTATCGGCTTTGCGTTGAGTACCTGCTTTAACGCAACCATCGGTTTAGTGGAGCGGGGACATAATCTCAAACCGGATACAGTTATTCATACTGCAGTCGATAACTTGAAGGATACTACCGGTTATAAATTTGTGGTGCGCTGTCAAATTCTGTTCCATGAATTAGATAACGAACAGGCACAACAAATGGTCGACGAAGCACTGGATACCTGCCCAGTTGCGAAATTACTTAAGGCTAATGAGAATGTTACTTTTGAAGTGGTTGACAAATTCAGCTTCTAAGAGTGCGACAAGAGCCGGTTAGCTTTTGAGCATTAGTGTGATAACGGCAGTCAACGCTCGTTTTGCGTTGACTGCCGTTATCGGACTAAGCGGAGAAAGCTGGCTCTGGGAGCACGTTTTCACTATAGAAAAGCAAATTACTTTCAAGCATCAATCACAACCAAACACCACAAACTAAAAAAACGGATGCCCACCCGGACATCCGTTTTCCTATCTAACGATTGATATAAATAGATTAGTCATCGTAACTCAAAGTAGCTGGGCGTGAAAAGCCAACCACATGCCACCAGGGTGAGTAAACTTTTTCAGTAATCACACCGCGGTTTTGTGAATCGATCATCTTACCGTTACCAATGTACATACCAACGTGTGAGATGCTGTGCTTGCTGCCGCCGAAGTATACTAAATCACCTTTTTTGATGTTGCTCTTTGAAACTTTCTTGGTACCGTTGTATTGTGCTTGGGCAGTTCTTGGAATTGACTTCTGAATTGAGTGCTTATAAACGTACTTGGTGAAACCTGAGCAATCAAAGTGAGTAGGACCAACTGCACCGTAAACATAGCTGGCACCGAGATGTTTCTTGGCAACCTTCAAGACCTTTGAATATGATTGGTCTGAAGAGCTTGCACTGGCTGTATTAGCTGAAGTATAAGCAGATACAGCGAATGCGAATAAGGCTGCGAGCAACAATAATGGTTTTAAAGCTGATTTAATAATACTGTGTGACAAGATGAGTACTCCTTTATATTTCGTCGTTTAGTTAAATTAGTCAGTTACGTATGCTTTATTAGCTGTGATGTAATTTCCATTAGTGAGTTGGAAGCGATAAGCGCCGCCGTTTGAACGAGTGATTGATTTAACTGAAAGCTTCTTGCCAGCAGTAATCTTTGAAACCCGAGTTTTGAAATTAGCATCGTGATATTGATAGATGTTTTTGGAAGCTGTGACTTCTTTATCACTTGGTAGTGATGTGAAGTAGGTTGGCTTAGCCGCATCGGCTGATGAAGTCTTGAGCCAGGAATTAACAGTTGAGCTGTCGACGACCTTGCTCAAATCAACGTTGCCGCTGATTCCGCTTAAGCTTCCCTTTGAAGTGTATTGCCAAAGGTCGGTTGAAACGTTTGGCTTAGCGGAATAATTTGCAATCCATGATCCATCAAACTTGGAATAGTTGATTTTGTGAACGTTGACGTAGTTTTGATATGAGTAGTAAACCAAAGGCTTATTGGTTAACTTTCTCATCTGTGCCAGCCAAGCGTTGACGTAGGATTGTTCCGAACCCTTACCTTTTCGATGTTCGTTGTCCAAAACGTAGAAACGTGCTTTGGAACTTGATCGCTTGTAAAAGTCCTTGGCTTCTTTTTTGGCATCGGCCACGCTGCTGAACTCTGCGTAACCATATTGACCAAATGGTACTTTATATTTATATGCGCCGTTAGCGTTGATATCTTTTTGAGTATCGATTCTGAAATCTGCATCGCCGGTGTCACCGTGTTGGACCCGGATGATCGCAAATTTTAATTGCTTGGAGGCTTTGCTCCAGTTGATGCTTCCTTGATACTGAGAAACATCAGCAATTTTTGTCTTGGCAGCTGATGCGTTTGTCGCAAAAGTAAATGCTGCCAGGGCACCCATTAATAGGCCGGCTATTTTTTTAAATTTCAATGTCATGAATAGTCCTCCTCTAAAAACTTACAAGAACAATTATATGAAATGAATGCTACCAACCAGTATCAGGATTGTTTCATAAATGTTAAGAAAAATTTCACACTTTCTTCGTATTTGTGTGAGTCGCGTGGTGACGGCAATGGTTACGGTAATCTAATTTGAAAAAAGCGGCTAATTTATTGGATATATTTGTCAATTTGCCCGCATTACAGGACAAATTCAGTGCAATCGGCTGCTTTGTTACAGGTTAAGGGGGTCAAGTGTAACAAAAGATTGACGTTTTTTAATAGTTCCTAAAATCAATCCCTCTAATGAAAGATTTATCCAAGCAAACAGTTATAATTGGAACTGAATTCAAGTTCGAAATCGATTTTCGGCGCATCGAAAATCAAATTTGAGGTGGACGGATATGCTGTCACAACGTGGTCGTCAGACAAAACGATCGTTTTATATTTTGGCGGTGCTGATTCCAATTTTGTTGGTCAGTGCCTTATTTGTGGTGATTGGAATTGCCCCGTTTGGCAGCCACAATCTACTGGTCAGTGACCTGTCGACGCAATACCTGCAGTTCTTCGCTGAATTAAAGCACCAGCTGGCCCACTTCAGCTTCTCTGGGTATTCCTTTTTGATGTCGATTGGCGACAGCTTGGTGCCAATCTATGCTTACTATTTGTTGAGCCCACTTAATTTAATCATCATGCTGTTTGGAACGGCTCAGCTGCCGATCGCCATTGATTTGATTATTTGGATCAAATTGATTTTGTGTTCCATTTCCATGAGTGTTTTCTTGGCTAAAAAATATCAAAACTATGACTTGATGGCAGTCTATGGCGGCCTGGCATACGGCTTGTGCGGTTTTGTGGCCATGTACTTTTATGATCTGATGTGGCTGGATGCCTTGATCTGGCTGCCGGTGATGGTCTATGGATTGGAAAAACTCTATTATCACGGGAACCCTGCGCTATATGTTGTTAGTTTGATCATGATTATTTTCACCAACTTCTACATGGGATACATCATCTGCATCTTCAATGTTCTGTATATGGCCTACTTACTTAAAAAGAATCAACCCTATTCATTGCCATTTTTCCAAAACCTGAAGGCCAATTGGCAAAAGATTAGTTGGTTTATTTGGTATTCATTGTTAGCTGGGATGAGTGTTGCCGTGATTCTGATCCCCACTGCCATCGCGATGATGGCTACTGGGAAGAAGGACTTACTGGCCGCCAACTTTCTGTTCAAAGGAACGTTTGGACTCAGTTTTCCGGTCAATCTCGGCGTCGGTGGCAATGATTTCGCCGGCCGGCTGGTACATAATCCCAGTTTCTTCACCGGCTCGTTGTTTATCATCGGAGCGATTGTCTACTTCTTCACCAAGCTGGTTAGTCAGCGCGATAAGCAGGCTGCCGGTATCTTGATTGGCGGTATCTTTGTTGGGATGTGGTTTTTACCGTTAAATACCATTTGGCACATGATGCAGCAGCCGGCTGGGTTTCCGTTTAGAATGGTCTTTCTGTTCAGCTTTGCGATCATCATGGTGACCTATGAGGGTTATCTGCAGGGGATGTTTGCCGAAGAGAAGTTGTTGATTCGTTCGGCGGTCGGCCTTGGAGCAGCGATTTTGATTGGGTATATTTTTGCCAATATTGAAGGGCAAAAATTAATGGAATTTCGTTTTGATATTCCCCAACTTTCTGTCCGCAACATCATCTTTGCCTTCGTGGTCGGCCTGATTTTTCTGACGACGATTGCCATGATTGGCGTTGGCAGGCAGCGGTGGACCAGTCGAATCTTTTTGGGTGTCGTCTTGGCATTTGAGTTGAGCTTGAACTTTATGATTGCCACCGATGAAGCCCCACTTGGCAACCAAAAGGCTTTTGAACGGACTTACGCGCAATCCACCAGATTAATCGGGAGCGTTGAAAAGCGATATCAATCAGATGATGGCTTCTATCGTTTCTTGATTATTGATAAACCGTTCCGAGATTTGTTCAAGGTGCCCTATAGCGGGTATAACGATTCATTCCTATACCGAAATCATGGCATCAGTTCGTATAGTTCCACTTTGAATGCCCACACTCACCATGTTTTAGGCGACTTGGGATTTTCGACCCGCAACATTCGCCGGATTGATATGCTGGGCGGAACGGCGATTACCAACTATTTCTTTGGTCTGAAGTATTATGATGTCCTGGGACGTTATGGGAATCATTTAACGGTTAGAAAACGAACGTCTGGGCTGGGATTTATGGCCAACCGACAGATTGAAGACCTCAAGTTGAAACGGGGCCAAGCCTTTGACAACTTGAATGATTTTGTTCAAGCAACGGCGGGGAACCAACGTCAGTATGTGTACGCGCCAACAACCATTAGCAGTGCCAAGTTCGTTCATCGCGACTATTTTGAATATAAAGTCAAGTTCTGGGCTAACACCACCGGACCGCATTATTTATACATTCCACGGGTCAGATTGATAAACGTGTCGTTCTATATCAATGGCCAAAAACTTTCTCAGTTGTATAGTGGCTTGGGGACGGAAATGATTCCGATGGGATATATGCAAAAGGGTCAAATTTCAACCCTGACGATTCATTCAACCAAGGAACTGCATCACGTTGCCGGCGATCTGGGCGGAATCGATCTCGCCAAACTCAGGCAGGTTGAAAACTATCAGGACAACCATAAATTTAAATTGCAAAACCCAAGCCAGCTCAATGAACATGGTGCGCATTTCAAGGGGCATGTAACGGTTGGCAAACGAGCTCAAACACTGGTGTTGACCATTCCATTTGATAAAGGTTGGCAGGCCAAAGTTGATGGGCACCAGCGGCCGATTAAAAAGGTTGCTGGCGGCTTGGTGGGTGTCCGTGTGACGCCTGGTAGGCACCAAATTGCCTTTAACTATCACATCAGAGGACTACTAGCCGGAGCATTGCTGACGATTGTCGGACTGCTGGGGCTGACTGGGACTGCCATCTGGCGGCGGTTGAAATCAAATATGTAAAGCATTTTCAACAATGAGGTTATTCAACGGGCATCCGGGTTAAAAATGATTTTCATATAGAACCCCAACATGTCGGCATTTAGAAAGGGCTTTCATGATATTTTTAAAGAATATCGCACTTTTTGAAAATAATTATCAATAATGCTTGCGAAAATTCTTTTCAAAATATATAATAAGCATCGTAGACAAGTAACTAACTAATATATAAGACGAAAGAGGTACAATACTTATGCAAATTGGTATGATTGGTCTCGGAAAAATGGGTCTTAACCTGGTTAAGAACATGATCCGTAACGGTAACGAAGTTGTTGCATTTGATTTGGACGAAGCAAACATCAAATTGGCTCAAGAAGCAGGCGCAACTCCTGCATCAAGCAACGCTGACCTTGTCAGCAAGTTGGACGCACCACGCACTGTTTGGATCATGGTTCCAGCAGGCAAGCCAACTGACTCAACTGTTACTGAACTGGTTGGCCTTCTTTCAAAGGGCGACTACCTGATCGATGGTGGTAACTCATTCTATCAAGATTCAATTCGTCACGGTAAGATTGCCGAAGACAAAGACATTAACTTCTTCGACTGTGGTACTTCAGGCGGTAAGAACGGTGCCCTCAACGGTGGTAACTTCATGATCGGTGGTACCAGTGCCGAAGCCTTCGAGCACATCAAGCCATTATTTGACGGTATTTCACAAAAAGACGGCTACCTTTACACTGGCAAGCCAGGTTCAGGTCACTACTTGAAGATGGTTCATAACGGTATCGAATACGGTATGATGGAAGCCATCGGTGAAGGATACGATGTCTTGGACCACAGCCCATATGACTATGACAACGAAGCCGTTGCCAAAGTTTGGGTTAACGGATCAGTTATCCGTGGCTGGCTCATGGAATTGGCACAAGAAGCATTCGCTAACGATGCTAACTTGGACCAAATCAGCGGCAAGATGTTCTCATCAGGTGAAGGTAAGTGGACTGTTCAAGAAGCCCTCAAGCAAGGCATCCCAGTTCCAGTTATCACGGACGCATTATTCGCCCGTAACCGTTCAATGGAACAAGATACATTCACAGGTAAAGTCGTATCAGCATTGCGTCACGGATTCGGTGGCCATGCGATGGATATGAAAAAATAAGTGAGCGACTAAGCCCGGGTTGACCCCGGAGTGTAACGCGGAAAAGCCAATGATGGACGTTCTTTGTCCATCGTTGGCTTTTTTGTGTTACACGGTAGGGGTCAGGGCTGTAGGAGCTGTCCTCAAAGGCTGAGGTAATTCAGTATTAAAGCATTAACGGAATAACGGGTAGTAATGTGCGGGTTGTGCACATTACTACCCGTTATTTGGTTAAGCGGAGAAAGCTGGCTTGAATAGCACGTTTCCGCTAGGTAATAGTGAAGATACAGGTGTATAAGAGAAGAAGGTCAATGATGAACTCGTTCATTGTTGGCCTTCTTTTCTTATACGTTAGGGGTTGGGCTGCAGGCGCACGTTTCCGCTAGATAACAGTAAAGCTGGGAGTCAGGGCTGTAGGAGCTATCCTCAAAAACTGGCTTGAATAGCACGTCCAATATGTAGACAAGAGAAACATTTGTTATTTTTAATAGATTATATTAAAAAATGTTGTTTTCAAATACAGATGTACAAATGATACATAATTAAAGTGACACGTTTTGCAATTGCCTTTTCAAAACAGATAATTAATAGACCGGGCTGTATATATGATACTTATATAATAAATGTCGATTTTCTTCTTACATAAGAAAGAGGTTCGTTGACAATATCAATATGTTAATTCTTTTGAATGCGTTATCATAGGATAGCAATATCACCTGAAGGGGAACGAATAATATGCTTGATACCATTCTAAATACACTCATGAAGCCGACGAAGCTGGAAAAAGAACAATTGAAAAGCCTGGAATTTCATAATGATCTGCCAATAGATGTCTATGATACAACCTTATCTGAACAGGAAAAAACGCCGATCATCAGTGATGCTTTGTTCAAGAATAAGAGCATTTACGTGAGTAAGCATAATCGGTATGCGCCGTACCCAACTCATGCTCATACTTTTTTGGAAATTAACTATATGCTCCGAGGTTCTTGTGATGAGGTTGTTGAGGGACAACAGATTCACTTGGAGCAGGGGGATGTTTTACTCCTTGATGTTGGTTGCAAACATTCAGTTGGTTATCTAGGAACCAATGACCTATTAATTAATGTCTTGTTCCGCGACAAGGAAATCAACCTGGATTTGTTAAGCGACCTGCGAAGTAGTAAAAGCGTTTTGTACGAATTTTTATTGAATCGGCGAATCGGCGATGACAGTCCGATTCATTACTTGGTCTTTGGGCACGAAGATGAGAGCGAGGTTCAAGAGACCTTGGATCGAATCATTGAGGAATACTATTTACAGCGAGACTTTGCCGATACCATCATCAGCTCCTATCTTTCGATTTTGATTGCTCAGCTGGTACGTAACTACAAAGTAGATATGAATAAGCCAATGTCAAAATCTCAGGAGATTGCTGTCCAAATGCTCAAAGAAATTAACGGTAATTATAAGGATACCTCTCTTGAAAAATTAGCTGCGAAGTACGACTACAACCGAAACTACTTGAGTAACCTGTTTAAGAAAGAGGTGGGTGATACATTCTCAAATGTTCTCACAAAGCAGCGGCTGATCAACGCTAATATCCTAATTAAGTCAACTACTCTACCAGTTTCCAAGATTATCAAGGAGGTAGGGATTAAAAACCGGACCTTTTTCTATAAGAAATATATCAGTTACTACAAAATGGCACCTGGATCAAGTCGGAAAGAAAATTCAAACTAAATAGTTTTACGAATTAAGACGTCTGTTTAACCGCTAATTTACCAATATTTACTAGTTTTTAGTAAACTAATAACGGTGTTAAGCAGACGCCTTTTCATTTACCCAGAAAATAGCTCGGATTGTTCAAGAGTCAAAAAAAGATTGTGAAGTCGTATCGCTTTCTGCCTAGTTTATGTATCAAATGTACATATCTGTTGCTAACTGAATAATTTCTCAAATCACGAATAATTCCCTACATATCAAGGCTTACCCCCGATATACCAAATTTTTATTATAGAGATTGTAAACGCTTTATTGACCGATCTGGGTTCACAAGATAACCTTAATACAGTTGATATATCAGATTGATATACCAGATAACTGTTTTTGCAAAGGAGGTTACGAGGTTCGTTTAGTTAACGAATTCAGAATAGGAGATTTAAGCAATGGCAAAACAAAGTAAAGTTTATACCCCACGAAAGATCACCGTCTGGCGTGGGATTGGTTATGGGATTGTTGATTTTGTCGGTGGTGGTTCGATGACCATCATCGGTGCGTGGATGCTATTTTTCTATACATCATATTGTAATTTAACTGCCGTTCAAGGGGCCTCAATTATTGGTGCCGCCCGGGTAGCTGACGCAATCTGTAGTTTATTGATGGGGAGTCTGACCGATAATTTTTATAAGACGAAGTTGGGGCAACGATTTGGTCGCCGGCACTTCTTCTTACTAATCGGTTCGCCACTTATGTTGCTCTACATTACGCTGTGGATCGCAGGGATGAATTATTGGTATTACTTCGCCACTTATATGATTTTTGAAGTCATTTCCAGTGCGATGATGATTCCCTATGAAACATTACCAAATGAAATGACGGATGATTATAATCAGCGAACCAAATTATCATCTGCTAGAATGTTCATCTCGGCTGGGGCAACTTTCTTGGCAACCTTTATTCCGGGACAATTATTTGCCATCATGGGTCAGCATAGCCCCATCCCGTTCTTAGTAAACGGAACGTTATTTGCGATTATTTTTGCAATTGGCGTTTACGTTTGTTACGCGGTTACTTGGGAAAAACCAGTTACTCCTCAAATGCGCGCAGAGCTTGAGAAAGATTCAGTCAATGAAGGCTCATTGCTTCATCGCTTCTGGGGACTCCTGTGTGACTATGGGTCAACGCTTCGAATTAAGAGCTTCAGAAAGCATCTGTTGATCTATTTATTCTCGTTTACTGGAAAAGATACCTTCAACACTGTGTTTGCTTACTTCTGCATTTATTGTCTGGGACTTTCAGCGACGGTTGCAGCCAACATGCTATCACTGTCATTAATTGGGTTGGTCGTTACAATCGTTGCCGGATTTGGAATGGTCAAATACGGACCGAAGTTCTTGTATGAAGTCGGTTACGGGTTAATGCTGTTGATGCTTGTGGGTTACTATCTGATATTCCAGCTGCACGTCACCAACCATGTGATCTTGATTTTATTCTTCATTTCACTGTTCTATCAAATTGGGCGGGCAACCTTGGAATTCACACCGTGGAACGTCTTTCCATTCATTCCCGACTTGGATGAAATTGTCACTAAACGTCGACGTGCCGGTGTCTTTGCGGCTGTCATGAGTTTCACTCGTAAATCAACTGTCGCTGTCGCAACGATTGCAGTTGGATTTATTTTGGACAGTAACGGCTTTGCCAAGAATGCCGCCAGCCAGTCGCCTCAAGCTCAGCACGCCATTGCAGCGATCCTGCTCTTTGGGACTGGCGGACTGATTATCCTGGCATTGTTGGAAGCTTTGACCTTCAAACTTAACAAACAGACACATCAAATTGTCCTTGAAGAGATTACCAGGCTTCGAAATGGTGGTAAAAAGGCAGATGTTGAGCCAAAGGTTGCCCAGACTGTTACTGATCTAACCGGTGTTCCTTATGACAAAGTTTGGCCCGACGATAAATGAAGTTTTAGAGAGGAAAATAATTGATGACTAACAATCAACAAGAATTATTAATTCCTACTCACCTGAACGTGAACTTATTACGGTTTCCTTACAACGTCGATAAGTCCCCAAGATTCAGCTGGTGGGATCACAGCAATATTTCAAATAGCCAACAAACGGCCTATCAGGTGGTGATTTCCAAACGCCTTCATCAATTGGCCAATCAAGAATATATCTTTGATACGGGCTGGGTACAATCCTCCGAAAATACGGGTGTTGCAATTCCTCAAATTGAGCAGGTCTTGGATGCTGGGGAGCTGTATTATTGGCAAGTTCGGATCAAGGATAATTTCAACAATATCAGTGATTTTTCCCAACCCGAAAAATTCATCAGTACTGATAAGCCTCAAGTAGAGCCGATCCATGGGATTTGGGCAGATCGTGGGCCTAAGTCGGATAATGAACTGCCCAAATTAGGAAACGTTGTTTTTATTCGTAGTCCACGCTTTGATCTTAACCTGGTAGATGTTGATACGGCGGTTATCACCGCATTTTCCAGGGGTAATGAGCCACTGTTTATCCAAGGCTTTGATTTGCTGGTGAATGGTACCAACGTTGGTGTTGGATCGGCTCACCGTCAAGTCCATTATCAAGGAACTGACAAAACTGGGATTTACTATAACAAATACGATGTCACTGAAGAATTGATCAATGGTGAAAACGTCATTTCTGTCATGGCAACTGCCAAGTCGAATCGAAAGGCCTTCTGGTGCAAACTCGAAGTCTACCTAACAGATGGGACTAAGAAGCAGATAATCGTGACCGACAAAAATTGGCACGTTTTAGACGGTAGCACGGCCTTTGGCGATTATGGTGTAAAAATCCGCAGCTTGTATTTCGGCATGGTGTCTGAAAATGTTGATTTGCGCTACTACCCACAAGGCTGGTCGGAGGTCGAATATAACGATGACAACTGGCCGGCAGTATGGGTTAATCCACAATCGATGGTTTCCGATGAGGAAGTTTTTATTCCTTACCGTAGTGAAAATACCCGGCGATTTGAAACCCATGAGCCAAGTAAAAAGGTGATCAAGTTAGGTGATCAGGATTACCTGGTTGACTTGGGAAAAGAAATTATTGGAAGTCTTAAGGTTAATCTTCAAAGTCTACTTAATCAACGGGTCACGATTTTGATGGGTGAGCAGCTCCAAGATGATGGACACGTTCGTCATCATCTAGCAGCTGGCCCCGATTATGTTGAAAACTGGACGTTTGTGAAGGGACAGAATCAATTCACTACTCTTCAGGTTAAAAACTTCCGCTATATTGAACTGGTTGGCTTCCAAGGCAACCTAAATGAAAATGATATTGATGGATGGGCGATTGAGCAACCATTTGAATCTCAAGAATCCGCCTTTGACAGTGATAATGACCTACTCAACCGCGAATATGAGATGTCCAAGTATACGATCAAAGCAACTAACCAGGATGTTTACGTTGATTCCCAAGCCCGTGAGCGACGGCCGTACGAAGGTGATCTGTTAGTCAACGGCAATACCAGTTTCGTTGTTTCATCTAAATACTCGCTCAATCGCCATAGTATGGATTACTTAATTGATAATCCAACGTGGCCCGAAGATTACAAGCTCTACAGTATTGAAATGGCTTGGCAGGATTATCTCTACACCGGTAATGATGAGTTCTTGAAGAATCGATATACTGATTTGACTTACAAGCTTAATCGCGGGAAAAACGAAGAGAGTTTTGACGGCGCTTCACAAGACTTTAAAGGATCTTTGAAAAATACCAAAGGCGACGACAACTTTGACGAAGAAGTTGGCCTTGTTACCAACGATGGGTTGATTGATTGGCCGATTCCTGAACGCGATGGTTTTGTCGAAGGTGAGTACAATACACCATTCAACGCAATTTTCTATGGCGCTTATCTGAGCATGAGTAAAATTGCTGACGTTGTTGGGCATCACGCAGATGCCGACCATTACCGAAGTCGGGCTGCCCGCATTAAAAAGGAATTAATTAATCGAATGTATGACCCCAAAACTGGTCGTTTCTACGACTCGATGAATAAAGACCTTTCGATTAATAAGCATACATCTCATCACGCAACAGCTTATGCACTGTGCTATGGCGTTTATACCGATCAGCAGATGGCCGATAAGATGAGCCGATTTGTCGCTAATGATGGCAAATTTGTTGGCAGTATCTACTTCATTTACTTTATGCTCAAAGGTTTAATCGACAGCGGTCATGCCGATGACGCGGTACGTCTCCTAACTAACCCAGACGACCGTAAAGATCAAAAGACGTTTGCGGCCATCTTGAATACTTTGAAGGCGACGATTGCCCCTGAGGCTTGGAGCAATCACTATAAACCTAATATGACGATGTCTCATCCGTGGGGAGCGACCCCCGGATTGACGATCGTGCAAGGGATTATGGGAATCAACCCAACCAAGCCGGGATTCGAAAACTTTAGTGTCAAAATTCGGCCGGGCAGCCTCCACCGTGTGAGCGTTGAAACGCCATCAGCAAAAGGGATTATTAAGGCCACTCTAACAGTGGGAACCGATGAACAGATTGTCACTGTCCACGTTCCAATGAATGCAAAGGGAACAGTGATACTGCCTGATGGTAGTCATTTAATGACGATTCAAGATCGTAATGGAACTGATTTGGAGGGGATGCTTACGAAGACTGGTCAGATTGTTTTAGGATCCGGCAATTATCAAATCTCATATCGTACCAACTAATATTGTTGTAAGTTAAATATTTTGATGCGTCCTTGGAATGGACGATAAGGAGAACAGGATTATGAAAAATCTAGGAAGATATTGGAACTTGAGTGTCTCGGCTGGTCTGGGATCGATGCTTGGTTCAGGAATTATTGTTGGTTTGGCAAGTACGATTACCGTCTGGCAGATGGGACTGAATTTAACCAACGGTCAAGTCGGGATTATTTCCGGTGCGTTAACCTTTGCCATTGCTTTTGGATCAATTTTTGGGAGTCGATTTGCCGATAAAGTTGGGATTGTGGCAATCTTTGATTGGGTGAATTTCCTTTATGCAATTGGTGCCGGTATTTGTGTCTTCGCAAACGGGTATCTCATGTTACTGGCAGGGGTTGTGATTTGTGGGGTTGCTTCTGGAACTGACCTGCCAGTATCGTTGACGGTGATTTCCAGGGATGCACCTAACCAGAAGATGGCTTCTGAAATGGTTGCTTCAACTCAAATTTTCTGGCAAGTTGGTCAATTTGTTTCAACTGGTGCTGCCTTCGTTGTTTCTACGATGAGTGTTACTGGTGGACGAATTGTGTTTGGTTTCTTCGCCATCACTGCTTTGATTCTTTGGGTATGGCGGACATTCACCAAAGGAATTCGTGTTCTCCACAAAGAAGCTGCAGAACGATTAGCTGCCAAAGAAGCACAACTGGACGAAAAGCCAACCGAAAAAGCTTCAGTTATTCAGGTACTCTTTAGAAGTTCACGAAGCAAGATTTACATCCGATTATTTGCTGCAATTGCTATCTACTACATTTTCTGGAACTTTGTTGCCAACACGTTCGGTCAATTCACAACCTTCATGTTCGTTAAAGCCGGTGCCTCACAGACATTATCGACTGGTATTGGTTTGGGACTGCACATCGCTGCGCTGTTTATCTTAGGCTTCTACGTAACGATTGCTGGTTCCGCAAAACGAAATACTTGGTTCACCCTTGGCGTTATCTTTGCACTGATCGCAATGGGTGGTCTGGCAATCTTTGGAGCCACTTCGATTGCCTTGATCGTTGCCTTCATGCTCGTTTGGGGTGTTGGAAGTATGCTCTCAGGTGAAGCTATTTACAAAGTTTGGACACAGGAATCATTCCCTGAAGAAATTCGTGCAAGTATCCAAGGATTTATCAATGGGGTTTCACGTTTCCTTTGTGGAATTTTAGCAATGTTCACACCATTGTTGGTCCTTCCAAGTACTATCAAGATGACAATGTGGGGATTCGTTGGTATCGTTGCAATCTTCGGCC
Organism: Lentilactobacillus buchneri; assembly: GCF_018314255.1. Lineage (NCBI taxonomy): Bacteria > Bacillati > Bacillota > Bacilli > Lactobacillales > Lactobacillaceae > Lentilactobacillus > Lentilactobacillus buchneri. The sequence continues at coordinate 1,535,743 of NZ_CP073066.1, forward strand.
TGGCTGGATTTGCAATGATCCATTATGAAAAGAAATACAACATGATTAATGGTGATGAAGCAAGCAAAGCTGCCGCTGCTAAAGAAGCAGATAACACAGCTGCTGCCAAGTAACTCATTTTTATAATTGAAAGCAAACAAGCGCCCAGATTAAATTCTGAGCGCTTGTTTTTGGATCGGATTCTATTGTAAGTACTGATCATACCACCCAGCTGAATGATTCAAATAAGTCATCATCTCAGCGTCGGCATTTGCCCCGGTTAATGTGGCTATCGTTTGTGGATCACCAACGGTTTTTGGATGGTTAAGTGTTCCAGATAGCTGATGGATGGTGACTTTCACATCACCGTTCTTTTGAAAATCGAAGCTGAGACCAAATTTGGGATTCCAACTGTTGTTCTCGTACTTGTATTGGGTGAAACCGTTCGGAGTCACATACCGATAATCAGTCGATTTTGAGGTATCAATTAAGTTCCTTAACTTTTGTTCGTGGCCGCCAATGCTGACAAATTGGTAGGACGGTGCCACGTACCAAATGCCATCGCGTAAAGTTGGCTGGTTGTTGGAAATACTGATGATATTTTTGGTTGTGACATAACGTAGGCGATCCCGACAATCCACCAGGGAAAGATCATGGTTCGGGCCATAGCCGTTGCCGTATACCTTGGTGATAGGACCTTCCTCCATATTCGAGGTGGATTGGGCGGTTGGATCTTCAAAGTCGTAGGTCCGAGAACCAAAGACCGTTGTGACCGTCTTGGCATCGCTGTAAGTCCTGATCGGCTTTGCTCGATTTGGCAGTTTGGAGAGTTGGAGAACTGGATAGAATGAATTAACGTCCATCCAATAATGATAAGGATACGTTTCAATCATCGGCAGTTCAACAGTTTGGCCGCTGATATATAGTTTCATCATTGAGATGCGGACCCCTCTAGAAACGCGATTTTCAATCATCTTGGGAACGTTTGGATTCTTCTTTTTAAGAAAATTGATAACCTGCTTTTGTTGACTAGTGGTTGGCACCTTGAGGTATGGCTTCATTGAAGTCGCATTCATGACGCCAAATACCCGCCCGGTTTGACGGATGTCGTTGGAAGTGGACCAGTCCTTCTTATTGTATGGGGTACTCGACATTAACACATGTTTGGTTGGATAGCGATAGCCGCCACCTTTAATGTAGGAGCCGGGAACTAAGCTCCCATGCCAAACGTAACCTTTGATCTTATGGTTGGCACTTTTGACATAGTAATAACTACCATAATAGCTGCTCGTCCGAATTGTGACCCGCTTTGTCGAATAAAGATTAGTGTGTGGGTAGTTCTTCAGATTGGCGAGCTTCTTGGTGTAACTCGCATTCCAAACGTAGACTGATTTGCGAGTGTTGGTCAGAAATGATGTCTTTTTAAATGTTTTGTTAGTGGTAATTTTGGTTTTGGCACTGGCGGACGGTGTTGACTGAATTGAAACGATTGACCCTGTCAGCAGCCCCGCAGCCAGGATGGCCAGCGTGAATTTCTTGTGCATGATAATCCCCCTTCAATTATTGATTATAGCGTGTCACTCACTTGAGGCCCACATATCCGGTTCGATTGATCAAAGTTTGGCCATCATCAGTTCTCAACCAGCTGATTAGCCGTTGAGAATTTTTGGATGGTTGGTCACGTGAAATGGCGTAGAAATGGGCGATGAGGGGATATTTCCCATTGCGGATGTTCTTTGCAGTTGGCGCAATGCCATCGACTTTCAATAATTTCACTTGTCTGTTGTGCATCATTTGCGTCGCGAAAAATCTAAATGAGTAGCCAATCGCATTGGTCCGGTTGTTGTAACCAGCGACCCCATCAAACACGCCGTCCATGGCGTCAAATTCCTGATAGCGTAAGGGCTTGACCATTTTGTGCTTTTTCATTACCATCTGCTCCATCGCCGTTTGGCTGCCAGAACCTTCTGGCCGTTGAAACGGTTGGATAGAAGCAAATCGCCCGCCGACACTTGACCAGAAGATGGTTTTTCGCTGATAGATCGATTGAATTTGTCCAGTTGACAGCGTCTTGACTGGATTTTTTTGGTTCACAAAGAAGACGAATGCTTCGGTACCGATTTTAGTCAATCTTAAATAAACGTGGTGTCGTTTAGCGGTTCTGAATTGGGCCTTTGACGGACTGGCCATGAAAATGACATCAGCTTTTTTGGTTAACAGACTATCAAAGGCTTTAGGCGTTGAGTCAACTCTTACCAGCTGTGATCCTTGTTTAGTTGACACCTTCGGATACAGAGTTTGGGCAATCGCTGAATACATGGGATAAAGGGCGGTTGCACCGTTTAACCGCGGATAATTGGCAGTGATTTTGACCGACGTTGGGTGGTTCAACTTTGCCAGCGATCTGCTATTGCGGAATGGCCGGTATTTGTTCAAGTTAAGCGAGTTTGAACCGTATGTATCAGTATATTTCAGACTATTTGCAAAATTTTGGTAGATCGGCAAACCGCTGATTAAAAAAATGATGATTAATCCCATGATTTGACCACGATGAAGCTTTGGCAGCTCCTTTGCTTGCCACTGATAAATGAAAATCCCCAAGACTGCCGACCAAAAGGTACCGACAAACATCCAGCCGAGATTGTGGTAGAACAGCCCCCATGCTAAAAATAGGGCAGAAAGGTTATATGGAAGGATGGCGGCTGGATAATAGATGGCCGTGTCTAAGTAGCTGTAACGGGCGGCTGCCAGAACGACCGTCAGTGAACCGAAATAGTAAATTAAGGCAACCAGCAATGCCCAAATTTGGCGATGATAATTGGCAAATTGATTCTTGCGATTGTAGCGATACCAATAGACTGCGTTCAAGAACAATGCCGGCAGCATAGCCCAACCTGACGAAGTTATTCCGTAGACGCCAACAGAACCAACGATGAGCGGTGACAGTAATAGTGACCTGATTAGCAGCCACCACGATGTTTTTCGGTATGGTTTTTGTTTCTTAGTGATGATGAGTCCCCCCCTTGTGATGCTATTATCATTATAGTATTCGTAAGGGTTGAGGCAAATGAACTGTGGGAGGCTGTTTTGGGGTGGAAGTTACTGGGGTTTCTGCTTTTGAGCTATGCTCCGACGACCCAGGGACCTACTGTACAAAAAAGAATCAGACCACGATGAATAAAACGTTCATCATGGTCTGATTCTCTTTGGTTTCCAATCATGTTTATGTCGATCTTTTTCCAAGGAATATCCTGTCATAGGTAGGCAGGAGTTATGGAATTGACAGGTTCCTTCGGCTTTCGAGCTATGCTCCGACGCAACTGATGCTAACTTCTAAAAGGGCTTTGATTAAATCCCCAAAGTCAGGGGTTTTAATCAAAGCCCTCTTAGAAACCGCATCACCCGTTGCTCGTCGCACACTAATTTTTGAAATAATCCGGATACGCATCGACAACCTTTTGCTTTTCCAGCAGCATCAAATGCAAATGCTGGGTAACCAGGAAGCTCAAATCGTCGATATCCTTATTCTTAACGGCATTAAAAATTGCGGTATGTTGGTTGGTTAACGTATCCCAATCCAATTCAGTTTCCTTCAACCGTAGTCGGCGGAATCGGTTGAGCTGGGTGTTATTAATCTGCAGCCAGTTCCAAACCGTATCCTTATCGACGACCTTATAAAAAGCGTGATGAAATTCCTGGTCCAGATCAAAGAAGTTATCCGGCTCATTCTTAAGGGCGGTCTGCTGTTGCTGATCTAAATTTTTCTGAATAGTGGCGATGGCCTCATCAGAAATATTGACAGCGGCGTCCACCATAATCTTGGGCTCAATGCAGCTACGAACAAAGCGGGCATTTTTGGCATCTGCCATATCAATTTTAGTGATGTAGGTGCCACTCTGAGGTATCACTTCGATCAAACCTTCACGTTCAATACGGATGATGGCTTCCCTGACTGGGGTTCGGCCAAGATTTAACTCTTGGGAAATCAGCTTCTCGGAAATCTTCTGTCCCGGTACGTAGTCGAAGTGGATGATGCGATATTTAATTTCATTGTAAGCGTCACTGCGCATATTATCCAACATAATAAGTCTCCTTTAGATATCATCATATTAGCATATTTTGGTGAAAAAGTTAACGAAGATCCTTGAAAAAACTGGGGTATTGACAATCTGATATATCAGAATATAATAAAACCGAAAGCGTATTCAGCGGACTGGTGTACTATTTTGTTTTAAGCCAGCTGGCATACGTTCATGTTTGGCTCACGCAACGCAATACAGGAGGTTTAATTAATGGTAAAAATTACTGACGATTACCTGAACAATCAACAGGGGTTTGCTGACGCTGGAATTAAGGTTCCAACTTATGATATTAAACAAAAAACGGGCGCCACAAAATGGGTTCACTTCGGTGGCGGTAACTTATTCCGAGCTTTCCACGCTGCTATTGCCGATCGATTGCTTGAATCCGGTGATTTGGATGCCGGCGTGGTCGTTGCTGAAACGCATGACAAGGACGTTGTCCAAGACGCCTATAAAAAATTTAACGATAAAATTCTCCGGGTGATTACCCACGAGGATGGTAACTTTGAAAAAGAATTATTTGCTTCAGTTGCCGATGCCTTGTTCTTTGACCAAAGCAATCCCGATGGTTGGAACAAACTATTCAAGATTTTTGAAAATCCTGCTCTTCAGTTGGCGACTTTCTCAATTACTGAAAAAGGGTACAACTTGTGGGACAGCAAGGGTAACTTATTGCCAGCCATCGAAGATGATATCAAGAACGGTCCAGAGGCCCCCAAGAATAACATGGCTTCCCTGACTGCTTTGATGTTTGCCCGCTTTAAAGCCGGCAAATACCCAATGGCCTTACTGAGCACTGATAACTTCTCTCAAAATGGTGAAAAACTCGAAAAAAGTGTTTTGACTATCGCTGAAGGCTGGGAGGAAAACGGGTTGGTGCCTGAAGCCTTCGTTGATTATTTAAAAGACGACCACAAGGTTAGCTTCCCATTGTCAATGATCGACCGAATTACGCCTAATCCTTCAGAAGCCGTTTCAGAAAAGCTCAAGGCTGACGGCTTTGAAGACTATCAAATTTTCCATACGCCTGGCCACACCAATATCGCTGCCTTCACCAACACTGAAGAAGTTCATTATCTGGTGATTGAAGACGACTTTCCAAATGGCCGGCCAGCCTTGGACAAAGTCGCTGGCGTCACCCTGACTGATCGCGACACCGTCAATGATGCCGATGAGATGAAGGTTACCACCTGTTTGAATCCATTGCACACCGCGTTGGCTGTGAACGGCAGCCTGCTTGGCTTTGACTCAATTGCCAAAGAAGTCAGCGATCCAGACATGCTGAACCTGATCAAACAAATTGGTTACGTTGAGGGGCTGCCGGTTGTTAAGGATCCTAAGGTTATCAACCCCAAGACCTTTATCGACCAGTTGGTGAACAAGCGTCTGCCTAACCCATACATTCCGGATATGCCGCAGCGAATCGCTGCCGACACGTCACAGAAGCTGTCAATCCGTTATGGCGTCACCATCCAGCATTACATTGATGATCCCAAACGTGATCCAAAAGACCTCCACTTCATTCCACTCGTTCTCGCAACTTGGTGCCGTTACCTGATGGCCATTGACGACCAAGGCAAACCATTTGAACCAAGCCGCGATCCACTCTTGGCAGAACTCCAACCAAAGGTCCAAGACATTAAGCTCGGCGAAAAGACCGACGTTCATGCCCACTTGAAAGACATCTTATCCAATCAGAAGATCTTCGGTCATGACTTATATGGAATTGGCCTGGGCGACGTTGTGGAAGGCTACTTTACCTCACAAATCAGCGGGGTTGGTGCAGTTCGCAAGACGCTTGAAGACACGTTATCAAAGTACGCTAAACAAATTAACTAAGGAGACAAACCATGTCATTATTGAATGATGATTTCTTATTGACCACGCCAATGGCCAAAAAGCTGTTCCATGATCATGCTGAAAAAATGCCGATCATCGATTTCCATTGTCATTTGGATCCAAAGGAAATCTATGAAAACAAAAATTACAAGAACATCAGTCGAATTTGGATTAACGAAGGCAACTTTGGCGACCATTATAAATGGCGGTTGATGCGCGCAAATGGTGTGCCAGAAGATTTGATTACCGGCGACGGCGATGATTACCAGAAGTTTCTTGCATGGGCCGGCACGATTGAAAAAGCCCTCGGCAACCCACTGTTTGAGTGGACTCATCTCGAACTGCGCCGTTTCTTTGGGATTAATGATGTCTTTAATACCAAGACCGCTCCTGCCATTTGGGAAAAGGCCAATCAGCTGTTAGCCACCGATGATTTTAAACCACGCAATTTGATTAAGCGTTCAAATGTTCAAGTTGTCTGCACGACTGATGACCCCGCTTCTGATTTGAAGTACCACAAGTTGCTCAAAAAAGAAGAAGACCAAAATGGCTTCAAAGTATTGCCGGCAATGCGTCCGGACAAGGCGTTCAACTTGACTGATGACGGTTACGGCGATTATCTTGACCAACTTGCAAAAGTTTCCGGCAAAAAGATTACTTCATTTAAGAGCCTGGTTGGCGCCCTTCGGCAACGGTTCCAGTACTTCGAAAGCCTGGGCGGCCGATTGTCAGACCACGGTCTCAACTTCTTCCACTTTGTAAAAGCTTCAGACGATGAAATGAACGATATCATCGACAAAGCCCGCAATAATAAGCAACTCACCAAGACTGAAATCGACCAGTATCAAACCATGCTGGTTGAAGCCCTGATGCATCTGAACAAAGAATTCAACTGGACGATGCAGTTCCACATGAATGTCATCCGAAACGCTAACAAGCCCATGCTGAAGAGCTTTGGGACTGATGGTGGATTTGACTCCATGGGAACCCAGCCTGATTTGGCCCAGCAATTCATGAAACTCTTGATGGATGCGCAGGAAGAGGACCAAATCCCTAAGATGATCATTTACTCATTGAATCCAAATGACTGGATGGAATTAGCAACCGGAATGGGTGATTTCCAGCAAGACGGCGTTCAAAAGCTGCAGTTGGGAGCTGCCTGGTGGTTTAACGACACCTTCAGCGGGATGAAGAAACAGTTGACGATCATGGCTGAAGAAAGTCTTCTGCCTAACTTCGTCGGCATGCTGACCGATTCGCGGAGTTTCCTGTCATATCCACGTCACGAGTACTTCCGCCGCGTCTTATGTAATGTCATTGGTGAATGGGCTGAACGTGGCCAAGCACCAGATGACGAAGATTACTTGGGCAAAATTGTTGAAGATATTTCATATAATAATGCCCACGATCAGTTCCATTTCTTTGATCGAGATTAACCAAATCGCAGAACTAGTATGTTAGTGCACCAACAATTATGATTTAAAATTAAGGAGAGAACATCATGGAATACAATATCGCAGTTGTTAATTCAAATAGTTTTGGTCAGGTCTTCACAGAGCATTGGAAGGAATTGGAAGGCATTGGGACTGTTAAGCGGTTCATGCTGCCAACCGACATTGACGGTAAATCTTTAGCTGAAAAGCTTCACGGCTTTAACGTCATTATTGCCAGTGTGACCCCGTTCTTTAACAAAGAATTCTTCGATAACAAAGATGAACTTTTGTTAATTTCCCGTCACGGAATCGGCTTTAACAACGTTGATTTACACGCTGCCAAAGAACATGGCACTCAAGTTGCCATCGTCCCACAAAAGGTTGAACGAAATTCCGTTGCTGAAAACGAACTCGCCAATTTGATGGCCTTGGTTCGCCAAGTTGTTCCTTCATCAGAACGCGAACGCGCCGGCCGTTATGAAGACCGTGCCCAATTCATGGGTAACGAATTCAGTGGTAAGACATTTGGTGTGATTGGCTGTGGTAACATCGGCAGCCGAGTTGCTGAATTGTTCAGTATCTTTGGTGGACCAGTCTTAGTCAACGATCCACATCCGGCAACTGAACCGGAATGGTTTACCAACAACAACGTTGAACGCGTTGACCTTGAAACTTTGCTTAGCCGCTGTGATTATATTTCATTGAATGCTTCTCTGGATGACACCAGCCTTCATATGATTAACTCCAAGACCATTAAGAGCCTCAAGAAGGGTGCTTACATTTGTAATAATGCCCGTGGTGCCCTGGTTGAAGAAGACGCCATCAGCGCCGCCATCAAGTCTGGTCAGCTCTCCGGCTACGCTGCCGATGCAATGGAAGTTGAACCGGTTAAGGCAGACCATCCATTCTTGAAGAACGACCGGATCCTGGTTACGCCACATACTTCTGCTTATACTTATGAATGTCTTCACGGCATGGGCGAAAAATGTGTCAGCGATGTTAAGGCAATTGTTGCCGGCAAACGTCCGGGACGTGAGTTGACTCATAACTTGGACGATTAACGCGTTCCGGTTATATAAATGACAACCCGAGAACCTGAAACGGAGAATGTGATGATGGATTATATTATTGGAATTGACGTTGGGACGACCAGCACCAAAGCGCTGATTTATGATACCGACGGCAATATTTATGGCAAGGCCAATAAGGGCTATCCGCTTTATCAAGACACCCCTGATATGGCCGAAGAAGATCCGGATGAGATTTTCAACGCGACGGTTTCTGCCATGCAGGAAGTGGTGGCAAAAGCCAACATAACGGATGGCAAAGTGATTGCCATTTCCTGGTCTGCCCAACAGCACAGCTTGATTGCCTTGGATAAGGACTTTAAGCCGCTGACCAGGTCGTTGACGTGGGCTGACAACCGTTCCCAGAAGTATGCGGCGGAATACAAACAGAATGGCCGCGGGATGGAAATGTACAAACGAACCGGTTTGCCAATCCACCCGATGGGACCTTTCTACAAATTGCTTTATTTTAAAAATGAACGACCGGAAATCTTTGGCCAGGCCGCCTATTGGGTGGGCATCAAAGAATATATCATCTGGAAGTATACCGGGGTGCTCAAAGAAGAAGTCTCAATGGCTGCCGCAACCGGCCTGTTGAACATGAATTCTGCCCAATGGGACGAGGAAGCACTCAAAGAAACCGGCCTCACTGAAAAACAACTGCCTGAGTTGGTTGATACGACTGATAAATTCCAAGGAATTAAGCCAGAGTATGCCAAAGTGATTGGCATTGACAAGGACGTCTATTTTGTCATGGGCGCTACTGATGGCGCATTATCAACGATTGGTGTCGGCGCGATTCAAACCGGCGTCCTGGCAATCAACATCGGGACTTCGGCTGCCGTTCGGACCTTCGTCGACAAACCGCGGGTGGATCCCAAAGCCCGTTTGTACTGCTACCCAGTCATGAAGGGCAAGTATCTGGTTGGCGGCCCGATCAACAATGGTGGCATTGTCCTCAACTGGGCCCATGATTCACTGTTTGGCGGTGAAGTTGAAGCAGCAAAACTGCTGCACATCGACTCTTACGACATGCTTTCAAAGATTGCTGCCACGGTGCCAGCTGGGTCTGATGGCTTAATTTTCCATCCATACCTTGGCGGTGAACGTGCCCCATTATGGGATGCCAATGCCCGCGGGTCGTTCTTCGGCCTTAATCGCAAGCATACCCGCGCCCACATGATTCGTGCGGTTATGGAAGGGATTATGTACAATCTGTACTCAGTTACCTTGGCACTGAAAGAAGTTACCGGCGAACCCAAGGCCGTTCTGGCTGCCGGCGGATTCGCGCGGTCAACTCTTTGGACCCAGATGATGGCCGATATCTTCGAGCACAATATTGTCATTCCTGAATCTTACGAGAGTGGTAGTTTGGCAGCGATGTTTCTTGCCAAAATGGCTTTGGGATTGGAAGACAACCTTGAAGACATTAAGAAGTATATGGGCAAGGAAACCGTGTATGAACCAAACGAGGACGTCTTTAAACGTTATCGAACCCTGATGCCGATTTATCTGCGGCTCAGTCGCGATCTTTCTAAAGAATATGAAGGAATTGCGGAGTATCAACGTGAATTTTCAGATACTGATGAATAATTGGATTGAGGCGCCAATTCGTTTCTGCCGGTTGCGCGAAATGGATTGGCGCTTTTTTGGTTGTGCGATGATTCACCCAATTTGGTAGTGATTTTGGAAAATTAAAATAGCTAATATTGTCACAAACTCCTAACAAATAGTATACTTTTAGTTGTGGTTACGTTTTCATTTCGAATGGAAATATCCAATAAAAACAACGGAGGTACTGATTATGTCCAAAGTTCTGATTGTCAACGCAGGAAGTTCATCATTAAAATTCAAATTGTTTGAAATGCCCCAAGAAAAGGTGCTCGCTGACGGTGAGGTTGAGCGGTTGAACATGCCCGGCTCCAAAGTCAAAATCAAGTATGGCGACGGTGAAGTCTATAAAGCCGAAGAAGATAAGATTGATTACGAGCGTTCGGCGGGGATTATGTTGAACAATCTTAAAGATCTTGGCGTCATCGATCATTTACGGGATATTGACGCAATCGGTAACCGAGTTGTGGCTGGAAGTGACATCTTTGATAAAGTCGTCAAAATCGACGATGATAGTTTGTCACAAATTGTTGAGTTGGGCGATATTGCGCCGATTCATAATCCAGTCGAAGCTGAATACATTGAAATTATCCGCAGAATTTTGCCGGACACTGATCAGTATGCGATTTTTGACAGTGCCTTCTTTAAAGACGTTCCGGAAGTCAATTCGATTTACGGGATTCCCTATGAACTGACCAAGAAATTTACCATTCGTCGCTATGGTGAACATGGGATTAACCATGGTTTCATTACACAAGAAGCTGAAAAGGCGTTGGGCAATGACCACGCTAAATTAGTGACCCTTCATTTGGGCTCAGGGGCTTCTGTTGCTGCTGAAAAAGACGGCAAGTGTTATGACACTTCGATGGGGTTCACGCCGATGAACGGTCTTGTGATGGGGACTCGTTCCGGGGATGTCGACCCAGCCTTGGTACCTTTCTTTATGAAGAAAATGGGTGCCAGTGCTGAAGAAGTCATTGATATGTTCAACAAGCGTTCCGGCCTATTAGGCGTCTCTGGCGTTTCCTCTGATATGCGTGATTTGGAAGACTCTGATGATGACCGTGCCAAATTAGCCTTGGATATGTTTGTCAACCGAACGGTTAAGTATGCCGCCAGCTACATCACTGAACTCGGTGGTGTCGATGCCATCGTCTTCTCTGGTGGGATTGGTGAGCATGACAAATGGGTTCGCGAACAGGTTGTTAAGAAGCTGGAAATTTTCGGCATCAAATTGGACGGCGACCTTAACGAGCAGCAAAAGCCCGGCGACTTGGGCACCAAAGATTCATCAGCCAGAATCCTCTTAATTCCAGCTAATGAAGAGTTGGCAATGGTCCGGGATGTGGCCGCAGCCCTTTAAGACTCATAGATCGGTCGATTGTTTCAAATAAAACAAATGAAATTCTCCTCAAGTTAAAGGAAGTCCTTTAGCCTGAGGAGATTTTTTGGCTTTCAGATCAAAAAAATAAAAATCACGAAAGAAAATTGCGTAATTACTAATTATGGCATGCAAAGCGAGGGGGAACTCAGCATGCGCAACGGTGGCAGATTCTGTTACACCGGGCTGCCTGCTGATACTTTTAAACATTTCGGCAGGTAGTCAACATTTTTTGAGAAAGTAGTGATTTTATTGATTATCAAAAGCCGTCGGTCATGGATTGAACAAATCGTGATGGCGATTTTCTTCCTGATTGTCTACGTCATTGAGATGCTGGCATTTCAACATACGGCACCAATTGTTTTTTCGGTGATCCAACTGGTTTATGGTTTGATCGTCTTTGCCTTCGTGTACGTGGAGGTGGGAACGTATAAGGTAACAACCACCCGGTTGAAATTAACCACTAATTTGAAGGTGTGGTTCGCAATTTTTGCTGCCACGGTGATCGGGATGCTGTTACTGGAAGAGTTGCCAGCGACCGTCGTCACCACTTTGACGACCCGACACGTTGTGGTTAACACTCTGATTGCTCTGACAGCCGGATTCTTTGAAGAAAGTCTGGTCCGAGGATTGGTGTTTTCCGCCTTCCTACAAAACGCCAAGAACCACCGGCGTTCCCTGAAATTCACCAAAGCTGCCATCTATTCCTCGCTGGTGTTTGGCGGCCTGCATATGATGAATATGAGTCAGGACAACATCGAAGGCGTGATTCAGCAAGTCGTTTATACAGTCGTGCTAGGCCTCTTGTTGGTTGTGATTCGCGTGACGACCAATACTTTGATCTGGCCGATTGCCCTGCACTTCTTGATTGATTGGCAACCTGATATTGCTTCGGGCGCAGTACCTGATGCAACGAACTGGTTGGTGATTATCGGCGTCTTTGGTGTCATTCTGGTCGCTAGTGTGATTTACCTCGTAAAATTTGATCGTGAATATGAGAAGCAGCAAGCACAGAGCACAATTGGCTAACAAGTGAATTTTTCCATCAATAAAGAGCTCCAGATAAGGACGGTTTCGTTCTTATCTGGAGCTCTTTGAGTTGTTTGAGAAATGTTTGATTAATGATGGGTCTAGAATTCAACCTTGTACTTAATGCTGTAGGTCTTTTCTTCACCAGCTGGCAAGGTGACATCACCAAAGTCTTCGTGGTTAGGGGTGTCTGGCAAGTTTTGGGCTTCCAAAGCAATTGCCATGTATGGGCCGCCTTTTCCGCGGAGATAGTTGGTGCCGGTTAAATCATCCGGTGTGAAGACAACCAATGCATTGCGCTTGGAACTGATCGAAATGCTGCGGCCACTTTCGGGATCGGATAAGGTTGCGACTGGTTCGTCGTCTTGATGGTCATTGATTTCAAAGACTTCATCATAACTGTGACCAACTTCGGCCTTCATGTCGGCGATACCGACTTTGAGGTTTTGGTTATCGCGGAAGTCGTATGGGGTGTCATCCACGGCGACTTTCTTACCGGTTGGTGTCTTGTCCTTGTTCAATTCAAGGTACTTGTCGGCGTTGATTTGAAGTGATTGGCCGTTGATGCTGTCACCCTCACTCAAGTTGAAGTACATATGCTGGGTTGGGTTGAACAAAGTGTCGGCGTCACTCTTGGCACTGTAAGTAGCGGTTAATTCATTATCGTTATTGAGTGAGAAAGTAATCTTGACGTCGATGTTGCCGGGGAATGAATCCTCAGAAGAGTCGATGTGCTTGGTGAAGACGATGGTGTCACCATCAAATGATCCGTCCCAGATTTGGGTGTTGAACCCGTGGGGGCCACCATGCAAAGTCGTGGTGCCTTCGTTTGAATCAACGTGGTATTCCTGACCCTTGATCTTGAAAGTACCGTTGGTGATTCGGCCGGCGGTTCGACCGATTGCTTGGCAGAAGTATTGATTCTTCATCAATTCTTCACTGCTGGGCACACTGACCAAAATATTGGTTGGTTTGCCGTCAGGTCCGGGAACGTTGAATTCTTCCAGGGTTGCCCCAAAGGTAATTGCTGAAACAGAAACGTTGTGATCGTTGGTAATGGTGAACTTTTCAATGTCTTGACCATCTAACTTATCGAACAATTCTTTCTTGGTATTCATAGCATCTTTCTCCTTACGAAAATAAATTACGGTTGTGAAACCGCTTTTATCTGTATTATAATATGTTTTTGTACGGTGATGCAATACCAATTTTTTAATTTATCCGTATAATTCTATATAAATTTTACTCAAAGTATGATATTTTTATTACTGGAGTATTTTATTTAAATTCGAGAGGTTATATTATGACGACAATTTTGTATGTTTTATCGGGGATTACCGATTTATTAATTATTGCTTTTATCTTTATGGCAATGTATGAATTCGCCAGAAAAGATCAGACGAAGCCCAATCACCATTTTGGTATCTGGGCAATCGTTTGTGTCTTCATTACTTTTGGCTTGTTAATGTTAACGTAGAACACTTATCAATTTGAACGCGGGGGGATCTCATCATGGAAACAAAGTACGTCATGGTCAAGAAGAACATTAAATCACACATCATTAACGGGAAATACAAGATTAACGATAAAATCCCTACCGAGTCCGAGTTGATGGCAATGTATAAGGTCAGCCGCTACACGGTCCGCCGTGCAGTTGGCGACTTGGAGCATGAAGGCTATATTTATCGGGTTCAAGGCGGCGGTATGTATGTAAACGACTGGATCAACAATAAGGTCTCTTCTGACCGATCCAATCAAAACGTCGGCGTGGTCACAACTCACATTGCCAATTATATTTTCCCAAGCATCATCAGCGGCATCGATCAGGTGATCTCTGATGAAGGCTTGTCGATTCTCATTGGGAATACCCATGATGAATATGAAAAAGAACGTCATAACTTATTGAATATGCTGGACAATGATGTGGTTGGCTTCATTATTGAACCAACCAGAAGTACCTTGGACAACCCGAACCTCGACGTCTACCAGATGATTGTCGATTCCGGCAAGCCGGCGGTGTTCATTAACGCCCATTATCCACAATTAAATTTCCCATACGTTGAAACCAACGATACGGATGCCGAAAAGACTTTGGTCGACTATTTGTTGGATCATGGTCATGAACGGGTTTTGGGGGTCTTTCAAGTAGATGATCTCCAAGGCGTCCATCGAATGAACGGTTTCATCAAGTCCTACCAGACCCATCCCAACGTCTCAACTTCGGGCGATATCATGATGTATCGTTCCAGCGATGACATTCATGACGTCTTGGATAAGATCAAGACCCGGGTTCAGGTTGAGATGAATGCCCTGCCGACGGCGATTGTCTGCTATAACGATCAATTGGCCATTGAAGTCATTGGGATGTTAAGCAAAGAAGGCATTCAAGTTCCGGATCAAATCTCGGTTGCGGGATTTGATGATTATCAGATTTCTCAATATATTGATCCAACGCTGACCACGATGGATCATCCAAAACGAAAAATGGGCCACACGGCTGCCCAACTATTATTAGATATGTTGGATGGCAAGGATGGCAGTTCAAAAATTTTAGACTCGGATCTGATTGTTCGAGCCTCCACTAAAAGCATTTAATCCGGCTTTTAGAAAATAAATTCCAAGATCACTTCGCTTGAAAGGAGGTGATGCACGGCGGATTTCCCGTCCGTGTTTTATTTTCCAGAAAAATTTTGTGCTAACAAATAAAATATATCTTGATTTATGCGTATAAATATTTTATACTCTTTTTGTAAGCGATGTCAGAAACCGTTTACAGGTGCGCACAAAGTTTTTGCAATAATTGGTTTAATAAAATACGAATGGGGTGCTCGTTTTGAAAAAGGTCACAAATAATGGCTTTATATATACGTTTGGAGCCTTAGGTGGTTTGCTCTTCGGTTACGATATTGCGTCAGTTTCTGGTGCGATTCTGTTTATTGAAAAGCAACTTCACTTAGGACCATGGCAACAAGGTTGGGTTGTTAGTTCCGTATTAATCGGTGCGATTATCGGTGCTTTGGCAACAAGTAAGTTCTTGGATACTTATGGACGTCGTAAATTATTGATCTGGGCTTCGGTTATCTTCTTCATTGGAGCTTTAACATCAGGATTTGCGCCTGACTTCTGGGTACTTGTTTCTACCCGTGTGGTATTAGGTATTGGTGTTGGTATTACATCAGCATTGATTCCAGCTTACTTGCATGAATTGGCACCAAAGAGCATGCATGGTGCGGTTGCTACAATGTTCCAGCTGATGATTATGATTGGTATCTTGTTGGCATACATCTTGAACTACTCATTTGCTCATCTGTATACCGGCTGGCGTTGGATGTTAGGATTCGCTGCATTGCCTGCCTTCATTCTTTTCTTCGGAGCCCTTTTCCTTCCGGAAAGTCCTCGATTCTTAGTTAAGGTTGGTAAGACTGACGAAGCTCGCGAAGTCCTGATGGACACCAACAAGCATGATGCCAAAGCCGTTGATGTTGCTCTTACTGAAATTGAAGAAACTGCCAAAGCACCAGTTGGCGGCTGGAAAGAATTATTTGGTAAGGGTGTTCGTCCCGCATTGATTACTGGACTTGGCGTTGCCATCTTCCAGCAGGTTATTGGTAGTAACAGTGTTATCTTCTATGCGCCAACCATCTTTACTGATGTTGGCTGGGGAGTTATCGCCGCATTACTTGCCCATATCGGAATCGGTGTTGTTAACGTTATCGTAACTGTTGTTGCTATGTTACTGATGGATAAAGTTGATCGTAAGAAGATGCTTGAGTTTGGTGCTGCAGGAATGGGCCTTTCACTGGTCGTTATGTACGCCGTCCTCAAGTTCGATAATGGATCACACGTTGCCGCTATTGTGAGTGCCTTGGCACTGACCGTTTACATTGCCTTTTATGCAACAACTTGGGCACCAGTTACCTGGGTTCTGATTGGTGAAGTCTTCCCATTGAACATTCGTGGGTTGGGAACATCACTTTGTTCAGCAACCAACTGGGCAGCTGATATGATCGTTTCATTGACCTTCCCAATGATGCTTAGCTCATGGGGCTTGGACAATGCCTTCCTGTTCTACGCAGTTATCTGTGGAATTGCCATTTGGGTATGCCACAGCAAGTTCCTTGAAACTCGTGGTAAGTCACTTGAAGAGATCGAACTTGACCTTCATAAGGCTGCCGGAGAAGACGTTGCGTCAAACGTTACAAAATAGTTAACCAATTTTAGACATTTTGTCTAAAAATAATAAATCATCAAGAGGAGAGAAAACTATGTTACAAGTACCTGATTATGAATTTTGGTTTGTTACTGGTAGTCAACATCTTTACGGAGAAGAACAACTGAAATCCGTTGAAAAAGATGCACGAGACATGGTTGATAAGTTAAATGCTTCTGGCAAATTACCTTACCCAATCGTGTTCAAGATGGTTGCAACCACTGCAGACAGCATCACTCAATTAATGAAAGATGTTAACTACAATGATAAAGTAGCCGGAATTATCACTTGGATGCACACATTCTCACCAGCTAAGAACTGGATCCGTGGTACTAAGTTACTTCAAAAGCCATTACTCCACTTGGCAACTCAATACTTGGATCACATTCCATATGACACCATTGATTTTGACTACATGAACCTTAACCAAAGTGCTCATGGTGACCGTGAATACGGCTTTATCAATGCTCGTCTTCGTAAGAACAACAAGATTGTTTACGGCTACTGGGGTGATCCAGAAGTTCAAGACGAAATTGCTGACTGGGAAAATATTGCTGTCGCTTATGACGAAAGCTTCAAGATCAAGGTTGCCCGCTTCGGTGATAACATGCGTAATGTTGCTGTTACTGAAGGTGACAAAGTTGAAGCCCAAATCCAATTTGGCTGGACTGTTGATTACTACGCACTTGGCGACTTGGTAGAATCAGTTAACGCTGTTTCTGAAAGTGATATTGATGCCAAGTACAAGGAATTACAAGACAAGTACGAATTTGTTCAAGGCGACAATGACAAGGACAAGTACGAGCACTCAGTTCGTTACCAAATCCGTGAATACTTCGGAATCAAGAACTTCTTAGACAAAGGTAACTACTCAGCATTCACAACCAACTTCGAAGACCTTTATGGTTTGGAACAATTACCTGGCCTGGCAGCACAATTGCTCATGGCTGATGGTTATGGCTTCGGTGCTGAAGGTGACTGGAAGACAGCTGCCCTTGACCGCTTAGTTAAAATCATGACTCATAATCAGGCTACTGCATTCATGGAAGACTACACTCTTGAATTACAAAAGGGTCAAGAAGCTATCCTTGGATCACATATGCTTGAAGTTGACCCTGGCATTTCCAGCGACAAGCCACGTGTCGAAGTTCACCCATTGGACATTGGTGGCAAAGCAGATCCTGCACGTTTGGTATTTACCGGCCGTGAAGGTGACGCAATGGATGTTACCATCTCAGACTTTGGTAATGAATACCGCATGATCGGTTACGCTGTTGAAGGTCACAAGGCTCCAAAGCCAACTCCACATCTGCCAGTTGCAAAACAAATGTGGACACCAAAGATGGGCTTGAAGAATGGTGCTACTCAATGGATCCATGATGGTGGTGGACACCACACTGTCTTGACATTCAATGCTACTGAGACACAATTCCAAGACTTAGCTACGATGTTTGGCTTGACGTTTAACGATATCAAGTAGCAGAGTGTGAAGAGCAACGGGTGAGGCGTTTTCTAAGGGTACTTTGATTGAAGTCCCCGGGTTTGGGGCTTTAATTAAAGTGCACTTAGAAGTTAGCCTCAGTTGCTCGGAACATGTTTCAGCACAGTGTGAAGTGAGCCGGGAGATGCGTTTTCTAAGGGTACTTTGATTGAAGTCCCTGGGTTTGGGACTTTAATTAAAGTGCACTTAGAAGTTAGCATCTGGCTCACGGAACACATTTCAGCAGAGTGTGAGCTGGGGGGTTGACAACCGGCTTAGGTGTAGGTTGTTGCCCCAGGGAACACGTTTCGACTAGGTAGCCTAAAACGACCACCCGAGTAACCCCGAGAGATTACTCAACATAAAGTCCAACAACAAAGCCCCCGAGAGGCTTCGGACGGGACTTCATAAAACTAAAATGAGGTTGAGACAAATTTGCGTTTGCCTCGACCTCGTTTTGTACATAGCGCTTATATATAGGAGGAAATTGATGATGTGTAGTGAAAAAGAGAAAATGTTAGCTGGAGAACGGTACCTGAATACGGATGACGAATTGGCAGCGGACCGGCACCGTAACCGATTGCTGGTAGATAAATTTAACCGGGTTGCCCGCCAAGATCCTGAGCAAGGGAGCCAATTGATTAAGCAAATTTTTCATCAAACTGGTGAAAAGGTGGATATTCAATCCCCCTTTCAATGTGATTATGGCTACACTGTTTCAGTCGGGGAGAACTTTTTTGCCAATTACGGTTGTACATTTATCGACGTTGGTAAGATTACAATTGGTAAGAACGCCATGCTGGGACCGAACACTTCGATTTATTCTGTCAATCATCCCCTTGGAGCCAAGGAACGGATCGCCAATTATGAATATCCTGGGAATGTTACAATAGGAGATAATCTCTGGGTTGGCGGCAACACGACAATCGTTCCGGGAGTCACATTAGGAGATAACGTTGTGGTGGCAGCCGGAGCGGTGGTTACAAAATCGTTTGGTGACAACGTCCTAATTGGCGGCAATCCAGCCAGAATCTTAAAACATCTTAATTAATACTGGAGGATTTTGATGAGTAAAGAGAATATTGGCAGTAGAATCAAATTAGCAGACGGTCATACGATGCCCCAAGAAGGACTGGGTGTTTATCGGATGACTGATGAAGATGAATTAATTAAGTCGGTTAAATCCGCATATGATGATGGTTACCGGTTGTTTGATACCGCTCAAATGTACGGCAACGAAGCTGCGGTTGGCAAAGCCATCAAAGACTTGGATGTTGCCCGGGAGGACATTTTTGTCACGACTAAGGTTGCTGAAGAGAATCAAGGATACGATCAGACCATTGCTTCAGTCGAAGAATCATTGAAGAAACTGCAGTTGGATTACGTGGACCTACTACTGGTTCACTGGCCAATTCACACCCACTTCTTTGAAACCTGGCGGGCATTTGAAAGCCTTAAAGAGCAGGGGTTGGTCAAGTCGATTGGCACTAGCAACTACGGCATGCTGCATCTGCAGTATTTGGCAACCAAAGCTAATGAGATGCCAGTCGTCAACCAATTGGAAGTCCACCCATACCTCTCACAGCAGGCTATGATTGATTTCGACCGTGAAAATCACATTGTCACTCAAGCATGGGCACCGTTGGGTCGCGGCCGGATTTTTGATGATCCAGTGATTGTCAGAATTGCCAATCAGCATGGTAAATCAGCCGCCCAGGTCATTTTGCGCTGGCATTTTCAACGTGGTGATTCATTCATTCCCAAGTCAGTTCATCCTGAACGGATCAAGCAGAACGCTGACATCTATGATTTTGAGTTGAGCGAAGATGAAATAAAACAGGTGGATGGGTTGAACCGGAACACTCGGATCAGCCAAGAGCCTGAGATGGTGTATGAGATTGGGCATCAGTATCCGCATCATTAATGATGAAGTCTAAAAAGGCTTTGTTACTGAACTGATTAGCGTTCAGTAACAAAGTCTTTTTGATTGGGATTGTAGAAAGCGACCTGAAGTTCAAAAGTGATGTTCCGTTCCTCGAGCTTGTTTTTTGACAGATTAGCGATATAACTGAATTATGAGTTAGATGCAGTTCTAGCAACATACTTATCTGTTGGGGGAGAATAACATGGAAACGAGTAGCAGGAAGTTATCACAGATTTTGATTGGCTTATTGTTCATTCTAATTGGCGGTATTGCGATCTTTCTCAACATCTTTTCGCTGGGCCCGTTACCAATATCCAAGGGCATGGCCGCTGTTTATTGGCTGATATTTGCCGGTGGAATGAACGTAGTTGGTGGAATTGTTCGCTTGTTTACATATCGCCATTCCGTGTTAATAATTCTTGCGGCAGTGCTATTCGTTGTCAATTTGATTCCCGGTATTCAGCAGGTGATCTCAGGAAATTATTTTTTATTTCCGATCATTGTTGTGCTGCTGGTTCTAGCGATTGCAATCGGGGCAGTTGATTTGTGGGATCGAAACAAATGATCAAAGGGGATACACCAAAAGGGCCTCACATTTGATGCCCTTCTGTTGACTGATAGGGAAAGCAATATTATCTGTACCAGGCAGTTTTGGGCCAGTTTGAATGGAATAATCCACCCGACCATGAAGAGCAATCATGAACTCCTTTATTTTTATGATTGAGTCCGTCACAACGTCCCATGGAATACTCATAACACCCATATTCGGCAAGATGCCAATAACAGTCACTGCCTGCAAAGTCAGCAAGTCCTTTAGCACTTGAGTGACTCCAGTATCGATGGTCAGATTTTGGACCGTTAAATCTATTGCAATGCACGTGGGTTCCAGTAGAAACATGGTCACCAACATTTTGGCCTGGATATGCACCTAATAATGTTCCATTAGGAGTATTTGAATCTCCATTTGCTTCATCCATGTTCTGTATGACATCTGAATAGTCTAGTACTCTTACATTCGGAGAGCTTGATGCAACGCTGGTGCTTGAACTGAGATCTTTATTTGAACTCAGCAAATCAGGTGTTCCTTGCTCAGAATCATTTTGTGGCATGGTCATTTCAACACGAAGTTGATTATTGAGTAATCTGACTGAAATGTTGGGATACTCTAGTGGCAAACTTTGTATATTGCTTAAGGTATCGTTGTCCAAATCCGAAACAGAATATGTAGCTACAAGTATAATTTGTGGGGATGAATCGTCTTCCGAAGATGATGGTGTAGCTCCTAAGGCTGGAGCGGATCCAACGAGTAGAGTTACAAGTGTTGCAAGTGCTAAGAAAAAGCATTTTACCTTGTTGATATATTTCTCCTTTGTTAAGATGTATTTGACCTAAAATTCTAATTTTAAGACCTTATCACCATAAAACAACTTAGATTCTTTGTAAAAAAAGGAAAATTATGAAACGACGACAAGTAGCGATTTTAATTGCAATAGTATATGTCGCAATAGGACTTATACTTGTATGGTAGATTGTAAAATTAATCCGAACGCTGTTCGGACAAAAAAGATCAGCTTCCTTTAAAATGGTGTTTACCACAAACCCATCTTTTAGGAGCTGATCTTTTGTCTAGTATAACCTATTCCGAACGAATTAAAATCGAAACCTTTTGTGAACTAGGGCTGTCCAATATCCAAATGGGCGTTCGGCTGAACCGATCACCGTCAACAATTTCTTATGAATTATCTCGATGTCAACCTTACCAGGCTGAATTAGCACAAACAGATGCCGAATACAAGCGATCACGATGTGGTCGGAAAACTAAGCTGAGCGATGAGTTAAAGCAAAAAATTCTCAACCATTTACGTCTAAGCTGGTCACCAGGAATGATTGCTCACGAATTTAAACTAGCTACTAAATCTATTTATAATTGGCTAAATCAGGGGAGAATTGGTTTCTCCTTGAATGATCTACCTGAACATGGCGTACGCCAACGGCGTAACGTTGACCAACGATCCAAATATAATCAATCTTTGGGGCGATCAATTGAACAGCGTCCCATGATCATTAATCAACGTAATCGCATCGGCGATTTTGAACTAGATACAGTCGTTGGTCCTCGTGGGCATAGTAAGGCAGTTTTATTAACTTTAATCGATCGAAAATCACGGTTCCTTTGGGCATACCGGTTAAAAGATCGGACGACAGCGACTGTTAATGAAGCACTAACTAAGTTCCTAACCACTTTTAATGGTCCGGTGCACAGCTTTACTGTGGACCGTGGCACTGAGTTTAGTGGGCTAGTATCACTTGAATCACAATATGGTATTAAGACCTATTACTGCCATGCTTATACTCCAGCTGAACGTGGTAGTAATGAACGCTTTAATCGGAATTTACGTTATTTTTATCCTAAAGGGACTCGTTTTGAGCACATTAGTGCTCAAGATTTAACGACGACGTTACTCCAAATTAACCAGCGACCGCTTAAAATACTCGACTGGCAAACACCGTATCAGGTTATGCTGACAAATTTGTCCAAAAATTCGGATTAAATTTGCAATCTACCGTATACAATTGTTATTATTTTTTTGCCTTGGATTCCGTTGTTCAATCACAATCTCAGGAACAATTGTCTAGGGAATTTAAAAATAATGGGCATAATTCCACGATACAAATTAGCGTAAAAAGAAGAATCAATGTTAAGCTACGTCAAAGTTACTATCGGACGAAGCGGATCCATATTAAGTTGCTTTCAAATAACCAAGGTTCTGGCGATACTGTCTATTATCTAGCAAAGGTAAACGGCATCAAGGTACAGCTGGAATCCAAAGTTATTTGGAAATTTCCGATACGGACCAAAATAACTGATATATACTGAGCTGTAAATGATGTGACATTCAAAAATGCAAAATATTAGTTTTCTGATGGATCACCCAAGCGCCACATCCAGCACCATCATCAACGTAAACCCAGCCATAATCCCAAAGATCGCCCAGTGAGATTCTTCCTTAGTCCTGGCGTGGGCTTCCGGGATGAGCTCCTTGCAGGCGACGTAGATCATCGCACCGGCCGCAAACGACAGGGCGTACGGCAATAGCGAGTTGACCGAAGCAACCAACAGGGCGCCTAACACCCCGGCGATCGGCTCAACCGCACCACTGGCTTGACCATACATAAAGGCTCGGAACCGACTCATGCCGCCCTGACGGAGTGGAATCGAAACCGCTGCGCCTTCTGGGAAGTTCTGGAGGCCAATCCCAATGGCAACCGTCGTGGCTGCCAGCAGCATTGCCGCCTGTTCGCCATTACCGGCAGCACCGATAGCCCCAAAGGCCACCCCGACTGCCAGACCTTCAGGAATGTTATGCAGGGTAATTGAAAAGACCAGTAGAATCGCCCGCTTAACCGTCGCTCGGGAACTACCCTCGGTTCGAGCGCGTTTTAAATAAATTCCGGGAATGATTTTATCTGCCAGATACAAAAAGAATCCGCCGGCGGCAAAACCAATACCAACGACCAGCCAGGGGATCCGGTCCTGCTGCTCAGCCAAGTTGATGGCTGGATCCAACAGCGACCAAAAAGATGCCGCAATCATCACACCGGCTGCGAACCCATACATCAAGGCCAAAGCGTGACTGCGGATGGTTTTGAAAGCAAATACCAATGCCGACCCCAGTGCCGTGACTGCCCACGTGAATAATGTGGCGAACAGTGCCTGCTGCCAGGGAGCAAAATTCATTAAAGTGTCCATAACGACCTCGCTTTATAAGTAAAGTTCAGTTTCTACCATAAGTATAACAAGAAGCTGGCAGTGAAAGCCAGTCTGGCGGCAGGTTCACATTTCTCAGATTCAAAGTGACTTTTAATGCTAAACCATGATAAGTCCGCTATACTTAGGGTATGTAAAAGCAAATTTTTGAGAAATGGGATGATTTTTTGACGAAGGTTACTGCTTACATGGTCCGTCACGGACAAACATACTTGAACATGTACAACAAGGTTCAAGGTTGGATTGATTCTCCGCTGACTGAAAAGGGAATTCAAGATGCTAAAAGTGCTGGGAAACGACTCTCAAAGATTAATTTTGCCGCTTCCTTTACCAGTGACTCCGGTCGGGCAATCGACACCGGAAAAATTATTTTGAAAGCTAATCCGCATAACATGAATATTGTTAGTTACCAATATCCCGAATTACGAGAACAATTTCACGGTTATTTCGAAGGCAACGATCTCAATCAAATGTGGCAGTTCGTCGGCGCCCAAGTTCAAGAGACCACCGAGAAAGAAGTATTGACCAACTTTGGCTTGGAGCGGGCACGAGACTTGATTCACCGGGCCGACTTGTACAACAATGCTGAAAATAACGCCATGTTCTGGGAGCGCCTCGACCACGGATTCGATAAAATTCGCCAAAACACCCATGACGGCGAGGATATCCTGATCGTCTCCCACGGGATGACGATCCGCTCAATTGTTGACCGTTACGCGCCGAAACTGGATCTGGGTGTCGCCACCAAGAACGGCAGTGTCACCAAGTTGATCATCACTGATGATGACATTGACGTTGAGTACTTCAACAATCTCGGCGAGGTCTAGTTGTTTCTCTTCTATTAATATGATATATTTGTAAGACATGTATTGGTCAGGACGAATCAAGCCCTGGCCATTGTTTTTGATTATGGGAAACGTGGGCTGTCGGTGTATTTTTGAACGCGACTGCGCGCAGGCTATTGAACGAGGTAAATCAATGATTACGATTCAAAACATGGGATTACAATTCTCAGGTAGAAAACTCTATGAAGATGTTAACTTAAAATTCACGCCGGGCAACTGTTACGGTGTGATTGGCGCGAACGGTGCCGGTAAATCAACTTTTCTAAAACTGTTGCGGGGGGAATTGACCCCAAGCAGCGGTGAAATCCACATTGATAAGAACGAGCGGATTTCCAGCTTAAGCCAGGACCATTATGGCTTTGAAGATCAGACCGTCATGCAGACGGTGATTCAAGGCTACCAACATTTGGCTGACGTTATGGCGGAAAAGGATGCTTTGTATGCCAAAGCTGATTTTTCCGACGAAGATGGCATCAAGGCCGCCAATTTGGAAGCCGAATTCGCTGAAATGGACGGCTGGAACGCTGAATCAGATGCTTCACAATTGCTGCAGTCACTGGAAATTCCTGAAGATCTGCACCAACAATTGATGAGCGAGTTGACTGAAGGCCAAAAGGTTAAGGTATTGCTGGCCCGAGCCTTATTTGGCGAACCGGATATCCTGTTGCTCGATGAGCCGACCAATGGACTGGATGTCTACTCAATCGAATGGCTGGAGAACTTCTTGGCTGACTACCCCAAGATTACAATCATCGTGTCTCATGACCGTCACTTCTTGAACCAGACTTGTACGATGATGTGTGACGTTGATTTTGGTGAGATCAATATGTATGTCGGTAACTACGACTTTTGGCTGCAGTCCAGTCAATTGGCTGCCAAGATGCGGGCTGACTCGAACGCCAAGAAGGAAGACAAGATCAAGGAACTGCAAGCCTTCGTGGCCCGGTTCAGTGCCAATGCTTCCAAATCCAAGCAGGCAACTTCGCGAAAAAAGCAACTAGACAAGATTTCCCTGGAAGACATCAAGCCGTCTTCGAGAAAGTATCCTTTCATCAAGTTCGAGGAGAACCGGCCGCTGGGGAATGACTTGCTGAGAGTCGACAAGCTCTCCAAGTCAATTGACGGTGTCAAGATCCTTGATAACGTGACCTTCACTCTGCGTCCAGGTGAGAAGACTGCCTTGGTCAGCCGTAACGATTTGGCAACGACGACTTTGATGCAGATTTTGGCTGGTGAACTCACGCCTGATAGTGGTGAGATCAAATGGGGCCAAACGGTTGAGATGTCTGCTCTGATGAAGGATTTTGCTTCCGAGTTCAAAGATAACGATCAGCGGATCATTGACTGGCTGCGGCAATTTGCTGAAAAGGGCAGCGATGATGACGCCTTTCTGCGCGGATTCCTGGGGAGAATGTTGTTCTCTGGGGATGATGTGAACAAGGAAGTCAACGTCCTTTCCGGAGGCGAAAAAGTTCGCTGCGTGCTATCGAAGATGATGCTCCAAAAAGGCAACACCTTGCTGATGGACGATCCAACCAATCACTTGGATTTGGAATCAATCACGGCTTTGAACGAGGCCTTGGTGAACTTCCCCGGGTCGATCATCTTTACATCTCATGATCACGAGTTCATTCAGACGATCGCCAACCACATTATCGAAGTATCAAACAACGGTCTGATCGATAAGGCGGATACAACCTACGATGAGTTCATTAATCACCCAGACGTTCAGAAAAAATTAAGTGATTTATACGATTAAAATGCCGATTTAACGCCCACTTTGAGACTTCTCAAAGTGGGCGTTTTTTTGTCTTTTGCGGCAAGCAAGTTAATGTCATTTCTGGGATATGTTCGTTATAATGGGTTTGGATATATAAGATAACTAATAGCAACAATAACCAAAGTGGAATACGAATATGAAAGTCAATAAATACTTGCTAATGTCACTTCTCGTGATTAGCACAGGGGGAATCCTGACGTTTGCCAACGCAGATTCGACGATGACTTCAAATGATGTGGCCCATGCCGCGACCACGCAAGTTGCTGATGATGCGGTACCGGACGGGACGATTGTGACGCCGATGAAAGTGGTGAAGGCGCCCGATCCGGCTGATAAGACTGACAACCCAACGATTGATCCTAAAGAACACTCGGATATTCCAGTGACTAATTTTTACAAAGGAAGTGTTTTTCATCAAGCACCCGTCTACGTTTCCGGAAAATTGGCCAACCCAATGGGCACCAATGCGAAAGTGGGCTCCCAGACAATTTCCGATACACAGGGAACCATCAACTCTAATGATTATATTCAAGCACCCAATCCAGATGAAACGATCAACTATGCTTATTACACCGGCTCTAATGCCTGGATGATCGGCTGGGCCAAGGACAACTCGAGATTTTATCTGCATAACGTCGATAGCGATGGAAAATTGACGAATACGATTGAGGTTCCAGGGCCAACGGCGAGTGATTTCAATCCCAACTGGACCTATAATGCCGGTAATGTTCAATTTTCCTGGCAAAATGGTCATATTGAGTTGGATTTACAGAATAATGATCTGTATGCGTCAAGTTCCGCCAATCCGCTTAATTATTTAAATAATGTGCCGGCAAAATTTGTTGATGCCAAAGGAAACGAATTGGCGCCAACCCAGAATATCTCCGGTTATTCAGGAACTTTTGTGGATGTTAATTACCCCACCATTCCTGGCTATCGACTTGTGAGAGTTCCCTATATGAATAACGCCCATCAATTTTTAATCAATAACATTACGGCCACGACACCAGGTGATTGGCAATTTGAGCAATCTAATCGGTACGTGACGATTGCCAGAAAAGTAATCGACGACCAAAATACCCAACAGATGTACATGATATTTGATTACTCGAAGATTCCCGATTTTAGTTTTACTGGCAAAGCTCAAAGTAAGACTGTGACTGTTAAGGCGACGCCGGGTGGCTTTATCGCTGCTGATTTCAGTTATGGCATGATTCGGACCTATGCGACGGCATCGATGCCATTACCCGTCGGTAACCCACTAACGTTTGTCTACGAACCCATCACTGAATACCACCTCACTATCAACTCACTATCAACTACCTCGAAAAGGGCACTAACAAAGTGCTGGCTGATCCATACAAGGCCAGTGGTGCGGGAACCTACGAAATTGATTCTCCGGAAATAGCTGGCTACACAGCCGATCAGCCGGTAGTCAAAGGCGTCTTAGGCAAAGACGATACCATCAATGTCTACTACACCCCAAAGGACGTACCGCCGACCCCAACCAACGACTCGGCCACAGTTGACGTGAACTACATCAACGAAGCAACCGGAGACTTGATTCAATCCAAAAAGATCTACGGTAAAATCGGTGGCGACTATCAAGCTGATGGCCCTTATCAACCAGATAAGCTGACCGTTAACGGTGACAGCTATACTTTGGATAAAGACAAACTGCCGGCAAATATCAAAGGCCAATTTTCCGATCAAACACCAGCAGTGAACTACTACTACAAGAAAGATGCCACCCCGGTAACGCCAACCAATAACTCTGCCGCAGTGACCGTCAACTATATCAACGAAGAAAATAACGATTTGATTCAATCCAAGAAAATCTATGGCAAAAATGGTGACAGTTACCAAGCTGATGGCCCTTATCAACCAGACAAGCTGACCGTCAACGGCGACAGCTACACTTTGGATAAGGCTAAGCTGCCTGATAATATTAACGGGAAGTTTACCGAAAATGCACCTGCAGTCAACTATTACTACAAAAAGGATGCCACTCCGGTAACCCCAACCGATAACTCGGCGACAGTCACTGTCAACTACATCAATGAAGCAACCGGCGCCCTGATTCAATCCAAAAAGATCTACGGTAAAATTAACGATTCATACCGAGCCGACGGTTCCTATCAACCACAAACACTCACCGTTAATGGGCAGACTTACACTTTGGATACTGACAGACTGCCGAATAATATCACTGGGACGTACAGCGACAAGACACCTGATGTGAATTACTACTACAAGCAAAAACAAACCCCAGTGACTCCGGTCAATCCACCAATTAATCCGGTTAACCCGGTAACACCGGTCAACCCAACGCCGACGCCGAGTCCACAACCGACTCCCGGAACGACTACTGACAACCAATTCGGTAAGATTGCTAAGAAGGGCGAAGTGGTTTACTCCTTGAAGAAGATTTATCTTTACAAAGATAAAACCTTCAAGAAGGCCGATCGTCAATTTGGTTATGTCAAGAAGCCACGGGTCTTCCGACCGATGTTTGTGGTCACTGATTACGCTAAGTCCAATGCTGGCCGGTTGCGTTACAAAGTCCGCGACGTCAACCACTTGAGCAAGACCGACGGCTGGACCGGCTATATTACCACCAACTTTGATTATGTTCGACCCGTCTACTACCACAGCAGTCATCAAACACTGACGGTGATCAATCCCCGCGGTGTTAATGAATACCTCAACAAGAATTTGACGGGCAAAGTGAAGAACATCAAGCAGGGAACGGTTCTTCACGTAACCGGTTTCGTCAAACACAATTTGACCACCCGTTACGTTCTGAGCAACGGCCACTACATTACCGGTAACCGGAAGCTGGTTAAGATGGGTAAAATCAAGCAGCCTCACCAATTGAAAGCCACCCACTTCATCAACCGGTATGCCGATCCAAATTTGGCCAAGCGAAACGGGCACTTCAAGAAAGGCACCAAACTCGTGATTAAGCGTTATACCTTCAGTCATGAAGCTTCACTGACCAAGTCCGGAACCATGCGCTATGCTGTGAAGGGCGGTTATGTGACTGCTAATCAGAAGTATGTCAAAGTGATCAAATAGTTCAAATAACACCATTGGAGAAGTCAATCTCAATGGTGTTTTTGTTTGCCGTCAGCAAGGAAGTTACTGGCTTTTGGTCCCGGATTTTTCACGATTATCCCTCCATAACAGTACGTTTCTGCAAGCTAATTTTGCCAATAAATACCCAAACCAATATATAATCATTGTAAGTACCAATAAGTCACGTAACACTTCTAGGGGGGATTTTCTGTGACACAAGAATTAGGCACCACCGATTTGGGGACATACGAGTACGTTTCACGGGTGTACAACGAAAACATTCAGCTGCCGGATTACAAACTGCCGACGAGCGTGGCTGATGGGACTCAGGTTTTCTTCGACACAGACGTGATCAAATTGTCGATGGTCATTGCCGACCAGAGAGTACAAAAGATCACGATTGTGACACCAAAACCCCAGTCACTGGAGTACATGCGGGTGTTTGAAGGCTTCGAATTTGGCATGGAAGCACTGGGAACTTGGATTAATACTTACCATCGCTCAACTTCCAGTCATGGCAAGGCCGCCGACGTCGTTAACGGCATCTTGGCCAGCTACAGCACCACCAAAGATAATGTTTTGACTGTCAGCTTAACTCGGGCACAATAAAAATCGTCACGCTATTTATTTCTCAATAAATGGTGTGACGATTTTTTTGATTGCTTAGTTAAATTAGTTCAAGCCGGAGACTTCGGCGAATTTCTTGGCAGTCCGAACCATGTTGGAAACGAAGCCATATTCGTTATCGAACCAGGTAGCGGTCTTAACAACTTGGAAGTCACCGTTAGAGGTTACTTCAGTCAAAGTTGGGTCGTAGACCGCCCCGTGGGTGTCGCCGATAATGTCAGATGAGACAATCTCATCTTCGTTCCAGCCAAATGCCGGGTTATCAACGGTGTGCGGTTTGATGGCATCGTTGACCTGGTCAGCGGTAACTTTGGTGTTGAGAACTGAAACCAATTCGCAAACTGAACCGTCAACCACGGCAACCCGTTGAGCATGGCCCTGTAAATGGCCTTCAAGTTCTGGGATTACCAGGCCGATTGCTTTAGCAGCACCGGTTGAATGAGGAATCGTGTTGGCTGAAGCAGTACGGTTAGGACGGAACTTCTTACCTTTAGGGCCGTCAAGAATCATCTGTGAACTGGTAAATGCGTGGATCGCGGTCATGGTACCAACTTCGAGGCCGAATTCCTTGTTCAGGAAGTAAGCCATTGGTGCCAAAGCGTTGGTGGTGCAAGAACCTGCTGAGATGATTTGATCGTCGGCATCCAAAGTATCGTCGTTAACGTTAAACACGATGGTCTTCATTGGGCCGGCAGGAGCTGAGATCAAGACTTTCTTAACCCCGGCGTCCAAATGGGCTTGGGATTTTTCCTTGGAAGTGTAGAAACCTGTACATTCAAGGACTAAATCAACGCCATTTTCCTTTACCCAAGGGATGTTACTTGCGTCTTTTTCTGCATAAACACGGTAGTTCTTTCCATCAACGACCAGTGAGTCATCGGTTGACGAAATCTCATATGGCAGGGTACCGTGAGTTGAGTCATATTTGAAGAGATAAGCCAGCATGGATGGGCTGGTCAAATCGTTAATCGCAACAACTTCCAAATCAGGATCGTTGATTTCCAAGATCCGGCGTAAAATTAACCGACCGATTCTACCGAAACCATTAATTCCTATCTTTACCATAAGTGAAATCCCCCTTACAATTCTGATCGACAGTCGACATGATAATTACTTTGTGTACAACCTGTTGTAATCATCAAAATAAGTTTAAGCGGATTGAGGGGGAAATTCAATCAAAGAGACTTGGCAATTTGAACTATGAATGGCACTCAAAAAAGGCCGCCATGCAAGTAAATCGACTTGCACAACGACCTCAGCTTAGAAGGACCTAATCAGATTCTTCAATATTCAATTTCATTCGTTTCTGCAGTCTAAAGTTAATCACAGCAGCAATCAATGCGGCTGCACTCAGTAAGGTTGCCAACAGGAAGTCATATTTTCCACCGACAAACGAACGGGCAGCCAAGCTTCCGGTACCATTGTTCTGACTGATGGCCATCACCGCAGCCATAATCCCAACTCCAATTGAGCCGGCAAATTGCTGAATCATACTGAACAAGGAGTTGACATCGGCGGTATACTTCCGTGGCACGTTTAACATGGCATTGGAAATGGTGTTCGAGAAGCCCATATTGAAGCCAAAACGCAGGAAGGTGTAGTTCAACAGGACAATCCAGGCCGTCAAGACGGCTTGGATGCCGAAGAAAATCAGGCCGCCCAACGTCATTGAACTGAGCCCCAGAATAATTGGCAAGGCGTATCCCTTGCTGTCGGCGAGGTGACCGGCATATGGTGAAATTGCCGCACCAACCAGTGATCCTGGCAGCAAGACCAGTCCCGCGATGAATGGCGAACTGTGGAGAACGTATTGGCAATAGACGGGGATCAGGAACGACACGCCAATGTTGACGAATTGCAGGACGAAGTAGGTGAACGCCGACAGCGAAGACGACAGCCATTTCAAAATTCGGATGTCCAGCAGCTGGGTTTTACCATGAGTGTCGGAGTAGATGAAGATTGCCAGACTAATGAAGCCAATGACAAACGGGATCAAGACTTGCCCGCTCAACATTGGGTATTTACCGGCTTTGCTGACGCCGAAGACAAATGAGAACAGGGTGGCAGCCAGGAAGATCAGGCTGATAACGTCAAAGCCGCCGGTGCCGACTGGATCAATCCGAATATAGCGGGATCCGAGGTACCAGCTGATGACGATGATTGGCAGAATCAACCAGAAAATCATCCGCCAGGACATGGTCGATGACACGGTTCCGCCATAGGTTGGCCCAAGCGCAGGTGCTAAAGAAATCACCATCCCAGCCAGACCGGTCATCGAACCGATTCGGCCCGCGGGAATTTTGTTAAAGATAATGTGGAACATCAACGGCGTCGACAACCCGGTCGCAATCGCCTGGATTAAGCGTCCGCTCATTAAGATTGGAAAATTCGCTGAGGTGGCACACATGATGTCGCCGACCACAAAGGCAATCGCGGCCAGTAAGTGGATGCTTTGCGATTTGAATTTCTTAAGCAGAAAGGCCGTTGTTGCCATGACAATCGTCACCATCAACAGGTAGCCGGTGGTAATCCACTGGACCGTGTCCAGGGTGACGTTAAAGACTTTGGTTAATTCGGGAAAGGTGACGTTCATTGACGTTTCGGTCAGGATTCCGGTAAATGAGAGCAGTGCGGCAGCCAGCAGGGCAAGGTAGGTTTGCCGGCTGATTTTTTCGTTAGTGTTGGACATGATTTCATCTCTTTCTGATTCAATAGTTAAAAATGGAATTTAATTTGAATTCTTGGTGATACTTTGAATGTCGACTTTTGAAATAACGGCGATTTTTGCAAAGTCATCGCTTGATTGGATGCTGACTTTTGAAAAATAGCCGATATTTTAAAAGTCGATGGCAAATACTGAAGTGAATTTGCAAATAATACCGATACTTCAAAAGTCGAGGAGTTAAGCTGATCGGACTTTTAAATAATGGCAGATGCTCAAAACTTCTCAGACAAATTCCAGGGCAATAAAAAAGCGAGTGGCAATTCACTCACTCCGGTTCAAGTTACTTGCTGGTGGCTTTAAATTTGATTCCAATCCAAATCCCAGACAACGCCCATGGCTTTTTCGCCGGTATGGACAGCGATCGCCGGGCTGATTTGGTAGGTGCTGACGCTGGCCTTCGGGAAATGCTCATGAAAGGCTGTCACCCAGGCTTTACTTAAGTCCGGGTTGTTGGCGTCAACCACTGAAATCCGCATTGGCGAATCGAAAGTCGTCTGGTCGATGGAATTGATGATGTGCTGGAGCGCTTGTTTCATGGTCCTCTCCTTGGCCTCTGGAACGATTTTGCCGGCGTCGTCAAACGTTAGAATTGGTTTGATTTTCAGCATGTTCCCAAAAAATGCGGAGGTGTTGGAAATCCGGCCGGTTCTGCGCAGATGATCCAAGCTGTCTACGACTAAGGAAACATGAATCGAGTCGCGCAGCTGTTCAAGCTTGGGGATAATCACATCGGCATTCTCACCATTTTCGGCCATCTTACCCGCTAACAAGCATAAGTCAGCTTCGCCGGCGCTGGCGATTTTCGAGTCAAACGGGTAGACCTTGATGTTGGTGACTTGGCGACTGTAGGCCACTAAGTTCTCGTAGAAGGTGGTGATGCCAGATGATAGGTTGACACAGATGGCTTCATCGTAGCCTTTGTCAGCCAAGGTATCAAAGGCTTCCTGCATTTGGGCCATGGTGACTTGCGCAGTTGTCGGCAATTTGTCAGTCTCCGCCAATTTTTTCAGGAATTCTTGCGAGGTGATGTCAACGCCATCGTGGTATTCCTGGATGCCGAAGATGATGGTAATCGGCAGAACGGTGATGTTATATTGGGCAGCGACCACTGGATCGAGGTAGCTGGCACTGTCGGTAATTACGGCTGTTTTCATTTCGATTATCCTCTTTTCGGGGTTGTAATTGTATTTTAACCCTTATTTTGATTCAAAACAAAGGAAGTCCACAAAAAAGAAGCCTCGACGAAGGTCGAGACTTCCTAATTCCTACATATTAGTAGTTACCTTGAATAACCAGTTTCTTGTTAGCAGTGATGTAAGTGCCATTGCTTAACTTGTAACGGGTGGTCAGGTTGTGCTTTTCAAAACTCTTAACGGTTACATGAGTGCCTTTCTTGAAGGTCTTAGCGCGACCGGTTAAGTTCACGTTCTTGTAGGCGTGAATGCCTTTCTTGTTAATAACGGTAATCTTGTGGCTCTTAGGCATTGTCTTGTAGTAAACGTTGACAACGTACTTCGGGTTGGCGGTAATGTAGCCAATCTTGCCAGCGGTCTTCTTACCGTGGTTAACGTCACGAACCTTGTAACGAAGGGCGCCACCATTGGACTTGTCATAGCCTAAAACAACAAACATTGGGCGGTTAACCCGCTTAGCCTTAGGATAAGTGGCAGTTCGTTGTGACTTCGTGAAATTAGCACTGCGGTACATGTAGATACCCTTGGTTGCGTAAACCGCTGAACCTTTAACGGCGGCGTAGTTTGGTAGGCCGGTTCCGTTTGGGTTGCTTGGGTTTGACGGGTTCCAGGCGCTGTTGCCGGAGTTGCCGTTGTTGTTAGTGTTTGAATTGTTATTGTTTGAGTTGTTGCTTGGTGTGACACTGCGTTGACCTACAGTTACCTTGACAATCTTGGTAATGCCGTCAATTGTGTAAGTAACATCATACGTACTACCAGCGGCGGTGGTATCAACTGCTTTGTTGGTAGATACAGTCACATCTTTTGATAACGGAGTTACAGCATTGCCATCTGATCCGAGATGTTTGGTTAAACCATTAAACTTTTGTGAATCCCAATTGCTACCATAAGGAATTGTAAAATCTTTAGCATCGATAAATGTTTTGTCGGCGATAGTTGCGGTAACGGGAATGCTGTCCACACCATCATAGCTGTAAATGACCTGGTACTGAGCTGGGTTATTTGTAGGCGTAACTGACTTGACAGTTGCTTTTGCTACATCACTTACGGCGTTACCATCAGCATCATAAAGACTAACGACACCTTTATTTGTACTGGACCATAGTGAATTATAGTTGGCATCATTGAAATCTTTTGCAGTGATTGAATGAACAATCTTTAATGCGATTGGAGAGGAATATGTTACCTCCATATAACCTTGGACATCTTTCGAATTTCGCCCGATAGCAAGTTGTGAAGGATTAGAATTAGAAGTGTCCACTTTTAGCGGAACTGATAAGTTGAGAGTTTGGCCGGCACCTAGCTCTTCAGGACCAATATATCCATTGGAGACATCTTGCCCGATTTGAACAGCCCAGAGGTTTTCGTTAGCTGGATATGTTACTGAATAAGTATCACCGACAGATGGATATTTATATCCTAAGTGGAATGGACCATCAGTTGGCTGGGAGAAAGTTGGCTTTCCAACCGTTGAATTGTTGATTAGAGGCGCAGAAGACATATCACCCAGACTTGGTAGCTGAAGAACATCATATACTTTCTGGGGTGTGGCTCCCGTGTTTGTAACAACAACATTTTCTTTGATGTTGGATGCCTTATCGACATTAATCGGTGTAGCGTCACTTAGACTTGGGTCTGCTGGCTCATTATTACTATATTGATCAGCAGATACAAGTTCCTTTTCGTTTCCATTAATTGTAGCTGAGAACGAGATTTTCGCGCTGACAGGATTTGAATCCGCAGCAGATGCTGTCCCTCCAGCAGCCACTAAACCAAGCGTTGCTGCACCAACAAGCGTAAAGGCTGCTTGTAAGATATGACGACGCAAATTATGCTTCATATTTATCATAAAAATTCCCCTTTCAATTGTCCCTCAATAATTATATGTAAGGTAGATTGTAAAATTAATCCGAACGCTGTTCGGGCAAAAAAGATCAGCTTCCTTTAAAATGGTGTTTACCACAAACCCATCTTTTAGGAGCTGATCTTTTGTCTAGTATAACCTATTCCGAACGAATTAAAATCGAAACCTTTTGTGAACTAGGGCTGTCCAATATCCAAATGGGCGTTCGGCTGAACCGATCACCGTCAACAATTTCTTATGAATTATCTCGATGTCAACCTTATCAGGCTGAATTAGCACAAACAGATGCCGAATACAAGCGATCACGATGTGGTCGGAAAACTAAGCTGAGCGATGAGTTAAAGCAAAAAATTCTCAACCATTTACGTCTAAGCTGGTCACCAGGAATGATTGCTCACGAATTTAAACTAGCTACTAAATCTATTTATAATTGGCTAAATCAGGGGAGAATTGATTTCTCCTTGAATGATCTACCTGAACATGGCGTACGCCAACGGCGTAACGTTGACCAACGATCCAAATATAATCAATCTTTGGGGCGATCAATTGAACAGCGTCCCATGATGATTAATCAACGTAATCGCATCGGCGATTTTGAACTAGATACAGTCGTTGGTCCTCGTGGGCATAGTAAGGCAGTTTTATTAACTTTAATCGATCGCAAATCACGGTTCCTTTGGGCATACCGGTTAAAAGATCGGACGACAGCGACTGTTAATGAAGCACTAACTAAGTTCCTAACCACTTTTAATGGTCCGGTGCACAGCTTTACTGTGGACCGTGGCACTGAGTTTAGTGGGCTAGTATCACTTGAATCACAATATGGTATTAAGACCTATTACTGCCATGCTTATACGCCAGCTGAGCGCGGCAGTAATGAACGATTTAATCGGAACTTACGCTATTTTTATCCTAAGGGGACTTATTTTGAGCACATTAGTGCTCAAGGCTTGAAAACCACCTTACTCGAAATTAATCAGAGACCACTTAAAATACTTGACTGGCAAACACCTTATCAGGTCATGCTGACCAATTTGTCAAAAAATTCGGATTAAATTTGCAATCTACCATGTTATATCAATATAACCAAATATCTGGAGGGGTATGTATGAAATTGGGAAAGTTATCGGTGGGGATCGCCACAGCGATTCTATTGAGTACGTCATTTGTGGGTACTGTTGATGCGGCGACGTATGTGCAAAAAAGCAACGCCATCAGCCAATATTCAGGCGCCAGTTTACGCATTTTGAATAACAGTAAAGTCCAGTTTGTCAAAGCCAATGGCAACTATGGCTGGTCAAAGAATCCCAGCGGTAGTGAGACCATCAAGAGTGTCCATGGTACGAAGTGGACGCTGAAGACCAAATATCTCCTCCCAAGTACGCATATGGCATTGGGGAAATCCAGTCGTGATTTGACCAATCCTCAAGCTGCCGCATTTGGCGGGAAATATCTGTTCGTGCTGTATGCGCCGCACCAATTTCATGGGAAGGGCTTTGTGGTCAGATATAACCGCAGTACCCTGGATCATATGAGTTTGGCCAAGGCTCAAGATTCTCTGCTTAAAAAGACTGCCGGTATGAAAGTTGGTCCAATGTTTGATGTCGGTCACGGTCAATCGCTGGCTTACAATAAGAAGCAGCATTCAATTTGGATGTGGCGGGATCGGGCTGACATGAAGCCGACTGCCTGGTCAACCATTCAACGAATCAGCATGTCGTCGCTGAAGCCAAATCGTGCCATTAAGTTTCACATGAACAACCGTGGTGCAATGGTGCCGGCCGGCCATGACCTAACGTTTGACAACTCCGGTAACGCTTATTGGTGGGGGATTTCCGGCGGCCACGTTAAAATTTACAAAGGCAAGTTGGGCAGCCGCTCGATCCATGTTCGTTTAGCCAAGCAGCTGTTGAGAAAGCAGACCGGAACTCACCAGCAGTCTATGGGGTATAACCCGCACAACGGCCGACTGTACCTGGTTTCCGATGACTCAATTCAAACCCTGCCGGCTCGTAAATTAAACGGCAGTGGCAGTTTGCGTCCAAGTGACATTAAATACACTCGTTTTAATTCTCACCGTGAGTTTGAAAGTATGATTTTTGACTCAACCGGGCACGCCATGCTGCTGTCGAACCGTAATCCAGAACTATTACGTTCAACAACCAGATATTAATACCATTAAAATCCGTCAGATCAAGGCTGCTGCCTTGGTGACGGATTTTTTGAGACTTTATGTTGACACGGTGTCACCGATGGGGTATACTCAGTTCATAAATTGATGACACGGTGTCATACGCAAAGGAGAACAATTATGGTATCAACAACCTTTACCAATCTAAGTGATGAGAAGCAGACCAAAATTCGAAAAGCCTTACTCAAGGAATTTACAGATCAACCACTGGCAACCGCTCAAGTTGCCCCGATCGTCAAGACTGCCGGGATTGCCCGGGGGGCCTTTTATAAGTATTTTGATGATCTAACCGACGCTTACAAATATTTATACGGCGTGGCGATGCGCGATATTCACAGTGATGTGAACAACGAGGTGGGAACTGAATTTGACCCGCAGTTTTATTTGGATCAAGTCGAGGCGTTCATCAAAGGTGCTCGCGATAGTCAGTATCTGGGATTGATCAAGATGCACCTAATGAAAAATGAATCACTGATTTCGCAAGGATCAATTGACCCCAACACGGTTAGTTCGCGGGAATGGGCGACGATGATCCTCAGTCATGAGGCCATTAAGCAAATCATGATTGAGCCGCAAAATGAATCAGTAGTCATGAAAAAGTTTTCTGAAACATTGAACTTGTTAGCCGGGAAGGGGAATGCATAATGTATTTGGCACTAAAAGAAATTCGACACGAAAAGTTGAGGTATGGCCTAATTATTGCCATGGTGGCCTTGATTGCATACTTAATTTTTATCCTGACGGGTTTGGCATTCGGATTGGCTGGGGAAAACACCCAGGCGATCAATTCCTGGGATGCCAAGAGCGTGGTCTTGAATAAGGATTCCAATATTAATCTGTCTCAGTCGACGATTACCAATGCCCAAGCCAAGGACGACAAACTGTCGGCTAAGGAATCAGTGATTGGGTCGACGCCGGTGGTTGCCAAACACAAAGGTCAAGAAAAGATTTCTGCCCAATTTGTCGGCATCAAGAAGAGTGAGTTCATCTATAAGGGATTAAAAATCTCTTCGGGTCATAAAGCTCGCAACAACCATCAAGTGGTGGTTGACGAAAAGTTCAAGACCGATGGCTACAAACTCGGTGACAAGGTGACGTTGAACTCTGTGAGTGACAAATATGAAATTGTCGGGTTCACTAAGAACGCTAAGTTAAACATTGCTCCAGTGATTTATGGTAGTCTGCCAACGTGGAAACATTTGCGGGGGATGGACCGGGTTCCGATTGCCGGCAGTGCGATTGTGTCAAAGAATGCTAAGTACAGTGCTCACAATAGCCAGTTAAAGACGTATTCGATGAATGAATTCATTAATAAGTTGCCCGGTTATTCTGCGCAAAACACCACGTTTGGCTTCATGATCGGCTTTTTGATGATTATTTCATTGGTGATCATTGCCGTGTTCCTGTACATTTTGACCATGCAGGCTCTGCCAACCTACGCAGTATTGCGGGCCCAGGGAATTCCAGCGAGAGCTTTGGTGACGACGATTACCAGCCAATCTTTGATCTTGATGGCTTCGGGAATTATCATTGGTGGTCTCTTGGCGGCTCTGACGGGATCGTTAATTCCGGTCGGTGTGCCGATGGCCTTTGATATTCCGGTGCTCACCTGGATTTCCATTGGCTTGATGATTATGGGCGTCATTGGTGCGGCAATTCCAGCGCAAAAGATCGCAACCGTTGACCCTGTCAGTGTTATTGGAGGTTAGTTATGTCAGTGATTGAATTAAAAAACATTAATAAGTACTTTGGATCCGGTATTAGCAAGGTTCACGTTTTGAAGGATGTCAATTTTGCGGCTGATCGGGGACAGTTGATCCTAGTGGTTGGTCCCTCTGGATCAGGGAAAAGTACCTTCTTGACCATTGCGGGTGGCCTGCAGACGCCATCCTCCGGTTCAGTGGAAGTTGAAGGTCAAGCAGTTGAGTCACTCACAAAAGCGCAACGAGATCAGCTGCGGTTAAATCAAATCGGCTTTGTCCTTCAATCATATAATCTGGTGCCGTACTTGAAAGTCAAAGAACAATTTGAGTTTGTGGATAAAATCAAGCATGACGGTAATTTAGATCAGAAAGAATTAGCGGATTTGCTTGATCAGCTGGGCATTTCTCAGCTGGTCAACCAGTTCCCCGGCGAACTATCTGGCGGCCAAACTCAAAGAGTGGCGATTGCCAGAGCACTGTATGCCAATCCGGATATTGTGTTGGCCGATGAACCAACAGCTGCCCTTGATAGTGAAAAGGTTGCCGAGGTCGGCCAACTGTTCAAAAATCTCGCAGAAACCAGGAATAAGGCGGTGGTCGTGGTCACCCATGATCTTCGGCTGCTGGATTTTGCGGATAAGACTTATGAGATTTTGGATGGGAAGATTAGTCTTAAGGACAAGGGACATGTCACCGATCGGTAAACTATATGTTATAGCTCAAATAATTCCTGCTTTATAGCTATCATTTTCGTTGACTACCAGCCGGAAAATGTGGCAAAAAGGACGCTACAGTAAAAGCAAATAATCATAAAAAAGTGAACCCCTGCCTGGGTTCACTTTTTTATATTTGGTGATTGCCAACTACCGGGTTTGTCCAATGACCTTTTGGTAGGAGAACAATTGACAACAAAATAGCATGGTAGTTACCAAAGAAGTTAAGACTTTTGAGCGACGTTGGTCAAAGTAACCGTACTAAAACTAGTGAGTCGATTGCCATTATGAATCGCAACTCGCCACGTTTGCAAGTGCCCGCCGGCATGCAACGGGGTGGCGGTTGCCACCAGCTTGCCATCAAAAACCGGCAGCAAATGCTGAGTGGTGATGTCGACGCCCACTGCGTAATGGCTGTTATCCAATCGTTCGTTGGCACCGATTGAAGCCGCCGTTTCGGCCAACACCGAGTTGATGCCGCCGTGAAGAATGCCGTATGGCTGTTTGACCGAATCGGTAACTTCTAGTGATATAATAACCTCAGCTTGGCTGACAGAGACAGTTTTGATACCAAGCAATTCAATTAAGTTAGACAAAGTATTCACACTCCAATTTTGAAAGGATCGAGATTATGACTTCAGTTAAATGGGAATCGGTAAAAGATTACCAGGAAATTATTTTTGAACGGGCCGATAAAATCGCAAAGATTACGATGAACCGGCCGGAAAAAATGAATGCTTTTACACCACTGACCATCCAAGAGATGATTGATGCATTCAATATCTGTCGTGATGATAGCACAATCGGCGTGATTATCCTAACCGGCGCTGGCGACAAAGCCTTTTCTTCTGGCGGTGATCAGGGGGTTCGGGGGAATGGCGGCTATGTTGGTTCAGACCACATTGCCCGGCTAAATGTGCTGGATCTTCAGCATTTAATTCGAATCATCCCCAAACCCGTGATTGCCATGGTTAAAGGTTGGTCAGTTGGCGGCGGCAACATTCTTCAGCTGGTATGTGATTTGACGATTGCAGCTGACAACGCTCAATTTGGGCAGACAGGCCCGAAAGTCGGCAGCTTTGATGCTGGCTACGGATCCGGTTATTTGGCCCGGGTGATTGGCCATAAACGAGCCAAAGAAGTCTGGTTCTTAAACCATTTCTACAGTGCACAAGAGGCTTATGAAATGAACTGGATCAATAAAGTGGTCCCACTTTCAGAGGTTGAGTCGGCCACATTGGATTGGTGTAACGAAATTCTCCAGAAATCGCCAACCGCGCTTCGATTCATCAAGGCAGCCATGAATGCTGATACCGATGGTTTGGCTGGCCTTCAGCAGTTGGGTGGGGATGCCACGATGCTCTTTTACACCACTGATGAGGGCAAAGAGGGCCGGGACGCCTTTAATCAAAAACGACAGCCTGATTTTGATCAATTTCCTAAGTTCCCATAGGAAGGTTGATGAAAGTGGATAATTGGATTTTAAAGCAGGCGGAAACTGCCCCTGGTCGGCTCGCGGTCGATGACGGCAACACCCAGCTAACGTTTCTGGAACTCAAGCAGCAGGTTTCTCAACTGGCTGGACAATTGAAGGCTGCCTCCGTGTTGGATGGCGATCGAGTTGGGATTATGACCAAGAATTCTTTACTAGGCTATCTGATGGCCATGGCGGTCTTAGGATCCGGTAAGACAATCGTTTGGATTAATTGGCGTTTGTCTGATGATGAAATCCATCGCCAATTATCAGATAGTGAACCAGCGGCCTGTCTGGTGGCGGATGATCTTTTTCGAGAAAGTTTTGACCAACGGTTTATTACCTTTAGCACGATAACTGATCAAGCGGCGGTTCAGATCACATTAGTTCCCGAATTTCGCTCTCAAGAGGTGGCCAGCATTATGTATACGTCTGGGACGACTGGTAGACCCAAAGGTGTGATGCAGACCTTTGGCAATCACCTCGCCTCAGCAACCGCCTCAGCTTTTAACCTTGGGGTCATGCCGGGTGACGAGTGGCTTTGCTCCGTCCCAATTTTTCATATCAGTGGTTTTTCGATTATGATGCGTGGCTTGATATATGGAATGGCAGTCCGCTTGGTCGGCCACTTCAATGCTGAATTGATTGACTACGTATTGAAACATGAACCCATTTCGACGATTTCGGTTGTCCCGTACATGTTAAAGCAATTATTAAAATATCGAACGGCTGATAACACACCTTATCAGGCCAATTTTCAGCGCATGCTGCTGGGCGGTGGGCCAATTGATCGCCAAACCCTTCAGCAATGTCGTCAACTCCAAGTCCCGGTGGTTCAGTCATATGGGATGACGGAAA
Organism: Lentilactobacillus buchneri; assembly: GCF_018314255.1. Lineage (NCBI taxonomy): Bacteria > Bacillati > Bacillota > Bacilli > Lactobacillales > Lactobacillaceae > Lentilactobacillus > Lentilactobacillus buchneri. The sequence continues at coordinate 1,578,598 of NZ_CP073066.1, forward strand.
CCTGTTCACAAATCATTGCCTTGAACTCAGCGGATGCTGACAAGCGAATTGGCTCGGTTGGCAAGCCACTGTTTCTGACTCAGTTAACGTTAAGTCAAGTTAATCAGGAAGTGCTGATCAAAACGCCGGCATTGACTCCGGGTTACTTGAACCGACAGGCTGCTTTTCAAGATAAGCTAAATGACACCGGCTGGTATCGAACCGGTGATGTTGGTCATTTTGATGATGATGGCTTTTTATACATTGATGGCAGACTGGATGATATGATTATTTCTGGTGGCGAAAATATCTTTCCGGATGAGGTTGAAGCCGTTTATGTCAATCGGTCAGACATCGGCGAGATTGCCGTGGTTGGCCAAGATGATGCCAAATGGGGTCAAGTGCCCGTTGCGTTTGTGGTCAGCGATGCGCCCTTAGATCAGGTAGACCTGATCACTTATGGCAGACAGAAGTTAGCCCACTACAAGGTACCAACGAGATTTATTAGAATTGACAAACTTCCCACCAATGTCAGCGGTAAGGTGCAGCGATTCAAGCTGAAACAGTTGTTATAAAATGAAACGTTAACAAGCCCGCAATCATGAGTAAATCATTTTACTCAGGTTGCGGGCTTGTTTTGGCTTAAAAGTGAGTTAAACCGGTTTACATCAGCCTCGTGTAACATGTTAACAAAGGTGGAACAAACTCCATCGTTGTTCTGACGGCGTCTAGAAGGCCTCAAACTATATATTTTAGCGCTTACATCCGTTATATTAAGAGCGTAAAGAAATCCTCGAGAATTTCTGAGATCCAAACGACAAACAAAATTATAGGAGATGCCAATTATGAAACGAGACTTTATCGATACCAACACATACACCCGAGAAGAAATCCAATACCTGATCAACTTAGGTTTACAAATTAAACGCGACATTAAGAATGGAAACTATCCCGACTTATTATCACATCGGACACTGGGAATGATTTTTGAAGAATCATCCACACGAACCCGAGTATCATTTGAAACTGCAATGACTCAACTTGGCGGTCACGCTCAGTACCTCGCACCAGGTCAAATTCATTTAGGTTCAGCTGAAAGTGAATCACTAGGCGATACTGCCATTGTTCTTTCCCGCTTGGTTGATATCCTGATGGCCAGAGTTGCTAAGCACTCAACAGTTGAAAAATTGGCTGAAACTGCCACGGTTCCAGTTCTCAACGGAATGAGTGATTACAACCATCCAACTCAAGAAATTGGCGACATCATCACCATGGCAGAGCATTTACCAGCAGGTAAGAAACTCAGCGACTGCAAGGTTGTCTTCGTCGGTGACGCCACTCAGGTTTGTGTATCATTAATGTTCATCGCTTCTAAGATGGGCATGAAGTTCGTTCAATTCGGACCAAAGGGTTATCAAATCAAGCCGGAAACCTTGGAAATCGGCAAGAAGAATGCTGAAGTATCAGGTGGTAGTGTTGAAATCACCGAAGATGCCGACGCAGCGATGAAAGATGCCGACTTTGTCTACACCGATGTTTGGTATGGCCTGTACGAAGCCCCACTTTCATACGATGAAAGAATGAAGATCTTTTATCCTAAGTACCAAGTTAATGACGATTTAATGGCTAAAGGCACCAGCCACACAATGTTCATGCATTGCTTACCAGCCAACCGCGGCGAAGAAGTTACTGACAGCGTGATCGACTCACCACACTCAATTGCCTGGGATGAAGCCGAAAACCGTTTGACTGCAATGCGCGCTTTGCTGGTTTACTTGATGGCACCACGGATGAACTACACCGAAAAACAATTGGATGATTTGAACGATCCTAAATTGAAGTCGATGATCTTAAACTTAGTTGACGACACGACTCATTAATGAGCTGACGCAACGGATGTGCAGGTGAAAGAAATGCAAAAAGAGAAAAAATTTAGACTATTTGATGCCGTGCTGATGTCGGTGGTCGTTGTCCTGGTGGTTGAATCAGTTGCTCCGGCTGCCGCAATCGGCCCGTCGCAATTCTTCTGGTGGGGAATCCTGTTGGTATTCTTCTTCCTGCCATACGGGTTGATTTCTGCCGAACTAGGGACGACCTATGACGAAGACGGCGGGATTTATGACTGGGTGAGAAAAGCCTTTGGCCGCCGTTGGGGTGGTCGGGCAGCTTGGCTGTACTGGATCAACTTCCCAATTTGGATGGCCAGCCTGGCCGTTCTGTTTACCGGTGTGATTGGCCAAGTCTTCCCGACTCATTTCGGGACGTGGACCAACGTCTTAATCCAGCTGGTCTTCATCGGGATTGTCACTTTGATTTCCTCATATCCAGTTGCCGACAGTAAATGGATTTTGAATCTGGCTGCGATTGCCAAAGTGATTATCATGGTCAGCCTGGGTGCTTTGGGCATTTACGTTGCCATGACCAAAGGCGTTGCCAGCAACTTCACCGTTAAGACGATGTTGCCGCAGATGGACGTTAAAAGTCTTGGCTACATCTCAGTGATCCTATTTAACTTCCTTGGCTTTGAAGTGGTTACTTCCATGGCCAGTGAAATGCCTAATCCAAAGAAACAAATTCCCCAGGCCATTATCTGGGGCGGTATCTTAATCGCTGTCTTCTATGTCTTTGCCGCATTTGGCATGGGCGTGGCAATTCCAAGCAGCGAACTGTCAACTTCCAGTGGTTTGATGGAAAGTATCCTACTTTTGATCGGTGGGAATAATTGGTTCGTCATCCTGATTGCGTTACTGTTTATGTATACGTTAGCGGCCAACCTGATTTCCTGGTCTGCCGGGGTGAACTACGTTGCCTCATACGCTGCCAAGAACCACGACTTGCCAAAGGTATTTGGTATTGAAAGCAAGAAGACCGGGATGCCAACCGGTGCCAATCTGTTGAACGGTGGGATTGCGGCCGTTCTGGTGGTCATTTCACCACTGATTCCCAATCAAAACATTTTCTGGGCATTCTTCTCACTGAATGTCGTTGCCTTGTTGGGCTCATACCTACTGATGTTTCCATCATTCTGGAAACTCCGCAAAATTGATCCTGATACTGAGCGGCCATTCAAAGTTCCCGGCAATCATTTGATGATTAACTTGATGACTTGGATTCCGGTGGCATTGCTTGCCATCACGACAATTCTGTCAGCATTCCCACTCAACGGCAGTGCCGAAGAGCTTAACACCAAGATTCCAATTTTAATTGGAACGATTATTACAATCTTACTTGGTGAGGTCTGCATCAGAGCCGCTGAAAAGAATCATCCGTTGAAGAAAAAAGTCAAGGCGAGCAGTCACCACACAGAAGAAGCCTTAAGTAAAAACTAATTTCTGAATATAATGCAAGAGGAGCAAATACGATGAAAACTTTACAATCATCACCTAAAAAAGATGGATACAGAATGCCCGGCGAGTTTGAACATCATAAGGGTGTCTACATTCTTTGGCCAGAGCGGCCGGATAACTGGCGCAATGGTGCCAAGCCAGCTCAGCATACCTTTGTGAACGTGGCTAAAGCGATTTCCCAGTTCGAGCACGTAACGGTTGGGGTATCAGATGCCCAATACGCCAATGCCCGCCACATGCTGCCAGACGAGGTTGAAGTGGTTGAAATTTCCAGTGACGATTCCTGGATCCGAGACTGCGGCCCAACGTTTGTCGTCAATGACGATGGCGACCTTCGCGGTGTTGACTGGACATTTAACGCTTGGGGCGGCTTGGTTGACGGTTTGTACTTCCCATGGGACAAAGACGACCGGGTTGCACAAAAAGTGACTGAAATGGAGCACGCCGACCGTTACCGTTTAGACGACTTCATTTTGGAAGGCGGCTCAATTCATGTGGATGGTGAGGGAACACTGATCACTACTGAAGAATGCCTGCTTTCAAAGGGACGCAACTCTCAGTTATCCAAAGAACAAATTGAAAATGTCTTGAAGGAATATCTCAATTTGGACAAAGTCATTTGGCTCAAACGTGGGATCTACCTGGATGAAACCAATGGTCACGTGGACAACATTGCCAACTTCGTTAAACCTGGTGTCGTTGCCCTTGCCTGGACGGATGACCAAAACGATCCGCAATACGAGATTTCCAAAGAAAACTACGACATTTTAAGCAACGCAACTGATGCCAAAGGCCGCAAGATTCAAGTTGAAAAGCTTTATGTGCCAAAGCCGGTAACAATTACCAAAGAAGAAAGCGAAGGCGTTGATGCCGTTGACGGCAGTTTGCCACGTCGTGAAGGCGACCGCTTGGCTGCCAGTTATGTCAACTATTACACAGCCAATGGCGGAATTGTCTTCCCAACCTTTGACGATCCAAACGATGCTAAAGCACAAGAAACTCTGCAGCGCTTGTACCCAGACCGCAAGATTGTTGGTGTTCCTGCCCGAGAAATCTTACTTGGTGGCGGTAACATTCACTGCATCACTCAACAAGTGCCAGCTGGCAGATAGGAGGAATCGCAATGGCCAAAATTGTCGTCGCATTAGGTGGAAATGCCATCCTCTCAAAGGATGCTTCCGCTCAAGCGCAAATGAAGGCAGTTAAAAAGACTGCCAAAGAGTTGGTTAAATTTATCAAGAACGGTGATCAGTTGATCATCACTCACGGAAATGGTCCCCAAGTCGGCAACTTATTGCTTCAGCAAAATGCCGCCGACAGTGAAGTCAATCCGGCAATGCCGCTGGATACCTGTGGTGCCATGACCCAGGGCGGCATTGGCTACTGGTTCCAAAATGCCATGAAGGAAGAGCTCCTGAATAACGGCATCGATAAAGATGTGATGGCAATTGTCACCCAGACGATCGTTGATGAGGACGATCCAGCCTTTGAAAATCCTTCCAAGCCGATTGGTCCTTTCTATAAGGAAACGGATTTGCCTGAGATCAAGTCACTGCACCCTGACTGGGAAATCATTGAAGATTCCGGTCGCGGCTACCGACGGGTGGTTCCATCACCGAAACCGTTGGAAATTAACGAGTACGCAGCGATCAAGAAGGTCGTTGACGCAGGTATCGTGCCAATCGTTTCCGGTGGCGGCGGCATTCCCGTTGTCAAAAAAGGCAACCGCTTAATTGGGAAGGAAGCCGTGATCGACAAAGATTTCAGTGCTTCAAAGATCGCCCAATTAATTGATGCTGACAAATTGATCATCCTGACGTCTGCCGGAGGGGTTTACTACAATTACGGCAAGCCTGATCAAGTTGAGCTCAAAGAAGTCGGCATTGACGACATTCAAAAACACATTGATGCCAATGAATTCGCCAAGGGCAGTATGATGCCAAAGGTTCAAGCAGCAGTCGCCTTTGTCCGCAGTACCGGCAATCCCGCTGTGATCGGTGATTTGGAAGATGTTGAACAAATCATCGAAGGCAACGAAGGTACAACTATCGTTAAGGATGCTGTTCCCGCAGCAGTTAAATAGTTTAAAATGAACGAGGCATGGACGAAACGACGGTTTTGTTGATGCCTCGTTTTGCGTCGATTGATGGGGTATTAGCAGAATGATAGTGCTTTCACAGCAAAAATGTTATGATTGAGCGAGAAAATATCGAGGTAAATAATGAAGATCAAAAAGACAACTCCACAAGAGGATAAATACAATGTGGCCCCTGAATGGCATCAACACCAGCAGGCCTACATGATGTGGCCGGAACGCACGGATAACTGGCGGGATGGAGCCAAACCCGCTCAAAAAGTTTTCAGTGAAGTCGCTGCGAAGATTAGTCGGTATGAGCCGCTGACAATGCTGGTTTCGCGTCAACAATACGAGCACGCCCTGCATGCCTTGCCGGAATCGGTTCGGGTGGTGGAAATGAGTTACAACGATGCTTGGATGCGGGATGTCGGCCCAACTTACTTGGTCAACGCCCAAAATAACGTCCGAGCCGTCAGTTGGCAGTTCAATGCCTGGGGCGGCCTGGTCGACGGCCTTTACTTCCCGTGGGATCAGGACAACCTGGTATCCGGGAAAGTCAGTGACTTGGACCGGATCGACTACTATGAAGCCGATTTTGTCTTGGAAGGATCCGCGTACCAGACCGATGGCGAAGGAACGCTGATTGCCACTGAAGAATCGGTCTTATCCGAGGGGCGCAACGGCCAAGTTAATCAGGCAGATGTTGAAGCGGTTTTTAAACGCTATTTGAACGTCACCAAGATTATTTGGTTGGCCCGGGGCTATTTCATGGACGAAACCAATGGCGATGTGGACAACATGGTCAACTTTGTCCGCCCTGGTGAAGTGGCCTTAACCTGGACCGAAGATCAGACTGATCCAATGTATGAAATCTGCCATGAAGCCTTGGCAACTCTAGAGGCGGCGACCGATGCGTCCGGCAGGCATTTCAAGATTCACCGGGTCCAGATGCCCAAACCATTATTAATCACCAAAGCCGAGAGTGAAGGCGTTGACCCGGTCAACGGTCGGCTGCCGCGTTACGAAGGTGATCGTTTGATGGCCACTTACATTAACTGTTACTTGGTGAACGGCGCCGTGATTCTGCCCATTTTTGGCGATGAGCACGACCAGGCGGCCATCGACCAATACACCAAAATCTTTCCAGATCGAAAAATTGAACCCGTGTACGCCCGTGAACTGCTGCTTGGCGGCGGCGACATCCACTCGATCGTCCTCGGGGTTCCAGATTAGAGGTTTTATATGAACTTTTTTGAGATCATTAAACCATATGTCGAAAAATTGAATAAAAATGAATACGGCTTACTCGACTATGTGATCAAGAATATGGATAAAATCCAAAACAAGAGTATCCGAGAAATTGCGGCGGCCTGTTATGTTTCGACCACCACTTTTTTGCGTTTTGTCAGAAAAATCGGCTTCTCCGGTTATAGTGAATTTAGCACCGTGATTAAGTACACGGTCCTGAACAGCGATAAGCAGGAAGACAAGGCTGAACCGTTTGTTGAAGAACAGTCCAAATATCGTAACGAATATCTGAAAAATATTGAAGAAACTGTCCGGGTGCTTGACGAGCGCAAACTGTTAAAAATCTGTCAGGTGTTGGACCATCAGCCCAAGCTGTACTTTTTTGCCAAGGGCTTCAGTAAGTACTCTGCCGAATACATTGAATACTTATATACTTTGAACGGGTTCATTGTAATTTTCCCAAAGAATCACGAGCAGCGCCGGCTGGCCTACCGCAACGTACAGCTCAACGACGTTGTCTTTGTTTTTGATTATGAAGGTGAGGATGATGAACTGATTCAAATTATTCAAAATCTGCAAAGCCAAAAGGAATACGCCTTGCTGGTTTCAATTACCGGCGCGAATAACAATACGATTCAAAACATGAGTGACGAAAACCTCTATCTGTTCACGGACGAACTCAAAGTCAGCGGAGTTGATATGACGTCGCACGTTTCGTTAATTGTGATTATGGAATTGCTGCTGTATCAATTTATGGAGTATGAGAAGTCAAAACAATAGTGTATTGGAAGCTAACAGCTTACTTTCCGTACCCGATTTTGTTTGTCTTCAAGCCCACATATGGTAAAATTCAAGAAACAAATTGATTCGAAAGGAATTTGAGATGGCAAACAACTCGCAACAAGAGCTCTTAAAAACAATCAATCAGGCTAAACCTGAAAAGTTAAAAAATGTGCTGCTAAAAATGGGATCCCTTGACCCCGACATGGCTGCATTAATTTTGGCGATTTTTAACGATATTCCTGTTGATTTAGATATCGACGCCGGCTTTGAAGTTGATCATGATACTGTCGAGGCAGATCCACTACCATCAACCAATCCGGATACCGACCCGCAAGCGATTGAAGAAGAAATTCGCCATGTTCGCGGCGTTATTTCCAACCAGCTTCAGATTGCCCGTGAGTCTGATTGGGACTGGAACGGTATGAACAATTTGGTCAACTTCTTTTCTGATCTGCTAGGGGAAGTCATTGACGATACCGGTGAACTCAAAGTCCCGTTTGCATTAGGCTTCCCAGTTGCCCTAATGGTGGTCCAAAATCAAATGAAGGTCTTTTCAGAGGATAGCCTTTCGCCGATGACTCTGGAGGATTCAGTTAACAATGTGTTGGGCGTTATCATCGATTTGATCAATGAATCCGGCAGTCATTTACCAGTGAATGAACGTGAAAAATATCTGGACCAAGCGCTGAAACTGTTCGGCAGTCCAGTGTTCAAAGATTTGGAAGCTTTTCGATATGAGTTTATCGATGACGTTCTCGGTTTGGTCACTCAGCAGACTGCCAATAAAGTCATTAAGGCCTCTGAAAGAATTATGAAGCAAAGTACTTTGTGGGATGAAGATCAACGCAAGAAACATCACCTGATGTTGCGGTTACATCTTTACCTGGCACTGGGAGATTTGGGGGTCGCCCAAGAGATAGCCATCGCAAATATGGACGATGACGATGTCCGCAAACAATGGTTTTTTGTCTTGAAAAGCCGCCATCGTTATGATGAAGCCAAAGAATTGGCACTTGACGTTCCCCGATATCTAAGAAAAGAATGGGACGAATTGTTGTCCAATATGTATCAGGAATTGGGTGAGACCGACGAATTAATTGCGCTGTTGAGGAAGCGGTTGTTAAACCATCAAACCGCCGTCTACCAACAATATAAGCAGCTGTTAGTCGAGCGTCATGAGTGGCAGAGGGTTTACCCTGATTTGTTGAAACAACTGGAAACAAAACTGTCGCGCTATGAATATGGTGATATTTTAGCTTTGGAACGGGAATATTCAAAGTTGTTTGAACAACTGAAGAAGTATCAAAGCGCACCAATGATCCGGAATTATCTGCGACAGATTTATCCGGCGGTTAAAAATAAAATGATTCCACTGTATCATGACGTTGTCCTGATTCCTCAGTCGCAGAAGACAGCCGCCAATGCGCCAAAGCAGCTTGAGAAGGATTTAAGCAACTTCTTGGAAATTAGCCACGATGCCACCACGGTTCAAAAATGGGTGGATGAACTTAAACAGCGCTTGAGCGGCCAAACCAGCTTTTTAGAGGGATTGGAAATCGTTCAGACTCAAATTAATACAGTTGTATAGTCAAAAAGTTCCACTCCAAGAGCCTGACAGCTTGGAGTGGAATTCTTATTAAACGCCACATCAAAAAGGCGGCCGCAGCACAAGTCTTTCAACTTGTACTGTGGCCGCCTTTCAGCTTTAAAAACTAGCTCTTCTTTTCTTCAAACAAAACGCGCTTACGCAGCTTTGGTGAATACTTCATTAACTTTAACCGATCTGGGTTGTTACGACGGTTCTTGGTGGTTAGGTATTCTTCACCAGTTTCTTTGTTATGCATTACAACATGAATTCTCATTATCTTACCTTCTCACGAATGGTAATTGTTATCATTACAAATATAAAGCACTGACCGAATTTGTCAAGTCATCCTCACTGGTTGAACTGGTTTGAGCTTCGATTGGCCAACAAAAATCATTTAGTTATTGTACTGGTACCAGATTGCTTTCCCGTTTGTCACCTGCCCGGGCTCTTAATGCCCACAGGATGGTCACAGTATCGACGACTTCCTGGAAGAGGGCGCCAATGATCGCAGGGATGACGCCAAAACTGGCGATTAACATCAAAATCGTACAGATAGCGATTCCAATCAAAACGGATTGACGAGCAACGTTCATGGTGTCGTCTGAGATTTTGACCGCTTTACTGACCAAGCTCAAATCGTCTTTGAGGACGACGGCATCCGCGGATTCACTGGCAGCGGTTGCCCCGTGAGCTCCCATGGCAATGCCGACGTCAGCCATTGCCAATGATGGGGCATCGTTGACACCATCGCCGACCATCACGACTGGGCGGAACTTCTTTTCGACCTTTTCAATGACGGAAATTTTTTCTTCCGGCAGCCGCTCGGCGTAGACCTTATCAATCCCAACTCGATCGGCGATTTCTTCAGCGATCGGTTTTCGGTCTCCTGAGATCATCATGATTTCTGTGGCTCCCATCTGATGGAGACTATCCATCACAGCCTTGGCTTCCGGTCGTAATTCATCTGAGAAGGCCACGTACCCGACATATTTGCCATTGACGGATACGTAGACTGCCGTTTGATCAAGCGGGTCAATTGGGTCATCGGAAACATAAGCCGGTTTACCAACCCGAATCGTTTGCTGATCAATGGTTGCCTGGACTCCTTGGGCAGTGGTTTCAATAACGTTGGTGGCAGTCGGAATTTGATCCGGAATCGCCGCCACCAGTGAACGGGCGAGAATGTGGCTGGATTGCTGTTCGGCTCCGGCAGCTAGCGCCAAGACCTGATCTTTGGTGTAACCAGCTATCGCGAAGACCCGGCTGACGGTCAAATGCCCCTTGGTAATCGTCCCGGTTTTGTCGAAGGCAAACGTTTTGGCATTGGCCAGCTTTTCGATAATCGTCCCACTCTTGACAATGATCCCATTTCGACTGGCACGGCTCATGCCGGATACTAAGGCAATTGGCGCAGCTAAAATCAGTGGGCACGGTGAGGCAACCACCAGGACTTCAGCAAACCGGACCGGATCTTTGGACAGGTACCAAGCTACTCCGGCGATGACGTAAGCCAGTAAGGTGAATGGTACGGCGTAGCGGTCCGCCATCCGCACGAAGTGGGCAGGGGTGCTCTCAGCCTGTTTAACTAAGCGGATGATGTTTTGGTACTGGCTGTCATCGGCCGTTTTGTCAGCAATCATGTCAAAGGATGCATCGCCGTTAATCGCTCCGGACATGACGGTTGAACCAACGACCTTATCGATGGGGCGGGATTCACCGGTTAGAGAGGATTCATCAACCGAAGTCACCCCGTCAGTAATGGTGCCATCAACCGGGATGACTTCTCCAGGCTTAACGACAATTCGATCGCCAACAGTGACCTGGTCAATTTTGACGTCGACCATTTTGTCGTCTTTCAGCAAATGAGCGGATTGGGGCGAATTCTCCAGCAGTGACTGCAGTTCGGAGTTAGCTTTGTTGGCCGCATAATCTTCCAAAGTGTCGCCGCCGGTTAACATTAGCAAAACGATGAGAGCGGCCCAGTATTCACCCACGGCAATCGTTGCGATGACAGCCGTAATTGCCAGCAGGTCGACACCAAATTTCCCGGAGCGTAAAGTTTTCACCATGTCGATAAACATCAAAAGGGCAATTAGTGACCCCAGCGTTGAGATAACAATCTGAGCGTAAAGCGGCAAGTGCAGCCCAAATTGTAGAACCAAGGCGATCACCGCGACAATTAAGACGCCGATTAGACGCATGTAGTTGGTTAGTTTGTTCATAATAAGCCCTCCAATCCGGTTTAATCTTCTATCTAGATTATAACAATTCTAAAGTAGAAAGGCGAGCTATAACTCCATGGGTTACCATTTTCAGGCAAAATATGTACAAAAATGGCCCGCCATCATCGGGCAGGCCAGTGAGACATTATTGGGATTATTTGGAAAGTTGACTCAAAGCTTCAAAGTCTTCATCACTCAATTTAACATTAGCAGCAGCGACGTTATCCTCCAAGTGTTGAATCGAGCTGGTTCCAGGAATCGGTAAAATGTTTGGTGAACGTTTGAGTAACCAAGCCAAAGCGATCTGGGCTTCTGAGACACCATACTTTTTAGCGATGGTGCTGAGTGGACTATCGGCGCCAATTAAACGACCAGTGTCCAGTGGGAACCATGGTAAAAAGGCCATCCCTTGGGATTGTGCGTAGTCCACCACATCGTCATCCTTGTGGTTGGAAACGTTATAGAGGTTTTCCACAGCGTCAATCTTGGCGTACTTTTGGGCTTCTTTGAGTTGATCAACACTGACTTGGCTCAAGCCGATATGCCTAATTTTACCTTCATCCTGCATCTTCTTGAGTTCACCAACCTGCTCAGCGACTGGGAAGTGACTGTCAATTCGGTGAAGGAAGACCAAGTCTTCGTGATCAATCCCCAAAGTCATCATAGAAACTTCGACTTGCTGGCGCAGGTAGTTGGGCTCACCATGAGGTGTCCAGATACCCGGGCCTTGGCGAGTTTGTCCAACCTTATCAGAAATGAAAATCTGATCACGGTTGGCGGCGCCCTTTAAGCCTTCAGCCAGATAGCGATCGGCGAACCACGGACCGTAAGAATCGGCAGTGTCAAAAAAGTTGATTCCAAGTTCAGTCGCGTGGGTAACAACATCGGCTGCACGGGCAGGGTCAGCGTATGGACCCCAAGTGCCTTTACCAGTCAGCTGCATGGTCCCGTATCCCAGGCGGTTGACGACAAATTGATCATCAAATTTGTAAGTGCCAGCGTTTGCTGCATTTAGTTCAGTCATCAAATACACTTCTTTCTGACAATAATTTGGTACAAGTCTATTTTCAAACCGTTGCTGCCTGATGTCAATCAAACAAACGCGCAATCGTTTGTGGTTAATCAATTTTACGAAAAATGACAAAAAGTTGTTATCCAAGCTATACGGATGGGTCAGCACCCTGTAAAATATTGTATACTTACGTTGATAAGAGAGATTTATGAATAGCTGTGTTTGATTGGGGAATCCATACAGAAGGTGAAAACGATGGCAGTAAAGTATTATGGCGTGATGATGGTGAATGTTCAGGGCTCTGAATTGTTGATCGTGAATTTAAAGAACCTGAAGCCACTCGAGCACGTCAAAAAAGATATTAACCTGGGAGACGATGTCTATCAGGACCAACCCGTGAAGTACGAATCCGTTAACCGGGTGTCCGAAGCTTTGACCGGATTCATTCAAATTTTGAATGATTACGGTGTGACCAACTACAAACTATTTGGCAGCAATGCCCTTCACCAAGCGCTCAACTCGGATTTTATTGCCGATCAGCTCTTTTTACATACCGGCATGAATATTGAGTGGCTTTCAACAAGTGAAGAAACTTATTTCAGAAATCAAAACATTTCAGTTGAGTTGACGAAGGATAAGCAAAACGATAAGCGCACCACTTTTTTGGTGGGCATCACTTCTGGAAATACTGCCATTACGGAGTTCAAGGAAGGTAAATTTGTCGACTCCACCAGTTTTGCCTTGGGGCCAATCAAAATTGCCGAGGACTTGCAGAGCCTGCGGCAAACGGCACCCAATTCAATTGGGCTGTTGAACGATTACATTGATTCCAAATTGAACGACTTTTACATCGGGAATCCTGCCAGCGTCGTGTCCAGCAAAGTTCCCACCAAGATCATTTTGCTGGGGTCGCTGCCTTTGCAACGGCTGGTGGAAAATTACGAGCACACTAAGGCCAGCGACACGATTACTGCCAGCGATTTCACTGGATTAGTGGACGACTTGGTGGATGCTTCCGATCAATTTTTGATTGAACGGCTCCAAGTTGATCCGGACTACATTCCTTTGGTGCTGCCGGAACTGCTGTTGACCAGACGGATTTTGAGATTAACCAATGCTTCTGAAATCGGGTTTTCCGATTCTGGGGTCGTTGATGGTCTGGTCAATCAGGAAGCCTTGGAACAGGGCTACTCAAAACGGGATTTCACACCCGAGATTATTCGTTTGGCTTTAAACCTTTCCAAACACTATGATGTTGAGCCGGTCCACCGGGATTTGGTAACTAAATTTGCCCTTCATCTATTTGATCAGTTAAAGCCGCTGCACCAACTGGGCCGCCGTGAGCGAATCCTGCTTCAGGTTGCCTCAATTCTCCACGATGTTGGGAACTACGTTGGCATCCATGAACACTACCTGCATTCCGAGTATATTATTCTCCATTCAGAAATCATTGGGTTGTCCCGGGATGATATTCGGGTGATCGCCGCAATTGCCAGATATCACAGTTCGACGACGCCTAATGAAGATCTGATTCACTTTCAGCATATCTCAGCTGAAAGCCGGCGATTAATTGCCAAGTTAGCGGCAATTCTGCGTTTGGCAGATGCCTTGGACGACGACCGCCAGCAGAAGATTAAAAAAATCTCGGTTTCAATCAAGGAATCTAAAGTTGTCATCACAACGTTCAGCAATGCCAATCTGGCCTACGAAAACTGGATCTTCAACACCAAGAGTCAGTTCTTTACTGAAGCATATGGTTATAAAGCCGTTCTCAAACAAAGGGGTGTAAAGGCAAAATGACAGACAAAATTGATTTTAAAAATCCCAAATACTATAACAACCGCGAACTAAGTTGGCTGGATTTTAACGAACGCGTCCTAGAAGAAGCCCGGGATAAAAACAATCCATTATTAGAACGGGTCAAATTCTTAGGGATCACCCAAAGTAACCTCGATGAGTGGGTCATGGTTCGGGTGGCGTCACTGGCAAAATTGGTTGAAGTTAAGTGGGATGGCAAAGATTCATCTGGCCGTTCTGCAGAAGAGCAGCTCCGAGACGTCAACGTGAAAGCCCATGAGATGCTGGTTCGACAGTACAGCACCTTAAACCGGTCGTTGTTGCCGGCGCTCAACCAGGTCGACATTCATTTACTAAAAGTGGGTGACTTAACACCCGAGCAATACCAGTTCATTAAAGGATACTTCCACGATGAGCTTTATCCAGTGCTCACCCCAATGGCGGATGACAGTTCGCGCCCGTTTCCATTTATTAACAATGACTCATTGAATTTGTCACTGCGGCTTAACAAGAAAGATGATGAGGAGGGCAAGACACTGTATGCGACGCTTCAAGTCCCCAGCATCTTCTCACGGGTCATCAAACTGCCCGGTGGCGATAACGATTTTATTTTAATTGAAGATATTATTAAGCAATTCGTCGATCAATTATTCATTAACTACACGATCAAAGAAGTCAGTGTCTTCCGGGTGATTCGGGACATGGACCTGGATGTTGCTGAAGAAGATACCTCTGACCTGTTGAAAAAGGTTCAACAGCAGCTGAAGTTGCGTGAACACGGCCAAGTGATTCGTTTGGAAGTGGATTCAACCATCAGTAGCAAACTTCGAAAGCGGCTGGTCAAGGAACTCCAGACGGCCGAAGATTCGGTCTATGAAGTTAACGGCCCACTTGACTTGACCTTCATGAGCAAATTAGCTGGTAAAGTAATCGGTCATGATGATTTGAAATATCGACCGTTCAAGCCTTATCAACCGGCAGCTTTAGACTCCGATCACAACATTTTTGATGCCATTCAAAAACATGATTGGCTGATGCAGCATCCATACGACAAATTTGATTCCGTTGTTGAATTTATCCGTCAGGCATCCATCGATAGTGAAGTCTTAGCGATTAAGATGACCCTCTACCGTGTATCCGGTGATTCGCCAATCATCAAATATCTGGGACGAGCTGCTCAAAATGGCAAGCAGGTGACGGTTTTAGTTGAAGTTAAAGCGCGGTTTGATGAAGAAAACAACGTCCATTGGGCCCGTCAGCTGGAAAAGATGGGCTGCCATGTGATTTATGGCCTGGTTGGGTTAAAGACCCACTCCAAGCTGTCATTAGTCGTTCGTCGAGAAGAAAATGGGATCCGTCGCTACGTACACATGGGAACTGGGAACTATAACGACGTCACTGCCCACTTCTACACCGATTTGGGTCTGTTGACCTGCAATACTGATATTGGCATTGACGTCACGAATATTTTTAACATGTTATCCGGTTATTCACGGCCGCCATACTTCCACCAACTGCATATTTCACCAAATGGGATTCGTGAATTTATCACCGAGCGACTGGATGAAGCGATTAAATATGCCAAGCAGGGCAAACCGGTTCATGTTCAAATGAAGATGAATTCGCTGTCTGATCAGGATATGATTGCCAAATTGTATGAAGCATCCCACGCTGGTGTGACTGTTGATTTGATTATCCGGGGAATCTGCTGCTTAAAGACCGGCATCAAAGATGTCAGTGATCATATCACGGTCCATTCGATCGTTGGTCGATTCTTGGAACACAGTCGGATTTACATGTTTAATTTTGACGGTGAACAACAAGTTTATCTTGCCAGTGCCGATCTGATGACTCGGAATTTGAACCGACGAGTTGAACAGATGTTTCCAGTCCTTCAACCGGATTTGGCCCAGCGAGTGGTCAGCATCTACACCACCATGTGGAATGATAACGTCAAGACAAGAACCTTGGATAAGAACGGTGTCTACAAACGAGTGGACAGAAGAGGCCGTGAGCCATTGGATTCTCAAGAATTCTTTGCAGCTCAGGCAACTCGGTTGACCGAGGCTCAGCAAGGAGAGAATCGGCCCAAGAGTGGGGCCCAGTTTCAGCCAATGATGAGCCCGCAAAATCAGCCTGATCCATTCAATGATGAAGATGGGGGCGACAACCAGTAATGAAAAATTTGGCGGTGATTGATTTAGGATCCAACTCAGTGCGGATGACCATTAGCCGAATCAGTGACGATGGCACCTACGAGACAGTTGCTCAAGAAAAGGAATATGTTCGACTGTCTGAGAATATGGGGGTTGAAAAAATTCTTCAGCCCGAAGCCATTGAACGAACCATCGGCGCTTTGAAGAACTTTAAAACGATTTATTCCAAGCTTGACCATCTCAATATTGTTGCGGTGGCCACAGCGGCGGTTCGACAAGCGACCAATCAAAAGCAATTTTTAAAACGGGTCAAAAATGACATTGGCATTAACCTCAACGTGATTTCCGGGACCCGGGAAGCTTACTATGATTACGTTGGTGTCAGTGAGACACTGCCGGCAACCAATGCGGTGATTATCGATACCGGCGGTGCCAGTGCCGAGATCGTCCTGGTTCAAAACGGCAAGGTCAGTAACCTGATCAGTATTCCAATTGGGTCAGTCACCTTATCATCAAAATTCGATTTGGCTGACGACATTGCTGCTACTGAAGTCTTTAAAGCAATGATTTTCGTTAACAAAATTTTCCAAAGTGTCTGGTGGCTGCGAAACGGTTTGAACTTGCCAATTATTGGCTTAGGCGGTAGTAATCGAACCTTGGCTAAGATTAACCGGCGTTTCAATAATCTGTTGGATACCAATGACATCCACGGCTATCAATTAAGGGATGACGCCATTAATGAAACCTTTGAACGCATTATTGGGATGAATCTTGACGAACGCAAAAAGGTTCCCGGGATTAACAAGGAACGGGCTGACATTATTGTCGGCGGTCTGATCCCCGTCATTTTACTGATGAACTATTTGGATTCAGACAGAATTATGTTTTCAACCAGCGGCCTGCGAGAGGGGATCTTGTTCGAACGGCTGCATGATATTATTCAAGAGAATATTAAAACCAAGGAATAATTAAATTCTTTCATTCACTCACAAACGGGCCTGAGCAAAACTAACTGTTTTGCTCAGGCCCGTTTGTATTCTAATTTTCAATATGGTTTCATCGAATAGTGTGAATCTAACCGCTTATTTTCCCACACTCGCGGTATCTGTCCCACTCAACCGTTCAAAGAACAGCAGGTGTTTTTGTGAGAACCAGTCAATCAGTAAGTCGACAAAGACTAGCAGCAGACCAAACGATAGAATCAGCACAACGTGGAGAATGCTGGTTAACTGGGCTTTGGGGGCGGTTGCCGTCATGTCTAACAGCCGGCCGACAATCTCGTATAGGCTACCGATCACCCCGTAGCCAAACAAATTCCGGATTAAGATTTTCGACCAGCTGGCTGTTTGGCCATTACGGTTAATCACTTTGATGCCAACCAGGCGCATGCCAATCGTCTGCTGGCGGCTGAGTTCCAGTACCAGAATAAAGATGACAAAGCCAATCGCGATGCCAATCCAGTGTGGAATCAGGAAAATGCCCAAAATATTGGTCAGCAGACCAATGATGATCCAATCCACCGCCAAAGCGACTCCACGCCGCAGCGGCGAAACGTTTTTACTGAGCGCCATTGTCCGGGCTCTGACCTGTTCCTTGGTTGGTAGAAAACGGCCAAGCAGGGAAGCTCCCCAAGCACCGATGATCCCACCAGTGGTATTTAACAGCAGGTCGTCGACATCGAATAGTCGATAAGGACGGGGATAGATGCCGTAAAGACCGGAGAGTTGGGTTAACTCGAAGAATAGGGATAAGCAGAATGTGAATAAGATTGTCTGTTTCCATGACCGCTGGAAATAATAGTGCAGGTAAAAGCCAAATGGTACCGTTAAGAAGATATTAAACACCGGTTGGATAACCGTGGGGGCTTTTAAGGCCGCAACCCACGTTCCGGGATGCGTCAGTGAAAACGGATTGTATTTAATGAACTCCCGAACGAATGTGAACGGCACGAAATTGTGAGTCGGGGTCGTCAAATGGGCCACAAACGATTGGCTTGGCAATGGGAGAATGGTGAGAAAGTAGGCGCACATCATGTAGAAGACAAATGTGTAGAGCATAAAAATACTCCACTTGGGAATTGCGCCATACTTGTGGTAGTTCACTAACAGAATCGGTAAGGTAATAAAAATTGCTAGAATTGGAAAAATAATTGCAGCCGTATAAATAACGTGAATGTACTGTGACATGGAAATCTCCTAAACTTTATTTTATTGAATGGGCTCACCGGGGACAAAATAGAGTAACAGCCCGGTTCCAAGGGCAATTAAGGCAATCAAAACGATAATTGCGATATTGGCGCGTTTGTTCATTACCAGAAAGGCGAGGTGTTCGCGGATGACTGCGTTGGGCAAAAAGTAAAATGGGGTTGGCGCGCCAACACCGAATGCGGCAAATTTCAACTTCCGGGCAAGCACGCCGGCCCGCAAAATGTGATAGTTGTTGGAGACAAAAATCACTTTATTGTCGTCTCGGCCGCTGTCTTTTTCGATGATTTTCCGGGAGAAGGCTAAGTTCTGTTCGGTGTTGATGGACTTATCTTCAACCAAGGTATCAACTTTCGGGATGCCATGTTCCAAAGCGTATTTCTGCATGGCCTCACCTTCGGGCAATAATTCGTCACCGCCTTGACCGCCAGAAAAGATCAGCTTTGGGTGTTTGCCGGTGGCTTTGATCTCACTTCGGTAAAAAGAAAGAGCTGTTTCAATCCGGTTGCCCAACAGTCGACCAACTTTGTAGCCGTCGATCAAACCACTTCCTAAGACGATAATGTAATCTTTATCTTTTCGTGGAAAGTACAGTCGGTATAAGATCATCGACGAAATCGTATTCCAAACCGTTAATAGGACGTAGCCAATTAGCAAGGTCAAAAACATCGTGATGGCCCCTTGAAGCGGTTTGGGCCCAACTGATGGATTGAAGAAGAATAACAGGTCAACGGCGATGACGGCAATCCCGGTAATCAAGGTCAGCGAACTACTGAGGCTATAACCTTCACGTTTCCACACAATAAAGGCGTTAATGAAAAAGAAGATGAAGCTTAACGTCAACCCCAAGAAAACCAGTAAGCCAACCAAAGCAACCGCCAGCCCTAAAATGATGCCCCAGAACTGGCTGTTGAGGACCGAGATAATTTCAACCAGCAAGACCAGCAGAACCAGCAGCGATAAGTTTGCCAGGGTGCCGATATATAAGGAATTTCTCAGTTTAATTAAGTATGTAAAGAATAATCCGACCAGGACGATGAAGATAATCGCGGTCGGTATCAGTAAAGTCATAGAAAACACCCCTTTGAAACATTATATTTCAAAGGGGTAGTGGAAAACAAGCACGGTCGCTTCCCGTAGGCAAACTTTAACTTTTTAGCTCATTCCGACAGCCTCGGCATGTGCCAGCATATCATTGAGCATTTCTCTTCTGGTTTGGCGTGGCAGGAAGCTGCGGATGTTTTCCTCACTAAAGCCAACCTGGAGCTGTTCATCATTGAAGATCAGCGGCCTTCTGAGTAAATCTGGATATTTTACCATCAGGTCAATTAACTGTGATACAGTAAGATTATCGAAATTGACTTTTAATTTGCGATAACTGTGACAACGAGTTGAAATCAGGTCCTCAGTGCCATTTTCCGACAGTCTGAGCAGTTGCTTGATGTCATCTGCGTTCAAAGTTTGTTTGGAGATATCTCGTTCCACAAAATCAATGTGGTGGTCGGTGAGCCACTTTCTTGCCCGTCGACACGATGAACTGCCAGGCGACAAATATAAACTAAGCATGGTTGCCATCTCCTTTACTGACTGTGACGACAATGCGGATTGATGCACCGGCTCATCAACCTATCCCCACTTTCATCTTATCATAATTATAACTAAAGTCAAATGTTCGCTATAAGAAACAGGTTAATAAGGCCTTGCTACATCAAGGGTCCCGACCCTTGTGAAAGGTTAAGCAATTCTTAATATTTAATCTGAATCATTCAAATTTTGAAGGAGTGAAGATCAATGAAAATTGCTGGATTTGGCGTTGAAGAATGGTTAAATAAATGGGAGAAATCCGCAACTTATGACATTTCTCAAAGCACGATTTCATCAATGACGATGCAAGAAGCCCTGGCACTTGATGGCCAGCAGGGCGCATCATTTTATCAACAACTGGATCAAGAAAAGATGAACTATGGCTGGATTGAAGGCTCACCTGAATTCAAACAGGAAGTTGCTAAACTGTACGCCCATATTGACGCGGACAACATTTTGCAAACCAATGGTGCCACCGGAGCCAATCATTTGGCATTGTACGCATTGATTGAGCCGGGCGACCACGTGATTTCAGAGTACCCTTCCTATCAACAGCTGTATGACATCCCTAAGTCTTTGGGTGCCAACGTCGATTTTTGGCATATCCATGAGGATCAGAATTGGTATCCAGACATTAACGAATTAAAATCATTGATCAGACCCAACACGAAGATGATTTGCTTGAACAACGCCAACAATCCGACGGGAACCCTACTGGATAAGGCATTTTTGCAACAAGTTGTCGAATTGGCCCGGCAGGTGGACGCCTACGTCTTGGTAGATGAGGTTTATTTGCCATTGGATGATCCCGATCAATTTACTTCCATTGTCGACTTGTACGACAAGGGGATTGCGACCAATTCTTTGTCAAAGACCTATTCAATGCCGGGAATTCGAATCGGCTGGACGGCTTCAAATGCGACTGTGGCCGATCTCTTTCGCAAGTATCGCGATTACACGATGATTTGTGCCGGCGTCTTTAATGATTTGATGGCGACCTACATTTTGAAGCATCGTGACCAAGTTCTGGCGAGAAATCGACAGCTGGTGATGAATAATCTGGCAATTTATCGTGACTGGATTGACTCGGAACCTCGAGCCAGTGTCGTGATGCCCCAAGCGGTTTCAACTTCGTTTCCCAAGTTGGATGTGCCGGAAGATATTGAAGCCTTCTGTATTCGCCTGCTCAAAGAGACCGGCGTCTTACTGGTACCAGGCAATCGATTTGATATGCCTGGCCATGTTCGCTTAGGATATTGTGCCGATGAAGCAACACTCAGGGAAGGTCTGAAACGGCTATCCACATTTTTGCGCCAGTACGATTAAGCTGATTTGATTATGAATGTTTAAAGTTGTTTGCGTTTGTTTAAAGGTGATCGCTTGAAAAGCCACATTGGCCCAACTTTAAGTTTGGGTTAAGCTGGCCCTTGTAATCTATGGACAATCAAATAAGAAAGAAGGGATCAGTAACTGATTGTCACCATGATAAGTGCAGCCAATGACTTAAAGTGCCAACAATGAGATTGAAGATTGTCTCCTCCAAGATATGATTCTTCTACAAGGCATTGTCATTTGGGCTACAGGAAAGGAAGTCATCTATGAAGCGAAAACGTCTTTACTTTACCTCTGGAATTGCGGCGACAGCCATTGCCTTAGTGGTTGCCGGACGCGTTTTCCAACGGTCACGCATGATTGCCCATGCGAACTAAACCAGAACCACTCCTCCAAAAAAATCGCTGTGCCACTTAATCGTTCAAGCCGGTTAAGCTGACACAGCGATTTTTTAATTTTGATTTGCTTTTTGCTTGGCTAAGTTGGAAGCAGCAAAGACTGATTCAGTTTCCTCCCAGATTCGCTTGGCAATTTTCGACTTGTTCATCGTGTAGAGGTGAATACCATCGACTCCCTGAGAGACCAGATCAATGATTTGATCAACCGCAAAGGCAATCCCGGCATCCAGCATGGCTTCTTTGCTGTCTTGGTAACGGTCCATAATTGCGGCAAATTTCTTTGGAATCGGCACCCCGGAGATTTGGGTGATCCGCTCAATTTGATTTTTGTTGGTACAGGGCATGATCCCAGCTTCAATCGGGACGTTAATGCCGGCAATCTCAGTTTTTTCCTTGAAATCGTAAAACGCTTGATTGTCAAAGAAAAGCTGGCTGATTAAGTGATCGGCTCCGGCAGCCACTTTTTCCTTGAGGTGGCTAATGTCATCGACAAAGTCGGCTGCCTCTGTGTGGCAGTTGGGATAACAAGCGCTGGCAATGCTGAAATCGGGGCGCTGCTCGTGGACAAATTTGACCAATTCATTGGCATGATTGAAGTCGCCAACCGGTTCTTTGCCGGGGATGCGGTCACCGCGAAGAGCGAGGATATTTTTGACGTGGATCTGATCAAGTCGATCCAGAAGTGCCAAAACCTGGTCCTTGCTCTGATAAAGCCCGGGAACGTGCGAAACCGCCGGGATATTGAGCTGATTTTGAATCAAATCAGCCACTGCCACAGTCCCATCACAGTGATTGGTTCCGCCGGCACCCAAAGTGACCGAGATAAAATCCGGCTGCAGTGACTGAAGTCGTTTGAGAGTTGGCAGGATCGCATCAGTTGGGGAGTCCTTTTTAGGTGGAAATACTTCCAGCGAAAAGACGGTTTTTTGTTTAAACAACGCTGTTAGGCTCATTGATCTCACTCCTAACCTTCTTGGTGGCATCAACGATATTCTTCAGGCTTTCAAATGACTCGTCTTCAGAGCGGGTCTTCAAACCACAATCAGGATTGATCCAGACTTTATCCACTGGCAGCTTGGCAACTAATTGCTTGATTAAGCCTTCGATTTCTTGCTCGGAAGGAATTCGTGGTGAATGAATATCGTAAACGCCTGGTCCAACTTCTGTTTGGAACTTGGCGGCCACCAGCTGATCGATCAAAGTGAAATCGGCACGGGAGGCTTCAAAGGAAATCACATCGGCATCCAAAGCGTCGATGGCTTTAATGATGTCACCGAATTCGCTGTAGCACATATGGGTATGAATTTGGGTGCTGGGTTGAACCTTGCTGTGGACGAGGCGGAAGGCCGGCACTGCCCAGTCCAAGTATTCAGAGTACCAGTTGGACTTTCGCAAGGGTAGATTTTCACGGAGTGCCGGCTCATCGATTTGGATAATCTTGATGTCGTGCTTTTCCAAATCCAAGACCTCATCTTGCAAGGCTAAAGCAATCTGGGTCACCGATTCTTTTGGCGTCACGTCTTCACGTGGGAACGACCAGTTAAAAATTGTGACCGGGCCTGTTAGCATGCCCTTCATTGGTTTATCGGTTAAATTTTTGGCAAAGACTGAGGCCGCAACCGTGATTGGTGCGGTTCGACTAATATCACCCCAGATGATTGGCGGCTTAACACCCCGGGTGCCGTATGATTGAACCCAGCCGTTTTGGGTAAAGACAAAGCCGGCTAATTTTTCACCAAAGTATTCCACCATGTCGTTACGCTCATATTCACCGTGCACCAGGACGTCGAGCCCAATCTTTTCCTGAATTTTGACGATGCGGCGAATTTTATCTTCATTAAATTTATCATATTCTGCTTTGGTGATTTCACCGTGGCGGAGTTTTGCCCGGTTCTGGCGGACATCTTTGGTTTGTGGGAAGGAGCCAATTGTCGTGGTCGGCAAAATTGGCAAATTGAATTCCTTTTTTTGAATCTTTTCGCGTTCACTTCGGGCGGGTAAACGGGTGTAGTCATCATCGGTTAAATTGTTAATCCGTTCATGGACGGATTTATTGTAGGGATGTTTGACGTTGCGGAAAAGGGCGTCATTTTTTTCGAGCGCTGATTTACCGTCGGCTTCATCGTGGTAAATGGTGTCCAGTTCTTTAATTTCGGCAAGCTTTTCAATCGCAAATGCCAAGTGCTGTTTGACGTCTGATGGGACCTTGGTTTCATCTGCGGCACTGTATGGCACGTGTAATAGAGAAGCAGAGGAACTCAAAACAACTTTGGCGTCCGTATTCAGGTTGTTTAGCAGGTCGATGGTTGTTGCGTAATGGTTGCGCCAAATATTCTTGCCGTTAACAACTCCGGCGAATAATACCTTGTCAGCGGGGAAGTCGTTTTGTTTGACGAGCTCTAGATTGTATTTGCCTTCAACAAAGTCAAGACCGATTCCGTCAAAATCCAGGCTGGTGACGTCATGATAGATGTCGCGGATATCACCAAAGTAATTTTGCAGCAGAATCTTGCTGGATCCTTTGGCAGCCAGAATGCCGTGATACAATTTGTCAAAAAGGGCTTTTTCAGCTGAATTGACGTCGAAGCTTAGGGCAGGTTCGTCAATTTGAATCCAGTTAACCCCTTGTTGATTTAGATGCTCAATGACTTGTGAGTAGGCAGCAATCAAGGCATCAACAAAGTCATTGGGTGTCGTCCCATCAAGGAAACGACTGAGTTTGAGTAGTGTGTAAGGGCCGGTGATGACGGCCTTGGCATTGATCCCTAATTTGAGTGCTTCGTCGACTTCATTAAATAATTTATCACCGACTAATTTAATGTCCGTCGTCTTAGTGAATTCAGGAACGATGTAGTGATAATTGGTGTTGAACCACTTCTTCATTGGCAGCGCCTTGACGGTTTCAGAACCGTTCTGGTACCCACGGGCTTGAGCAAAGTATTCGTCAAGCGGTGATAAGTTGAGGGCCTTGTAGCGGTCAGAAACGATGTTTAAGAGGTTGGCGGTGTCTAAGACCCCATCAAAAAACGAGAAGTCCCCAACAGGAATCAGGTCAATGCCGGCGTCTTGTTGCGCCTGCCAGTGATTCTTGGGGATTTGATAAGCGGTTTTTAGTAATTCATTTTGATCAATCTTGTGCTTCCAATAATGTTCGGTAGCAAATTTTAATTCACGATGGTGACCGATGCGCGGAAAGCCGATAATGGTGGTTGTCATGTGTTTGTATCCTCCTAGAGTGCGATTTGGGGCGGTTAGCAACCGGAGCCTAAGGCAACTTGGGGGAAAATCGATTTTGATTTTGTCCCAAGTTGCCTTAGGTGCAGGTTGCTGCCCCAAAGAGCACGTTTCATCAAAGTAAAAGTCAGTGTAGATAGCGGCAGGCTCAGCATTTATTTAACAATGAGTTTTGACGCGTTTTTGGCGTCAAGACTCGTTGTTAGATAAAGCGGAGGGAGCTGCCCCAAAGAGCACGTTTCATCAAAGTAAAAGTGAGTGTGCCAGCAGCAGGTCTCAGCATTTATTTAACAATGCCTTTTGATGAAGACTCGTTGCCAACTAAAATTAAGCGAAACAAATACGTTTCACAAACCCCTAAATCACGTGCCGCTCATATGGGTCATTGGAAATCCCCTCAGCCAAAATCTTCTTGCTCCATTCTTTGGCCGAAAACAGTGAGTGGTCGCGGTAATTGCCGCAACTGTATTTATCAACGCCGGGAACGTCTTTCCATTCAACTTGGTTGGCAATTTCATCCAATGAACCTTTTAAGGCCTCGGCGACTTCGGTAGTACTGTGTTCCCCCCAGGTAATCAAATGAAATCCCGTCCGGCAGCCGAATGGTGAACAGTCAATGACGCCATCCAAGCGATCCCGCAGTAAACTGGCCAGTAAGTGTTCAATTGTGTGTAAGCCGGCAGTTGGAACGGCGGTTTCATTTGGCTGGGTCAATCGCAGGTCAAAATTTGAGACCACGTCTCCTTTGGGGCCGGTCTCTGTGGTAATTAAACGAACGTACGGTGCTTTAACCTTTGTGTGATCCAATGTAAAACTTTCAACTTTTGCCATAAATGATCAATCTCCCATAACATTTAATTTGTTTTTAATGCTAATATCACCATCCGAAGTTGAGGACACAAAAAAACATCCGTCCCTCGCATCAGAATTAATCTGACGGAGGGGCGAATGTTTCGCTTTACCACCCTGAATTTGTCTTGGCCTCACAACCAACACCTCTGAAAGTACCAGACTTCGATACTCGGCGATGTAACGGTCGCACCCGGGGTTCAAGCGTTAACTCGAAACCGCTATTCAGAGTTCATGTTCGTTAGCTTATGAACCATCCTTTTTCACCGACCGGATTCTCTAAGGGTTCGTTCACTAATTACTCTTCTCTTCAGAGCTTTAATTTACTAGCATTAAAATTTAGTGATAATACTAGTCGTAGTTCTAATGATTGTCAACCTGATATGCTAAATTATTTATTATCCGGCGAAAGGCCCTTGACCAAAAACTCGACAGCTTGGTCAATATCCCGGTCCAAATCGACTTTCCGATCAAGTAATATAATTTGGGCACCAAAGCCGGCACCAATTGAAAGAACGTACTCCAAAATTCGGGAGGTCTCCCAGTCCACCAAGAGGTGGCGTTCTTTGAGCTGATCAATCACCTTAGGAATAGTGGTGGTCAGCACAGCCTTAACTGGAACGACCAATTCTGACAATAATTGGGGATCGTTGACGGCCTGCATAAATAAAATTTTGAGGATTTGCTTGTTTTCGCTGGCAAAGGTCAATCGATTTTTTAAAGTCGGCTTTAAGAATTCTGCCAAGCTATCGTACTTGAAACGCTTGAGGTCTTCTGAGAACTCTTGGGCAGCTCTGGGAACGGTTTGCGAAAATAATGGCTGAACAACGGCTTGGAGCAGCTGTTCTTTGGTTTTGAATCGTTTGTAAACCGTGCCTTGACTAACGCCTGCTCTTTCGGCAATGTCCGCCGTCGTTGTGGCTTCAAATCCTTTGGCCGCAAACAAGTCCAAGCAGGCTTTCAGCACCTGTTTTTGTTTTTGGGGTAAATCTTTTGTGGAATCAATATCTTCCGAATAAGTGGAATCAATATCTTCCGAATAAAATGACTGAATCGAAGTTGATGCCATGTTAATCACCTACACTTTCCGATACTTGCGCATTCCAATCATATTTAAAGCAATGAAGGCGACCAAGAATGCTAGGATAGCTGTAAATTGTGGGACAATTGCCGAAAAGTTGGCCTGCTTTTGAATGACGTCGGTTAACGCACTGGCCCCGTAATACAGCGGCATGATATGGGCGATAACCTGCAGCCAGCCTGCCATGTTGGCAACTGGGATCAAACCTGAGAAGAAAATTTGTGGAATAACGACAATGGGAATGAACTGGACCATTTGAAATTCTGAAGCGGCAAAGGTCGAAACAAACAGCCCCATCGACAGCGCAACCATTGCTAAAGCAAAACAGATCAATAAGACGACCCAGATGCTGCCAAGAATGGAGATCCCTAAGACATAGATACAGAATAACACGATCACCGCTGTTTGAATGATCGCCACAGCGCCATAACCGGTTAGGTAGCCGTAAATGATTTCACTTCGTTTAACCGGTGTTGCCAGCAGTCGGTCCAAAGTTCTGGAGTTTCGCTCATTTAACAGTGAAATTCCAGAAATTAGGAAGACAAAGAAGAAGACCATGAAGCCCAAGAACACAGGCAGCATCGTTGTGAAGAAGGTGGAATTACTCTTGCCGTAAAGATAGTGCTGGGTTAATTTCAGGTTGGTTGGCTTTTGGACGTTTTTTGGAGCGGACGCTGCCGGAATCCGACTGCTGAGGGTCGCTGGCAGCTGCTTTTTAATTTGCTGGAGCTGAGCTTGCATCTTCATTAAGCCGGCTTTGGACTGTTTCGTGGTAGAAACCAGCTGCTTAATTTGAACTTTTATCAGAGCCATCTGAACTGATTTCTTGATGATCGCGGTCTTACTCTGATCGGCATTTTGATACGTGACGACTAAGTGGCCATCAGTTTTTTTGATGAAACCGGCGTAGTCTTTGTTACGAATGGTCTTTTTTGCTGAAACATTCGAATCCATCCGATGAATTTTGATGTGCTTGTTGTCGATTGTTTTGACCAATGAACTAGACACATTATAGGTGCCGATGTCTGCGACCGTGTTGGTATTTGACTGAAATAAGAAATACATCAATGACAGGATGAACAGCGGCGCAATAAACATTAACGCAAGCGTTCGTTTATCGCGGAACATTTCCACAAAGATACGTTTAGTGATTGTTAGAATTCTCATTTGATTTCCCCGCTTTCAAAAAGACCTGTTCCAAATTATCCACGTCGTATTCTTTTTCCAAACTGGTGGGTGACCCGTGGGTGATGATGTGACCTTCGCGAATCATCAATAGTTCGTCACATTCAGCCGCATCTTCCATGACGTGAGTGGTGATGATAATTGACTTGCCGGCTTGGGCATATTTTCTGAGTTCATCCCAAATCTGGCGGCGAAGTTCCGGGTCGATGCCGACTGTTGGTTCATCCAAAATTAACAAATCCGGATCTTGAATTAAACTGATGGCAAGTGATAATCGGCGCTTCATACCACCGGAATAATTACTGACCCGTTTGTCCAAATCCTGGTTTAAATTGACAACGCCTGCCGTGTAGTCAATCCGTTGCTTCAGCTGCTCTTTTTTGACACCGAACAGTTGAGCAAAAAATTTGAGATTTTCCTTGCCGGTCAAACTTTCATATAGGGCATCATCCTGAGCCATAAAGCCGATTCGCTGCAGGACGGGGCGATTGGGCATTCGTTTACCAAAAATAGTCACTTCGCCACCGTCGGGCTGTTCCATGCCCATGATATTTTTGATAATCGTTGTCTTGCCAGCTCCTGATGGCCCAATTAAACCCAAAATCTCATGGCTTGAGGCAGTTAGGTTAACATCATGTAAAATTCGTTTTTTATTGAAGCTTTTATCGACGTGAGTCACTGTTACAACAGCATCCATAGTTGATTCCTCCTTTTGTGAGTGAGTGCTAACTCATTTACGACTTCAGCATACCCCATTCAAAGTGAGTGTCAACTCACAAATTGCTTTTCTTGCCGGTCTCACGTATAATGACATTAAAATTTAGTCCTTTAAATAGTCCAGCGAGTCTGTCAAGGAAGCCATTAGTGAACGTTGTTTTTACCAGCAATAGTCTGGGAATGAGCACTTCGACTCGTTGTGGGTTGAAGTGCTTTTTTATTTGCTAATGAGCATTTTAGTTTGCTTGGAATGATTTAAAGGACAACAAGGAGATCTATCATGGAAGACAAAAGTTTCGGTCGCGTTGAGTCCATCCCAAAGGCTCATCGGCATCAATCCTATTGGGATATGTTTGCTACTTGGGTGGGGGCGAATGCGAATAATGGTACTTGGTATGTTGGCGGGGTTATCGCTGCTTGTGGGTTTGCGACGGCTTCGACGACTCTGATTATCGTAGGTGTGATTACATATTTTTTACTGGCATTATCCGGCTATATGGGGTACGAAACCGGTTTGCCCGCAATGGCCTTAACCCGAGCTTCGTTTGGCCTCAAAGGCAGTTTCCTGCCATCGGTGATTAATGTCGTCCAATTTATCGGCTGGGCCGCCGTGAATACGTTTATCGCGGCCACATCGATCAGTTATATTCTCCACGATGTCTTGGGTTGGCCGGTATACGGCAAGCCGGGCGGCCTGAAAGGGTTGATCTCAGGAATTGTGGTGATGAGTATTCTGCATTTATTGAGTATCTCGATGGGTGAAAAATCAGTCCGGATCATCGAGCGAATTGGGATTGTCTTAGTTTTCATCTTGGTAATCTGGGAATCTATCGTTGTTTTCCAAAATGTGTCGTTATCTGAAATTGTCTCTTGGCATGCACCCAGTGCCTTGAAGATGTCACCAGGTCAAGCCGTTGATGTCCTAGCTGCCTTTAATTTAGCCTGGGTAACAGCTGCCAGTGATTTCACCCGCTTTTCTAAGAAGCGTTCCAGCTCCACTTGGGCACCGTTCTTTGGCGCCAATCTGGGATTGATCTGGTTTGCGATGATCGGAATCATTTCAACGATCGCGACTGCCATTACCCTGAATCATTTTGATGCCAATAATTCAGACCCATCAACGATTGCCAGCAAACTTGGCTTGGGTGTCTTGGCGATGCTTGTCATCATCATTACCAGTACCACCGCAAATGCCGTTAACCTGATGTCTGCCGGATCTGCGTTGACCAATATGACTAAACGATTATCCTTGACTGTCAGTATTGTGCTGGTGACCTTGGTGGCCGTCTTTGTGACCTTCATTCCCATTTTCTACTCAACATTCCTGAACGTTTTCACTGCCTTTTTGGACGGCATCGGGATGTTCTTAGGACCCGAAATCGCCATTTTTCTGACCGACTTTTATCTGGTTGCCAAACGGAAATATCGAGTTGACCATTTTGCCTCCCGGACCGGTCAATATTGGTATACTGGTGGTATTAACTGGATTGCGATTGCTTCATGGCTGATCGCTGTCCTTGCATACGGATACATTAAAACGGTGGCCGTGTTGGCGGACTCAGTCGGCGCAACCTTCATTTCGATGTTGATTGCTGCCGTCATTTATTGGGTCGGCAGTCGATTGACCAGTCGCAGTCAACTTCAGGAGGATTAGAGTGGCAACTTTTACCAAACAAACCTTGTCTTTGGATGACGTTGAACCGGACAATGAATACGTGAACTGTACGTTGACGGTTTCTAACGAGCTGATTCGGATTAATGACGTTGTGTTTGACCACTGCCAGTTCGAGCAGAGCAACTTTGACGGCAGTGATTGGGGCTACGTGGAATTTAAAGGCTGCAATTTCCTAAACGCGACTTTCCACAAGAGTTATTTCTCCAACTGCAAATTCACGAATGTGCAGCTGATGGGGGCTGATTTTTCGATGGAAACGCTGCTTAAGAAATGTCAATTTCATGATTCTAACCTGCACTATGCCAACTTTAGTGAAACTAAAATGGAAGCCAGCTTCTTTATGGACTGTAATCTGGTCGAAAGTAGTTTTCAGGCAGTGAGTGTCAAGAAAGAATTATCCTTTAACGCCTGTGAAATTAACCAAATCGACTTCTTGGACACGCGAATGAAGGGGATCGATTTGTCTCAAGCCCGCTTTGACGACTTAATTGTGAATCCCGAGTTGATCAAGGGCTTAAAAATCAATCCTTGGCAGGCAGGGCAGATTGTCGCTATGCTGGGTGTGATTGTTGTCGATTAGCTTTAATTAAATATTTTCTGGGATTCCTTCAATTTCGAGTGGCAGCTGATGATATAATAATCACTCAGGGTCAACATCGATTTGAAAGGGGACGTCCAGCCGTGAATAAATTGCCGACACGAATGACATTTTTTTATCAACTTCATCCAGTCGTTTCGGCAGTTTATTTTTTTGAGGCGATTTTGAGTCTGCTCTTGTTTAACCATTTGGCGACGGCATTGACCGGTTATGTAGGATTACTGTTGGTGGGCATTTTTTATACCGGACAATCAGCGGTATGGCGGCAATTCAAGTGGAATTTGAGCTTATTATTGATGATCGTCTTTTTTAATGTGTTGTTAAATCAGCGGTTTGGGCCGATCCTCTGTCAGTTTTCCGTGGGTGATGTGTCATTCAAACTCACCTTGCCGGCACTGCTATACGGTGTCGTTATGGGGTTGATGTTAGTTGAGATGCTCATGGCTTTTGCTGTTCTGAACGTCATTTTACCGGCGCCTAAATTGGTATATGTCTTGTCACCAGTGACGCCGAAACTGGGCTTATTAGTGGTTATGTCAATGAATTTAGTGAAAACTTTTAGCCACACCCTGGCTAGTTTGGCGATGCTCCAGCAGACGCGAAACGTTCAGGATAACGGTGGCGGGGTACTTAGTCGCATCCGGAATGCTGGTCGCCTGTTGCGGATTTTATTGGAGGACGCACTCGCATCGGGGATGGAAACTGCCCGATTAATGGACGCCAGGGGATTCGGGGTTGGTAAGCGGACTCACTACCGGGCCTACCATTGGAAGGTCAGTGACTGGGCATTTATGATTGCGTCGACCTTGATTTTTGTCTGGGCCGTGGTTTCCCGAATTCAGTCAGCCGGTTGGTCGACATCAGTCGGCGAATTCACCCGTGGCTGGATGAGCCAGGATCTGGTTGCCTTATCCGGGCTGGGAGGATTACTATTATTACCGCTGGCGGCCGAAGGAGTGTATCGCGCATGGACAAATTAATTGAAACTAGACAGCTCACATTTACATATCCCGATGCTTCCATCCCAGTCTTGCAAGGGGTTAATTTGACCATCAACCGAGGGGAGTTTATCGTCATCGCCGGGGCGACTGGCAGCGGTAAAACCACGTTAATTAATCATTTCAAAAAAGAACTGCTCCCCAATGGCCACCGAAGCGGCAAGGTATTGGTTAAGCAGCAAGCCATTACGGATCTTTCCAAATTAGCCAGCGCTAAAACAATTGGGTACGTTGGGCAAGATCCCACTACTCAGCCGATTATGACAACGGTGATTGACGAGCTGGCGTTCGGCCTTGAAAATATCGGTATCAAGAGCGCTGAAATTGAACGGCGGATCGCCGAATTGGCTAATTATTTGGGCCTGGACGAACTACTGCACCAAGATATGCATGAACTGTCCGGTGGTCAATTGCAACTGGTTAATTTGGCCTCGGTGTTAATTTTGCGGCCGGAAGTGCTTTTGTTCGATGAACCGACTGCCCAACTGGATCCGCTTTCCAGCCGGCATTTTTTTGATGTTTTGGAACGGATTCATCAAGAGCTGGGAATGACGATTGTAATGACCGAGCATAACTTGGGAACCGCATTGGGATTGGCTGACCGGATGATCCTCTTACAAAATCAGCGGGTTACTTTTCAAGGGCAGCCGGCAGTCGGCATTCCGAAGATGATGACAGATCCCGATCTGGCGGCTTTTGTGCCAGCTGTGTCGCGGCTATTTTTGGATAATCATCTTGAGACAACCGGGCTGCCAATTTCCGTTGCCGCCGGTCAGGCAGCTATCAGCAAGCACCACCTGGAGTTCACCGCTCACACGGACCAGCCGATGGTCGTCGAGTCGTCAACGACCATCTTAGCAGCCAAAGAGATCTCGTTTTCATTCGACAAACAGGTAAATGTGGTTGATCATTTGAACTTGCAATTACCTGCTGGCGACTGGCTTTCGATTGTCGGCAAGAACGGCTCTGGCAAGTCAACGCTGTTAACGATGCTGGCTGGCTTGCGAGTTCCACAGCATGGAAAAATTACTTTTAACAATCAAAAGGTCTGGCGGATTCCAACAGCAGCCAGAATCCAGCAGCTTTCTTTTCTCTCTCAAACCCCGGCCCTGCAGTTTGGGGCTGAAACGGTCCAAGAGGAGTTGCACCAGCAAGCTGCCGAACTTCAGCTAGAATTTCCCGACAAACAGGTTAAAATGATAGTTGACCGATTGCAACTTAACGATCTGCTTGACCAAAGTCCATTTGATTTGAGCAGCGGCCAACAACAGCTGTTGGGGATTGCCATTGCGTTACTGGCTAACCCGAAATTGTTAATCTTGGATGAACCGACTAAGGGGCTTGATCCGATGGCCAAACAAGCTTTGGGACAGTTATTGACGACCATCAACCAGGCTGGAACGACCATCCTGATGGCCAGTCACGATATGGAATTTTGCGCGGCATACTCACTGCACTGCGCCTTCATGTTTGACGGCCATTTGAACACAGTCTTACCAACCAGATCGTTTTTTTCTGGGAATTTCTTTTTTACCACCGCGATTAATCGGCTGCTGAGAAGGCAGGTGCCCGATGCAATGCTGGTGAGTGACGTTAGATTATCTGAAGGGACGAGTGAACATGTCGAATAAGCGGCGAGCCAAAGTGATCGGTCAAATATTGCTCGTCTCGGTGTTGATCGCCGGGTTTTTGGTATTGACGACGTTACTGAAAAATAAGCATTTTTTGTTGTTTAGCTTCATGCTTTTGTTATGTAGTATTTTGCCGGCCTATTGGCGGTTTGAGCGCGAGCCGTTAAAGACCCAAACGCTAATGTTTTTGGCGATTCTGATTGCCTTGGCGGTCGCCGGCAGAGTGCCGTTCGCCTCGCTTCCCAGTGTTCAGGCTGCCAGCTTTGTCATTATCCTCGGCGGGATTTCGCTGGGACCGGAGCTGGGGTTTGTGACCGGCTCGACCACCGCCTTAGTTTCAAATATGTTCTTGGGACAGGGACCTTGGACGCCGTGGCAGATGTTTGCCTGGGGATTGATGGGCTTGACTGCCGGGCTGATTGGCCGGACTCAGCTTCGCCACAAGGTAATGCCAATGATTATCTTTGGCGGTGTCTGGGGATTTGTCTACGGCTGGATCATGGATCTGTGGTTTGCCTTGGCATATGTCAATCCGCTGACCATGAAGTCCTTTATTTTGGCCTTTACCGCCAGCGCCGGTTTCGATCTTGTGCACTGTCTTTCCAACGTTGTCTTAATTGCATTGTTGTATCGTTCCTGGGAAAAATTAATTGACCGACTGAATCGGAAATATAATTTTTTACCAACCAAAACTCATTAAAGGGATGGAATCTATCATGAAATCAATCAAGAAATTAATCACCTTATCGATGACTGGCCTCTTATTGGCTGGTGCTGCTGCACCACTCACAAATGTCCATGCTGCCGGCGCCAAGACTGCTTCTAGTTCTTATCAGGCTTCAAAGGCCAAGGCCAGTTACAGCTATGCCAAGAAGATGCTGGCTAAGAATCGAACTGGCTTTTCTGGTAAGACAAGTTACATATTTAGTAAAAAGGCATATCCAACAACCGGTGCCGTCTATGGCTACTCGGACTTTCTCTTGGGATTGAAAGGGTTGGGCTACAAATTTACCAAGGCTCAACGGACCAAGGTTGCCGACAGTTTGGTATTGAACCGTAAGAGTACGGCTGCCGATTTGGCGACCGCAATTATTGCCACCCGTGCCGTTGGTTTGAACCCGCAAAAGCTGCATCAAACCGGCGCTAAAACGAACTTGAACCTGGTCAGCGCGCTTTATCACCGTTCGATGACCAAGCAAACTGTCAACGTTCAAAGCCAGGCGCTGATTGCTTTATCAACTGGTTCGTATCAACGACCAAGCAATGCCAAATTTTCCAAGACCAGCTTGAGCAACGCCATCGTTAAGAATCAGTTGAGCAATAATGGCTGGGCGTATAATAATCAAGCTGCCAGTGCTGACAGCGACACCACCGCGATGGCAGTAACGGCCCTTGCTCGGAGTAAATCGACCAGTTCCGCCGTCACGTCTGCAATCACGAAGGGCCAGAGTTATCTCAAAGATGCTGTCTATCCAAACGGGGCGTTTGGTTATGCTTATAAGGGCAAGACTTTCCCGAACGCTAATTCAACTGCAGAAGCGATCATTGCCTTCTCAACCAAACAAAAGACGGTCAAATTGGTGAATAGCGTCTTCAAATCAGGCCAGACTACCTCTCCAATGCGGGCAATGATGAGCTACGTTCGGTCAACCGGCTCGATTAAGGGGGCTGCTACTCAAACGTTAGGAGTCGGCCAGGTCAATTTGGCAAACGCCGCTTATCGGCAAGCCTTGGCACACCGATCGGTTTATTCAATTAAGTAAGATTAAAGGATGAGTTTATGAAAAAAGCAATTGGAATTGTCATTGGTGTGATTTTGGTGTTGGGGATGGCATTTGGCGTCAGGGAGGTCATCGCAAATCAGGCCGCCCAGCATCCTCGAACCGAGAAAGCCGCTAAGATGGATTCGGGCAGTCAGCCAAAGGCCACCTCAAGTTCTCAAGTGAGCCATCCAGTTAAGGCGAGAAAAGCCAAAGACAAAGGTTCCCAGGCAAAGCATCAATCACAAGCCAAAAAGGCCAGTCAATCAAGCACTGCTGACTCGTCGTCAAGTAGTCAAGTTACCAGTAACAAGCCCAGCAGTTCGAGCTCGAAATCACAGACAAAACAGGCAGTAACCAATAAGCCTAAATCGACTTCTAAGCAGTCTCGGCCAAAGCAAAAAGCCTCACCAGCGTCAACTGGTAAGGCTTATCTAAAGGTTTCCGGATACAAAAAGCTGTTTTATTCTGGCAATTTGCACATTATTAAGAAGACGACCGCGTTTACATTGCTCCAGCAAACCAAGCTGAAGATCACCTACACCAGTAGCCCGGCAATCTACGTCAGTGCCATCAATGGGCTGAAAGAAAACGACATTAAGGTCGGCAGCGGCTGGATGTACTCGGTGAACGGCAAGTACGTTGATAAGTCAGCTGGTGATAAGTTGATTAAACCGGGAGATAAGGTTCACTGGTACTTTACGACGGAGGGATTCAAGTAGAGCGCGACAAGCAACGGGTGATGCGGTGTGTAAGGCTGAAAAGATTAAAATCCTGGTCTTGGATTTAAATCTTTTCAGCCTTACACACCGCATCAGTTGCGTCGGAGCGTGTTTTCAAAGCAGAAGGGAGCACCAAAGAGAATAACAACCGTGCTCCAGCGCGCCAGAATCCATTTCAAAGCAAAATAACCCTAACTACACCACTACAAAGCCGGCAGCGATGAACAAATTTCGTTCATCACTGCCGGTTTTGTGTTATCAATTATTATCGGACTTGAGCAGTTAAAGCAGTCAAAAAATCGGTGACATCACCGACATAGGCAAAGTCTGACTCATCGAAAATCGGGGCGTCTTTGTCAATGTTGACAGAGACAATTTTCTTGGCATTTTTGATACCAACCGTGTATTGAACAGCACCTGAGATTCCCAAATTAATCAACAGGTCGGCTGAGAGGCTGGCGCCACCAATCCCAATTTGATCATCATGGGTGAACTCGTCTTCGTCAGTGAGAGGGCGAGAAACGCCAACCATTCCGCCAAGCTTGGCAGCTAAATCCTGTGCCAGTTGAATATTTTTTGCGCTGTAAGCGCCTCGGCCAAGGGCGATCACGACTTTAGCATCGTCGAGTTTGGAGGAGCTGTTGATGATCGGGTCAGTGGCGATGATTTGGCTGTTTCCTTCTTTGTGGAAGGTAAAGCTGGCCTTAACCACCTTGGTCTGGGAATCAGTCACTCTTTCAGCACGGAAAGTATTTGGCCGAACCGTTACCATTTGAGGCCGCTTTTCCGGGCAGACAATGTCACACATCACGTTGTCGCCATAGGTCGGTTTGACCTGAACCAGTAGGTCATTTTCGTAAAAAATATCCAAACAGTCACCGGTTAAGCCAGTCTGGAGTTTGGCCTGCAGCCGCGGCGCAATTGATCGGCCTAAAATGGTTGCCGGAAACAAGAGGCTGTTGGGGCGATTTTGATCAAGTACTTGGAATAGAGCATCAGCGATTTCTTCATCGGTTGCGTTAGTAAAGTGATCATCGACCAAAGTTTCAACTCGGTCGGGTCCATAAGCTTGTAGGCTATTTTCAGCCTTGATTGTCGAGGCTTCAGGAAGCACGGCAACCACTTTTCTGCCGTCAGCAATGGCTTTGGCCTTGGTGATCAATTGCAGGCTGGTTGGTTCGATTCTGGAGCCGACGGTTTCAACATATACCCAAATTTCGTTATTATCCATTTTTGTGCTCCTCTCAGTCCAATTGACTCAAGAGTTCAGAAACTGCTTGAGCGGGGTCTGGTGACAATGTGACTGTTTGTTTAACATCCTTGGTTGGTGCATAAACTTTGGTCACTTTCGTTGGTGATCCAGCCTGGCCAATTTTTGCCAGGTCAAGGTTCAAATCGGCTTCAGTCCAAGTGGTAATTGGCTTTTCAAAACTTTCTTTGATATTGACTGGCGTTTCATAACGCGGCGTATTGAGTTCTTTGCGGACAGTCACCACAGCAGGCAGGGTCAGCTTGATATCTTGGACGGCGGAGTCAAGTTGGCGTTTGGCCACCAGTGTCTTCTCTGAGTCCAAATCCAAGGTTTCTGCAAAAGTCACTTGGGGGAACTGCAAGAATTCCGCCACAATCGGGCCAACCTGACCAGTGTCAGCGTCGACAGACTGTCTGCCGAATAGGATTAAGTCGACATCGCCAATTGCTTCGATTGCTTTGGCCAGCGTGTAGCCGGTAGCCAAAGTGTCAGCCCCACCGAATGCCCGGGAACTCACCAAAACAGCCCGGTCGGCGCCCATAGCCATTCCATCTCGAAGTGAGGTTGTGTAACTATCCGGCCCCATACTGAGAAGGATAACTTCGCCACCGGCTTGATCACGAAGCTGAAGGGCAGCTTCAATTGCATTTTTATCAAATGGATTAATAATGCCCTGGATTCCTGAACGAACCAGGTTATTTGTGTTTGGATCAATTTTAACTGAATCGGTTTCTGGAACTTGTTTAATCCCGACAACGATTTTCATAGTGCGGACTCCTTTACTTGGCAATCTCTGCGTTGGTAATTTCTAAATTCATCTTTTCAATGGTACCTTCAGCCAATTCCATTGCTCGGGCATCTCTGATGAGGTGTTCGACTGGATATTCATGGCTGTATCCATACCCGCCAAGAATCTGCAGGGCTTTATCACCGGATGCAACAGCTGATCGGCTGCCGTACGATTTTGCCATGGCGGCAACTTCCGCATATGGCTTGTTGGCGACCTTGTTATCGGCACCTTTCTGATACAGCGCGGTGGTGTTTTCTTTGGCAATTGCGATATCAGCGATCTTTTCCTGAGTGACTTGGAGTTGGTAGAGCGGTGTGTCCATAGCCTTTCGCTCTTTGGAGTAGTTCACGGCGGTTTGTAGCTCGTGTTCCATAATTCCGGCTAGAACGGCGCCCATCAAAACTCGTGCGTCAGCGTGGGCATTGTCGCCAATTTCCAATCCTTGTCCGATTCTTCCCAATAAATGACTATCAGGAACAACCACGTGGTTAAGGACAACTTCGCCGACAGGCACGCCCTTGAGGCCAATAAAATCTTCCCGCTTGCCGAATTTGAATCCCGGCATGTCCTTGTCAACGACGAAGACGGCCATTTGGTCATCCTCAGTCTTAGCGAGGACGCAGTAGACTTCTGCTAGGCCACCATTGGTAATCATGATTTTGTCACCGGTGATCACCCAGTTGTCACCCTGTTTGATTGCCCGAGTGGCGATGCCCTTAGGATTCGAGCCGCCGGATGGTTCGGTCATCGAGAAGGCAAAAATTCGTTTGGCTGCACTTGGAAGGTATTCGTCATTCAATGATTTATTCCCATATTTGATAAACTGTTCGATCGTTTTGAAATGGCCTTCAAGAGTTACGGCCATGCTGGCGTTACCTGTGGCCATTTTCTCAAGGGATTCGGCAGCTGCTTGGTAATCAAAGGCTGCACCGCCATATTCTCTTGGCAGGGTGATGCCAAGCAAGCCCGTGTTAACGACCTTTTGAAATAAGCCGTCCGGATAGTTACCGGCACGATCAATCTCCATATCGAGCGGTGCCAATTCGTTGGCCGTAAACTCCTTAATCATTTGAATCAGCATTTTAGTTTGATCATTTGTTATCGACATATTGAGTCCTCCTGTGCATACTTTCACAATACTTTATATTCCAAAATTATATATCCTAATATTCCTAATGTCAATATATAAATGGAATATTTAGCAATCTTATTTGGCGTCACATTATATAATATGGTAATATTAAGTTATTATTTTATCCGAATCGGCCAGGAGGCTTGATAATAGTGAACATCCAAAGATT
This sequence comes from Lentilactobacillus buchneri, assembly GCF_018314255.1. NCBI lineage: Bacteria > Bacillati > Bacillota > Bacilli > Lactobacillales > Lactobacillaceae > Lentilactobacillus > Lentilactobacillus buchneri. The sequence continues at coordinate 1,618,118 of NZ_CP073066.1, forward strand.
TATTGATCGCAGAAAAGAACTCGGTTATTCCCAAAGCGAGTTGGCTAAGGGGATTTGTACCCAGGCCACGATCAGCAAATTTGAGAACAACGGCAAAATGATCTCCACTAAGATCCTGACGCAGTTATGCCAGCGGTTGGGACTTTCCTTGAACGATATTTTCCCCAGCGAGGCCGACAGTGATTCAGCGGTTCGAGCGGAATTGCGGCGGGCCGAATTTGATTTAATTACCACTGAATATGATGATGCGTTGGGAATTTTACGATCGCTTGAAATTGATCAAATTGATGATAAACAAATCCAAATGGAATATTTATTTATCCGCGGATATGCACTGGCTTTAAGCAAACGAGATGTTGATGAGGCGATTTTTTGCTTCGACCAGATTTTGAATGGCTATGACGAGGCCCACACGACGGTTTATTCACCGCTGGCATACGTGGGGATGGGGATTTCCTACCAACAGGCTGGCAATTTTGACAAAGCTGAGTTTTATTTTTCCAAGATGCCGGAACGGTTGAAGACCAATGCAAATAAAGACGTTGATTCGGTGTGGAAATCATTGACGATGCTGTTTTACACCGGCAATTTTTATGCGGCCAGAAATGAAATCGAGATCAGTAATATGCTGCTACAGTCTTTGATTAATCTCAGTTCGGATCGGCACGTAACTTTTTATGTGGCTCGGGCTCAGTATCAATTGGCGGATAACGAATATTCGGTCAATGGCAAAACCCAGCGCTTCTCCGAACTTATTAGTGACGCCTTTGCGTTCGCCCGATTTAATCGGAATCGGAATTTAATTAAGCAGATTGATTTGTATGCTAAAAAAAGAGTGTAGAGTGTGAAAGAGGACGTTTAGCAATTGAAATTTAAGCGCCGCTGGACGGAAACCGAGTCAGGTTTTCGGCTGGCGGCGCTTAAATTTCAATTGCTGTCCTCTTTCACACGTTTAATCCAAATCACAGTAAAACACCAGGAAACCGAGTCAGGTTTTCGGCTGAAGCGGCTTAAATTTCGACTGCTGTCCTCTTTCACACGTTTAAACTAAATAACAGTGGAGCTAAAGAGAGGCCCAGACATAACTTACAATTAGTTGTGTCCGGGCCTCTCATTTCGTCAAATATTGGTTTCGCAATTGCCGAATATCATGATTCGACAACCGCATTTGCTGATGTAAATAATGCTTCATTGTGCCATCACAGTGGTAAATCGCTGAATAGGCGGCATTCAAATAGGCTGATCGAGCGGTTTTTGAACGTTTCAGGTTCCTGAGCACGGTTGGGTTATGCGTATAACGGGCCATCTGTCGATATTCTTTGGCCGTCGTTTTCTTCAGATAATGGTTCGATGCCAAATAGTTTTTCATAATGGTCGTTTTGGGAACGCCAAGACTTGAAAGAATCAGCATGGTCGCTACACCGGTGCGATATTTGCCATATGTGCAGTGATAGAGAATCGCATCGGATCTTTGCTTGAGCAGATAATGAAACATCGTGCGATAAGCCTTAACACAGTGGGACTCAAGAACCATTTTCTGATAAAATTGTTCCATAAAATTTGGCTGTTTGGCAGCTAACTGACCGGCATACTGAGAAGTCGTGTGGACGCCGAAATTTGGGCTGCTCATGACGGATAGGTGGAGATGACGAACCCCAGAAATTTTGGCATCTGGTGTTCGTTTGATTTCACCACTTGAGCGGAAATCCAAGATGACCTTAACGTGCTGCTTATAAAGTAGCCATTTATCGTGATGATTTAATCGGGTTAGCGCAGCCGATCGGATGAGTCGATTTTGGCGAATGTGCTGACCATTTTTCGTCCGAATCCCACCGAGATCGTGGGCATTGGGCGTGGTCGTGAGATGAATGGTGGAGCCTAATGAAGGAGTGTTGTTGGCAGAACAAATCGCAAAATTAGCAGTGAGTATCACTGTCACTAGTAATGTCCGACTCATGATTTGACTCAATGACTTCATCCACTCACCCCCAACATTCATTATAGGACTGGGCAGTCATCATGACAGAAATTTTTGGATGTGGGCCAAATCCGCCTGGCGCTTTTGTGGTGATTCATCTTCAGCGTTGAAGTTGTGCCACTTGATTTTCTTGAGACCGATCTTTTTGAATGTGCCCGTGGCCAAGGCCTTCATAATGGGATTACCATATTTGAGTTTATAGAGAAACGTTGGTGTGCCGGCAATTGTGAAGATCCGGATGATTGGATTCTTTTCCAGGACCACTCTGGGATGCATGGATACCGCCCGGTTCTTGCTAAAAACTTTATCAATGAAACCCTTGGTCATCGCCGGCATCAGCTCCCACCAAATTGGGAAAATAAAAATAATTTCATCGGCGGTTTTTAGGCGTTCGAAATAACGGTCAACTTGGTCGTTAATCGGTGTCCGTGTTCGCCAGGCACTCAGGTCTTTTGCGTGCATCACCGGGTCGAAGTGATCTTGATTCAAGTCGATGACATCAACCTCGTGGCCTTGGGCAGTTAAATAATTGATCGTTTGTTTGGCAACCGCTGCACTATAGCTGCGATGGTGGGGCTCGTTATTTGCAGCCGACAGGGTGTAAGGGTGGTCAAATATAATGACATATTTCATATTAGAAACCTCTTTTTTAAAATTGACAGTTTGACTTTCCAAAATACATTCCAAGGAATATAATTAGTATAAGCTCCGATGATGAAAAGTCAATATATATTCCGAGGAATTTAAAATGAAAAAGAAAAATGCAATTGAACAAATCAAGAACCAACTAGAAATATTTAGAAGTCATGATGTTGATCGTGAGATCCTGACGGCCATCAGGCAAAACGATCGGTTAAACGCTGCTCTGGCCAATGGCATTACCATTAACGATCTGCATATTATTCGCGCTGCTGCTGCCAAGGATGGTGTGAAGATTTCCGCGATTGTCGACCAGGTACCCATGACGCAAGGCGCCGTTTCCAAAGCCGTCAACAAGCTAGCTGAAAGGGGCCTGCTTCAAAAATCGCACCACCCTGATAACCGCAAGGACACGTTTGTAGAACTCACGGCGCCTGGGGAAACTATTAATCAAATTCATAGCGACTACCATGGTCAAGAAGAGGCCAAACTGGCTGAGTTAGCCGACAGTTATTCAAAAAATGAACTGGAGATGATTGCAGAATTTGTCACCAGCCTCAATCAAATCCGGCAAAATAATTCTGAATTGAAGTAACCGGTTTCTTCTTTACTATATCAAAAACTCCTGTCTACTGCTTATAAAAAGAAAGTTAGGTTTCCCTAATTAAAGATTTACAAGTCTAGAAAATATGCTACCATTAGATTTGTACAGAAGATAAGGAGGTAATGGGATGTCAAAAGAAAAAAAGTCCCAAAAGGAACATTTGATTCATTACGCCAATGGGCCTTCACTGGAAGAAATTAACGGAACCGTGGTTGTGCCCAAAGGCAAGGGATTCTGGCGTACGCTATTTGGTTATTCCGGTCCCGGCGCGTTAGTTGCAGTCGGTTACATGGATCCTGGTAACTGGTCGACTTCAATCACCGGTGGTCAGAATTTTGAATACCTGTTAATGTCCGTCATCTTAATGTCGAGTTTAATTGCCATGTTGCTTCAGTATATGGCGGCTAAACTGGGCATTGTGACTCAGATGGACTTGGCCCAGGCGATTAGAGCCCGGACAAGCAAATCGCTGGGGTATGTTTTGTGGATTCTAACCGAACTGGCAATTATGGCGACTGATATTGCCGAAGTCATCGGTGCCGCGATTGCGTTGTATCTGTTATTCCACATTCCGTTGGTCATTTCAGTATTTATTACCGTATTTGATGTTCTGCTATTATTATTGTTGACCAAAATTGGCTTCCGTAAAATTGAGGCCATTGTTGTTTGTTTAATTTGTGTGATCTTTGTGGTGTTTGCCTATGAAGTGATCCTGTCTGATCCTGATTGGCTCGGGGTCTTTAAGGGCTTGGTTCCAAATGGCGAGACCTTCTCTTCGTCTCCTCAAATTGGCGGTCAAACGCCACTGACTGGTGCACTTGGGATCATTGGAGCGACAGTTATGCCCCATAATCTGTATCTCCACTCAGCTGTTTCACAGACTCGTAAGGTGGATCACAGTGATGAAGAAGATGTTGCCCGAACCGTTCGTTTCTCAACTTGGGATTCTAACATTCAATTATCAATGGCATTCTTGGTGAACTCACTGCTATTGATTATGGGAGTTGCCGTCTTCAAGAGTGGGGCAGTTAAAGATCCGTCATTCTTCGGACTGTTCCAGGCACTTTCGGATCCTTCGACCTTAAGTAATGGTGTTCTGATTACGGTTGCCAAGTCAGGGATTTTATCGATTTTGTTTGCGGTCGCTTTACTAGCGTCAGGTCAGAATTCCACTATCACTGGTACCTTAACCGGACAAGTTATCATGGAAGGGTTCATCCACATGAAAATGCCGCTTTGGATGCGCCGGTTGGTGACTCGTTTGATTTCGGTGGTTCCAGTTTTGATTTGTGTGGGTATGACGAGTCGTGAAACCCCGATTCAGCAGCACGAAGCGTTGAACACCCTGATGAATAATTCTCAGGTCTTCTTGGCGTTTGCCCTGCCATTCTCGATGCTGCCGTTATTGATGTTTACCAATAACTCGTTAGAAATGCATGACCGTTTCAAAAACTCGTGGATTGTTAAGATTCTTGGCTGGTTCTCTGTTATCGCCCTGACGACTTTGAATATGAAAGGTCTTCCTGGCCAATTCGAAGCATTTCTAGGTGATCATCCAACCCAGAGCCAAATTTCAATGGCTGATAATGCCTCGTACGTCGTTATTGTCTTGGTCGTTGCTTTATTGGTATGGATGATTTGGGATATCCACAAGAGCAACAAGCGTTTTGAAGCAGCAGCTGCCGAAGCTGAAAGCAAAGCAGCCGAGGCGGAGAAATAATAGTATAATAATCAATTGAAAGAGATTTCTTTTGTACCCAAATAATTCATCATCAAGAAGGGATGTTACAAAATGGCAAATACTGAAGGCGGTCAAAAATTCGATCGAATTCTTGTGGGTGTTGATGATTCGGAAGATGCCCAATTAGCATTTAGATATGCAATTCGTGAAGCTCGTCAATCCAATGCACGTTTGATCATTACTTCAATTTTGGAAGACGATAACGTTAACGTTTTCCAAGCATTAAGCAAAGATTTTGTTCATGGGGAGCGTTCAGCGCTTGCCAAGCATATTGAAGACTATCGGCAATTAGCTTTACGTGCCGGTGTTAAGCAAGTGGATACGGTCATCGAGGAAGGCGATCCCGGCGAGACAATCGTCAAACGGGTTATTCCGGCTACCAAGGCCGACCTGCTGATTGTCGGTTCACTTTCTAAGACCGGTGTGCGTAAGTACTTTGGTTCGCAAGCAGCCTATATGGCTAAGTACTCACCAATCTCAGTGATGATTGTCCGTTAATCGGATTTAAAAATGATTTTAAAACAGGATCGGGAAGAATATTTCCGGTCCTATTTTGTTAGACACTAGGGGGAATAATCTTGGAGTTAACAGAAAAAAGCCGCAGGTGGTTCATTGCCACATTACTGTTGGGAACATTTACGATGTCAATCAGTCAGTCGTCACTATCGACTGCCTATCCGACATTTATGAGGTATTTTGATCTGCCGGCCAGCACGATTGCTTGGCTGACGACGGGGTTTATGCTGATTATGTCAGTGGTTATGCCATTATCACCATGGCTGATGAAGAACTTTCGATTTAAGCCATTATATCTTTCATTATTGGTAAACTTCGTCGTTGGAACCTTGATTATTATCTGGGCACCGAATTTCCTGGTGATGATGGTGGGTCGATTAATGGAAGGATTCAGTGTTGGGGTCTTATTTCCATCTTATCAATCGATCATACTTGAAATCACACCAACCGATCATCGTGGCAGTGTGATGGGCACTGTGGGGTTGGTCATGGGATCCGCACTGGCTGTTGGACCCATCATCTCGGGGGTCTTATTGCAATTTTTCCCGTGGGAAGCCATCTTTGCGTTCTTCTTGATTATTCTGACGGTGGTCTTTTTGTTGGCACTCAAGACCGTCATTAGTCCGTTGAAAATTGAATCAACTCAGTTTGATTTTGCTTCAGTCTTCATGTCGCTGGGAATTATTGGCTTATTGTACTTTATCAACGAAATTTCTCATATGACTGTCACTAGCTACTGGAACTGGGGGATTTTATTGGTTTCCTTGGTTCTGCTGGTCTTATTTGTTCGCCGACAATTGCGCATGCCACAGCCATTATTGCGACTGGATATTTTGTCGATCACTAACTTTGATTTGGGAGTTTTATTAACTTCATTGTCCTATATGTCCTTGATCACGGTCACCATTATCATGCCGCTATACTACCAGCAGATACTGGGATTGACGCCGTTATGGTCAGGCCTGGCACTGGTTCCTGCCGCAGCTATCTTGTCTTGGTTAAATCGACGGAGTGGCCGGCTAGCGGATCGCATTGGGTTTAAGCCAGTCATTATGATTGGTTTTGGATTATTCATCGTTGGCTGGGCAGGTTTATTGTTGCTATCAGGGTTGAAAAATATTTGGATTGCCATTCTATGTTCAATTGTAATTGAATCTGGGAATGCCTTTGCCATGATGCCGGCCACCACGCTGGGAGCCAATTCTTTAACCAACGATTTGATTCCCCACGGCTCTTCGATTATTGCGACGATTAGGCAAATTTTGGGGTCGACCGCGATTGTCATTGCGACAGTTGTATTAGGAGACCGGAATTTCAACGGCGTGTTCCTCACCTTTCTCATTCTGGAAATCATTGCCATTTTCTTGGTCCTCAAAATTAAGGATACGCAACAGCAGGCGGGCAAAGCTTAATTTGGCTTTGTGAAATGAAAACTATTTTCACAAGTAATATACGTTAACCATTGCGTTCGTCAACCACTTTGAAAATCACAATGCATTTTGTTGTATCTGTTTTCACGGCATGCTATCCTATATCTGGATGTAAAAATGTCTAGGATAGCTGAAGACGTTACGGATTTATCCAAATTTTAGGAGGTCATATAATGGCATATCGGACTGTAAACCCTTACAACAATGAAGTTGTGAAGGAGTACCCATTTGCGACTGAGGACGAATTACAATCAGCCTTGGCAACGGGTCATGATTTATACGAAACGATGAAGAAGCAAGATATTTCTGAGCGAGCCAAAATTCTGCATAACGTTGCTTCCAAGCTGCGTGAGCACTCAGATGAATTAGCTCGTGCATGTACGATTGACATGGGTAAATTAATCGGTGAATCAAAGGGTGAAGTTGAACTGGTTGCGATCATTGCTGACTGGTTCGCAGATCATGGTGAGGACTTACTGAAGCCTGAAAAGATCGATACCATTGCAACCGGTGATGCTGAAATTCAACATCACGCAACCGGAGTTGTTATGATGGTTGAGCCTTGGAACTTCCCTTACTACCAAATCATGCGTGTGTTTGCACCTAACTTTATGGTTGGAAATCCAATGATCTTAAAGCACGCTGCCAACACGCCAACATCAGCTAAAATGTTTGCTGACGTTGTCGCCGAAGCCGGTGCGCCTAAAGGTTCGTTGACTAACTTGTTCCTTTCATACGACCAAGTGACTGAAGCAATTGATGACCCTCGTGTTCAAGGGGTTGCCTTAACTGGTTCTGAGCGTGGTGGTACAGCTGTTGCCGGCGCCGCTGGTAAAGCGCTTAAGAAGAACACCATGGAGCTTGGTGGAATGGATCCATTTGTTGTTTTAGGTGATGCCAACATGGATGATGTCAATGACATTGCATGGCGTGCCCGAATTTACAACACTGGTCAAGTATGTACTTCATCCAAGCGATTCATCGTGATGGACAATGTTTACGATGAATTTGTGGAGAATTTGAAGAAGAAGTTTGCTGGTTTGAAGCCTGGCGATCCAATGGATCCTAAGACGACCTTAGCACCAATGAACACCGAAAAATCAAAGAACAAGTTACAGAAACAATTGGACGATGCTATCGCAGCTGGTGCCAAAGTTGTTTATGGTAATGAACCAATTGACTTACCTGGTCAATTCTTTATGCCAACGATCTTAACGGATATTGACAAAGATAACCCAGCATACAGTGAAGAAATGTTTGGTCCAATCGCTGCTGTTTACAAGGTTCACAGTGAGCAGGAAGCAATCGACTTGGCCAACGACAACCCTTACGGACTTGGTGGCATTGTCTTTGCCGGCGATGCTGATCACGGTGCAGAAGTTGCCTCACAAATCGAAACTGGAATGGTCTTTGTTAACAACTTCATGTCCACCTTACCTGAATTGCCATTTGGTGGGGTTAAACTTTCAGGTTACGGCCGTGAAATGAGCCACATTGGTCAGATGGCCTTTGTTAACGAGCAGTTGATCGTCAAGACTGACAAGCCTAACATGGGTAACCTTGCCGGTGGCTTGGTTGCACTTGATCCTCAAGAATAATGAACGTAAAATAAATTGACTGAAAAGTAAAGAAGTCGGGAGATAACGTTTTGTTCGTTACCTCCCGGCTTCTTTTGCGTGCCATTGTTATTTTGTTTAAATCCTAGGATCAAGATTCTTCGTGCGATGCTCTTGGCACAATTACCTGTAAAAAGTCACTCTTGGTTGTGACGGTAATTGGCAGAGACATCGCTGGATCCCCATCGATTCTGGCCTGAATGTCGCGTTTTGACAGGTTATCTATTTTAACGGTTGTGGTTTTAAAATAGCGAACCCCCTGGGCATTTTTGAGATTGCCGGTGATGAAATAACTCAAGTAGGTGAGTAGTTTCATGGGAGTGAAGCTCTTCAGCAAGAAGACATGGAGATAATCATCGTCGTAGGACGCATCCGGATTAAAGGCGATGAAACCACCAACCGAATTGGTCGTCGTGATCAGTAGAATCTGGGCTCGCAAGACTTCGGAGCGATCATTGGCTGTGATTTTTAATTTGTAAGAACGATTGGTGAACAGCTCCTTGAAGCCTTTGACCAAATAAATCATTTTGCCAAAGCGCTTCTTTTCGTCGTCCTTGACGTTTCGAGCGATATCTGCCAATCTTCCCAGGGTGAGGCTGCTGACCATTGGTGTTTTCCCCACAGCCCCGAGGTCGACCTCTGCTGGTGAGCCATCCAACAGATTGTTAATGGCTTGATCGGTGTTCAGAGGGATGTGAAGGGCTCTGGCAAAATTATTGATCGTGCCGCCAGGAATGATTCCCAGCGGAATTGATTGGCCAGCCTTCAAGAAGCCCTCACAGGCGGTATTGATCGATCCATCACCGCCAATCGTAATCAGGCAGTCATAGTTTTCGGGTGATTTTTGGGCCTGTTTGACCGCATCATCACGTGACTTGGTTTGACTAAGGGTCACCGACTTGCCATTGCTTTCCAATAAGGATTGAGCCTTTTTGGCAATCGCTTCGTTGTCGCTTTTACCGGCACTGCCATTATAAATAATTAAATATTTTTTCATGTTGCACCTCCTCAAAGGAATGATTCGGATGACAACTTTATTATATTACGCTTTTGGGGAATGGTCGTCTTTGGGGATTATGGTTAACGATCCGTTCATGACCGGCGACGTTGCATCAACGATGTGGGGGTCGGTGAAGATCTGCAGGAATTTCATAAAACTTTCAGCTGTATTAGCTTCGTTGAGGTCCTTTAACGGCAGCCAATAATTTTTGCCTTCCTCAGACTGCTTGAGGGTGCCTGAGAAATGACTGGTGCGGAAGAGAAATCCGAGCCGGCGGTAGGCAGGGCTTTCGTTGAACCATTCAACAGTTCCACAGGATTCGAGCTGACTGACCGTCAGGCCGGTTTCCTCAAATACTTCTCGAACCATGCCGTCGTAAAGACTCTCACCTTTTTCAACGTGGCCGCCGGGAAAAGTGTGGCCAAATTTCCAGGCGACGTCGGTTTTATCTTCCACCAAGACTTCTTGAGTGGCTGGATTGTAAATCATGCACATATTTACCAATTCAATTGATTCGGTTCTGGAATAGGTCATTTGGCTGCCTCCCGCTCAACTTCTTCGTTGACACTGAATTGTGGAGTCACTTTAAGGGCTTTGATCCGATTCTCGCCCCATTCATACATCTGATTGGCAATGGGCATCAGTGATTGACCGAGCTCGGTGATTTCATAGGTTACCTTTGTTTGAGATCCCGAGTTGACATGCCGGGTAATGAGGCCGTCTTCAGCCATTTCCCGCAGCTGATTGGTGAGCACTTTGTGGGTGACTTTGGGTAACAGCCGCATTAATTCGTTAAAGCGGTAGGCGCCGTCAGTTCCCAAGTGAAATAAGATGACCAATTTCCATTTGCCGCTGAACATCGATAAAGTGAGCTCCTTGGAACAGTTGTAGTCACCGTTTTTCAGACGGTCTTTGACATCTTTTCTGATGACATCAGTCATTTGTATCCCTCCAAGATTTTAGGCACCTGAAAGTGCGTTATTGTATCATTTTGATACCTAGTATAAAGTAGATAGTATCTTGGAACAAGAAAGGATGAATTTGATGAGTAAAGTAGCTGTCATCGTGACCAACGATGTTGAAGATATTGAATACACATCACCGGTTGAAGCACTCAAGAATGCCGGCCATGAGGTGGTAACCATTGAAAATGAAGCTGGCAATCAAATCGTCGGCAAACACGGCACTAAGTTGACTGCCGATAAGGGAATCGGGGACGTGAAGCCGGATGAGTTTGACGGCTTATTGATCCCTGGCGGCTTTTCACCAGATCAACTGAGAGCTGATGATCGATTTGTTAATTTCGTCAAAGCCTTTTTGATGGACGACAAACCAACTTTTGCGATTTGCCACGGTCCGCAACTGTTCATCCAAACCGGCTTGACGGCTGGTCGGACAATGACCGCCTACCTGACTGTTCGACCGGATTTGTATTATGCCGGCGCCCGTGTGAAAGATCAGCCGGTGGTGGTTGACCGTAATTTGGTTACCAGCCGCACTCCTGATGATTTAGACGATTTTAATGGTGCTATGCTGGCTATTTTGAAGAAGTAATTGAATTTAAAGTAACTTGACTGCAAAAAGACCGGAACAAGGCGCTTTTCAACGCCTGTTCCGGTCTTTTTGCTTTTTATGTTATGAATGTCTAACTCAATGCAAATGAGGGTCCTTATTAGGATCCAGTCCACCTAACTGGCCTCTGAATTCCTTGGAATACAGGTTCAAATCTGAACGGTAGGCGTCAAGGTTGTCGCTCATGTCAACGGTATAATCAACTTCTTCACCGTGCTCACCTTTATCCAAACCAAGCTTTTCTTCTTTACGGTCAACTCGCATTGGCATCACTAAACTCAGTAATTTGATAATCACTGAAGCCGCGATGGTAACAAAGATAATCGTTGCCAAAGTTGCGACGATCTGGACGGTAATTTGATGCCAACCGCCGCCATAAAAGGCGCCATTGTGGGCAACAATCGGGTTGACGCTCTTGGTAGCGAATAAACCGGTGGCAATACTGCCGACGATCCCGCTGACACCATGGCAGCCAAAGGCATCCAAAGCATCGTCAACACCAATTCGATCTTTCAAATAGTTAACGAAGAAGTAGCTGGCGAAAGTTGAGAACATGCCAATCCAAAATGATCCGGCGATTGTTACAAAGCCACAGGCAGGGGTGATACCAACTAGTCCACAAAGCGTTCCGGTACAAACACCAACCAGGGTTGGCTTACCGCTGATAACCATATCCAAGATCATCCAGGTAACCATTGCAGTACCGGTTGACATGGTCGTCGTAATGGTTGCCTGAGCCGCAATGTTGTCAACACCGAGTGCTGAACCGGCATTAAATCCGTACCAGCCAATCCACAAGATGGTGGCACCAAGCAATACCCATGGTAAATTGTAGTGGGTGTGAGGGATGTCGCCGAATTTAACCCGTTTCCCTAAGAAAGCGGAAAGGACAAAGGCAGTGACACCGGCATTAATATGGACAACGGTTCCGCCGGCAAAGTCCAATACGCCTAATCCATAAAGGATACCGTGTGGGCTCCAAACCAAATGGACCATTGGGTAGTAAATGATAATCGACCAAAGAATCAAGAAAACCAACAAAAAGTTGAATTTGATCCGGCCAACAACGGCACCTACGAATAAGGCAGGGGTAATAATAGCAAACATCATTTCAAATACTGAAAAAATCCCAGTCGGAATCTTGGTTGCCGTCAATGAAGTCAGATCAACGCCATTCATGAAAAAGTTCTTCACGGTTCCAATGACTCCGCCAATGTCTCCGGAAAATGATAACGAGTAACCAATCACGATCCAAAGAACAATGGCAACACCGGTCATAATGAAAACCGACAGCATCGTGTTAACCACGTTTCGTTTTGAAACCAGGCCCCCATAGAAAAACGCCAATCCGGGAGTCATGAATAAGACCAAAATACTGGATAAAATCATGAACGAAGTATTTGCAGCATTCATAACATCGCTTCCTTCTCTTTTAATGTCATAAATTCTAACATCATATTTTTGGAACGTCCAGCACTTTTTGAAATTGGTTAGAAAATTAGAATGTATCTAATCGCGATGGAAACGGTGCCAATGGCGCTGGGTAAGGCGTCTTTAAGATATCAAATTTTATTAAAAAGGTGAAGCCCGCTAATTGGTATATGTAATTAAAACTAACATTAAGGGCCGGAACACAAGTGCTGCTTCAATGTGTTCCGGCCCTTATTACATACTCTGTATCACGATATTCTTTGTTAATTTAACTCATTAATGGCTTCAGGAATCGGTTCATTCCCGGTACTCATCTCAATGACTTCTTTGATGCCGGCATGGTTTTCGACTAAACCAATTAATACGTCGGCGACATTATCGATGCTATTTTCATTGGTGCTATAGGCTCCCAAAGTCACTTTGCCTGACCCGGTTTTTTCAACCAACGCGGTTGGCTGGAGGATTGTATAGTCCAGATTGGTGTTGTGAATCAACCATTCGTCAGCATAGTATTTGGCGATCAAGTAATTCTCAAGCGGAGAGTCGGCGAATTCGTCTGGTGACAATGATCCCTTGGAACTCAGCATGACAAAACGGCTGATTTCTTTTTCTTCGGCTGCCTGCATGACTTTGACGGCACCATGTAAGTCAATTTTAAGCAGGTCTCGACCACCCGATCCGGCAGTGAAGATAATTGCATCGGCTTCTGGTAAGGCCTCTTTAATCTCATCCATCCCGTCATTGAGATCCAATTTAAACGGCGTCACGTTCTCAGACGTTGGCACTTTTTCCGGCTTGCGGGCACCGGCATAGATTTCGTCTGCAGAATTTTTGGCGAGTTTGGCGACAACGTTTGAACCAACCCGGCCAGTTGCACCAATCACGATAATTTTCATTGTTGGAATCCTCCCTTATCCTTATTAGCTCAATTATGGTAGATATAAGACCGGAATGCAAAAGAAAGATTGACATTGGCCTAATCTTTCTTTTGCAAATCTAACGTACTAAGCAGGCAGTGGGTGATTTTTAAAGCAACGATTAGTGCGACAACCAGAATCACGATGACCAGGGGAAGGTCGATCGCTGAAAGTTTAACGATCGACATGCTCTCTGAAACGTCACCATCGCGAATCACCGAAAAACCAAAAAATATTCGCCATCAATTACCAAACAAAATTTCAAACTTGATCCACGTCAATTCTTTATCGACCGAACCACCATATACTAAAGACATCAATTGAGAAATGGAGCGGGAGATTATGAAATTCCAAAGATATATTAATCAACATACAAATCAAATTACACTGATAACGGCAGTATTAATTGGCGTAGGCCTCTTGGGGAAAGTTGTTGACAGCGATATGGTCTACACGGTTTCATTTATCGCCGCTTCAATTATCTCGGCTGTGCCGATCGTTCTTCGGGCAGTTTCCGCACTCCGATTTAAAACGATCAGCATCGAATTACTTGTCAGTATTGCTGTGATTGGCGCTTTCATCATTGGCGAGTACAATGAATCAGCAATCGTCACTTTCTTGTTCTTATTTGGGACGTTTTTGGAAGACAAAACGTTGGCCAAAACCCGCCACTCAATTAAAGATTTGACGGAAATGGCACCGACTACGGCAATGGTTGTAGACGATGACGGCAACACTGAGGAGACTGATGTTGACTTTGTCGACGTTGACGACGTCGTCTTGGTCAAAGCCGGCGGTCAGATTCCAGTTGACGGTGAAATTGTGGATGGATCCGGTCACATCAACGAAGCCAGTATTACCGGCGAATCAAAATTAGTCACTAAGGGCACTGGCAATCAGGTATTCTCTGGCACCATCTTAGACAACGGAACACTTAAAGTTCGGGCAACCAAGGTTGGCGACGACACCACGTTTGGCAAAATTGTTGAACTGGTTGAGGATGCTCAAGACACCAAGTCTCCAGCGGAAAAGTTTATTGACAAATTTGCGACTTATTACACTCCGGCAGTTTTGATCATTGCACTGATTGTGGGCTTGGTTACCAAAGATTTCCGATTAGCGATTACCGTTTTGGTCTTGGGATGCCCTGGGGCCTTGGTTATCGGCGCCCCGGTTTCAAACGTGGCTGGAATTGGTAATGGTGCGAAAAACGGTGTTTTGATCAAGGGCGGTGAAGTGATGAACACCTTTGCCAATGTCGACACGTTGGTATTCGATAAGACCGGGACCCTGACTGAAGGGAAAACGGCGGTTACTCAGTTCAAAGACTACTCAAAAGACCAGTTGGCCTTGCAAATTGCTGCAGCCGTTGAAAAGCAGTCGGATCATCCGTTGGCACAAGCGGTTGTTAAATTCTCAGCTGATCATCATATTCCGTTTGATGACGTTCAAGTTGCCGATGCTGACACAGTCAAAGGCCGTGGCGTTAAGGCAACTGCCAACGGTAAGAATGTTTTAATTGGTAACTTGAGAATGATGAACGATGAAAACGTTGATTTGACGTCTGAGCAACGTCTAGACTTGGAAAACATCCAAGGCGAAGGCAGCTCAACGGTTATCGTTGCCTTCGACGGGCAAATTCAAGCCATTCTTGGGATCTCGGATGTGATTCGTCAAGGCGTTAAGCAAAGCCTGGCAACCCTCAAGTCACTCGGCATCAAGAAGACGGTTATGCTGACCGGTGATAACCTGCAGACCGCCAATGCCGTTGCAGAACAAATCGGCATCGACGAAGTGCACGCAGAACTTTTGCCGGAACAAAAAGTCGAATACGTTAAACAATTCCAGCAGGAAGGCCACAAGGTTGCCTTTGTCGGCGACGGCATCAACGACAGTCCGTCATTGGTAACCGCTGACATCGGAATTGCCATGGGAAGTGGAACCGACGTGGCAGTTGAAACCTCTGATGTCGTCTTGATGTCATCAGGATTCGATGAATTGATCCATGCATATGGACTTTCCAAAAAAACGGTCATCAACACCAAGGAGAACATTTTTATTGCCATTGCGACGGTTGCCGCCCTACTGATTGGCTTGATTCTCGGCTTTATTTACATGGCCAGCGGAATGTTTGTCCATGAAGCCAGTATCCTGGTTGTCATCTTCAACGCAATGCGATTAATTAATTATCAACCAAAAGCCGCCAAACTTGATCCAGATCAATTATCAGTTGGCGAATATGATTTATCATTAAAACAGTAAATGAGATGGAGGTTATCAATATGAGTAAAGCAATTTTACAATTAGACGCGCTGTCATGCCCGTCATGCATGCAGAAAATCAAGGGCGCACTTGAAAAGCAGGATGGTGTGGAAAACGTCAAAGTGTTGTTCAATGCAGCCAAAGTCAAAACTGATTTTGACGGCGATAAAATTTCCGCAGACAAACTGTCAGACACGGTAACTGATTTAGGCTATGAAGTTCAATCAATGAAAGTGAAATAGGTGAAGAATATGACAACAGCAACCCCAGAAAAATTATTTGAAGCAGAAGTTAAGCAAGCAGATATCGACCACCATACCCCAACGGCTGGTGCGATGACTGGCCACATTGTTGCCAATTTGGAAGTTTTATCCAACAAACTCCAGATGGCAAAATGGTATGTGAAGGGAATGTCGGCCCAACAGCTGAAAGTCCTATTCGGCGACTTACTTAAGCAGGCGTATGACCAAAAGGATGCCTTGGGCACGGTCTTAATCGATGAAGCGTTAATCACGCCAAGTACCCAAAAGGAATTCACGGAGTACACCATGCTGGAAGAAAATGGCCAGAATAAATATGAATCTGCAGAGTGGCTGGTCAACGACTTCGTCCATGACTATGACACTGAGAACATGTTTGTCACCCGGGCAATTAAGTTGGCTGAAAAAGAAGACCGTCCAGTCTTGGCACAACATTTGGTTGGCGTACTGCGGGATAACAACCACAACATCGCTACCTTGCAGGCCTTACTTGGGAAGACACCGCGAGAGGGCTTGGACGAGGAAGACGACGAAGATTAATCATTAACCTAGATACGAAAAAAGTTCCGAAGCAAAATTTGCCCCGGAACTTTTTTAATATCATTTTTTCGAATTCAAAGATTCAAACAAATCAGCACGATAACACAGGCAATCGTACTTGCCAGGATCCACCAGCCAACCCGATAAGCTGTCCGCTGATAGGTTGAAATTTGTTCCTGACTTAATTTATCAAAATCCGGCATCCTAAGTGAGGCATTTTGAAACATGCTAGTCTGCAGCAACGTATAGTCTTTTTTGATCAGAAGCTGATAGCTTGTCCATGACAATACCAGAATGAGGCCAATGAGTGCAACATTGATTGAGACAAATATTAACAGGACGCAGATACTGATTGCACTAGTCAGTATAATCCGCCGAGTTCTCATTTTCACCACTCCTTAAGGGCACACTACTTCACTGGACGAGTGATGGCAGATTGCCATCAAGAACAAATTACCAGAGATATTCAACTGGATTTTTGATGTGTTGATCGTAAACGTCACGGACAATTTGCATCTGAGCATCAGTCAGCGCGGGTAGATCCGCTGCAGTGGTGTTGCGCTCGATTTGAGTGGGATTACTTGCACCAGGGATGACCGCAGAAACGGCGTCATACATTAGGATGAAACGCAAAGCCATTGCTGCAAGATTATCGGTTCCCAAACGTTGCTTCAGTTCGGCAGCAGCTTTAACGCCGGTCAGGTAGTCAACGCCGGAAAAGGTCTCACCTTTATCGAACTGTTCACCATGCCGATTAGTTGTTCGATGATCTTCGGGTGCAAACTTGGTGTCCGCGGTAAATTTTCCGGTCAAAAGACCACTTGCCAGTGGAACCCGGGCCAAAATGCCGACGTTATTTTTCTTCGCTAAGCCAAAGAAGAGATCGGCAGGACGAAGGCGAAACATGTTGAAGATGATCTCGACAGCCGAGATGTCATAACTGAGGGCTTTGATGCCTTCTTCGACCCGCTCGACACTGACACCGTAGTTCTGAATTTTTCCAGCTTGCTTGAGCTTGTCCAGTTCAAAAAGGTTTCAGGCATGTAGTAATTCATCATTGGCGGGCAGTGCAGCAGCACCATGTCCAATGAGTCGACACCCATGTTTTGCAATGACTCATCAACGTACCGGTCCAAGTGAGTCGGGTCAAAGTGCTTAATATCCAAGGGCATTTCTTTTCGGCCAATTTTAGTCGTGTAGTGAACATCAGGATGATTCCTGACAAATTCACCCACGGCTTTTTCACTTTGGCCATCTTGGTAGCCATCAGCTGTATCAAAGAAGTTGACACCACGATCATAAGCTTCCTCGAGTGTGTCCCGAGCATCTTTAGGGTCAAACGGGGTGCCCCATTTTCCACCTAACTGCCAGGTACCAAGGGAAACCTCGCTGACACTATAACCAGTTTTACCAAGTGTTCTGAATTTCATTAGTGTTACCTCCAAATGGCAATCTACTTGCTTCAATCATAACATCTCGGTTGATACTTTAACTAAGCGTATTTGGTGGTGGACAGGTCCACGGTCGTTAAAAATTGACCATCTTTTGAAACTTGGACGGCTCCAAACACGTAAATTAATCAAATATTTTTGGTAAAAGTTGCAATATATCGTTTTAAACACGAACAATGACGTTGACTTCCATGATGATGGCAAGTATCCTATAGACACTAAATAAATTTGAAAAGGTGAGTGGTTGGAATGGCAAACGTTGTCGGTGTGGCAATGGGATCAATTTCTGATTGGCCAACGATGAAACTGGCTTGTGAACAACTTGAAAGTCTTGGAATCCCTTATGAGAAGCACGTTATCTCAGCTCATCGAATGCCCGATGAACTTCAAGAATTTGGCAAGACAGCTAGGGACAAGGGCATGAAAGTTATCATTGCGGGTGCTGGTGGCGCAGCTCATTTGCCGGGAATGATTGCAGCCAACACGACACTTCCTGTCATTGGAGTTCCGATGAAAACACGAACATTAAATGGTGTTGACTCATTGCTTTCAATTGTCCAGATGCCATTTGGGGCTCCGGTCGCCACCGTCAGTATTGGTGAGGCTGGTGCCAAGAACGCCGCCTTATTGGCAGCTCAAATTTTAGGAACAACTGACTCAGCTATCGCGAAGAAGTTGGCTGATTTAAAAGAAACCCAGAGAGTGGAGGCCAAAAACAGTGAGCAGCAGTTTGATTAAAACTATCTTACCGCCAGCTACGATTGGCATTGTCGGTGGCGGCCAACTCGGACAGATGATGGCACTGATTGCCAAGTCGATGGGGTATCACGTGGGCATCTTAGATCCAACACCTCACGCTCCGGCTGGGCAAGTTGCTGATTTCCAAATTGTTGCCGAATATGACGACGTTGACTCATTGATGAAGTTGGCTGAACAAAGCGATGTGTTAACCTACGAGTTTGAGAATGTCGACGAAGATTCACTGCTCAAGGCAAAGAAGGTGGCTGAGCTGCCTCAAGGCGTCAACTTACTTCATATCACTGGGCAGCGCTTGAACGAGAAAAATTTCATCAAGGATTGTGGCATTCCGGTAACCAAGTTTGCTGCGGTGTCCGATGAAGCGTCACTTAAAGTTGCTGTTGACGAAGTTGGCTATCCGGCAATTCTCAAAACCGTTTCCGGTGGCTATGATGGTCACGGTCAGATGGATATTAATTCTGCCGACGATCTTGCTGAAGCCTCGTCACTGTACTCCAAAGCGGAATGTATTTTGGAAGCCCGCCAAGACTTCATTGCTGAAGCCTCCGTTATGGTTACGCGAGACTTGAATGGCAAAGTGATTACCTTCCCACTGGTTGAAAATCGTCATAAGAATCACATTCTTCATACGACGATTGCCCCAGGCAGATTTTCCAAGACGGTCCATGCTAAAGCAAAACAGTATGCCGAAACTATCGCTAATCAGCTTGATTTATATGGGGTTCTAGGCATTGAACTGTTTGTAATTGATGACCAAGACGTCATGGTTAATGAACTGGCACCGCGTCCACATAACTCCGGTCACTACACGATCGAAGCCTGCAACATCTCTCAATTTGAAGCACATATTCGAAGCATCTGCGGCTTGCCGATTCCTGAAATTGTTCAGGAAAAACCCGCAGTGATGAGAAACCTGTTAGGAACCGATTTAACCCTTGCCCGCAATCTACTCAAGGAACATCCGGAATGGCACTTCCACGATTACGGCAAGGCAGAGATTCGACCACAACGCAAAATGGGCCACGTTACCGTCGTTGGTGACAACATCGACCAGTTACTGAAATCAACCGACATGTTAAAGGGAGAAGACTAAAATGACTGAAATTGTGAAAAAAGATTTGTTGTATAAAGGTAAGGCTAAGGAAATGTACACGACCAACGATCCTGACATCATGTGGGTTCACTACATGGATCAAGTAACGGCTTTTAACGGCAAGAAAAAAGTTCAAATGGCAGGCAAGGGTCAAACAAACTGTGAAATTTCAGCCTTGATCTTCAAGGACCTCGCCAATCATGGTATTAAGAACCACTTTATCAAGCAAATTGATTCCAACAATCAGTTGGTTAAACGGGTAAAGATTATTCCATTGGAAACAGTTGTCAGAAACTTTGCTTCCGGCAGTTTTGAAAAGAAATTTGCCGTTAAGCATTTAATGAAATTCGACAAGCCGGTTCAAGAATTTTTCTATAAGAGCGATGAATTGGATGATCCATTCATTAACGATTTCCAAGCTGAGGCTTTGAAGGTGGCAACCGAAGATCAAATGAATCAGATGAGGGCGATTGCACTGAAAGTTAATGACCGCCTTAAAGAAATTTTCTCAGAAATGAACATTGATCTGGTGGACTTCAAAGTTGAATTTGGCATTGATTCCGACAACCAATTGATTTTGGCCGATGAAATTTCTCCTGACAGCTGCCGATTAATTGACCGCGATACGCAAAAGTCACTTGATAAAGATGTCTTCAGAAAAGGCCTCGGTGCCTTAGTACCAGTATATAAAGAAATTCTTGGCCGCCTTGAAAAAGTGGAGGATGTTAAATAATGGCTCTTGCAAAAGTTTATGTTAACTACAAGAAATCAATCTTAAATCCCGAAGCAGAAGCCGTGCATAAAGCATTGAAACGGTTGGGATACAGCGATGTTCAGGACGTTAAGCTGGGTAAATACTTTGAATTAACCATTGCTGACGGCAAATCCAAAGCAGAGATTGATAAAGAAATTAACGAAATTTGTGACAAATTGCTCGCTAATTACAACATGGAAAATTACCACTATGAGATTGTTGAAACGGAGGCTGCCCAATGAAATTTGCTGTCCTTGCTTTTCCAGGATCCAACTGTGAAATGGACCTCTACAATGCAATTAAAGATATCATCAAAGAAGATGTTGAACTGGTTTCTTACAAGAACGATTCACTTGCCGGCTTTGACGCTGTTCTGATTCCTGGTGGTTTCTCATATGGTGACTACTTACGAAGTGGTGCCATTGCCCGCTTTTCACCGATTATTCCTGCATTACAGGATTTTGCCAAAAGTGGTCGACCAGTTCTGGGAATTTGCAACGGATTTCAAATTTTAACCGAAGCCGGATTACTGCCAGGAAGCTTGCAGAAGAACGTTTCTGCCAAGTTTATCTGCAAGACTGAACCTCTGGTCGTTAATAATGACCACTCGATGTTTAGCTCAGCTTATCAAGCTGGGCAGTTGATCAGCTTACCGATTGCGCATGGTGACGGCAATTATTACTGTGACCAAGATACTTTGCGGGAACTGGTTGCCAATGATCAAATCGTTTTCAAGTATGCCAATAATCCAAATGGGAGCGTTGATAATATCGCCGGCATCACCAATAAAGCCGGCAACGTTCTTGGCATGATGCCCCACCCGGAACGGGCCGTTGAAGCAATGCTTGGGTCTGATGACGGGAAGGGCGTCTTCCAGTCGATCGTTAATCACATTAAAAGTCGAGGGGTAATCTATGAATAGTGTAATGGATCAAACAACTGAAGCGACACCAGAACAAATTCGTGATAACAAGTTGTACCAATCGATGGGATTGACAGACCACGAATATGGTTTGATTAAAGATGATGTCTTGCATCGGCTGCCTAACTACACCGAAGTCGGTTTGTTCTCAGGAATGTGGAGTGAACATTGTTCTTACAAAAACTCCAAGCCGGTTCTTAAAAAGTTCTTTACCAAAGGCAAACACGTTGTCAAAGGACCAGGTGAAGGTGCCGGTATTATTGATATTGGCGATAATCAAGGAGTTGTTTTCAAAGCTGAAAGCCATAACCACCCTTCAGCAGTTGAACCTTTCCAAGGGGCCACGACCGGCGTTGGTGGTATTTTACGAGACATCTTCTCAATGGGTGCCCGACCAATTGCCAGCATGGACAGCTTGCGATTTGCCGAACCGAAAACCGATGCGGACAAGTATTTTATTCAACAAATTGTTGCCGGCATTAGTGCTTATGGGAACTGTATTGGGATCCCAACGGTTGGCGGAGATACGGCATTTGACGATGCCTACGCCCACAACCCACTGATTAACGTGATGTCTGTCGGCTTGATGGATCTCGATAAGATTGAAGTTGGTGCAGCTGCCGGCGTTGGTAACAGTATTATCTACGTTGGCCATAAAACCGGTCGTGATGGGATTAACGGGGCCTCGTTTGCTTCTTTCCAATTTGATTCTGAACATGAAAGTCAACGTTCAGCCGTTCAAGTTGGTGATCCATTTGAAGAAAAGCTGGTGATGGAAGGTTGCCTTGACGTCATCAACAATCATTCGGACGCCTTAGTCGGAATTCAAGATATGGGTGCTGCTGGACTGGTTTCATCTTCGGCAGAAATGGGCTCCAAGGCTGGCGGCAACGGAATGGAATTGAATTTGGATTTGGTCCCACAACGTGAAGCCGGGATGTCCGCCTTTGAATTAATGCTTTCAGAGTCGCAGGAACGGATGCTGTTGTGTGTCAAAGCCGGTCATGAAGATGAAGTTTTGAATGTCTTTAAGGACCATGGCGTTAACGCCGTCGTTATTGGCCACGTGACTGAAGGCCATAATTACAAACTTCTTCACCACGGCAAAGTCGTTGCTGATGTGCCGGTTGACTCCCTGGCTTCTCAAGCACCGGTTTATCACCGTGAATCAGCTGTACCAGCACACTTGAAAAATGCCGATGAGAATCAGTATCAACCTCAAATTAGCAACCCAACTGAAACCTTGAAAGAAATGCTTGGCCAATTAACCATTGCTTCTAAGGAAAGTATCTATGAAACCTATGATACCCAGGTTCAAACCAACACGGTTGTGGCTCCTGGATCCGATGCCGCCGTTGTCCGGGTGCGACACCACGACAAGGCCTTGGCAATCACAACTGATGTTAATGGTCGCTACCTCTACTTGAATCCTCGAGTCGGGGGTGCCATGGCGGTTGCTGAAGCTGCCCGCAACATTGTTGCATCTGGTGCCGTACCGTTGGGAATTACCGATTGCCTGAACTTTGGTAATCCTGAAAAGCCCGATCAGTTCTATGAATTGGATCAAGCAGTGATGGGAATGAGTGAGGCTTGTGAAAAGTTTGAAGCTCCTGTCATTTCCGGTAACGTTTCCCTTAACAATGAATACGATAATATTCCAGTCTATTCTACGCCAATGGTGGGGATGGTTGGCCTGATCAAGGGCCTGGACCACATCACGACTCAAGACTTTAAGCAAGCCGGCGACCTGGTTTATGTAGTTGGTCGAACTGAACCGGGATTTAACGGTTCTCAAATTCAAAAAATGCAAACCGGAAAAATTGCCGGCAAGCTCTTCAATTTTGATTTAGATTATGAAGTGAAAATTCAAAAATTAATTACAGCTGCCATTCAACAACATTTGTTGAATTCAGCTCATGACATCTCTGAGGGCGGTCTGATTACTGCTATTGCTGAAAGTACTTTTGGCAATCAGCTTGGCGTTGACCTGTCAGGTAACTTAACCGTTGCTGACTTCTTCTCCGAAAGCCAATCAAGATTTGTCGTTTCAGTTCCACAAGAAAAGCAGGCCGAATTTGAGCAATTAGTTGGCAATGACGCAGAAAAGCTTGGAAAGGTAGTCGATGACAATCACCTATTTGTCCAAGCCAATGATGGTTACTTTGATCTTGATGTTGATAAAGCATTTGGTATTTGGAAAGGGGCATTGCCATGCCGTCTGAAGTAAAAAGTTTAAATGAAGAATGTGGGATCTTTGGTGTTTGGGGAACGCCTGACGCTGCCAAATTGACCTACATTGGCTTATTTGCCCTCCAGCATCGTGGCCAAGAAGGTGCCGGGATTACGGTTAATAATGAAGGCCATTTGACCACCAAGCGGGGGTTTGGCTTGTTGACCGACGTCTTTGATTCACCCAACGCGGTTGATGAAATGACCGGTCAAGCTGCTATCGGTCACGTTCGCTACTCGACTGCCGGCAGTAACTTATTGGAAAATATTCAACCGCTGCCCTTTAACTTTAGCGATACCCAATTTGCGCTTGCTCATAATGGTAATTTAACCAACGCCATTTCAATTCGAAAGAACTTGGAAGACCGTGGTGCGATCTATCATTCCAGTTCCGATACTGAAAACCTGATGCATTTGATCCGGTTGAGCCAAGAAGACAACTTGGACGACCAGATGAAAGAAGCCCTCAACATCATTAAGGGTGGGTTTGCCTACTTGGTCATGACTAAGGATCGCTTGTATGCTGCCCTTGATCCCAATGGCTTTCGGCCGCTCGTTGTCGGTCAGCTGCCAAATGGTGCTTACGTCGTCTGCAGCGAAACTTGCGCCTTGGATGCTGTTGGCGCTGAGTTCAAATTTGACGTTCAACCAGGTCAGTTAATTAAAATTGATGCTTCCGGCATCACCGTTGATAAATATACCGACGATACTCAGTTGGCGATTTGCTCGATGGAATTTATTTATTTCGCTCGCCCCGACTCTGACATTTACGGTGTTAATGTCCATTCTGCCAGAAAACGGATGGGGGCTCGCTTGGCTCAGGAACAGCCGGTTGAAAATGCCGATATGGTGATTGGAGTTCCCAACTCGTCCTTGTCGGCGGCAATGGGATACGCTGAAGAATCAGGCTTGCCTTATGAAATGGGTCTGGTGAAGAATCAATATTCTGCCAGAACATTCATTGAACCCACTCAAGCACTCCGTGAACAGGGTATGAATATGAAACTCTCTGCTGTTAAAGGGGTCGTTCGGGGTAAGAATCTGGTGTTGGTTGATGATTCGATCGTTCGCGGAACCACCAGTCGCCGAATTGTCAAATTACTCAAGGATGCTGGGGCGGCCTCCGTTCACCTGCGGATTGCATCACCGCCGCTGCGTTATCCATGTTTTTACGGCATCGATATCCAGCACGTTCGCGAACTGATTGCCGCTAACAAGACGATTGAACAAATGCGCGAAATCTTCGGGGCTGATTCTTTGGGATTCCTGAGTGTTCAAGGGGTGATTGATTCAGTTAATTTGAAGACCGACGCACCTAATAAGGGTCTCTGTGTTGCATATTTTGACGGCAAATATCCAACCCCGCTTTACGATTACGAGGAAGAATACGACCGTGATCAAGCCCAACTACAATCAATGAGATGAGGTAATTCGAATGGACGCCTATAAAAAGGCCGGTGTCGATATTAACGCCGGTTACAAGTTAGTCGATGATATTAAGAATTTATCAAACAATAAAGACCTTGGCTCATTCGGTGGGTTGTTTCCCTTGTCGCTGGGTGTCTATCAAAACCCGGTTCTGGTTTCTGGAACGGATGGGGTGGGAACCAAATTGTTGATCGCTATCAAAGCCAATCAACACCAAACCATTGGGATCGACCTGGTTGCGATGTGTGTCAACGATGTGTTGGCCCAAGGCGCAAAGCCGTTGTTCTTCTTGGATTATCTCGGAGTTGGTCACCTGGATAACGAAAAAGCCAAAGCAATTTTAGCCGGCGTGGTCGAAGGGGTTTCTCAGGCTCAGGCAAAATTGGTTGGTGGCGAAACTGCCGAAATGCCCGATATGTATACTCATGGGCATTATGATTTAGCTGGATTTGCTGTTGGTATTGCTGATTCCGATAAGCTCTTAAGCCCTGACAATTTGCGTGAAGGGGATGTCTTGTTGGGACTTGCCTCCAATGGTCTTCATTCCAACGGTTTCAGTTTGGTTAGAGACATCTTGTTCAAACAGAATGCCTATTCATTAAATGATCAGCTGTCCGGCTGTGAGCATGATTTGAAGCGTGAACTGTTGCGCCCAACCAAGATCTATGTAAAATCAGTGTTACCGGTGATCGAGCAGGGCAAAATCGCATCAATCGCTCATATCACAGGTGGCGGGTTACCAGAAAATGTTGCCAGGATTTTACCGGATAACCTTTCGGCAGAATTTGAGTATGGCAGTTGGCAGGTGCCGGCGATCATGACAGACTTGCAAGAAATTGGTCATTTATCATTTGATGATCTCTTGCACACCTTCAACTTGGGACTTGGCATGGTAATTGCCGTTCATCCAGCTGATGCCGATGCCGTTGAATCACAATTAAAAGCAGCTGGCGAAACCGTTTCACGGGTTGGTAAGCTCATTTCTGGCGACAAACAAGTAATCATTCGAAAGGATCAGCAATGAAATCTGACGTAAAAAACATAGCGATATTTGCATCCGGTGAGGGAACCAATTTCACAGCATTGACGGAATCTTTCAAAAAAGAACACTTACCGCTCAATGTGAGGTTGTTGGTTTGTGATCATTCCAACGTTCACGTCCTCGACCGGGCACATAAGGAATCCGTTCCAACATTTGTGATTAACTTCAAAGATTATCCCAATAAAGCTGCCGCTGAAACGGTGATTGCCCAGAAGCTTGAGGAAGCCCAAATCGACTTCATCATTTTGGCCGGTTATATGCGGATCATCGGCCCCACCTTGTTAGCCAAGTATGAAGGCAAAATTATTAATATTCATCCGGCCCTGCTGCCGAAGTTCCCTGGCCGCCATGGGATTGAAGATGCCTATCAAGCTGGTGTCGATACGACCGGTGTCACGGTTCACTGGGTGGATTCCGGGATTGATTCCGGAAAAATCATTGCTCAACGCGAGGTGCCAGTCCACAAGGATGACCAGTTGAGTGACCTTGAACAGCGGATTCATGCGACGGAACACGTGTTATATCCAAGCGTTGTCAAACAATTATTAGAAAGAGGAGAAATTTAATGTCGAAAAGAGCCCTTTTAAGTGTTTCTGATAAAAGTAATTTGGTTGATTTTGCTAAACAGTTAAAGGATTTGGATTTTGAAATCGTTTCGACCGGCGGCACCAAAAAAGCCTTGGAAGACGCTGGCGTTGAAGTGACCGGCGTTGAAGAAGTCACCGGTTTTCCAGAAATGCTCGATGGACGGGTTAAAACCCTTCATCCAAAGATTCATGCCGGAATTCTTGCCAAGCGTGACGATCCCGACCATATGAAACAATTAAAAGATGCCGGCATTACACCCATTGACTTGGTTGCCGTTAATCTGTATCCATTCAAACAGACGATTGAAAAACCTGAGACCACTCAAGTAGAAGCAATCGAACAAATCGATATCGGTGGACCATCAATGCTGCGGGCAGCCGCAAAGAACTTTGCCGGCGTGCTGACAGTCGTTGACCCAGCTGACTATCAACCAGTGATTGATGCTCTGAAGGCACACACTGATGACGCCGATTTCAGAAAACATTTGGCAGCTAAAGTGTTCAGACACACTGCCGCATATGACGCCCTCATTTCGAATTATTTGACGGAAGAAGAATTTCCAGAAAAACTGACTTTAACTTACGAAAAGCAACAGTCATTGCGTTATGGAGAAAACAGTCACCAAAAGGCAGCCTTCTACCGCAAGGCGTTACCGTCAAAACTGTCGATTATTCCCAACCAGCTTCATGGTAAAGAGTTATCATACAACAACATCAAAGATGCTAACGCTGCATTGAATATGGTGGCTGAATTTGATCAACCAACGGTTATTGCGATGAAGCACATGAATCCATGTGGGGTTGGTGTGGCTGATACCATCGAAAAGGCTTGGGATGAAGCTTATGAATCAGATCCGATGTCGATCTTTGGTGGAATTATTGCTGTCAACCGAGAAATTGATGCTGCGACGGCCGAAAAGATGCACAAAATTTTCTTGGAAATTGTGATTGCGCCATCATACACTGATGAAGCATTTGAAATTTTAGCTAAAAAGAAGAATATTCGTCTGCTGAAAGCTGATTTGAGTCACCGAAACGAACCTGATCGCTTCGAAGAAATCACGGTGAGTGGGGGGATGTTAATTCAAGAAAGCGACCATGAAATTGATCAGATTCCTGACTTCAAAGTGGTTACCAAAGTCCAACCAACTGAACAGCAATTGAAGGCTTTGCAATTTGGCCAACACGTGGTTAAGCACGTTAAGAGTAACGCGGTGGTTGTAACAACCGATACCAAGACTTTGGGTGTCGGCATGGGTCAGCCTAACCGGATTGACTCAGCTAAGATTGCTATCCAAAAGGCAATGCCGAAGGACGGTTACGAAAATGCCATTATGGCATCGGACGCCTTCTTCCCAATGGATGACTGTGTGGAATACGCAGCCAAGCATGATATCAAGGCCATTATCCAACCCGGTGGCAGTATCAAGGATAAGGATTCAATTGCAATGGCTGATAAGTTTGGAATTGCCATGGTGATGACCGGGGTAAGACATTTTAGACATTAGAAGCAGAGCGCGACAAGGGCTGGTTGACCCGGTTTCCAAGGGTACTTTGATTGAAGTCCCTGGGTTTGGGACTGTAATCAAAGTACCCTTGGAAGTTAGGGTCAGGCCCGTCGGAGCGTATTTTAGAAGCAGAGCGCGACGAGCCCCGGGTGTCCCCGGTGTGTAAGGCGGAAATTTAAATGATGAACGGGTTTCGTTCATCGTTTGAATTTTTGGCTTACACGTTAGGGGGCAGGGGCATTGGAGCGCATTTCGAGCAGAGTGCGGATCGGGGCGGTTAACAACCGGAGCCTAAGTTGGCTTTGGGGGAAATTGGTTTTGATTTCGCCCAAAGCCGGCTTAGGTGCAGGTTGTTGCCCCGAGGAGCACGTTTCGGCTTGGCTGCCTAACCGTTTCCAACAAGTAAAACCACAAATCAAATAAGCACAACAAGGCTGTCCATCAGCCTTCATACATAAACCAACCATCAACAATCAAAAAGGAGATCAAATCATGACAAATGTTCTGGTTATCGGATCCGGTGCACGTGAACACGCAATTGCAGCAACAATGTTAAAAAGTCCCCAGGTTACCAATGTCTATTGTGCTCCCGGTAATCCTGGAATGAAGAAGGATAACATTCAAATTGTGGATATCGATGAAATGGACTTTCCCAACTTGGTGGAGTTTGCCAAAGAGCATCTGGTTGATTTGACGTTCGTTGGGCCGGAAGTGCCGTTGTCCAAAGGGATTGTTGATGCCTTTATCGCCGCTCGTTTGCGGGTATTCGGCCCAGATGAGTCTGCCGCCCGCCTCGAAAGTGACAAGACGTTTGCGAAAGGATTCATGGCCCGAAACAACATTCCAACTGCCCAGTTCAAAACATTTACGACCTTTGATGATGCCGAAAAGTACGCTGAGAGTTTGTCATTGCCACTGGTAGTGAAGGAAAATGGTCTGGCCGCCGGTAAAGGAGTCACAATTGTGAAAGACTCAGCCGACCTGGCAGCAACCATCCAACACGCACTTGATAAAGCCGGTGAAATTTTAATTGAAGAATTTCTGGAAGGTGAAGAATTTTCACTGATGCTGTTTGTTGGCGGTGACAAGAAGGTAATCTTTCCAATTTCACAAGATCACAAAAAGATTTATGAAGGTGAAACGGGTCCGAATACTGGTGGAATGGGTGCTTATTCACCGGTTCCACACATCACCCAAGATGTTTTGGATGCCACAGTTCAAAAGATTGTTAACCCAACGATGGCTGGACTGGCGAAAGAGGATTTAGAGTTCGCCGGGATTATTTACATCGGCTGCATGCTGACCAAACAGGGGCCAAAAGTGATCGAATACAACTTGCGGCTGGGTGATCCGGAGACCCAAGTTCTATTACCCCAGTTGAAGAGTGATTTTTACCAAATGACCTCTGATTTGATCGACCATCAAATGCCAAAAGTTGAGTGGCAGGAGGGTGAGTTCTATCTTGGCGTCGTGGTTTCTGCTCCAGGATACCCAACTTCGCCCAAGCAACATATTGCGCTGCCCGATGATTTACCACGGAATATTTTTTATGCCGGGGTAACAGAGGAAGATGGGAAACTTTACAGTTCAGGCGGGCGAATCTTTACGTTATACAATCATGCTTCGACTCTGGAATGTGCCCAGGCAAAAGTATACGCTGAGTTAAGCCGGCTTGATTTGTCAGGATTCTATTACCGAAAAGATATTGGCTTTCGAGATTTATAAAACTATTTGAACAACACAAAACGGGTATCCAGAGTTTGGATACCCGTTTTTGATTTTTATAATTTGAGTGTGGCTGGCCAATCTTACTAGCTTTGTCACAGTCAGTGAGCGGACTTATCAAAGTGATTTCAAGCAATAATGATGGCAAAAAAGACACCGAAGCCACTGGGAGTCGGTGCCTCAATCTGGATCAATGATTATTTGCGCAGAAAAACCAAATTGTCCGCTGTTGAGTCAGTTTCACTAAACCGATAGTTGGGTGAATCGAAATCTTTCAGGTCAGAAATTTGTTCAACCTGATGTTCGGCCATGAACCGGACCATTTCACCACGCGCCATTTTCGCAAAGGTTGCCCTGGTTTTAATGTTGCCGTCAACCAAGTGACCAAAGGTGATATTGATGAAACGATCGGTTGGTTTTAAGAATTGGGTGACGGTCTTGGCGTATTCTTGGGAGGCTAAATTGATAATTGGTTGATCGTCTGCCAAAGACTGGTAAATGCGATCTCCCCAGTATTGGTACATATTTTTGGCAGGACTGATCGTTAACTTTGAATCCATATCAAAACGATAGGGAGCCACGCCGTCAAAGGGTTTCAGAATGCCATAAAATCCCGAGAGAATGCGTAAATGTTCTTGCAGATAAGTCAGCGCCGCTGCACTCAAGAGGTCTGGCGCCATGTACTGGTATTGAATGCCGGAGAAACTTAGAATGGCTGGGGTTAATCGATGATGCAGGTCAATAGTCTGTAATTGCTGGTAACTAGCTTGGGTCAGCTTGTCACTCGCATGCCACAACTTTTTGAGCTGGTCGTAACTCAGCTGACGCAATGCATCTAAAATTTCAGTCGTCTGTTTCAAATACACCGGCATTCCCTGCACATCAAAATCATCTTGATTGACGACCATTTTCTTGGCTGGTGAAATAATGACTTTCATCGCTAATCATTCTCATTAAGCCAGCTGTCAAGAACGTTGATGAATTCATCATGCTGATCCAGCAAAGCAAGGTGGCGGCTGTTGGCAAATAGATGCCACTTGGCACCAGGAATATGATCATAAACCGTCTTGGCGATTAACGGGGTGCAGAGGTCGTCTGTGCCGTTGGTAACCAATACTGGGACATGAATATTCTTTAAGTCATCAGTGACGTCAAAATCGCTGATGGTGCCGTTCTCGGTAAACTCATTGGGGCCTTCGGCGATCAAACTGGCTTTTTTACCGTTGGTTGGCCGGCGGAGTGGTTCAGGCGAATTTTCGTCTGGATCATCCCAGCAGTACATTTCCATGTAACGGTCATTGGCTGCGGCATATTTGGGGCCAGAGAAGTTTCCAGTCCGCTCTGCCTCAGCGATTGCCTGGCGATCTTCGTAGCTGAGATATTTCAAGAGCCGGTGCT
This sequence comes from Lentilactobacillus buchneri, assembly GCF_018314255.1. NCBI lineage: Bacteria > Bacillati > Bacillota > Bacilli > Lactobacillales > Lactobacillaceae > Lentilactobacillus > Lentilactobacillus buchneri. The sequence goes on from NZ_CP073066.1 coordinate 1,649,520, forward strand.
GTTCTTGAATCCATAACTTGATAGAAGATGGGGAGCCATCGATCATGACGCTTTTAACACCTTCTTGGCTATAATGAGTCAAATAAAGCATTTCCAGCATGCCACCCCATGATTGGCCCAGCATATGTACTTCATCCAAATGAAGATATTTTCTCAGGGCAATTAATTCTTCTGCCCAAGTCTCTTTAACGTAGAGGGATTCGTCGTCTGGAATCGACGATTTGCCGCAGCCAATTTGGTCATACATGATCAGTTGGCGGCCAGTCTCGGCATAATCATCGAGTAATTCGAAATAGTTATGTGATGAACCCGGGCCACCGTGAATCAGCAGCAGTGGGGCTTTTCCAGGTGTTTTCTCGCCAACGATCCGGTAATATGTTTTGTAGCCTTTAAATGGCATGTAACCTTCTTCAATTTTCATTCGATTATCCAGTCCTTTCCAGTAAAAATCTTTGATTGGCATCCATTATACGCCAGTTGGCAGTCGATTATTAGAGGATTTATCATAATTAAGACAGTGTGGAAAAATAAACGCTTAGTTGCCAGAATATCAGGGCGTGATTCAAATATCCAGATTTTGGATGTTTGAATCACGCCCTGATATGGCCGGAAACTGTTTATTTTTCCACTATTTGGCTGGGTAACATAAAAGCCGGGGCAAAGCATTCACTTTTGTCCCGGCCCCTTTGTAAGTCGATTTAATCATTGATTAATTTATCTCGTAATTGATCCACTGAAGTATAAACCTCACCGGGATTAATTTTCTCCAGCTCTTTGTGTTTGGCATTAATTGACCAAGCAGCCGAGTAGCATTTAATCCCAGCTTGCTTGCAGGCGACGACGTCGGTTGGAGCATCACCTATGTATGCCATATCGTCTTTGGTGGCGTTAAATTGTTTGATCATGTCACTAAATTGTTCTGCTTTGATCGAGCCGTCAGGAGATCCTGATAAGACAGGGGAGAATGCATCCGCCAATCCAAGTGAGTCCAGACTGACTTGGAGGCTTTGCTCACCCTTGCCGGTAATCATTGGCGTGATCACATCGCGGTCGTGGAGTTCCTTAATGAGCTTTTCAATTCCCTCAAACGGATGCCGTAATTGCAAATGCGCCCGCCGGTAGTTTTCGTGAAAGCTTTCCAAGACCTCATCGGAATAATCAGGGATCAACTCCTTTAACATCCCAACTTCGTTTGCTCCAAAGGTGGCGAGGATGACCTGGTTGCTGATCCATTTGCCAGTATAATCGTGAACGGTTCTTCTAAACGAATCAAAGATTACCGGGAAAGTCTCGGCAACCGTTCCATCCATATCAAACGCAATAATTTTTTCCATTACTATTTTTGACCTACCTTTCGAAGTGCATGACCAGGATTCCCTGCCGGATGTGCACTTCATGACAGGGTTCCTAAATGAGCCTATACAACTATTATCTGCTACTAGGCACAATTATTCAAATGAATAAAAAAATCGCCGGCTTGATGTCGACGATTTTTGAAAATTTTCATTGAATTATGCCCGTTTTAAACTCATCTTTTTCAATCCTGGTAATGTAATCATTGTGATGAAACTGATGACGTAGAGGATTGAGAGAAAGCCCATGACAACCGTCAATGAGTAGTTGTCCATTAAAATGCCAATGACAACTGATGAGAAGCCCCCCACGGCACGGCCGATGTTGACGATCACATTGTTGGCTGTCGAACGAATTTCAGTTGGGTAGAGGCGGCTGATAACTGCACCGTACCCACCAAACATGCCGTTTGAGAAGAAGCCGACGATGGCACCGATAATGAGGAGCGAAATGGTATTGTGGGCCAGGGTAATTGTGAAGACCATGGCAGCCGAAGCAATCAAGAAGATGCCAAATGCTCGACGTGGGCCAAAGTAATCAAGGATTGAGCCGAAGGTAATCATTCCCAAGCTCATGCCGATGATAGTGGAAATCATCCACAGTGATGAACCGGAAACGTTTAAGCCAAGTTGTTTTTGCACGATGATTGGCAGCCAGTTCATCAAGCCGAAGTAACCGGCGATTTGAACGGTGGTCATAATCATTAAGGCAAAACTTTGATAGGCTAATTTGGGTGAACTGAACATGTACTTGAAGACGGCGCTGGTCGTGGATTCTTTCTTCTTGGCTTCAACCTTCTTGGCTGCGACAAACTCTTCAGTCTCGGTCAAGTGACGACGGACAAAATAAGTTAAGACGACCGGAACGATTCCAACCAGGAACAATGCGTGCCATCCCAGATGTGGGATGACGATTGCGGCGGTGATCGCTGCCAGGATGGCACCGATTTGGCCGCCAATTGCGGCAACCGATGTCATCTTGCCGATTTGATTCTTGTGGAAGGATTCGGCAATCATTGAGATCCCGACGCCATATTCACCACCGGCACCGATTCCTGCCAAGAACCTTAATATGTAAATCAATGTGATGTTATTGGCGAAGGCCATCATTGCGGTCGCAAATGCGAAGATGAAGATTGTGTAGGTGAAAGTCTTAACCCGGCCAAAGCGGTCACCGATCAGACCAAACATGATCCCGCCAAATAACATTCCCAAGTTGGTAATTGAGCCAATCAATCCAGCAGCGCCACCGCTAAGATGAAGTTGGCCAATCATTGAACTCATTGCAAAAGATAAAAATAGCACATCCATATTTTCCAGCGCGAATCCAGAACTGGTAGAAGCAATAACCCATTTCTGATTCTTCGTAAAAGTATGGCTGTGCGTAAGTGCTGCGTTTGTATTTTCCATGTTCGTTCCTCCAAATGAATGCTCGCTGACATTCTTTATTTTTGCTGTTCACATTATTACATGGATGTTTTGGAAATGCAAGTTGGTCAATTAAGGATATCTGTGATTGTTTGCTTAGCTCGGACAAAAGATGGTGTATCAAGTACGCTCACAAATTCTGCATGATGACTTTGAAAGTCATAAGTAAAAAATTGAAGTGGATTCACAAAACCATCAATTTTGTCATTATTAACTCTGATTAAAAAGCCACTTTCTCGTAAGGAGTTATTCATTGCATGGGTTATGGGAGCAACCACCACCAAGTGAGTCATTCGACTGTACCCTTGATTGCTTAAAACTAGAGCAGGGCGTCGCTTTCTGATTTCATGACCGACGGATGGATTGAAATCAATGTAGATGATGTCTTGTTGATTTGGGACGTATGGGCTAATCTTTGGGGATTTCTCTGCCAACTAATTTACCCCCAAATTCTTCTGGTTGTTTTAAATCGTGTGATTCTATGAACGCCTCATTGTGGAATGGATTATCATGCTTTGGGACATAAACAATTACCCCATCTCTACCCTGAAAAACATCAAACTCGTGTGCGATTGGCTTGATACTATTTGGTACAGTTAAGGTATTCGAGTTGCCAACTTTGCGAATTTTAACTGACATGGATATCACTTCCTTCTTTCGTATACACGAAGTATACACATAATGCATCTGATGTTCAGCAAATATGATCACTAAGTTTCACTTGAACAACCTGGTCCATCGTGATAAAGTTATAAACAAATAAAAGAGCTTTAATTTGGTTCAGAGAGGCCAAAAGCGGACGACAATTAATCTAAGAGTCCGTGATTTTGTGGGATTTAGTACAGGGATGTACTGAATACACAGTCTCGGGCTCTTTTTCTGTCATTAACCAGGAGGGTAATTATGCGAGGACCACTTATTGTATCACTTGATGTTTGGAATCGAGAAGGCTTGTTCAAGATCATTGACCAGTTTCCAACCGACGAAGGGATGACCGTCAAGATCGGCATGGAGCTGTTTTACGGCGAAGGGCCCACAATTGTCAAAGAACTGCTGAACAAGGGCTTCAAAATCTTCCTCGACCTCAAGCTTCAAGATATTCCCAATACCGTTAAGATGGGGATGATGCAAATTGGTCGGATGGGCGTCACTTATACGACGGTTCACGCATTGGGCGGCTCGGAAATGATAGCGGCTGCCAAAGAGGGCCTTGAGCTTGGCAGTGAAGAAGCTGGGGTGCCGACTCCCAAGTTATTGGCAGTGACCGAGCTGACCTCAATTACTGAAGATGCTTTGGAAAATGAGCAGAACTGTAAATTAGACATGGTTGATCAAGTTGTCTCCCTGGCCAAATTGGCCAAGCGATCGGGTGCCGATGGCGTTATCACTTCCCCGTTGGAAGTCAGTTCACTGAAAGAACAGGTTGGCAATGACTTCCTATATGTGACCCCAGGAATTCGTCCGGCGAACTTCCCTAAGGATGACCAATCAAGAACCGCAACGCCTAAACAGGCCGCAGAATACGGCAGCTCAGCTTTAGTTGTCGGCCGGCCAATCATTCGAGCTGAAGATCCGGTTGCTGCTTATCACAAAATGTTGGAGGAATGGAATTATGCAAACTAATCAAATTATTCAATCACTGATTGACCACCAAATTGTCAGTATCAATCTTGAAAAACCCTTCAGATACGCCAGCGGAATCTTATCACCAATTTACACCGACTTTAGACTAACCATTTCGATTCCTTCCCTTCGAGATATGATTGCCGACGGTTTGGCAGAAAATATCAAAGAGAATTATCCTGATGCCACCGTCATCGGCGGGGTTGCGACTGCCGGGATTCCCCATGCTGCTTGGGTAGCCGAAAGATTGAACCTGCCGCTGATTTATGTTCGGGCCAAGCCCAAGGATCACGGTGCCGGTAAGCAAATTGAAGGTCGAATTACCAAGGACGACAAAGTGGTTTTGATTGATGATTTGATCTCCACCGGCGGCAGTGTTTTGGGTGCTGTTAAAGCGGTTCGCAACGAAGGCGTCAACGTGATTGGGGTTGCTTCAGTCTTCACTTACGGGTTGCCGGACGCCGACAAGAATATTGCCGACGCTGACACCAAATTGGTTCCGTTACTGAGTTACGCTGATTTAATTGCCCAAGGCCACAAAGAAAATAAATTCTCAGATGAAGAGTATTCACGCTTATCAACTTGGCACAAAGCCCCTTGGGACTGGACAAAACGGGAGGAAGCAAATGCAAAATAATATCTCACTCGCCGCTCACATTGGCGACTATCAATTCGATAATTTATTGTTAAACGCAGCTGGCGTTCGCTGCTCAACCACAGACGAGCTGAATAAGACCCTGGATTCAATGGCAGGTGGCTGTGTCACTAAGAGTGCCACACCAGAAGAACGGGCCGGTAACGAAAGTCCCCGCATGAAGGCATTACCGCTTGGCAGTATCAACTCGATGGGTCTGCCCAATCACGGGATCGATTATTATTTGAAATTTGCTGAAGAAAATCAAGGCAAGAACGGTAAACAAGTGATCTTATCGATTGCCGGCTTGTCAATTGACCAAAATATTGAGATGCTCAAAAAAGTCCAAGAAAGTTCATTCTCTGGATTGACTGAATTGAATCTTTCCTGCCCAAACGTTAAAGGTAAGTCACAAGTTGGTTACGACTTCGATGCCGTTCGGGACGTCTTAACTTCAACCTTCAAGTTCTTCAAGAAGCCACTTGGCTTGAAGCTGCCACCATACTTTGACTTTAACCAGTTTAATGGGATTGCTGAAGTTTTGAATGATTTCCCAATTACTTATATCAACGTTATCAACTCAATCGGTAATGGGTTAGTCGTTGATCCGGAAACCGAATCAGTGGTGATCAAACCTAAGGGTGGCTTTGGCGGCCTCGGTGGCGATTACGTCAAGCCAACTGCATTGGCCAACGTGCGGGCCCTTCGTCAACGCTTGAACCCGGAAATTTCGATCATCGGGACTGGTGGGATCAAGTCAGGCATGGATGTTTTCGAACACGTCCTCTGTGGCGCTAATTTGGTGCAAATTGGTACCGCATTTGGTTACGAAGGCACACCGATTTTTGAACGAATTTCAAAAGAACTCAAAGATATCATGGACAAAAAGGGTTACAAGACGCTCGATGATTTCAGAGGAAAACTCAAAACAATTTAAGTATGATTCAAGGTCAAGCCAGCAATGGTTTGACCTTTTTATATTCACTAAAGCCAATGGTGCGGTAAAATTGAAACAACACCATTTTTGAAAGGAGTCATCCTATGCCAGCAAGTAAGCTTCCCGATCATATTGAAGTGATTGGTGGAAAAGTGAATAATTTGAAGAACATTAACGTCAATATTCCGTTACATAAATTCGTGGCAGTCTCCGGGTTGTCCGGTTCAGGTAAGTCATCCTTAGCCATGGGCATTCTGTATTCAGAAGGTGCCCGCCGCTATTTGGATTCTCTGGCCACCTACACCCGGCGACGGATTAGCCAAGTTGGCCGGGCCAATGTTGACTCGGTTAAGCATATTCCATCTGCCTTGGCATTGCGGCAGCGACCAACTGTTCCCGGTGCCCGCTCGACCGTTGGCACAATGACCGAAATTTTCAACGTGCTGCGGTTGATGTATTCCCGGTTGGGTTCGCCAAAATGTCCCAACGGCCACCAAGTCCCGCCAACCATTAAGATTGCGGAAGCCATGGACGTCATGGGCGACCAAATGGGTGTGATTACCTGTCCAACCTGTGGCGTCAAGTTCCACGCGTTTGGTGCCGAAGACTTTGCCTTTAATTCCGACGGTGCCTGCCCAGAGTGTGAAGGATTGGGGATCACCAAACAGCTTGATCCGGACAGATTGATTGGCGATGAAACCAAAACCATCCGTGAGGGGGCAGTTGCCGCTTGGCGGACACCAGGCAGAAACTTCATGCCGATTGTTGCCCAGGCGGCAGGTGTCAGAATTGATGTACCCTATAACCAATTAATGGACAAAGAAAAAGATATGGTCCTGCATGGTCAACAGAAACATTACACCATCGATATTCCCAGCAAGAACGGCCGGGTCTTTCATATGGACAACGCCTTGTACGAAAATGCCTACAACGCCATTGAGGACAGCATGAAAACGACGAAGAGTGAGATTGCCTTGAAACGGCTAAATCGTTTTTACCGTTTCTTCACCTGCCCAATGTGTCACGGAACCCGGATGAATCCCAATCGTCTGGGACAGCTGATTGACGGCATGAACATTGCCGAAGCCAGCCATATGCCACTTGGGAAGCTGCCGGCCTTTGTTGACCGAATCAAACAATGGTTGCCGGACAATATGCAGAAATTGGCCCAAAACTTGACGACTGAATTGCTCAATCAAACGCAACCATTGCTCGACCTGGGGTTGGATTATTTAACCATGGATCGGGCTGGCGCATCTCTTTCGACCGGTGAGCTTCAACGAATCCAACTCGGCCGGACGTTGCGAACTCAGACTACCGGGGTTCTGTATGTCTTGGATGAGCCCTCGGTCGGCCTGCACCCCGACAATGTTGCCGGTCTCATCAAGATTTTTCACCAACTGGTTGACCAGGGAAATTCGTTGGTGGTCGTTGACCATGAAACGGCGATTATTAACGCGGCGGATTACATCATTGAAATTGGCCCGGGGTCGGGGGTCAATGGCGGCCAAGTGATTGATCAAGGAACCCCGGCTCAAATTCGCCAGAGTCAGCATTCATTAATTGGACCGTTTTTGACTGGGAAAGCGCAGTTGGTGACCCGAAAGATTGCCAATGACGATGTTTTTGCCAAAGGGGCTGTGATGCTGACAATCAACCAGCGGTTTAATTTAAACGATGTTACCGCAGAATTTCCGGTTAACCGGTTGATTGCGGTCACCGGATTCTCAGGTGCCGGTAAGACGACGCTCGTTTTGGATGGTTTACTTGATGCCTTCACCGCCAAGTTTCACAACCATTCATTACCGAGTTATATTAGCAAGTTTGAACCCGGCAAAATGAAGCATATCGTCAGTGTGGACGCGACTCCGGTCGGGAAAAACGCCCGGTCAACCCTGGCAACCTACACCAACATTATGGACAATCTGCGCAAGAAGTTTGCCCAGCTGCCTGATGCCAAGAAGCATCACTATACCCCAAGTTATTTTTCCTACAATAATAAGCAGGGGGCTTGCCCCGCTTGTGGGGGAACTGGTGAAATATCGCTGGATATTCAATATCTGCCTGACATGGTTGAAACCTGTCCAACCTGCAAAGGTCGCCGGTTTAACCAGGATATTTTGAATATCAAATGGAATGGCAAATCAATTGCCGACGTCCTTGACTACGACGTTGATCACGCGATTGATTTGTTTAAAGACGATGAATCCATTTTGAAGACCTTGGAAGTTCTCCAGCAGATGGGCCTGGGTTATCTTCACTTGGGGGAGGCCACCCCGAGTCTATCCGGTGGTGAAGCCCAGCGATTGAAGCTGACTTCTCATATGAAGAGCCGCCAAAATGATACGTTATTTATCTTCGACGAACCCACAGTCGGGCTGCACCCACTGGATGTGCATGTGTTGTTAAAAGTCTTTTCACAGTTGATTGACCAGGGGGCCACCGTTTTGATGATTACCCATGATCTTGACCTAATGGCCAATGCCGATTATCTGATTGACATGGGACCCCGTGGTGGTGATCAGGGTGGTCGGATTGTCGCCAAGGGTCGGCCGGCGGATTTGGTTAAGGATCCGCGGAGCTTGACGACAAAATATTTGGCGGAACATTTTCAAAAATTTCAAAAGTAGGTAAACTCCCGCCTACTAATCAATCTTGCGGATTGGTTCTGAGTTGATTGAAATTGTATGTAAGCCTTCACAAAATGCTATTGACACCGTTAGATGAAAATTGTAAATTGATTTAGATAGTTGGTTTTTTAGAACAACTTTGATGCTACAACCAAAATATCGTATTTAATCTGAAGGTGTCATCATCGTAATCACTGCCTTCGTGAAAATATAGCGGTATCTCGTGGCTCAGTTAGGTTGATTGTTGAATTTAGTGATAAAAAATGGAGGGAATAATTTAATGACTAATGCAACGGGGAGGGAGCAGCTTCATAAGCGAAACTTGAATCTAGTTCTGCAACAAATTTTTAACAATGGTATTATTTCGCGAATTGATATTTCACACACGTTAAATTTAAATAAATCAACGGTATCTGCTTTGTATAATGAACTAGACGAAAAGGGTCTGCTGCAGGAAGTCGGTTCAGGGCAATCAACCAATGTTGGTGGTAGGAAACCGGTCTTAGTCAAGATTAATGAGCAATATGGATATACGATCAGTTTTGATCTTGGTTTCCGTCACCTTCATGTGATGGGCAATTATCTTAGTGGTGAGGTCTTTTACTATCAAAGAATTGAGCTTGGCAGTAGAGATATTCAAAAAATTCTGGGAATGATTGATCATCAGATCAAAGTTTCAATGCAAAACGATCAGACCAAGCGTGGACTACTCGGAATTGGTTTTTCCATTCATGGAATTGTTCAAGATAACCAGGTGATCAATTCGCCTTTTATTGATATGGAGGGTGTGGATCTGGTCGAATTGTACTCCACAAAGTATCGAGTACCCGTCCTTCTTGAAAATGAGGCAAATCTTTCAGGTGTTTATGAGCGCGATTTCAATGACGGCAAGGATAAGAATAATATTATTGCCATTAGTATTCATAAGGGGATTGGCGCAGGCATTATTTTGAACAGGCAGTTATACAGAGGCGTTAATGGCGAAGCGGGAGAAATCGGCCGCTCGTTGATGTTTACCGAAAATTTTACTGGCAGTAAAAATGATAAGGTCGAAGACTTTTGCTCAGAAGATGCAATTATTGAGCAAGTAGAAGTTCAGACTCATCAGGAAAATTTAACACGTGAGGATATCGTACAGAGAAATCGTGCTGGTGATAAAGTTGTTCAAAGTGAACTTAAACATTTTACTTATGCAATTTCGCGGGTTATTTATAATGTTGCAATTAGTTTTGCCCCCCAAGAACTCTACTTGAACTCACCATTGATTGAAGATATTCCAACGTTGTTTGACGATATCGTTGATAATGCTCAGAAGCTTGGGATGAAGATACCCATTCGGCTAATCCCCCATTCAGGCTATGCAACGCTTTTGGGGTGTTGCTCACTGTTGACACATCGGGTTTTGGACATGGATGAGTATGATTTGACATTTACAAGTCAGAAATAACAATATATTATGGCCAGTGATTTTCTTGAGCAAGTAGTAGGTCAGTATATTTAAAAAGTTGACCAATATTGAAAGAATACTCTTCCAAAAAGGTCAACTTTTGATTTATCCAGAGATGTAATTCTCTTGGATCGCCTTATCATATTTAGTCACTTTGGATGACTTGCGATACTGTGCTGGTGTATTCCCGGTGACGTCTTTGAAATTACGGTTAAAGGTCCTTAGATTTTCATAGCCCACGTTAAAGGCAATGTCGGTAACTGGTAATGAAGTGTTCTTTAGTAGTTCACGTGCTTTGGAAATACGAAAACTGTTGAGGTATTTAGTATACGAAAGGTTGATTGTTTTCTGAAAGAGTTTGGATAAGTATACATAGTCATAGCCGATTGAGTCAGCAATTTGCTTGAGTGTGCATGATTCTGTGTAATGGTCATTAATGTAGTTAATAATTTGGTAGATTGTCGTCAATTGAGAAGAAGTCTTTTTTAGCGTTAGCTGGGTCTGTTCCACCACCTTATTGCAAAGCCCGTATAAAAAGCTCTTGATCCCAAAAATATTGTCCAAATGCTCAAATTCTGGCGGAACATTATCGAAAATGACTGGGTTGTCTGCAATATGATCCTTATATTGTTCACTGAATGCGCTAACAATTTCTGGCGAAAACAAAATAATTGTTGCTGTGGTATTTGGTGACATGTCGAAGCCGTGGAGCTGATCGGGAAAAACAATGATAAATTGATGGGGATTAACGTGATAGATGCGGTTGTCGACTTGCTCTTGAACTTGGCCTTTACGAACATATAAGATTTCGAAGGCACGGTGAAGATGAATGGGGTAGTTTAAGTCGGATATGTCAAAGTGTTTAAAGATTGGTGAGGATTCAAGTCCAAAATGTTGAAATAAAACCAAAAGATCGCCTTCTTTGCTATGACAGTTATTGTTTCATTTATAGCAGATAATCAGGTTTTTTGCAATTTTACAATGAAGGTAGGCATCCCGTTTGCAGTTGATACTGGACGAGAGAAGGAGTTGCAGATGACAATATTTCATGTTGCTAAAAATGGGTCTGATCAAAACGATGGGCAAAAAAGTTCACCGTTACTAACGATTAATCATGCCGCCCAATTGGCAGGCCCAGGAGATTCAGTTATCGTCCATGAAGGGACTTATCGTGAACGGGTGAATCCTGCTCGAGGGGGTCGACTTGGTGAGATGGTGGCATATCAGGCGGCTACAGGTGATCATGTTACAATCAAGGGATCAGAAGTTGTTGATCACATTGATAAAATGGAAAACGGTATCTGGAGAATGGTAATTGATAACCATGTATTTGGAAACTTCAACCCGTTTGCCTTTTCTTTAAAAGGTGATTGGCTGGAACAAAGTAATGGGCGTCACGCTGGGGCAGTCTACGTCAACGGGAAAGCGTTATTTGAGGCGGCGGATTATAATGAGCTGGTGATGGGGACTGGGCCCACAAAAACGCGAGAATATATTACGCAAAAGCTTGTACACAGGACTACCACCAGGGAAGAAGAGGATAAGTGGTATGCAAAAGTCAATGACAATCAGACGATTATTTATCTGATTTCCATGGGCTTAACGTTGACGACCAACTAGTTGAAATCAGCGTTCGAAGATATTGCTTTTATCCTGACCGGCCTGGCCGAAATTATATTAAAGTAACCGGGTTTGAGATGGCACAGGGTGCCACTAATTGGGCGCCACCGACTGCGGAGCAGGAAGGCCTAATTGGTGTGAACTGGTCAAAAGGTTGGATTATTAAAGACAAGGTAGATTGTAAAATTAATCCGAACGCTGTTCGGACAAAAAAGATCAGCTTCCTTTAAAATGGTGTTTACCACAAACCCATCTTTTAGGAGCTGATCTTTTGTCTAGTATAACCTATTCCGAACGAATTAAAATCGAAACCTTTTGTGAACTAGGGCTGTCCAATATCCAAATGGGCGTTCGGCTGAACCGATCACCGTCAACAATTTCTTATGAATTATCTCGATGTCAACCTTATCAGGCTGAATTAGCACAAACAGATGCCGAATACAAGCGATCACGATGTGGTCGGAAAACTAAGCTGAGCGATGAGTTAAAGCAAAAAATTCTCAACCATTTACGTCTAAGCTGGTCACCAGGAATGATTGCTCACGAATTTAAACTAGCTACTAAATCTATTTATAATTGGCTAAATCAGGGGAGAATTGATTTCTCCTTGAATGATCTACCTGAACATGGCGTACGCCAACGGCGTAACGTTGACCAACGATCCAAATATAATCAATCTTTGGGGCGATCAATTGAACAGCGTCCCATGATGATTAATCAACGTAATCGCATCGGCGATTTTGAACTAGATACAGTCATTGGTCCTCGTGGGCATAGTAAGGCAGTTTTATTAACTTTAATCGATCGCAAATCACGGTTCCTTTGGGCATACCGGTTAAAAGATCGGACGACAGCGACTGTTAATGAAGCACTAACTAAGTTCCTAACCACTTTTAATGGTCCGGTGCACAGCTTTACTGTGGACCGTGGCACTGAGTTTAGTGGGCTAGTATCACTTGAATCACAATATGGTATTAAGACCTATTACTGCCATGCTTATACTCCAGCTGAACGTGGTAGTAATGAACGCTTTAATCGGAATTTACGTTATTTTTATCCTAAAGGGACTCGTTTTGAGCACATTAGTGCTCAAGATTTAACGACGACGTTACTCCAAATTAACCAGCGACCGCTTAAAATACTCGACTGGCAAACACCGTATCAGGTTATGCTGACAAATTTGTCCAAAAATTCGGATTAAATTTGCAATCTACCACAACGATATTCATGATTCTAAGTGTTGTGGAATTAGTCTTGGATCTTACCCGTTGTCGAAAGGACAACAGAACCAATTTGCAAGGTACCATGATCGACCAGGATATCAGTATCAAATTGAAACGATGTTTAAAGCATATGATAACAACTGGGATCAAGATCATATTGGTTCCCATTTAATTTGTAATAATCAAATTCATGATTGTGGACAGGCTGGGATTATTGGTTTTCTGGGCGGTATTTTCTCAACGATTTCTAACAATCATATTTATAACATTGGTACACGATATGAATTTGGTGGTTGGGAAATTGCCGGAATCAAGCTGCATGCACCAATTGATGTTAGAGTTGAGCACAACTTGATAGATCACTGCACATTGGGAACATGGTTGGATTGGCAGGCTCAAGGGACGCGGCTGTCTCGGAATATATACTTTGATAACCTACGTGATTTATTGCTGGAAGTCAATCATGGCCCATTTTTGGTAGATGATAATGTGTTGCTCTCTGAAGTGGCTATTAATGAATATTCGCAAGGTGGTGCATATGTTAACAATCTCATTGCGGGTGAGGTCGCAATTCAGTCGGTCCTCAACCGGACGACTCCTTACCATCAGCCACATACTACTATAATAAAGGGTTATGCCTGTGTTTATGGCGGAGATGATCGTTATTTTAACAATTTGTTCGTCGCCGAGACTGACGTTTCAGAAGACGACAATCACATTGGAACTGCAGAGTACGATGGTAGTCCAACATCAATGAAGGAATATATTGCGGCGGTTGAGCAAAGACTACCGGGTGATGTTGAGTTGTTTGAAACCATCCGACAACCAGTCTATATCAACGACAATGCGTATCTTGGCGATGCTGATGCATTTTCAGAAGAACAGAACAATATCCGATTACGTAATTGGGATGCAAAGTTGAAGCTAACCAGCGTAGACTCGCATATCGTGTTACAACTCAACGTTCCCGAGGAATTGTTCAACACTTGTGTTCCAGTTCAGAAAACGCGTTCGCTCGGGAAAGTGCGGCTGGCTGATGCAGTTTTTGATAACCCAGATGGGTCCGCTTTAACTATTAATAATGGCATTGATAAAAAGACCGGATTAAGTCAGCGAATTATCGGTCCTTTTTCTCAGCTACATCAAGGAGTCAATCAAATCGTATTATTTGACGATTTGGAGCCTGATTGATAATAGATATACAAGATAAGTGAAAGTAAGTGGGATGTGTGAACTGAAACCCACTTACTTTTTTGTTTATCGATAGTATTCCAAACTAATTGTGGCGATTTTGCGCAAACTAAAATCCAGTTTTAAATATTAGATGACAAATAATGTCCAATAAATGTCAAATACAAGCATATCGGTAAGTTTGTTTAAAAGATAAACTAACCATGTACTTAATTAAGGATCAACTTTTCTGAAAGCGTTTCAAGTAACTGATAATGAATGCGCTTTTTAAGGTGATAGCGTTCTGGCCTAATTGCATATGTGATGATTCGTGTACCAAAGATAAGTGGCGGTGACGACCGTTAGTGATTGTTGCAATCAGCAAATTTTTTTGATGATAATTGTAAGCGGCTTCAATTATTTGTTTTAAGACGACAAACGATTATTGAAGATATTCTAATGAACGGAAAAGGTGAATAAAATGGCACAAAATGAAAATGTTCCAGAATGGCATGGCACTGTTTTAGATAGTGAACAACCTAAGAAACCAATTAAAATTGGGATTGCCACTGGGATTGGCGCACTGCTGTGGTTAGGACCCTATTTGGGTGTTAATGGGGTTTTGCTTCCAGCAAAAGTTCAGCAGATTATTCCTAATGAAAAAGCTCAGGTAGTTGCTTTACTTGCTTCTGCTGCCATGATCGCAGCAACGTTAGCGAATATTATTATTGGCGGATTCTCGGATATTACGCGATCAAAGTTTGGTCGCAGAACACCGTGGATAATTGCTGGATCAGTTGGAAGTTTATTAACACTGCTGTGGTTCAATATGGTAACGACAGTGCCAATGATGGTGGTTGCTTGGTGCTCGTATCAAGTTTGTTTGAATGCGATTGTTGCGCCATTGCTTGCTTTTTTACAAGACCAAGTGGCCCCTAAGAACCGCGGAACGATTTCTTCCATTTATGCTTTTGGATATGTGATTGGACAATATGGTGGTCAAGTTGTTGGGGCTCAATTTCTGAGCCACGTTGGTACTGGTATTGTTGTGATGGCTTTTCTAACATTACTTTCAGGACCAATTGCTGCAATTATCGTTCGTGAGCCTTCAAGCTTGGGAATGCCTAAGAAGCATTTTACAGCAGGAATGGTTGTTCAAAACTTTATTTTCCCATTACATCAGGCAAAAGATTTTTACTTAGCTCTATTTGGAAAATTGTTGATTAACACTGCAACTACAGCAATTATGGGTTACCAATTGTACATTTTGAGTGATTACATTCAGTTAAATACGGGTGGCCAACAGAAGTACATTTCCATCATCAACATGATGCTGATGGTAACTGCGATTATCATGTCAATTACTGCTGGACCTGTATCCGATTGGATGAAGAGCCGAAAGATCCCGGTATTTATTGCCGCATTCTTGGTTGCTGTTGGGGTGGCCTTCCCGATGTTAAGTAATAATCCTTGGACTATGGTGGTTTATGGATTGCTTGCCGGATTAGGAATGGGAATTTTCTTCGCGGTCGACCAGGCACTTAACCTAGAAGTATTACCAAACCCACAAACAGCTGCTAAGGATTTAGGAATCCTGAACTTGGCCAATACTGGTTCACAAATTATTGGACCGATTGTGGCTGCTGCAATTGTCACAGCTTCACACGGTAGCTATTTTGGAATCTTCCCGGTATGTGCAGGTCTTGCCCTCGTTGGTGGTATTATGATTCTCTTCGTTAATGAACATCGTGATGTTAAGGTTCAAGAAGAGAATGCCAAATAAGGACAGTTTTAACAATCCTTGGCCCTTAGTCCTTATGAACCAAGGATTACTCTAATTAATGTAAGGACAAATATACGATAGAGGTGAAAACGTTCATGACTGCTACACAAATCGAAAGTACTCAAGATTCAAAACTGGTTGAGAGTCAGTTGAGCACCACGAGTGAGAAGCTCCATAATAATCTCGAAGTTGGCACCGAGAAACGTCAAGAAATTTGGGGCTTTGGTCAAACATTTAACGAGTTGGGCTGGCAAGCACTACAAAGCCTATCTGAAGAAAAGCGTAACGAGATTTTGGACGATTTGTTCAAACCCGGAGAGGGTGAAAATTATCGAATTTGCCGGATCCCCGTTGGTGCCAGTGACTATGCTTTGAATTGGTATTCATTAGATGAAACACCAGGCGATTATGAGTTAAAAGATTTCTCCATCGAGCGTGATAAGAAATACTTAATTCCATATATCAAAGCTGCCCAAAAACGGAATCCAGACATCGTCTTTTCCGCTTCACCATGGAGCCCGCCTACATGGATGAAGACAAAACCCGTGTACAATTATGGAATCTTGAAACATGATAAGAAGACTCAACAAGCATATGCAAATTACTTTGTAAAGTTCATTCAGGCATATGAGACTGAAGGAATTCACATTAGCCAACTGTTCCCACAAAATGAGCCTCAACGAGATCAGAAATTTCCTTCATGCTACTGGACTGGTGAGGAGTTACGTGACTTCATCAAGAATTACCTTGGGCCAACTTTTGAAAAAGCAGGGTTGAATACCGACATCTGGTTAGGAACTATCAACTCGCCGCTCGAAGATACTGAAATGACCAAGGATGAAACCACCGACTATCCAGTCATTACTGAAACGGTTCTTTCAGAGCCCGATGCTTATCGGTATATTAAAGGGGTTACCTATCAATGGGCAGGCAAGTCTGTTCTTCAACGGACTGTACAAGCATTCCCGGAATTGAACTATTTCCAGTCAGAATCTGAATGTGGCAATGGTAACAATACTTGGACTTATGGGGAATACGTCTTTAACTTATTCCGTCACTATATCAGTAATGGTGTGAACGCATATATGTACTGGAATTCTGTCTTACAAGATGGTGAAAGCACTTGGGGTTGGTTACAGAACAGCATGATTTCGGTTGATTCAAAGACTGGTCAGACGACCTATAACCCTGAATATTACGTTATGAAGCATTACGCACATTACGTTCGACCAGGTGCTCACTTGCTTTCGTATGGCGGCCACGCTGCTGGGGAAGCAACTGCTTATGAGAATACCGATGGTAGTGTCATTGTGGTGATGTCTAATAGTATGAACCATGATCGAGACATCTCGATTGATGTTAAGGGCAAAACATACGAGGCTCACTTAAAAGAACATTCATTCAACACATTCGTTTTCTCTTAACGAGGCGCGGGCTGAAAAAACGGCTGGATAGATTTAAATATTTTAAAAGAGCTTGAAAAAGTATTTGCGACATGATAAATTTAAAATGTAAGTTGGTTTATATAACCAACTAACTAACTAACAAAACCTGGAGGCTTGCTTATTATGAGTTATTGGAATGTCGATAAAATTAAGTATGTTGGTACCGGAGAGAAAAAGTCAGGATTAGGATTTCAATATTATAATCCGGATGAAGTCGTTGGTGGTAAGAAAATGCGTGATTGGTTACGCTTTGCGGTCGCTTATTGGCACACATTTGACCAACGGTTAGTCGATCCGTTTGGTGATGGAACGGCTATTCGCCCATATGACAAGTACACTGACCCAATGGATCAAGCGTTGGCTAAAGTGGATGCCGCATTTGAATTTTATGATAAATTAGGCGTTGACTTTCTTTGTTTCCACGATCGGGATTTAGCTCCCGAAGGCGATACGCTTCGCGAAACCAATAGAAACCTGGACAAGGTTGTTGACAAAATCGTTGAAAACCAAAAAACTTCTGGAATGAAAGTGCTTTGGAACACATCCAACTTATTTACCAATCCCCGTTTTGTTGAGGGTGCCGGTACTTCACCATATGCTGACATTTTTGCTTACTCAGCAGCGCAATTAAAGCACAGTTTGGAAATTGGTAAGCGTGTCGGATCGGAAAACTACGTATTCTGGGGCGGCCGTGAAGGTTATGAATCACTTTGGAACACTGATATGAAACGTGAACAAGAACATGCTGCCAAATTATTCCATATGGCTAAAGACTACGCCAACGAAATTGGTTTTGATGCACAAATGCTGCTTGAACCAAAGCCAAAGGAACCAACCACTCATCAATATGATTTTGATGCTGCCACTACGATTGCCTTTATGAAAGAATATGGCCTTGATAAAGACTTCAAGCTTAATTTGGAAGGTAACCACGCGAACTTGGCCGGCCATACCTATCAACACGAAATCCGAGTTGCTCGAGAAGCCGGTTTGTTGGGCTCATTGGATGCCAACCAAGGTGATAAGCTGATTGGCTGGGATATTGACGAATACCCTTCAAACTTATACGAGACGACTGCGGCAATGACTGAAGTTGTTGAAAATGGTAGTATTGGACCTCGCGGCGGATTGAACTTTGATGCCAAGCCACGACGTTCTTCATTTGAACCAAATGACTTGTTCTATGGCCACATTGTCGGAATGGATAGCTTTGCAGCCGGCTTGAGAGTTGCTGTTGCAATGAAAAACGACGGCGTCCTTGATGACATCGTTAAAAACCGCTATAGTTCATTTGACTCAGGAATTGGTGCAGATATTGAATCTGGAAAAGCAAGTATGGCAGATCTTGAAAATTATTCACTGGATAAAACTCAAAAAGATCTTCGCGATGCAACTCATTCAGATCATCTTGAAGAGATTAAAGATACAATTAACCATTACATCATTCAGACTTTAAAGTAACATCCTGATCAAATACAATAATTAATGGGAATGGGATTAATTTTTCATTCTCATTTTTTTCGAGGAGGAGAAGATATGACTGAATGCGTACTGGGTGTCGATCTAGGCACCAGCTCTGTTAAAGTAACTGCGGTAAGTCGGACTGGTGAAATCATTGCCCAGGAAGGAATGGATTTCCCACTACAACAGCCACAACCGGGTTACGCGGAACAAGACCCCGAAGACTGGGTCAGTGCCACGACTGTTTCAATTGTTCGACTCATTTTAAAAGATAAGCTCACCCCCGACCAAATTGTCGGTATCAGTTATTCCGGTCAGATGCATGGGCTCGTCTTGCTCGATAGCAATAATGAAGTCCTGCGTCCAGCCATGCTTTGGAATGACACTCGTTCTACCCAACAGCGCCAAGAGATCATGGCTAAAATGGGTAGTCGGTTCATAGAAATTACCCATAACAAGCCGTTGGAAGGCTTTACGCTGCCCAAACTGTTGTGGGTGAAGGAAAATCAGCCCCAGATCTTTCAGCAGGCTAAAACGATGTTATTGCCAAAGGATTACCTAAGGTTCAGAATGACTGGTCAATTGGCAATTGATTCCTCGGACGCAACTGGAACTGTGATGTTTGATGTCGACAAACAGCAATGGAGCAAAGAGATTTTAGATGCATTTGATATTCCCGAGAAGATTTGTCCGCCATTAGTCAGATCCATTGATGAGACGGGGAATATTAATGAGTGGTACGCAGAATATTCTGGATTATCCACCCACACCAAAACCTTTGGCGGCGGTGCTGATAATGCTTGTGGCGCAGTGGGTGCCGGCATTGACGGACCCACAAAGGTGCTCTCCAGCATTGGAACTTCCGGAGTGATTTTAAAATATGAACCCCAAAAGGAAACCAATTATGATGGCGTGATTCAATACGAGGACCATGCCATTCCCAATGCCTATTACTCAATGGGCGTTACCTTGGCCGCAGGATTTTCACTGAGTTGGTTCAAAAAGACCTTTGCCGAAAACGAGGACTTTACTGCAGTCGTGGATAGTGCCGCCAAATCAACAGTCGGCGCTAATGGGTTGCTCTTTGCCCCGTACATTGTTGGTGAGCGGGCGCCATACGCCGATGCGGACATCCGCGGCAGCTTTATCGGCATTGACGGAATCCATCAGCGCCACGATTTTGTTCGCGCCGTATTGGAGGGAATTATCTTTTCCTTCAGAGATATTTTGGATTTGTATGAGGCGAAAGGAAACCAATTTGAGACAGTCATCTCGATTGGCGGCGGAGCCAAGAGTCCCCTCTGGCAGCAGATCCAGGCCAATATTTTCAATGTCAAAGTGGTCTCCCTGCAAAATGAACAGGGGCCGGGACTGGGAGCTGCCATGCTGGCTGCGGTTGGCCTGGGATGGTATCATGACATCTCCGAGTGTGCCAAGACCTTTATCCAGTTCAAAGATGTCTTTTTACCTGAGCCGGATAACGTGGAAA
Source organism: Lentilactobacillus buchneri (assembly GCF_018314255.1). Lineage (NCBI taxonomy): Bacteria > Bacillati > Bacillota > Bacilli > Lactobacillales > Lactobacillaceae > Lentilactobacillus > Lentilactobacillus buchneri. The sequence continues at coordinate 1,669,762 of NZ_CP073066.1, forward strand.
AGTATCGTCAATTGCATCAAATTTATCGAAAAATTTATCCAAGTACCAAAGAAATCACGCATGAGCTGGTTGATTTCCGACGAGATAATCAGCGTTAGCAACCATCCGATGGAACTTCGAAACTGCAGGTTCCATTTTTTATTTAAAAAAGGTGACGCGATGTCACTCCCAAAAAAACAACTCAACTTTATGGAGGAATTCATCATGGATTTCAAATTAATTGTCGCAATCATCGCCATCACCTCGGGGGCTGCCACGCCTGTCCTGCATTTGGTAACTGGTTTAGCCGCAATTGTCTTGATGGCTTTTCATTTTCTGTGGGCCGGTTACGTTTTATGGCTGGGGAGTGAAAAGTCCAAACGCAATTTCCACAAGTTCAGCTTGCTTGTATGGCTGTTCTGGCTGATCCCGTACGTTGCCGGGTTGGTAATGGGAATGAGCAACTAAGCAATCGGACACGAAAGGGTCAAAACACCAGTTTGATGATGTTTTGACCCTTTTGACAATTAGTTTGGTTGAAAAGATTATTTTAACGACATATCTGAAATTAAAACGAATGCCATTTTTCAATTAATCATTCTGAGCTTCGGCAACCGCCAAACTGCGTTGATGCAGGTAGGTTACACCGCCGAAGACAACTGTCCAGATGATGGCACCGACCGCACCGATAATATCTTGTGGGATGAAGAACAAGGTCACAAAGATAATGGCGAAGAAGGCAATGGTGAGGGGGCTGGTGAAATTGTACCAAGGCATTTTGAAACCATTTGGCAGAAAGTCACTGGATTCACGGTATTTCCGATGAGCCATCATTGCCAAGGCGTATACCAGGATATACATGTCATTTGAAGAACCAGCAACGATCGTAAAGACTGAGGCCGTGGCGTTGGTCAGACTCATCAACGGGGTAATCAAGAGGCACAATGCGGAAAAGCCAATCGCAGCGGCTGGAACCCCATTTTTAGAAATCTTAGCAAAATGGCGGTTCATAAAGCTATCCTTAGGCGTCTCAGTAGCCAGCTGGTAGAAGTGACGGCCAGCCGAGAAGATAAAGCTGTTCAAAGACGATGAAGCGGATGTCAAAACAACAAAGTTAATGACAGCTGCTGCTGCCGGGAAGCCGGCTAATTTGAAGACCTGGACAAATGGGCTGCTGGCAGGCGTCAAATGGGTCCATGGGATGATGCCCATGATCACGATTAAAGCGCCAAAGTAGAAGATCAAAATTTTCAGTAGCGTTTCGTTAACGGCTTTTTTGATGATTCGATGCGGTGTTTCGGCTTCACCGATGGTAATGCTGACAAATTCAATTCCTTGAAAGGCAAAGAAGACCATTGGGAAGGCTGAGATGAAACTCAAGCCACCGTGAGGGAACATTGAGAAGTTATGGAAAATATTTTGAACGGATGCGTGGCCAAGTGGGGTGGTCGAGTGGGTAAACATCATGAAGACCCCGGTGGCGATTAAGGCGACAATCGCGATGATTTTGATTAAAGCGAACCAGAATTCAGCCTCACCAAAGACCTTGGCGGCGATTAAGTTAACAGCTGCCAGCGTTCCTAAGAACACAATTTGAATCAGCCACGACGGGATATTTGGGAACCAAAACTGAACATATGTAGAGATGGCGGTAATTTCTGCCATGGCACAAAATGAAAGTCCCAGCCAGTAAGTCCAGCCGGTAAAGTGGCCGACGGTGGGTCCTAAATATCGGGTAATGAATGAGACAAATGTGTGTTGTGATGGATCTGAATAAAGCATTTCACCGATGGCACGCATCATTAAGAAGAAAAAGATACCTAACACTAAATAGACTAATAAAATTGATGGGCCGGTTTTACTGATGGTGGTCCCGGAACCTAAGAATAAGCCGGTTCCAATCGTGCCTCCGATAGCGATCATCTGAACGTTGCGGTTGCTCAAGGAGCGGCGGGTGCCGTCTGCGTTTTCAGTTACTTCTGTTTTTTGCATGAATAAACTTCCTCTCTGTTGGTAATGATGAATCAAATTAGAGGCCTCTAATTAATTTGTCATTATACTAACACCACGGTGTCTAAATCGGGCATTTTAGAGAGGAAGTTTTCAGATGATTTTGTGATTTTGATTATTTTTTCATGAAAAAAAGGCAGGATTGCCGGTTTGCCTATGAAAATAAAAAACTTTTTGCAGCTCTTGACTATTCGTCGTTTTCCGGCAGTTTTAGTGGGCGAGGGCCAATATTCGTTGTGAAGGCAACGTTTGTGTGACTGTAGCCGAACTCCTTAAGAGACGCGTTGAATTCATTCAGTTCGGTCATGGTTTTATAGAAAACCTTCAGCTGAACCGAGGCGTCTCCGGTGATGTAGTTGCATTCCACCACATTGGGAATTTTTGAAATGAAGTCAACAAACTTAGGCATTTCAACGTAACTAACGTCAATTCGGACAAATGCTTTGATCAAATAGCCCAACTTTTCGTAATTGACATTGGCGGTATAGCCGTTGATGAACCCATGATTTTCAAGATTTTGCAGGCGAACGGACGCGGATGGCGCGGAGATGAAACATTTTTCAGCGATGCTCTTGATGGATGCCCGGCCGTCTTCTTGAATGATATTTAAAATTTTGCGATCTAATTTGTCCATTCGTTTTCTCCTTAAAAATAGTTTGCGTACATTATACCATTCACCATTTTGAATGGTTTTGAGAAAGCTCGTTGGTAAATGCGTCATGGTATTAATGATAATTGCCACATACAATGAGAATGGCTATAATGAATTTTGTATCTAAAATTCGAATTTAGTAAGGTCTTGAAAAATGATGAAATCGAAAACACCACAATGGAAGAAAAACATGTGGGCGCTTTGGTTCGGCAACTTTGCCACCGGTGCCGGCGCGAGTATGTCAATGCCGTTTCTGCCGCTCTTTATCTCCGAGATGGGCAACTTCCCCAAGTGGCAATTAACGTTATATGCCGGGCTGGCATTCTCAGGCGTGTTCTTGAGTCAGGCGATTGTCTCGCCAATGTGGGGAAATCTGGCTGATAAAACCGGTCGAAAACCAATGCTGCTGAGAGCGGCGATCGGGATGACGATTAGTGCCACACTGACAGGGTTGTCGCCGAATGTCTGGTTCCTGATCATTATTCGTTTTATCCAGGGAACTTTCTCGGGATATATCAATAATGCCTACGCGCTGATTGCCAGTGAAGTTCCAACTGAAGACAGCGGTAAGACGATGGGAACTTTGACGACCGGAAATGTCGGTGGGCAACTGATTGGACCGATTATTGGCGGATATCTTTCTGGTATTTTTGGCTACCGGCTGCCATTTTATATGTTTGGGTTCATGATGTTTCTGGCATCACTGTCGACTTGGTTCTTTGTTAAAGAAGACTTCACCCCAATTAAAAAGGGTGCCAAGACGGGAATGAAGGATGCTTTTCGAGGGATCGCTCACAAGCGCGTGGTCTGGGCAATGATCATTTCATCAATGCTGGTCATGGCTGCCACGACCTCCATCAACCCAATTATTAGTTTGTTTGTCAAAGAATTAATGCATAGTCATGGAAACGTAGCCTTTACCAGTGGGGTGATCGCGGCACTGCCCGGGATTGCGACGATTTTTGCAGCACCTTATTTAGGTAGATTGGGCGATCATATCGGACCTGAGCGAATCCTGTTGGCTGGGCTGATCTTCTCGGCGGTCGTCTTCTTTCCAATGTTCTTTGTGACTACGGTTGTGATGTTGGGTGTGCTGCGATTCTTGATTGGGATCGCCAATGCGGCACTGCTGCCGATTACTCAAACCGTCATGACACTGGAGGCGCCGGCCCGTTCGGTGAGTCGAATTTTTAGTTACAACCAGTCCTTCCAGGCAATGGGGGCGGTTGTTGGCCCCATGCTGGCATCAGGGGTTGCCGGGATTTTGGACTATCGATACGTTTTCTTGATGACCACGCTGTTGGTATTAATCAACATTGTGGTGGTTGTCGTTGCTTATAAGAAGGACCATGTTAAGGTTGTTCCAAATCAATAGTTTTTGTGCGCAACTTTTTACTGATTATTTTGTTGACTTTACGTTCCTAAAACCGTATCTTTATGTTAGAGGCAGATGATGGCAGATAGGGCTGTGAAGAGGGATAGTATGGCCACAAAAAGTTTCCAAACTGATTTTAAGTTTACCAGCAAATCTGGTCATGCGCTCGCAGAAGCATTCGTGCATTCTCGGCGAGTAGATATTAAGATTACCCAACCAGTAAACAGGTACACTGACAATAACTCTGAGCAATTCCATAAAAAGTTCGATAAGTTATTTGCTCAGAAAGTGAGAAAATAGAATATGGCATTTGAAGTAGTTTCATTAGGAAAGCTGCTAGAGAGCTACCCAGAAGATAGCATTCGCCAGCAGCTTTCTTCTTTTTTGCCTATAAATGATGATGTGGCTCACTTTATTCACGATACTGCGATTCAATTTGAAAAGATTGGTTTATCACGAACGACACTAGTTTATACGTCAATAAAGGGGCAATTAGTTATAGCTGGGTATTTTTCCATATCTTCGAAACCACTCTCGATCTCCAAGAAAAACTGGCACCATTTGAGTAAAAGTGTTCAAAAAAAGGTTAATGCCCATTGGTTACAAAACTGCTCAAGACAGCTATGAAGTTTCCTCCATACTTCTTGGCCAGTTGGGGAAAAATTTTTTGTATAAAGATCAAAATGTTATCACAGGTGAAGAACTGCTTGGCCTTGCTTATGAGGAAATTAAACATGCTTGGAAAGCAATCGTCGGTACCATGTTGTATCTTGAAGCAAAAAATGAACCACATTTGAGAGACTTTTATACCGCTAATGGATTTAGCCAGTTATTATTAAAGAAGAGTGATATCGACAAACAACCCACGATTCCATATGTTTCTGTCAATGGGCTTCACTTATATATTAAGAAACTAAGCGATATTTGATCAGACATTGTCCAATCCATTGTGTACTGCAATCAAACCAAATAAGACCATCAAAAAAGTGGTTCTTCGTCAACTGTTGTTGGTGAACAAAATATTGGAGTTCTAATCACTTGGTGATTAGAGCTCTTTTTGTATGAACTCGAAAAGCGAACAGCACTCTTAGCCGGAATCTGAAGAAGTTTCGGTAACCAAATCCAGTGCGTTTAATGACTTTAATCTTGTTGTTTGAACCTTCTAAGGGCCCGTTGGTGTAATGGTGAGTAAAGGTATTGCCAATTTCATCATGATGAGTCGCTAGGGTCTGGAGGGTTGCCAACATCTCTTCCGAGCAGCCCTCTAAGTGATGGAATACTTGATTATAGTTGGGCCAATCACGGTTTTTGATGGTTTCACGTAACCGATTCATCACGTTGTAAGTTTGCTTGAGCTCGGGATCAATGTCCAATAAAGCATCAACCACATCAGTGGCAGTCGCTGGATAAGGGAAGTTTGTCCACTTACGGAAAGCTTCGTAGTTGAGGTGATTTTCCGGCGTTAATAATAGTTTCCAATAGCGTTTTAGGGCGTGATACTCGCGTGAGGAAGTCGCCAGGGTTTTCATGAGGCGCACCCGCGTCTTATTAAAAGCTCGATTTAAAGCGTTAACCAAGTGGAACGGATCGATGACAACGATGGCGTTCGGAAAGATCTGCCCCACCAATTTGGGATAGGTATAGTTCATATCGGTGACGATAATTTTCACATTTTCTCGCGCAGCCTGGTCGTAATGCTGGAAATACTTTTGAAGCTGATAGATGGTCCTAAAGGGTAACAGGTCGATCAATTCGTGGGTTTCCGCGTCCATAAATTCAAAGCTCATCGCGCCGGTGGCGCTCTTAGTGCTTTTAACTTCGTCCATGAGGAGAACTTTTGGTAAATAGTGCCAGTTGGTTTGAAAGTCCCGTTCAGCGCGCAAGAGCTGCCGACCAACGAATGAATCCGAAGTGGATAACTCATCGGCAATGTGTTTGAGCGAAACCGGTTCGGTCAGTTTTTCTAAGCATTGTTTGCGGGTCGTATTTGAAATCGTGCAGTGTTTCGGCACCGCATTCGTCTGCGCCAGGAAATTGGTATGACAAGCCTTACAGTGAAAGTTTCGCCGATTGAGACACAGGATAACGGTGCTGCCCAATGTTTTTGCGAATCTAATGGTGGTCTTCCGCCAACCATAGCCAATAATTTGGTGATCATTGATAATCCCACAATTGCGGCATGCCTTGGGGGTGTAGTTTAGGGACCCCACCAATCGAATCACTCCATCATCACCCACTTGTCCTTCCTCAATTATTAAGTGTTCATCATCTATTCCTAACAACATTTTCGTAGTATCATTTGACATAGGGCATTTCCTTTCTTGACTTAATTCTGTGGTGGGAGCAAGTTAACGGACGGGAGATGTCCGCTTTTTTATTCTAATGATAAACAAAAAATCTGTCATCAGTAATAGATAAAAATCTATTACCAACAACAGATATTGTAGAACCAAAAAAGTTGGAGTTTATCTCCAACTTTTTGTGTCCCTTGAGTTACAACCGCGAGTCGATTTGGTTAATTCCCCCGAGAACAGTACCATATTAAATTGCAAAATGGTAATATTAACTTAATACAAATTGTGCGACAAAAGGATATTGAGGAGTGAATTTCATGATTTTGAGTTTCAAAAAATCATTGTATCTTGGCCTGGCAGCAGTTGCGATAGTGGCCGCAGTTGAATTAACAACCACTGATGCCAGTGCCAAATCATATGCTAGAATCACATCCAACCAGGTGATGCAGACAGCCCCGCAGAACCGTAACGTGACGACCAACGGGACCAATGCGCTTTACACCAAAGCCGGTACCCTGCGCGGTGCCCGAATGATTGCGTCTAAGTATACGTTGCAGCGATATGGCAGCTCCAAGCTTTCCAGCCAGTATTTCCGGGCTTACCGGGTCGCCACGACTAATCGGGGTGCGGTTTACTATAAGGTTGTTTCATTCAATGGTGTTTACCGTGGTTGGATCTATGGCGGGCGAGTAAACGGGACCTTTGCCGGTGGTTTGAATCCGGCCAACACAATGGTAAATGCGAATTTGCCTTTGCAAAAGACCGGCTACACGTTGACCAATCCACAGAAATACACACTGTGGGTCGATCCCAAATGGTCACAGTATAAGGCCAAACAATTTGACATGAGCAGCTATAGCGCCAATGACACCTTTACAATTACCGATGCGGCTGTTAAGACCCGCGAACAATATTTATACTATAAAGTCATTGATGATAAAAATTCCGCGATTGTTGGCTGGGTCTATTCAGGTGGCGTGGCAGCTCCTAATTCCCAACAGGCAACTAAAGATAACAGCGTCAAGATTAACTATGTAAATCCAGCCGGCCAGTCCGTTGGGGCTTACACATGGATTATTCAAAAGACAGATCTAAAAGCCGGGGCTACCATGACCGATGGTGACAAGCTGGGGGATATTCTCCAAAACAGCACTCAACTAAGTGATGTGGCCACTAAGAACGTGCCAACCGGGTATAAGATCAGTGCCACCCAAAGCCCAACCAATCAACCGGCTAACTTCACCGTTGGATCAGAGGACTATCTGGTCTATGTCGATCCGATCAAGGCCAACTTCCTATCACCGGTTGCCTATTATCTGACCAATACCGGTCAACAAATTAGCCCATCTCAGCTAGTGGGCAATACCTATCCGATTTTGATAGACGCCCAGATGACGATTTTCTCAAGTCAAACCCAGGGAATCGTGCCAGCTAAAGTCTTTGATAACGCTTTGTTTGCAGACCCTAACAAACTGGCTTCCTTGACCGGCGTTTCGGTGAAGAATGCTGACGGTACGATGACTACACCAATTTATTACTTCAACAAGCAGGCGACAATTGCCGCCAACACAACAGCTAGGTATGGCGATACTTTGAAGCTTTATTATACGCTGCCGCAGAGATAATCTAAGATGGCATTCAAATTCATTGATGAATTTGAATGTCATTTTTGTTTATAAACTATCAAAATACCAGTTCTGAAAGCTTTTTGCTTACTTTTTCCACCGGATTAGCCCATAATATAAATACTCTAAAAAGTAAAGGGAGGCATTTGGATGTCGATTTTAACTGATACCTATGAATTAAATAATGGCATTAAAATTCCCAAAGTGGGCTTTGGTACCTGGCAGATTCCGGGCGGCCAGGATACTTACGACGCTGTCAGCATGGCCCTTCAGGCTGGCTATCGTCACATTGATACCGCAAAAGCCTATCGAAATGAAAAGAGCGTTGGCGAGGCAATTCTTGATTCGAATGTGGACCGGGAAAACGTCTTCGTAACATCAAAATTACCAGCCGCAACCAAGTCCTATGACGGGGCGATTGCGGATTTTCGTTCCACAATGAAGGCCTTGAACCTATCTTATTTGGATTTGTACCTAATTCATGCTCCGTGGCCATGGGGCGAACGGGGATCGACCAACTATGATGAAGCCAATGTGGAAGTCTGGAAAGCCATGCAGGATATTTATGCCAGTGGTGAAGTGAAGGCAATTGGGGTTTCTAATTTTAATGTCCATGATCTTCAAAACATTTTGGCTCATGCTGATGTTCAACCGATGGTGGATCAGATTCGCTACTTCGTCGGCTACACCGAGCCTGAAACAACCCAATTTGCCCAAGATAATGATATCTTGGTGGAGGCATATTCTCCACTTGCCACCGGCGGCATTCTGGAGAACTTAGACATTAAAAAGATTGCTGACAGATACGGCGTGAGCGTCGCGCAATTAGCCATTAAGTTCGTCCTGCAAAATGACGTGCTGCCATTACCTAAGGCAACTCACAAGAACCATATTGAAAATAATACCCAATTAGACTTTACGATTAGTGCAGAAGATATGAAACTTTTGAATGGGCTGACAGCAACTGATATGTAATATAGAGAAATCTTGAACGGATCGCACATTTGCGACCCGTTTTTGTTTGAAATTTGTTACAGTGGAGTTGAATCCTAATTGAAAAGGGGAAAATCATTTATGGCAAATGTATTGATTTTAGGTGCTAATGGGCAAATTGCGAAGTTGGTTGAAAAACAATTGCTCGATGAAACGGACCACCAGTTAACGTTGTTTCTGCGGCAGGCGAACCGGATCACGGTCGCTGATCCCAAACGTGAAACCGTCATTGAAGGGGATGCCACCAATCGACAGGCAATCATCAAAGCCCTCGACGGCATTGATATTGTTTATGCAAATTTGAGTGGCAAAAACATTGAAGACCAGGCCAAGGCAGTTGTCGGTGCCATCGATCGGACCAACGTTCAACGATTGATTTGGATTTCGACTTTGGGAATCTATGACGAAGTTCCCGGTGCGTTTGGCAAATGGAACCATCAGCAGCTCGACGGTGGCTATCTTGAGCCGTATACCGCAGCTGCCAAGGTAGTCGAAAACTCCGATTTGGACTACACGATTATCAGGCCAGCCTGGTTATCGAATAAAGACATTGTGAGTTACGAAACCACCGAAAAAGGTGAACCTTTCAAGGGGACCGAAGTCTCGCGCAAGAGTATTGCCGACCTGGTTGTTAAGTTGATTAACCATCCAAGCCAAGCAATTCGCCACTCTTTGGGTGTCAACCAACCGAATACGGATGGGGACAAACCCAGTTGGTACTGATTGTCTCGATTTGCGTCTGAATGTTATCTAGTAGAACTGTGCGCCAATAAGCAGCTTCCAGTGTATAAGGAAGGCTAACCGCTTATTGGCGCACACTTTTTTGTTCAAAACTTACAACTCTCTAAAAAGGTTTGCGATTTTGTTAAGGAAAGTGCAACTTTATCACTTGGTTTGCGTTTTTAAGTTGCGTTTAAGCTGCCAACGATAATCTAGTGACAATCAATAACGAAGGGAGCAATGCCAATGCCACATCAGCCATTCAAACAAAGGTAAATCATCAAGCAGCACTTCAACAAACATTTCAACTTAACAAAATCGATTCACTAAAAAATGAAACCAAAAAGGAGATCATCAATATGAACTTAAAAACAATCTTATACGCAACCGGTGCCGCAATGGGAATCTTCACAACGAGTGCAGTGACTGGCGCAACTGCCAACGCTGCCGTTACCCCAACCCCACAATCTCAACAAGCTAATAAAACAAATACCAACAGCCAAACAGCTAATGGCAATAAGACCCAATCGAACAACCAGTCCAAGAGTAACACTGATCAAGCTGCTAAGAAGACGGATCAGAGCAAGACGGATCAGAATAAAGCTGCAACGACAACGCCAACCAAAACGCAAACCACACCAGCCAAAACCGGAAACCAAACCACTACGCCAGCCAAGTCAAATTCGAGCAGCAATCAGCAGGCGAATAATTCAACTCCTGCCAAAACTACGACCCCAGCTAAGACAACGAATAGTACAGCCGCTACGACCACATTTGATCAACGAGCCCCAAGGCTAACCGGTTCAGCTTATAAGAGTGAAAATGCCGGGTTTAAACCAACTGTTCAAAATAAGCGCGCTAATAAAAATGTGACTGTCAAATACTCAATTAACACCTACGAATCTGACGGTTCAGCCAGCTCCAAGCCGTTCCAAATTAAGATTTACAAAGACGGCAGCCTTTACAAGACGATTAACGCATCTTCTGGTACCGCAACCGGGTCATTCAGCGCTCCTAAAGGTACTTACACCCTGCGTGTCTACACCAGCCAATCAACTCATTACACTGGCGGTTTATCAGTTGAATAAAAAAATCAAATAAATTTTAGCCATTTAAGCTTCGTTTAAGTTGGCTGAGGTAATCTATAGACAATCAAATAAGAGAGGAGGGAAACACCAAGCAAGCACATCAAACCAAACCCCTAATATGATTTCTAATCAGCTCCCAGATGACTGTCTATGCGAAAGGAAGGATGAACTGTACATGTCAAAAAAGACCCTTTTAAAACCCAAGTTTAAATACGCATACGGTTCCAACCAGCATCAAAGATTTGTGGTCTGGAGCTGCTACTAAAACCAAGTACCGAGTTAATTCAAGACCGAGCGCTGGAACTCACTAACCCATTGAAAGGACTGATGCCATGGAGAATAATCGGATTTACTAGCGTATCACAATATAATATTCACCCCTCAAATAATTACTAAGAAATACCCAACAAGATTGACAAGATTCTTAACTTCATGAAATACCCCTCAATATGAATTGAATAAGAATTACCCCTCAATATGAAATATAAAATTCCCTTAGAAAGTCCTGTATGCGAGCAGGGCTTTCTTTTTGTCTTCATTCAAATTTTTAACGTGCATTTGATTGTTGGTAAAAGCGAAGTTGCGTACAATTAGTTTAGATGTTTTAATTCCTAACAAAAGGTGGTGGCAATCTTGAAGTCGAGTGCTGAATGGTCAACCAGGTGGACTGAACGGATCAGCTATGGATTAAGTGATGCGGCTGACAATCTGATTTTTCAAATGATGACGACTTATTTGCTGTTTTTTTACACCGATGTCTATGGTTTGACACCCAGTGCGGTCGCCATCTTGTTTGTGGTCGCCCGAGTAGCTGATGTCGTCGAAAGTTTTATCATCGGTATCATGATTGACCACACCCATTCAAGATTTGGTAAGAGTCGGCCGTTCTTTCTGTGGTATTCGGTGCCTTACGCGGCCTTTGCGATTCTGACGTTTGTCACACCGAATTTCTCCTATGGCGGCAAACTGATTTGGGCTTACGTGACCTATCTTGGTCTGGGATTCTTATACACCGCCGTTAATCTGCCAATTACATCAATTCTGCCAACGATGTCACAGAATACTCGTGAGCTGACACTGCTTGGGGTTATCCGCCAGTTCTTTGGCAGTTCAGTACAAATCATCGTGGCAGTTTTCACACTGCCTTTGGTTTGGCTATTCGGCCACGGCAACCAGCAGAAGGGATTTCTGGGAACGATTATCGTGTTTGGAATCATTTCACTTTTTTTGATTCTCAACACCTTCGTGCACGTGCGTGAACGCTTCTCCAATCCACACATTGCCCACCAACCGGTCAAGGTTGTTTTGAACATGTTAGCTCACAACCAGCCGTGGATTATCATGTCGATTGTGATCTCTATGTATTGGCTGGTCACGGCGATTAAGAATCAGACGACCATTTATTACTTCAAGTACACCCTTGGCAATGAAGGACTGGTTCCTTGGGCAAATGGCTTTACCTTGGCCGCTTTAATTGGCGTGTTAATGATTATTAGACTGACCGATCACCAAAGTAAGAAGAAAACAATGTTACATGGGATCTTGATTGCGTTAACCGCGCAGGCGATTATTGCTGCCGGCGTGTATGGTAAATGGCTGCTGGTTTTGTTTGCCGGTGTCTTTATTAACTCAATTGGAAACGGCATTATCATCGGTCTGGTCTCAATTATGATTGCCGACACTATCCGATACGGTGCCAGCATGGGGATTCAGGCAGAAGGTATTTTAGCTTCAACGGATGATTTTGGCGTTAACTTTGGTCTGGGAATTGGCGGCTTGATTACGGCCGGCTTGTTTCACGTGTCGGGTTACGTTGCCAATCAGTCACAGAATGCGGCGACTTTGTCGATGATTAATTGGAACTATGTTTGGATTCCACTGGTGATTTATATCGGGATGTATCTGGTGTTGAATTTATATGATGAACAGCGAATTATTGATGCCATTGAAAAATAAAATTGTGGTGAAAGTCGATTTGATACCGCAATCTAACTAAACAAGGCACCCATTTCTGACCTTGAAATGGGTGCCTTGTTTAGTTGAATGACCGGTTCCGGAAACATTTACGAGTGCGGCGTCCTCAACTGCATATTGGTATTAAAAAATTGTGGATACGCCAAATAACACGATATCGTACTGCCAATACTAGTGGCCGCCATGAGCATAAAGGTGACCATGATCTGGTACATAATCGCCTTCGTAGGGTCAACACCAGCAAAGATCAGACCAGACATCATACCGGGGAGGCTGACAATCCCCACGGTTTTTGCCGAATCAATCGTGGGACTCATCCCAGTCCGAATTGCTTCTCGTACGACCGTAATGGCGGTTTGGTAACGCGTCGCTCCCAAAGCCAACCTTTCCAACAACCCTTGGCGCTGATCATGGAACTGGCTGTTCAAGCTTCGGTAGGCCAAACCAATCGCAACCATCGCATTGCTGGCAATCATACCGGAAACCGGCACGATTTGACTGGGAACAAAGGCAATCGCTTTCGCCAAAACCAGCAAGCCAATTGTAACCCCCGTGGCAACGGCAATGGCAAGCAGACTGATCACAAAAGCATGGGGAATGCCTTTGGCACGGCCTCTTGCATTCCAAGCTGCGTTGAAGACAATGATCGCTACCATGAGAAGTGTCAGCCAAGCTCGGTTAACTGAGATGATATAGGTCAGGACGTAACCGACAATTGTCAGTTGAATAACGGCACGGATGACGCCGATTACCAAGTCTTTTTCAAGACCAATTTTTTCTTTGAGGCTGATAAAAAATGCGACAGCCACTAAGGCAACTGCAAAAAATAAAGCGGTCGGGGTAACAATCAGGTGATTCATGCTGTCACCTCCATTCTGCCGTCAACAATGGTGATAAGCCGATCGGCTGCCGCCAATTCAGACTCATCGTGCGTGACAGTGATAATCGTGACGCCTTGTTTGGTAAAGTTGGCCATCACTTGATGGACAGTGTCCTTTGTTGCCGCATCCAGCCCAGTTGTAATTTCATCTAATAACAGCACCTTTGGCGTGAAGATGAGATTGCGAATCAACGCGACACGCTGCTTTTCACCACCAGAAAGTTCCGTAATGTTCTTTGTCAGCATATCGGCAGGGAGATTCACATCTGCCAAAGCTTTTACCATCCGATCGTGATTGACCGGCTTTTGGCGAATTTGGAAAGGAAAGGCCAGATTGTCTTCAACTGTCTCACCAAAAAGACTGGGTTGCTGATAGCAATAAGATACCATGCGACGGTACGCCGTCGTTTCATATTCTTGTTGTGGCTGACCCGAAAATATAATTTGGCCTTCTGTGGGTGTGAGCAAGGTGGCTAATAATAACAGTAAGGTGCTCTTACCTGACCCGGAAGGACCGGTAATGGTCACAAATTCTCCCGGTGCCACCTTAAAAGAAATATTAGCCAATAGCGTTCGTTGTGAGACTGTTAAGCCAACGTTTTGTATGTCAAAAATTGCCTCTGCCATTTTTGATTCCCCCATTTTCGTTTTCTATTATTGATTGTAGAGGATTGCAAATACAATGTCACTGATAATGATTATTAATTTATAATCATACTAAATTAGCTTGTGAGTCGGCGTGACAGTCGAGTGCTTGCCGTCATGACATAAGTTGAACGCTAAGAAAAAGTGCCCCAAATATCATCTATCATCGTAAAATGGTATTTGGGGCACTTTGATTTGGACATTATTATTTATTCTTTCGCACCAGCTAATTCAAACAGCTGAGCCATTTTGGCGGACCCATCAGCGTGGAAGCTGAAGGCAACTTCACTGTAAGTTGCCCAATTATTTAACTCGGTGTCTCGGTGTTCGGCGTCGCAGGTCAGCAGTTCATGGCTGGCTGTTTGGGCAGTCTTTTTATACGATACATAACCATTGGAGTTGTACACCAGAATTGCCCCTTGGCCGGAATTGTAAGTCGTGATGCCATATGGCGTGAAATAAGTCGGCAAAACGGCCATACACTCTGCGTAGCCACTCCCCGAGGCATTATAGGACTGGCCATTTGGACGAACGTGACTTAGCTTGGTCCACAGTTCTTTGGAACGGACAACAGTTTTAGCTTTCAGTGAAGATCGATGCTTAAAAGCCTTGAGTCCTTTCGTCAATCGATAAGCATTAATTTGTTTCATGTACTGTGTGTCAACCTTGCGAGCCAATGTTGATTCCTTTATGTACTTCACGGTTAGCGAGCTTGGCATGCTGGCATAGGTGTAATTCTGCTGAATCTTGTGGGGTAAATAGCCCTTGATTGTTTTGACATAGCCGGACTTAGTGGCCGGATAACCGCTGGTCGTATACGTGTAGGTGGTACCAAACGCATTAATACCATTTGAAATGCGGGTATACGTAATGGGTGCCCGCAAAGTTTGCCCCGATGTTGAAACGTAATTAACCGTCATAGTTTTGGCGGCTTTAGCGTTGCTGCCAAATACGGCAGCCGAAACCAGTCCCAACGTCAAAGCGATGATTGATAACAATTGACTGCTTGATTTCATCTATATCCCCCCAATACGGATCGAAATTATTAAGAATTTCTTAAGTGTTTGCAAATTCATTATAGCAAATTATGCCGGAGGGCGTTCAAGAAAAAATGAATTATTTCGTGATTCTTCGAGTCCGGATGAAATTAATGATTCGGGCACTCGTGGTAACCGTTGTCCGCAGCGCAATCCCGATGATCACCACAATTAGGAAGTACTGCGGTGCAAAGTAAGAAATCAGCAGGTATAGCAGACTGAATCCGAGCATGATCTGAGCCGATCTGTATTCTTCGCGGTCATGAGCCGACATTTTGATCCCATCTGATTCACCGATTTCAATAACTTCGTGGAACATGATTGCCTGGGTCAGGTTCACCAAAATAATGATGACTGAATAAGCCATTGTCGGCAGCTGGTGGCCAAAATCGTCATTTAACCAAGAGGTCGCAAACGGCGTCAAACTGATGAAGCAAAGGTAATAAATGTTGGTGATTGTAATCAAAGACGTTGTATGTTCGATGCGACTAAATAGTTCCTGGTGATAGACCCAATACTGAGAAACAATCCCAAAACTAACAAAATAAATCACCAAATGTTTGATCAGATCCAGCATTGGTCCCTGCGCTGTACTGATTGGTGTTTTGATGTCCAACACCATAATGGTTAGAACCACAGCAAAGATCTCGTCCGAAATACCAATTAAGCGTGATTTTGAATAGTGAAACACCCCGACCATCCCCCTAGATTAGTGTATGAGCTTATTTTACAGCTCTTTAGTCGGAGAGGGTAGTTTAGTTATGAAATAAATGGTTGGTTATTGTTCTTTTTAATTTGTAGGTATATTCAATTATTGACCTGCAATGTCATTAACATATTGTTATCAATATCAAATCAAATTAGTTATGTTTTTTAGGATAGTGTGATAATATTATTTTGTAAATTAAACGGGAATGGAATTCATATAGGAGTGATACTTATGCGTGTTTTAGGGAAGAGTTCATTTATTACACGGTTTCAACAGGCGTGTGTGGCCGTGGTAGCATTCTTTGCAGTTTTAACAGGCCTTGGATTTTCAACAACGTCCACGGCCAGTGCTGCAACACCTTCAAAGGATATTTTGCGACCGACACTTGCGATAACTGGTGATGACGCTAATGGGAAGCAGCAGACGATTGCTTCAATCCAAAGTGTTGCCGATCCAACAACTACTCATGCCTTGCTGAATGTCGATAAATATTCAAACATATATGCGCGGTATTCAGTTACAAATGACTTGGGATATTCGTTGCCGGTTTGGAATTTTGTCCATCTTCCGTGGTTGTTTGATCACACCGCCAATAACCCAAAATCCTTAGTTTTTGACCCAAGCCGAGGGAACCCGGAAATGAAGTCAATTGGGTTTGCCAGCGATCTCAAAGAACCAATGATGGAATCATGGTCATATTCTCAAGACAGCAGATACGTTTTACAATATACACCATCAGAAGACTTAACAAGTATTTTTTATGGTGGAATGACTGACACAAGTAGTGTTTGGCCAATTCAGATGGCTGCAAATGCAAGAGTTGAGATGACAGTTCCATTGAAACTGGCACCGGATTTTGATTTTAATCCATCACGTATCGCTCGATTTAGAAGTGAAATGCAATTCTATACGGACAATACCAGCGTGGATAAGGTGGTAAAAAATGAAATTACACTCCAAATTACTCGGACTCTCGACGTTGCCGACTTCGAATCCGAAACCTACGCAACGTTAACCAACGCGGATAAATTCGAAGGGATCAATCATATGTTTGATGCTGATGGTAAGGAACAGCCGGACAAGACCAAAGCCGACGCCAAGATCACCCCAACTGATCAAAAAGGCATTTACGATGTTGCCTACACTTACGATGGGGTTACCAAGAAAGTGAAGGCCACTGTCAAAGATCAATCAACCATCGAGGCTGGCGACTTTACCATCTCTCATGGCAGCAACTGG
The DNA here is from genome assembly GCF_018314255.1 of Lentilactobacillus buchneri. Taxonomy (NCBI): domain Bacteria; kingdom Bacillati; phylum Bacillota; class Bacilli; order Lactobacillales; family Lactobacillaceae; genus Lentilactobacillus; species Lentilactobacillus buchneri. The sequence continues at coordinate 1,686,982 of NZ_CP073066.1, forward strand.
GACACTCAGAAGTTTAATGGAATTAAGAGTTTGACCGACGCTAACGGCAATAAGGTTAAATCGCCAGGTAACGTGAAGATTACCAATATCAAAGACGCAGCCGGCAAGGATGTCGACAAGGTTGACACCAACGCTGCAGAGAAAACCTATACCATCACTTACACCAATGGTGGCGCTTCTCAAACTGTCAAAGTAACCATTGGCAAACGGGCCAGTGTGGTGACACCACCTGCCAGAAATACAGGTTCGACAAGCAGCACAGTGAAGGTTCCGGGACGACCAGTTACGGATAACTCCAAAGCTAGCGGTGGCAATACCCAGACATCAACAAACCAGCAGCCTGCCAACAATTCGCAACCAGAAATTCAGGTTTCACCAGGGGTCGCTAAGAAAGGCGCTGCTGTGTACGCCAAGAAGACAATTTATCTGCACAAGGGCGTTAATTTCAAGAAAGCGGACCGCTTGGTTAAATATCACAAAGCACAACGTGTTGATCGACCGATGTTTGTGGTCACAGGATATGATTGCTCAAGCAAAGGTGCCTTAAGATATAAGGTTCGGGATGTTAACCATACCAAGAAATCTGATGGTAAGATCGGCTACATTACGGCTAACACCAAGTACGTTGTCAACGTATACTACCAGACCATGCCAAAGAAAAATCAGCTCACGGTGATCTCGAAGAAAGGCGTTCATGCCTATAAGAACGTCAACCTGACCGGGAAGACAAAGACTTATAAGAACGGTAGCCATCTGCGGGTCAAGAAGATTGTCAAATATCATTTAACGACTCGTTATCAACTTACCAATGGTGACTACATCACCGCCAACAAGAAATTAATTATTCAAGGAAATCACTAAATTATTTTCCAGAAAAAGTCCTGGCATCCGCTGCTCAGGACTTTTTTGATGGGTAAAATTCTCATTACAACCGATTTGCACACAATTGTAAGCGCTTTGTACTTAACTGATCGACTTCCCCTAACATAATCGTTATGTAATAATATATTAAACAAATTAGTACTAAAAGTAGGAACAAAGTGGTACTATGTGGGTGGAGTGGGGAAAGTATGAATATCAAATTATGAGGGAGTGTTTATGATGGATAGCCGAATTAGCAACTCATCAAATTTGAAGTTTCGAACAAAACACAGACGGATATGGAAGATCCTAACGGGGATGGTTACCACAATCGCAGTCGCGTGCGGATTGGGATTCATGCACGCTTCTGCCGATGATGTGACCAACGTTATCCCGCGGACCGATGAATTCAATATTAGTAAAGTGAATCCACTGCAATACACATACGTCCATGAGAGTCTCAGTCACTTGGGAGGGTGGCAGGGGGCAGCTTATGCCGCCGCAATTCCTAACGACGCCAAGGGAACTGATCCGAAGACCGGCAACTCGTACGTCAGTGAATGGATGCCGGATCCTGGACTTGAGTATTTCATTTGGCAGGCAGCCTTTGCGGACAAGTACAAAACGGCGGAAAGCTTTTTTGCCAACTTTTCAAAAAATGATTTGAAGGATCTTGAGTCACTTTATAGCGAAATGGGCCCACAAAATGCCGGGACCGACTCAAATCCAAAACCATCCCAGTATTATATGGCTTTAATGGGAATGAATTCTCTTGAGGGACTGCAATATGCAACGAATCTCAAACAGATTAATCTGGATCCCAACGCGGCTGTCAGTGCGGCAGCGTTTGGGACAGGTACCAAAAATGGAAATTTGTGGGATATCAGCGCGCTGAAAAATTTGAATCAATTACAGTCGGTGATGATCCAAATGTTTTCAATTAACGACGTCTCCGCTCTGGCCAATAAACCTAATTTAACCAACCTTTCGTTGACTTACAATCAAATTGCCGACTTGTCACCTCTGGCAACTAACAAAGGCAATAAAGGACTGAATTTGAAGACAGGGTTCAATCACCAGCACATTCTTTTGGAACCGGTTACTTTGCGGGGCAGTGCCGCTACGGCTGCTCAAACGTCGTTTACGACTCCGTCCTTTATCATCAAGGATCTGGAATCCGCCAATTTACCGGTCAAGGCGTTTGACATCAAAAGTGAAAAGTCTGATTACCCAAGTTTGTACCCAAGCACCTCTGATGGCGGCAACATCAATCCAACCACTTTGACGTGGACAAACTTCTTACCAGACAAAACCAACTTGTATGGTTCGTTGTCCAGTCACTGGACCGATCCCAACTCTGATTTTGAAGGCTGGATTATGGTACCTTATCAGTTTAACCAAACGGTCGGGAATGTCTTTGTGAACTATCAGCTGCTGCAGTCCAATGGAAATCAACTCCAGTTGGCCCCAACCAGCACAATGGCCGGAAATGTGGGGGATGCCTATAATATTGGCAATAATCCTAACACGGCTTACACCCTGAATAAATTAATGGGAGAAGACAAACGGGTGGCAATTGGCGTGTTTGATGGCACCGGCTTATATGCCGATTTCAAAGCCAATAACGGTAAAGCCAACGCGGTTGGCCAGTCCGGAACGTACACCGATCTTCCTCAGACCCGGACGATTGTGTTTGCATCGGATTCATCAACCGTCACAATCAACTACGAGGACCAAGACGGCAACAAGCTCCAAGATTCAACGGCGGTTACCGGCAAGACCAATACTGATTTTACCTTACCGACAATTCCTTCAACAATCACCAAAGATGATCAGGTATACACTTTGAAGGGGCTCAAGGAAGGCCAAACAGTACCAGCGAAATTTGATTTTATGGACATGTCACTGACCTACGTGTATGAAGTCAAGCCAACCGAAGCCAAACCAGTCACCGTTCGGTACGTTGACAAGGACAATATGCCTCATGAGATCGGGCCACAAAAGGTTTTGACCGGCAAACGGGATGACACCTTTAATGTGAACAGTGATGATTACAAGTTGACCATTCCAGGCTATACATTCGCAGGTATTTTGGGCGATGCGACAGGAAAATTTGGTGACGATGCGCAAACGATTTACATGCAGTACACCAAGAATCCTGTCCAGCCAAAATCAGTGACCATTCGGTACGTCGATATTGACAACCTGCCTCACGAGATTGGTCCTGAAAAAGTGATTACCGGAAAAATCGGTGACAACTACAACACCACTGAAGCTCAGTACAAACTTGCAATCGATGGGTATACCTTTGTGGATATCCAAGGAAATGTGACGGGTCAAATCAGTGAACAGGGGCAGACGGTCTACTATCGTTATAAACGGGATCAAGCGAAAAATGAGGCTAAACCGATTATGATTCGTTACGTTGATGCGGACAACATGCCTCATGAAATTGCGCCAACCAGAACTGTAGCCGGCATCATTGGTGACAAATATGATGTCCGTGACAATATGTATAAACTCAGCATTAATGGTTATACCTTTAAAGATATCCAAGGGGATGCTACCGGGACCTTTGATGCCACTGGCCACACGGTCTATTATCGTTACACCAAAGATAAGGCCACCCCAGTGACGCCGCCGGTTAACCCACCAGTAACGCCGGTAACCCCAACACCGACACCACAGCCGACGCCACAACCAACTCCTCAGCCGAAGTCAGAACCGACTTCACAGGAGACGGTGACGGCACCAAATGAAGCCGGCAAGATTGCCAAGAAAGGTGAAGCGGTCTATTCACTGAAGAAGATTTACCTGTATCGGCACGCTGATTTCAAGAAAGGCGAACGAATTGCCAGCTATGCCAAAAAGCCGCGGGTAAATCGGCCGATGTTTGTCGTGAGCGATTATGCCAAATCAAAGAACGGCGCCCTGCGGTACGTGGTGAAAGATGTGAATCACCACGCCAAATCTGATGGGATGAAGGGGTATATTACCGCTCGGTATGCATACGTCCGCCCAGTGTATTACCACAGCAAGCACCAAGTTCTGACAGTCATTAACCCAACCGGCGTCAATGAATATACCAACCGAAATTTGACTGGTAAGATTAAGAACTTCAAGCAGGGCACTCAACTCAAAGTGAAGGGATTTGTCAAACATAACCTGACTACCCGATACCTGCTGAGTAATGGACACTATATTACCGGTAACCGGAAGCTGGTATTTGCCGGCAAACTGGTTCAACCAACCAAGATTAAGGTTAAACGGTCGATTTACTTGTACAACAACGTGAACTTGAATAAACGATTGAAACACATCAAGGCAGGAACTGTTTTGAAAGTGAAGAAGTGGGATTACTCCCATCAATATTCAACAACGACCTTTGGTGCCAAACGATATCTTGTCAGTGGTGGATATGTCACCGCTAATGGACATTTTGTGAAGATTGTGAAATAAGGCCGTATTAAAAGCTTCGGTGTCAGTAGTTGGCATCGAAGCTTTTTGATTTGGACGGAGTCGTTATTTTACAAATTCATTGATCTAATCACGATTTTAAAACTGGCACTTCCAGCGTTGAATCGTTTAAGTTCAATGTGTAAGTGATGGCTTGATTACCGTGGACGGTGTAGACCAGGTCACTGGCATAGATTACCAACCCCAATTGATGGCCTTTGAGTAAGTGCCAAAAGGTTGGCTGGAAGGCAAAGCGCAACTTATAACCGGTTTGTGGCTGCACATCATCGACGCGATAAGAATTTTGGCGGTTCTGCATGTTGATGTGAGCTTCGGTGATTCGTTTAAAGTCGGTTGGGTTCGTCTGAGGAAGAAATTCTTTTAAGTCATCCTTTCGCCAATGGTAACCTTGCAAAATCTTTTGGGAAACCAGCGTTTGAGGGACTTCAGTTAATCGCTGATCCTCACCGTAGTCGACAAGGGCAACGCTGATTTGGCCGACAATGGAACTGGTTTGGGCAACTAACGAGATCGTTGGTTGGCCATCAATTGTGATATCGTGTGTCAGTGGGTCGGACAAGAGCCGAATGCAGTGGTTGTCCATGGCGGTGCCTTGGCGTGAATATAAATCATTGCGCCAGTCATTGAGGTGCTGGGTGTAATGCTTGAAAACCTGGTTTGGCAGCTGATCTGAGAAACTGAAATTGCCTTTGATGTTATTCAAACTGGCGAGCGAGAAAGTGCGCTTAGTTGATTCAGATCCGCCCCAGTCAGGATAGTTATGCCACGTTTCTGCGTGGGCGTTGTCCTGAACGATTACATCTGGCATCACGTCGTCGACCCGATTTTGAATCCCAAATAGTTTGTTGGACAGCCACAGGTTCACCAGATCGGTGTAATCAAAGGAGCGAAAATTGTTGAGATACTCGTGCTGGCCTTGGTGAAGGATCAATTTTTGCGTGATATCTCGGGTCTTTAACTTATTCCGGGAATTCCAGACTTGACCGGTCTTGACGTTCCAATCATTCAAACCGTGAACCAGTAGCATATCCGCCTTGGTATGGTTATATTTGGTAATGTTTCGGGCGTCCCAAAACTGATTGAAGCTGCCGGTATCGTGTTCTTGGTCGTGAGTCATCTGTTTAAAATACTTCAGCCAAGCATCCTTGATTTGGACATAATCCCCAGCGGTCTGTTGGCGGCTGAAAGTCCATTCGGCTAAAACGTCGGCATCATCGCCATCTGGGGCAACCACCAGGCCGTTTTCCCGATAATAAGGGTAGTAATCGGATAAGCCGGCCTCCACGATGCTGGTTTTTAAGCCGTCAACGCCAGTAAACGCGGCTGCGGTGGCAAGTGTTCCTAAATAAGAGCGGCCAGTCATCCCAACACTGCCGCTGCTCCACCAAGCATCGATCGCAATTTGATCGGAGCGATTGGTAAAGGCAGTCCGGTTGCCGTTGAGCCATTCAATGACCGCCGTTGCGCTTAGGGTCTCAGCCTTGGTACCAGTGGTCCGGAACCCGTCAGAGTCCTTGGTTCCGATCCCTGATGAGTAAACGATCGTGAAACCTCGCGCCAAAAAATAATCATTGAGAGAATACGACCAAAACTTGGTAAAGGTTTCACCAGTTTTAGTCGTTCGGCCGTTAATTTTTCGCGGCTTGGGTGGGGTGACGTTGCTGGGTTGTGCTTCAACATCTTGATAGGTTAGGTGATTCGGTTGTTTTCGCTTGAGTGGACGCTTGTTGTCGTGGGAGAACTTCTCTGACCATTTTTCGTTCATGCCTTGGGCGTATGGGTCGGCAGTGAAGATAACCGGCGCTTGGTAGCCCTCGTTGGTTTCAGCAGGCCGGATGATATTGGTTTTTAGCAGATCCCGTTTACCGTCGTGGTCCGAGTCCAGGGATGATTCGACGTAGACGACTTCGCGGATTAATTTATCTGTATTGAAAACGGCTTGGGCTTTGCCGTTGAAGAATAGTGGTATTTTGAAATCGGAATCGTTGAGCAACTGCTGGTAATACCCTTTGCCAGCTATGTAGTCGATCAGGAGTTGACCGTATTTGTTCCGGGTATTCAACAACCGATACCAAGCATCGATCAGCTGATCACGGTTCATCGTTGACTGGTTCAACGGTTTCGGCAGGCCCAGTTGCGTGATGCCCTTGAACGGAGCTTCGAGGGAAAAATCCAATCCGTCTAAGAATCCCAGTAATTGCAGGCCAATATTATAGAAGGCTTTAGCGGACACGGAACCAGTTGCCTTGGTAAATGTTGCTGCATCAATCGTTTCTGTTGCCATTAAGTTATGAATCTTTTCCAGTCGAGTGGTTAGGGAAGCGTGCTGGGAGTAGTATTCCAGCAAAAAATCGCGATAGAGTTCCATCGGATCGCTTATCTTAAGATTGGTCGGATTCAAAAAATGAATTTCTGTCAGTTCATTGATTATTTGTTGATGGTTGGTGGGGACATACCCGAATTGGTTAATTTTCATTAAGTGACCTCCTGAATGTAATTAATGCCATTATACATTTGCGGCTTGGCACTGCAAAATTAATTTAAAAAGCAGCGATTCCGCTTGGTGGTTAAGGAATCGCTGCTTGGTTATTCACAAGTTTTTGAGGAGGTTAATCTCAAATCAAATTGGCTGGTGGGGAATCTTTTAGCCTGGGGATGCTGTGCTACTCTTCATGCTTTTCCTGATCGGACTGTTCAGTGTCATGGTCAGTGGGTTTGGAATTTTGATCCGGCTCATAGGCTTGAGCCTTAGCCTGCAGCTTCTTTTGCTTGACTTCGTGCTTGGCATCCCGGCGTTCTGCTCGCCGTTGGGTGCGTTTTTGATGCTCAAGAATTTTATCTTCTTCGTGAGCAGCCCGGCGCTTGGCCTTTGCTTGGCGTTCAATATCTTTGGCAGCCTGCTTGGCTGATTCCTTATCAGCTTCCTGTTGGCGTTCGGTCTCCTTAGCGGCTTGTTTTGAGGCTTTTTCACGGGCTTCACGCTGAATTTCGGCTTCCTTGGCAGCAGCTTCGGCGTCATGCTTGCGTTGATCTTGCTGCTGTTCGGCTTGTCGTGCTGCTTGCTTGACGGCTTCTCGATTGGTATCACGCTGTTCTTTACGAATTTGTTCAGCTGCGTCACGATATTTCTTGGAACCATCACGGATTTGCTTGGCAAATTCTTCCCACTGTGCCTGGCGCTCTTTTCTGACTTCGACGCTGTCTGGATTATTGCTGGGAGCGTGTGGGTTGACCGAATGGCCGGCACTGTCGGTGGCGACCGGGTGATCAAGCCAACCGCTAAACCCGTGTTGAGGATGACTCGCGTTTGACGTTGTTCTGTCAGTTCCGGTTGCTGCCTGGTCCTGGACCATTTCTCTAAATTGATTAATGGCGTTCTGCGGCAGCTTCAAGTATTCCTGTCGCTGCTCGGTGGTCAATTGCGAAGCATCGTACATTTGTTGACGATCGCGGCTGCTTAGGATCATATAGACGATTGGATAGGGAAGGTAGAACCACAAGACAACCTGTGGGAAAAAATAGGCCAGGACAATCAAGACGGCGTTGAAAATTAAATAGTATTGATTGTGACGCCCATAGATTTTCCGATACAGCTGGCGCATTTTTGATTTGTCAGTGTACTCAAAGTGCATGACTGATCGTGCCAGCAGGCGAAATGATGCTGAAACCAAAAATAACAGGAGACCGTATGCCATGACCGGAATCCGGGTGGTGTTGCTGGCCATCATGTTAGTGGCCAGTGGTGTCAGTGATAGTGGGATTAAGAAGATAAAATCATACAACATGATTCGATAACTCATATCATCAATGTCATTGAACAAGGTGGCATGCTGATACCACATGTTGGCCACAAAAGCGAAGCTGATAATATAGATGCCAATTTGTTTGCTTAAAAACAAGTAATCATTCAAGTTGTCCCGCAAGACTGGTGTTAGATCCAAAACCATAATTGTCAAAATAATGGCGATCACCGCGTCGCTAAAAGCGTCCAGCCGACTCTTCAACTTTTTCATTTGTTTTGCCCCCAGAATCGATTTAGTAGTATGTATTATGCTTTAAATGTAGCACAGTGGTCGTCAATAAGGTGATAAATTGTTTAAGAAATTTTATCAGTCTCACAAAATAATTGGGTGGCGATATAATAAAACTAATTAAATGATTGTGAAAGAGGTGGCAGTATGTTTCCTTACTTGGGTCTCAAAGCCAGTACCAACCAAGCCCAAATTGATGAACGATTAAAATATCATCCTGAAGTATTTGAATTCTTCACCACCGATCAGGATGTGACGCCAAGTGGCCTGAACCATTTGAAGGCGATGATTGAACACGTGAAGGCCGCTGGGGTCGACAGAATTGTCATGCACCACCCGATGAAGTTTAACGGCCAACACAATGAAGTGGCAGTTGACCGATTGAGTAATCCGGACGCTTACCACTTTTTAATGCAGAGTTCTGAAAATTTGATTCAGCTGGCCATTCAGACTAACACGCAAGTTTTGATTCACGGGGCCTACAACTCACCGGTTTCAGATATTCTCAGCAACTACCCTTCGATTGATTCCGCCCGCAAGGTGGTGTTCAATCGCTTGGACCATTTTAAATCACTGGGCGGGGACCATGTGATGTTTGAAAATTCCATTTCACCGCTGTTTGATTACGGCGATCCAGAAATTGAAAACCTGATCATTGAGCATCAATACCGGCTGTGCTACGATACCAGTCATGGGTTCATTGTGCTGCACGGCAATAATTCGAAACTCAAGGCCAGTATGGCGCATTTGCGAGATCAGGTTGTCCATTATCATTTTGTGGATTCAATGGGCCAGTTCCACGACAGCTTGGAACTGGGAAAGGGCGCGATTGATTGGCAGCCTTTAAAATCGGTCGTCAATCCGGACGCCACCGATATTTTTGAAATCAATCTCAAAGACCAAATGAACAGTCAAGAAATGCGTGCCAGCTATCAGTACCTACGAGCATGCTGGCAAACATCTGGTTGATTTTGTTGTAAGATGGGAGTAGTTGGTTTGGGGGAGTTACATAGTGAAATTTAAAAATGTCTTTGCATTTATCATTGTTTCAGTATTCATCGTCATGGCCTTGGCCGCTGCTCAACATTCATTTGCAGTTCGGAAGGCAACAACGCCAAGTGATAGTCAGACCACCATTCAAAGTGTCTATTGGAAAGCGCCGTCTGAAAACAAAGCTTATCCAGAATGGTCCAAAATGAGCAAGCCTTGGATTTATGTGAGTGTCAAACAACAGAAAGTCTTCATCCATGGTAATGGCAAGGTTCAATACATTATGAACTGTTCAACTGGCATCCCCAGCAGCCCAACGCCACGGGGAACGTTCCATATCCAAAAGGAACGCGGCTATTCATTTTATAACAAGCGCTCACACGAAGGCGCCCACTACTGGGTTTCCTGGTTGGATCACGGCGTCTACTTATTCCACAGTGTGCCGACCAACGCCCACGGTCAGTACGTGGTTTCTGAAGCTGAGAAGTTAGGCACTCCCGCATCCCATGGCTGCGTTCGGCTATCAATCGCTGATGCTAAATGGATGTATCAAACGGTGCCGTTTGGAACTAAGGTTGTTGTTCACTAATGAAGTCATATAGTCATTATTCGATGAATGAGGCTGAGACAAAGAGCTAATCTGTTTGCCTCGGCCTCATTTTATTAATTAAACAGGCTGGGATTTCCACGCCGACAAAGAATGATCAGGCGTTCTAAATAATTAACTGAAAGAAGGTTCTAACATGACATTGCATACCATTTTAACCCCAGAGTGGATTCATGAAGCCAAATTGATTGCCGCCGAGAATCCCCGGCTGGAGGGCTTTGTTCCCAGCGAGGGCGGCCTTCATCCACGAATTCTCTTGTTGGGTGAAGCCCCTGGTGACAAAGAGGTCAAGATTGGTCGCCCATTTATGGGACCATCCGGCAAAGAACTGGATCGTTGGCTGGCATCGCTGGGGTTAACCCGTGAGGATATCTACATTACCGGAGTGGTCAATTCCCGTCCATTTTCAATTGGGAAAACGGGTCGAAAAAGTGACCGGCGCCCCAATCAGAAGGAAGTTAAGCGCTCGGCTGCGATGTTTGACTGGGAACTATCCCATTTTCCTGATGTCCTGTTGGTGCCAATGGGGAATGCCAGCCTTCAGCGGTTATTAGGTACCAAGGCCAAAATCGGTGATTTACATGGCCAGTTGTTGGAACGCTCAATTCAAAAATATAACCAGCAGACGGATTCCTTTGAACTCTCTAAGGAAAAACATCAAATCTTTCCTTTGTATCATCCATCGTATTCGAAGCGGTTCAAGAATATGAAGCCCGTGGTCGATGCGGATTCGCAAAAGCTCAAACAATTACTCGAACAGCAATCAAACCGTCATTGAACGCCGAATATGGGCTGGATGGTGTTAGTCTATAATCAAATAGTGTTTTGAGGAAGGTGAGGATGATGGCAAAACCGTTAAATGGCGTTGATCTCTATCATTCATTATTTGGCACTGAGATTCACGATCCACGCGTGTTGTTTGAAATGCTGACAGTGAACGTTTTTCAGCCAGGATTAAATTGGCGGGTGGCTGCCAGCAAGATTCCGGTATTTGATAAAGTCTTCAAGCATTTTGACGTTCACGAAATCGCCAAGTTCGATGAAATGGATCTCGAAGCTTTGGAAGCCGATCCAGAAATGATTCGAAACCCCCGGAAGATTCGGGCCGTTGTTCAGAATGCTCAAGCAACCTTAAAACTGCAGCCTGAATTTAAAGATTTGGCAGACTATTTGTGGTCGTTCGAGCCAAAAGATGATGTGGTTCGCGGATCATTGCAGCAAGATTCCCATGGCTTGGGAGTTGAGCTGGCCAAGGATATGAAGAAACGGGGCTTCACGTTCGTCGGTCCGACCACGATGGAGTTGCTGCTGATTGGCAGTGGCATTTTGAAACATGAACATGATTAGGAAACCTTCAAGCAGACTAAAAGAGAGTGGAACGCGAGGCGTTTTGATCCCAGAATTTAAGCCAAGAATCGAGTTATTCCTGTTCTTGGAATGACTCGATTCTTGGCTTAAATGGCCGGGATCAGCCGATCGTTGCACGTTTAAACTAGATACCAGTGGAACTGAAGAAAGGTTGAAACATAACTTACGATTAGTTGTGTCTCAGCCTTTTTTTGCGATCTAATGCTCAGCGTCAGGATTAATATAGTTCCACAATCCAGTTTTTGTCTTGGTCGCTGTCATCCAAATACTCCGGATGATCGATCAAAGCAGTGTTAATTTTGGCCACTTTACCGGCCTTTGGTGAATGGACTTCCGTGACTGCTTTAGCCCCTTCAAATGAGAGGATGACGTCACCTTCTGCAACTGCACTGAGGTTCTTTGGGAATGCAGCGAAGGAAATTTCACCAATTTCACCCCGCGCCAGGTCATTTAACCCAATTCGAGTATGTGAATCATCAACTGTTGCCTGCCAGAGATATTTTGAATCATCAATTTTTTGTGCCATATTAATCTTCCTTTCGATTTTTAACGTTAGAGTGACGAGCTTTATAGAATTTGAGAATCTGTTCTGTTTTTGAAATGGCATTGCCAAGGTGGCCGTCCGACCTCATTAGTCGGTCAAGGTCATCGGAACTTAAATACTTGGCAATGGTGGGGTCAGCGTAAAACAAGTCCCTTAAAGTGACGTGTTCACGATCAGCTTGGTCACGCAGTTTCACCAGTAGTCCGTGGGCGTTTTCTCTGCCCATGTGCTTGGCGAGGGCCATCATCAATGATCCGGAGTACATTGTGCCATCGTCAGCGGATAAGTTTTGCCGCATGCGTTGAGGCTTAAATTGGCCAAATTTAAGAATATTAATGGCGTAGTTCAACTGGCCTGAAAGGTACATTGTCATTTCAGGGAGGGCAACATATAAATCACGCCACACGGTGGTGTCCTTCTCACCATCAACTGACATTGTGTCGTACATCAGACCCATCTCGTTTCGAATGACCGTTGCCAAATTGACGACCGCTTCGACCATATATGGGTTTCGTACGGTGGGCACAACAGTTGATCCTTGGCGGCCGGGCGCATAGGTTTCCTGAAATTCACCAACAATTATCTGACTCATATAGAGTAAATTCTTGCCTAATCGGCCCAGTGCCTGGGCAATCATCGTTTCGACATGGCAGTATTCAGTGAATCGTTCCCGCTGCGTGTGCCAATACATTTCCGGTTTTGATAATCCCAAGCGATCACAAAAATCCTGTTCGATCTGATCATAGTCATCACCCAGCATTGAAGACGTCCCGTCGGCACCCGCTAAGCTGCCAGCGAAGGTAAATGGTGCCAGTGAATCAAGCTTGCGCATGAGGTAGTCCAATTCATTCAAAACAATCCCGAGCTTGAATCCCAGCGTGGTGGGGGAGGCGTATGTTTTGTGGGCGACGGCGGCAGTGACAGTGCTCTTGTATCGTTCACACAAGTCATAAAGGACCGAACCAAGTTGATCAAGATAATCCTTCAGCACCCGGTCAGACTCCTTAAGTTGAAGGACAAACGCGGTGTCTTCGACATCCTCACTGGCAGCTCCATAGTGAATGTATTGCCCGCTGTCGTCATCAAAAAGTGACTGACAAACTGTGACAAATCCCGCCAGAAAGTGTCCAGCTCTGGCTGACTCAATTTTTAACTGCACCCTATCAATATTTTCTGGAACCAATTTGGCTTGGATTTCTTGGTAGGCTTTATCAGGGATCTTGCCGTTTTTGGCCATTGCGTAAGCCACCGCCGTTTCAACTTGGCAAATGACTTTCACTCGATTTTGGTCAGACCAGATATTTCGCATTCGAGCCGTTAAATAACCATTTTGATTGTACAGCGAACCTAGCATTTCACCACTCATGTTAGTTCACCTCCTGAAAATGAGGATTAAGCATTAGGTCGGCCATTTCAGCTGCTGAAATGGGGCCAATGTTAGCTGATAAATTTGTCGTTCTGAAGGCTTCTTCCAGGTTGTCTTTCTTAAAAGGCGTTCCGATCAGCTTATCCTCGATTACTTTCAAGTGACCATTGGCCTGATTAAAGTCGCCAAAGATGCGTGCATGGGTCACGATGCCATCATCTACTGAAAAACTGATTTCGACCGTGCCGAGACCATCAAAGTGATTCCCATGGAAGAAATCATCATCGCGTTTGGTTCCCATAATGAAATCCGGATCAGTGAACTTGTTCTGAGCAATTAGTTCAACCTGCTGCCAATCCGCTTCAGACATTGTATAGGTGGGAATAGTTGCCAAGTCAGTCGTTTGAAAGACTTCTTCGAGAAGCAGCCGGCGAATTTCAGCAAAAGTGATTTGGCGATATTGTGGTAGGAAATACTGACGAATGTTGGTAACCCGGCTGTGAACCGACTTGATTCCTTTGGAGGCCAACTTGGTTTTGGGTGGGGTTAGTGCTTTTGCAGCCTGATCCAGATCGACGTCTATCATCAGTGTTCCGCCACACGAGAATCGGTTGCCGATTTTAAGCGATGACATCCCCGAAAACTTTTTGCCGTCGACTGTGAGGTCATTTCGACCGGTCATTTCCGCGTCCACCCCGAGCTTGTGCAGTACATGAATGGCTGGTGTCGCATATTTTTTGAAGTTGAGGTAATTCCTGCCATCATCGTTATCGATAAAGGCATATGTCAAATTACCCGGATCAACGTAAACCGCACCGCCACCGGCACCACGACGTGCCAAACGAATATCGTGGGTCTTAATATAATCTAAATTAACTTCGGAGTATGCGTCCTGATTGACGCCCAGAACAACTGATGCGGCCGCCGGTTGCGAAAAATGAAAAATCGTGTCGGTAAATTTAGGCGAAGTGATAAAAAACGTCGAGAGACTGCCGCTGACTCCCGGGTCGCGCAAATGCAGTTGTGAATTTGGATCAGATAAGTCGACAAAAATAATGATTCTCAGTCCCTTCAAAAAAATTCCCCTGTTAACGATTACATAGAAAAGTATAGCACGTCCGGGTTAAAATAAAAAAGAGCGGAATACCCCATCACAATGGCTATTTCCAACTCCCTATTAAACTAAAACGATAAACCGATTATTTTTAAAAAAGCTCCACAATCCAAGTTTTGTCCCGATTATCCTCGTTCAAAAGTTCGGGATGCTCAATTAAATCTGAGTTCACTTTGGCAACTTTGCCACTCATTGGTGAATGGATTTCAGTCACGGCTTTGGCACCTTCAAATGACAGCATTGGATCGCCGGCACTTAATTCAGTCATTTTTTCCGGAAATTCGGCGAAGGTAACCTGGCCGATTTCACCGCGGGCCAAGTCGTTTAAGCCGATTCGAGTGTGTCCTTCACTGGTTTTTTCTTCCCATAAGTATTTGGAATCATCTGCTTTATCTGCCATGATAATCATCCTTTCATTATTTAAGATCGTACTTCTCTTTTAACATTAAATCTGCCATGTCAGGTGGCGTTACTTTGCCGATGTTAGCTTCAAGATTGCTGATTCTAAAGGCCTCTTCCAAGCTGTCCTTGGCAAATGGCACGTTGGTAATGTGATTTTCAATGGCTGCCAAATCACCATTGGGATTGTTGAAATCACCATAGATTTTTGCGTGAGTCACGACATCGTTTTTGACTGAGAAACTGATTTCAACAGTTCCCACGCCGTCAAAATGACGACCGCGGAAGTAATCATCATTGGGTTTGGTGCCCATGACGAAGTCGTCACCGGTATAGGCTTGATCAGCGATTTTTAAGACATCCTTCCAATCATCATCAGTCATCGTATAGGTTGGTACATCACGAATATCGGTGACTCTAAAGACGGTCAGCAGGATACGTTTTTCCAGTTCTTCAAAGGTGATATTTTTGTATTTCGGATCAAAATACTGCCGAATGTTGGTGACCCGACTATGGACAGATTTGATGCCTTTGGATTGCAGTTTTACTTTCGGCGGGGTAAGGGCTTTGGCCGCTTTGGCCAGGTCAACATCTACCATTAGAGTACCGCCGCATAAAAAGCGATCCCCGATTTTTAATGCCGACATTCCTGAGATTTTTTTGCCGTCCACGGTTAAATCATTTCGGCCGGTCATTTTGGCGTCGACACCCAATTTCTTCAGGGTTGAAATCACTGGTTGGGCATAGCGTTTGAAATCACCATAATTTGAGCCGTCATCGTTGTCAATAAAGACGTACGTCAAATTTCCCGGATCAACAAACACTGCACCGCCACCGGCGAACCGTCTGGAGAGTTGAATTTTTTGATCACGGATAAAGTTTAAATTAACCTCGGAATAAACATCTTGATTCAACCCAATGACCACCGATGCCTGTGGGGGCCTGGAAAAGTAGAAAATCGGTTCAGTAAATTTTGGACTGGTGATGAAGAATTTTGAGAGACTGTCGGTGATGATCGGCCGGTTCAAATAATCTTTACCACTGGAAATATCAACATAACGGATAATAATCAGCTCCTCTGATTGAAGTAAGCGGTTACAAAAGAATTCAAAAAACAATGCAACCGAACCTTGACTCTGTCTAATTGCATTGTAACCCATTATTGGGGGAGTTGCTCGAAAGTTAACTGAAACGTGCGGGTCACCCAGCCCACGTGGCACTGTGGTTGAAATGTGCTGCGAGCAACTGACACTGCGATCTAAGCCACTTTGATTCAAATCCAAACCCGGGATTTCAATCAAAGCGATCTTAGCTCTCTGTGTCAAAACGTTGCTCTCCGCACTCTAATCAAAATGTGCTCCGCCAAGCAGCAACCTGCACCTAAGCCAACTTTGGACAACACCAAAAGCGATTTTGTCCAAAGTCAGCTTAGGCTCCGGTTACTAACCGCTCGGCTCCGCACTCTATCTCATGTCCAACGGTTGCTTACTCGTTGGCTTTGGAAATTCAACATCCAATTGAGCCAACTCATTATCAGTTAACGTAATATCTGCAGCTTTAACATTATCGACCGCATGCTTGGGGTCACCCGATTGAGGGATGGCCAAGGTATTGCCATCGCGGATTGCCCAAGCCAAAATAATTTGCCAGGCAGTTGCCGAATGGTTGTCGGCAATTTGTTTGACGACCGGGTCATTAGTCAAACGACCTCGGGCATCACCAGCTGCAACAGGTGTGTAGGCAATCAGTGGAATATGCCGTTGTCTCATCCAAGGCAGTAGGGTGTATTCAATGCCCCGGCTGCCGAGATTGTACAGATCTTCATTGGCGGCAACCTGATCGGCATTCGGCAAATCCATCAGTTCTTCCATATCAGAAATGTCGAAGTTTGAAACTCCCCAATGCTTAATTTTTCCTTTTTGCTGCAATTGCTGGAGCGTCTCGATGGTTTCACTCAAAGGAACGGCACCACGCCAATGATACAGGTATAAATCAAAATAGCCGGTCCCAACTAATTTCAGGCTGGTATCCAGGCTGTGTTCCATTCTGGAAGCTGAGGCATTTGACGGCAGGACTTTGTCGATGATAAACAAATCATCATGCTGCATGTCCTTGATGGCCTCGCCAACTAAGCGTTCGCTGCGGCCGTTTCCGTACATTTCAGTGGTGTCGATTACTCTGGCACCGGCAGCAATACCATCTTGAATTGCTTTAATTTCATCAGCCCGGGTGCTGGCACTGTCTCCCATGTGCCAGGTTCCCAAACCAATTGCGGGTACTGTTGAACCACCTATGTTCAATTCTCTCATAGACTGTCATACCTCCTAATTTTCATTAGTTAATAGTATAACCCTGATAATGGCATTCATCATCTAATTTTTAACCACTCAAAAATTTGTTGGCCGACTGCTTCGGGTAAATAGCGAATTTCAAACAGTTGGTTGCCATTGCCATGGCGGACGTTGACCCTGATATGCGCTAATTTGGTATGGGTCATCCAAATTGATTGGACAAATAAAAATGACTGGATATTCTTGTGAGGAATCACGTATTGCGACCGGGTGAAGAAATGGCCGTCTTGGAGAATCAGCTGGTCGTTGACAATCTTCCAGCCGGTATTGGCAGCTGAATACCAGCCCATCAAAGCCGCGATGACAACCACCGGCAGGCTCAGTAATCCCCACAATTTAAAGAGATATAGACAAGGCAGGACGATCACCAGGCTGATCAAAGTGGCATTGCGGATGAAATACCAGTAAGTTCGTTTGGCTAAATGATCCAATTGGCTGAAGTGAGTGGGCGCCCAGCTGACGAAGGGATGCAGGGTGTCAAATACACGATCGGTTTTCACCACGGGTAAGATCATTAAATCATTGCTTTTCTCATCATCCCCAGCCGATGACGCTGCCAGTGCTTGGACGGTTGAAATGTGACACCACTGGCGAATCACGTTTTGTTTAATTCGGAGTGCTTGGATCCGGGCAATCGGAATAGTAACTGAATTGCGTTGGAATAGACCCTGCTCAGTTTTAAGCTGGTCGTTTGTGGAATTCAGGCGAAACCGATAGTATTTTTGGACGATGGTTAAATAGGAACCGGCAATACTGATAATCACAATTAACAAGCCAATGGCGCCCAGAATGATTGCAGACTGATGAATTAATTTCGCGGTCAAGGAATCAATTAACTTTTGCGGAATGGCTTCTTGAATTTTGCCATAGACCGCAAAGCCGGCCCCGATAATCGGAAAGACCCCCAGTGAGGTCAGTGCGAAGATGTTTAGTTCATGCGGGTTGATTTCGTAGTCGGCATGTTCAGGGCTTGGTTTTAACTGTTCGGTTAAGTGTTCAGCTGCAGGCGCTGGTTCGGCGTTTCCGGTGCGCTGACGTTCAATTTCTGCTCTGACTCGTTCGTTAACTAATGGCAAAACCGCTTCCGGTCCGTGCTCATCGTGACCAGCCGTTTCAATTTGAAGCTTTTCCAGATGAAATGGGACCAAAAAGAACCACTGGGTGTGCTGAATTGTTTGAATCCGGGTGTATGGAATGTGTGTGTGTCGTTTGACGAAGATGCCGCTGTTAATCGTCAGCATGTCCGAGTCGATTTCAAATGTAAAGCACAGGTAACGAACGGTATGCCAAAGAATGATGAGTAGGATAAGAACGCTGAATCCTAGGAGTGGCGCGATCCCAATGGCTGTTGACCAGCGGGTAATCGGCCCGGATCCAATGATCAGCAGAAGCAGTGTATCCCAAGAATGCTGGAAGATAAAGTAGATGATTGACAATGGGTTGAGATGCTGTCGATTAGACGTCATTGTTCCGCACCTCCACCGCCAAATTCATAATTTGTTTCCGGAGTTGTTCGCCAACTTCCGGTTCGACACCATCAATTTTGTGGGACGTTGAGGCCGTGGTGATGCGGACTTCTTGAAGCTTTTGCGACTGTAAAATCGGCCCGGCAGAAAGGGTCACGTCCTGGACTCGGGCGATGGGAATCGAGACTAACTTGCGAAAGATAAATCCGGACCGCAGTTCGACGGCATCATCGGACAGGGTGTACAGCCAAAAAGAATAACGATACGGAACCAGGCTCATTTCGACAACGAAATCAATGACGGCAACGATAAAAAAGAATCCGGCAGCGTACAGTAGCCATTGATAGTTGAAAAAATAGTGAATGATGACCCCAGCGACCCCGACGCCGGCTGACAACAGGGTGTTGAAGATGGCCGAGATTCGCCAAACGGTTTTGATTTGGGCGGGTAAATGATTTGATTCATTCATGTGATTCGCCTCCTTAACGGGAAATACGATATGTCGTGTGTTAAGTTTACAAAAGAATGACGACAATTACCATCCGATGACTTTTGAATAAGGGAATCAATCCGGTAGACATAACGCGGTTTATAGCGTTATACTTACTTTTATGCTTTTCACGAAAATCGAAAGGGGGCTATCAATTGTCGAAAAAAGTTAGAAACGCGATAATTGTCCTGATATTTGGAAACTTTCTGGTCTGTATTGGGATGAGTCTGATCTTCCCGGTCATGCCATTTATTAAGAACGAACTGCATTTATCCGCCACCGATATGGGGATCATGAACTCGCTGTTTGCAATCGCACAGTTGGTTGCCTCCCCAATCGTTGGTCAAATCTCGGATAAAATTGGTCGCAAACCAATTCTGGTTGCCGGCCTGCTATTATATATGGTTTCAGAAATTCTCTTTGCCATGACCAACTGGTTGTGGATGTTTGATATTTCCCGGACGATCGGGGGCCTGTCTGCCGCCATGGTGGTACCGACCACCAACGCATTGGCTGCCGACTTGACCACGCCACGGCAGCGAGCCCGAGTGATTGGCTTGTTGTCCGCGGCCTTCAGTGGCGGCTTGATTCTGGGACCCGGGATTGGTGGTATTCTGGCCAAGTTTGATTATAAAACACCATTCTGGTTCGCAGCCGGATTAGGTTTCTTGAGTATGCTGTCATTGTGGTTAATGCTGCCGAACGAAAAAGAAATTGAGAAGATTGCTGCCAACCATCAAGTTCCGGCGCAAAGCAGGCCACCCAAGCGGGCGTCTTGGACGCAGGCAAAGAAGCTGTTTGCAGGGCCGATGGGACTACTGTTTCTTCTGATTTTAATTTCTTCATTTGGATTAGTTGGCTTCGAAAGTATTTATAGTCTGTATGTCAACGAAGTTTTTGGCTTCACAATGGGCAATATCGCTTTGGTATTGACGTTAAACGGACTGACCTCGCTGACATTTCAAGCGTTGCTGTTCGACAGGCTGGTTGTTTGGCTGACTGAAAAACGCCTGATTCGTTACTGCTTCTTACTCTCGTTTCTGGGCACCGGCTGGATTATTCTGGCGCACTCCAAATTAGAAGTGATCATTGCAACTTTAATCGTGTTCACAGCGTATGACTTGATTCGCCCGGCAATTACGACTCTGCTGACCAAAGCAAGTGCCACTAAGCAAGGTTTAATCAATGGGGTTAACATGTCTTTGACCAGTGTCGGCAACATCGTTGGGCCGATTGTTTCCGGCGCGTTGTTGGATGCAAGTTATCACCTGCCGTATCTGGTCGTGATCGTCTTCCTGTTTATTTCATGGATCATGACGTATTGGATTCGGGATCATTTCTCAGTTGATTTGACTGAGACTAACTAGGCTTTTCCTGCTGTGAGTGGGAGAAGCCTTTTTTGCTGAATGGAATCGGCAGCCAATTTTTTGAAATTTAGACGACATTTTCCTATCATCGCCTTTCATAATCAGTTACAATGAAAGCGCATACTGGATATGCACAAATGATTTTCACAAATGGAGGTAACAATTATGGCAAAGCAAGTTGCATTAGTTACTGGAGCAGGTCAGGGAATTGGTGAAGCCATCGCGACTCGTCTTCACGATGATGGATTCAATGTTGCCGTTGTTGATTTGAACATCGACAATGCCAACAAGGTAGCCAAGAAGCTTTCACCAGATGGTTCTGAAGCGATTGGCATCAAGGCCGACGTTTCCGACCGTGATTCAGTCATCGCTGCTGTAAACAAAGCCGTAGATGAATTCGGCGACTTCAACGTAATCGTCAATAACGCTGGTCTGGGGCCAACGACACCAATCGATACGATTACCCCCGATCAATTTAAACTCGTGTATGGTGTCAACGTAGGTGGTGTTCTGTGGGGCATCCAAGCTGCACATCAAGCATTTAAGAAATTAGGCCATGGCGGCAAGATTATCAACGCTACTTCACAAGCTGGCGTTGTCGGTAATCCAAACTTGGCATTGTACTCAGGCACCAAGTTTGCGGTTCGAGGCATCACCCAGGTGGCTGCCCGTGACTTGGCAGAAGAAGGCATCACCGCAAATGCTTATGCACCAGGAATCGTAAAAACACCAATGATGTTTGATATCGCGCATCAAGTCGGTAAGAACGCCGGCAAGGACGATGAGTGGGGCATGCAGACATTCGCAAAGGATATTGCCCTCAAACGTTTGTCGGAGCCGGAAGATGTGGCAGCAGCTGTATCATTCTTGGCAGGTAAGGATTCAAATTATGTTACCGGACAAACGCTGATCGTGGATGGCGGAATGCAATTTCAATAGAAGTGTGCGACGAGACCCGGTTAGGACCCGGCGTACAAGGAGAAACGGTCAATGATGAACGGGCTTTGTTCATCGTTGGCCGTTTTTTCTTGTACATTAGGGCCCTGGGTCGTCGGAGCATAGCTCAAAAGCAGAAGGGAGCAGAAAATAAAATAAGTGCCACAAACCCTGTAGCCTCTTTGAAAAGGTATTAGTGGAGTCAAAAAAAGGACCAGTGATGAACGGTTTTTGTTCATTACTGGTCCTTTTGACTTGTGTAGCAGGGGTCAGGGGTGTCGCCCACGGGGCTAGGCAGGCTTTCAGCCGGCCGTCGGAGCATGTGTATAAGGCAGAAGGGAGGCGTAACTCCAATAAGTTCATTCAAAGCTGTAGCCTCTCTTAAGCACCACTGCTATCGAGCCTAAACGTGCAGCAACCGGCTGATCCCGGCCATTTAAGCGACGAAACGAGTCATTCCAGAAACAGGAATAACTCGTTTCGTCGCTTAAATTCTGGGATGAAAACGCCTCGTCCCCTACTCAGGGCATAATCATCTTAATAAAAATCGGCGTAATATAAGTTTCCACGATCGCAGCTACAAACAGCAGCGGCATCACCAGGACCAGTGTATCCGTCAGCGTCTGCTTCAGCAACTCAATATATTTAATATCCTCGCGTTTACGTTTTAAGAATTTATTCATCCCATACCATGCCAACCGTGCACTGATCGCAGCGGCAATCACCTGGGCAGAAATTTCAAAAATTCCGTGTGGCAGGACACCACCGACAAACATCAGGAAAGGACTACCAACGATCGAAATCACCAAACCGACACTATAGGCATTTTGCAAAACATAATACCAATAAATCGGTAGTGCAATCACACCCAAGGCGATGACAACCGCGGCACCAGCGAAGTTCCAGAAAAATAATGGCAAAAAATTAGTTTCGCTGGGTGCTGTTTTATCAATTCCATTCGTAAAGTGATGGACTAGACTGCCGGTGTCCATGAAATTCTTGGCATAGATCAACACGATGATCCAGACGATTGCCATGACGATCAGATATTCAACGGCTTTCTTAAAATAGATGCTTTTAAAACGATCAATACTTCCTCTAATCATAACCTGTCCCCCTTGTTTTCTATAATGAAAGTATACAGTTGAATTGTCCACAAGCCAATTAATGTGTCGTCGTGTTTTCCCTTCAACAAATCATTTTCATTGGCCGCGGGCGGTATGGTATGCTAAAGGAGTACCAACATTAAAGATTGGAGATGTTTGTTCTTGGACGGATTACAATCAACAATTAAATTAAATAATGGTGTCGAGATGCCACGCTTAGGTCTCGGCGTTTGGAAAACCAGTAACAACGATTCACGAGACGCAGTCATTACAGCTATCAAGCATGGGTATCGGGCAATTGATACCGCACGTGAATATGGGAATGAACCCGGTACCGGTGAAGGTATTCGTGAAGGGATGCAACAGGCTGGATTAAAGCGTGAGGACATGTTCGTCACCACCAAGCTGTATAACGGTGAACAGGGCGACTATGACAAGGTTTCCAAGGTATTGGACAAACAACTGTCTGACTTGGGCCTCGATTATGTTGATTTATATCTGATTCACTGGCCGGTTGATGCCACTTATTTGGAAAGTTATCATGCACTTGAACGCCTCTATAAAGAAGGAAAAGTTCGGGCCATTGGGGTATCCAACTTCGATAATGACCGTATGAGCAAATTGCTGGAAGAATCTGAAATTGTCCCAGCAATCAACCAAATGGAATTTAATCCGACCCAACAAGAAAAAGACATTTTGAACTTTGACAGCAGCCATGGCATCCAACTTGAAGCCTGGTCACCACTTGGTGCTGGTAAAGCATTGAAGAACCCGATTATCGACGAATTAGCCAAAAAGTACAGTCGTTCCGCTGCCCAAATTATTCTCCGGTGGGAATGGCAGCGAGACATTGTCACGGTTGTGAAGTCAGTCCATGAAAAGCGAATCGTTGAAAATAGTGATATTTTTGACTTTAAGCTGAGCGATGAAGATGTTCAACGAATTAATCAGTTGGATGAAAATAAGCGTGATCTTTGGTATGACGATTTTACCTGGCATAATCCAAACGGCCGTTATGGCAATGAAATTGAAAAGGTTCCGGATATTCAAAAGTAGCCCGAAACCAGATTTATCAGGAGTTTTCGACTCCTGATTTTTTATTGTCTAATAATGACTGCATGGTTATTGACTCCCCAGTCATTTATGATAGACTTAAGGCGAATTTGAAATATCAAGGCTTTGGCTGCTCGAAAGGAGTGGGCATCATGGAAAATCAATTAATCTTAGATGTACAGGGGCTTAAAAAATCATTTGGCAAGGTGCAGGCATTAACAGACGTGAATCTTCAACTTCATCGTGGTGAAGTATTGGGGTTTATTGGACCCAACGGTGCTGGTAAGTCGACAACAATTCGGGTGATTTTGGGGCTCATCAAGGAATCGGGCGGATCTGCGACGGTCTTTGGTGAAGATGCTTGGAAAGATTCGGTCAAAATTCACAAGAACCTGGCATATGTACCAGGGGATGTTTATCTGTGGCCGAACCTGACCGGCGGCCAAACGATTGATATGCTGCTGCATATGTCTGGGCAAACCCATACTGCCAAAACGGACGAATTAATCAAAGAATTCAAGCTGGATACCAGCAAGAAGAATCGAACCTACTCAAAAGGAAACCGCCAGAAGGTCGCCTTAATCGCGGCATTTTCAACCGATGTTGACCTCTATATTTTCGATGAACCGACCTCTGGGCTGGATCCGTTGAACGAGCTCATTTTCCAGCAGCGGGTAGCCGAACTCAAAGATCATGGTAAGAGTGTCTTATTGTCGAGTCATATCTTATCTGAAGTCGAAAAGATGTGCGATACGATTGCCATCATTCGAGAAGGCAAAGTGATCGAAACCGGTTCACTGGAGTCGATGCAGCACTTAACCCGAAACGTGGTGGCGATCACAACTGCTTCACCAATGGACGGGCTGGACAAAGCTAAAGGTGTTCATCAATTGAACTTTAAAAATGATCAGCATACCATTGCCGAGTTTACGGTTGATTCCGATGAAATCGGCGCTGTGATGGATCTGCTGACCAAGAGCTCAATCGTTCAGTTGAAGACGACACCGCCAACTTTGGAAGATCTATTCCTACGTTACTATCATTCAGATGCCGGTCAAAAAGTAGGTGAGTAAGATGGCACAATACACACAAACTTTGACGTTATTAAAGGCCAATTTGAAACGGGACTGGCTTAAAATCACGATTTGGCTGGCCGCGCTGGTCGGCGTTTTCGTGGCAGTGGCTGCTAAGTTTGAAGGCATCTATGGCACCAGCAAACAAATTGCCGCCATTGGATCCACTTTGCGGTCCAAGGCGATGGTCGCTTTGATCGGCAGCGTTCCAGACGGTCAGCTGACCACAGCCTTGATTTTCGCATCTGAAATGGCGGTATTCTGGGGACTGTTTATCATTATCTTCAACTATTCATTAGCTGTCAGCGCCAGTCGAGGTCAAGAGGAATCCGGCTTGACGGAAATGGTCCTCGGGGGTCATCCGGTTGGTCGTTTGGCGCCATTACTGGCTGCGGCTTTGGAATTACTGATTGCCAATGGCTTGTTTGCCCTGATTACCGGGATCGGCACAATGATTGCCGACATGCCGGGGAGTGATACTAACGGCACTTGGCTGTCCGCAGTTGCCATTGCCGCTGTTGGTTGGGCGTTTGGCATGATTGCCTTGATATTCGCTCAGCTGGTTGCTGACAGCCACAACGTTTCGATGTACAATTACGCCTTCTTGGGAATTGCTTATCTCATTAGAATGATGGCTGACGTCTCCAATCCTGATTACACCTGGATTTCACCACTAGGCTGGCTCGAAAAGACTGAAATTTACACCAACAATAATTGGTGGCCGGTCGTGATGCTTTTGGCCTTGGGAATCCTGGCGTTTGCTGCTGCAGTTGCCTTAAACAGCAACCGGGACATCGATGCCGGGGTCATCCACGTCAATCCGGGCAGTGAAAAGAGCCATTTCCTCCGTGGACCGGCAACCTTACTGGTTTGGAATCAAAAATCGTCGACGATATTCTGGATTGTTGGCATGGCCGTTTTGGGCGCTAGCTATGGATCGGTCTTCAATAGTATCAGTAAAATTTTCAACACCTCACCGACCATTCAAAAAGTCTTGGGTCAAAGTGGCATCCGCCATATTGAGCAGACCCAAGTATTGTCGTTTGTCGGTTTGCTGGGAATCATCTTTAGCTTGCTGGCAGTGATTGCTGGTGTGATGGTTGTTAATCACCTGATAACCGAAGAACGTCGGGGTTATCTCCAGATGGTCATGACCAAGCCGCAAAGCAGACCTTATCTGCTGGGAGTTTATGTGGCCTTCGGCTTGATTTTGGCAGCACTCCTGCTTTTCGTAGCCTTAATAAGTGCCATGGCAGCCGGAAATGTTGTGATGACTCATCCAATTGCTTTTAAATACTTCTGGCAAACGTTCGTCGCTAATTTGCCGTCAATCGCATTGTTTATGGCCTTGATGGTGGGCTTGATTGGTGTTTACCCACGACTGCGGACACTGGTTTGGGCTTATTTGGGCCTTTCATTTCTCATTACCTACTTTGGTAACCTGATGGATCTGCCAAAATGGACGCTCAAAATTTCACCGTTTTATTGGACGAAAAAAGTCCCGATCGACGCGATTAATACCACGCCTTTGATTTGGATGCTGGTAATCGCTGCCATTTTGATAATGGTTGGCTTTGTTGGTTACAAGAACCGTGATTTGGAAAGTTAAGGAGGACTAATATGGCGAAAAGACTGCCACGTGATCCGAAAAAAGAACACGCAATTTTGAACGCCGCTGTGGTCCAGTTTGGCAAGGACGGTTTTAATGCCAGTACCGATAAGATTGCTGAAGCGGCCGGTGTTTCCAAAGGATCGGTTTTTAGATATTTTGATAATAAAAAGAAACTTTATGTAGCTGCCGTTAAGCAGGCGATGGCGACGTTGGTTGAGACGGTCGATTTGAGTGTGTGGACCGATTCGGACGATTTGGTGACCATGATTATTAATGCGACCAAATATAAGACGGAGCTCTCTCATCAGTTTCCAAACGAATTTGCCTTGTTGACCCGCGTGTATGCGCAGGATAATTTGATTCCCCAAAAGGTGCGTCAGGAAGTATTCGCGATTTTCACCAAATGGCAGGCAGAAGTAGAAGATACCGTCGTGACCCGCGTAGTTGATAAGATGACAATTCGCAAAGATCTGGATAAAGGCCAAGTAAAAAAATATTTGACGCTGGTTCTGGGGACGATTTCAGCGGATGTCCAAAAAGAACTTGAGGAGCATCCTGAAATGAAGCGGATTGAGGATATGGACGACCTGATTGCCACCGTTAAGAATTATCTGGAAATGGCGGAATTTGGCGTCGTCGAATCTAGACGGGATTAAATCGCTTAAAGGAATATTTTAAACACGTCACACACGATCTTTTCCGGCAAACAACGTGCGTGACGTGACTAGTTACTTTGGTGATGTTAATGTTGTCTGCCAAACACTTACCAGGACCCAGCAAGCAAATGGCATGGCACTGAGGAACAGTCCAATAAAGATTAATCCAGGGGCGTCGCCGGACTTGGCCCAGATGTAGGCAAACGTCAGACTGGTGGTGGCGATGCTTACAGTGATAATGCCAAGCAGCCACCGCAAACGATGAACAGCAAGCACCACTTGTTGGGGCCGTTGAATGAGCCGCCAGAGAATGACGATGCCGAAGATAGTACAGCCAAGAACCACCCAGCCGCCACCTAGGACCAGGATTAACGCCAAGTTGATCTTGGTGGTTAAGACCAGGAGGACTGTTGCCCAGATGCCCACTGTTAAGAGTGCGAGGCACAGCAATGCCAAGCTGGCGTGCAGAAGTTGATGGCTTTGGTTAGGGTTAGATTTCATTTTGAAGACCTCCTATGTTTTGAGTTTAGGCGATTTTTGGTGGGGGAGGTTGGTTGTTGGGTGATCTTTGGAAAAACGTAAATAGGTATGTGGATGAAAAAATACCAGCTGGGCCTTCTTTTTGGAGGCTTTGCTGGTACTTTTGGTTGTTGTTTGATGATGTTTTTCTGTTATCTAGTGGAAACGTGCTCCGAGGGCCTGACCCTAACTTCTAAGTAAGCTTTGGTCAAAACCCAAGTTCAGGGTTTTAACCAAAGCTCACTTAGAAAACGGGTCACCCAGCCCTCGTCGCACTCTGATTGAAATGTGCTCCGATGACCCTGACCCCTAACATGTAAAACAAGGATTGTATCGATGAACAAAATGCGTTCATCAATACAATCCTTGCTTTACATACCGGGGTCAACCCGGGTCTCGTCGCACTCTATGGCATTACCAAGTCATAATGATTTCCCACGATCGCTGTCCCGCGGTCATGGACCACGCCTTCACCAAGTGGTGTTTGGACATGGGTGCCGAATGGGACGTCTGATGGGGCTGCCACGATTAAGTAGCCGTCTGCATCGTAGCCGCCATGATTGGTGGTGCCATCCGCGAATGCTGCGCCTGTGTAGTACGTCCACTTTTTACCATCTTGGTAAATCACACCTTGTGATTGGAAAGCTGCCGGTGTTGTGGTTGCACTGCTGGTTGCGTCATTGGTTGAGTTGTCCGACCCTGATTGGGAAGTGACGACAGCTGCATGAGCGGAACCCTTTTTGATTGAAGTTGATGTCTTGAAATGTTTTTTGTTAACTTTCTTAACGGTCGTTTTCTTAGCAGATTTGCCAATTTCAAGTTTTTGACCGACCATGATCAAGTTCTTGTCAGCAATTTTGTTTTGCTTAACAAGCGTGTCAACGCTGGAGTTGTGCTTAGCAGCAATTTCAGCCAAAGTGTCGCCGGATTTAACGGTGTAAGTACTTGCGCTGGCAGCCACTCCGGTGAAACCTAAGAAACCAGCAACGACGGATAATGTTAATAGACTCTTTTTGATTGTAATAACCACCTTTTAGATTACTGTGTCTAGAATTACGTTCACGATTGAAATGAAAGCCCGACTTCCAAAATTGATAAAATGATTGCTTGAATGTTAATGTGTGTGTTCCGGAACACAACTTGGAAATGGTGAGTGAATTTTGGAAGATGATTGATTAGTAATGTGAACGTGGAACAATCAATCACGCAAGTATAATATCAGATCTGAACTAACCGTCAACCGCGATTACAAATAAGACAAAAGTATGACAATGAACGTCCGTGGTAATTCAGTAAATGAGGCAGCATGTTACAAACACGTTAAAGTTAAAAGAGACTGTTTCCCATTAAATGAATGTAATGATTGTGTAAATGGCGAATGAATACCTGTATATGCCAATTAATTTGAGTGGAGTGGTGAATGGCGGAACTTTTATATAATCATTAGGCGAATTTGAGGTTCGCCGGTATAATGAAATTAACAAGAAAAGTGAGTGGTGAACAAAATGGTTAAACAAGGCAGATTTGCCAGATCCAGTAAAATGAAGCAAATTAAAGCGATTCGCAAACGAATGCATCAACCGGCGGGACGGATAATTCACCCGGACCAATTTCAAGATTTTGTTTTGGTCCGTTATGGGCTGACGCTGAAGAAACGATTGACGGGGGTTGATAAAGAAACGGTTCAACGATTTATTCAGGAGTTGTTGGTGGTGACGCCGATTGATCAGACTTGGCAATTGAACCAGATTTTGCGGGACACGCTTCGAAGTATTGGCAACAAAGTCCCATATCAATTTTATCGAATTGTGACCAACAACTGGCCGGAGATTCAGCACTTCCTCCAGCGAGAAATTCCGGCGGTTCCATTGGCTAATCGGATCTTGGTGACCAATCCGGTTTCCGATAGTCAACTGCAGGAAATTGTCTCAGCCGAACTGGCGGGAAATACCATGATTGAAATGGTTCATGAGAATCCGGCAATGGAGAAAATGATTACCGACGAACCGTATACGACACTGCAGACAAATTTACTGAGTGATGGGAAAATTGATTGGCAAAAAGTTGCTGCTATTTTCACGCCCATTCATTTTGATCCCAATATTGCTGAAGATGCGGGTACGAAACAATGGCTGGAACAGTTAATCAAGGAATAGTGAGGTCATGACGATGGATTTACAGCAAGCATTAGAATGCGTTAATTTAGTACCGATGTTTCACTCGCTACCGGAAGAGCAAAAGACTGAGGTTGCCAAACTGGTGGTCCAGCATAATTATCCCAAGGGAACCATTATCTATCTGGCCGGCGACAAAGTCGGTCACTTCATGATCCTCGAAGCAGGCCAGGTTAAAATTTCTCAAGTGGCCGCCAACGGTAAGGAACAATTGTTGAAAGTCCTTCAACCGGGTGACTTTGATGGGGAGGCGGCTTTGTTTAACGGCGATCAGAGAAACGTGACGGCGACCGCCTTGGTGGACTCCAACGTCTGTCAAATTGAGCAGGGGGCCTTTCAAAAATTACTCCAGAAGAGTCCCCAACTCTCGGTGAGTCTGCTGGCAACTATGAGTCAGCAGATTAATAGCCTCCAGGAAGAAAAGACGCTTTCGTCTACGGCGGATATGGCCGGCAAACTGGCTAAGTACCTGGTTGAAACCGGTGCAGCCCTGGATGAAAATCCATTTAAACTTCCATTAAAGAAGAAAGATATTGCGACCTATTTAGGGACGACCCCGGAAACGATCAGTCGAACCTTCAAGCAGCTCACGAGCAAAGGGTTGATTGAAGCTAAAGGATCCCAGGTTAAAATTATCGATGAAGACGGCTTGGACATGTTAGTCTAAGCTTTTTCTTTTTAGTAAATATTTATTGCATAAATTTAGAAAAGAATTGATTTATACGTACGAATATTTTACAATGAGAGAGTAAACGAAAACTAAACGTAGCTACGTTGGAGGAAAAAACGATGGACGAAAGTCGAGTACGAAATGAAATTGTAAGCGGAAACATTTCGTTGGGAATTGAACTGGGATCAACTCGAATCAAAGCTGTTCTGGTTTCTGACGATTTCCAAACAATTGCTTCAGGCGATTATCTTTGGGAGAACGAATTAGATAACGGCATCTGGACTTACCCACTTGAAAAAGTTTGGGATGGCATTCAGACCAGTTATGCAAACCTGGCATTAGAAGTGCATGACAAATTCGGGGTTGATATCAAGAAAATTGGTTCGATTGGTGTCAGTGCCATGATGCATGGTTACATGGCATTTGATAAGAATGATGAAATCCTGGTACCGTTTAGAACTTGGCGGAACAACATTACCGGCGACGCTGCCGAAGCATTGACCAAGCTGTTCAACTTCAACATTCCAGAACGGTGGAGTATCGCTCATTTATACCAAGCTATTTTAAATGACGAAAAGCACGTTAAAGATGTTGACTTCATCACCACTCTTGCAGGATACGTTACCTGGAAGTTATCTGGCGAAAAGGTCATTGGAGTTGGGGATGCTTCAGGGATATTCCCAATTGACGAATCAACCGTCAACTACAATAAGGAAATGGCTGACAAGTTTAGTTCATTACCTGACGTTAAGAAATATCCGTGGAATCTACTCGACATTTTGCCAACTGTTTTACCTGCCGGCAAGAAAGCCGGTGAGCTGACTGATGAAGGTGCCAAATTGCTTGACCAAAGCGGCACCCTTCAAGGCGGCTCATTGATTGCGCCACCAGAAGGTGATGCGGGTACTGGAATGGTTGCTACCAACAGTGTCAAGAAGCGGACTGGTAACATTTCTGCCGGTACGTCAGCCTTCTCAATGGTTGTCCTTGATTCACCAATGAAGGCTGTTCATCGTGATATCGATATGGTAACGACACCAGATGGTGCACCGGTTGCCATGGTTCATACCAACAACAGTTCTTCAGACATCAACGCCTGGGTTGGCTTGTTTGGTGAATTTGCCAAAGCATTGGGTCTCCAATTGAAGCCGGATGACCTCTACGGCACGTTGTTTGCCGAATCTGTCAAGGGTGATCAAGATGCTGGTGGATTAGTCAACTTTGCATATCTTTCAGGCGAAAACATTACCAGAATGCCTGAAGGCCGACCATTGTTTGTTCGCAAGCCTGACAGCAAGCTCAACTTGGCCAACTTTATCAAAGAGCAGATTTATTCAGCCTTTGCCCCACTTAAAATTGGGATGGATATTTTGCTTCGAGAAGAACACATTAAGACCAATGTTTTGGTTGCACAGGGTGGGATCTTCAAGACCCCGGTTGTTGCCCAACAAGTCTTGGCCGATGCCCTGAATACCCCAATTGCCGTTATGGAAAATGCCGGTGAGGGTGGCCCTTGGGGAATGGCTGTCTTGGCACTCTTCTGTGTTAACCGTAAGAATGGCGAAGCTTTGGAAGATTACCTTGCCAACCGGGTCTTCAAAGACTCTACGACGGCAACGTTGTATCCTGAAGAGGCCAGTGTTCAAGGTTATGACAAGTTTATCGACAACTACAAGGCAGCCTTGCCTGTAGAAGCCGAAGCTGTTAAATCAATGAAAATGAAAAACTAGAGGTGCGAGAGAATGTTAGAAGATCTTAAAAAAGAAGTTTATGACGCTAATATGCGTTTACCCCAACTTGGTTTGGTAACGTTCACTTGGGGAAATGTTTCCGCAATCGACCGTGACAAGGGCTTATTCGTTATCAAGCCTTCCGGTGTTGAATACGACAAGATGAAGCCATCCGACATGGTGGTTGTTGATTTGGACGGTAAAGTTGTTGAAGGGGACATGAACCCATCAAGTGATACACCGACCCATACTTACTTGTACAATCATTTCCCAAATATTGGCGGCATTGTGCATACCCATTCCCCTTGGGCTGTGTCATTTGCTGCAGCTAAGATGGACATCCCAGCTGTCAGCACCACTCATGCCGACACTTTCTATGGCGACATCCCATGTGCCCCTGCTTTGACTAAGAAGCAGATTGAAGAAGCATACGAGTTAAACACTGGTAAAGTGATCGTTGATGAATTCGAACGTCGCGGTGTTGATCCTGACGCCGTTCCAGCTGTTTTGGTCAGCCAACACGGACCATTTGCCTGGGGCCCAACAGCTGATAAAGCGGTCTACAATGCCAAGGTATTGGAAGTTTCAGCTGAAATCAGTTATCACGCCTTACAATTAACCCGTGATGAAACCCATGTCCCACAATACTTGTTGGACAAGCATTACTACCGTAAGCACGGTAAGAATGCTTACTATGGTCAAAATAATGCTAAGTCAAAGTCACATGCTGAACATGAATAATCTGCTTTAACGAATAGGGCAGTTTATTAAGAAGAGAAAAGTCGAGACAAAACCATCCGTTTTGTCCCGACTTTTTTGTAGTCTTAATATCACTTGGCGGAATAGTGGGAAAATCAGCAGCTCCCAGAATAGAAACGCTGATTTTCCCACACTCATTTTTCAGCATGAGCAAACTATTTGCGTCGGCCTAACTTCAGCCTTATACTCACCAAAAAGCAATCTTGGAGGCGATTACATTGGCTGAGAATCCATTAATTACGATTTCCATTCCGGCGTACAACTTGGGATCATACTTGTCCAAGACTTTGGATAGTATTTTGAACCAAACTTATCAAAATTTTGAGGTCATTTTGGTAGATGATGCTTCAACTGACCACACCCCAGACACAATGGCCAAATATGCAGATAAAGACCAACGCATCCACACCCACTATTTTCAGTCGCATGAAGGGGTCTCAAAAGCCCGCAATTACGCGATTGATAACGCTAAAGGCGACATCATTGTCTTTGTCGATGGCGATGATTTATTGGAGCCGAAATATCTGGAAGTCATGGCCCGCGGGTTGGCTGATCCGTCGGTTGATTTAGTGGCCGTTGGCTACAACTGGGGCTGGCGTGGGGGCAGCGGCACTGGTGATCAGTTCCGCGAAGTTTCCAAGACCAACGCATATGCCTCAATCAATCGCCGAGGCGGCGATTTTGGCGGCTATACCTGGAATAAAGGATTCAAGATGTCGATTATTCGTGATCATCAAATTCAATTTGACGAATCGTTGGACTTGGCAGAAGATCTGCTGTTCACCGCGGATTATATTTTCGTGTCCCATCGTTTCCTATTCTACCCAGGGGCACTCTACACAAAAGTCAGTCGTTCCAATAGCATCATTCACTCTGCGACTTGGGAGATGCGGAGTAAAGAGCAGGTTGTTCGCAGACACATCGATGAAATGGCAAGAAAGATGCAGCCGTAAAATTTATGTAAAGATTGTGGATAAGCTTCCATTTAGCAGTCAGTTTGAGGTAATATAGCTTCATCTGAGGAAATCTATTTTTGGGGGTACTCTGGTTTGCCAAGTTTTACCAAATCTCGCCAGCAAAAATTAAATAAACTCATTTTGTTCATGATGACGCTTGTTTCGATCCTGACAATGAGCGCCATTAGTGTGTCCGCAAAGTCAGCCAATCAACAAAAGTTTCAGGCCAAAGAGGCCTATGTGATGGATGCAGAAACCGGGCAGGTTCTCTACCAAAAGAATGGGAGCACCAAACGGCCAATTGCCAGTCTGTCCAAGCTGATGACCCTTTATCTGACCAAAAAAGCAATTGATAATCACCAAATCACTTGGAACCAAAAAGTGCCGGTGGACGACCAACTTCGTCGAATGAGTAAAAGTTATGAAGTTGGCGGCTTTCGGATCAAGCGTTCCAAGGAATATACCATCCGCGATTTGTACAAAGCCGCATTGATTGCGTCGTCCAACCCTTCAGCGATCGCCTTGGGGAAATTAGTCGGTGGCGGCAATAACACTGAATTTATCAAAATGATGAACGAACAGGCGCACGCCTGGGGCATAGATGCCACTTTTGTCAGCAGTTCCGGCTTGGACAATACCGATTTGAGCAAGTATCATTACCAGGTTCCCCACACGACATCAAAAGCTCAGAACATGGTGAGCGCCAAAGCCATTTCGACGGTGGCTGCCAAGGTGCTGGAGATCTTCCCCACCATTACCCAATGGAGTAAGCAGCCCTCGATGAAGGTTGGTAACCAAGTGTTGGTTAATTCTAATCGCCTGCTGCCAGGCTCGGCATTTTATCACAAGAGTACTCATGTCGATGGGCTCAAGACTGGTTTTACCGTGAACGCCGGCCTCTGTATTACGGTGACGTACTGGCATGACGGTCGCCACTTGATTGCCACAATTATTGACAGTAACACACTGTATACTTCGATGAATAAGCTGATCTCGACGGTCAACCAGCAATATCAGCCCACCAAGGTCGCCTTAAAGTCGCATGCTTTCTCAATTGACGGCCATCAGTTGACCGCCACCCCTAAAGACCCTGAAGCAGTCATTTGGCAGCGCAAAGGGACCGATGGCTCGCATGTGACCAATTATTCAGCAACCAAAACGACGTTGCCGATTACCAAAGGCCAACTGGTTGGCAACGCGATCGTCAAACTGGCAGATAACTCCAGTACGGCGGTGGTGCCAATGCTGGCAGCGACTAGCATTAAGCAGCCAACTAAAAAAGTGAAACATGCGACTCACAAAACCTCGTTGCTCAAACGGATTTTTGGTTTTGTCGGCAGTATTTTTGGCGGCATTTATCGGCTGTTTGTGGATTTCGTGAAGTTTATGACGCCATAGTTTTTTCTGGCATCTCCTTAATAAAGGGGGTGCTTTTTGTTTTCCATGCCAAAGTTGACGTATGATAGGGGCAAATCCTTGGAGGCAGCCATCGTGAAAAATTATCGAATCGTTCAAATATCAGACACCCATTTAACACCACAGAATGCGCAACCTGCGAATAACCAGCAGATTGATCCGATGCTCAAGCTGATGCAGGTCTTTCATGACATCGAGGCAACTCAAGTTCACCCTGACATGATTGTAATCAGCGGTGACCTGATTCATGAAGGAAAAGCCGTAGATTATCGTCAATTCAAGAAGCTGGTCGACAGGGAACAAGCCCAATTTGGCGTGCCGATCCAAGTCCTACTGGGTAATCATGATCGCACGTCCGCCTTTTATACCGGCTATCTGGATAAACCAGTTCAGCCCCGATATTATTACAGTTTGTCAGATAACGGCTGGGATTTTTACTTTTTGGATACCAAATGCGGAGACTTGGAACCCGGCTACCTGGATGAGCAGCAGTTGCGCTGGCTGAAGGAGAAGCTGGGTGAATCCAATCGACCAGCCGTGATCTTTATGCATCACCCACTCCTGGGAGCACCCTTGGAAAATATGAAGTACAGTATTTTGCAAAATGGCGATCAATTGCAATCTATCCTAAAGGGCAGCCAAGTCAAAGCGATTTTCACCGGTCACGTGCATTTTGCCAATATGTTCATCAAAAATGGCATCTTAAATGTGTCAGCTGATTCCACCGCTTATCATATTAATTGTTCCAATTCTAAACGCCATCTAATTTCAGAAGGCACCGGCTATAACGTGATCACTTTGTCTGACCAACAAACGAGTGTCGAACAACGACCGTTATTGCTGGGAAATACGACCATCAAGGCCTTTAACATTCCGTCAACCGACTTCGTTAACCCCCAGATTGTTGCCCAGGAAATGAAACGGGTTTTCCGGTAAACTTTCAAGTGTTTTTAATAGTCTGATCGGCCATCCTGGCGTACACTAATACAGAATTTACCTTACAAAAAGGGGTGAGCTGTATGGATAAGCAACCAGTTGAACCAATTGGCCCATACGAAAGACTGCTAAGCGGGTCACTATTGGTTATGGCCGCAGGGGTGCTGGACTCGTACACCTATCTGCAGGATGGCGGCGTCTTCGCCGGCTTGCAGACGGGAAACTTAATTTTAACTGGATTGAGAATTGGCCGCGGCGATTACGCCAGCATCGGCCAAGCCTTGGTGTCATTGGTGATGTTTGCGGTTGGCGTTGCCATCATCCGGGTGATTCAGTACCATTATCCCAGTGAGCGGGCAGTGACACGCAAGCGGGTGACGTTAGCGTTTGAAATTTTAATTTTGGTCGTCGTGAGTTTGATTGCCGGCCGTGTATCCATTTTGGTCACAACTGGACTGTTGGCGTTGGCTGCAGCCTCCCAGCTGCAGGAATTCCGCCGGATGAAGAACGCCCCGTTTACGCCACTGATGATGACCGGCAACGTCCGCACCTTATCTGAAAGTGTCTTGGACTTTGTTGCCCAGGGGGATATGAAGGCACTCAAAAAAGCCGGTGACATTGTGACAATCATCGGCTCCTTCTTCATTGGGGCGCTGTTAAACGGCTATTTGATTCAGTTTTTCCATGGGCAGACCATTTTAATCGCTGCCGTTATTTTGCTGGCAACCATCTTGTTTGCCAAGTAAGTTATTCTGATTTGAGTTTTGAATACATGGCCACGTCATGGAATTGGCCGTTGTATAAGAGATATTCCTTTAAAATGCCATCTTCATGAAAGCCTCGTCGTGTTGCTACGGCGCGGCTTTTGTTGTTTTTAACATCGGCGATTAACTCCAGGCGATTTAACCCGAGTTCAGTGAAGGCAATTTGTTCCACATGGGCCAAGCAGAGCGTCATCACGCCCATTCCCTGGTATTGATTAGCCAGCCAGTAGCCGATTTGGGCCCGCTGATTTTCATGGCTGAATTCATGGAGGTCAATCATGCCGGCCGGCTCATTGTCGACCAGAATAATGGTGAACCAAAAATCACCATGAGCCATTTTTTCGATTCCGTATTGCAGAAATTTTTGCTCGTCACTGACTGCTACCATCCCTTTGGCCCATGGCAGCCACTCCGCCAGCTGCATGCGATTGCTGTTGATGAGATCCAAAATGCCGTTGGCATCAGTCGCTGCCGGTAATTTTAAGGAAATATGGTCGTTCACTTGATCAATAAACATAGAGTCCCTCCTCGTCAAACTGTTACAATTAAGTATAACCTTTTTGAGGGAGGAAGACTTGTTGAATGAAAGACGTACGTTGGAATTGCCTGACGCGCTAAAAGCACAGTTGGGCGTTAAATCTGGTGAGCACGTGGAGGTCCGTATCGGTGCTGATGAATTGAAAATTTCCACTCCTAAACCAGTGGAAGTCAAAAAACGGCGCTGGGGGATGATCATTTTAACCTTCGTAATGAGCTGCGTCTTTTTGGGCTACTTCATGGTCCGAAAAATCTATCAGGTTTCCCTGGTCGGTAGTGAATCAGTGGCGACAATGGTGTTACTATTGACGACACTCAGCGGCCTGATGAGTTTTATGGTCGTCTTCGTCCGGTTGAAACGGCAGTCTGGCTCGGCAGTCGAATCCGTTTCGTGGCGAAACCTGCCAACGGTCGCCCTGGCGTTTGCGTTGATCAGCTTCATGCTGATGGCGGGATTGTTTTGGATTGCCGGTCGACTGTTTAAGGGCGCCAGCTTTGATTTGGTGACCTCAACGGCATTATTTGCGCTGATGACCAGTGTTGAAATTCAAGCCATCAATAGTCTTGTTCCTCAGCTATCTTCACGCCTTTTGACCAACATCTTTATTGCCGTGATTGTCAGCGGGGTCATTTTGGCGATGATCAGTAATCAGAACTTGTATTGGTGGAAACACAACCTCAGCTTTTTGGGTACCAACAAAGCGGTTGATTCTTGGGAGTTTAACCTGGCACTATTTTTTTCGGGGTTAATTCTGTTGGCCCTGGTGGATTATTTATTTGCTTCTTTGAAACGAATCTTCCCTAAAAGCCGGCAGTTGCTGGTGTTAAGAATCTTATTGACTTTGCTGGCGATTGATTTGGGGATGGTTGGGGCTTTTCCCAACAACTTGGAAATCCATTCGCTGCATACTCGGCTGGCCGGCTATTTGATTTTCCTGATATTAGGACTGATTTTTGGTATTCGCTGGCTGCTGCCTGATATTTCCACCGATTTTCAGCACATCTCCTGGATGATTGCTGCAGCATTGCTGGCTGGCGAGATATTATTTCAGGTGGTTGGCTATTTGTCGCTGACAGCGTTTGAAATCATGGCGTTTTTACTGGCCTTTAGTTGGCTGGTGATGCTGTTTGAACGTTTGAACGACTATCTGGAGCCAATTCAGAATCAACGGTATGTCATTAAATAATTGTGAGGTTATTTTGATGTTTGAAATGAAAGCAAACAAGGCAAATCAGGCACCCATGGCAAGATATATGCGGAATCAGTTTCAATTTCTTGGCCTCAAAACACCACAGAGAAAAGCGGCCTCGAAAGCTT
The DNA here is from genome assembly GCF_018314255.1 of Lentilactobacillus buchneri. Lineage (NCBI taxonomy): Bacteria > Bacillati > Bacillota > Bacilli > Lactobacillales > Lactobacillaceae > Lentilactobacillus > Lentilactobacillus buchneri. Next base: position 1,725,628 of record NZ_CP073066.1, read on the forward strand.
TTATCCAAGCTTCCAAAACCGTTCCTGTTGCTAAAATGATGGAAGAAATTGCTGAACTCTATGACCGTGACGAGCGTGAGTACCAGTACGTGGCGATTGATGTTGCTGATGCCAATGTGAAACGATTATCTTTTAAAGACGTCAAGACGTTAACTAAGTATATTCAGGTGAAATCCTGGTGGGATACAGTTGACACTTGGCGAAAAGTGTTTGGGGATTTCGTGGTATTGCATCCGGACGAAAAGCGGGCGGTCTTTGATTTGTTCTATCAGCACGACAACTTTTGGATGCGGCGAGTCGCCATTCTTTTGCAGTTGCTGGAAAAGGAGACGTTGGATACCGAGCTGCTGGCCAAAGCCATCGAATATGATATTGACACCGATGAGTTTTTTATTCAAAAGGCCATTGGTTGGGCATTGAGGAATTATAGTAAATTCAATCCTGCTTGGGTGCGTCGATTTGTGGCTGAGCATCATTTGTCGAAGTTGGCGGTTAGGGAAGGGACGAAGTATTTGTGACGGGTGTGGGTGTTTTTGAGATCATTCATTGTCGAGCGCCACTTTTACTTGGAATAAACGTGCTGCTTACGGCTGATCCCTGCCATTTAAACAAATTGGGCAATTATTCCAAAAGGAATAATTGCCCAATCCGCTTAAATTCTGGGATCAAAACGCCTAAAGCACCACTCTCAATGCTTAGAAGCCAAATGATGATCCGTCAATCTGAAACCAGTGACGACAATAATAGCTGCGACAAGGAATGAGGACAAGCCGAGGATCATGTTCGTAAAGCCGATGCTTGCCAAGATTGATGCAAAAATTGTACCAAACACTAAAGTTAACAAACCGATCAAAGTGATTTTTAAATTCTCATCCATGAGATCGCGCCCCCATACTATTAATTGTTGTAAAAATCGCAAGCAATTCTTTGTCAAATCAGTGGTTATAGTTAGTAGTCATTAGCAAATTGTTTGCGCTTTCTTTACAACTTCATTGTAACGTACTCAGGTTTAAAATACAGCTTTTTTCTCATATTTAAATCGTTTTATTTCGAGGGAATAATTAGGGGCATGAATGTTCAAAATGACCGGTGCTGGACAAGTTATGAATTGTGTGTAAAAATATTGGTAACAGAAATTCGAAATGAAAAGGAAGTGAAGCCCATTGAAGATTGCAAATCGTTAAGACAGAATTTGATAATGAATCACTGTTCAGAACAGGGGTTCTTCTGCGCGATTTTGCAATTTTAGTGGGTTTTAAGTTCGATACTTTTAGTGTGTCAGAACACCCAATTAGTCTATCAAAATCGCCTGCGTGCCGATGTGCACAGCAGGCTTTTATATTGCACAGAAACCCATCTGAACCTTTAATGAGGTGAGATTATGGGAACCATTCAGATTAAAAATTTATCGTTTAGGTATGCCGGGATGCTGACCAATCTTTTCGATCAGTTGAACTTAAACATTGATGAAAGTTGGAAGCTGGGATTGATTGGCCGCAACGGCCGGGGGAAGACTACTTTTCTCAAACTACTGTTGGGAAAGTATACCTACCAGGGAGAACTAAACAGCAGCGTCGACTTTAACTATTTTCCACAAAGAATTCCGGATCCTACTCAGCTGACAAAGCAGGTCTTATTGAAGATTGCCGGACTTGATGACAGCGAGTTATGGCGAATTCAAGTTGAAATGGATAAACTGCAGTTGACTGACAGCGTCTTGGAGCGGCCATTTGAGACCCTGAGTCCCGGCGAACGAACCAAGGCGTTACTTGCTGTCATGTTTACCGATGATCAGACCTTTCAACTCATTGATGAACCGACCAACCATCTGGATATTGAAGGTCGAGAAGTGGTCGCTGACTATTTAAAGCACAAACGCGGCTTTATCGTGGTGAGCCACGACCGGCACTTTATCGATCAGGTCATCGATCATGTGCTGTCGATTGATCGCGCAAAAATCCAATTATTTGCTGGTAATTACGAAACTTGGGCGGCCGAGTATCAAAGGGAAAATCAATCGGAGCTTGCCGAAAAGCAGCACCTTCAAAAGGAAATTGGCCGACTGAAGGCCACTGCGAACACAATGGAACGTTGGGCAGGTCATGCAGAAGGCCAGAAACAGAAAAGCCGACAGAGTGACCAGCACGCTAATATCGATAAGGGATTCGTTAGCCATAAAGCTGCCAAGGTCATGAAACGCTCCAAAAATACGCTGCGGCGCACTGAGAAAGATATTGAGGTCAAACAGTCTTTGCTGAAAAATGTCGATGAAGTCGCACCCTTGAAGTTGAATAATATTCAACCACCACAAAAATATCTCCTACAAGTGGAAGGCTTGCAGGTCCAACAAGCCGGCACAATTTTGAATCAACCCCTGAGCTTCGATTTAAAGCGCGGCCAACGCTTGATCCTGTTTGGTCCTAATGGAATGGGCAAAACGACCATCGTTAAAGTGATTATGGGCGACAAAGAGTTGCTCGCTGGCGGAACAGTCAATAAGCCCGCCAGCCTCAGAATCTCATACCTGAGTCAAAACTTTGAAGATCTCAATGGATCGATTCAGAACTACGCTGATCAGTTTGGAATTGAGTTAAACGACTTACTGAATACCTTGAGAAAATTGGGCTTTGAGCGAGCGGCATTTAATGAAGACTTGAAGGATTTGAGTATGGGGCAAAAACGTAAGGTCTCGTTGGCCAGGTCGCTGTGTGAGCCAGCCAATCTTTATATTTGGGATGAACCTCTGAACTATCTCGATGTGATCACTCGAAAGCAAATCCAAGACCTGATCTTGCGCAAGCAGCCGTCAATGCTTATCATAGATCACGATGAGGCCTTTATTGAAGCAGTTAAAACGGCGCCTTTGTTAAAAATTGCGCCGATTGATTCACAATAAGGTGTACTTATTGATGACTTTGTTATAAGATGTGCTAGATATTGTTGTGAATTTTTAGAGGGGTTAAGATGCCAAAACATTCATTGAAGAAACATTCGGTCAATCGATCGTTATTATTGAGCCTCGGGGCAATTATCGTTGTGGGTTTGCTGATGGTTACCGTCGGCAAAGTGTCCCAGGGCAACAACAGCCATTCGACGGCTACCCGCAGCGCTAAGCAGATCAAGAAAGCCAAGATTGCCAAGTTGAATGCTAAGATTCATTTGACGAAACGCGAGAAGAAGATTGCCAGTCATTACAAGCTGACCAAGCTGGAGACACGAACAGCCTCCAAGACCTATATCACCGCGATTGGTGATTCGGTGATGATTGACGTTAAACCGGATGTCAAACGGGTCTTTCACCACAGTGCTGTGAGTGGGTCTGTCGGCCGCCAGTTTTATTCGCTGCCGGGGATTGTCCGCCACTTGAAGGCGACTGGTCATTTGTCCAAATACATCGTCATTAACTTGGGGATTAACGGACCGCCAACTCAGCACGATATTAATTCAGTATTGAAGACCCTGGGTAAGAAACGGCAGGTTTTCTGGATTAATACCAGGGTGCCACGTCATTGGCAGAACACGACTAATCGGATGATCGCCAAGACAGCCAAGAAGCATTCAAACGTGCATTTGGTGAACTGGTATCAAGCCAGCCGTGGCCATAAAGGTTGGTATGCCAGTGATCGGGTTCATTTGGATTTGACCGGTGAAAAATACTATACTCGGACGCTGGCCAAACGTGTTTCGGAAATTTTAAATTAGTCAGAAAAAACACTTTGAATCAAGTTAATAGCTCAAAAAAATCAGCAGTCGCATTTTTGCGATTGCTGATTTTTTAGTATGCTGTGTATTTGCATGCCAATAGGACACGTATTTATTTGATGAGTTGCTTGAGTTCCTCAAAAACGATCGGCAGCTGCTTGTCCTTACCGGTATCTGTGAAATGGTGACCGGATGGCATCAAAACAAACTTGGCGTGTAGGTGCCGTGCTAGCGTTAATGTGTACGGGTACGGTACACTATCGTCATTAATAGCTGAAATAACCGCTACCTTACGGATCTTTGGCAGAATTCCGGAATAATCCACCGGATGTTCCGTGAAGGAATCAAGTTCCGGCAGTGTCCAAATGGGTTCGTCAAAGCCTGATACTAATAAGACATTGACGTTGTGGATGTCGTGCTGGTCAAGGTAGTGGAGGACTTGAATGCAGCCGAGGCTGTGACCAACAAGGGTCATGCCGTCCGCTGGGTCAATATTTGCGTCACAATACTGATCCCAAGCCTGTTCCACCGGATGGTCGGAATCCGGAAAGTTCAGTTTTTTAAATGGTCGGTGGAGTTCTGTTTCCACTCGATTTTCCAACCAAGGAAACCAATGATCGTTGGCATTGGACGTATAGCCGTGGAACATGTAGATGGTCATTTATGCTACCTTCTTTCCCAGTATTAAAGCGCGGTTACCATTGCTCATGCTTGTAAGCCATTTCCCAAAAGTGCAGTTCGAAATAGCTGCTTCGCAAAAACGCCGTCTGCATCTGTTCCTGTTCTTCAGCATCGGCAGCCTCACCAAGTTGGTCGACAATGGTTTTCATTTTGTCAGTTGCCGTGGTAAATGCGGGGCTGTCATAAGTCTCAATAAATTGCTGATAAATTTTAATTGGCGAACCTGCTTTTATCAATCGCTGACCGATCTCATTATATAACCAGTAGCAGGGCAGCAATGCCGCGGCGGCGCGAGAAGGGGTGCCTTCATTGAGTTCATGGTACATATGGGTCACATAACTGTAGGCATTGGGGGCAATCTCAGTTTGATCAATCTCTTTTTGGGTGATGTTCAACTCTTGGAAAAATTCAGTCCGGACTTCCTTTTCGCTGTCATTAAAGCCTTTGGCTCCAGCATAGAGAAATTCTTTGATATCCGGATCGTCCATTTGATCGGCAATTGTGCCATGGAGGACGGCAAAATTCTGCAAATAATAACGGTCTTGTTTGAGGTAATAACGAAATGTTTGTTGGGGAAGTGATCCGCCTGAAAGCTGCTTGATGAAGGGATGGTTAAAACTGGCTTCCCAAAGTGGTTCTGATTGTTCACGCATTGTGTCGGTGATTTTTGCCATTACGCTTAACTCCTTAGGTTAGTTAGGGACATGTTTGAGATAATTTTACCATGATTATTAAGCGATAACGACTTGAATTAATATGTGAATTAGCGAGCAAATTGATTGCTATTGGGAATTTGCTCAGGTACACTTATGACGATTCAAAACTGAAGGGAGAGGTTGTAATGGATCGTTTAAAAGATAAAGTCGCAATTATTACCGGTGGCGTGGCCGGAATTGGATTGGGAATCGCAGAGTGTTATGTTCGCGAAGGTGCCAAAGTGGTACTGACTGCCAACCATAACGTTGAAGGCGGCAAGCAGGCTGTCGACAGATTTGGAGATGATCAATCTCTATTCGTCCAGCAGGACGTTGCGGATGAAAAATCCTGGCAGGACACCGTTCAAAAAGCAATCGCTAAATTTGGCAAGGTCGACATTGTCGTGAATAATGCCGGTGTTGGCGGAAAAAACGGCCCACTCGATGAATTGACTATGGAAGAGTGGCAGCAAGTTATTGACGTGAATTTGACCGGGACCTTTCTTGGAGAGAAATATGGGATCAAGGCGATGAAGAAATACTCTGGTGGAAAAGGTTCAATCATCAATATTTCCTCAGTCGCCGGGTTAGTTGGATTGCCGCTAAGCCCAGCCTATTCCGCAAGTAAAGGTGGCAGCCGTTTGCTGACTCATGCGACGGCGTTATCCCTGGCCCAACAAAAGCTCAACATTCGGGTTAATAATGTCCATCCTGGTTGGATTGATACTGATATCGTTCCTAAAGGCTTTGAAGAAGCTCTCACGAAGACGATCCCGGTCGGTCACATGGGCGAACCAATCGATATTGGTGAGGTGTGTGTTTACCTCGGCAGTGATGAATCAAAATTCGCCAACGGCGCTGATTTTGTGATTGATGGTGCGCAACGGGCATAAAACGATTAACAAAAAAGTCCTGCCTTGACAGGGCTTTTTGTATTTCCTAAGGTTCTGGAACTTTCATGGTCTGATCAACGTGTGAGCGACCAGTGGCATAATCAAACTGGATGCCGGGCTGAACATTGAACAAATAGACGTTGAAGTTCAGTGTCCGATCTGTTGAAATCGCTTCAAGATGGATGCCGCGGGCCATTAATTCATTTCCCCGAAAAATAGGCTTGGAAAAGAAGATCACTTTGTTTCCACGTCGCAGGGATTCTCTGATTTTACCTTCAAAAATCGTCTGAACCCGCTGATTGGCGAAGCTGGTCTGGGTGAATAGGTTCTTGGGATTGTTTTGGTCGCCTGACGTGTCGGTTGGATTATACTGGCCGGATGCACTGATACCACCGGAGATCGAATAGGCAATTAAATGGCCGCGATTGATAATCGGCTGGCCATCGAGGAATTCTTGGTGCCAAGCGGTTGGCTCCACATACTGACGGACCCGGTTATTGTCAGAAACCACATTTCTAGGTTCCAAGTAAGCCAAATTGCCGGTGCTGGTCCTATTAAAGTTGTCCAGATCGGAATAAATCACCTTATTGGTTTTCCAAGAACTTGGATCCAACTGTGCTTTGTTGTGGTTCACAAAGATGTAGCTGGGATCACTGGAATGATAATCCAGCTTCGCCAGTTGATCTGATTTGACACTTTTGTTCGAATGGAACAAAGAACTGGTCAGATTGTTGACCATTGAAGCGAGGTTACTAGGCTGTTGGCCGACCCCCAGCCACATGCCGACAAGGATGATTGCCAAGGCAAAGATTGTCTTTAGGCCGGTGTTGCGTCTTTTTCCTCTGGACTTTCTGGGATATTTTTTATGTTGACTCATGATCATGCCTCAATTCTATATGTAAGCTCTGCCTTCAAACATACCAGAAGGGCATGGATGAAGGCAAGAGTATAAGGAGAGTATGCACACCTGTGTGCAATTTGCCGGGGAAAGCAAAGATGGCTTTGCGGCCATCACTTTATATATACGGTGAAATGGTTGGGGAATATTTTTATTTTTTGAAATTTTTTGGAAAAGGTTTTTATTTTACACTTTTATCTAGCGAAAACGTGCTCAAAGACCCAGGACCCGGCCACACAAGCAATAAAAGCCAACGATGAACAAAAGGCGTTCATCATTGGCTTTTATTGCTTGTGCTCTGGGTCCTAACCGGGTCTTTTCGCACTCTGATTATTAAATAAATGCTCAAAAGCTACCCGGTTTGGTCCGCACTCTGATCTTTATGGCAAATCATTTCCCGCCGCGAAGAACAGGTCGTACCACTCCTGCTTTGTGAGTTCGACATCTGCTCCGGCTGCGCTGTCCTTAATGTGTTCCGGATTCATTGTTCCCAGCAGTACTTGGACCTTTGCCGGATGTCTTAAGATCCACGCTGTGGCAATCGCGTTCTTTGAGACACCGTACTTTTTGCCCAGTTCTTCCAACTTATCATTTAACTTTTTGAACTTTGGATCGTTGATGTACATGCCGGCAAACAAGCCATAATTGAATGGTGACCAAGCTTGGATCGTCATGTTCTTTCGACGTGAGTATTCCATAATGCCGCCGTCTCTCACGATGCTGGCATCGTCGATCATGTTGACGTGCATGCCTTCTTTGACCATTCCGGAATGAACCACGTTGAATTGCAATTGGTTAATCAATAAGCGTTGGCTGATCCAGGATTGGACCATTTCAACTTGTTGAGGATTAAAATTCGATACACCGAAGTGACGAACTTTTCCTTCCCGCTGCAGGGTGTCAAATGCATCGGCGATGTCGTCTGCTTCCATTAACGGATCTGGACGGTGCAGCAAGAATGAATCCAAATAGTCGATGCCCATTCGTTGTAAAATCCCGTCGACCGAGTCAATCAGGTGTTGCTTGGAGAAGTCGTACCGTTGGCCAAATACCAGGCCATCATGACTCCTGGCAGGATCTAAAATAATCCCGCCTTTGGATTGAATAAATAATTTATCCCGAGAAATTCCAGAAGCTTTCAAGGCTTCTTTGAATTTGGTTTCCGATTGTCCGTCACCGTAGATGTCAGCCGAGTCAATAAAATTAATGCCAGCATCAACAGCGGCTTCCAATGTCTTGGCAGCGTCAGCGGTTTCCATACCAGCCATGCGCATAATTCCCAAGGCAACTGCGGAAGCTTCAAAATTTGTATTACCAATCTTTACAGTTTTCATGATCGTCCTCCTTCATTGATTACCTTAATTATACGGCATTCTGAGGGCGGTTCCAAAGGTCTTGTAAAAAAGAATATGTTATAATTCGAATACTTACAAAACGAAATGAGGAACCAATTTGAGTGAAAATACAATTACTGAATTAATTAATCAGTATGGCTACCTCGGCATTGCTTTTCTAATTGCAATCGAAAATATCTTTCCACCAATTCCTTCTGAACTGGTGCTGGTCTTCACTGGGTATTTAACCGTTACCAGCAAGATGACCATTTGGGGGTCGATTCTGGCTGCCACGGCTGGCGCACTGATTGGGGCAATCGCTTTATATGGTGTTGGCCGTTTATTGAGCGTCCAACAAATTGAAAAACTGGTGTCTGGGCGATTTGGCAAAATCATGCGGTTGAAACCGGCAGATATTGAAAAAGCGGCCAGGTACTTTAACAACCATGGGGGTAAGGCGATCCTGCTTGGTCGCTGCATCCCGGTTGTCCGCAGTTTGATTTCCGTTCCGGCGGGGATGACCGGCTATCCCTTTAATCGATTTTGCTTCCTGACGATTACCGGAACGCTGATTTGGAACACCATTTTGATTCTGATCGGCCATTTTGCCGGTCGGGCTTGGGATCAGATTCTGGGGATGATCGATCAGTGGCTGATGGTGATTTTGGTAGTGATTGTTGTGATCGTGGGATGTTATTTGTATTATCGATTTTCTCGGAAGGCGGATTAGGATCGGGCAGCTGTTTGTTGAGTATTGATGTTTTTGCCTAATAGGATTACTCTTCCTTGGTTGTCATTTTACCTAGCGGAAACGTGCAAATGAAGGCTGATCCCGGCCATATAAAGGACTTACTCATTTATTCCTGATCTTGGAATAAATGAGTAAGTCCTTTATATTCTGGGATCAAAGCGCCTTCATTTGCACTCTCTTTTACTTTTCCTTAAAATTCCCCAAACTTTCCAATAAACTCCTCACAAACTTCACAAATTACTCGGCAAAATTTGTTATGATATTTATAAGTAATGCACCACGACAGCTGAACCCCCACAAGGAGGCCCACTATGCAATGGTACAGTCATGAAGCAGAAACAATATTACAAGAACTTGATACAAGTCGGATCCATGGTCTGAGTGAGGCGCAAGCTCAACGACAGCTTGCCGAAGTTGGACCCAACGAGTTAGCCAAAGAAGAACGCGAACCCGCTTGGAAAATGTTAATCAAGAGCTTTAAAGAACCCATGATCATTATCCTGCTCATCGCCATTGGTCTGGCATTGGCTAGTGCCGCCTACGATTTCTTCATCAGCGGTGATTCCGGGCATGCGATGGCTTCTGTGTACGAAGCGATTGCCATTGTCTTAATTGTGATTATCAACAGCGGTTTGACCTTTCATCAGACCCGGACCGCGCAAAAATCACTGGACGCGCTTTCTGATATGCGTCAGCACCACATGAAAATACTTCGGGATAACAACTGGACGTCAGTGGCAGCCAATCATTTAGTCCCGGGAGACATCGTTAGTGTCAAATCCGGCGACTTTATCGAAGGTGATTTGCGCTGGCTAAAGACGTCAGAACTGTAGATTAACGAATCTCATTTGACCGGGGAGTCTGATGCCATCCAAAAAAGTACCGTCTCTCTCCCTGAGGATACCGAGTTGGCAGATCGTACCAACATGGGATACTCTGGTTCGATGGTCGTCAATGGAAATGGAATTGGTGTGGTTGTGGCAACTGGGATGGCAACCGAACTGGGTAAGATTTCTGGACTGATGCAGCAGGTTGACGACCAAAAGACACCGATTGAAAAATCAGTCCACGGGTTGAGTAAGAAATTGATGATCATCGCTGCAGTTATCATCGCCGTGACGATTGGCTATGACTTAGTAAAATAATTAATTCAGGTCGGCAGTATTTCAATGGACATCTTTGGCGGGATTTCAGCCACGGCCATCGCCATTGCTGTTGCCTCAATTCCCGATGCAATGCCGGTGGTGCTGTCGATTGTGTTAACGATCGGTGCCAAGATGATGGCCAGCCAAAAGGGATTGGTTAAGTCGTTGAGCAGCGTAGAAACGCTGGGCTCAATCACCTATATTGCCTCGGATAAGACGGGGACTTTAACTAAAAATGAGATGGCCGCGACCCGCTTTTTGGCAAATGGCCAAGTCTACAATGTTGAAGGAAATGGTTACACACCAATTGGCGATTTCATCAGGGATGATGGCACTCCAAGCGATCCTAAAGATTACCAGCGGTTCTTAGAAGTCGCTGTCTTAAATAATGAAGCTGAAATTAAACCGGATACCAAGCAAAATTGGCGGCCGTTTGGTAACCCAACCGATGTTTCCTTAGTCGTGCTGGGAGCTAAAGATAACGTCAAACGCGACGTGCTGTTGGAAGATAAGGGTGATCGGGACATCGATATTGTCCGAATCCTCCCATTTGACAGTACGCGGAAGATGATGACCGTTGTGATTAAAGAAAATGGCCGGTACTACAGTTTGACCAAGGGCGCGCCGGATGTGATCAAGCCATTGACCAAATCGACCATGATTGATGGGCAGCCGGTTCCAATTGCTTCAGTGGCCGCAAATATTGAAAAAACCATGCTGGCATTTGCCAAGGATGCCTTACGGACGATCTCAATTACTCAGCGGGAGATTTCCAAAGAAGATGCCTTGAACGCATCCAGTGCCGAATTGGAACGTGAACTGACCTTTCTTGGGCTGGTGGGGATCATTGATCCGCCGCGTGAGGAAGTCAAAGCGTCTGTTCGCAAATTAACTCAAGCATCGGTCAACGTTGTCATGATCACAGGTGACCACGCGATGACCGCCAAGGCAATTGCCAAACAGCTGGGAATTATCGAGTCCGATGACGCCCGGGTGATTACCGGCCGTGACTTGGAAGACATGGATGACCAACAGCTGGCAGACGTGGTGTTGGACACGCGGGTATACGCCAGGGTAACGCCAGAACACAAGCAGCGGATTATTAAACAACTGCAGGCCCATGAGCAGGTTGTTGGGATGACCGGTGACGGCATTAACGATGCTCCGGCACTGAAAGCCGCTGATATTGGTATCGCGATGGGAATCAATGGGACGGAAGTGACCAAAGATGCCGCCGATTTGATCTTGCTGGATGATAAATTTACCACCATTGAGAAGTCGGTTGAGTCGGGCAGAACGATTTTTGCCAACATTTTGAATTTTATGAGACATGAACTGACGACCAATGTTGCTGAAGTGCTGTCATTATTGCTGGGAGTCTTCTTGATTACTTCTTCCATTGGAAATATCACCGAAGTGACACCAACTCTGACAGCGTTGATGGTTCTGTGGGTCAATATGATCAGTGATTCACTGCCATCGTTTGCACTGGGCTATGATGAAGCCGAATCAGATGTGATGCAGCAGCGTCCCCGTGATACCAAACAATCTATTTTGGCAAATGGGATGCTGCGGCGGGTTCTGTTCCGTGGTGGCGTGATGGGCGCAATGGTCTTTCTGGCTTTCATTTGGGCAGCATCACAGGGCTATACGGTCGCTCAAAGTCAGACGATTGCCTTTCTGACATTGGTATTCGGGCAGTTATGGCACGTTTATGATGCCAGAAGTGTGAATACGTTGTTCGATCGAAATCCGTTTTCCAATTCAAGATTAACGTTGGCGGTCGGGTTTGCGGCGACATCCTCAATCTTGGTGACGTTGATGCCATTTTTCAATAATGTGATGGGAACCGCGCCATTAACGATGACGATGTACGTGTTGATTATCCTGATTTCTGCGGTACCAACTTTTGTGATTTCTGGAATTAAGAAATTCATGGGTCGAAATCGTACCGAATCAGTGGCTGTTACTCAAGCAAATTAATATAGAACAAAAACAATCTAAGATTAAGTCTGGTAAGAAAGCTGACAGCCGTCAATTTCTCACTGGAACTAATCTTAGATTGTTTAGATTGAGATGGAAATGATTTTAATTTTGTAAGTGACTTGCGGCGCGGAGACAGTGACAATGTCGCCGGAATGGTGGTTCAGTAGTGCCGAACCGATGGGAGAGGCGATTGAAATTTTACCGTGGTCAATATCAACTTCCGGCGTGCCGACAATTTCATACGTTTCAGTTGAGTGGTCATCCAGAAATTCAAATTTGACCGTCTTACCAACTTCCACGGTATCATTGTTCGATGGGGTATAAACCTGGGCGTACTGGAGCTGTTTTCGTAAGAATCGCAATCGGCTCTCCAGGTGGCGAAGATCTCGCTTAGCGGCACTGTACTCGGCGTTTTCGGAAAGATCACCAAGCGCTCTTGCATCCGCCAAACTTTTGATCTTAGCGGGCCGGGAATTTTCAAGCTCACGAATTTCAGATTCAATTTGTTCGTAGCCAAACTTGGTAATTTTGTTGAAATGAGGTTCCATGAATGTATCCCTCCTGACATTTTTAAGTATACAACATGTCTAAATTATAGCCAATTAAACTAATTACTTATAAAAATCGGCGAAATTTCCAACATTTTTATTGAAAATAACGGCGATTTAGTCGCAAAATTACCAGACTGAAACCTTGTTTTATAAGCGTTTGTTGATGATATGTTATGGGAATATTACCAAATCCCTATTTGGTTTAACAAGGTTGTAATTTTCTGGACACGTCTCTGTAAATAGGTTGGAGTATATTTTTCACTGTTGATTAAACACGAAAGGAAAAATATATTTCATGAGACTTAAAAAGATCATTATCGCATTAATGACTGCATTAACTTTCTACGGCACAATGAACGTTGCCGCATCCACTGAAATCGCTGAAGCTAAGGCTACTAAAGTATACAAATCAAACTTATCAAAGGCTAATCAAAAAGCCAAGAACTGGATCGCCTACCACGAATCACGCGGTTCATACCATGCCAGAAATGGCCGCTACATCGGTCGTTACCAATTAAGCGCTTCATATCTTCACGGTAACTACTCAAAGAGCAACCAGGAAAAAGTTGCTGACCATTACGTTAGTCAGCGGTACGGCAGCTGGGTCAATGCTAAGAAGCATTGGAAGGCTTATGGCTGGTACTAAGCTATAATACGAATATGTTAAGAGATCAAATGATGAACAACACTTGTTCATTGTTTGGTCTTTCTTTTTGCTTATTGATTGAATTTGAGCCTCCTTCAAAATTGTAACCGCTGTAATGAACCATTATTCGGAATCTCCGTTGTGATTCCTCAAAATTCATGTTAATATAAAATTATTGTTTTAAACACGAATAAAAAGGAGAACATAATGGAAAATGTTTCTGTTCCAGGCAAGAAATCACCTGTTCGTAATGCAATTTTAGGTTTTCAACACTTACTCGCCATGTATTCTGGCGATATTTTGGTACCGTTATTAATTGGTGGGGCACTGGGATTCAATGCCGCTCAGATGACCTATTTGGTATCGATGGATATTTTCATGTGTGGCGTGGCGACATTGCTTCAGATCCGCAGAACGCCGATTACCGGGATTGGGTTGCCGGTTGTTCTAGGGTGTGCGGTCGAGTACGTTGCACCGCTACAGTCGATTGGGAAGAATTTTGGCTTGGGTTATATGTATGGCGGGATTATCGTCGCTGGGTTATTTATTATCCTCATTGCCAAGCCATTTGCGCACATGCGTAAGTACTTCCCATTGGTTGTGACCGGCTCTTTGATCACACTGATTGGTTTTACCTTGATGCCGGTGGCTTTTCAAAACATCGGGGGTGGGGATGCCACTGCCAAAGCATTTGGTAATCCGACGCACCTATTCCTTGGCTTCTTCACAGCGCTTGTCATTATTGTCTTAAACATTTGGGCTAAGGGATTTTTGAAGCAAATTTCAATTTTAATTGGTATCTTGGTGGGTTCAATTGTTGCCATCTTGATGGGGACGGTTGATTTCGCCGCCGTTGGCCAAGCTCACTGGGCTCAGTTGCCACAGTTCTTCTACTTTGGTGTGCCGAAGTTTGAATGGTCGTCGATTGCCACCCTGATTTTGGCCGCTTTCACCTGTATGATCGAATCAACCGGCGTTTACTTTGCCTTAAGCGACATTACCGGCCGGAAGTTGGAAGACCGCGATCTTGAACACGGTTATCGTTCAGAAGGAATTGCTGCCATTTTGGGTGGGGTCTTTAATACCTTCCCATACTCCACTTTCTCTCAGAACGTCGGAATTGTTCAACTTTCAGGAATCAAAAAGTTAACGCCAATTTATTACTCAGCATTCATGCTGATGATTTTGGGATTGATCCCCAAGTTTGGCGCCATCGCAACATTAATTCCCGCTTCCGTATTGGGCGGCGCAATGCTGGTCATGTTTGGAATGGTGGGTGCTCAAGGAATCAAGATGCTCTCACAAGTGAAGCTCAATAACAAGAATCTGCTGATCATTGCCGTTTCGATCGGGCTTGGCTTGGGAGTTACCACGCAACCCAATTTGTTCCAGTACTTACCAGCAACCGTTCAAGTAATCATGAGTAACGGAATGGTGGTCGGAAGCTTTACCGCTGTGATTTTAAACATCTTATTGAACCACACAGCTTTGAGCAAAAAAGTTGAAGAATAATTTAATTAAATCAATAATAAAAGGCCAGCGAGTTAATCGCTGGTCTTTTTTTGGTTAACGACTGTCTCAGAAATTATCGTTTTGGAACGTATTCTTCGACATATTCAGAAATGATATTAAGCAAATCAGTCACTGGTTCTGACGTCTGTTTGTTCTTGATGAATGAAATACCAAAGTTGGCTGTCAGGACATCCGTTGGAATCTCGATGACGTTGATGTGTTTCTTCTGTTCATCAGTCAAACGACGTGGGTTGGCAAATGGTTCCGGCGTGATGATTGCTCCGACATGTTCCAATGCGAGATCGGAAGCCAAGTGCAGGTCGGGAACTTCGACGCTGATTTCAGCTGAAACGCCAATGTCGTTCAGGAAGCTGGTGACCAATCGTTGGTAGTTATCTTCTTGCGGTGTACCGATGAATTCTTCACCTGAAAGCTTGGTAAGGTCAAGATCTTCATAATTCAAGAAGACTTTATCAGGATCATACAGCTTGGAAGTTTCAGGAATAATTAAAACCAATGGTAATTGGGCGATTGGTTTGTATTCGACCTTGTGGCTTTGAAGCGCATGGCCAATGAAAAAGTCGAGGGTTCCTGACAAGAGCCGTTTTTCGGCGTCTCGACTGGTCATTCTGGTGATTTGCGCATGAATATTAGGGTACTTGTTATAGAACCGGACCAGAACCGGTTTGTATAAGTCGTTGGTCACAACCTCATTGGAAGCAATGGTTAAATGGCCGTATTTGAACTGTGACAGGTGCGTCATTTCGCGATCCAAGTTGGCTCGCAGTCGGTTTTCTTCCTGTAAAAAAGCCAGAAGTCGTTCGCCGGCGTACGTCAGCTGGATTGGATGAGATGATCGATCAATCAATTTAACACCAAAGTTCACTTCGGCATTTTTGATAACCCGACTGATATAAGGCTGGGTAACAAATAATGCCTGGGCAGCTTTGGACATATTTCCTTGTGCCTTGATTTCTTCAAGAAACGAAAGTAATTTGCTGTTCATAATGTAATTCTCCTTTGAAGACCTCTCGCCTTTAGTTTATCTTCTAACCAGATTATATGATATTCTAGTAATATATGCATGAATAGTGACTTCTAATGTTGGTATTCCACAAAAAAGCTACAATCAAGTATAGCAATTCCCCGTGCGCCAGTAAAGGACATGAACCTTTTAGCCCGGGTATTATAGTAATCTTAAGATTTCATTATTTATATTACCATTAGGTACTAGTACCTAATCGTTATCAGTGAAGAAACAAATCATGCTTTTTTCTCGTTGAATGGTAAAATAGTGTCATAACTTTTATCCCTTAAATGGATACATAGCCTACTAGAAGGGAGTTATCACATTGAGAATTGAACAATCACCTGAATTTCAAATTCATTTACAAACCTTAAGAAGCAAGGAAGAATTATTTCTCGAAACTATTTATAATGTCGGCAATGGTCACTTTGGCGTCCGCGACTCCAATCCGCTCCAGGGAAACAACCATGATTATATTGGCTCCCCGGGCTTATTTATTAATGGCTTCTTTGATTACGAAGAAGTCGCCTATGGTGAGAAGTATCGTGGGTACCCGGACAATAACCAGGTAATTAACCGGTTATTTGATCCACGCTTTATTCGTATCAAGGTCGGTAACGAAGATTCGTTGACCGATCATTTCAAAGTTGAAAATATTGATAAGAACTTGGACATGCAGACTGGACTGCTGCACGAGCTTTTCAGCGTCACGACTCCTGGCAACCGGAATTTTAATCTGGTGGTTGAAAGCTTTGCCAGCCTGAGCAAGCTGAATGTATACGGAGTCCGATATTCTGTGATTCCAACCAACTTTTCCGATGAAATCGAAGTGATCAAAGTTCACGATTACGTCAACCAAACTGTTCACCAGCAGGATGAAGACGTCCGCGTCAGCACTGATCTGGGGCAAATGCAGCTGGACTTTATTCCTGATAACGGCCAACCCAGTTACTTGGTAACCACTTTTCGAAGCCAGCAGGGAGCGATTATCACCTACCAAGCCAGTGAGAATTTTGCCCCGAACCCGCCAATTGAATATTTCAGAGACGATAATCATCACTACGGTTATCGGAGTAAATATTACGCCAAATCGGGCAGCGCCAAAGACTTTGAATTTTTGTTTGCGATTGGCGATATCCATCCACTGGTCAATGCCAATATGTATTCCGATCAGTACCTGTCATCGCTGAATAATTACATTAATGACACCACGTTCAAATCAGAATTGATGGCTTCGGCACAAGTTTGGCAGACTTTTTGGCTCCACAGCGACGTTGAAATCGATGGCGATCCTGCTTTGCAGCTGTGCGTGCGTTTCAATTTGTTTGAGCTTAACCAGTCAGCTGGGCGAGATGCCTTAACCAGTATTCCAGCCAAAGGACTGACTGGTAATGGCTATGGCGGTCATTTCTTCTGGGACACCGAGATCTTCATGCTGCCGTTTTTCACTTACACCCAACCGGAAGTTGCCAAGGATCTATTGATGTTTCGCTATCACACACTTCAAATTGCCAAGGAGCAGGCCAGCGACTTTGGTCTTGGCAAAGGCGCCATGTATCCCTGGCGGACAATCAACGGTTATGAATCCAGTGCTTACTGGCTGGCAGGCCAGGCGCAGTTCCACATTAACGCTGATATTGCCTTTGCCGTCGAACAATATTATGAGATTACCAGTGACGATGACTTTATCCGTGATTATGGATTTGAAATTATTTTGGAAACTGCCCGATTTTGGATGGAGTACGGCAACTATGCCGAACTTGACGGCAAGCGCCAATTTGTCCTCAACCGGGTCACCGGTCCGGATGAATATAGTGCCTTAGTTGACAATAACTACTACACCAACGTATTGGCCCAGAGTAACCTCCGTTTGGCAGTCAAATATGTTCGCAAGTTCAAGGGCGACGACGGCATTTTGAGTCGACTTCACGTTACTGACGACGAGATCGACGCTATGGAAAAGGCCGCCAATGCCATGTATCTGCCTTATGACAAGGAGAAGAACGTTAAGCTGCAGTTCCAAAACTTTGAACAGCTTCCGAAAATGGATATTTCTGCCATTGATCAAAGCATGTTCCCATTGCTCTTACACTATCATCCATTAATGTTGTACCGTCACCAAGTTAATAAGCAGGCTGATACGATCATGGTTGATTTTATGTTCCCTGAAGGCAACACCTTGGATCAGCTAAAAGCCGACTATGAATTCTATGAACCAATCACTACCCACGATTCCAGCCTCTCTAAGGCGATCTACGCGATTATTGCGGCTCGGATCGGTAAGGATCAGCAAGCCTACAACTTCTTCTCTCAGGCCGTTCAGACGGATCTGATGGATGTTCATCATAATACTAAAAATGGCATTCACGCCGGGAGTTTGGGCGCTGCATGGGAAGGGATCATGTACGGCTTCGCAGGAATCGTCAATAATGCGACGAGTTTTAGCCTCGAGCCCCATTTACCATCTACTTGGAACTGCCTGAAGTTCAAGGTTCATCTCTATGGGAATGAATTTAAATTTACGATTTATCAAGACTCGGTTGAAGTCGAGCTGCTGAGCGGTGAGGGGACAGATATCACCGTTTATAGCCATCGTAAACACCTCACTCCGGACAATAACCGCGAAACTTGGCAATACTAAATTTTTTTGAAGAAAGTCTGAAATATTAACGTCTTTTTTGGAAAACAGGCGAACTTTGGTTTATGATTTGTTATGATAGTGTTATGCAAATTCATCGTTGATTGCTGAATATTTAAACAAGCCCTTGATCGTTTTGGGCGAGTCAATTTATCTGATGTGAAAGGGATGCACTTTATAATGAAGAAGGAAGCTCGTCAATCCAAAATTGAGCAGATTATTAATCAATATACCATTACAACACAGGACGAACTGATGGAGAAACTGAAGGTGGCTGGTATTAGCGTCACTCAGGCCACTTTGTCCCGGGATATCCGCGAGATGCAGATTGTTAAACAGCCGGATAGTTCAGGCAACTCACGCTACATGATTTTTAAGTCGGGTAACCAAAATGAAATCGAGCGGATGTATCGGATGATTAACGGCACGGTAACCGACATTCGCCAGATTCAGTTTGTGAACGTGATTCACACTCAGCCCAGTTATGCCAACCCATTGGCTGCGGTAATCGATGATCTCCACATGGAAAATGTTTCCGGAACGTTGGCCGGCTACGATACCATTGTGACTTTCAGCCCGTCCGTAGACTCTGCTCGTGAGATTAATGATTTGTTTACCAAGCACGCCAATCCAGACTTGCTGGTTTCTTCCATTCAGGATGGGGAATAGGCATTCATAATATAAAAAATAAGGCTTTCTCAGCTTTGAGGAAGTCTTATTTTTTGTGCTGGTAATTATTTTGCGAATCGTCGATAAATGCGTCGACCAATCGCCCCAATCAGAAATGCCAGCCACCAAATGATGCCGACTGCGGTGACCAGTTTGCCAAGCGCGAGTCCCGGCGTTTGATATTTCAGTGAAACAAAGTGGCGGCCAACCGGAATTCTGGCACCCACAAAGCCGTGATTGACCTTGAAGATGTCCCCGGCCTGGCCATCGATCTTTAGATGCCAACCGGTGGAGTAGGGAATTGACGTGGTCAATATGCGGGTGCGCTCCGTTGCATCCGTATAGCCACTCACAGAATTATTGGTGACTTTTTGACTGGTCAAACCAGCTTTTTGAAGTTGTTGAATGCGGGTGTTGTACTGCCGGTTAAATGGTACGGCCATCAACTTGACACTCCTGAACTTCAGTTGCTTAACGCCATTAAAGTGAATCGTCATCGACTTTTGCAGATTGTCGGCGTAACCCAGATTCAAAACAATGTGTTGTCTATCCTCGTAATCGGAGAGGTTGTTTTCCGGTAATTGACGGACGTAAGTGAAGTTGTTGGGGGTTTGAACCGACAATGTGTAAGCACCGAGATCCGGATGCTGCAGAGCAGTTCTGATACGATCAATTTTTTGCAGTTTGGAAACCGGGGTGCCATCAATAATCGAATCGGCAGTCAGGCTGTTCAGTCGGTCTGCAGTGGAATGAGTGGTGTGGGAGATGCCATCGATCACCAGATACAACTCTGAATGACGATATTTTTCTGGCTGGTTAATGTTTAATTGATATGAAAGATGGCGTCCCTGCGCATCATTATCCATCAGATGAAGGCCGTTGGCATTTGCAGCCTGATTTTCGGCAACGATCCGGTAATTCTTAGCCAGCACACTTTGTAGCGGCTTGGCATTGGGATTGATGCCAGTGGCTTTCTCCCAGATCCGGACCTTGTTGGCCGGTAAAGTGGTCTTGTATTTCTTCGCGGTATCACGGTAGCGGGCGTTTGGTGAAATCCGCAGCCGATCCAAGACAGCCTTGACTGGGTTATTGGCGATGTGTTCGTCAAATAATCGTGTCGTATACGGCACATTTTGAATGTTGTTCTGCGGTTCGGTCATCGAAACGCCATCAACCGGCTTTTCAACCACAGCCCCCGATAACATAGCCTGTTCACGTTGAAGCGGTGACATGTTGCGGTAGTTGGCAGCTGAAATGACATATTTTTGTGTATAGACTAACGGCAAAGCCAAATTGGATTTTAGCAAAATCGTCCCGGAATGGTTGCTTAACCCGCTCACCGGTTGTTCCGGGAAGTCGACAATTTTGCCGTTTTTCCCGCGAACATAATGGAACCCATAGGGAATGGCTTGGGGCTTTTTGACAATATCCGTTTTGGCAAACATGTATTTAACACCCAGCAGGTTCAGCAGGGTGGTTCTACCATCTGCTTCACCAAGCACGGAGTTGACCACCGCCTGTGAATTATCCAGTGATCTGCTGAATTGAAACAGGCTGCCGTTTTGGATGGAGTAATAAGCCCCCAAGTCATGGGTTCCCAAGACCATCGGGATATTGTTGCCGGCGGTTCGGTGGGGATAGTAGTTGTGAATGGTGGTTGTTCGATAGAAGCCACCGTTTTTTGCCAACCCATTTTGAGCACCATCATAATACTTGTGAAGCCACTGTTCAGCCGACCCGGATGCCAGGTTGGAATTGATATTCTTACTATTATTGGGGCTGAACCAGCCTTGCCCGGCACTAATGACGTTAATGAAGACGAGTCCGACCAAAATGGTGCCAACGTGCCTGGGAGATATTTTAAGCGACGTTTGACAGGCAAACAATAGTAGAAAGCTCAGCAATAATCCGTAAGATACCAAATCGTTTTGCGGTAATTTGAGGGTAAAGCCTTTGGTGATCCACACGAGTACAATCAAGCCGGCACTGGCGCCAATCAACCAGCGCAAATCGTTTTGAGTCAGGTTCTTGAGTTGATCAACCAGAATCATCGTTGCCAAGCTCATTGGTAACACGATCAGGAACAACCAGCGATTGGACGGTGTTGACATGGCGTTGGCCACTGCACTAAACTGCGGCAGCATCAACGCAATGATCGTTAACGTGATAATGGTTGCCAGTGATCGGTAGCGTTTGAAATGTCTGAGGACGTACACTGCTCCGAGAAATGTCAATCCGCAGAAATTTAGCACCAGCCAGTAATCCTTGGTGGTGGTACTGGTGATCAGTTGATTGGGCATCGCCAGATAGTATTTAAGTGGATAAAGAATCAGTCCGTTGGCAAACTTGGCATGATAAGCAATTCGAGTTGATTGAAAAACGGCCAATAAAGTTGGAATCAAGATGACCCCAGCAGTCAGCAGGCCAGTCACGACACCCTGCACCAAACCGTAGATAATTCTGCCGTTCTTGAGCTGCTCAGGGTGGTTGTGACGGATGTTGAAGTATCTGGTCAATAGATAGACAAACGTCCCGATTGCCAGCATATAAGCGAAGTAAAAGTTACTGATGAGGGCCAAGGCAACGGCAACCGCCAACGGCAGCCAGTTCTGCTTGTGGAGAACCTTTTCAATCCCCATTGCCAACAGCGGAAACAGAATCATGGGAATTAAGAAAAATGGGTGATGCATCGAGACATAGAAGTTGTAGCCGGAAAATGTATAAATCAACGTCCCGATTAATTTACTGTGGGTGCTGAAATCGCGCTCGTTGGCCCAAGCCAGAAATGACAGGCCGACACAGTAAAGACGAAGCAAGATTAAGACTTGAAAGCCGAGCTCCAGCTTGGCAGCCGGGAAAAGGGCAATCAGGTAGCTGAATGGATCACCAATTATGTAAAAGGCAAAGGTGGTGAGTTGATCGGCCCCAGCTCCAAGGTTCCACGACCAGCCGCTCATTGCCTGATGGGCGGTTCCTTGAAGCATTCGCTGAAATTGCGCCATAATTGGAAAATGTTGGGCAATGCCATCGACGTTCCAGATCAAAGTTTTGCCGGCCAGCCAGGGAATCGTGTAGGTGGCGAGGCAGACAAGTAGAAAAGCGATGGAATAGATCAAATAAGTTCGAAACTGAAAAGACTTTCTGCGAGTATCAATTCTCGGTTCCATGAAATTACCTCCAATACATATCCCATTTTGCCTGCATTGAGGCCGATAGACAAGGCTATTGACAGATTTTTAATGTTTGTAACATTGACGCCCTCAAGTTGAAACAATGTGCATGAACATTCATCGATGAATTTTAGTAAGCTGAGTAAAACGCTTACATAGCCACTGATTTGTTCAAATCCGGTCCCAGCAAAAGTGAATTTTCTTTTACCAAACTGTGAATATTTTATGAAGTCGAAACATATTTATACCAAACAGATGAGAACAAAGTATGAATGTTGTGAAGAAAGTGTTATAGTTAGAGCATTCTTAAATCTAATCAAATTCTTATGTTCTAATTTAAACATTTTGTTTTGCATAATTAACCGCTAAAAGCCTTTTGTGAAAGGAATAATTAGCAGGATAATTTATAAAATGAAACCGCAATCATTTTCGGCCTTAATTGTGTGAGTTTTTTCACGTTCACAATGTCCAAAAATGTACGGTAACCTTTTTCAAAGGGGTTATGATGTACTTGTATTAATGGAAGAGGAGGTAACAAAATGACAAGTCCAATTCATGTAACATCGGAAATCGGTAAGTTGAAAACAGTTTTACTGAAACGTCCGGGTAGAGAAATTGAAAACTTTACACCTGACATGATGCCCCGGTTATTATTCGATGACATTCCATATTTACCAATTGCCCAAAAGGAACATGACTACTTTGCCGATACTTTACGCGACAACGGTGTCGAAGTATTGTACCTCGAAAAATTAGCTGCTGAAGCTTTAGACGCAGCTGGTGACAAAGTTCGTAATGATTTCTTAGAGCAAATGCTGACTGAATCCGGATATGCAACAGGAACCATCCATGATGCATTGAAAGAATATCTCAGCAGCATGAACAACCAAGACATGGTCAACAAGATCATGGAGGGTATCCGTAAGAATGAAGTAGATTTCGTGCCAACAGACTTAGTAAGTGCTGCTGAAACCGAGAACTACGAATTCTACATGGATCCAATGCCTAACTTATACTTCACCCGTGACCCTTCGGCATGTATCGGTAAAGGTTTGAGTATCAACCACATGACATTCCCTGCAAGACAACGTGAGTCACTCTTTAACGAGATTGTCATCAAGTATCATCCACGTTTTGCTGACAAAGGGGTTCATGTATGGCGTGACCGTAACCACGATACCCGTATCGAAGGTGGAGACGAATTAGTCTTGAACGATCACGTAATGGCAATCGGTGTTTCTCAACGAACTTCCGCTGACGCCATTCAAGATATTGCTAAGAGCTTATTTAAAGAAGGTCACTTTGACACAGTTATTGCGATTAAGATTCCGCATAACCATGCAATGATGCATTTGGATACTGTGTTTACAATGATTAACTACGATCAATTTACGGTTCATCCAGGAATCCTTGGTGAGGGCGGCCATATCGACACTTGGACAATTACTCCAGGTAAGAACGGCGACTTGAACTTGGACCACAGAACTGACCTCAAGCAAGTCTTGAAGGATGCGCTTAAGCTGGATGATTTGGACTTGATCCCAACCGGTAATGGCGACCCAATTATCGCCGGCCGTGAACAATGGAACGATGGTTCAAACACTTTGGCAATTGCTCCAGGCGTTGTGGTAACTTATAACCGGAACTACGTTTCAAATGACTTACTCAGAAAGCATGGCTTAAAAGTGCTGGAGGTTATCTCAAGTGAGTTGTCAAGAGGACGTGGGGGTCCACGTTGCATGAGCTGCCCAATTGTTAGAGAGGACATCTGAGAGCGCGACTAGGCCCGGGTTGACCCCGGAGTGTAAGCCGGGAATTTTAATGATGAACGCCTTTAGTTCATCATTGGAATTTTTGGCTTACACAGTTAGGGGTCAGGGCCGTCGCCAAGTAGGCTAGGCAGGCTTTCAGCCGGCCGTCGGAGCGTGTTTACATCAGAGCGCGACGAGCAACGGGTGAGGCGGTTTCTAAGGGTACTTTGCTTGAAGTCCCTGGGTTTGGGACTTTAAGCAAAGTGCACTTAGAAGTTAGCCTCAGTTGCGTCGAAGCGTGATTACGAGGCTTCCTCATCCAGGCAGCTGACAAAAAACCACCAACTCAACTCTACTCTACAAACAATTAAAGCAAGTGTACCGTACCCAAAAACAATCATCATCAAGGAGAATTCGATTATGACAAAAGATTTCAAGCAAAACGTATTTCAAGGACGCAGCGTATTAGCCGAAAAAGACTTCACAGCAGCCGAACTCGAATATTTGATCGATTTTGGTCTCCATTTGAAGGCACTTAAAAAGGCTGGCGTTCCGCACCACTATTTGGAAGGTAAAAACATTGCCTTACTCTTCGAAAAGTCATCAACTCGTACTCGTTCAGCATTTACCACTGCTGCGATTGACCTTGGTGCCCACCCAGAATACTTGGGATCAGGCGACATTCAATTAGGTAAGAAGGAATCAACTTCAGACACTGCCAAAGTTCTTGGCAGCATGTTCGATGGCATTGAATTCCGTGGTTTCAAACAAAGCGATGCTGAAATTCTTGCCAGAGACAGTGGCGTTCCAGTATGGAATGGTTTGACCGATGAATGGCACCCAACTCAAATGTTGGCTGACTTCATGACTGTGAAGGAAAACTTTGGCAAACTTCAAGGTTTAACTTTGACATTTATGGGTGACGGCCGTAACAACGTTGCCAACTCATTGTTGGTAACCGGTGCCATCTTGGGGGTTAACATCCACATCGTTTCACCTAAAGAGTTATTCCCAACTGACGAAATTCAAAGCATCGCTAAGGGCTTTGCTGAAAAATCTGGTGCCAAACTGTTGATTATCGACGACCTTGATGAAGGTATGAAGGGCTCAAACATTGTTTATACCGACGTTTGGGTATCAATGGGCGAAAGCAACTGGGAAGAACGCGTTAAGTTGTTAACACCATATCAAGTTAACATGGAAGCCCTGAAGAAGACCGGCACACCTGACGATCAATTAATCTTCATGCACTGCCTGCCAGCATTCCACAATACTGAAACCGAATACGGCAAGGATATTGAAAAGAAATATGGCATTACTGAAATGGAAGTTACTGATGAAGTGTTCACCAGCAAGTATGCTCGTCAATTTGAAGAAGCAGAAAACAGAATGCACTCAATCAAGGCTATGATGGCCGCAACACTTGGGAATTTGTTTATTCCACGTGTATAGGACAAAGTAAAATTTCAGCCTAGTACCCACCTTGAAAAATAGCTCAACAATACAAGGGACTGGCAACAAAACATTTGTTTTGTCCCAGTCCCTTATTATTTTCTAAGACGGAGGAGAATTATTATGGGACGTAAAATTGTGGTTGCCCTCGGAGGCAACGCCATCCTATCAAAAGATGCTTCAGCTGCCGCGCAACAACAAGCGTTGCGCGATACCGCTGAGCACCTGGTTAAATTCATTGAAAATGGTGACCAACTGATCATTTCTCACGGAAATGGTCCTCAAGTTGGTAACCTGTTATTACAACAAGCTGGTGGCAGCACCAGTGATAACCCGGAAATGCCGCTCGATTCTTGTGTTGCCATGACCCAAGGCAGCATTGGCTATTGGATGCAAAACGCCATGGACCAAGTGATTAAAGAAAAAGGCTTGGACAAGACTGTTGCGACAGTTGTTACCCAAGTTGAGGTCAGTGCTGACGATCCGGCATTTGCCAACCCAACCAAGCCAATTGGGCCATTCATGAGCGAAGAAGATGCTGATCTCGCTAAGAAACAGAACCCGGACTTCAGCTTCGTGGAAGACGCCGGCCGTGGCTATCGGCGGGTTGTTCCTTCACCAAAGCCAATTGGGGTTGTTGAGACGAAAGCGGTCAACGCCTTGGTTGATGCCGGCATCGTGCCGATTTCAGTTGGTGGCGGCGGTGTTCCTGTTGTCAGTGATGGTAGTCGACTGGCTGGTAAGGAAGCAGTTATCGATAAGGATTTCGCCAGTGAAAAACTTGCCGAGTTGGTTGGTGCTGACGCATTGATTATCTTGACCGCGGTTCCAAATATCTTTGTCAACTTCAACAAGCCTGATCAAAAGAAATTGGAGCATGTATCAGTCGCTGATTTGCATCAATACATCGGTGAAAAGCAATTTGCTCCGGGAAGTATGCTGCCTAAGGTTCAAGCAGCGATTGACTTTGTTGAAGCAACTGGCAACGAGGCGGTTGTAACCGCTTTGGATAACATCGAAGGATTTATTAATGATGGGTCGGGGACAATTATTTCGGCAAAATAACACATAATTCCGATTTTGTCCTTAAAATCATCTTAGACTTTGTTTAATGTACAATCTGGTTATTTGAGGTACACTTCTAATGAGAACACAATTATGTAACCGTTTTTGGGAGTGTATTTATGATTTTAAAGAATAAGAGTGATTATGAGTATTATGCTAAAAAACTGCGCCGCCATCCTGAATTTAGTCCGCTGAGTGATAAGTATATCAATCAGTTGATTGATGAGATGACTGTTAAAACCTATCATCGCGGTCAAATCTTGTTTGACCAGGGAGATACCCGTGATCGGTTCTATTATTTGATCGATGGGGTTTGTAAATCTTTTCACTGGGACAAAGACGGCGGCGAACAGCTGTATCTGTATATTCGACCCGAAAAGGCATTCCCATATATTGGTTTGTTTGAAGACGATCGCTATGCATACACGGTCCAGACAATGTCCGAGGTCAAATTAGCCGAGTTCCCGATGCCGATTTATGAGGAAATTTTGCGTGAGAACCCTGAGTTGATGGTCAATGCTGTCAAAGAAATGAGTCAAATTATCAACACCTCTGAGACTCAGCTTCAACGCATGGTGACCACCAGTGCAAAATGCCGGGTTTGGAACGCAATTCTCTTCATTGGTCAACAAATTGGTGATTATCAAGAAGATGAGACAATCCTTGTTCCGTATCCAATTACATTGGTTGAACTGTCCAAGGTGAGTGGAACAACGAGGGAAACGACCAGCCAGATGGTTCAGCAGTTGGTTGCCGAGAACAAGGTTCAATATAATCGCAAATATTTCAAAATTTTAGAGATTGACGATGATTCATATTAATTGAATATTATTCAAGGGAGTGAGCTAAATGAAAGAGCATGATGGTAAATTAGGGCTGCTCGAACTGATCGGATTGGTTGTTGGATCAATCATCGGTGGTGGTGTGTTCAACCTGATGCACGACATGGCCGTAGGAGCCGGAGCCGGTGCGATCATCATTGGTTGGGTTATTACCGCCATTGGAATGGTGATGTTAGCCTTGACGTTCCAGAATTTGACCATGAAGCGTCCAGATCTGGATGCCGGTGTCTATAGCTACGCTGAAGCTGGCTTTGGTAAGTACATGGGATTTAATTCTGCATGGGGCTACTGGTTGTCCGCTTGGCTTGGAAACGTTGGTTATGCGACACTGTTAATGAGTGCCGTTGCCTACTTCCTACCGGTATTTGGGGATGGCCAAAACATCTGGTCAATCATTGCAGCATCGTTTATTTTATGGGCCTGCCATTTTATGATTTTACGCGGGGTTGAATCTGCATCGTTTGTTAACACAATTATTACCATTGCCAAATTGATTCCAATCTTCCTATTCATCATTATCGTATTGTTTGCGTTTAAGATGAATATGTTTACCAGTGATTTCTGGTTTACACCAAGTGGGAAATTTGAATTTGGTAGTGTTATGGCACAAGCCAAGAGTACGATGTTAGTAACTGTTTGGGTCTTCATCGGAATCGAAGGGGCGGTCGTCTTCTCTGGCCGTGCCCGGAAACGTTCTGACGTTGGTAAGGCAACAGTTCTTGGAATTATCACCGTTATTTTGATTTATATGTTAATCACATTGCTATCATTTGGTGTTATGAGTCGTGCAGGGTTGGCACACTTAACTCAACCTGCGATGGCCGAACTGCTTCAAAGCCTGGTTGGTAAATGGGGCGCCATGGTTGTTAACGGCGGGTTAATCATTTCCGTTGTGGGTGCCTGGCTGTCATGGACCATGTTCGCCGGTCAATTGCCATACGAAGCTGCCAAAGAAGGATCCTTCCCGAAGATGTTTGCCAAGGAAAATAAGAATGGGGCACCAATTACCTCATTGACCGTTACCAACATCTGTGTGGAAATCTTCATGTTCTCGTACCTGATTACGGCTTCTGCTTATAACTTCTTCTATTCAATTGCCAGTGCCGCAATTTTGATTCCTTACGCATTTTCAGCATTCTATCAATTGAAGTATTCATTCCTGGAAGATCATGGCAAAGGACGAACCGGCAACATCATTGTTGGAATTATTTCCAGTCTGTATGCCTGCTGGCTGTTGTTTGCCGCTGGAGCCAACTTCCTTCTCTTGATGTCACTGCTCTTTGCTGCCGGAATTCCAGTGTTCTGGATCTTACAGAAGAAGGATAACCACGCCGAGAAGGTCTTTGGACCGATTGAAATGTTGCTGGCAATCTTCATTGTGCTGGCCGCAATCTATGCGATTTATGGATTGATTGTTGGACAAATTACTTTCTAATTGTAATTCGTGACGGAGAATGAATTTGAACAGCCGTATATTTGTAACTAAGGGAGCAGCTCAAATGAGCCGCTCCCTTAGTTATTGATTCTTTTAAAAATAAGCAGTCACAAACAAATACCCAGCCAAACCAAATGCAGCTAATGAAATCAAAATCCGCAGCAAATGGATATTTGAGTGACGGACAATGATCGGTCCGGTGTAGCCGCCAATTAGCAAGCCAAATCCAAGCGGGATCACCAATAGCCAGTCAATTTTTGACTTGAAAATAAAAATAACGGTTGCAATCAAGTTGCCACCAAAGGCAATCACATTCTTCATGGCGTTGACCACGGTAAAACGATCATCAGTGATGATTGATAAAATTGCGAGGAAGATAACGCCGCCCGCAGCACCAAAGTACCCAGTGTAAGCTCCGACTAGGACAATTCCGGTCAGGCTGATCAGTGACACCCAGAAGCGCTTGGTTGGCGTTTGGTGTGCCTGCTTCAATTTGGCAGTGGAAACGTCCTTTTTTCGACCGGACATGAATAACAGAATGCCGGCGAAGAGGATGAAGAAAGGAACCACTTTTTCAAACGACGAAGCCGGTGCAATCAGCAACAGCACACTACCACCGATGCTTCCGATAAGTGAAAGTATGACGTACAGGGTCAATTTTTTCCAATGCCCTCGGAGTTCCTTTAGCGAAGAAGCCGTCGCACCGATTCCTGAGAAGATCAGGGCAGTGGTATTGGTAACATTGGCAATAACTGGCGGAAGCCCCACCGCTAACAAGGCTGGATAGGAGACAAGTGAAGCCAGCCCGGCGACTGAGGCGAGCAATCCCGCTGCGAAGCCGGCAATGATTAGGAAAATAAATGTAAGCACCATGAGTTGGGCTGACCTCTTTTCAATTTTTTGATACTTCTAATATACTACATTTTACAAAGTAGTCGAATTCATCTTGTGAGGGGCTTGATTTCTGATGCCCAACCCTTGATAATATTTAACTATCAACACAAGATGAAAGCAGGTTACCCATGACACAATTATTTTTTGACTTTGACGGGACGATCGCCGACTCGGAAGCCGGCATTCTCAAATCGCTGAAGTACGCAGTCGACAAAATGAAATTGCCGGAACTGACACATGATCAATACTTGAAATTTATTGGCCCGGCACTCAAGACCAGCCTCCAAAAATTTTATCCCCAGCTATCTGAAGCGGATCAGATGCAGGCGTTAAAATACTATGCCGATTATTACCGTAGCGAGGGGATGTTCCAACTCGATCTGTATCCCGGCATTGTCCAGGAGTTGCAGGCCTTGAACGAACAGGGCTACGACGTCAATATCGCCTCTGCCAAGCCGGAAGATTTGATTCATGAATTGACGGATCAACTAGATTTGACGCAATACTTTACCGGTCGATTTGGTGCGGGGACTGACGAGAAAACCCGGATGACCAAGACAGCGGTTCTCAAATATGCCTTGGAACAAACTCATGCCAACGCCAACGACAGCATCATGATCGGCGACCGTGACACCGATATGCTTGGCGGCTATCACAATCAGGTTAAGACGCTGGGAGTTACTTATGGATTTGGCGACGTTGCCGAACTGTTGGGCGCCCATGCGAATACGTTGGTGGATAAGCCCGAGCAGATTCAGGGCGGGGTAGAGAAATTAATCAGCTAAAGACGCCAAGAGCGTGGGCCAATAAGCGGTTAGCTTTCAGAGTATAAGGGGATTACCCGAATATCCAGAACTTGGATATTTGGGTAATTCCCTTATACGGCCGGAAGCTGCTTATTGGCCCACAGTTCTGCTAGATAATATTTAGGCGCAAAACGAGGCTGGAACAAAATTTTGGCTCTACAATATCTGTTGTTGGTAATAGATTTTTATCTATTACTGATGACAGATTTTTTGTTTTTCATTAGAATAAAAAAAGCGGACATTTCCTGTCCGTTCATCAAAACCAACAACCACGAAGATTTTAGAGAAAGAAGGAAATGCCCTATGTCAAATGATACTACGAAAATGTTGTTAGGAATAGATGATGAACACTTAAAAATTGAGAATGGCAAAATAGGTGATGATGGGGTAATCAGATTAAATGGATCACTGAACTATTCTCCCAAGGCCTGCCGCAATTGTGGGGTTATTAATGATCACCAGATCATTGGCTATGGTTGGCGGAAGACCACCATTAGATTCGCTAAAACATTGGGCAGCACGGTTATCCTATGCCTCAATCGGCGAAACTTTCACTGTAAGGCTTGTCATACCAACTTCCTGGCGCAGACGAGTGCAGTGCCGAAGCACTGCACGATTTCAAATACAACCCGGAAACAATGTTTAGAGAAGTTAACGGAACCAGTGAGCCTCAAACACATTGCCAATGAATTGTCCACTTCGGATTCATTCGTTGGTCGGCAGCTCTTGCGCGCTGAACACGACTTTCAAACCAACTGGCACTACTTACCCAAAGTTCTCCTCATGGACGAAGTTAAAAGTACTAAGAGCGCCGACGCGATGAGCTTTGAATTTATGGACGCGGAAACCCACGAATTGATTGACCTGTTGCCCTTTAGAACATCTATCAGCTTCAAAAGTACTTCCAACATTATGACCAAGCCGCGCGAGAAATGTGAAAATTATCGTTACGATATGAACTATACTATCCCAAATTGGTTGGGCAGATCTTCCGAACGCCATCGTTGTCATCGATCCCTTCCACCTGGTTAACGCTTTAAACCGGCTTTTAATAAGACGCGAGTGCGTCTCATGAAAACCCTGGCCACTTCTCACGCCAGTATCACGCCTTGAAACGCTATTGGAAACTATTATTAACGCCGGCCAATCACCTTAACTACGAGGCTTTCCGTAAGTGGACAAACTTCCTTATCCGGCAACTGCACGGATGTGGTTGATGCTTTACTGGACATTGATCCGAGCTCAAGCAAACTTACGACGTGATGAATCGGTTACGTGAAACCATCAAAAACCGCGACTGGCCAACTATAATCAAGCCTTTCACACTGCAGGGGTGCTCGGAAGAGATGTTGGCAGCCTCCAAACCTTGGCGGCTCATCATGATGAAATTGGCAACACTTTCACCCACCACACCAACGGGCCATTAGAAGGTTCAAACAACAAGATTAAAGTCATTAAGCGCACTGGATTTGGTTACCGAAACTTCTTCAGATTCCGGCTAAGAGTGCTGTTCGCTTTTCGAGTTCATACAAAAAGAGCCCTAATCACCAAGTGATTAGAACTCCAATATTTTGTTCACCAACAACAGTTGACGAAGAACCAAAATTTTTAGTTTTGTCCCAGCCTCTTGTTAGTGACTAAAATTTCTATTAAAAAAGCGTGCTCCCAGATAACGACTATGATCGTTTGGTTCACTTTAAGGCTTGATATAGGCAAAACCCTGTTCCTGCAGTGAAACCAAATCAGCGACACCGGCAGCGACGATTTCAACGTTTGCCGGTAACTGATTTTCCTTAATCGAATGGCTATTCATCGAATTATTGCAGGCGTGGAATCTAACCCCTTCTCGGCTGAATTGCTCAACGGCATTTCGCAGATGCTCGTCCAAATAGCCTTTGATGGCATCGCCGTTGACTAAGACGACAATGTGGTATTCTTCCTTATTCACCCGTCCATAATCCAGCAGGTTACTAATATTGCTCAGTGTGTGATCCCACTTATCCAATTCATCAATGTGAAAGACAACTTTATGCATCATTATTCCCTCGTTTCATCCGCGTCCAACGAATCCAAAAATTCCTGGTAATCCTCGTGGACCTGTTTTGAATATTCATTTGCCCAGTTAATTAAAGCGGAGACTAGTTTTTTCTTGGTGCCGACATATCCGTGAACAATCGCGGCGGTCGGACTTTGGGCGTGGCCCCGTGCCAGCAGGAGCCCACAGATTTTAGCGTAGGTGGCAAAATCATCGGCGTCTAATTTGTCCAAGTTAATCGATTCTTTCATGTCCCAGAACTGACGGACATAGAAGCTGCGGCCGGTATCATCGTTGTGATAGAAGCCCAGCAGTGGATCAGACGCCCGCTGTAAAATTTGCTGGCAGGTGACGATTCGCTCACCATTATCCGGCTTGCTCTGGCTAAATGGGGTCGTCACATCAAAACCTCTAAAACGCCGAGTCTGCAAGGCCTCCTTGATTTGGAGAACCAGGTGGCTGCCGTCAATCGCGGTTAACAAGACCAGGTAGCACCGGGTGCCAAAACTACCAACACCGACGCTATGGCGGACAATATCACTGATATGAAATTGTGAAAGGAGGACGGTGACGTCCGGGCTGACCGAGCGGGTGTAACTCCGCAAGTGCTCGCGAATTTCGTTGAAGCGGCGATCACTGACATGGACGGTTCGTGGAGCGTTTTCTTTAAAGACAAGATGTCCCCGGGAATCCAATGTCGTGAATTTTTTGACCACTTTATCAGAGTTCCGTTGTTCGGCACTATCTCGAATTTTGCGCCAAACTTTTGGTAGTTTGTGATCGGAGTCCTCCGACTGCAGGAAGGATTCAACTTCTGTGGAGAAGTAGTAGCGTTCCATTGCCGAGTGGTCATCAAAACATTGGCTGAGAATCTGCTGGTAGGTTTCAACCGCTCCCTGCATAATCTCGTTAATTTGGTCGCTGGCTAGTCCCAGCTGCTCTCCTTGGAGGACAATGCTGACAAGCAGGCGCCGGAGGTCCCAGTCCCATGAGCCAATGGTGGATTCATCGAAGTCGTTGAGGTCGAACAGAAGTTTTCGCTCAGGAGACGCATAAAAACCAAAGTTCCCCAAATGAGCGTCACCGGAAATGACCACCGGAATATTGGTGGAGGTCTGTTTCGACAGGTCGAAAGCCATCAATTCATCCGTGCCGCGGAAAAATGCGAAGGCCGAGGCTGCCAGACGCTTGTGGCGCAGCGGCATTAAATCTCCGATCATCTTTTCTTCAACGTGAGAAATTCCTTCAACCACGTTACGCTTAACCGGGACAAATTTTCCCAGCTGGTCAAATGAGATCCGGTCACGAATCTTTTTTCCGTCATCAATCAGTTCGTGAATCGATTTATTAATATTAATTTTACTTAAGTCGTAGTGCAAGCCCGTGGTTGTTCGGGTAAAAGTCTTGCTGGTGTCTGCCATTTAAGTCGGCTCCTTTATTTTGACAATCTATAATATCATTGTGGCAATTCCCGGTCCGTGAGTCAAGCGAAGCCAACTCATCCGCCGGCTTGATATGTTACAATAATGGAAATAGACGATTTGTAGGTAATGGAGAATTACATTTATGAAAAAATTGTATTGGGAAAGCATCGAAGTGAATAATCAAAAATTCTTCTTCACAGTCACTGAAAAAGGGTTGAACTTTGTTTCCAGCCCCGGTAAGTACTTGTCTGAACTTTTTGATTTTTACCCCGATCGTTATGATGACCAATTTATGTACGACGATTCGGTGACCGCTGATTATTTATCTGAATTTACCGATTACTTTGATCAAAAGCGTCAAGACTTTGATTTGCCGCTGGATTTGGAGAATATCGGCACCGATTTGCAGCACCAGGTCTGGGCAGAAATTCAAAAGATCCCATATGGGCAGACAGTCACATACAAGCAGTTGGCTGAAAATATTGGTAAACCCAAGGCAATCCGGCCGGTGGCTCACGCCGTGGCTATGAATCCGGATTTGATCGTGATTCCGTGTCATCGGGTGGTACGCAGCAGCGGCGACATCGGCGAGTACCGTGGCGGTAAAG
The DNA here is from genome assembly GCF_018314255.1 of Lentilactobacillus buchneri. Taxonomy (NCBI): domain Bacteria; kingdom Bacillati; phylum Bacillota; class Bacilli; order Lactobacillales; family Lactobacillaceae; genus Lentilactobacillus; species Lentilactobacillus buchneri. Next base: position 1,760,238 of record NZ_CP073066.1, read on the forward strand.
AAACTAAAAAAGCCCTTCTCGAGTTGGAGAAGAAGCCGATTGAAAAGCATGCTTTGATTAGCAAGTTACCGTTGCCTAAGCTTAGTCAACTAGGTAAATCTGATCTTTAATTAAATCAAATGGTTGGTGATGTCGGTTCAGCTGTTTGGCAGTCTCGGGCTTGATGAAATGGGCTTGTTGCCAGAAAGCTTTGGAGTCGGTAGCACCATTTTTTTCGCCGACAACGATTAATTCCAAATCGTTGTCGGCTTTTCTAATGGCATTGAGGACGTCGACATCAATCGTTTGTTTGTCCGGTGACCAGCTCATGATAACGTATTTCACCTGGCTCTGATATTTGGCGATTGCAGCCAGCGCATCCAGTTTTTCAACGGGAATCAGCTGATGCTTACCCGTTTGATTTTCGTCAACCCATTCAAGACTGTCGGTTGGGAAGACTTTTACGCCAAGATCATTCAGTCCTTTGGAAATATATCCGTTGCCGGCCATCACTTCCAGCACCGGTGAGTCACCAATGGAGTCGGCGAGATCCTTGATAAACGGGGCAGAGATATAGGCCCACATCCCGTATTGACTCTCTAAGTAATCCCGGAATGAACGCAATTGTTTATCAAGTTTGGGCAGCGCATCCGACAGCTCGTTCCAAAGCTGGTCGCCTTTGGGATCACCGGGTTTGAATCGACCGTTGATATCTTTGAAAATTTGATCTTGGATATCATCGGGGAGAATTAATTCCGGCAAGTCTTGCGGTAGGAGTCCTTGTTTGATTAAATGGTCACTTTCAATGACATTATTGATGAGAAATTTAACCTGTGGATAGGCAGCAAATTGATCGCGGTATTTTAGCATCTGGGCGATATAGTTGGATTCAGCCGGTTGGGTAGTGGGGTGCTTTTTCTTGAGCAACTTTTTCTTTTGTTTATTGGTTAGCATACTGGACTCCTTTTGAGATAAGCGTTTGAGTTTCTTTTTTGGTTAGCACTGAATGTGACGGTACGTAAATACGCTCACCAAGCCAACTTCGACCGCATTATCCAATAACGAGGCTCGATGCGCGAAAACGCATCAAACCTCGTTATTGAATAAATGCTCAGAAGTTAAACAGCTTGCTTGAGACATTAAAGATCTAATTCTCCTTGTTCCGTCCGCGGTCCTTGATCGTGCGGGGCATTGCTTCTTCCGTGGACGTAACCTGAGATTAACTGATAGATTTCATATCGGTCCTTGGAACTCAAATCTTGACCATTAAATTGCAAGGTTTTATCTGAAATAAATAGTCGCGCCAAGTCATAGGTATTATTTTCAGATAACCCTGTCAAATAATCCATGGTGACGTCGAAGAACTTGGCGAGGCGCTGGATTTCGATGTAGTTGGGCGTTCTGATGCCACGTTCCCAGTTACCGATTTGAGAGCCGGTACTTTCATGCTCCTTATCAGTCGGGGAATCTTTGTTGATCGCGCGGGCTAGTTCTTCCAAAGTTAATTGTTGGCCTTTTCTTAATGCTCGTAATCTTTCTGGAAACATGTGATCACCGTCCTGTTCGTTACTTATATTATACGACTTTTTTGCTAATCACCAAATTTCGGCGTTAAAATTCAGAATGTGGTATATTTATCACGAGAAAAATTGAATTGGTGGGATGGATGAATGAAACGAAAAACAAAAGTTTTTATTGGATTGGCTTCTGCAGTTGTGATCATCTGTGGTGGTCTATTTGGTGCCGGGATGTATTTTTACAATGTTGCCGTGGTACCGGCTCCCAAATCATTTTTAAGCAAGACTGAGCCAATCAAGCCCGGCAACTCGCGCTATCCGGCCTACAAATGGTATCAGGGTGCTGACAAGCAGCATTGGTTTGAAATGTCTGCTACTCGGCACCTTAAATTAGATGCCAATTACATATCAGCTGACAAGGCCACCAAGAAGACCATCATTATTGCTCATGGCTTCATGTCCAACAAGAACCGCATGTTCGACTATGCCTACCTGTTCCACAACCTGGGCTACAACGTCTTATTACCGGACGCCCGCGGTCACGGCGACAGTCAAGGAAACTATATCGGCTATGGCTGGCCGGATCGCTTGGACTACGTTAAATGGGTCAAAAAGGTCATCCACCACACCGGTCAAAAGTCTGAAATTGCGATTTTTGGAACCAGCATGGGTGGTGCGACGACGATGATGGTCAGTGGAGTCAAAGGCCTGCCCACTCAAGTTAAAGCGTTTATTGAAGACTGTGGCTACACGGATGTCTATTCCGAGATTGCCTACCAGGCCAAGGAAATGTATCATCTACCCAAATTCCCGTTGGTCGACATTGTGAGCGGGATTAATCACATGAAAAATGGTTATTCGTTCAAAAAAGCCAGCGCTTTGAATCAAGTTGCGAAGAACAAACGGCTGATGTTGTTTATTCATGGTGCCAAAGACCAATTTGTCCCGACCAAAATGGTTTACCCACTGTATCGGGCTGACAAGGGGCCAAAGCAGCTGCTGATCGTTCCGGGAGCCGCTCATTCACGTTCATTTAGTACCCACCCGAAACTCTATACGGATACCGTCAAAAAGTTTTTGAATCGCTATTTGAACTAACTATAAACTTTGGCGACTTCAATCAGTGAGTATGTTAAACTACTATTAGGACTGTTTTTAGAAAGGAGGTCCGCACTTGTTACTAATCATAATTCTAGGAATTTTGGCGGCCATCGTGGGTGTTGCATGCGGCATGCAGCTGCAAAAGCGTCACTTCCAGCAGGAGATTCAAAATGCGAAAGCCACTGCTGAAAAGCTGTTGAACAACGCCAATGAAGACGCCAAGAAACAATCTGCCAAGATTATTGCCGATGGCAAGCAACAAACCATTGACTACCAGGATTCAATTGAAGAAGAACTTGACAGCTACCAAGCCGATAACGTCACCCGACAGACCAGAATCCAACAACGGGAAACCGGTTTGAAGCAAACCGAATCTCGTCTGGATCAGCTGCATTCAAAGCTGGCTGACGAAAGTCATGAAATTAATCAGCAAAAAGCTGAAATTGAACAGCTTCACCACACCGCAAATGATTTGTCCCAGGAACGATTAAAAACGTTGCAGGAGCGCGGTTCAATCAGTTTAGCCGAGGCTAAACAACAAATTCTCGATGAATTGAAGACGGCGTTGAAGCGTGAAAAAGATATTGAATTGAAATATCAAGATGACGAAGCACAGGTCAACGCGCCAAAGATGGCCAAAATTTTGGCTGACGACGCCATCCAACGCGGACCCGTCGACATGCCGCGTGAACACATTGAGCATTCAGTGCAAATTAACGACAACAATACTAAGCAGAAGTTAATTGGTCGCGAGGCCTCTAATATTCGCTACATCGAAAGTTTGACGGGTACCGATTTGGTGTTTGATCCAGATGATCCGCATTTGTTACACGTGGTCACCCAGGATCCACTGAGAAGAGAAGTTGCCAAGACGGTGATTACCAACTTGGCGGTCACTAAGCAGATTAATCCGCAATCAATTGAGCACCAGGTTGAGAGCGCTCAATTGGATTTGATGAACGAGCTCCGGCGCACCGGTGAAAAAGTGGTTGGTTCGCTTCACATCGGCTGGATGCACCCGGATCTGTTAAAGATTGTTGGTCGACTGAAGTATCGGACCAGTTATGGTCAAAACGTTTTGAATCACTCGATTGAAGTCGCTGATATTTCAGGGATGCTGGCTGCCGAATTGGGCTTGAACGTCAAGATTGCCAAGCGGGCCGGCTTACTCCATGATATTGGTAAGGCAATTGATAGAGAAGTGGACGGCACTCACGTTGAGTTGGGTGTTAAGATTGCCGAAACCTATGGTGAGGACCCACAAGTCATCAATTCCATCGCCTCTCACCATGGGGATGTTGAAGTAACAACGCCAATCGCTCATCTGGTTGCGGCTGGAGATTCAATTTCCGGTGGGCGCCCAGGTGCTCGAAGCGAGTCTGTTGAAGAGTATGTCAACCGACTCAAAAATCTGGAACGCATTGCCAGCTCCAAGCAGGGTGTCAAAGAAAGTTATGCCATCCAAGCGGGCCGGGAAATCCGGATTGTGGTTGATCCAAAGAAACTGGACGATCAACAGAACCAACAGTTGGCTAATGAAGTTAAGGATGAGATTGAAAATGAGTTAACTTATCCAGGTAAGATCAAAGTTACCTCGATCCGTGACTTTAAAGCGGTGGCTTATGTTGGCGCTGAGAAGAAAAAAGTGCATAAACGATTGAAGAAAGCATAATTAAAAAAAGACGGGGACAAGGGACCTTTTGATTCCTACCATTTAACACAAAAGTGCAATCATTCTAAAACCAAGAATGATTGCACTTTTATGTTAAATGGCAGGAATTGGCCTATTGTTCCAGTTTCTTTTAGGGTGCGATGGAACAGTTTCTAATTTCATTTAATAAAGTTTGTCGCTAAGGCATAAACCAAGAAAAGCAGAACACCGACAATACTGATATTCCTGACCAAACGCGGGATTTTGTATGCCGGAACATTCCTGTACGGTGGCATTATTTCGCTTGCCCATAGATAAAGGCCAATGATAGCAAGAAAGCAAAATGAGAGTTGATATGAAAAACTTAGGCCAATCCGGACGAGCGGCATGAGGACGAATATCAAACCGCAAAACACCAGATATAATCTAATTTGGATTTTAAATGATCGATTGATAATTACAGACCCTTTCTTCATTTAGTTGGGGTTATAAGAGCATTTTAAAAATAACAGGAGCCTTTTGATCTTGCCGAATAAATTAATTGCGCTTCTCAGAATCAGAAATAATTTCAAAATTATGATTGACGGTGGCTTCAATCACCGGATGCTTCTGTAAGTATTCCATAATCACGTGGCTGATTGTCATATCACTTGATTTGACGATCTTATCGCTGGTATACATGGGATAGTGGCCGCCGCCGCTTGCTCGATAACGGTTAAGGGCGATGGTCAGGACTTGATCGTCTTGGACATCCTTGCCATGATACTTCAATCGGGTGACTCGATGACCAACCGGTTTGGAAATATTCAGGGTATAATCAATCCCTTCATACATATCGTAGTTATAAAAACGTTCCTTTGGAAAAACAAATTTCTCGTTCACCACGACGTCACCGTGCCGGACCGTGAAGTATTGAGCGGTCACTTCCAAAGCGCCGCGCAAATCGGCGCCGGTAATCTTTGAGGCGACCAGGGTGTTTGGATACACGTAGTTGGTAATGATGTTGCGCATGGTAATGGGATCTTCAAATCCGTGGGCCTCATTGTTGTAAAGGGCGGTTGCCGAAAGGTCAGTTCCCATCTTATCCATTTGAATTTTTTGGATTAATTCGATAAATGCTGATTCGTGAATTCGGGCTTTGAATGGGTCATCGAAAGTTAAGCTGCCCTTGATTCTTGAAAGCGGCTTGTCCAGCCACGCTTCCAAATGTTTGGATAAATCGGTAACCGTTGATTTGATTGTCTGGTCGGGTTCACTGTCTTTAACGTTCAGCAATTCGGCCTCACTTCTTGTGACCGTGTGGTTCTTGGTCTCAATCGAAATCTTGGCCACGTATTGTCCGCGAGAACCTGGCTGAACAATTGGCACGTTAAATAACTGGCTGGCAATTTTGCGGTGTTGGTGACCAGAGATGAGCGCATCGATCCCCGGGATATTCTTCAAGATGTCGTAGCCGCGGTTTTCGCCTGGGTTGATATCGTTCCAGTTACCGGTATGATCACGTTCAAAACCGCCGTGATACACGACGACGACCACATCGGCCTTCTTGCGCATTTCCGGGACGTAGCGTCTGCACGCGTCCAACTCCGAAATGAGATTAAAATCGTTGAGATCATTGACGTTCTTCCATTTTTTAGTAGAAGTGGTGGTCAGGCCCAAGAAACCGACTTTGACGCCGGCGACATCCATAATTGTGTATGGGTCGGCCAACAGCGGTTCGTTATTGTTATCAACGATATTGGCGCACACAAAATGGCGGTCTGAATTCTTCATCATGTAGTTGAGATAATCCAGTCCGTAATCAAATTCATGGTTGCCGATGGTGCCGAGTTGGTAGCCGACTTGGTTATAAGCAGTAAAAAATGCCTCTTGGTCCTGCTTATCTGCTCGCTTGGCCACGTAATAAGCCATCGGTGATCCCTCAAGGAAATCGCCGTTATCTAACACGATGATCTTTTCATCGGGATGGGTCTTTTGATAATTTTTAATCGTCGAACACGCCTTCTCAATACCGAAGGGTTTATCAAGACCTGAATCAACGTAGTTGGTAGGTTCAATAAACCCGTGCGTGTCGCTGGTCGCTAGTAGCGTAATTTTCATATTTTCACCCACACAAAATCAAGTATATCGTCAAGTATAGTCAATTATGCCATGATTGTAAATTAGGGTTGGCCAAAGTAGTTAAGGTAGATTGCAAATTTAATCCGAATTTTTTGACAAATTGGTCAGCATGACCTGATAAGGTGTTTGCCAGTCAAGTATTTTAAGTGGTCTCTGATTAATTTCGAGTAAGGTGGTTTTCAAGCCTTGAGCACTAATGTGCTCAAAATAAGTCCCCTTAGGATAAAAATAGCGTAAGTTCCGATTAAATCGTTCATTACTGCCGCGCTCAGCTGGCGTATAAGCATGGCAGTAATAGGTCTTAATACCATATTGTGATTCAAGTGATACTAGCCCACTAAACTCAGTGCCACGGTCCACAGTAAAGCTGTGCACCGGACCATTAAAAGTGGTTAGGAACTTAGTTAGTGCTTCATTAACAGTCGCTGTCGTCCGATCTTTTAACCGGTATGCCCAAAGGAACCGTGATTTGCGATCGATTAAAGTTAATAAAACTGCCTTACTATGCCCACGAGGACCAACGACTGTATCTAGTTCAAAATCGCCGATGCGATTACGTTGATTAATCATCATGGGACGCTGTTCAATTGATCGCCCCAAAGATTGATTATATTTGGATCGTTGGTCAACGTTACGCCGTTGGCGTACGCCATGTTCAGGTAGATCATTCAAGGAGAAATCAATTCTCCCCTGATTTAGCCAATTATAAATAGATTTAGTAGCTAGTTTAAATTCGTGAGCAATCATTCCTGGTGACCAGCTTAGACGTAAATGGTTGAGAATTTTTTGCTTTAACTCATCGCTCAGCTTAGTTTTCCGACCACATCGTGATCGCTTGTATTCGGCATCTGTTTGTGCTAATTCAGCCTGATAAGGTTGACATCGAGATAATTCATAAGAAATTGTTGACGGTGATCGGTTCAGCCGAACGCCCATTTGGATATTGGACAGCCCTAGTTCACAAAAGGTTTCGATTTTAATTCGTTCGGAATAGGTTATACTAGACAAAAGATCAGCTCCTAAAAGATGGGTTTGTGGTAAACACCATTTTAAAGGAAGCTGATCTTTTTTGCCCGAACAGCGTTCGGATTAATTTTACAATCTACCTTAAGCCAACAGGAAATCGGTTCCGGATCCCTGCTCCATGTAAGCCATCTGATCAGTGGAAATACTTTGGCTGAGCTGGTCTGACAGGCTTTTGGAAATCTTACCGGCTTTGAAGGCATCTGCCACGTAGGCGTATTCATATTGGAATGATTTAATTAACAAGCTATTTCTGTCACTGTCAGTTTGGGTGTCACCTGCAGAACGGCTCTGGCGGAAGCTGTATGAGCTGCGGACAAAATTAACTGCATTGCTGTTTTGATCGTCTTCAATTTGGTCTAAATAGCTGTTGGCACTGGTAAACATGGCGTCTTTGATCAATAGATTAGTCTGTTGGCGCTGGTCATGAATCTGCTGGCGGGTTTGCTTGGGAATGGCTGCTTGGATTCGTTGTTTGATTTGTTTGGTTTTCTTCCGCGATTTAAATCGGCGCAGCTGGTATTTAAAAATATACTTAATCCTTGTCCAAAAGCCCAAGTGGTTGCTGGGCGCTGTGATCATCCGTCGTGAAAACAAATTGGCAATCTTTTGGTCGATTTTGCCCTCGGCGGCTAAATCGACCACCGCTTGGACGCTGACTTGCTGGGCGCCGGCCATAATTTCCTGGACCTGTTTGCGGTCGACTTCCGGATTATTTTTCTGGCTGTTCAACATGTCAATGACATAGTTGCGGTCCAAAAGTGCGATCGTCGAGTCTTGTTTGACCTGGGAAATAGCGTAGTTGACCATTTCACCACGGTATTGATTGAACTGACCCTGATCCTCAACTTGCTTTTTCGGACATAACAGGGGCAGGGTGATTGTTGGGACAATCAGGCTTAATAAGATGACAATTGTGGCAATGTAGATCAACTGGTCGCGGAATGGAAACGGCTGGCCAAGGGACGTCAGCGGAATTGACAGTGCCATGGCCAAAGTAATCGTTCCATGAACCCCACCGACAGCGCTGACCAGGGCTTCGCGCGTCGTTGGGACTTTATCTTGGACGCCAAACAGGTTGGTCCGCATCCAAATATACCGAATGAGTAACATAACCAGATAAATTGCCAGTGCATCAAAGACCAATTTGATAATTAAGGTATTTGAATAGGGAATCATTCGTTTGATGACTTTCGGCAGGGTAACGCCTAAGAGGACGAACACCACCCCATTTAAGAGGCTGGTGATCACACCCCAGGTCGCATTGGTGACCAGCCGCACACTGGTCGAAGTGAGCTTTAAACGGCTTTGATTGATGCCGTAGATGATGCCGGCAGCCACGACTGCCAAAATCCCGGAACATCCCAGTTCCTCGGAAAATAAGTAAATGGCAATCGGGGTCATGATACTAAATGGCACGATCACACTGGCAGTATCCATTGATTTATTGACCAATAGCGTTTGAATTTTTACGAAGATCAAACCGGCGACTGCGCCAACCACCAGGCCGCCGAAGAAGCTGATCAAAAACCGCGTCAGCCCCTGAGCAAATGAGAAATCCCCGGAGATAAAGGATGCCAGGGCTAAATTGAAGATAACGATTCCGGAAGCATCGTTGAATAAGGATTCATTTTCCAGTGCACCGGAAACGCTTGTCGGCAGTTCAATATCTTTAGTGATTGATTTGAAGGCCACAGAGTCCGTTGGAGTAACGATTGCGGCCACTGCAAAGCAAAGTGCCAGCGGGATCAGCGGCAGCAGCAAGTGGGCGACTAAGCCGATGATGACGGCGGTCACCACCGCCAGGATGACTGCCAGATTCAGAATTTGTCTGATTGAATGTCGAAAATAGCTCGCGCTGGTGTTTTGGCCGTCATTGAACATCAACGGCGCAATCACCATCAGCATGAAAATTTCCGGCTCCAAAGAATAATTCTGGAAGAATGGCAGTAATGATAATAAGAAGCCGCAACCAATTTGATAGAAGGTTAACGGGAGGCTGGGAAAGATTGTGTACAAGATGTTAGCAATGATCGCAGCCACGATTAACAGGGTGAGTGAATAGAAGACTAGCATTTTTTTCTCCTTTAAATGATTTTAATACCAATATTATAGTTGATTGAGCAGATAAATGGTGTATAATTAATTTCACAAGTAAGTTACTATAAGTAAGTAACCGTATTGACAAATATTGTCAGTATGATAATATAGTAATCGAAGGATGTTGTTTCTCGTTTGTATTTTTTGTTACTGAGCAGGGGGGAATTGTAATGCTGAATTTATATGTAGCACAAAGCAGCGCTTCAAGTCGGAAGGCACGTGCATGGTTGAAGAGCCATCACATTGATTTTAAGGAAAGAAATATCAATTCCAACCCTCTTAACGCTGATGAGGTAAAACAAATTTTACGTTTAACCGAAAACGGCAGTGAAGACATTATTTCTACACGGTCTAACATCTACAAGAAGTTGAATTTGGACCTGGACAACTTAACTGTTTCACAGTTGGTTGATCTTGTCGTTAAGTACCCCGATTTGATTAAACGTCCGATTATATTTGACGATCATCGTCTTGAGGTTGGATTTAACGAAGAAGAAATCAGAAGATTCTTGCCACGAAGTGTTCGTGAAGCAGAACTTCGTGAACTGGAATCACAAATTAGTTAATTCATAAAAATAACTAATCAGTTATACGGATCAATTGAGGAACTTGGGTAATATCTTACTCAAGTTCCTTTTTTAGTTTGTGAAATCGGCCCAAATCATTACTCTCCCACGCGGATAAAATTATCGATAACTTTGGGGCAATTTTAATTTGTACGGAACAACATTAAAAGCAATTAAGGAACTGTTTATGATTCTCACATAATGTAAGGACGACGGAAAATTCCTAGTGTTGTGTTTCACGTGATTGTTGCTTAAAATCAAATCAGATAAATAAAGGAGACGGACAAGTTGATTAAAATGGTCGCACTTGATTTAGATGGTACCTTGTTAACCAGTGACAAAACAATTTCCAAAGGCAATGAGCAGGCTTTAAAAGCCATTCATGACGCCGGCGTGAAGGTGGTGCTCTGCACCGGCCGGCCGATTAATGCCATTTGGCGGTTCATTGAACAGTTAGGATTAACTGAAGACACCGATTATACAATAACTTTCAACGGTGCACTAGTGGTTCATAACAATGATAAGGCCGAGTTGGCAAAAAGTGGGATTGAGAAGGCCGATTTGGTGCCGCTGCACAATTTTGTCAAAGCCGAGAATGCACCATTAGACATCTTGGACTTCCAGCAGGTCTATCCAATGACCGATTTAAAGCCGTCGATGTACCAGCAGCAGTTCAAGGGAAATATTGACTTTGTTCCCCGGGCCTTTTCTGATTTGAGCACGACTGATGAATACTCCAAAGCCATTGTCAGTGACAAGCCTGAGTTACTGGATCAGTATCAGAGCGCCATTGATGACACCTTACGCAGCCAATATCACATTGTCCGGTCACAACCGCAGATCATGGAATTTTTGGCCGCCGGTATGGATAAAGTTGTCGGCTTGAAGGCATTGTTGGCCCACTTTGACATGGACTTCAGCAATTTAATGGCCTTTGGTGATGCTGAAAATGATCTGGGAATGATCAAAAATGCCGAGATCGGCGTGGTCATGGAAAACGGCCAAGACCCAGTCAAACAAGCGGGGGATGTCATTACCGGCAACAACGACGCTGACGGGGTGGCTCAGTACGTTAATCACTATTTTAAATAACCCGAACCCCAGCTCCCGGTAAAATGTTTAAGATTGATCTGACAGTCTTTTTTCGATTTTTCATTTGTATTATGATAAATGTAATTCAAATCAACAATCATGAACGGGGGAATCGTTATGAAACAAAGACAAGGCATCATGACATTAATTTTTGCTGCGGTCCTTTCAATCGGGCTGCTCGGCGGTTTTACTTCGACAGCTGACGTGAGTGCCAAGCAGACCGTCAAAGTGGTCAAAGTTCAGAAGGTTGCGACCAAAGCTTATCGGGCAACCAAGGGTTACATGTATAATTCACCCAAGCTCACCAAGAAAATTCATAACTTAAAAAATTATCCGAAGACGACTTTTTATTCTAAAAAGCGGGTCACCATTAAGACCACCAACAACAAGACGGCATACTACACTTACGTTGCCAATAAGAGCGGCAAAATCAAAGGCTATGTCTACTCGAAATACTTAAAACTGTATCAGCCAACCAAGACGACATCGACCAGTTCATCGAATTCTCAATCAGATAACTCGATTTCCACTCCCCAAGTCATTTCCAAATCGTCATTGTCGTCCTTAATTGCGGCTTCTCCGGACTTGGATCCGACTGGAGAGTTACTGAGTCTGACCTCAGCTGATTATAAGACCTATCAATCGGTTTTCAATAAGAATTTCAATGTTGGAAACTATGCCGATGAGGGTGTCTTTACAGATGATCAGGCCTCAATTTATGTCAAATCACCAACCCTGCAGCCTTACGTGCAAAAGGCAATCGATAAATGGAACACTGCTTTAGGCACCACTGTCTTTACGCTTGGGACGGCACAAAACCACAGCTTGACATTGGGATTTGGTAACGGCCAATCAGAAGGCTGGGATGGTGTCTTTGACGGCGACAGTGTCCAGGTCGATTATTACGACTTCCACGATCGGACTTATCCATATGGTCCGATGCCATTGCCCTCATCGCAAACCATCCAGATTAAATTGTCGACTGATGATACAGATGTTGACGGGGCCGCTGAGGGGATGGCAGCAACCCGTGTCAAACAGTCAGCTGCCACTCATCGTGATACTAGCGCTCATTATTTGACCACCACCGTCAGCGGTACGCCAACTGAACTGCTGGAAAATTACTGGGTCGGCGTGATTACCCATGAATTGGGCCATGCTCTCGGTCTGGATCATACCCCATACTTCCAAGACATCATGGCAGCTCCGGCCAGCACCGAAGATGGCCAGAGCCAAGAAAATGCCAAGTATGATTGGACGACTTACAAAGATTCCGACAACGTCCAAGGCGGCGCTTTAACCGCGACATTGAGTCAGCGAGACATTGATCGTGCCAAGCTGACTAAACTCTTGGGTTACTGGTAAGACGAAGTTAAACGCATCATCGATTAGATTCATAGACACAAACAAACCGCTTATTCCTGTCTGGGGAATAGGCGGTTTGTTTGTGTAACTTATAAGGCAACTTCTATTTCGAATTAATGTTTACTGAACAGTCCAGTCAAGTGTGTCATGAATGCATTCAGGTAGGCTGGAACATCTGCATTGACAGCCACTTTAACGTTGGTGTTTGGATCATCCAGTCTTGCCGGGTCTCCGGTCGTTCGGCCGTAATACTTCTCATCGGTGGTGACATACATGTTCAAATCGATGGTTTGAACGAAACCTGGGTTAATTGCCACGCCAACCGCAAACGGATCGTGAAGGGCACAGCCGTGAAGGTCTGGGCTGGTGACTTCATAAGCCTTGATGTAGTAATCAACGATGTCGGCGAAGGCTTCACCTGATTTGGTGTGAAGATCACGCCATTGCTGGGTTTCTTTGTAAGTTAATAGGGTTCTGAGGGTCACGTCCAAGCCAACTTGAGTCAGTGGGGCCTTTCTAAAGACGTGATCAGCGGCGGTTGCATCCTGTTGAATGTTAGCCTCGGCGACGTTGGTTACATTTCCAGGAACCGTAACAGCGCCACCCATGATGGTAATATTGCCGATTTCCTTGGTAATTTCCGGAGCCTTCTTAATGGCAGCGTCAAGGTTGGTCAATGGACCAGTTGGAACCAAGATGAGATCCTTACCGTATTGCTTAACGGCGTCAATAAAGAAGTCAATGGCATCGCCTTTTTCCGGTTGACGTTTGGGGTCGGGCAATTGAACATCGCCGATGCCGTTTTCACCATGAATCTGGGCACTAACCGGCATTCTGTCGAAGTGATCGGATTCGGATGAGTGTGACAGTCCTTGATAAACCGGAACGTCCGTTGCGCCCAAGAGTTCCAAAATCTTCAGTGAATTTTGAACCCCGTCTTCAACGTACACATTACCGTAGGAACCGATAATACCAATTAAATCAACATCGGGATCGGCGACCGCATAGGCAATTGCCATTGCGTCATCAATACCGGTGTCCAGGTCGAGAATCATTTTTTTCTGAGCCATTAAGAACTACCTCCGTTTGTGTATTATCAAGGATGAAAACCCTTTACCTAATCATAACCGAATTTTATTGGAAACTCAATTCCGCTTCGAACTTGAAACCGATTAATTTGTAAGTTACGCTTAATGGTATCAACCTTAGGAGTAAATTATGAAAAAAAGTGTTAAAACAATTGGTAGTCATTTTTTCTCTTTGGTGTGGACCGGTGTTCGTCGAAATTATGATAATTTGGATGATAACATCGCCAAACATCTGGGAGAGTCCGAGCCCAACAGTCCGGTTGAGATTCATTTATCACGGATGTTTTCGGAAGTCTTTAAACGGCATTCCAGAGACGAAGCCGACCGTTTATTCATCGTCGGCACTAAAACAACGACTCCCAGCCTGCGGAAAGTATCCAGCCGGCCGGTCACGCCGTGGTTTTTTACCCGCGTCTTTTTAGTTCTGGCAGTCAGCTTCGTCATGCTAATGGCCTTACTGTTTGTCTTCAAAAGTAACAAGGTCATTCCCGGAATTATTTTTATCGGGTCTTTGGCAGTGCCATTCTCCCTTTTGATGATGTTCTTTGAGATCAACGTCTATCAAAACATTTCTGTGCGACAAACCATGGTGATCTTTTTAGTCGGCGGGATTCTGTCGTTAATTGTGACGATGACCTTTTATCTCATCCTGCCGATTCGAACCGAGGTTAGTATTGAATCTGCTTTGATTGTTGGGATTGTTGAAGAACTGGCCAAATGTGTCGTGATTATTTTGTTCATTAATACCTATAAAGCCAACTACATTTTCAATGGCGTCCTAATCGGCGCGGCCATTGGTGCCGGGTTCTCGGTTTTCGAAAGTTCCGGTTATGTCAGTGAATACGGTCTGGCCACAATTTTTACCCGGAGTTTTCAAGCCATCGGCACCCATGCGATTTGGGCAGCGATTATCGGTGGGGCCGTGATTCTCGGCAAGACGCGGAAAAAGCAATTTACCGTGCGGGACTTCTTTACGAAACCCAAATTTTTTATATTCTTTCTCGTGGTCATCTGCCTGCACACATTTTGGGATTGGGATATCCCCAACACCGGAATTGGCGTATCATTACTGCAGGAATTAATTGATATTGCGATCGGCTGGTTCCTAATCTTTGTCATGATCGATGCCGGGTTAAGAGAAGTCAAGACACTGCAGGGGCAACAGATTATCATTCATCGAAGTAAACAGAAGAAGTTCGTTAATAAACGCTAGGAGGATCCTGATGACAGAAGTTGATTCATTTTATGACATTACCATTATTGGCGGCGGTCCGGCGGGGATGTTTGCCGGTTTTTACGCCGGTTTGCGGAATGCCAAGACCCAAATTATCGAAAGCTTGGCAGAAATGGGTGGTCAGGTGACGGCATTGTACCCTGAAAAGACGATATTAGACGTTGGCGGCTATCCAAACATCAAAGCCAGAACATTAGTCGATGAGTTGGAAAAACAGCTCAGCGGCTCTGATACGGCCGTTAAATTAAATCAGACGGTGATCGATGTCCAACAGATTGACGGCGGCTATCAGGTCACCACTAATCAAGAAGTCACCAAGACGAAATCAATTATTATTGCCACCGGGGTCGGGGCCTTTAATCCCCGTAAGCTGGCAGTTGATAACAGTGAAGATTTTGAAGGCAAGAGCCTATTTTATAGTGTCAAACATCTGGATCAGTTCCGCGACCAAACCGTCTTAGTTGCCGGCGGTGGTGACTCTGCCATTGATGAGGCACTGCTCCTGCACGGCGTGGCCAAAAAAGTGTACCTGCTGCATCGCCGTGATAAGTTCCGTGCCTTGGAGCATAACGTTGAACGATTGATCCAGTCGACCATTGAACCGGTGACCCCTTATCTGATTAAAGGCTTAACTCAATTAGATAATGGTCAAGTGGAAGTCGAAGCAAAGAAAATGAAGACCGAAGAGATCAAGAAGCTGGCCGTTGACAAGATTGTCGTCAATTACGGCTTTATTGCTCAAGATGATGCCTTGAACAAATGGGAGGCTCATCCGGAAATCAACCGGGGCACCATTGAAGTTCAACCCAGTGGCAAAACCAATTTACAGAACGTTTTTGCGATTGGGGATGTTTCCAAGTACGAAGGCAAACAGCCACTGATCGCCACAGCTTTTGGCGAAGCGCCCATTGCCGTTAATTCGATTATGAAAAGCTTGTATCCGGATCGCAGAGGTCCGATTCACAGTACATCCATTAGAAAATAAGACACAAAAAGACGGTTATCCTCAATTTTGCGGATAACCGTCTTTTTGTGTCTTATTTTCTATCTAAATTATATTGTTTCAAAGCCTGACCAGTCCGAGATTGTGATTCTTGTTGGGAATCTTTTGGCAACCCGGAGAACAAAATCCGACCACCATAAATCCCGGCATCCGGACCGACGTCAATCAGCCAATCAGCCTTACTGATGACTTCCAGGTTGTGCTCGACGATGATCAGGGTGTTGCCGGCTGCCACCAGCTCATCAAACAGTTTGATGAGCTTGGCGACATCTTTCATGTGCAGGCCGGCAGTTGGTTCATCCAGTAAGTAAATGGTTCCGGTTTGGTTCAATTGAACTGCCAGCTTTAATCGCTGCAGTTCACCACCGGACAATGTTGTGAGCGGCTGGCCGAGGGTGAGGTAGTCCAAGCCGACTTTTTGCATGTTGATTAGTTTGTCATAAATTTTGGTCATATCTTTGAAGAAGTCAATCGCCGATTCAATTGGCATATTGAGGACTTCACTGATGTTCTTGCCTTGATACAGGTAGCTGAGAGCCTCGTTATTGTAACGTTTGCCGTCACACATCTCACATTTTTGGACGACTGGGTCCATGAATGCCATATTGGTGATCGTAACGCCTTTTCCTTTACAGCGGGGGCAGGCACCTTTGCCGTTATAACTGAACAGACTGGTGGAAGCCCCGGAAACTTTGGCAAAAATTTTTCGAATATCATCCAAAATATCGAGGTAGGTGACAGGCGTCGAGCGGATATTCGTTCCAATTGCTCCCTGCGCCAAGTCGATATACGGTTCGTGGAGCTTTGGCCGTAAGGCATCCACTAACGAACTTTTTCCTGAACCGGCAACTCCCGAAATGACCGTTTCAACCCCCAGCGGGATGTTGACGCTGACGTCTTTGAGATTATGGGTGGTGACATCCTTAAGTGAAATGGCTGATTTAAATGGTCTTGGCTTCCGATATGTCAGCGGTTGTTTCAGGTATTCACCGGTCATCGTGTGCCCATTGAGCAGTTGGTCATAAGTACCGGTAAAGGTCACCTGACCGCCACCACGGCCAGCTTTGGGGCCAATTTCCACCACATAATCCGCAATTGGCATCAGCTCGGGGTTGTGCTCAACGACCATGATTGTGTTGCCTTTGTTCTTCAAATTGATCAAAGCATTCTTAATCAGCTGAATATCATGGGGATGCAAGCCGACGCTGGGCTCATCCAAAATGTAGACCATATCCACCAGTGAACTGGTCAAAAATTTGGCGATTTTAATCCGTTGCGTCTCGCCACCGGAAAGCGTTTCGGTGCTGCGGTCCAAAGTCAGGTAGCCCAAGCCAATATCGATCAACGACTGAATTTTGGTTGCGACTTCACGAATGACGTCCGTAACCAATGGCACCTTGATTTCGTGCAGAAACTTTAAGGCATGAACCAGGTCCATTGACAAAACGTCGGCAATATTTTTGCCGTTGATTTTGCAAGTGAGCACCTCAGGACGAAGGCGAGTCCCATGACATTCAGGACAAGGCCTTCTGGTGACAATTTTAGCCAAGGCTTCCTTGTGATGCTGAGCTTCCTTTTTGCCGATAATTGATCGACGAATTCTGGGAATCAAGCCTTCGTAAAGGGCAGTTCGGTGCCATGCGGCCGGCGCATCCTTCAGCGTTTGTTGAGGTGCATATAACAAAGTATCCATTTCTTTTTTAGTGTAGTCTTTCAAAGGCTTATCATTGTCAAATAGGCCGCTGTCCGTGTACCGCCGCCAGCGCCAAGTGTTGGGACCAAAGCTGACAAAAGTGATTGCCCCTTGGTTCAGTGACTTTTCCGGGTCAATTAACGCGTTGGCATCAATATCATCGACGTAGCCCAATCCCTGACATTTTTGGCACATTCCTTGGGGCAGGTTAAATGAAAAAGTGTCTGAATAGCCGACAAAGGGTTGACCAGCCCTTGAAAACAGTAATCTCAACAACGAGTAAATCCCCGTGTAGGTTGAAAGAGTCGAGCGGGCATTTTTACCGATGCGTTTTTGTTCAATCACAATGGCAACCGGCAGGTGCTCGATATTTTTAACGTGCGGCTGCCCGTATTTTGGCAGATACTGCTGGGTAAAACTGGGAAAAGTTTCGTTCAATTCCCGCCTTGAGGCTGCGGCAATTGTGTCAAACACCAACGAGGATTTCCCTGATCCAGACAGACCAGCGAAGACTGTAATGGCGTACTTGGGAATCTTTAGGTCAACGTGCTTTAAGTTGTTTTGATAAGCATCGTGAACTTCAATTGCACCATGTTCGAACATATAAATTTAGGACCTCCTATTTTTTTGATGATTTTTAGCAGTTGGGAGCTTTTTGGGAACGGCTTCTTTCTTAAGTTCTTTTTGCAGCTGATTGACCTGTCTGGACAGCCGGGTGACTTGTTTGGTTAAATCTTTCAGCACATCGGTTTCGTCATTGTGTTTATCCTGAGAAGTGAAAAAGTCGGTGATGGTGGAAGTTAGTAAACCAATAAAACCGATTCCACCCAGCATCAGGACGGCCGAAATGATTTTGCCGCCGTCGGTCTTGGGGGTAATGTCACCGTAACCAACGGTGGTCGCGGTCGAAATGGCCCACCAGAGTGAATTCTGCAGGGAATCATGCTCAAAAGACGCAAAGATCAGCGAGCTGAAGATGAGGATTACCAGACTGATTGATAACAGGTAGATAAAGCCGGTGT
This sequence comes from Lentilactobacillus buchneri, assembly GCF_018314255.1. Taxonomy (NCBI): domain Bacteria; kingdom Bacillati; phylum Bacillota; class Bacilli; order Lactobacillales; family Lactobacillaceae; genus Lentilactobacillus; species Lentilactobacillus buchneri. The sequence goes on from NZ_CP073066.1 coordinate 1,778,793, forward strand.
CATAGAGAAATTTGTGAAGGGCGTTGGTTAATTTGCCAGAGAGACCAAATCGCCACAGCAGGTTGTAATAACGGACAATCGAATAAATCCTGGCAATCCGGAAGAAGATAAAGATTGGGTGCGAGGGGATCAGCGCAATCAAGTCAAATAGATTGGAGATTAGGAAATCTTTTTTTGACTTGGCCCGTTTGAAACGAATTAAATAATCGATCAGGAAAAAGAGCCATATGAGTCCAAAGATCACTCGGTATGGCCCTTCATTGAGGGTAATTTTAGTCACGAGGGCAAGAACTGCCAAGACAAAGGAAACCAGTGCCAATGAAACGACAAGGATATTGTAAAGCAAGATTGGCATGTTCTTGGTGGCTTGTTTCATCTCAGATTTCCCCCTTAGCGACTGCTGTCGTTGTTATTCGCATCTGGATTGGTAATCTTGATTCGGTTGCTGTCGGTTGTCTTATGGTGAATTTCCGGCGCGTCGGTGAAGTATTCTTTCCAAGTCGACTTGTCACCGTTCTTGGAATAGATACTGGTGGACTTCTTACCCAAACGTTTCTCAATCCGCTTTTCTTTTTGATAAAGGTCGGCGTAATTGTAATTCCGTGGGTCAATTGCCTTAAAGCCCTTTGGATGATAGAAGCGCAACAGATTCTTTTCGTTCAACGAATCTGACAGTGAAAGCTCAGTTTGAACCCGCTCCTTATCCTTCTTGACTTGAGCCTGTTGGCGTTTGGTTAATTTCAACAGTTGGCCGGTCTTATTGGAGTAAATGCCGCCACTCAGTGAAGTGAACGCCGGGCTGACCCAGTCCTGATTTCGAAAGGCAACGACTTGATCGTGCTGCTTGGATAAAATGTCGGTCCCAAATTGGACGTAGCGCTTGCTGCTGATGCCTAGGAGATGCATCAAAGTCGGCAGGACGTCAATTTCTCCGGCATATTTTTTAGAAACAAACCCGTTCTTTTGGCCGGGTACATCAATAATTAACGGGACCCGCTGCAGCTGGGCGTTATCAAAATCGTCCCAGTCGTCAGGATTCTTGCCTAATGCCTTGGCCAAATTGGTGTTTTCCGAATTGGAAATGCCGTAGTGGTCACCATAAAGCAGAATCAACGAGTGTTTGAGCAGGCCGGTTTTGCGCAGGTAGTTGTAGAACTCATGGACGGCTTGGTCCAGATAGTGGGCGGTCAAGAAGTAGTTGTCCACCACGTCATCGCCGGTATTGGTGGTCTTGAAATTGGTATCTTCTTTATCCAAATCGTATGGGAAATGGTTGGTGACCGTAATGTATTTAACGTAGAACGGCTGTTGGAGATTCTGGAGGTATTTGACCGAATCCCTGAATAACAATTTATCCTTTAAACCATAGCCCAACGAGCGGTCACCGGTGGTGTTGTAGTAACTGGCATCAAAGAAGTATTGATAACCCATGTTCTTGTAAACGTTGTTGCGGTTCCAGAAACTGGCAATGTTTCCATGGAAGACTGCAGAAGTGTAGCCACGGCGCTGATTTAAGATGGCTGGAGCGGCTTGGAAGGTGTTGTCGCTGCCAAGTTGGGCGAACAGAGATCCCTGCGGCAAACCGTAAGTGCTGGTCTCCAGCATGTTTTCGGCGTCAGAAGTTTTCCCTTGGCCAACCTGGTGGAAGAAATTCTTGAAAGCGTAAGAGGATTTACTCTTATAGAGTTTGTTTAAAAATGGGGTCACTTCTTGGCCGTTGATTTTCTTGCCAATCAGGAATTGTTGGAAACTTTCCAAGTGAATCACGATGACGTTTTTACCCTTGGCAATCCCATAGAACTTTTTATTCGGTTTGGCATAATGCTTGCGGGTGAACTTCAAGACGTCGTTTAATTCCGATTTGGTAGCGGTGGCCCGTAAATCATTGTTGTGCTGGGATTTTAAGCCATCGTAGACTGTAAAGGCATCCAGGCCGAGGTACTTCACTATGTAAGCCCGGTCAAAGGTCCGCGTCAGCAGCTGCGGCCGATCCATTTCGGCCAGTGACAGGTTAACAACGAAAAAAAGGACCGAAAACGAGGTCACTGCCAGACCAATTCGGCGATTCAGCGGCCGGGGGTCGATTTTGATTTTGCGAAGAACCAACAGCAAAATGATGACCACCAGATCAATCCAGTAAAAGATATCGTGGAAATTGGTCAGGGCAAGTGAACTGCCGCTGAGCCCTTGGTTGACCTTGGAGTAGCCGGTCATTGTGCTGACGGTCATAAAATCGGTGAACTCACGGAAGTAAATCACGTTAAGGTACAGCAAAACGGTGTTTAAAATTGAAATTAAGATCGCCAGCGGATAAAAGAACCGGCTTTTTTTGAAATAAAGGGCGATACTGAGTAACAAAGTCGTCGTTGCCAACGGGTTAATTAAGACAATCAGGAACTGAAAGGGATTGGTAATTCCCAGCCCGAGGTCGACAAAATAGGCCAACATGGTTTTGGCCCAAAAGCAAACAATTAATAAAATGATGAAGCCCTTGCGAGTGCTGCATTTTTCCAGGACCCAATTAATATATTTCAAAACAGTGTGCTCCTTACAATAATTACTTGCTTTATCTTATCAAAAAAACGCGCAGAAATAACCATTGTCAAGAGATTTTGCAGAAATCTTAAGTTGATTGGTGTGCGCGGATTCTCAAAAAATTGTTATACTTTAGATATTAAGGGTAAAGGATGTGTCATCATGAGTAAATTTAATTTGTACATGGTTCGTCACGGTCAAACCTACTTTAACATTTATAACAAACTTCAGGGGTGGAGCAATTCGCCACTGACGGAAAAGGGCATTCAAAACGCGGTCGATACCGGTGAGAAATTGAAGGACACCAAGTTTGCGGCTGCATATTGCAGTGATACCACCAGGGCGGAGCAAACTGCTCAAAAAATTTTAGATGAAAATGACGCCTCGGATATTGATGCGCCAATTACGTCAATGTTTTTCCGTGAGGAGTTTTACGGCTACTTTGAAGGAAATGATATGAGCCAAGCTTGGTATTTGGCTGGCGCCCCACACGGATTGCCGACCTTCCGGGATATTGTTGAGAAATATTCCATTGGCAAAGCGAAAGATTATCTAAAAGAAGCCGATCCGTTCCATCAAGCTGAAAACAATCAGGAATACTGGAAACGTTTGGATCAGGGGTTTGACCTGATTAAACAGAACCCAGAAATCAAAGACGGCGACAACGTCTTATTAATCAGTCATGGTAACACATTGCTAAGCGTTGTGGAACGCTATGGCAATGGTCAATTTGATGTGACTGAGCGGCCAGCCAACGGCAGTTTGACCAAATTGACCGTTGACGGCGATGACATCCATGTGGTGGCCTTTAACCAACAATAATAACAAGTTAGGCGGGTATGAATTTGGAGATTAAATTAACTGATCAATTGGATCAAATTTATCAAGACGCAAGAACCATTCGCCATCATGTCTTCGTTGAGGAGCAGGGAATTGCTGAAACCGACGAATTTGACGGTACTGATTCCGACGCCATTCATTTTGTTGGCTATGTGAATGGGGAACCGGTGGTAACTGCTAGAACGACCGTCACCAAAAAGGGCGTTCATATTCAACGAGTGGCAACTGAAAAAGCCGCCCGGCATCACGGTTATGCCCAGCAGCTCCTGGAATACCTGCTGGGCCAACCAATGTTTGAAGATGCCCCAATGTTTTATTTGGGGGCCCAGAAAACGGCGATCGGCTTTTATCAAACACTGGGATTTGAGGAGTATGGGGAGCCATTTGAAGAAGTCGGCATCCCGCACGTCAATATGCGGCGAACGCACTCAGCCGCCGATCACCACGATCGATAAAATGATAGTTGGTTGTATGTAAATATTAACAGAGAGATCCAAGCGGAATTCAGGTACCGCTTGGGTCTCTTTTTGCTTTGCGGTCCGTGATCACTCAAGGCCATGACATTAAAGTGACATTTTACTTGACAAAATTGGCAGATAAAACAGAATAAGAGTGATTAAATGAACGATTCCAGGGGGGATTGGCATGGATCAATTAATGGCCCGTTCAATGAAAGCTTATCAGAGCAAGTTTGCCCGTGTGATTCAGGATACTTTGGCGCTGCTGTTTCCAATTATGTTACTGGGAAGTTTTGCCGAGGTCTTGAAATATTCTTTTTTGACGCCCAGTGGGTTTGTTGCCACCGTATTCGGGGTGACCAAGTGGCTGCCCGCTGCGAGGCAGATTTCACAGCTATTGGGGCTGATTGTCCACTGTACGGTTGACATGATTGCCTTATACGGCGCTTACGGGATTGCCTACTGTACGGTAAAAGCATACGGGCGCCAAACATCGGCGTTGTCAGGTGCTATCGGCCTGCTGGCGTTCTTGATGGCTGCCTATCAGCCCCATAGCCACGGGCGATTGCTGTTTAACAGCACTTTGATGGGGCAGGGACTGTTAATTGCCTTGATAATTGGCTATATCGTTGGGCGGATCATTGTTGCCTTTGAGAAACGCCGGGCGTTACGATCCTACCAAATCATTTGGCCCTTGCTGCTGGTGGTTGTGTTTTCAATTGTGGTCAATGTTGTTGTCAGCCTCACCAGAAGTCCGGAGGTTCAATCGTTCATCTCGTCAACTGCCTTGCATGCGGTTCAGGCCAGCGCGCTTTCCTATGTCATCGGCATGGGATTGTTGACGGATCTGCTGTCTTGGATGGCGGTTGGCGGACCGTTTTCTGCAAGTCCGACCTTTACCGATCCAGCAGCGTTGACCAATTTGAATCACGCTCTCAAAACAGGGTCAGCCTTCAATGTGCCATTCAAATATACCGATGTGACCCTCTTTCACAGCTTTGCCAATTTTGGCGGCAATGGCGCGGTACTGGCGATGATTATTGCAATTTTAGTCTTCTCCAAACGACAGCGTTTTTTGACTGTCTCGAAGTGGTCAATTTTTCCGGCGCTGTTTAATAATAATTATGCGATGATGTTGGGGATCCCAATCGTTTACAACCCGATTTTTCTGATTCCGTTTCTGCTGGCACCACTGGTTAACATGCTGGTTGCTGCTTCTTTTCTGGCGCTCAAATGGATTCCGGCAGCCGTTTATCCGGTACCTTCAGGGACGCCGGGGCCTTTGATTGGTTTCTTGGGCACCAATGGCAATTGGTTGGCGCTCATTCTCGGAGCGGTTCTGATTTTCGTGGATGTGCTGATCTATATGCCATTTGTCAAACTGTATGATCGGCTTGATCGAAACCGGGGTGAGCAATGATGAAACGGACAGTTAAAATCTGGTTATGGAGTCTTCTTGCGGTGTTGCTGTCAGTTGGCTTGATTGTCGCTTCACTCTAGTGGTCACACCAAAATGTCAGTGAGTTAACCCGGCACCATAACTCTCAGTTATCGCCAGTCATCATGATTCCGGGGAGTTCGGCCACCGAAAACCGTTTTGATGGTTTAGTCAGTGAGATCAACCACAACCGCACGAATCCGCATAGTTTATTGAAGGTCAAAATTACCAACGATGACAAACTCCACTTCACCGGCCGGCTGAGACCGGGGGACAACGAGCCATTCATTGTGGTTGGCTTTCAAAATAACAAGGACGGTTATAGTAACATCAAGCAACAGGCCCGCCAATTTAACGTCATTTTCCATACCTTGGTCAGTCGATTGAATTTTAATAATTTTAAAGCGATAGGACATTCTAATGGTGGCTTAATTTACACCGTATTTTTGGAAAATTATTTTGATCAATATTCTAATGACGTTTGGATGACTAAGTTGATGACGATTGGGTCGCCGTTTAATTTCAATGAGCGGTCAATTGATAACAAGACGCAAATGTTATCGGATTTCATCAAGAATCGCAACAAGCTGCCCAATAATTTGAGCGTCTACTCAGTTGCCGGCACTAAGAACTACACGTCTGATGGATTAGTGCCGCTGGTAAGTGTTGCTGCCGGCCGGTATGTCTTTCAAGGCGCCGTTCGTCATTTTACAACGATCACAGTGTCTGGTTCCAACGCCCAGCACTCTGATTTACCGGAAAACAAGCAGATTGTTGATTTGATTAACCGATACATTCTCCACTCGACCCGGGTTCCAAGAGCAAGGCAAAATGAACCGCGACTACATTAACCGTCGTCGAAAATGTCTGTTAAGCCACGACCAGCTTTGGTGAATCGTAATCGCTGAGGCAAATGACAGTAGCCAAGTTCCAATGTAGACGGAGAAAATGCCTAAAACTGGTTGGCGACTCATCAACCCTTGGCCAAATGTTCGCCAAAGCAGTTGATTCCAAAAGACGTTGGACAAAAAGGCTGGATAGGCAAAGTTGGCCAAGCGGTGAATCAGATGAGTGACCTGGAGTTTCCGTCTAAGCTGGGAGTCGCCTAAAGCAGCAATCAAACTAATGATGCTGAGGTCATAAATGGTCATCGATGGTTTGTAGTATGGGGCGTTAGTCAGTTGAACGGGGAACTTGAAGGCAAATAATTCACAGTTAATCCAAACGAACGATCCCAGAGCAAAAACGGTTATCAACCCGTGTTTTTGGAGCCAGCGATGGGCCACTTGGCGATACTGCCAAGCCAGAGTCCCGACAACTGCATATAATAAGAAACTGACAAATAGTCTGTCCAGCAGGTACCAATCCTTGGCGTGCGGGCCGTGAAAGACTTGGGTGTCATAGAAGATTAACCAGACCAACTGGACCACCGAAGTCAGCAGCAGAACCAGCCGGCCACGCTGTTGATTATGGCCACACCAGCTGGCCAGCCACCAGAAAGGCGGCATCAGAATGATGAATTGCAACATCATCGAATTGTACCAAAGGTGGGGTGCAGCATTCCCGTTGATGAATTGCCAGGCAAAGTCGCCAATCGTGTGATAATGCTCGACTTGCTGGACATTTGGCATGATTAATAAGTAGATCAGGGTCCAAGCAATGGTGGGGATGAATGACGCATGCCACATTTGCTGGAGATAGCCCGGGTAGCTTAAATCGGTGTCGTGAGTGACTCGCATGGTCGTATACAGGATTCCGGTAATGAACGCTGGTGCCGTGAATTTGATGAGGTTGTAACAAATGCCAATGCCGATCTGGATATTGACAGTCGGATGAGTTTGCAGGGCTCGACCTAGAATGATTTGCAGCATGACGGCCGCGCAGGCAAATACCTTGAGGTAATCGCCCATGTCTGGGGTACTGGGAGATTTGATTTTGCGATCCATATCTGTAGCTCCTTTGAAGAATTGTCTACTACCAATATACCAAGTGAAGCCGAAATTACAAAAAGAGGCTGGAAACAAATGAATGTTTGGTTCTTCGTCAACTGTTGTTGGTGAACAAAATATTGGAGTTCTAATCACTTGGTGATTAGGGCTCTTTTTGTATGAACTCGAAAAGCGAACAGCACTCTTAGCCGGAATCTGAAGAAGTTTCGGTAACCAAATCCAGTGCGCTTAATGACTTTAATCTTGTTGTTTGAACCTTCTAATGGCCCGTTGGTGTAGTGGTGGGTGAAAGTGTTGCCAATTTCATCATGATGAGCCGCCAAGGTTTGGAGGGCTGCCAACATCTCTTCCGAGCACCCCTGCAGGTGGTGAAAGGCTTGATTATAGTTGGGCCAGTCGCGGTTTTTGATGGTTTCACGTAACCGATTCATCACGTCGTAAGTTTGCTTGAGCTCGGGATCAATGTCCAGTAAAGCATCAACCACATCCGTGGCAGTTGCCGGATAAGGGAAGTTTGTCCACTTACGGAAAGCCTCGTAGTTAAGGTGATTGGCCGGCGTTAATAATAGTTTCCAATAGCGTTTCAAGGCGTGATACTGGCGTGAGGAAGTGGCCAGGGTTTTCATGAGACGCACTCGCGTCTTATTAAAAGCCCGGTTTAAAGCGTTAACCAGGTGGAAGGGATCGATGACAACGATGGCGTTCGGGAAGATCTGCCCAACCAATTTGGGATAGGTATAGTTCATATCGGTAACGATAATTTTCACATTTTCTCGCGCGGCTTGGTCATAATGTTGGAAGTACTTTTGAAGCTGATAGATGGTTCTAAAGGGCAACAGGTCAATCAATTCGTGGGTTTCCGCGTCCATAAATTCAAAGCTCATCGCGTCGGTGGCGCTCTTAGTACTTTTAACTTCGTCCATGAGGAGAACTTTGGGTAAGTAGTGCCAGTTGGTTTGAAAGTCGTGTTCAGCGCGCAAGAGCTGCCGACCAACGAATGAATCCGAAGTGGACAATTCATTGGCAATGTGTTTGAGGCTCACTGGTTCCGTTAACTTCTCTAAACATTGTTTCCGGGTTGTATTTGAAATCGTGCAGTGCTTCGGCACTGCACTCGTCTGCGCCAGGAAGTTGGTATGACAAGCCTTACAGTGAAAGTTTCGCCGATTGAGGCATAGGATAACCGTGCTGCCCAATGTTTTAGCGAATCTAATGGTGGTCTTCCGCCAACCATAGCCAATGATCTGGTGATCATTAATAACCCCACAATTGCGGCAGGCCTTGGGAGAATAGTTCAGTGATCCATTTAATCTGATTACCCCATCATCACCTATTTTGCCATTCTCAATTTTTAAGTGTTCATCATCTATTCCTAACAACATTTTCGTAGTATCATTTGACATAGGGCATTTCCTTCTTTCTCTAAAATCTTCGTGGTTGTTGGTTTTGATGAACGGACAGGAAATGTCCGCTTTTTTTATTCTAATGAAAAACAAAAAATCTGTCATCAGTAATAGATAAAAATCTATTACCAACAACAGATATTGTAGAGCCGAATGTTTCCAGCCTCTTCAGGTGATAGTTGATTGAATTGTTGTTATGTTGCTATGTGTTAAAAAGATTAATCGTCGGTAGCGTCATCTGAGTCAAAGTTAACGACGTGAGCGGAACCAACGTAATTCCACCATGGTGCTTTAACAGTTTCGGTGATGACACCGCGGTTTTGAGCATCGATCATCTTACCGTTGCCGATGTATAAACCAACGTGAGAAATTGATGCTGCGCTCCAACCGAAGAATACCAAATCACCTTTTTGCAGGTTCTTGTATGATACCTTCTGGCCGGCGTTGTATTGTGCTTGGGCAGTACGAGGAAGGGTGACACTCGCAGCCTTTTTGTAAACGTAACTGGTAAAGCCTGAGCAATCAAATGCTGAAGGACCAGTGGCACCATAAACATATGGCTTGCCGAGGTTTTGCTTAGCAACTTTATAAACGGCTGAATATGAAACATCAGTGTCGGCAGCTTTGGATGCTTGAGCATCTTGGAAACCGGCAAATGATAATGTGAAGAATGCTACTAGCGTAAGTAATATTTTTGTATGTAATTTCATTTTTTATCAACAACTCCCTATCAAATCTACAGTGATAACAATACCAATGAATTGTTGCAAAAGTGTAACAAACAATTTGCAATGCAGTTAAATGTCATATGGCAGTTGAAACATTGGTAACCTGGCTTGTGAATAACCGTTTCCACAAGCTGATTTGAGGGTGTTTATAACTGAGCAATTAAAAAAGCCGCCCAATGTGAATTGAGTGACTTTTTTGAAAAATGTCGCCATGATTTGGATTAAATTTGTCTGAAGATGACGTGGCAAAAATAGAAATCTTAATAAATTATTTATTTATTCCTCAAAAGATTGTCTTTATTGGGCAAGGTTACGGCCAATTTCCCCATCGAAGTGACAATCATTGGCAAGATCAGGTAGTAGACGCAGACCGTGTAAATGACGATCAATGCCGTTTCAATCATTGCAAACGATGCACCAAATGTGAGGCCAATTGCCAAGGCAATCACGACTAGCAGAATGTAGCGGACAATCTTGCCGTAACTGGCCATGGTTGGCCGAATCCATTCCAGCAGTGACAATTCCGTGTATCTGAATGACAAGCCCAACGCAATGATCTGCCAGGCGGCAATCGCGGTCAGGATGCTGATTGCAAGAATTGGCACCTGCCAGTCAAATTGATTGGTGCCCGTGACATAATGCATGGTCAGATAGGTTAATTGAAAGCCGGTGATCGCAGACATTACGAATGCAACGGTCCAATACAGCGGTTGGAGAATCGAACGACTGACAACGAAGACAGTCACCAAAATCCCGATAATCACTATTGCCAATAAAGTAATGAAATGATGATTGAGTTTGGACTGGTTAATGGATTGTGTAATCGGCTCGCCAGTGAAGGCAACCTCATCTGACGACAGCGGAGTTCCCCGCAGCTGCAAGCCAACTTGAGCTTCGAGCATCTTAACCTGCTTAAGGTTGGTTTTGCTGGATGGGGCGTTGTTCATGACAACTTGAATGGTGGTAATCTTCTTGTCCTGGCTGGTGTAGTTAAGCATCGTCTGCAAGAAGTCGGTGTCCGCCAGCTGCGCTTTGGTAATGTAATAGACATTGGCCGCACCGGACTTTTGGAGACCATTCAAATAATCATAGATGTTGTTTAACTGATCAGTCGAGGAATTAACCTGGGAACTGACCTGTTTTAGTTGCTTCTGGACTTGGCTAATTTGTTGACTGTAACTCTCAAGATTATTGGCGCTGTTTTGACCGTAATTTTGAATGACCGATCCCTCCGCGTTCAGTTGGCTGATGCCTGACGAAACACTTTGTAAGGACTGATTCAATTCGTTAATCTTCTGCTGATACATGCGGACTCTGCGTGAGGCGCCCCGCTGGACGGCGACACTGGAGTTGGCAGCAACACTGTTAACCTGTGAGGCTAAGCTGGAGCTGTCTTCCACAATTTGATTACTCTTTTTAACCAGGCTCTGCATGTCCTTGACCTGTTGCTTGAGGCCGGACAAATTCAGGTTGCTGCCGCTGGTTTCGATGCCATTGGAGGCCTGTGAAAGTTGTCCGGTTGCCTGCTTGGCGTTTAACCCGATGGACTCAAGTTGATTGGAAACGTAATACTTTTCGATCGGCATCCCACTTGGCTGCGTTAATGAATAAGCGGCACTAACCCCTTTGGTATGCTGAAGTTTAGTGGTTAGTTGGTCCAAATGCTGCAGGTATTTTTCGTTATCCAAGGGCTGATCGTTTTTAAGGTAAATCGTGATCGGCGTGGCTTTACCCTGTGAAAAATGTGCCTGGAGAACGTGGGCCCCTTTAACGGCTTGATTAGTCTGCGTTAAGTTGGTCATTGGAGAAAAGTTCAGGCTGGTATGGTAGAAGTAAATGAACGGTAGGGTCAGATATAGAACGACCAGAAAGGCGGCAATCGGCTGCCAGAGTGAAAAATCGGTTGCCCGGTTCCAGAAGTGGGACTTCATCGCACTCAATGGGGCACTGGACGGCCAGAAAATACTTTCCCCTAAAGCGGCCAGGAAAACAGCGTTCAGGGTCAAGACGGCCAGCATTAAGACAACGTAGGTGATGCCAAGAACCCACAGTGATTGTAATTGGTCATAGTTAATGAAGCCACAGCAGGCGAAGATGATGGCCAACGCACTGCCGACAATGGTGATTGGAAAGCGTAGGTCGGCAATTGTCTGCTGGGTGGCGTAACGCGCTTCTCGTTGGAGTGCCAGCACGCTTCTGAGTTTGCGGTAGATGTAGATGTTCCAAATGGTGCCGATCACCACGGTGGCAATTCCGATTTCAAGTGGCGTGTATTGAGTGAAGGCAAAGTGAAAATGTTTGGCCAATGCCGTTGAGATACTAAATGAAGTCGTAAATGCCGCAAATAATGTAATGAAAGAAATGACCGGTGCAAATAACGACCGGAAGTAAATTCCCACAATCAGCATTGAAACCACAAATAATGTGATCAAAATGATGTTGGTAACTTGCGCGGTTTTTTCATTATTGACGTCGCGGACAATTTCCGGACTGGTGACGTAGGACTTTAATCCAGACACCTGGACTTCACCAACCAATTCATTGGTCAAAACGCGCAGGGTACTGCTTTTGGCATCGATATCCAAGCTGGCAATTTGGGTGGAACCATCTTTAGACAACAACTGCTGTTTGCCGGCCACGTTGGTGTTGATGGTAACGATCTTCTTGATACTGTAAAATGATTGATGGGCTTTGAGTTTATTCAAGGCATTGTCAATCTTCGTCTGCTGCTTAGCGGTGATCTTGCCGTTTGGGTTCGTGTAGACCACGTTAATGGTAGACGCTTTTCCCAGATTGTACCCCCAATCATTTCGCAGCTGCTGAGCTTGCGCCGGTTGTGAGTCTTTGGAAAAGGTGGGCTGGCTGTATGACTGCAGTGTATCGGTCACGTTTGGAGCGGTTATAATTGCAATAAATGTAATAATCAGCCATACTAACAGCGTGAATAAGCGATTTTTGTGTAATTTTGCGATAGTTTCCTTCATTGATTCGTCCCCTAAATATGTATGTATGAAAAAGGCTCATATATTAAGAGTTTACCATTTTATAAAGGCTAGTGCGATACGTTTTGGGCGTTTTGTGTTATATTGGGAAAATTGTTGTGAAATTTAGTCGACCATTTTTGATGGGAGGTTCTTAACGTGTGTACAAGTATTTTTCAAATTGGCCATGAAGACGGCGCCCATGTGTTGTCACGGACGATGGACTGGCCGCAGCTGGGAGCTCATCCCGTCTTTGTGCCCCGCAACTACGGTTGGCACTCGGTATATGACGACAAACGTTACGTCACTAAATATGCGACGCTTGGGTCCGGCCACCAGCACGCCAAACGAATTGATATGTCTGACGGGGTTAATGAATTTGGCCTGGCGGTTCAAAAATTGACCTTTACCAACGGCAGCCAGCTAGTCGAAACGCCGGGTGAGAACAAAATCCATCTGGCACCGTTTGAGCTGTCGTTCTTTTTGCTGTCCAATTATCGATCAGTTAAAGACATCGAGGACCATATTGAAGAAATTGAACTGATGGCTGACAAGTACAGCTTAATGAAGTATGGCCACAGTGAATTGCACTTTGCTGCCTGCGATCCAACCGGGCGAATTGTCGTCATCGAACCGGTCACCACCCCAATTGAAATCATTGAAAATCCCTTGGGAGTCTTGACCAACAGCAACCATTTCGATCGGCAAATTGACAAATTAAACAAGTATTTGGATTTTACCCCGGATTTTGTCAACGGAACCGTCCCTCTCAACACACCGCGGGTGACGACCGGCAACGTGTCCGGCAAGTCAATTCCGCCCGGCTCATATTCACCAGGATCGCGATTTATTCGGGCAGCATACCTGAAGGAAAGAATTGACATCCCCCAAAATGAAAATGAGGCCGTGGATAATTGCTGGCACCTGTTGGACTCAGTGAATGTTCCCAAAAGTAAGGAGCACCAGCCGACTTATTCCGTCTACCGGGCAGCCGTCTGCTGTGAGAGCCGAAATTACTACTATCAGCCATATCACGCTAAATCAGTTGCCAAAATTCAGTTGACGGATGACCTGATCAAATCGAATGAAGTAAAGTTTTTTAAAGTAGCTGACCAAATCACCTTCAATGAGTTAAACTAATGTATTGAGGATATGAGCGGGGAGAAATCAAGTTGCGAAAACAAAGTTGGCGGGTTATTGTCATATTATTAGTGACGTTTGCGGTGTTGATCGCGGGCGTTTCCCTGCGTGGGAAGTTAAGTCACCATGCACAGCGAAATTCCGTGCCAACTTTGGTTCAAAAAAGGCCTGATCATTTCTCGACTCGCCAAAAACGAAGCTTTATCAACCGCGTTGGCACGCCGGCCGTCAAGCTGTACTTGAAGAATCGGCAAGTGTTACCGAGCGTCGTGATCGCTCAAGCCATTTTGGAATCTCAGTTTGGCACTTCTGAACTGACAACCACCGCCAATAATTTATTTGGCATCAAGGGGACTTACCACGGTCAGTCGGTCCAGTTCTATACCCGAGAGGTCGAGAACGGTAAATCAATCAAAGTCCTGGCTCAGTTCAGAAAGTATCCGAATTTGGCGGCCTCAATTGCCGATCACAATCAACTGGTCAGCGAGAAGTTTATCAAAGCTAAAAATATTTTGAGTTATCGAAAGTCGACGCGCTTGCTGCAGGCCAATGGGTACGCAACCGATCCTCATTATGCCGCCAAATTAAACCGCCTAATTGTCAAATATCAGCTGAGCCGTTATGATTTAAAAGCAATTAATGAACGTGTATGACTAGCGATTACATTGTTGACCACGTTTAAATGAAAATTTGTTGAGGTGAATGCCACATTGTTGAATTGGGTTTCTAATTTATATGGTCCATTTTTTGATCCTCATAATTGGGAAACGGTGATTACCAGCGGAAGTGACTGGCTGATTATTCTGTCGCTAGTCACGATTGAGTGTTTGTTGTCGGTCGATAATGCGGTGGTTCTCGCTGCCCAGACACAGGCGCTGCCGACTAAAGTTCAGCGGGAAAAGTCCCTGTTCTATGGCTTATGGGGCGCCTACCTGTTCCGTTTCCTGATCATTGGGGTGGGGACTTACCTGATTCATTTTTGGGAAATTAAGGTTATCGGCTCGCTGTACCTGTTTTATCTGGTTTACCAATTTTTCCGAAAAACCAAGATTGTTCGAACTAAGAAACTGGCTGGCAGCAAACGCCACGGCATTTCACTATTCTGGTCGGTGGTCGCCCAAATCGAGTTTATGGATGTGGTCTTTTCAATCGACTCGGTTCTGGCTTCGTTGGCGATTTCGTCCAACCCGGTGATTGTCCTGCTTGGTGGGATGATCGGAATTCTGGCCATGCGGGGCGTCGCTGAAGTCATCATGAAGTTGATGGGGATTATCCCTGAGCTTCAGCCGATGGCCTACGTGTTAATTGCCATTATTGCCTTGAAATTATTCCTGTCGATTCCGGCAATTGACATTGAAATTCCAGCGACGGCTTTTGGCGGGATCGTGATAGCAGCGGTTATCATTACTTTGATTATTCACTATGTAAGAAAAAAGCGGAGGATTAACGATGAGCACGGAAATAACGCCGAATAATTTAGCGGCCGAAACCAACAATCCACTCACCGTGATCGATTTCTGGGCGCCTTGGTGCGGTCCCTGCAAGATTTTGGACCCCATTTTGGCTGACTTGGAAGCTGACTACGGTGATCAAATTCACTTTGGCAGGATGAATGTCGACGGCAACCAGGAAATTGCTGAGAAGTACCATGTCTTAAGCGTTCCCAGCCTGGTCATTTTCAAAAATGGCAAAGCTGCTGAAAAGGTGAGTGGCATTTACCCCAAAGATAAATTAAGAAAATATTTCGATCAAAAAATATCAGAAGTTCAATCAATTTGACGGGCAGTCTACCGAAATGGTTTGATGCCCTTTTGTTTTGCCATGGGCGTCAACTTGGCATTTAGGATGTCCAAGCCTTGAAGCGGAAAGTTAAATATCGGCGCGATAATGGCTCGTTTGGCAGGATCGGGAACCACTTGGCTTTCTTTGAGATTGGGCAGCATTTTCGCCAAGTCGGTTTGGGTGAGATGAAGTGCCTTGCTGTAATACATGACTCGCTGAAAGACCAGGTTTTTGAACCACAGGTAGTAGATGATTCCAGCGGCGGCAATATACCAAAAGATTGTCCAAGTGATGCCAATTTTGGCTGGGGACAGGATATTGGTGAAGAAAGCCAAGATAATAAAGGCACAATATGTTAAAATGCTAATTATGGTTAGTTTAGATTTTGTTGACATGATTGACCAACTTTCATAACGAAATTTGTGATACCATTTAGATATAATTATAGACAAGTTGGAAAAATATAGATAGTGAGATGAAATTGTGAAATTTTCAGTAGAGACAATTGATCGCAAAGATTATGCGGCTGTACGAGGTATTATCGCAGATAGTTATCAAAATGACGGGCCCAACACAGATGGTGACGAGGTTGACATGGTTGATCGTCTGCGCGACAGTGAATCCTATCATGATCAATTTGAAGTGGTGGCCAAAGATCACGATCATCGAGTGGTTGGCCATGCATTGATGGTCCCGGCCGAAGTTCGTTCTGCGACAGGCAAATTTCCAATTGTTTCCATTGTTGAGATTGGTGTTTTACACGGCTATCGAAACGACGGGATTGGTCAGGAAATGGTCATCGAATTAGAAACTCGGGCCCGCTTAGCCGGCTATCATGCGGTCAGCGCAATCGATCATTCTGATTTCTTCTTTAAAAACAACTATGTGCCTGCTGATAATTTCAATATCCTGCCAACGGTGGCGGTTGATTTCAATGATAATTTGATCAAGCCATTGTTCGACGGGGCCCTATATCAAAAGGGCGGCAAGATTTACTATCCCGAAGAATTCTTTGGGATTCGCAGCACCAACTATTAATTTAATCATTCAATGCCACATGAAGTAGTTCATTCATCTGAGGGTCAGAAAGCCGGTGGGAGATGCGAATCGGTCAGGATGGATTAACGAAATACCGTGGCGGAGTTTAACGGATAATAACTAGAGCCGATATCATCTAGTGAGTGAGCTGTACATGTGCAGCTAAACTGGGTGGTACCACGCTGAAGCGTCCCTTAGTCTATTTTTGGATTGAGGGACGCTTTTTATATGGAGGAGTATGTGTAATGGAAAATGATGTTAAAGAACCAACGATTAGTTTAACCGAGGGCATTGTCGTTCTACTGATGATGCTATTGATTATGGGCTTCAGTGTGATCAAGCTGCAAATTTCACCGCAAATTCCAATTTTGTTTGTGATTCTGCTGTTGATTGCCTGGGCTAAAGTTCGCCGCTTTTCTTGGGACTCTGTCAATCAGGGCATCATCAACGGGATTTCAACCGGGATTATTCCGATGTTTATTTTTATTTTGATCGGGGCTTTGATTAGCTCATGGATCGCTGCCGGGGTGATTCCATCACTGATGGTCTATGGTTTTCATTTGATTAGTGCCGAGTGGTTCCTGCCATCGGTCTTTCTGGTTTGTACGATTGTTGGTACCGCCATTGGGAGTGCCTTTACGGTTGTCTCGACCATCGGGATCGCCTTTCTTGGGATGGGGCTCACCATGGGCATTAATCCGGCCATGATTGCCGGGGCGGTCATTTCCGGGGCAATCTTTGGCGATAAGACCTCGCCGTTGTCGGATTCAACCAACTTGGCTGCTGCGGTAGTGGGTGCTGATTTATTCAGTCACATTCGCAATCTGATGTGGTCAACGATTCCGGCGTTCTTCACATCATTGATTGTCTTCTTTTTGATTGGCCGCACCAATGCGCAACTCAATACCGCTTCAATTGACCGAACGATCAACGTTTTGACCGAGCATTTCAGCATTTCCTTGTGGGCATTTGTTCCTATTGTGTTGATGTTCTTATGTGCTTGGCGAAAAATTCCGGCCATTCCAACACTGTTTATCAATATTTTGGTAGCGGTCGGGATGCTGTACGTTGAGGAACCCAAGACCAAGATTCAAGCAGTCGTCAACACGTTGACCAATGGCTATGTGTCCCATACTGGCAATAAAAATGTCGATCAATTATTGACTCGTGGCGGAATTGCCAGCATGATGGCGACCATTGCCTTGATCATTTCAGCCCTGGCCCTGGGTGGTTTGTTGATGAAATTCGGTGTGATTGATGCTGTGATGGGGCCATTATCACGGAAGCTGCAGTCAAATGGCTCGCTCATTTTGGCCGTTATCCTCAGTGGCATTGGTGTCAATGTCTTTGTTGGGGAACAGTATTTATCGGTCATTTTACCTGGGAATGCCTTTAAATCAACTTTTGATAAAGCAAAATTAGCGCCGGTTGCCCTGAGTCGGGCTCTTGAAGATGGCGGCACGGTGATTAATTACTTGATTCCATGGGGCGTGGCAGGTGTTTTTGCCGCCAATACGCTTCAAGTTTCCACGATTTCTTACCTGCCATTTGCGATATTTAGTCTTTCTTCACCAATTTTTTCGATCATCAGCGGTTTCACCGGCATCGGTTTGAAACATTTGAAAATGCATGAAAACGGTTAGCATTGCTACTTTAACAACGTTTTACCTAAATACTGGTCATTCTTAATTTAACAAACATTACTCACTCGTTACATTAGTTACGCGGAGACGGTTTTTCTTAATACGCGTGATATTGGATGGTAACTTCGTAACTATACACTATGTATTGTTGATCGACGAGGTCAACAAAAATTCTAGACACAGAACACAGATATAGGAGTGTGTAATTTTGAAAAAAGTATTATCTATGATCTTCGCTACTTCAGCCGCAGCTATTGGTTTATTCTTCGCAGGATCCGCATATGCTTCAGCAAGCACAGTAGTTACAGTTAAGTCAGGCGACACCGTTTGGGGAATCTCACAACAATATAATTCCTCAGTAAAGGCTATCGAGAGCGCAAACAACCTTCAGGATGCAAACGTCATTCAAGTTGGTCAGCAATTAACAATTCCTTCAGCTGACACCGCATCAAATACTCAAGGTAGTGCACATGCAGCAACCGCAACGACTCAACAGACTCAGAGTTACAGCCAACCAGCTCAAACTCAAACCAACCAAGCACAGACTAGCCAAGCATCAACTTCAACTAGCACTGCTACCAGCGGTTCAGTTGCTGAACAAGCAGCTCAATTGATGGAACAAAAGACTGGTGTTTCAGCATCAACTTGGATGGCCATCAGTTACCGTGAATCAAGAAACAACCCAACAGCACAAAACCCAAGCTCAACTGCTCACGGTTTGTACCAATCACTTTACACAACAAGTAATGACTGGCGCGAACAAGTAAACGACGCAGCACGGATTTACCATTCACAAGGAATGGGTGCTTGGGCATTAAATTAAGAGCGTGAAGAGCCCCGGGTTGATCCCGGAGCACAAGGGAAGGCGGCCAATGATGAACTTGTTCATCGTTGGTCGTCTTTTCTTGTGCAGTAGGGATCAGGGGGTCGGAGCGCATTTTCCACTAGGTAGCAGTGGTGCTGTCGGAGCGCATTTTCCACTAGGTAGCAGTGGTGCTGTCGGAGCGTATTTTAACCAGGTGGCAGCGGTACAAGGTCAAAGATGCCAATTACCAAATAAAAAATATCCGCCTCACTGCGGATATCTTTCCTACATAAAAATTCAATTATCCCCGTACCAACAACTCGATTTGACCTTTTTGAGGCGCGAAATTAATTCCGACAAGTGGTTCGCGCAAAATCTTTCCATACTCATCCAAAACATCGGATGGCAGTGGGGTGTGGGCCTTGAGGGACGCAACCACATCACCGGCATCGTGAGCTTCAGATAAGTCGATGAATAAATTGACTTTGTTGACCACGTCACGGAACAGGTCGGTTAAAATCCCGTTAGGTTTCCCCTCAACATCGGTGATAACGACCTGCGAAGAATCGAATGCTAAATGGTTAAAGCGCACCATTTGTAAAACGTCAAACAGGTTATCCATTGACAACAAGTCCCTTCATGATGATTCATTTAATATTAAGTGTAGCCGTTTGCATATTCAAAAGGCAAGTATTATATCGTTCTGTTGATAAATTCGATCTAAAAAGGTGCCGTGACGCAGCCATTCAGCTGTATCACGGCACCTTATTACCATCTAAACGGTGTTAGTCACCATTCATGATTGAATTTTTAACGATCACGTAATCAACTTTGGTAATATCATTCAACTTGCGGCCACCGGCATATGAAATCGACGACTGCAGATCTTGTTGCATTTCGTTCAAAGTATCTGAGATGTGACCACGGTAAGGAACCAACATTTGTCGGCCTTCAACGTTGCGGTAGGCACCCTTTTGACGCTCGGATGCTGACCCCCAGTATTGCTTGTATTTCTTGCCATCAATACTGATCAGGTTACCAGGAGTTTCTTCATGACCGGCAAATAATGAACCGATCATCACCATTGAAGCACCAAACCGCACAGACTTGGCGATATCGCCATTGTAACGAATACCACCGTCGGCGATCATTGGCTTCCGAGCTGCTTTGGAGCACAAACGCAGTGCAGCTAACTGCCAGCCGCCGGTACCAAACCCGGTCTTGAGCTTGGTGATACATGCTTTACCAGGTCCCACACCAATTTTGGTAGCGTCAGCGCCGGCATTTTCAATTTCGCGGACAGCTTCAGGTGTTCCCAAGTTTCCGGCAATCAAGAAACTGTCTGGTAATTGTTCCTTGATGTAATGAATCATCTGGATAACATAGTCTGAATGACCATGAGCAACGTCAATCGTGATATATTCAGGCTTCTCGTTGTCGGCAACCAACTTGTCGATGAATTCATATTCTTCTGGCTTGATTCCAACACTGATAGAAGCATAAAGATCCTTTGAATGCATCATTTTGATGAAACCTTCACGCTTTTCAGGTTGAAATCTATGCATGATGTAGAAGTAACCGTTTTGTGCCAGCCAAACGGCCAGGTCATCATCGATAACGGTTTCCATATTGGCAGGAACAACGGGGATCTTAAATGTCTTAGGTCCGAATTTTACTGAAGTGTCAGCTTCACTCCGACTCTTAATAATGTTCTTGTTAGGGATGAGTTGAATATCTTCGTAATCAAATACTTCCATGATTTACCTCCGAGGTTTTAGGACAGCTCCGTCAGGTAGACAGTTTATAAGCGCCTGACTCTTCTTGCGACTTTAGGACAGCTCCGTCAGGTAGACAGTTTATAAGCGCCTGACTCTTCTTGCGACTTTAGGACAGCTCCGCAAAGCAGAAGTCTGCGCCTAAGCACCTCTAACAAAATTCCAAGACCCGGAATTCTGTTAGAGGAGACTTAGGCACTGACTTCTAAGCGCTTTGCTCCGCTCACTGTTTTAGGACAGCTCCTCCAAGCAGAAGTCTGCACCTAAGCACCTCTAACAAAATTCCAAGGCCCGGAATTCCGTTAGAGGAACTTAGGCTCCGACTTCTAACCGCTTGGATCCGCTCACTGTTTTTTACCAAACTTTTTCCACGACGTTCGTCTGTTCTCTGTCAGGACCGACTGAGAAGGTTGCGTAAGGGACTCCGACTGCTTTTTGGACATGGTTTAAATAATTTTGAGCGTTGGTTGGTAGTTCATCAAATGTCTTGCACTTGGTAATGTCTTCGTCCCATCCCGGCAATTCGTCGTAAACAGGCTTGCAGGCATCGAGTTCTTTTAAGGTTGCGGGATAATGGTCAATCTTCTTGCCGTTTAATTCATAAGCAACGCAGATTTTCAAAGTTTTAATACCGGTTAGGATATCCAAACAGTTCAGTGCCAAATGGGTGTAGCCGCTGACACGCGCCGAGTGGCGTAAAACCACACTGTCGAACCAGCCGATTCGGCGTGGGCGCTTGGTTACAACGCCATATTCATGGCCGACTTCCCGGATATGATCACCGATTTCATCGTGGAGTTCGGTTGGGAAGGGACCCTCGCCGACACGTGAAGTATAGGCTTTGCAGACACCGATCACGTGGTCGATCCGATTAGGGCCAACCCCGGTTCCAACGGCGGCACCACCAGCACTTGGGTTCGATGAAGTGACAAACGGATAAGTTCCGTGGTCAACATCAAGCATGACCCCTTGAGCGCCTTCAAATAAAACATTTTTGTGATCGTCCAGCGCGTTGTTAATAATATAGGAAGCATCAACAACGTATGGGCGGATGCGATCGGCGTATTCGTTATATTCATTGAAGATCGGTTCAAATTCTAATGGTTCATGGTCATAGATTTTAGTGAGTAATTCGTTCTTAACTTGTAGATTGCTTCGAAGCTTTTCTTCAAAGATATCCTTATCAAGTAAATCGGCAATTCGGATGCCAATTCTCTCGTATTTGTCCATGTAAGCAGGGCCAATTCCTTTGTTGGTTGTCCCAATCTTAGAATCCTTCTTTTGCTCCTGGAGACCATCGAAGAGAATGTGGTATGGCATGATAACTTGAGCACGGTTGGAAATTCTCAAATTATCAGTACTGATTCCATCCTTTTTCAAATTGTCCATTTCGTTGATCAGGGATTTGGGGTTAACGACAACACCGTTACCAATTACACTGTACTTTTCCTGATCAAAAATACCTGATGGAATCAGTTGTAAATGATAGCTGTTGCCGTTAAATACAATGGTGTGGCCGGCATTGTCGCCGCCTTGATAGCGGGCAATAATATCAGCACTTTGGCCGAAGAAATCGGTAATCTTACCTTTCCCTTCGTCGCCCCATTGACTTCCAACAATCACAATAGATGACATATGAACACCTCTAAATTTTATTGCCAGGAATCTACCCAGCATTTTTAATAATACCAACTTGTATTCCATTAATCAACCAAAAGGTTAATAATTTTTACAAGTAAAACGTTTAATATTCGACTTTGAAACCGAATACGAACGAAAGGTAATTATTATTCTCATAATATAGTCAAAAAGTGAACAATATGGTATTATTATCCTGTCATTATTTAGTAGAAAGGACTCGTTATGATAGATAGATATTCTTTACCTGAAATGAGCAACATTTGGTCACTGCAAAACCAATACGCTTCATGGCTCAAAGTTGAAATTGCCATTGATGAAGCATGGTCCAAGCTGGGGAAGATCCCCGCTGAGGACGTTGAGAAGATTAAGAAGAACGCCAAGTTTGACGTTGATGGCATCGCCGAAATCGAGGCGGTGACCCATCACGATATCGTGGCATTTACCCGCGACGTCTCCAAATCACTTGGCCCAGAGAAAAAATGGATCCATTATGGGGTTACCAGTACCGATGTCGTTGATACTGCCTGGGGTGTTCGAATCAAGCAGGCCAACGAAATTATTCGAAAAGATATTGATGCATTTATTGATGTGATTGCCAAACAAGCTAAAAAATACAAGGATACTGTCATGATTGGCCGAACCCACGGTGTTCAAGCTGAACCAACCACCTTTGGGTTAAAGCTGGCGCGTTGGTATTCTGAAATGAACCGTAACAAGCGTCGGTTTGCGACTGCTTCTAAGGAACTGGAGGCTGGCCAAATTTCCGGTGCTGTGGGAACCTTTGCCAATGTGCCGCCGTTTGTTGAACAGTACGTGTGTGACTCACTTGGTTTACGTGCCCAGGAAATTACCAGTCAAATTCTCCCGCGTGATCTGCACGCCGATTATATTTCAACCTTGGCACTGATTGCCACCAGCTTGGAAGAATTTGCCACTGAAATTCGTGGACTGCAGCGTTCCGAGATTCATGAAGTTGAAGAACATTTCGATGCCGGCCAAAAGGGCTCTTCTGCGATGCCGCATAAGAAGAATCCAATTGGATCCGAAAATATTTGTGGCTTGGCACGGGTTGTTCGCGGCCACATGGTAACTGCTTATGAAGATGTTGCCTTATGGCATGAACGAGATATCTCACATTCATCAGCTGAACGGATCATTATTCCTGACACCTTGACACTGTTGGATTACATGCTGCACCGCTTCACCAGGATCCTGGATCGACTAACCGTTTTCCCAGAACGGATGAAGAGCAACATGGGCCTGACCTACGGCTTGATTTACAGCCAGCGGGTGATGTTGAAGTTAATCGATGCCGGAATGACTCGTGAACAGGCATACGACTTGGTTCAACCATTGACTAAACAATCATGGGATAAGGGCATTCAGTTCCGTGACTTGGTTGAAGGCGATAAGAAGATCACTGATGCTTTGAGTGAAGATCAAATCAACGATGCTTTTGATTACCATTACCACATTCGCCATGTTGGTGAAATCTTTGCCCGAGTTGGCTTGGAATAACCAACGGACGGTGAATTTTAAATTGAATTAACCTGAAATCGATTAGTACTAACTGACGAGGGATTGGACAAGACGATCTGTTTTGTCCAAGCCCTCGTTTAGTTTTTTCGCTTTTACCTAGCGGAATTGTGAAAAAATAAGCAGCTTCCGGCCATACAAGGGGGATTAACCCAATGTCCAAATCCTGGATATTGGGTTAATCCCCCTTGTACTCTGGAAGCTAAGCGCTTATTTTTTCACACTGACATTTATGGCAGAAATACCAATCGATTATCGCCATAATCATTCCATTTTTCAGCAATCTGGCTGAGTGGGAAGGTAGTCAACGGTACTGCAATCTTGCCATCGGTAATCATCTTCAATAAAGCCGGCATATCATCCGCCAAGTTGGCTGCGGTGAACGAGCCGAAGCCACTGCCGATTAAATGGAAGTCAATACTTCGAAACAAGCTGCCTTTCAGCGGTGAGCTCTGGCCGGCCATGGAGCCGATTTGAACCCAGGTTAAAGTGTGTTGCGGATCTTGGCGCTGGGCAATCATATCGGTAATCATAGTTGCCGCAATGTCGCCCCATAAATAGTCCAAAACCACGTCGACGTCGCCAATCTTGGCCAAGTCAGCTTTTAGTTGATCATCGTTATCAGTTAATTTGATGGTTGAGGTGACACCAAATTGGCTCAATTTTGCTAGTTTTTCTGGATTGCGGCCGACGCCGATTACTTCGGTCGCACCAAAACTAATGCTGATGGGGATAGCAAGTTGGCCTGAAGCGCCGGTTGCGCCCAGCACTAAGACTCGCTTGCCGCGGATCTTGTCTTCGCCCAAGCGTTCCTTGATCGCCATAAACGACGACATTGCCGGGTTAGCTGTAGCGGCGACAACCGCCGGATCAGCGGTATTATCGATTGGGAACAGTGCCCGTCGGTTGACGACTGCTTTTTCGGCCAAAGTCCCATAAACGTTATTGCTGCTGTTGAAGTAGACGTGTTCACCGTCGGCCGTTTCACCAACGGCATCTACGCCGGGGACGATCGGTAGGGTGCTGGCTGCGGAATAGTGAGTGCCGTTTGCCCTGGCGCGGGCGAGTTGGCTGACTGCGGCCGCCAAGATGTGGACCTCAACTTCACCATCTTCGACTTTGGGATTGGGGAAATCGCCGTACTCCGGACCACGGGTAAAATCATTAATAATTGCTGCTTTCATGTGAATGCTCCTTAATTGTCATTTAAATGGAATCATTGAAAGTGTGCTTTCAATATGGCCTTTATGATGATTGATGACGGTTGGTTTTGCAACGATATTGACTTTTGAATTGGTGGGATGTCGATTTGGCAGACGTTCGAGTTATCAAAACGCCTCTCGTTCCACTCTCAACTATATTTCGCCATGGCGGCCAGTATCCAAAAAGCGCACCGTGTCGCCGACAATTTCATAAATTAATAACCAACTGCCCTTGATGAACAAGGCTCGTTGAGGCTTTCTGCTCTTAATGACGTGATCATCATACTTTTCAGCGACTGGTTGACCACTCAAAATCTGCTCTTCTACTGTTCTGAAATCAGCCTCAGTGTATCGGTTGGCACGAATCATGTTTTGATAATGTTTCTTGAATCTGGACTGGTACTTGGGTTGATATTTGCGCATTAATTGACTCCCTCTCGAATGATGATAGCTTTCATTATAGCTTTTTTGACTGGATCTGAGGACAGAAAAAGGGCCCGGCGGGGGAGCCGGACCTTTCAGTTCAATATTCTGAGGGGAATATGAATATGATAATCTGGACAACAAATCAATGGGGGGATTGATTTGCTGCTCAATGTTATTGGGGGGTGAGTAGAAATAAATCTCGTTTATCTCTTGCTCATGGTTATAATATACATGATAAATATAAAAAAAGTTGGACGAAAGTGTGAACTTTTTGTGAATTTTAGCAAACTTATTTTGGCGGATAAAAAAGGCTGCGGCGAAAGATTGTGACCTTCGCGACAGTCCATTTTATACCTAATCTTTTTTTGAGGGGGAGATAAGGTTTAAATCAAATTGATTTTATCATTTCTGACAAATATGAGGTGAAGAGAAGCCTTAACTTCTATTCAAAATAAGCATACAGGAAAAGTTAGGCTAAAGTATGAATTAATTGTGAAGATTTTGTGAACTTTTTCAATCGATTGGATAGTGGGCACAAAAAAAGATAAGACACGGGGATGCCTTACCTCAAGTTACCTATATTCTAGGGGAAGAATATGAATACAAAAGTAATAAATTAAAGGGGGATTTAATTTATTGCCACATAAAATGACGTATCACTTTATGTTTATATCTACACTATATAGAATGAATATGACCAAAGTTTGAAAAAAGTGTGAAGATTTTGTGAACTTTTGCGAATTTCACCACAATTTGTCCGATAAATTTATAAAAGATTAAAATTGACCGTAAGAAACAGCGAGATGAGGAGGATTTCAAATGAGCTTTATGGCTAAACGGTTTATCAAGAAATTTAGGGCTGAAAACTACAAAAAAAGCGTCGCCCACAGCTTCTTGAAGCCTAATCAGAAGATCAATATTTTTCGTCAAAGTGCTGATCAGTACAAAATTCGTCCGGTCAAAAATGGCCAGTTGGTCACAATTCAACCAATTCAAAACCCCACCAGCCAGATTCTCTATTTCCATGGTGGGGCATTTACAGTGCCGATGAATGAAGACCAACTGGAAATGATTACCAAGATTGCCACAGAATCAAATAGTCTGATCCAAGTGGCTGATTTTCCACTGTTGCCTAAACACAGTGCAGACGAAATCTTACAATTTACCCAGGCAGCATTTGACTTGGTGATTGAGTCGGAACTGCCGACATTCATTGTTGCCGATTCGGCTGGGGCAAAGATTGCTTTGCAGCTGCTGGTGGATAATCCAGGAAAAGCAGCTGGCAGCAGTTTCATCTCGCCGTGGTTGGACACCAAGTTGACCAGCCCAGCGATTGCCGAGCGGGCTGATGAGGACATCTTATTGGATCTACCAACATTGCAGGAGATTGGCCGTTGGTTTGACCAAGGGGCCACGCCTGAAAAATGGGTCGATTATACCGATGCGGATCGATTAAAAGGAGTCGGCCCAGTTCAAATCTTCTATGGTGAAAATGAGATGCTGGTTCCCTGCGATCTTCAGTTCATTGAGGCATTACAGAATGCCGAGGGAGCCGATCCAGAAGTCATTGCCTTTAAGGATGGGTATCATGACTACACCCTTTGGTTCAAATTGTCCGAAACAAAAAAGACCTTTAGACGAATTGCTGAATTCATTAAAGATCAACGTGGTGCTTAAGCTTGGGGAAGGCATGGGTGTCGGACCATTTCATCATTGTGCCTTGGAACAGTAAGGCAAAGATGGTTCCAAAACCAATTGCATAAAGTTTCCCGGTAAATAAATAGGATGCCGAGATGATGACGACCGGTGGAATGTAGCTCAGCCACTGGGATAACACGGCACTGCCATGAATGTATTTGAAACGGATGATGTATGCCAAGTCGTCGTTGGGATGCATAATCAAGTTGGCCCGGGCGTACATCGAAACTGCCATTGCCACGCAATACAGGCCGATGATATCCAAAATGAGGCGGACGTAGAAGTCCATTGCCGGGACTCCTAGTGAATTAAAGATGAATGTGAACAGCGCTACCAGGTAACTGAACGGCACGGTGTAAAGCAGGTTGGAGAAAAACCGGCGGCGGTCAAAGGACCCCAGTAGTAACTGATTGCTCAAAGTAACAATGATGCCGTAGATAAACAGCGTCGTTCCCAGGGGGATGTTGACCCATTTGGAAAGGTTAACAGCGGATCCGGTCCACACCGCGCTTCCGAGGTTGGAGGAAATTGCCAGGGCGTTTCCCGCAGAGTTAATAATAATTGACAGCCCCAGGTAATAAAGGCGCTGCTTGAAGTCTTTCATTTTTGCCATTATGTATTCAAATTCTCCTTCAATTGATCATGAATTCCATTGTATAATATTTAATTTGGTTTGAACATCTTTACTGAAAGCCTCCTGGTCAAATTGATACTGTTCTTTCACAAATCGTGTTAATATTCACGGTAGAGGAGGCGGTCTTGTGGAACGAGAATATTCGGAAGTAGAAGCTGAGAAGCATTTCGAAAATAATCGTCTGTGGTTTCGGCGATTCCAAACAACCCGCTCATTTCGAAAGTTAACCAAACCCGAAAGAGCAGCAGCTGGATACATTACTCAGGCATTTGTTGGCTTAGCATATAAATATCAATTACGAAGTCCGCGACAATATTCTGCAAAGTCGGTCAAAGAAGTTGTCATGGATTTATTTCCGGAAAAAATTGCAGCGACCAACGTCTTTTTCACATCCGTTATCCCAGTGATGCATCGCTACTTTGTCTTCCTGGGTGTGCAGCACAAAATTAGCAACGCAAAAACGCTGATCAAAGCGTTGGAAAGCATCAAGGTGCGTCAGCTGTTGGATGGCCATCGGAATGCCAGCAACTGGGATGCCCACAAGAAACTGGGCATGCAGGTGCTGATGGGCTATAAGCAGGATGTGGATCCCAAGAAGGTCTCGGCGTACGAAGAAGATTATAATATGGGCGTCCCGCTGAGGTTCTGTTTCGACTTCAGCGTCAATCGGCCGCCAAAGAATATTATTTTGCTGACAGAGAAGTTAAGAAAGAAATTCGAAAATGTGATGTATGAGAACAACAAGTAGAGCGCGACGAGCCCCGGGTGACCCCGGAGCACAAGTCAAAAGGACCAGTGATGAACGGTTTTCGTTCATCACTGGTCCTTTTGACTTGTGTAGCAGGGGTCAGGGGCGTCGGAGCGTATTTTGGAAGCAGCAGGGAGCGGTAGATAAAATAAGTGCTCAAATCCTTGTAATATCAACACCATGGAACTGGGGGGGTGCTGAACGGGTTCTGTTCATCTTGGGGATTTCTTGTTTATGCAGTAGGGTCCTGGGGCGTCGCCCACAGGACTAGGCAGGCTTTCAGCCGGCCGTCGGAGCGTATTTTTAATGCTGGTAGGCGCAGATGATAAACGAGTGGATTCAGTTCGTGAATTTCGGCTTAACCAAACAAACTCAGCTTGCCGATAAACCCACATCGTTTTATCCTGAAATTAATATCAGTTTTAGGAGATGAACAGAATCAAAAAAATATTAATCATAATCACATCACTCGTCCTACTGGTAGGCTCGTACTTCTTATGGACAATGGTCACTTTCGATGAGCATGCTGAAAGCTACATCCAAAGAGATCTCAACAAGAATATCCGCGACCATCAATACCACAAGCTAAGGAAAATGAGTAACTCGGCCGCCTATGAATGGTTGAGAAAAGCAAATCACGTGAAATTTACTTTTAGTTCGGATAATCAAGGAAGTGGCAACTTATATTATTATGCTGCAAGGATCAATCACCAATACAATTTTTTTGTCTCCTTTAAGGTGAAATCATTTATTCCAAGTCGGTTCACTTTAACTCGGATCACCTATTACCCTAACTATCATCCGCGCTGATTCAATTCATCAAACAAAAAAAGACCTCCGCAGCCAACCAGCCACGAAGCGCCCACAAATAATATTCAGCAAACAACAACTAATTTAAAACCTGAACGCGATCAATGCTCCCCAACTTGACCACCGTGACGCCTTTAGCAGGACGCTCGATGAAAGCCTGATCGTCATTGACTGCAGCGACACTTCCTGTCAGCGTGCCGTCGCCGGTTTGAATGCGCACTAATTTTTTATTCTTATAAGCATTCATCAATTCATTTGAAATTTCTTTTGTCGCAATAGTCAACATTGTCACCTCTTATGATAAAATTAATTATAGTTCACAATTCTGCTGGATGTAAACAATTTTTCTCACAAGCATAAGCTTAAGAATAATTTATTAACATTTTTTTGCATTTAGCGCTAAAGTGGATATATAGGTAAGTGAAAGGGGTATTGAAATGACTGAACGCCAAATGATTCAAGAAATTTTAAATACCGTTGATGTTATTTATAGTTTTGTCAACACCGACGATGACAAGAAGGAATACGAAATTGTGATCAACCGCCAAGACGGAGATAATCGTCCGCTTGAGAACGTCAACAAGGAAATCAAACATTACTTCACTGATGCCAACTTTAGTTATGATGAAGAGCTTAATGACAATGGCGACGACATTCACGTGCAGGTAAAACGTTAATTGGTCTAGTTGAGTATTACTTCACAAAAAGTGATTGAACCAGCAATTTGAATTGTAATGCACGTTATGGTATAGTTCATAATGTGCTTTTTTAATATAATCAAAAGGCTATAAATTGATTTGAAAATTCGAGTTACCGAAAAATTTTTAATGGAATATGTAATCGCTTTCTAGTGTTTGGAGGGAATCTAATGTTAACAGACAGACCAAAATATGTTTTATCAATTGATCAAGGTACGACTTCGACTCGAGCAATGATTTTTGACCACAGCGGTCGGAAAGTTATTGAAGCTTCAAAGCCCGTTAAGCAGGCAATCCCACATAATGGCTGGGTTGAAACAGACCCCAATGAGATTTGGACATCCGTTTTGAATGTGATTTCTTCGGCGTTCATTGATGCCGGCATTCATCCAGAAGATATTGAGGGAATCGGCATCGTTAACCAACGTGAAACCACCCTTATTTGGGACAAGGAGACCGGTGAACCAATTTATAATGCAATTGGTTGGCAGTCTAAGCAAACCGCCGCTTTGGCCCGAAAATTAAAGAATGACGGCTATTCTGGTATGATTCACAAGAAGACCGGCTTGATTATTGACTCTTATTTCTCAGCAACCAAGGTCCGCTGGATTTTGGACCACATTGATGGTGCTCAAGAGCGTGCCGAAAAAGGTGAGTTGATGTTTGGAACGGTTGATACGTGGCTGGTTTGGAAACTTTCCGGTGGCGAGTATCACGTTACCGATTACTCAAACGCCAGTCGTACCATGCTGTTTAACATTCACACCCTGCAATGGGATGATGATATTTTAAAATTACTCAACATTCCAAAGGCCATGCTGCCAGAAGTGAAGACTTCCAGTGAACTATATGGGACGACGAAGAATTATCAATTCTATGGTATTGAAGTGCCAATCGCCGGGATTGCCGGTGACCAGTCGGCCGCTTTGATTGGGCAGCTGGCGTTTGAACCGGGCATGATTAAAAATACTTATGGTGATGGTGCCTTCATTATGATGAATACCGGCTCCAAACCAGAGATTTCAGATGATAACCTGCTGACGACGATTGCTTATAATTTCAACGGGAAAGTCACCTATGCGCTTGAAGGTTCAATTTTTGCTGCCGGAACTGCTTTGTCCTGGTTGGCAGACAGCCTGCAACTCATTGACAACGTTCCTGAATCCCGTCAGGCGGCTATGAATTCCGAAGACGACGATGAAGTCTATGTTGTCCCAGCATTCAACGGTTTAGGAGCCCCCTACTGGGAACAAGATGTTCGTGGGGCGGTCTTCGGCTTAACTCGCGGAACGACCAAGGACGACTTTGTGAAGGCAACCTTGCAGTCGATCGCATACGGTACCAAGGACATCATTCAGACCATGGAAAAAGATACCAGCATGCACATCCCTGAACTGATGGCTGACGGTGGCGCTTCACGGAACAGTTACCTGATGCAGTTCCAAGCTGATATTTTAAATATCCCAATCCAACGGGCGGCTGATGAGAACACCACTGCATTTGGTGCCGCCATCTTGGCTGGACTGGCAGTCGGTTTCTGGAAGGATATTGAT
Source organism: Lentilactobacillus buchneri (assembly GCF_018314255.1). NCBI lineage: Bacteria > Bacillati > Bacillota > Bacilli > Lactobacillales > Lactobacillaceae > Lentilactobacillus > Lentilactobacillus buchneri. Next base: position 1,810,254 of record NZ_CP073066.1, read on the forward strand.
GAAATCAAGAGCCTCCAAGAGCCGGGCCGAACTTTCACACCAAACATGGAAGATTCACGCCGACAAAAGCTGTATCGCGGCTGGCAGGCTGCTGTGCAGGCTACTCGGGGATATCGGGTTAAAATTTAGGCTTACAGTTTAATAGTGTACAAAAATAGAGTGCTCAGTCAAAAATTGATTTTTGGCTGAGCACTCTATTTATATTATTCATTTTTATCTTTTGGCTCTTTCCAATAATTAGCATTACTGAGCAGTTCCTTAGACCGTTCATCCGCGGGAACAAAGCCAATGTTGAACAGGTGCTTGAAGTACATCATGTTATAAATCAGCATCCAAACGATGCCGAGACCATATGAGCCAAGGGTGTAGGCAACTTGGAATGGTTCGCCCATTCCAAGTGACAGCGCCATTCCGGCAATGATTTCCACTCCAGCCATACACAGCAGGTTATACCAGTCTGATCGGAAAATTGGCACCCAGAGGTTGAATAAAAGGGCGGTGAATGACGGACCAACTTTGGCGATCCGAATCTGACCGTTTTCTTTGTTCACGACAGTAGCAAAGTTCGGTGGAATCGGGAGTCCAGTTGGATTGTTAGGATCATTTTGGTTATTGTCATCATTATTGCCATTACCAAATGGGTTTTGCATGGGGAGCCTCCTTTCGAACTAATGGTTACTTTTTCTTGAATTTAACAACACATTCACAACGGGAGGTTTGCGGCATCAAATCCACTGATTGAATATATTCAACGTTATACTTCTCGGTTAATTTTACTAAATCCTGCGCCAAAGTCGATGGGTTACAGGAAATGTAGACGAATTTCTTCGGCACGATATCTAAAATGGTGTCAATCAGCGAATCCGCTAAACCAGTTCGTGGGGGATCGACGATTAATGCGGTCGGAGTCCAGCCGTCGTCAACCCACTCCGGAAGCAGTTCCTCAGCTTCACCGACCTCGTATAAACAGTTAAAGATGCCGTTACGCACTGAATTGGCATTGGCGTCTTGAACCGCTTCGGCAATCGTATCCATCCCGCGGACTTCGCGGACCTGCTTGGCCACCGAAAGGCCGATGGTCCCGACACCTGAATAGGCATCAACCAATTTTTCGTTGCCCTTGAGATCCAGTGCTTTGAAGGCCTCATCATAAAGGATCGAGGTCATTGCAGGGTTGGCCTGGAGAAATGCCCGGGCGGATAAATCAAACTTCAGGCCGTTAAGCACTTCTGTGATGGTTTCCCGACCAGCCAGATGAATCATTTCATCGCCCCAAATCAGTGAGGTTCTGCCCGGATTAACATTTTGCATGACTGAAACGACTTCCGGTAATTCCGCCTTGATGCGTTCCAATAGCTGGTGCTTCTTGAGCAGTTTCTTGCTTTGAGTGATAAAGGTGACCTGGACTTGATCGGTTGCGATGGCGGCTCGGACAACGACGGTTTTGATGATCCCGGCGTTTTTCTCTTCGTCATATGCGGGGATGCCCAGTTCATCAATCATCGTCACAATTGCCCGCATGACTTTCATCGTCAGTGGGTACTGTAATGCTGAGGTCTTGAGGTCAACAACGTCATGGCTGCGGGCTTTGTACAAGCCGGCAATCGTGTTGCCGTTCTCGTCGTGACGGATTTGGAATGTCGCCTTGTTCCGGTAATGGGTCGGATCATCCATACCGATGGTTGGCAGCAGCTTAAAGCGGCGATAACCGGTGGGCTGGTATTTTTCCAGCGACTGGCGGACAACGTCTCGTTTGAACTCCAATTGCTTTGGGTAGGCCAAATTTTCCAACTCAAAACCGCCAACGTCATTTGCGTAGTCGTCCACTGGTTGAATCCGGTCCTTGCTCTTGATCAAAATTTCGACGAGCTTGGCCCGGATAAAGTTATTTAAATCGTTGGTGACTTCAACGATGACTTTTTCGGTTGGGAGCGCACCGGGAACGAAAACCAGTTTGCGTTCGTAGTAACCGATGCCTTCGCCGTTGATTCCCATTCGCTTAATTTCAATTGTTAATTGTTCACCTTCGTTAACGTGAACCGTATTATTATCGTTATACATTGAACCGTCCTTAATATTCTTAGTTACTAGTATGATAGCACATCACGAGGGCTATTCGCATGTGAAGCAGGCGGACGCGAGGTGTTTCGTCAAAGAATTTAAGGCAATCAATCGATTATCCTTAATTGCGGACAAAAGATTGATTGCCTTAAATGGCTGGCGGCCACGGTTACCGCGGATTGAGGGTAACAAAAGTGGCGCACCAAATGAATTGAGCTTTTTCTAAAATAAATTCTGGATTGAATTGAATCAATCGACTTACCAGGTTGCAGTATCAGGATCGGTTGCCAAACCTGCTTGACCATGGAAGCCGTCAATGGTCTTCATATCGGTATTTGACAAGTTAAAGTCGAAGATATCGGCATTTTCTTTAATGTACTTCTCGTGGATTGATTTTGGCAGCGGCAGGAATCCATGCTGCAGTGACCAGCGGAGAACCACCTGAGCCGGCGTCTTGTCATACTTTCGACCAATTGTAGCCAATTCTGGAATCTTGAAAATTTCACCGGTTCCAAGAGGACTGTAAGCTTCGGTCAAAATATCGTGGTCATCATTATATTCCACGACCGCCGGCTGCATGTCCGACGGATTGATGAACATCTGGTTAACCATTGGCTTAACCTTAGCCGTTTCCAACAATGCGTCCAAATGTTTTGGCCGGAAGTTGGAAACACCAATTGCCTTGGCAGTCCCGGCTGCATAAAATTCTTCCATGGCCCGCCAGGATTCAGCGTTGGCTTCCTGCCAATTGTCTCGAAAGGCAACCGGATTGGGCCAATGAATCAAGTAGAGATTGACATAGTCCAATCCCAACTTTTCCAAGGATCGGCCAAAGGCTTCCTTGGTCTTCTCATAACCGTGATCAGCATTCCAGAGTTTGGTTGTCACAAATAAATCTTCCCGGGGAACGCCGCTATCTTTGATGGCTTGACCGACACTTTCCTCGTTGCCGTAAGCTGCAGCTGTGTCAATGTGGCGATAGCCGGCGTTAAGAGCTGCTAAAACGGCATGGTAAGCCTCATCGCCATTGGCGGATTGCCAAGTACCAAAGCCGACTTGGGGAATCTTGACCCCGTTATATAAGGTGTACGTATCTGTTAATGACATGTTCGAACCTCCTATTGTGTCTCTAACACTATTTTATAGAAATCAAATATGAAGTACAAAGAATTTATCCATTGAGGAGTGCTCACCGTTATTCAGGGGATGCCCCAAATCGGTAAAGCCGTATTCAGTGTACAGGTGAATTGCTTCTTTCAAAGCGTGGTGGGTCTCCAGGTAGACCGTCTGATAGCCGGCCCCCTTGGCAAACCCGACCGCTGTGTCCAACAATCTGTAGCTGAGATGGTGGCCGCGGGCCGAGTCAGTTAAATACAGTTTCTGAAGTTCGGCCACATGATTGGCATGATCGAACTCAGCGATGCCGTTGCCACCCAGGACGTTGCCGGCGTCATCGACAGCAACGAAGTATTCCCGGTCATCCTTTTGGCCATAGAAGCTGCTCAAATGGTCAAGTTCTTTGTCGAAATACGCGGTCCCCGGAATATCCAGTCCGTATGATTTTAAAATGGTCCGAATAATTTTTGCCAGCTCGAAGTCATCTTGTTGTTTAATCGGCCGTATTTTTACCATTCTATCAGCTCCTGTCCTTAACGTTTGATTAGCATATTACCACTTTTGGAATTGCAGAGTAAAGCCCATGTGAACGCTTTATCGTGATATACTGGAACTAATTTGGAACAAGTTCGGGAGGGATCACTATGGATCAAAGAGTTGCGATTGTGACGGGCGCTTCATCAGGAATCGGCATGCAGATTGCCAAGAACCTCTATCGAAACGGTATGGAAGTCTATGCACTGGCTCGCAGAGTGTATGCGATGAACGAGCTGGATGATTTGGGTATCCACACCATGCATTTGGATGTTACCGACCACGATGAAATCGATCGGGTCGTCAGTGAGATCGTCGCCAAAACCGGCCGGATTGATGTCTTAGTCAATAACGCCGGCATCGGATCGTTTGGCTCGGTTGAAGAAGTCACCTTGACGGAAGGCGAGTACGAATTCAAAGTCAACGTCTTCGGTTTAGTCAAAATGATTCAAGCGGTCCTGCCGATCATGCGAAAGCAGCATAGCGGCCGGATTATCAACATGTCATCCATGGCCGGCAAGATTGGCAACATGCTCTTGGGCAGCTGGTACATCGGCTCCAAATTCGCAGTGGAGGGGATCAGTGATTCGCTGCGACAGGAATTGAAACCATTTGGCATTGACGTGGCAATCATCGAACCCGGTGCGATTCAGTCCGAGTGGAAGGATGGTGCCATGGACCGGATGATGGATGCGTCTGGCAGCGGTCCCTATGCCAAATTGGCCCGGCGATCGGCGGCTTTCTTTGCGATTTCCTACAAGTTTGCTGCAGCCCCGAGGGTAGTGGCCAGATCTGTCGACCGGGCAGTCTTTTCCAGACGACCGAAGACCAGGTATGCGATTGGAACGGGCGCTAAACCGGCAATGTTAATGAAGCGCTTCATGCCGGACAAGTGCCTGGACGCCTTCTTTGAGGCCTTGAATAAGTACGCTCAGCAAGTTGTCAACCGAGAAACGGGTCAAAACAGATAGCAATTGACCACTGAAATTAAATAAAGTACCATTAACTTAGAAACACTGGGGGAACTGCTATGTAGCAGCTGAGACCGACCTGAACCAGGTCGAAACCCTTTGAACCTGTCAGCTAGGACTGGGGTAGGGAAGCAGAGTGCGATCACGGGCGGTTAGTGACCGGAGTCTAAGGGACTTTGGACGGAAATCGAGTTAGATTTTCGGCCGAAGTTCCTTAGATGCAGGCCACTGCCCCTGGGAGCACGTTTCCGCTAGATAACAGCAAAAATCCAGCAGAGTGCGACGAGACCCGGGTTGACCCCGGAGTGTAAGGCGGGAATTTAAAGGATGAACGGGTTTGGTTCATCGTTTAAATTTTTGCCTTACACGGTAGGGGTCAGGGCCTTGGAGCACGTTTCCGCTAGATAACAGCAAAAATCCAGCAGAAACCACCAACCAAAACCAATCACCCAGGAGCTGCAGACACCAAGTGTCTCAGCTCCTATTTTTGTCAGCAAGCAAAACAACAAAGGAGAAGGATCAAATGAAAATCGATTTATTAGACACATTACGAAAAAAGAACCCCATCGCTTTTAACATCTCCAACTTTGTTACCGTTCAAGATGTTGCCAATGGCATTAATGCGTTGGGTGCATCACCAATTATGTCTGAAGAAAAGAACGAGGCCGAGCCAATGGTCCAAATGGCCGACTCGGTGACCGTTAACCTGGGCGCGTTTACCGAGGGTCAGTTGGAACAGATTAGTGCGGTAACGACTTTCGCCAATCAATACAAGAAACCCATCATCATCGACCCAGTGGCTGTGGGCGCGGTTGACTACCGTAAAGAACGCTGCAATGAATTACTGGATCAGATTGATGTCGCGGTCATTCGTGGTAACGCGGGTGAGATTGCTGCATTGGCGGACGTTGAGTGGAATGCCAAGGGGATTGATGCCGGTGAAGGCAGCGGTGACTTGGAAGAAATTGCCAAGAAATTAGCCAAGAAGCGCAACTGTGTCGTGGTTGAAAGCGGCAAGACCGATATCATTACCGATGGTGAGGCGGTGGTCCGAATCTACAATGAAACGGATTTGTTCAAGCTGCACGTTGGTTCCGGGGATATGCTGTCCAGTACCATCGGTTGCTTCTGTGGTGTCGAGCACGACTATTTCGAAGCAGCCCAGACGGCCACGTCGGTCTTTGATGTGGCCGGTGAAGTCGTTGCCAAATCAATGCCCAAACCGCTGGCAGGATCATTTGGTGTTCAGTTGATCGACGAGCTTCATTTGATTGATACTAAGACCGTTGAGAAGTATGCGAATTTTGAGTAGAAAAGAGTGCGACGAGGCCCGGTTTGACCCCGGAGTGTAAGGCGGAAATTTAAAGGATGAACGGTTTTGGTTCATCGTTTGAATTTTTGCCTTACACAGTAGGGGGTCAGGGCCGTTGGAGAACGTTTCCACAAAGTATGATATATACGGAAAAACCCACATGATCACAAGCTCAACAAAGAAAGGTAGGACTCAAAATAATGGTTAACGAAACAGTTCAAACTTTAACAATCGCGGGAACTGACAGTGGTGGCGGTGCCGGCGTGATGGCCGACATTAAGACCATGCAGATGCGCCACGTTTTCTCGGCGGCAGTGATTGTGGCCGTCACGGCGCAAAACACGATTGGGGTTCAGGACTTTATGCCGATTCCCAAGAAACTGATTGATGAACAGTTTGCCTCAGTCGCAGACGATTTGAAAATTCGCGCTTGTAAAACAGGGATGTTGGCGGACGTCGCCACGGTTGAAGCAGTGGTTGAGAATTTGAAAAAATATGATTTGGGGACTCTCACGGTTGATCCGGTGATGGTTGCCAAAGGTGGTGCCCGCTTGCTTTCAGAAGATGCGATTAAGACGGTTCGTGAGCAGTTGTTGCCGCTGGCCGATATTTTGACACCCAATTTGCCTGAGGCCGAAGAATTGACTGGCATGAAGATTGAAGACAAGGATCAGATGATCGATGCCGCCAAGAAGCTGCAGGATCTGGGGGTTAAAAACGTTTTGATCAAGGGCGGCCACCAAACTGAATCAAAAGAGTCCTCAGACTTCATTCTCCTTGAGAGCGGCAAATCCTTCTGGGTGAGCTCACCGCGAATTGACACGGTTCGAACTCACGGGACTGGCGACACGCTCTCGTCTTGCATTACCGCAGAGATTGCCAAGGGCGCCGATGTTGAAACGGCCATCCGGATTGGTAAGAAGTACGTTCAAGCAACCATTGCCAATGGGATTCAAGTCGGTCATGGGCATGGGCCACTGAACCACTGGGCCACATTTGAAGGGGACGGTGACTAAGATGGGCATGCAATTTGAACCGGGGATGCTGCGAGCTTACTTTATTGCCGGCACCCAAGATGTGAAGGATCAAACCAAGACGCTGCAAGAAATTGCCAAACAAGCGATGGAGGCCGGCATCACCGCCTTTCAATATCGTGAGAAGGGACCCGGCTCCTTATCCGGTGCCAAGCGGGACGAAATGGCCGCCGACTTGCGGGAAATGTGCAGTGATTATGAGATTCCATTTATCGTCGATGATGACGTTGACTTGGCAGTTAAAACCAACGCGGACGGCGTTCACGTCGGCCAAAAGGATGAGCGGGTCACCAAAGTCATCGAAGCAGTCGGCCAGTCGATGTTTGTCGGCTTGTCCTGTGACACCAAAGAGCAGGTTAACATCGCCAATCACATTGACGGTATCAGCTATCTTGGCAGCGGCCCGGTCTTTCCAACCGGGTCTAAAGCCGACGCCGATCCGGTGATTGGCGTCGATGGGCTGGCAACTTTGGTTAAGGCGAGCCAACTGCCAGTGGTCGCAATTGGCGGCATTACCGAGCAAAATATTGTCGAGCTTCCCCAAACCGGGGTCGCCGGTGTTTCGGTGATTTCCATGATTGCCCAAAGTGATGATATCTTTAGAACGGTTAAAGTAATGAACGAAACCTTTGAAAAGTAAGGGCTTCGCAATCAGTTGAAATAGACAATTAAGCGGATAGCGCACTCCTGTGATTTTCCAGGATTGTGCTATCCGCTTACGTGCTGCTATTGAGTGATGTTGGCCAATTATTCCATGTTAAAGCCCTCAACGGTTGCGTGGGGCAGGTGGTTAACTTCGCCGGTCATGGTCTTCATGACGTCGGTATTGTTGCGGGTGTAATACGAGACTTGATAAGGGCCGGGCCCGTTTACCTTACCCTTGTAGGTTTCTAGAACCGGTTGAACAAAACCGGCCACATCTTTGTTGGTGACCCGGGCCAAATTAACGTCGCTGGTGTTGGGTGTTCCAAACGCTTTCCAGTCAGTCGTCGAAGTCGGTCCGAAGACGAAGTAGCTGCCGGAGCGGTCATAAGAAGTCTCGTCAGAATGAATTTTGACACTGTGCTTTCCAAAATAAATGTTAGATTGGTTGCCATACCAGGCACCGCGAAATGGTTGGGCCACTTCGCTTGGATTTGAAGCCGAGGCATCTTCTCGATGATGGGAGACGACACCGGAAAGCCCGATGGTGCCTACAAAAATCAGCGTTAAGATAATCGTGATTGTCGATTTTTTCATGATAAACGCTCCCCAAATATGCTTATCTATTACCATCTAAAGGGTACTCCGGCAATGTAAATTAAGTGTAAACATTGGGTATCAAATATGTACAAAATTGATATTACTCGAAGATTACCTCCAAGTTACAATTATTAGGTTTGGATAAAATCCATGCATAAAACTTGTGATTTTGGCGGAAAGCCGTTTTAATAGAACATGAACACGTTTTTATTTTCAAAATATTTAATTGGGGTGAGATTGAATGAAAGGACATTTTAAGTTAGCCCTTACGGCTGCGTTCCTGTTCGTGTCCGCCGGCATTTTTGGTGTCGCTGCACCAACTGCCAGCGCCGACGTGATTGCCAATCCTGGGACTGCGGGTTCGATTCCGCAGGTCAATGCAGGGAACGTATTGAAGGACTACGATGAGAATTCACTCAACGTGGTTAACAACTCAACACCGCAGGGTAACACAAGCAAGAAGTATACCAAGTATTCATTGGATCCAACTGGTTACAACTACGGCAACTCGTACAATACAATTGCCGGCAGTTCACAAAGCAATACATTTAAGACGAAGTTCTTCTTACCAGATGGCTTCAATGTTTCCAACTATCAACATGGTAACTTCCAAAGTGTCACACTTGATGGCGATGGGAACATTTACTTCATCGAATCAAATGGTACCAACACCAACCAGGGGGCAATTGTTAAGTTCAACATGGCTAAGCTTCAACAGTTAGGCGTTGGATCGGATGTTTTACTGCTGTGGCGGGCATTTGATTACTTCAACCCGTATACGACAGACGGTCAAGCTCATAACGATGAGTACAACCAGGTCAACGCGCAATTACAAGGTGCATTTGACAAGGTTCAGACCTTGACGACGACTTTGAATCAGAATAAGTCCTGGCAAAATAACCAGAACAACTGGAAGAAGAACGCTCAAAAGTGGTATTACTACTGGAAGAACAAGAAAGCCAAGTATACCAAGATTTCCAAGTCATATAAGTATTCATACAATACCCGGGCCAAGGCTAAGAAGACTGTGAAGACAGCTACTTCAAAGATGGCAACTTGGATGAAATCTTATCAGTCACACAAGGCTAAGATTGCCAAGTACAATACCAAGATCAATAGTATTCAATCTCAAATCGATACTTATCAAGGACAAATTGACGACGCCAAGGCGCAAAACCCTGACATGTTCAAATACGTTGATATTGCCCAGACAGCACAGTTGTCTCCAGAAGTTGATATTGGCCATGGTCAAACATTGTCATACAACCCACAAAACAAGCACATCTATTTAGCTGAAGATAACACGTTGACTGATTTGGCATCACGGGATGATAACAACACGGTTCTTGAAATGGATCCGAATACCTTGAAACCAATCCGTGAATACAACTTCAAGATGTATCATGGCGACTCTGCCAACTTGCAGCTTCACACACTGGCATTTGACAGTAAAGGAAATGCTTATTGGGGCCGTAAGTTGAACGGTGGTTACATGTTCTTCTACGGACGGCTTGATGAAAATGGTGTCAGCTTCCAGGCTTCATCATCAATGGTCGGCAAGCGTGGCGGTTCCACGAACCAAGGAGTTGCCGTTAACCCTGCCAATAACCGTTTGTACTTCGTTTCTGATGATATCTTGACCTCAGTGCCAACATCAGGCGTTCAAAGCGGAAACTTCTCGGCAGACGATATCCACTATCAAGCCTTCGATTCCGGTCGTGAGTTTGAAAGCTTAGCGTTTGACCAAGACGGTTACGGATACTTGCTGGCATTGTGGCCACCTGAGTTGATGCAATCGACTAATCCTTTGAATTAATTAAATAGGTGAGAGCAGGAATTTCCTGTTTGATGTTTATGAGTAGCAGTCGCGAGTTTGCGGCTGCTATTTTTTGTTGGGGCAAAATCGTCATCTCAAAGGTGACATTACCAGGCAGTAGGCCTAATTTGTCAAAACAATTAAATAGTCCGCCAATCAAAAAAGAGACCGAGACATAACTATTGTGAGGTTACGTCTCGGCCTCTCTTGGGCTCCAATGATATCTAGTTTAAACGTGCAACAATCGGCTGATCCCGGCCATTTAAGCGGAGAAACAAGTCATTCCAAAAACAGGAATAACTCGCTTCTCCGCTTAAATTCTGGGATCAAAACGCCTCGTGCCGCACTCTCTTTTATTACCCTGCATATGCCTGAGCCAAACCGGCAATGTCTGCCGAAGTGATGTCGTTGTCGGCAACCGTTGGATACATGATGCTGTCTGTATCGTCAGAATGCTGCAATCCCAATGCATGGCCGAGTTCGTGCTCGCCGACGTGGATTCTTTCTGTCGTCGTGTATTTGAAGAGACTACAGTTATTGGCGTAAATCGTTGAAGTGGATGGCGCCAACAAGAACAAATTGTTCTTCTGTTTCTGATAATACTTGACGGTCGTCATCCCAGCATAGTCTAAATTATCCGTATTATCAACGGCCAGCGTGATATCAGGATTCTGGCTTGCTGCGGTTAAATGAACAATGTTGGTATCGTTCCACTTGTTGATAGCCTGTTGCCAAACGTTTTGGTAATACGCTGACCCAGTATCAATCTTATATGTAATGGTTGTGTCCGCCCACCGATATTTAGCAGGTGTGGTGTTGGAATCGTTGGTAGTCCTGACGGAAGCCTGGGCCGGTGATTCTGTCTGCTGGGTTGTCGTTTTAACACGTTTGACGTATTCGATGGCCGTGTTAATTTGCGGGGTGTCATCGGTGGTTTCGGCCACAACTGGATGGGAAAGACCAAAGGTTACAGTGACGGTGAACATAGTGAGCAGTCGGATGATCGTTCTTTTCATGAGCATTTCTCCGGATTAAAATTTGTAACCTGATATATCAAAACAGTTACTTTAATAGAGCATTATATCATCATATTATTAAAACACAATACTGCTATAACGATAAAGTGATAATCAAACAGGTCATTTATCAATCACGTTCTCAATCAATGATGCCTCAAAGTGCCAGCATACGCCACGACTAATGCGGTATTCAAAAAAGGGCTGCGGCACAATTTTCATTCTGTCGCAGCCTGATGACTCGCTATTCAATTTGGTAATCAGAAGAAATACCAGTCAGCCAGATAAAGGCCCAAGACACTGGTCAATGCGAAGACAACCACCAGCGTCCAGACGATATTACTTGCCAGGTTATGATGACTCTTGCGGGCAAAGCCGATTTCCAATAATGCGATGACGGCCAGGCCCAAGATGACCTTCAGGCTGCCCAGCACCGGATCTCGTGGTACCCGATAAAGGGCCAGCATGAAGCCGGAAACCAGGATCGGAATGTACAGCACACGGGTAATCATCATGAAAATCATTGAAAGCTTATCTTTCAGAACAAATGCCAAAATTGCGGTAATCATTAATAGGATCCATGAAATGAGATGGATATTCATATAAAGCAAAATGTAACCTCCTCAACTGTGTTTCTATTTTAGTATAGTATTTTGCCGGCAAAAAGAAAAAGTAATTTCTTGATTAGGTTCTGCAAATAGGCTATTTTTTAGGTAGTTGAAACAATCGAAACGAGGGGGTTGTCATCATGGACGGGCTGAATTATACCCAGGAATTTGTGCTGTGCGTGCTGAATCAAAAGCCAAAATTGAGTGCATTCAAGGACCGCAAAGTCGCTGCGTGTTTGTTATTATCAGAAATTGTTGAACTGTTGCGTGCTGGGGCGATGGAATTGACGCCTGCCAATCGAATGGTGGTTGCCCAAGTGACTAAGGCACCGGCGGATTATTTAGTGCCGCTCACTGAAGACATCAAGAAACGGCAGCCGGAGTCAGTCAACAATTATGTTCGCGACGCGGTTCTGTCGGTCCGGAAACGCCGGGTCACCAAGATTGCCGAAGCGATTTGTGATTCGCTGGTTAAAGCAGGCTATCTGGAAGTTGACCACAAGACCTATTACGATAATCAAACACTGACGGATCGCATCTTAACGCAACTGTATCAAGATGCGATCGCTAAAAAAGAACCGTCGGAGAAGAATTCCATGTTGGCAATTTTGCTCGTCAATTCAGGTTTGGTGCACCAAATTTTTCCCAAGCAGGAGGCCGAAACCATCGAACTGCGGCTTAAAGAAGTCATGAAGTCCGACCAGTATCATTTGATTTCAGATGTGACCAAACGGATCAATAAAGATCTGGCTGGGATTATTGACGCGGTCTCATTTGCCAGGTGAGATTAATCAAAAACACTGCATCATATAACCTAAAAAGTCGAGATAAAGTTTTCTTTATCCCGGCTTTTTCGTGTTTATTATTTATGTGAATATTGCGCCTGCAGTGCATTAAGCGCTGTGACGTAGTTCATCGTTGGCAGGTTGCCGGCCTTGAAATCTGCTAGTTTGTCGTCATCAATTGCCATCGTCTTGAAAGCATCCGCCTCAGAAACCCCGGCACCTTCTCTTGCTTCATTGATTCGCTTGAGTAATTCAGCCGGTAAGAGGCTCAACAGATAAAGGCGTTTGATCTGCGTCAAAGTCTGCCGGTAAGCACTTTCCGGTGCGGTTCCAGCGTAGTAGGCCTTGATTTCGTCCGGGTCAAATTCGACGATATTGAAAAGATAATCGTCCGCCAAGTGTAGTTTTGCTTGATATGACTTGATTTCAGCCAACATTTCGTTAATTGTCATGATTCAACTCCATTGCGTTATTTTCAATCTTTCCTATCTATGATATGACAAATCAACGCAGAATTCTAATCGAATTAATATTTGGCAGCCAAGTTAGCGTATTCCTGTGGGGTTAAGGCCATGATCGAACCGTGACGCTTCTTGAGTTGGCCGAAGTCATAGTCTGGCGCGACCTCCCAGTCGGTGGGATTGCTGCTGGTTAGATCAGACGTCAAAATTGGCAGGTAGCCGCGACCGTTGTCGAATTGGTCGACGTAAATGCACCATTTTTGCTGATCAGCCAGCCAAACAATTTCCGGGCCTTCTACCGTATCACCTTGAATGCCCAAGTCTAAATCTTGAAGGGCGGTCACCTGCTGCCAATCGCCAGTTAGTGAAGGTGACTGTTCAATTGGAATTGTTCCGTCACGGGATGCGCGGACGAATTGGCCGCCAGCTTTGACCATGGTCATGTCGATCAAATCATTTTTTGGATTCTTGGCAACGGCGTAAGTTGCGGTTGATTCGAAGTGCTGGAAGTCTTTAGTGTATGCCCGCCAGATTTCCATTTTGTGGGTTTGCTGGTTGGGGGATGACCAAAAGACAAAGTAGGCTTCATGAGCCGGATCATAAATTGCTTCCGGTGCCCAAACACAGCCGGTGTCCTCACCGACCATGCGAACGGCGCGAGGAGTGGACCAACTCAGTAGATCAGCTGAATCCCAGAAAATCAAATCCTTGGACCCGGTGGTAGTGGCTTTGGCCTGACCCCAGCCGCCGCGATGATAAATAGACAGGTCGGTGGCCATGATGGTGAAATGGCCGTCCTGTCTGCGCATGATGAAGGAATCCCTGACGCCGCGCTCACCAATCGTCGATGTTAGAACCGGCTGGTTGTGGTTGATGTCGGTCCAGTGAAGACCGTCTGGACTTAAGGCAAAGTATAGTTGTTCAGCGGATGGGCTGTCTTCTGTTCCAGTAAAAAACACGAAGAGATAGCCGCCGTTAGTGGATTGATTATTCAATGTCAAATGCTCCTTTTTTAGCTTGTTTTAGTAAAAACTCGTTGTGAATAATATAGCGCTTACAGGTGGGGATGTAAATGCTGTTTTGTTGTGTGAGGTTGATTCCTATGGTAAAATTATTGTTACCATAGAGTAACAGACGGAATTTTGAAAATGCAATTTAACAGAGAATATGCAAAATTGGCAATCAATCAGATTGAAAGTGCATATCGTAAGGGTGATATTTTAAGGCGCCCTGGACGACATGGATACGGACTTCATTCTGAGAAGACAGAAGCTTACTTGCGAGACCACGGAATTACCTTTCAAAAGGCACTGAAAGATGCTGTTCAGGCTCTGAGTACCTCGAAGTTAACAAGATTTCGTGGCCCATCTCCCAGTTATTTTCCGGGACAATCAGATGGGGTTGTGTATGACTTTTTGGTGCCGCTTTATGATTCTAATATGTACATCAAGTTTTCACTCGTCGTCCGCAATGATTAACAATTCATAATTTTCGAATCATTTCATGAGTCTGATAGAAACGACTTTGGAAATTTTATTGAGTTGAATGTATGACAGGGGAGGCAACTAATATGAATCCTGTAAAAGTAAATTCAGTCATTACTGAATATGATCCGATTTCTGACCAAAAGATCAAATATCAGAAAATTCAAATTTCTGAATCCGTGACTGTGAGAAATATATCTTTCAACAGTCCACACTACTACCTTGTCGAAGAGGGGCTGGACATTCATGATCCTCAGAACTTTGAAGTCCCATTTGACAATCCTGATGTGAATTTGCGGGCTGATTATCAGATCTATCGTGAAAAAGTTGGCTTCCTGCAACCAAGAGAGATTAAAAAAGTCAGAGAACATCTGAGATTGAGTTTACGTGAAGTGTCAGCCATTTTAGGAATAAGTTATAGTACATTATCTGAAATTGAGAATGGATTAGTATTACATTCTCAAATTCAAGATACACTGTTACGAATGCTTGAACACACCTACACTTTGTCGACGATTGTCGAACAGCATAAAGGCTTGATTATTAACAGTCATGGGCTGAAAGCGTACCAGCGAATTATTGACAAGTTAAATGCTGAGAAAAATTGGGATTCATGAAGATTCGATGTGGCTTTATTTTTGCTTAACTGATGTAAATCATTTCCCGGATATGATACGATGAAAGCGTAGTACATTCGAATAAATATAAGGTGGTAAATAAATTGGCAGAAAATGATAATTGGCAGTTAATGGGCGTTCGTTTGGATGGTTTGGGCTTTGACCGGAGTAATTTTAACCCGCAAAAGGGCCCGCAGATCAATGCTGAAACCCGTTTGGCATTGCCTAACGACCCGGCAGACAAATCAACCATGAGTGTCGTTCAAGTTGTCTCGACTTTCAAATTGTATGACGATGAATTAGCCAAAAGCTATTTCACAGCAACCATTGCCGGTGTGTATCAGGTGCCAGGCAGCTTGACGGATAACGATGCTATTCAAAAGACAATTGACGATGACAAAAACTTGCGAGACAGCTTCGCCCAACCGGTTGTCGATTACTTAATCGCGACCCTGGCAGACTTAAGCTTAAAGGCATTTGGCACGCCAACCATTTTGAAGCGCGAGCAATTGATTGATACTTTGTTTGGTGCAAAGCAGCAGTAGTAGGCAACTATCTCAATATTAAAGGACAAATCAACAGTCGGCGCAAAGGTGAACACTTTGCACCGATTTTTTGCACTCATAATTACCACTATGAGGAATCACACCGTATTCAAAGCTGGTAAATTGCGTTAGAATGTACAAATATGTTAAATGAACGTCACGAATTGGAGGACCACATGAGCTACTTAGAGCTGCATAACATTAAAAAATCCTATTACCTTGCCAACCAGGAATTCCCGGTTTTGACTGGGATCGACCTTTCCTTTAATCAAGGGGAGTTCGTCTCGATTGTCGGAGAATCCGGTGGTGGGAAAACGACGTTGATGAACATCATCGGCGGCTTGGACAGTAATTATGCCGGCGACGTCGTTTTGAACGGCAAATCGCTCCGCCACGATACTGCCAAGCAATTGGATGCCTACCGGAGACAAACGATTGGTTTTATTTTTCAAAACTTTGATCTGATCAGTCACCTGACTGTTTTCAACAACGTCATGGTGTCACTGCAGATGACCAAACTCAGCCATAAGCAGCAGGAGGCCCGTGCCCGCCAGCTGTTGGAACAGGTCGGCTTGAAAGACCACATGAAAAAATATCCCAATCAGCTTTCCGGCGGCCAAAAGCAGCGGGTTGCAATTGCCAGAGCATTGGCATCCGATCCTGAAATCATCATCGCTGACGAGCCAACCGGTGCTTTGGACAGCCAAAATACCCAAGAAATTCTGTCCTTACTGGACCAAATTGCCAAAGACGGCAAGCTGGTGATCACCGTGACCCACTCGGAGACGGTTGCCAACCACGGGACGCGGATTGTCCGCCTAGCTGATGGGAAGATCAGCGAAGACACCACCTTAAAGCCAGGTTATGAGAAGTCTCAAGCCAATGAGCTGGCAACTCACACGCTGAGATTTGGCGCAACCTTGAAGATGGCCTTGGAAAACATGCGCTATAACCTCAAGCGAAACCTGCTGATTGTCTTTGGCGCCGCCATTGGAATCTTTAGTGTGATTGTCATGCTGGGACTGGGTAATGGGGTTCAAGGATACATCAACCATGAAATATACTCGCAGGTGAACCCCAACGCTGTTCAGGTCACTAAAAACGTGTCGGCTGATGCCAGTACCGATCCAAGCAAGATTAACGTGACCACCAAAGACAAGAACCGATTCAAGGATATCAAAAATGTGAAGAGCATCGACGATGGCTACTTTGTTCAGAGTGGCACCCAGCTGCGACGTGGTCATAAAACGGCTTCAATCTCATTTATGCAGACCCATAATAAAACGATGCTGACCAAGAGCATTGCCAAGGGGCATGCGCCAAAGAACGGCGAGATTATGCTGACCAAGGAATACGCTGAAAAGCTTAATAAAAAGCATCCATATTCGTTGATCGGTAAGCGGGTCACATTTTATCAGAACACGCTTAATAAGAAGAAACGTCCGGTTATGCTGACGAAATCACTGAAGGTCAGCGGAATTGCCAAAGCAAATACCGGGTCGACCTCGGTCACATACAGCACGATGAAGTCACTTTACAACTCAAAGGGCATCAAGATTCAGCCTAATTTTGTGACCGTCGAAATCGCCGGTAACGTTAAGAACGTCAAGCCGGTCGAGAATAAGATCAAGGCCTACAAGAACGACAAGAAAAAGGCCGCTTATCAAATCACCGGTGTCGGCGGCTTCGTTGATACGCTGAACACTTATATCACCCTCGCAGTTAACGTCTTGGCAACGATTGCCGGAATCTCGCTGTTGGTATCTGCCATCATGATCATTGTGGTGCTCTACATCAGTGTCTCCGAGCGAACCAAGGAAATTGGAATTCTGCGGGCCTTGGGATCTTCAAAGGGAAGCATCCGAAACCTGTTCTTCTCAGAAGCCTTCTTCATTGGCTTGTTCTCATCAGCTTTGGCGATTGCGTTGGCGGAACTGCTGCAGGTAGTGGCCAATAACATTGCCCAGCGAGGAATCAATTATTCAATCATGCAAATCACCCCCGGAAATGTCATTTTCGGCTTTGTGGTTGCCATTGTCATTTCCTTACTGGCAGCACTAGCCCCAGCGGCCTCGGCTGCTCGATTGGATCCAATTGAGAGTTTAAGTTACGAATAATAGTTTGAATGACAATTTTAAGTCCTCCTGCGAATAAACGGGAGGGCTTTTTTCGTATATCATGAATGTGCTGATCGAACCATGCTCATGTTATAATTATGTTATAACATCAGTTGGGAGGAGATCGAATGGCTAAAGTTAAGGTTCGAAAAATTGGCAACTCACTCGGGGTTCTTCTACCTAAGGAAAGCGGTGTCCACGAGGGTGATGAGCTGGAGTACACTCAAGAGGGGGACAAAATTATTTTAGACACACAAGAAGCGCAAAATGCGAGAGTTAGAGAGATTGTTGAAAATAGCTTCAAAGATTTTGAAACAGGAAATGTTTTGACTGAAGATGATATGGTCCGCATCTTTGGCAAGTACGGTTGGCATAAATAATGGATCCATATGAATTGTCGTTCTCAAACGATTTTCAAATAAGCCTAAAACAGACAATCGCCATCTGGGAGAGCATTGGCATTGATGCCGGCAAAATTCAGACCTTTGTCTCAGATATTAATACCGCAGTGGCTTCACTCAAGATATTTCCAAATCGTTTTGCCAACGTCGATGAAAAATATCGCATTCCAGTACCGACTAAGCAAATTATTATCGGCGACCATTACGCAATCTTGTATCGAGTAAAGGAAGCGACACACACAGTTGAGATTGGGCCAACTTATAATTTGAAACAAATGGGTATTACTTTTTAGATTCTCCTGAGAGATCAGCACTCTAAGAGGCGCGGAAATAACTGATTGTCAGTCATTTCTGCGCCTTGTGCTGCACTCTAGTATTGACAACCCACCCACGTGGTATACAATACTACATAAATAGTATTGGAAACTACGTAAATATCAAAGGAGATTTCAAATGTCCGAAAAGATTGCCATTCTCGCTGATTCCGGTTCCGATGTGCCGGCAGAATTGCTGAAACAATACGATAATATTGAAGTTGCCCCAATGCTGGTGACCATGGCCGGCGAGGAATACCGTGACAATGTCGATATTACCCCGGAAGAATTTTATGCCCGCCTCGGCCAAGCCGATCAGTTTCCCAAGACTGCCGCACCCACTCAAGGGAGCGTGGAAGCTCACGTTGCCAGCTTGAAGGAACGCGGCTTCAACCGAATCATCGGCATCACCGTTTCGGCACATCTCTCAACGACATTTGGCATTTTCACCAATGTGGCAAGGGAAAACGCCGACATCAAGATGGACGTGATCAATACCAGAAATATTGGGATTGGCAGTGGCCTTTTCGCGGTCTACGCTGAAGAAATGATTGACAGCGGTCAGACGTTTGACGAAACAATTAAATTTCTCAAGCAGTCTGTTGAGGACAGCCGGACGTTTTTCTATATTCCCAGCTTGAAATACCTGCGGGCAGGTGGGCGTATCGGCCGAGTTGCCGGGCTGATCGGCTCGGTGCTTAACATTAAGCCGGTGATCGCGACCGACTCTGAAGGAATCTATTTCCCGGTTGCCAAAGCCCGTTCCGAGCAGAAGGCCATCTCGAAAATGGTTCAGTTGGTCTCTGATATAATCGCCAGCCACAAGAGTGTCCGAGTCGGCGTCGCTAATGGTGCCGACGTGCCCCTGCAGGAAAAAGTCTATGATCGCTTGCACTCGGCCTTCCCGCAACTTAGAATATATCGAGGAAGCGTTTCGCCTGCGTTAGGGGTTCACACTGGTCCCGGCTTGGTTGGGGTTGGTGTGCAGGTAGGCGAAGGCGAATAACGAAGGAGGGGTTCGATGCCAAAAACGACCACCGAGCTTCAGATTAGATTGCCAATGTGGGAAGAACTGCCGGCATTTTCACTGCACTTGGACCAGCTGTTGGATCTGACCAACGAGTATCTGGAACCAATCATCGGCGACAAAATTACCAAGACCATGCTCCACAATTATTTCAAAGCTAAAATTCTGGTGCCGCCGGTCAAAAAGAAGTATCAGCGGACGCAGCTGGCCGGCGCAATTGTAGTGGGGCTGCTGAAGAACATTTTCACGTTAAACGAAGTGAAGGCCGGCCTGATCACCTTATTGGGAAATGGCACGCCCAAGACCGGCTACAATAATTTTGTGATTATGTTTAACGAGCAGGCTGCCAAGGCCGGCAAGGAATTGTCGGACCCCACCAGCTTGGAACTGGCTTCAGCCGGCCAGCCCACTTTGATGCAGTATGATGCCGTCCAGTCGATATTGTTTTGGCTGTCGGCGAAGAATCGATTACATGAAATGATGGATCCACAAGACCGTGATGGCGCTTAGGCGTTTGTCACGGTTTTTATTATGGCGACATATATTCATAATGGGTCAGTCAATAACTTTATTACAAATGTGTGGAAATCGGGTTTGCCGTGAACTAAGATAGTCATGTGTGAATTGAATTCGTTTTCATTTATTATTGAATATTTATGGAGGGGTAAATTTGAATAGTAATCATAAAATGTTATTGAGGGAGTTCTCTATTGGGGCAGCAGTTATGGCAGCAGTCGCATTAAGTGCACCCGCTCTGACGACCAGGGCAAGCATTCCAACTAATCAAAACGTGTCAACGTTAAACTCAAGTACCAAAGTTCAATCTGGCCATTACACCGAAGATAATTCCGAGGACAATTATCAATTTGACTGGTCTCTCAGTGATGATGGAACATTGACGTTATCTAATGCAAGTTTTGTATTTGGCGGTAACAATTCGCCGATTAATTCCCACATCTCTAATCAATTACCTGCCGATGTGGTGAGTGCCGTTAAGAAGATCGTTCTGACTGGTAGCCCCGTTGCAAGTGGGAATATCCAATACTTGTTTTGTCACTTTGCCAATGTTGAAAATATTGATGTTCACAATTTGAATGTTTCTGGTGTAACCAGCATGCAGGCCTTGTTCTGTGAAAATCAAAAGCTCGATTCGGTGAACATCTCATCATGGGATACCAGCAATGTTTCAAACATGGCTACGATGTTCTGGGAAGACCCTATCACGACCATTACTGGTTTGAATGATTTGAAAACTGGTCAGGTTACCGATATGCATGAACTTTTTGCGACAAGTAACTCTGCAGACAACTCGAAGGTGACTCAGCTGGCTCAAAGTTTTATTAACACTGCAGATGTACACAGTGTAAAAAACTTTGAAGGATTATTCGATAACAGCAACATGATCAACCTGGACATCAGCTCGTGGCACATGGATGCTGCCACTGACACTTCAAATATGTTTGGGGATTACCAAATTGCCCTTCAAAGCCCATTGGTAAGCTACACCGGCTCTAAAATGACCACTTTGACTTTGGGACCCGATGACAAGTTTGTACCGGTTTCTGAGCCAACTGCTGTTGTAGCACCAACCTTTAACCCCTTTGGATCCACACAAACTTACGTTCCAGTAAGCCTACCTTCTGGAACGACCATCAATATGCCTGTCGATAAATCGGGCAACTGGGAGGCCGTCGGCAGCGGAACGGTAACGAATCCACAAGGTGCCACTTGGACAAGTGCTGATTTTGACACCAAATACGCCCCAACCGCCACACCGCGCCCAGCCAAGGAAACCTATGTCTGGAAGCACACGGCACCAAAGCTCAACATCAATTTGAAATCGCCAGTTACTTTGAAACAGGGCGCCAAATTTGATGCTGATAGCTACTTTGTTTCCCTGACTGATGCTGGTGAAAATGCCATTAGTGCCCCGATTACCAGTCTTAAAGACGCTGAAGCATTGGGGATGACCATTTCTGGCGCTGACAAAGTCAACACTAAGGTTCCGGGAACTTACAACGTCACTTTCAAGTTAGGCAGTCAATCCGCAACTTTAAAGGTTACAATTCCCGGTTCTTCAAGCAACGGTGGCAATTCCAGCAACAGTAGCTCATCAACTACCCCAGCTAGCACCGCCCCAAGTACCAACAACTCATGGAACCCAACGACACCAAATCAACCCAACGGCAACACGGGCTTACCGAACTACGCTGCTGTAAAAGGTGACGCCGTATACGCCACTAAGGCCATCTACATGTACAGCTCACCAAACTTCACCAAGCATAACCGAATTGCCAAATACACCAAGAAGACCCGGGCTACTCGGCCGATGTTTGTTGTGACCGGGTATGACAAGTCCAATGGTGGTGCTTTGCGCTACAAGGTTCGTGATGTTAATAAGGGATCGAAGACTTATGGTAAGTCCGGCTACGTTACTGCCAATAACAAGTATGTCGGCGGCGCTTATTATCAGACTATGCCCAAGAACAAGAAGCTTACCGTAATTGCTAAGCACGGGATCAATTCCTATCGCTCAGCCAGCTTGACCGGCAAATCCAAACACTACAAGAAGGGTGCTCGACTGCACGTTAAGAAGCTTGTGAAGCATAATTTGACCACCCGTTATCAGTTAACCAATGGTCATTATGTCACAGGAAATAAAAAGTTTGTCATTCAAGGAAATTACTAATATCGGTTCTTCGTCAACTGTTGTTGGTGAACAAAATATTGGAGTTCTAATCACTTGGTGATTAGGGCTCTTTTTGTATGAACTCGAAAAGCGAACAGCACTCTTAGCCGGAATCTGAAGAAGTTTCGGTAACCAAATCCAGTGCGCTTAATGACTTTAATCTTGTTGTTTGAACCTTCTAATGGCCCGTTGGTGTAGTGGTGGGTGAAAGTGTTGCCAATTTCATCATGATGAGCCGCCAAGGTTTGGAGGGCTGCCAACATCTCTTCCGAGCACCCCTGCAGGTGGTGAAAGGCTTGATTATAGTTGGGCCAGTCGCGGTTTTTGATGGTTTCACGTAACCGATTCATCACGTCGTAAGTTTGCTTGAGCTCGGGATCAATGTCCAGTAAAGCATCAACCACATCCGTGGCAGTTGCCGGATAAGGGAAGTTTGTCCACTTACGGAAAGCCTCGTAGTTAAGGTGATTGGCCGGCGTTAATAATAGTTTCCAATAGCGTTTCAAGGCGTGATACTGGCGTGAGGAAGTGGCCAGGGTTTTCATGAGACGCACTCGCGTCTTATTAAAAGCCCGGTTTAAAGCGTTAACCAGGTGGAAGGGATCGATGACAACGATGGCGTTCGGGAAGATCTGCCCAACCAATTTGGGATAGGTATAGTTCATATCGGTAACGATAATTTTCACATTTTCTCGCGCGGCTTGGTCATAATGTTGGAAGTACTTTTGAAGCTGATAGATGGTTCTAAAGGGCAACAGGTCAATCAATTCGTGGGTTTCCGCGTCCATAAATTCAAAGCTCATCGCGTCGGTGGCGCTCTTAGTACTTTTAACTTCGTCCATGAGGAGAACTTTGGGTAAGTAGTGCAGTTGGTTTGAAAGTCGTGTTCAGCGCGCAAGAGCTGCCGACCAACGAATGAATCCGAAGTGGACAATTCATTGGCAATGTGTTTGAGGCTCACTGGTTCCGTTAACTTCTCTAAACATTGTTTCCGGGTTGTATTTGAAATCGTGCAGTGCTTCGGCACTGCACTCGTCTGCGCCAGGAAGTTGGTATGACAAGCCTTACAGTGAAAGTTTCGCCGATTGAGGCATAGGATAACCGTGCTGCCCAATGTTTTAGCGAATCTAATGGTGGTCTTCCGCCAACCATAGCCAATGATCTGGTGATCATTAATAACCCCACAATTGCGGCAGGCCTTGGGAGAATAGTTCAGTGATCCATTTAATCTGATTACCCCATCATCACCTATTTTGCCATTCTCAATTTTTAAGTGTTCATCATCTATTCCTAACAACATTTTCGTAGTATCATTTGACATAGGGCATTTCCTTCTTTCTCTAAAATCTTCGTGGTTGTTGGTTTTGATGAACGGACAGGAAATGTCCGCTTTTTTTATTCTAATGAAAAACAAAAAATCTGTCATCAGTAATAGATAAAAATCTATTACCAACAACAGATATTGTAGAGCCCTAATATCTGAACGCAAAAGGACTTGAAGCCAAATTGGCTTCAAGTCCTTTTTGTATCTGATTTATTTAATTCGCAGCAACACCAAACCATGCCCGGCAATCGTCCAGAGCGCCGGCATGTGCTGAATGGCCTTGGGAAATTGATCCCAGTGGCCTGCCGGACTTTTCAATTTGTCGGTCAACGCTTGATCGGCTGGCGTCAGCCGCAGGTGCCTTTTGTCCACATTGTCGATGGTGTAGAGCATGTACAAGTCAAATTCGTTTTTGGGGATGTTGGTCTCGCCGGTTGCCGGATCGTACTGATAGGTTCCCGGCTCCACTTCCACGTCAAATTGCGGGGTGGCGCCCTCATACAAGCGGGGTTCTTCGGGTGCATGTGCTTTCATGGGGTCCTGGTCGCCGCTAATCAGGCTGAAACAAATTAAGGCCAGTCCAAAACAGCCAATTGCGATGACAAATAATAGTCCATATGTTTGCATGCCCATTCCCCCAAATGTTCATTAGTCCTTAATTATAGAACAATTCGTTGGTAAATAGCTAACCGACTTTGACAAACTGGTTTGGCAAGGTCAAGTCCGCGATTTGAATGTGCATAAAATAATACCGATCCGAGCCCATTCCCCTAGGGTAATAAAACCGAGGCAAATCATGCCTAAACCCAACAGCCAGTTGAATTAGAGGGCATTATCCATCGCGTTTGCCCGTAGGACTGATATAATATAATCGGAATTAAAGTGATAACATATTAGTTGGGTTATGGAGGGGATTCATATGAATAACTTAAAAATTATGGGCGCACTTGCAGGAGCATTTGCCATTGGTACAATGATCCTTACAACTCAAGCCGACGCAGCTAAGAAGGTCAAAGTGACGTCAAACGTACCCATTACAGCAACCAAAGTCACCAATAGGAACGTTGCAATTACCGGCAAGAACAAGATCTATAACAAAGCCGGCGTATTGAAAAACGCCAAGGCGGTGACATCAGCCAAACAGCTCAAGCAACTCGGCAATTCCCAGCGGTCAAAAGACTTCTTCAACGTCTACCGCATGGCAACGACCAACAAAGGCCAAGTCTACTACAAAGTCGTCTCCTTTGAAGGCAAGTGGCGAGGCTGGATCTACGGGGGAAAGACCAAGGCCGACTATCAAGGTGGGATCCGCAGCGTTCAGACCACCAAAGATGTTCCGTTACCAGACGATGTAAAAAACGCAAAATTTACCCTGGGAAATCCAGGCATTTCGGGGACGAGCAACTCCTGGACGGCAATTCCATGGTCTCAATACGGTGCCCGGTTAAAGACGACTGACTCCAGGCCATACGCTAACGATGAATTGCGGGTGACGGCCGCCAAACAGCTCACCAGGCAATACTACGGCACTTTCTACTATGTGGTTGATGACACTCATCCTGAGTTCAACGGTTGGTTGAACAGCAGCAGCCTGAAAGCCGCCACAACGCCACCAACCAACACGA
The DNA here is from genome assembly GCF_018314255.1 of Lentilactobacillus buchneri. Classification (NCBI taxonomy): domain Bacteria; kingdom Bacillati; phylum Bacillota; class Bacilli; order Lactobacillales; family Lactobacillaceae; genus Lentilactobacillus; species Lentilactobacillus buchneri. The sequence continues at coordinate 1,835,353 of NZ_CP073066.1, forward strand.
CCACGACCGTGACCAATTATGTGCAATCGCCGCCTGAGGTTGTGACTAACACGGTGACAAATACGGTCACGAAAACTGTTGAGGTCCCAGCCAAAAATCCATTGACAATTAACTACAATGTTTATGAGTTGGGAACGTCCCAGAACCAAGCCGTTTCCAATCAAATTTTGAAGATGTATCAAGATCAGTACGCTAGTGTTTTGAGTGAATTGACCAAGAATCCCGATACCGCGGCCACTAAGCTCAAGGATCTTGGTGACGGGCAGACGTTGAAATCTAATGACCCAACTCCGATGAACTATGCCTCAATTGCAGTTAGTTTTGACAAAGACAAGAATGTGATCACGATCACTTTGAATTGGGTTCAACCGATAATCTTTGTCAGTGATGCTCAGATTCTTACTGGGGACGATTATTATCCAAAAAGTTACCTCTGGTCTGTGATGGATGGGACCGGTGTCAGCTATCAGAGAGGGGATTGGTTGGATCGAGTTCAAATATCCACTGACGTAAATACTAAGCTTCCTGGAACGTACCACACCACATATACTTTCAAACTGATGGACGGCATGACCGCAACGGCAACGGCGACTGTCACTGTTACGAAGTGACCTGTCATCTTGAAGGACAGAACATTAAATTCCCGGTTGTATTCCACCCCGAACCCGTTATAATCAAAACTGTAACACAATATAATACGTGGTCTGGGGTGCCCCAACGGCTGAGATGATACCCATGGAACCTGATACAGTTAGGACTGTCGCAGGAAGACCGATCCAAAATGTTTTTTATAACGCAAATGAGGATCATCAAACACGCAAAGACCAGGGGCAATTTAGCTGCCGCTGGTCTTTTTTTGCCGGTACCCGCCACGACAGGAGGAAATACCATGTCATTATCCCAAGATATCTTGTTTGAAGCTCAACCCTATTTGATTGCCAACGAGAAACACCCATTTGTTCAAGGAATTATCAAAGGGCAGTTATCACAGGAACAACTCCGTTACTACGACGAGCAGGACATCGCCTTTGAGTATAACGAAGTTGCGGTCATCAATGCGCTCATAAACCACAGCACGACCACCGACCAGGCACTGTTGTTCCACAAACGGCAGGACATGCAGCTTCATATGCTGGATGATTGGCTCAAACGGGAACCGGCGTCGATGCCCCATGACTGGGAATCATTGAAGCAAACCACCATTCAGCCGATTAACCAACTCTATCGCCAGCACATGGCAGCCACCATTCAAACTCACAGTGTCCTGCAGATTTTGCCGTCATTTGCGGCGGGGGAGTGGATGTACGTTGAATTGGGGAAATTTGTTGCGACTCAGACCAGAGTTAAAGAAGAGCCCTTCCAAAGTTTCCTTTCAATGAGCGGGGATGATTTTCTGGGGCCAAACGGCTATATCCAGCAATTCTTTGATATCATCGATCACGAAGCCGAGTCAGCGACCCCACGTGAGCAGGAGCAAGCCAAGCAGACATTCTTGAAGAGCTGCCTTTTGGAGTGGTATTTCTGGGACGCGGCTTATAAACTGATTACTTGGGATGACTGGAAGAAAAATGCATTAGGTGGTAAAGGCGGAGTGACGTTGTAATGAAGCAGATAAATTGCTTGACGATATGTGTGAATCGAATATAATTATTGTAAGACGCAGGTATTACACAATCAAAAGAGGTGATTTCATTGGCAGTGGATATGAAGAATAAGACAATTTCTACCCGAGTCAACGAAAAAATAGCAGAAAAGGCAAAACAAAATTTAGCCAATGTCGGAATTACAGTCTCGGAATATCTTCGATTGGCATTGATCTCAGCCGCAGAAGATGGTGTGAGCGATCTATTGAACTCCCCAGAAGCAATGCAAGCGAAGTTTGAAGCTGAACACGGTCAGACCCTCAACATTGGAAGTGTTGAAGATTACAAACGGTGGTCGGACAAATTATAACTCAACTTCAAATTAAGGCAACTGGACAATATGTACGAAGTTTGAAACGATTGAAAAAGAAGCATTATCCTGTTGAGTTGATTGAGGACTGTCTCCGTGCAATTCTTAATAAAGATCACGACACTTTGATCAAAATTCACGATCATCCATTGGTTGGGCAATGGCGTGGGTATCGTGAGTTTCATCCTGCACGCATTGGAAAGGCGAGTAGTCAACTTGATAAGTGGGTCGTGGTTTATCAAATCGATAGCGATGAATTAGTGCTTATCTTGATTGAAACGGGCAATCTTAATGTGCTGAAATGATTCTTCGCAAAACCTTTAAAACATAAAAATGAGCTGTATCTCCTAATGGTAATTGGAGGTACAGCTCATTTTTAGCTGGTCTTTGTGCTATTAAGTTGGCTCGGAATGCATAAGGCCGAAAAGGTATTTGACTAATGCTCAAAGTCTAACCAATTTACTACGCACACTATCCGTTCACATGCCCAGCGAAACTTGGCATAAACGCACTACTGATCGTCTCAACATCGACGTTCTGTCCTGGTTGCGGTGCGGCCACAAATTGGTTATTGCCGATATAGATGGCAACGTGATGCGTGGCACCTTCATCACCCCAGAATAACAGGTCGCCCGGTTGTGCTTCAGAGACAGCTTCTTTGGTAACGTGGCTTTCCTGAGTCACGGTGTAGTGGCCGAGGCTGATGCCGGCTGCTTTTTGGTAGACGTAGTCGGTCAAACCGGAGCAGTCCATGCCTTGGAGCGATTCGCCGCCCCAGACGTAGGGGATGTTCTGGGTTGCCAGCTGCTTAGCCAGGCTAACCACGGCATCGGCTCTTGAATCGTTGCTGTTGACCGTTGCCTTGGGTGTGCCGGCATTTGGATTGTAATAGTTGGTGCTGGCTTGTTGATTGTAAGTTGCGTTGGTGTTGTTATAAGTATCTGCGCTGGCAGTTGTCGCAACGCCACCCATGATGGCACCGGCTACCGCAAAGCTCAGAATGAATTTCGTGAATTTCAATGAAGACACCTCGTTATTAGATTTGGTAGGGTCATCATAAGCCCGCAACTTTTCAAGAAGGTTACAGGAATTTTGTGGTCTATTGACGAAAGATGTCAGGCTGAAATAGTGTTAAAGATTTGGTAGCGAAAGGTTAAAGAATTTTCTGGGAGCGTTGACTTTGTTGGGTGAGATCCGCTAGAAATCATTAAAATGACCAGGTTGGTTTATAAAATATACTCAAATCTTTATACTTTTTACTAAAATTGGTCAATACCACCCTAAAAGTATTGATTATCAGTAAGAAAACGCTTACACTATAAAATAAATTTAACTGGTTACTATACTTTTAACAAAGAGGGAAATGTCATGGAAAAAAGTAGGTTCAAAGTACTCGCAGAAACGGGCATCATGTCGCGGCCGGCAACCCGGTTGGTCATGGCTGCCCAGGAATATACATCAGACGTCACGTTAACGTACAACGACCGCACGGTGAATCTCAAGTCAATCATGGGTGTCATGTCACTGGGAATTCCCCAGGATAGTTACATTGAAATTGAAATTAATGGCGATGATGAAAAAGAAGCGATGGCAGGCATCGAGGACTACCTCCAAAAAGAAGAGATCGTTGAAAAGGTCACCATGGACGCGGACGCATAACGTCGATTAAAATCCAGCACTTCAAATCCAGTGGTCGGACAATCCAGTTTGTCGACCACTTTTTATGTGGCTTCAAAGACTAAATTCCAGTAATCACCGCACTGGATTGGTATAATAAATGCATACTATATTAAAGAAAAGAGTGATTCATTTGAGGGGAAAGCAAATTGTGATCACAGCGTTAAGCAGCCTGCTGGTACTGGGTACCGGGCTGGCAATCAGCGCCGATCAAGCCAAAGCTGCCGAGAAGAAATCGGTTGTCAACGTGACCTTTAAGCCCAGCGATGAGAACGAGCTGACCGACTACGTTTACAACACGGTTGATCCAACCAGCAGCCAGTATCATCAATATTTGACACCGAGTGCCTTCGCAGACAAATTCGGCCAGTCAGACAGTTACATACAAGCATTTCAAGATTATTTAGCCAAATATCACGTCCAGGCCCAGGCGTTTCCTGGCAACCTGTCGATGAAATTGACCGGGACTTCGACCAACCTGCAGAAGGCTTTCAAGGCGAAGTACGTGCCAGCCAAGAAGAAGGGGTATCATCCAACCACGTCCTACAAATTACCGGGACAGTTGTCCGATAAGGTGGTTGCCGTGATTGGCCTGTATTCGACGAACCCAAATAAGAAGACTAAGAAGACGACCAAGACCGCAACCAAGGCCAAGAAGACGACTAAGAAGTCTGCCACCCACAGTGACACGACCACTTTGTCGACGACCGACACCAAGCCGAACATCAAGTACACCGGCAATGCCTTCTCGAAGAAGTACGGTGCTGCCAAATTTGCCAAAGCTTACCAAGTCGATGATTTGTACGACCAAGGCCTTGAAGGGTCCGGTCAGCGCATCGGGATTATCAATGATAGTGACGTGCGGGATGCCGACATGCTGACCTACTGGAAGCAAGCCGGCGTTAACGACGACATCAGCCGGGTTCACCACATTTACACCGTGGCGACCCAGGCTCAGGCTCAAGCTGATTTGAATAAGTCAATCAGTGCCGCTCAGATGGAGGCCACTTTGGATGCTCAATCTGCTTCAGCGATTGCGCCAGAGGCCCAGATCGACCTTTATACAGCCGTTCAGTATGGCACCAAGACGACTTTGACATCAGCCTTTTACAACAACTTCATGACTGCAGTCTCAGACAACAACGACAAGCAGATCACCACCAGTATGGCGCCGGCCTTTGAAACCAAATCCAACTGGCCTGACCCAAGTGCTTCACTGAGCCAATACAGTCACGCATTTAACCTGCTGTTGGAACAGGCGGCCGTTCAAGGAATCACCGTCTTCAAAGCCAGCGGCGACCGTGGTCCATATGCACTTTCAGGTGCCAAAGAGAACCACATCATGTCCACTTCACCATACGAAGTTGAAGTCGGCGGAACCACTTTGCCATACCAAAAGATTATCGATGGCAATCTGATCTCCGTGAACAAGGAACGGGCTTGGGGCGACACTTACTCCAGACCTGCCTATGACACCAAATACAGCAGCTTCGCCGGTGGTGGCGGTGGCTTCTCAGACATCAACCCAACCCCGAGATATCAAATCGGCGTTCCGGGGGTTAATACCTTTAGAGCCATGAACTACCTGACCTTCAAGAATGGTAAATACTCGATCACTAAGAATCCTCACGTCATCACAGGTACCAAGACTGGCTGGAACCTGCCTGACGTTGCCGGTAACGCCGATCCATTGACCGGTTACGCTTCAATTGTTTCCGGACCGAAGTACACTTTTAACCCTGAGACTAAGAAGGCCACCAAGGCCAACGGAATTCTGTGGCGGATCGATGGCGGAACCAGCTTCACCGCGCCACAAATGGCCGCTGCTAATGCAGTTATGAATAGTGGCCGCCAGACGCCAATCGGTTTCTGGAACCCACAGATTTACAAGTACGCCCAAGAATCCGACAGTCCATTTAACGTCCTTGACGACGCGGACTTCAACGACAACTTGTACTACACTGGCCAACCGGGCAAGCTGTACAACCAGGCTACTGGACTTGGCACAATCAACTTCAACAAGCTTTATAACAAGTTCAACAATGCTAATAATTAGCAATATGTAAGGTCACAATGAGTGCTGAGCTTGGTAGCGACGAGAACTGAACCCCTTGAATTGGAGAAATCTAATTCAAGGGGTTTTATATTACTATATCCTGCTCACCGGATATATAATCCTGTCATCGTCCAAACTCGAGGTTATGGATTGCAAGTTAGCCAACTTTTGTTTTATCATCACTTTATCTTAGGTTATAATTATTCTAGACATAGTTAATGTAATCAAGATTTATATTTTTGCTATGAAAGACTTATATGGAAGGCTAAGTGATGGAACACTTCTTTACGATCGGATTGCCATATTGGCCATCTCACAAGCAATATATTTTTAATCAATACGTGGAACGTGAAATTCAAAATGATGAATATGCCTTCAGACAGCTGATTGTCATTTTAACAAAAATGTCTCAGCTTAAATATGATGTTGATACCGGCATTATTGAAAAGATGGTTAAGGATCCTAAGGGGCATTTGGTGTTTAGCACATACGTTACGGACAAGTTTGGACGGCTGGTTAATTCAAAAATTATCGAGTTGCTTAATCGTAGTGATAGGCCTTGCTATGAAATTCGGATTAATGCTGCATACGAAAAACGACGAATCTTATTTATTACTTCTAGGCCTACACTAAGTGATCCAAAAGAACACCAACCTGGCGGTTATTATATTCATTTTGGATTTACCAAAAGTGAATTAACGGATCCGGTTCGTATGAATGAATTGACCAATGGCTTAGCCAGTGATTCAGTGGACGTTATTACTAAAATTGAAAATCAGCATTTCTCTGAAGACATTTTTAGAAGATGGAAAGTCGCACCATATTCTAGGAAACATTTGGAAGGAGGAGCCCAATAATGAACGATGAGATTAGACAACGTAAACAAAACTTTCAGGAACTTTTTAATTCAGATCGTGTCAATAATTTCTTGAATTCTGAGTATTTTGAGCTTTCCCAGCAAATCATGAATCTTGAACATGAATTAAAGCTTGACCAAAAACAAACCGCTAATGTTTTGGGGATGTCGTTACAACTTTTTCTGCAGTTTGAAATGGGTGTCTCGACTGATGTGCACGCATACCACTCTATTATTAGAAGGTTAAATCAAGCAAAAGACCAGCAAAAAGATGATTTGGATTTAACAGTCGTAATCCGCAATTCTCAGTCACTCTCTGATTCAGTTACTGTTCCTGTTAAAGATCTGGGTTCACAGGCGGCTAATGAGTCTGTATCCGCTTTGTCTAAGAGTGTCAGCTTTGATAGTAGTTCTGAGAAAGTGACATCTTTGACCGGCTGGAGGTAATGAATGAAATTTCGTTATAATAACTATAGAATTAACAATCTACAATATAAGATTAACCCCGAAGCGGACCAGAAGAGAGTGACCAGCCCTTCAGACTATTCAGAGGTCGGACAAACTTCTTTGAGTAACACGCATTTGCGAATTTCAAAAGAAGACGCCAACATTCTCTTTACCTCTACCGTCAAAGTTCAGACTCAGTTAAATGACGAAGAAAAGACCAATTATCGATCGGTATTATTTGACTTGATGATGACCTTTTTAATTGAGGATAGTGAAGTTAGCAGTGAGCATGACATTTTTGAAATGTCTCGCGAACTGGTCATGGCCGTCGTGTCTGCGCGAGTTAAAGAGATTGTTAGACAAATATCGCTGTTGGATTATTTACCGGCAATTTCGATTCAGTCATTTTCTTTTCCCGACTCGTTTGAATTTGAGAAGGATAAAAGGAATCCTTAGTCGGTGGCGGGATGCAAGTATCATCTTGTAATCGATCATGTGAGAATGTTGCCGGAATCATTAAAGAAGGGGGATGTGAGACACATGCAAAATGAAGATCACAGTAAAATTGATCGCAAACAATTAGCAGAAATCGTGCCGGACCTGACCAACGTTATCAGTGACCCTGACGGCACCTTCTCAGTCTTTGACTGGGGTCACGGGGAAATCATTGGGGTTATCCAGCACCACCAGGATTATCCTGACACGGCGCTTGAAGAAGTCTTAACCGGTGCCGTCCCATCCGGTCTGGGTTATTCCTACGACCCGGTGGACGAGACCCACTTCCAAGTTGACGGCAAAGACCGCCGATTGGAGAAGGGCATCATCGCCTCGAGAAACGCTGCCGTCTTGGTCGCGCCGGATGTGCCGGAAGGAATTCTCGATTACTTGGGCATTGACATGATTAATACCCTCCAGATACCAGGCGTTCATTATGAGTACCCGGATATCTTGGATTAAGCGCAACTAAAAAGTCTAGCGTCACCTTCGATTGAATTCGAATGGTGGCGCTAGACTTTTTTGATTGATGACTCAGAAATCAGTGGGGGATGTTATTCAATCATCGTCGGCACCTTCCCCATGGCAGCCAACACCTTCACCAAATCAGCGTAAGACATCAAAATCGTCGCCGTGTTGACATTCGGATGAGCAGAGATTTCCGGCATCGATTCCAGTGACTTATTAATCAGTACTTTCACCTGGTCGTCCGTGTCGTGCATCAATGCCAGTGGGGTGACCATACCGGAGACGACGCCGAGCAGGGATTCCAATTCTTCCTCGCTGGCGAATTTCAGCCGGCTGTGGCCCAACCCCAGTTGCTCAGCCAACGACTTAAAGTCGACCCGGTGATTGTCGACCAGATACAAATAGAACTGATCGGACTTGCGATCCTTCAGCAGCAGATTCTTCACCTCAGGTAGGCCTTGGGGTGCATTGGGATCATCCATCGTCCAAATGGCAGGGTGGTCCACCCGCCGATAGTGCACGCCAACCTGTGCCAACAAATCCAATGCTTCTTGTTCCGTCGCCATTTTCATCCAATCACCTCGTTGAATACATATTATACGCAAAAGTTGCTAAAAGTTTGCGTTTTAGCGAAAAGTCGCCAGCACTGAACACAGCCAAATCCCACAAACCCAGGATTACCAGGCACTAAGCCGCCTAAATCTCCCACGTTGTTCCGCCATCACCTTCCATCTATACTCATTGCTTGTGACATTGGCCAATGGATCACCAATCTAATCAAAGGTGGATTCATGATGAAACGTAACAACAAGCAAATCGAATTGTACCAAGATGCATTTGACTTCCTATTAGACGGCGACCATGAGCTGGTGGTCTATGGGGTGCTGAAGAAGCTGCATATCTCCAAGCAAAATACCTACTATGATGACATGGTTCAAGAAGGGATGCTTTCCTTTGTTGAAAAATATATTCGAGCCATCAACCTGGAAAAAGAGCCTGAATCATACCTGGCTTACATCTATCGCGGCGTGTATTGGGATCTAATCAATTATCTGCACAAACAAATCACGATCACCGAGCATGTTGAAGTGCCGGATGACAATGTTGATCCGCTGGCAGAACTGCCTGATGGGAAAAATTCTGTAAGCTACTATGACACGCATATTCTATCAAGACAGCTAATGACGGAGTTGAACCCAAAGGAAATCAAATATTTGGTACTTGCTTATGATTATGGGATGAATATCTCAGAGATTGCTAAAGAATGTGGTGTCAGTCGAAAGTGCGTGCACGCTTGGCGGAAGCGGGTTATTAACAAGCTTCAAAAAAACTTTTGAAAAAAGGTAACACTTTTGGGGGTTCATTTTGTTAGTAATAGTGTAAGGGTTGGCGCCAACGACTTACAAATTAAGCAGAATAGAGGAGAAAGACAATGCAAAAAGATTGGATGAAATCAAATGTTACCTATACGTTGGTTAATGAGGATCACAAGAAGGGCGTTAAGCACTCTTTTGCGTATGTTACTCAAAATGTAACTGCAGAAAAAGTGGCCGCTTTCGGTAAGATCCTTGAAAGCCTGATCGACGGTAACATCACTGACGCAGCCGTATCTTCAACCGACCACGTTGAATTAAGCGACGCACCAAAAGCACCGGCCGCACCTCAAGCACCACAAGCGTAATCATCACTGACTAATAGGAGGAAACACAGATGCGTAAATTAGAATTGGTATTCAAGACTTCAGACGAGAAGCTTAAGACCCTGTCCATCAACTATGCCAACTTGTGGTGTATCAGATACAAGAGTAAAATCGGGCGGAAGGGTGGTTCATGCCATCCCGCACCGTCCTGCGTTTACTTACTTATGTGAAGCGTGTTACAAGATCTTAATATTCTGTTTCTCTGCTTATAACAAAATAAGGAGGGTTCTGCGGTATAATATAACTGTACTAAATATGAATGTGGAGGGGTATTATACATGAAATTGAATGTTAAGAAATCATTATTCGTATCAATCGCAGCGCTTGGCTTGTTTGCTGCAGCGGGGACTACAACTGCCAATGCCAAGAAGAAGTCATATCCAACGACTAAGGTTAACCGTGTTTTGAAGACCAACCCATATGATAGAAACGTTGTTTTCACTGGTACCAATGCTTTGTATAACAAGATGGGAACCTTGAAGGGTGCTCGTGTGGTTGCCACTAAGTCGACCATCAAAGATCTCATCAATGCCCGTCAATCAAAGAACAACTTGCGGGCTTATCGTTACGGCGTTACCAGCAAGGGATCCGTTTACTACAAGGTAGTTTCCTTTGACGGCCAATACCGTGGCTGGGTATACGGTGGCAAGAGTACCAGCAACTTTGCTGGCGGCATCAAGCCAACCACGACCTTTACTGAAGGCACTTTGAGCCAAACTCAAAAGGACACCATCTACCGCATTACCACCCCAGGCATTGCCAACGATGGTAGAAGCGCAACTTACATGGATCCAATGTACACGCAATACAAATTGAACCATGACGACCGTCAAGTGGATAACACCACTAACTACGGCGAAGCAAGATTCCGTCTTGACCGAATCGGTACTCGGACTCAGGAAGGCGATACTTGGGTATACATCGTCGCAACTGATCCGGCCTACACCGTTGTCAACGGCTGGATCAAGCTGGATGGTTTGACTGCAACTGGTACTATTACAAATCAATAAAAATCTGATATTATGAATCCCCATTCCAGCTCTGATTGGAACGGGGATTTTGCTTTTTTGAAATATCTTGAGACGAATTAATATTCAGGTAGTACGCACTTCTTTTTATGTGGAAGTATTTTTGACTGGATACTATTTGAGCTTACGTTACAAGCCCTTTTAGTTAAATTTCTCCATAAATATTTATTCATATGGTAGATTGCAAATTTAATCCGAATTTTTTGACAAATTGGTCAGCATGACCTGATAAGGTGTTTGCCAGTCAAGTATTTTAAGTGGTCTCTGATTAATTTCGAGTAAGGTGGTTTTCAAGCCTTGAGCACTAATGTGCTCAAAATAAGTCCCCTTAGGATAAAAATAGCGTAAGTTCCGATTAAATCGTTCATTACTGCCGCGCTCAGCTGGCGTATAAGCATGGCAGTAATAGGTCTTAATACCATATTGTGATTCAAGTGATACTAGCCCACTAAACTCAGTGCCACGGTCCACAGTAAAGCTGTGCACCGGACCATTAAAAGTGGTTAGGAACTTAGTTAGTGCTTCATTAACAGTCGCTGTCGTCCGATCTTTTAACCGGTATGCCCAAAGGAACCGTGATTTGCGATCGATTAAAGTTAATAAAACTGCCTTACTATGCCCACGAGGACCAACGACTGTATCTAGTTCAAAATCGCCGATGCGATTACGTTGATTAATCATCATGGGACGCTGTTCAATTGATCGCCCCAAAGATTGATTATATTTGGATCGTTGGTCAACGTTACGCCGTTGGCGTACGCCATGTTCAGGTAGATCATTCAAGGAGAAATCAATTCTCCCCTGATTTAGCCAATTATAAATAGATTTAGTAGCTAGTTTAAATTCGTGAGCAATCATTCCTGGTGACCAGCTTAGACGTAAATGGTTGAGAATTTTTTGCTTTAACTCATCGCTCAGCTTAGTTTTCCGACCACATCGTGATCGCTTGTATTCGGCATCTGTTTGTGCTAATTCAGCCTGATAAGGTTGACATCGAGATAATTCATAAGAAATTGTTGACGGTGATCGGTTCAGCCGAACGCCCATTTGGATATTGGACAGCCCTAGTTCACAAAAGGTTTCGATTTTAATTCGTTCGGAATAGGTTATACTAGACAAAAGATCAGCTCCTAAAAGATGGGTTTGTGGTAAACACCATTTTAAAGGAAGCTGATCTTTTTTGCCCGAACAGCGTTCGGATTAATTTTACAATCTACCATATTCTATTGTGCTTTTGATAATGCTAATATACAATCTAGTTAGCTAGTGAACGAATCACATTTAAACGATCATTCAAGGAGGAGTCGCAATTGAATTTGAAATCTGGAAGGGCTTTAAAGCTATCTTTGATGGCTTGTGGTTTTACCATACTTGTGGGGACAGCAAGTATGCAGGCAGTGAGTGCCAAGAGTTATGATCATGTGGTGTCAAACAGCGTCATGACAACACCTTCAACCAGTCGCAATGTCAACTTTACCGGGATCTATCCGCTGTATAATAAACCAGCTGATGTCAAGGGTGCCCGCGTGGTTGCCACGGCGGCGACACTGGACCGATTAGCCAACGCCAACGTTTCAACCGATAACGTTCGTGCCTATCGGGTGGCCGAAACCAATAGCGGATCTGTCTATTATAAGGTAGTCACATTTGACGGCCAGTACCGCGGTTGGATTTACGGCGGCAAGAACAAAGCCAGCTTTAATGGTGGGGTCACCGCCTATACGACTTTCGCCAGCCAAAACTTGTCAGCTGTTCAACAAGGATCAACGTATAAAATCGCTAATCCTGGGACGGCCAATGATGGCAAGACCGTGACTTATCAATCTCCTGAGTGGACGCAATATAAGGTGGCCGGGCAATCACCGACTCAACGCCTTATGCTAAATCAGTTTTCAAAATTGACCAAACCGGTACGCGGACCCGTGAAAATGATCAATGGGTTCACATTACCGATGTCACCAATGCCAATTCGCCTGCTAATGGTTGGATCTTGATGAGCGGCTTGACTCAAGTCAGCACACCGGTTGCTGACAATGCGATTCGGGTTAATTTGGTTGATCCGGATAACAATTCGAGTGTCATTAAATCATTTGACGTCACTCGATCAGCCGCCCAAAAGGGAACCAACTTTGGTTACAATACCAACGGCACCTGGACGATTAGCACCAATGATCAAGACACAATTCAAAATCAAATCAGAACTGCATTGAATGGGACCAACTACGGCTTGGAAGGCTTGAGTGCTGCCCAACTTGCTCAGGTTGCCCAAACTCAATTTGGCAGTTCGGTTAACTTAGTGGTTAAGAAAGCCGATCCAATTGCGGATAATGCCGTTCGGATCAACTTTGTCAAACCTGATGATACGATTTACAAATCAGTTGATTGGACCAAGACCGGCGTTGTGAAAGGCAACAATCTCGGTTATCAATTAAGCGGCAACAGCGCTTGGGGATTATCCTCAGCTGACCTCGCAGCCATTCAAGACAAAATTAATGGGGCACTGGGGACTGGCTCGACTTATGAGCTGAACGCCGGCAATAATACCTTGACCAGCGGCGAAATCGACACCATCGCCCACGGCCAATTTGGCGGTCAAATCTACTTGAACGTCTCTGCCGTTAAGAATCAAGTTGGCGCAATCCAGCCGTACGCATTCAAAATTGATGCGGACTTGAGCACCTTCACCAGTTTGTCCGGAGCTGCTCAAGCAGTGTTGGATCTGACTTCGCCAAGTGCTTTGACGGCGGTTGATGGTCAGTATTCAACAACTGCAGTCACATCTGCTAAAGGACCGGATAGCGGCAAGACCTACAGCATGTCTGCAGCCCAAGCCGCTCAGAATCCACTGTTGCTGGAAACTTGGTTTGTGGCCAATAATATTGACGCTACTGATCAAAAGGCGATTACCAGCAGTTTGATTTCTGCCATGAAAGCTCAAGCACGCAAAGAATTTATCAGCACCAATGTGAACTTTGCGGACTTCACCGGCCTTCCGGGAACTGCCTTTACCAGCTCTAGTGTGATGACTTATCTCAATGGTCATAATGCCAACGTTCTGCATTCAACCAAATATCCAGTTGCTTACTCAGCTCCGGGTGTCTTGGCTGTGACCGATCAGACGACTTACGTTGCTACCAGCGCTGATGCCGGAACCTATGGTAAAGCTGCCAAGGCATACTATGCTTATGCAGATATTAATTTAATACCATAAGTCTTGTAGACAATTATTTAAACATTCGAAACAATTGAGAGGTAGCTGATAGTGACGCCCCAACATTGTTTTTAACAGAAAGGCGATTTACCAGGAGAAAGATTTCTTGGTGAATCGCTTTTTAGATAGCCGATCGAATTGTATGTACATATGTATCGCCGCAAAGAATATGTTGGTATATACTTTTCGTGAAAAGAAATATGGAGGCGATGACTGTGAGTAAGATTGTAACATTACGAAAAGCTGGGAATAGTCGAGTTTTGACGGTCCCTACAGACTTGGACGCAAATATTGGGACAAAGTATGAGGTTCAAGTCTTGGATAACGGTAATGTCGTATTCACCCCTGTGACGCACAAAAATATTTTTGACGATCCTGAATGGAAAAACTATGATTACCAGAAGGATTTAGAAGAAAATCCTGAACTGCAACCACTTAATCCTGTTGGGAAGGAGCGGTTTGAATAATGAGATTTCCGGAGCAAAGAGATGTTGTCGTGATTGACGCCGAGCCACATTCTGGACGGGAGTACGGTGGTCATAACAAGCAAGCAGGCCGGCAATATTCGCAGATATATTGCACTGTGGCAGTTGCAGAACTATGACTTTAATTCACGGAACGGAAAAATTGTTAATCAGATTCCAGAACAAACTTATAAGAAATTAGTTCCATACGTGAAAGATATGCTTGGCTTTAGCTAACATTCAAAAGCTCATATTCTACACCCACCATATGAGAAGCGGTAAAATATACGTGGGTCAAGAAATAGATTATTAGGAGGGGAATCACATCATGAAAATGAATTTAAAGAAGTCATTATTTGTTTCAATGGCAGCTTTAGGCTTGGTATCTGCAGCGGGGGTTGCAACCAGCCAGACTGCCAGCGCCAAGACTTATGCGAAAGTCACCATGAATTCAGTTTTGAATTCTGATCCAACGACTCGAAACGTTACCTTAACTGGAACCAATGCTTTGTATAACAAGGCTGGTACTTTGCGCGGGGCGCGAGTCGTTGCATCCAAGGCGACCGTTTCTAATTTAGCCAACGCTAACGTGTCAACCGCTAACTTCCGAGTCTATCGGGTTGCCACAACCAACCGGGGTTCGGTCTACTACAAAGTTGTTTCATTTGACCAGAACTTCCGTGGCTGGATCTATGGCGGCAAGAGTACTGGCAGCTTCGCCGGTGGGGTTGGGCCTTACACGACATTTACGTCAACCACGCCAACCAGCCAGCAGACCAGCACGACTTACAAGATTACTAATCCAGGTACCGGCGACGACGCTGTGACCTGGGATTCACCACAATATACCCAATACAAAGTCGGCAAGACGATCACTGATTCAACGCCTTATGCCAACGCCACTTTCAAGATTGACCAAAGTGGTTATCGAACTCGTGAAGGCAGCAATGATGTTTGGGTTCACATTACTTCGACAACCCCAGCTAACACGGTTGCCAATGGCTGGATCAAATTTAGTTCATTAACACCGGTGTCAACCCAACAAGCTGACAACGCAGTTCGAATTAATTTGACTGACCAAAGCGGCAAGACCATCAAGACGGTTGACTACACGGTTCAAAATGCCGTCAAGGGAACTACGCTGGGGACTTATTCATCAACCTCTGGCCTGTGGACTTTGACTGATCAGACTGCTAACGACATTGTTAACCAACTGAATTCCAACTTGGTTAACACCGGTTACCGCCTTGAATCCAGCAATTTGAACACGGTTCAGCGGGCTGCTTTAGCGGCTGCTCAATTTGGCACCGGCACGGTTAACATTCCCGTTGTCAGCACCGCAACCAACACGGCTTACAGTACGATTACACCATACGCAACCAACAGTAATAATGTTTCAAATGGGACGCGTGCTTTGACTGCTGTTAATAATGGGGTTGTTAACATGGGTGCCAACTTTGTGGATACCAATCCAAACGTGGATGGTAACCAAGGCGGTTATCTATCAGCTAGTGACTTTAACAACTTCACATCTGCTCAACAACAGACCATTTTGAATGCGATGACTAAAGCCTTCACTAACGATCCAAATAACTATGGGCCAACATACCTGACCAACTTGAACAATACGTTTAAGTCAGCTGCTGAAGGTCAATATGTGGCACCATCCAACTTGAACTTCACCAATGGTAACGCAGCAAATGGCTCAACGTTTACCGGCGATCAACTGATGAGTTACATCAGAAGTAATCCAAGCTTGATGACTCTGCAATCACCGAAGTACCCGCAATTTGTTGTGCCGGCATCTTCAGGTAATACCATTCAAGTTGTTTGGAACACGATTAACTACACGGCAAGCAATGCTTACAATGGCACGATTGGCCAGCCTGTGAATGTGTACTACACTTTCACTGATTAAAAATCAGAGTGAGAAAAAAGACGCTTTGATTCCAGAGTATAAGAAGGTCCCCACCAGATGCTTGTTCCTAAGCATCTGGTGGGGACTTTCTTATACGGCCGGAATCAGTCTTTTTTCGCAGGTTTCGGCTAGGAAGCATCAAAGCAAAAACCAAATATAAACAAACCAACCACAAACTAAAATCAATCCAACTACCAAGTAGTCATTGAGCGACCACCAAATCAAAGTGAGATCAAAAAAACACCCAACTTCCAACACGATAACTGTTTTGTCACCCCAACATAAGGTAAAATAGCGGTGAACGATACCCAAGGGGAGGGATATTATGCTAGATTACAAGAATCAAGCAAAGTGGCCGAATGGTTTTGGCAGCCAGCAGTCACCAATCGAAATTAAGACAGCTCAGACATTGAAGTCAAAAGAGCCGTTGGACTACCATGTTGTGAGCGACTATCAATTGCATCAAGAAGTGGATGATGGGACAACCGTCCGCCTGACCGGTGAGGGGGCAGCACGGATTTTTAATCGCGAGTATCACTTTGTCCAGGTTCATTTCCACGCGCCATCCGAGCACGTGATTGACGGCAAGCACTACCCACTGGAGATTCACTTGGTACACCAAAATGACATTGGCCAATTAGTCGTCGTGGCCTTGCTGGTTTCCGCCGGTGAATTGGACGATGAAAAGCTCCAGCAGATTATGACGACTTATGAAAATGGAAAGACCGAACCGGTTGATCTGAACATCAGCGATTGGGCGCCATGGTATCCGGTGGGCTTCCATTATTTAGGATCGTTGACGACACCGCCGTTGACTGAAGGAGTTGAGTGGCTCGTTTTGACCAATCCTGAATTTACCATTAGCGATCGCCAAATCGACTGGTTCCATCAACATTTTGGCGATGATAATCGAGACCCACAGCCGTTAAATGATCGGCAGGTTGAACTTTACAAATAGTGCATCAGTTCCGTAATGAAAACGTCATCAAACAATAACGGCCTTTTCTTGAACCCCCTAAATTACTCATATATAATAAAGATGTGTAGATAATCAGATATTATTGGGTTTATTTAAGGAGGGGTTCTACATGAGATTTGATCTTAAGAGATCTTTGTTCCTATCATTGGCTGCATTAGGTTTCATCGCAGCTGCAGGAACTGTTAATGCTCAAAATGCCAGTGCCAAAACTTATGCACACGTTGTCTCCAACGAGAAGATGGCAATGGCACCACAGAACCGTAATGTGAACTTTACGGGGACTAATGCTTTGTATACCAAGGCTGGAACATTGAAAGGTGCTCGAGTCGTTGCTTCCAAAGCTACTTTGAGCAGTATCGCCAACTCGAATGTCTCCACTAACAACGTTCGTGCTTATCGAATTGCCGTTACCAACCGTGGCTCGATTTATTATAAAGTCGTTACCTTTAACGGCCAATACCGTGGCTGGATTTACGGTGGTAAAGATGATTCTGACTTTGCCGGGGGAATTACACACTACACCACATTTAACAACCAAAGCCTTTCAAGCTTAACCACGGCTCAGCAAAACGCCACATATAAGATTGCCAATCCAGGAACTGCCAATGATGGCAAGACAGTGACCTACAAGTCACCGGCCTGGACACAATACAAGGTTGGCCGTGCGATTACTGATTCAACGCCTTACGCCAACAGCGTCTTCAAGATTGACCAAGTGGGTACGCGAACTCGTGAGAACGATCAATGGGTTCACATCTATGACGTTAACAACGCTAACTCACCTGCCAATGGCTGGATCTTGATGAGCGGATTGGCTACGACACAAGCGCCAATCGCTGATAACGCCATTCAAATTAACTTGGTTGACCCAACCAATAACTCCAATGTCGTTAAGTCAGTGACGATCACTAGAAGCGGCGCTCAAAAGGGTACCAACTTCGGTTACTACTCAAACGGCAGCTGGACGATGAGTCAATCTGATATTTCAAGCATTCAAAACCAAATCAGAGCTGCTCTTAACGGCACCAGTTATGGTCTTGACAGCTTGAGTACCGCACAAATTGCGCAAATTGCCCAGACTAACTTTGGTAGTTCAACCAACTTGGTTGTGAACAAGATTGCTAATATCGCGGACAACGCGGTTCGAATTAACCTTGTTAAACCTGACGGCACAACTTTGAAGTACACCGACTGGGTTAAGAGCGGTGCCAACAAAGGTAGTAACGTTGGGTTCCAGCCAAGTGGTAACACACTTTGGTCACTGTATTCAGGCGATTAGACTTCTATTCAAAACCAGATTAATTCTGCTTTGAGTGGGACTAACTTCCAGTTGTCTGGTAATGCTTTGACTAGTGCTCAGATGGATACGATTGCTCGTGGGACTTATGGTGGACAGGTTTATATTAGTGTTGTTCCTGTAGCAAGTGCTATAAGTACAATTACACCGTATGTTTATACAGATGGGAATAGCAAGTCACTGAATTCAGTAAACGGGAATGCTGTTACAACGAAGCTCCAACTGGATCACACTACTAAACCATTTAATGATGTTCCAAGCAACGTTACAAGAGATATTGCTCAGCAGGTTGTTGATTATTATGTAGGTACCGCCGCAGCTGGTGCTTCCGACACTGACAAGCGCAATCTTGCCATTGATGGAATCAATTATGTAAATAAGCAGATTTACGATGCTGCACTTAATGAATATACGTCAAGTAATCTAGACTTCAATGTCTTTAAGGGCCAAAGCGGGCAGCAATGGACTATAGCTGACCTGACTGGTACATTATTTGCTAATAATTTGTGGACTATTCACTCACCAAGTTTTCCACTGTTCACTGTGGACGCACAAAACCATGTTCCCGATTCTACAACAACAAATATATCCTATTCGTTTGACAGTGTTCATACTGGACTCATGGGATTAACCGGCACCTTTGGTAACCCAGCTAAAGCTGTTTATGATCCTTCTGCTGTTACTCAGTTACCACACGTTACCGCTCCAACTAAGTAAAATATGTATTTTGATGCGAGAAGCAAGTTGCCTTTAAAGGGACTTGCTTTTTTTGTTATTTGGATTAATTTCATTGTCATATTCTCCAGACCGCAAAATTGCCTCCCAAAACATACCTCCTTTATAATGAAAATGTACCTAAGGAGTAGATAAATGTTAAGTTTTGTAAAGGAGGAGTACTTTTATGACGTCTAATCT
Source organism: Lentilactobacillus buchneri (assembly GCF_018314255.1). Lineage (NCBI taxonomy): Bacteria > Bacillati > Bacillota > Bacilli > Lactobacillales > Lactobacillaceae > Lentilactobacillus > Lentilactobacillus buchneri. Next base: position 1,854,816 of record NZ_CP073066.1, read on the forward strand.
CAAGAAATCTTTATTCGTGTCATTGGCTGCTTTAGGATTTATTGCAGCCGCGGGGACGGCAACCGCCCAATCCGCAAACGCCAAAAGCTATGCTCGGGTGACTTCCAACCAGAAGATGACCAGCGCCCCAACCAGTCGGAACGTTAACTTTACCGGCTCAAACGCCTTATACACCAAGGCAGGTACGCTGCGAGGTGCCAAGAAGGTGGCTTCAACGACCACGGTTCGCAAGCTGGCTAACTCCAAGAACTCGCAGAACAACATCCGGGCATACCGGGTGGCGACCACCAACCGTGGATCGGTTTACTACAAGGTAGTTACCTATGATGGCGCCTACCGTGGTTGGATTTACGGTAGGAAAGTTCAATCCGTCTTTGGTGGCGGCGTGACCTCGTTTGACACGTTTAAAAATCAAAACCTGTCCAGCCTGACTGACACCCAGCAGAAAGCCACTTACAAGATTGCCAGTCCGGGAACCGCTAACGATGGCAAGACGGTGACTTACAAGCAGCCGGCATGGACACAATACAAGGTTGGCCGGGCGATTACCGATTCATCGCCGTATGCCAACAACACTTTCAAGATTGACCAAGTCGGAACCAGAACTCGTGAAGGCGACCAGTGGGTGCACATCACTGATACCGGGAACGCCAATTCACCTGCGAATGGCTGGATTCTGTACAGCGGCTTGAAGCAGGCCGAAGCACCGATTGCCGACAACGCAATCCAGATTAATTTGGTTGACCCTAACAATAACAACAAGGTGATCAAATCAATCACGGTGACTCGGGACGGCGCCAAGAAGGGGACCAACTTTGGGTACAACGATAACGGCAACTGGACCATCAGCATGTCCGACCGTGCCAGCCTCTTGAACCAGATTCGGGATGCTTTGAACGGGACGAGCTACACACTGGATACGTTGACGACGGCTCAGATTGCCCAGATTGCGCAAACCAATTTTGGTAGCTCAGTGAACATCTCGGTGAACGCGGTGACCAACATTGCTGACAACGCGCTGAGAATTAATTTCCGCAAACCGGATGGCACTTCGCTGAAGACAATTGATTTTGTTAAAGGCGGGGCGACTAAGGGGAGTACCGTTGGTTCAGCCGTGAGTGGCAGTACCAACTGGACTTTAAGTGATAGTGACAAACAAACAATTCAGGGACAGATCAACACAGCCTTGAATAACTCAGGTTATCAACTTTCCGGTGGAAATACACTGAGCGATAGCCAGATTGATACCATTGCCCGCGGACAATATGGTGGGCAGGTTTATCTGAATGTGGTGCCGATTTCAAATGGAATTAGTACAATCAATCCATATGGAAAACAGAAGGACGCAAATGATAACACTGCTCAGGCCTTAAAGGGAGTGTCCGGATTATACAGTACTACGCCAAATGGATATTCCATTCCAAGTGACGTTGGAAATGATAAATTTGTTGACAATCCAACAGCGAATGGTGCGGCAACTCCTACCAACAGAACTTTCAATGTTACGGCAGCTCAGTTGGCTGATAAGGACGGAACTGACTTGCTGACTAACTTCTTAAGTGGTATTAAGGATGACAATGTTCGACTAGCTGCATATAACGGGATTACTGAAACTTATTTAGATCAAGCTAAGACACAATTTATTTCGACCGGTCTTAACTTTGACGAATTTAGTGGAAATCCTGGCGCCAAATTTACTGGCGAGACTGCCTTTGAATATGTGAACCATTCAGCGCTTAACACGTTGAAATCTGTCAAGATTCCAGTATTTTCTCCGGATGGGGACCATTCTCAAACTCCAGTACAGAATGCTGATAAGTGGGTCCAGTATACATTCCAGTCTTATAAGGCGGACGATGGAACATATGGAACTCCAGTTAAAGCATATTACCAGTATGATCAGCCATCCTAACGACTGATATCCAAGGTATAAGTAGAGTAAAGCCACTTTAGGCTTTGCTCTATTTTGATATTAATTAACGACACACTAAAACACTTTTTCTCCCAATTTTAATCCTTTTAATCAATTTGTAAGTTGAAACATACGTTCGTACTTGGTATGATTGATATCACTAACAGACATGATTTTGGGGGTGCCGACATGGCCGAGGCAACACTTTACCATGCGACATCGCATGCGAATGCAGGGAAGATTTTACGAGAGGGGTTTAGGATACCACAGAATGACTGGGGACATTTTTATGCAGGCAGTCACTTCAAGCAGCCTGGAAGTTTGGGGTATGGGACGTATGGATTCTTGGAGGATAAACAATTAGCCGGCGAGTTTTGGGCGTCTATGTACAAATCACTATCGAGATATGATATTATGAGAGTCGAAATTGAGTATCGGATTGGAAATAGTCTCAATTTTGTCGACAATTTAGAAGACATGAAGTATTTCCGTGAATTTCTTAAAGACCCATTCTTCCACAGTGGTATCAATAATCTACACACACGGTTTAAAAATACGTTTAGACAGCATGCTTTGGATGGCGCACTAATTGAATACTATATTAAGAATGCAATCCAGCGAGGGTGGTTTCATCAAATTGACTGTGTCTGTTGTGCGACTTCAACTAATGTTTACGATAGGATGAATATTTTCCTTCCTAATGGCATCGAATATTGTATTCGAAATAAGGATATTATTACTAGGATCAGCATTCGGAGTGATTGAAATGGCGGAATATCTAAAGAGTCATGATGAATTACTAAAAATTGTAAATCAGGCTGCAAAGGACTTAAGACCTGAAGATCTAATTCCATATCTTCAAGCTGCTGAAAAATGGGACGATTCTAAGGACACATTCTTTGATGAGGATTTAGATGAGTCTGACAAGGTAAACAGATAGGAGCTAAATATGGCAAAGTATTTAAAAAGTGAAGAAGAAATTCTAAAGGATATTCACCAAATGGCTAAGGATTTAAGACCTGAAGACCTAATCCCATACCTGGAAGCTGCAGAAGACTGGGAGAAGAACCACCGCGATGAATTTGATTTTGTTCAAGACATCGACAAACCAAAAGAAACCAAGTCTTCGAAATAATTTGCTCAAGCAAATAGGACACCCCACGAATGGGATGCCCTATTTTGATACATAAGCTGTTTTAGCCAACGCGGCTAGTGCCAGTTTTGTAATTGATTTTGACGCCGGCTTGGATATTTTTGATATAAATATTGAAATGAACTTGGTTGCTGCCAACCGATTTACCTTGCATTTGAACACCGCGGGCAAGCAGGTCGTGACCTTTGAACACTGGTCTTACCTGGTACCGAATGTAATGTTTGTAACTCCCGCGGAGATAGTAGGCAACTTGGTTTTCATATTTCAGCATGCATGGCGTGTTGAGTGATCTGGTTCCAGTAATCAGATTCTTGGGGTTGTTGTTTTGCCCAGTTAACTGGTAGCCGATCAAGTGACAACGGTTATACAACCAGCCTCCCTTGATCCGCTTGTTGTGCCAGCCGGTTGGATCGAAGTACAGTGGTTCGCGCTGCCCGGTTGGCATTAACTTCTTGTTTAGTAGGGCATTGGCGGTGGTTGCCCGATTCAAGAAATCAAGATTGCCATATCGCTGCCAAGCACCATGCCGACGGGAAAGGGTACTCTGGGAAAACTTTGGTCGATTGTGATTAATGATCACAATTTGTTTCCCGCTGACTCGAATTGGTTTGTTGCTGGTCTTTTTAGCCTTTTTCCTCGCTTGGTTGGCGCGCTTGCGGGTAACCTTGCGCTTGTGTGGGTTGTAGTCAGTTTTAGCTAACGTTAAACCCCGTTTCCTGGCAGTTGAAAGCTTCACCCGATAGACTTTCTTTGCCCGGTTCAGCCCCCGGTTATGCCGGTGATAAAAATAGTGTTTCCCCGTTTTAGTCACGTAAACGTACGTTGCAGCTGACGTTGTCGTCGGTTGGGAATAGCTGACGCCGCCGACCATCATGACCGTTAACAGGAAACAGTAGATGATTTTCTTCATAACTTCACTCCTCAAATAATTGCTGTGATCTAGTGAACATTCTTTATTCTATCATTAATTTGTTGAAGAAAATAATCTTGAATCTCGTATATTTAACTCACTTTAAATGCTTGTGAAAAGCGTTAAAAATAGATGGAATACCACCCTTAACTACTGTAAAATAATAACCGTTACAAATAAGAATTTTGAGGAGAATTTTATGAACTTGAGGGTAAAAAGATCTATCTTTTTGAGTGTCGCCATTTTAGGCCTCACTGTTGCTGGAGGCTCGCTAATGGGGCAAAGTGCGAGTGCTAAGACTTACGCGAAGATTGCCAGCAATGAAACGCTGACGATTCCGGTAAGCAGCCGGAATGTCAATTTCACTGGCACTAAGGCTTTGTACACCAAGGTCGGGACATTAAGAGGCGCTCGGGTAGTTGCGACGAGGTCTACTTTGAGAAGTCTAGCCAGTTCTAAGGACTCCAGAGATAACGTTCGCACTTATCGTGTTGCGGTTACCAACAGAGGCTCCGTTTACTACAAGGTTGTGACCTTTGATGGTCAATACCGGGGTTGGATATACGGTGGCAAGAGTACAGGTAATTTTAGTGGTGGCGTTACCAAATACGCGACTTTCAACAACCAGGGACTGTCAGCTTTAACGACAGCTCAGCAGAATGCCACATATAAAATCACCACTCCAGGAACTGCAAATAATGGCAAATCTGTCACCTATAAAGCACCATCATGGACGCAGTACAAAGTCGGTCGAGCAATTACAGATTCGAGTCCTTATGCCAACACCAATTTCAAAATTGATCAAGTCGGCACTCGAACACGTGAGAACGATCAGTGGGTCCACATTTATGATCCAAACAACAGTAACTCGCCTGCAGCCGGTTGGATTCTGATGAGTGGACTGACGCAGAACCAAGTGATTGTCAATCCTGATGCCAAAAACTTAACCATCAATTTGATTAAGCCCGACGGCACAACTTTCAAGACAATCAAGTGGACGACTGCAACCGCAGTTGCCGGACAGACTGTGGGGACATCCCAAAGCAATAATGCCCAATGGATCTTGAACAGTAATGATCAAGCGGACATCCAAACTCAAATTAACACGCAGTTGTCTGGAAGTAGCTATCAGATTGCAGATAACAAGCTTTCGGCCAGCCAAATTGACAACATCGCTCGTGGAACGTTTGGTGGCCAAGTTAACATTCAGCTGACTGCCGTCAACACGACAGTTCCCAGTATAATCAATCCCCAAATTGCCATTGATGGTAATTTTCGCGAAATGGAACCGTTGACTGGGGTAGACAGCGAGTATGGCACGGCAAAAGTTACTTTTAAGCTTGGTGATCAGTCTAAAGAAATTCAATTGAGCGCTGGTGACGTTGCTGCACAAAAGGAGAGCGATAAGGACAGCCTGGTTTACCAACTCAAACACATGGATGGCACAGCCAGAAAAGCTGCCGTGGAACAAATAAATGCTGATTTCTACAATGCCGCAATCAAACAATATTCGTCAAAAGGTGTTGTTTTGGATAAATTTGTTGGCACAAAGGGATCAACCTATTCAGCGGCTGAATTGGGAACATACTTGAACGATAATCTAAGTACGCTGACGACTCCTAAATACCCAAGTTTCGATGCCGATGGTAATGTGACTTATAAGACCGTTACCTTACACCTGTTGATGGGCGACATTTTTGGTGGAACATATGGGACGCCCACTGGCGCTTTATATGTATGTGACGCGTACAAACCTGAGGCTTAGGAAATTGCACAAATCATTATCAGTACACCGCTTTTTACTTTACTAAACAGTTATCTTCACAAAATCTTCACACTTTATACACACAATATACACATTTAAAAGTACCAATTTTCATCAAGTAATACGCCTTACCCCACGTAAACACTGTGGCGAGGCGTTTTCATTTGTCCGTATAAATGTGACTTTTCTGTGAAGGTTTCGCTCAAATATACATTTTTCTTCATATCTGTGATATTCTTCTAGCAGTGAAAAATTACTGGGCAATTAAACGTTTTTGCCAAGTTTAGTAATTTTGTTTCACTTCTTGTTTAGCGCGCTCAAACTAGATGACTATCTGTTACACAATTGGAGGAATGGAATTTGAAGAACAATTTGAAAAAATCACTTTTTGTGGGGATTGCTGCTTTAGGCTTCGTGGCCGTTGCCGGAACTGCCAATGCCACACAAGCAAGTGCTAAAACATACGCCAAGGTAACCTCTAACAAGGCATTATCTGGCGATGCAACAACTCGTAACGTCAACTTTACCGGTGACGCAGCTTTATACACTAAAGCCGGCACTGTTAAAGGCGCAAAAGTTGTCGCAGGTAAGACTACATTAGGAACTTTCGCTGACAGCAAGAGCTCACAACACAATGTTCGCGCATACCGTGTTGCAACCACTAATCGCGGCTCAGTTTACTACAAGGTCGTTTCGTTTGACGGCCAATACCGTGGCTGGGTATACGGCGGCAAGTCAGCAACTGCATTTGGCGGTGGTGTTGAATCATACAGCACTACCACTGATCCTGCAGCAACTACTGACACAACTTCTTCAGCTTCATCAGCATCTTCAGCAACTTCAACCAGCACCAGCAACCAAACCAATGGTTTAACTGCTGATCAAAAAGCTGCTACTTACAAGATTGCCAGTGTTGGTACTTCAAACGATGGTACTCAAGTAACTTACACTTACCCTGCATGGACGCAATACAAGAAGGGCCGCGTTATCACCGACTCTACTCCATACAAGGACGCAACTTTCAAGGTTACTGACCAAACCACTCGTACTCGCGAAGGCGACTTATGGGTTAAGATCGAAGCAACCGATTCAAAGAACAGCAAGGCCAATGGCTGGATCAAGTACAGCGGTTTGACTAAGACCACTGATACCACTCCTTCAACTGACTTTGATGCCAACAAGAGTGTTAAGATTAACTTCCGTGACACGACTACTGGTAAGACGTTAGACAAGAGTGCTACTTGGACCACTGCCTCAACTAACACTAAGCAAGGTGACTCAGTTGCCAGCTTGGTTAACAATGGTGGTTACAACTTGGCTGACTACATCAACAATCAGTTAACCGCACCAACTGGATATTCATTTGCCAGCAACAAGAACATCACACCTGATGTCACAACTGCTAAGTTTGGTGATACTTTGACTGTTGACGTTTCACCAGCTGCTAAAGCTGCCCTTAAAGTTGCCTTCTATTCAGAAGATGCACCTAGTGGTACTTTAACTGCTTTGAAGTCATCAGACTTTGCTTTTGGTTACCCAGCATTGACGCCGGATGCTCAAACAAATGCACTTGGCAAGACAACTGATACTTCATTTAATTTGAATGATTTCTTTGGTGATGCCGGTACCAAGAACGCCAAATTTGTAACAGAATTTGACAAAGCCGTTAATGCCGCAACTGCAAAAGCAGGCAAGTTATCAAATGTTTCTGGTACTCAAACAACTGGCACTGACAAAGTTGGTTTCTTTGGCCAATCATTAAACAATGGTACTCAACGTTACTTCTACGTATTTAACTCCGCTGATACTCTTGCTAACAATGCTGCATCACAATCAAAGGGCGCAACTGTTAAGGTTGTTCTCCAACGTTATGTAACCAACTTGCCACAACCTAATGAAGCAACTAAGGATGCTAAGGCAAACACTGATTACATCGCACAATAATCAATAGATAACACTTTCCAAACACACATCCATTTCGGATTCATAACACAGCACAACTCTACAAGTAAATAAAGGGGGATCGGACGAGGAAGCTTGTCCGTCCTCCTTTACTTTTCCAAAGTTTCATCCAATATGATATAAAATATGATTTGTAGTCGCATATTCAATCAAGCGGTTTATGCGAGTGGCTGAAGTACTTCAAGCATACTTTGGCCGAAAACAGAGTACATGAGGGGCCGAGGGCAAACGGAAATTGTCTTCGGCCCTTCGTGTACCCGATACATACTGATTTCTCTTCAACATTTTTGAAAGGTTGGCTCCCCATTTCCTGATTACAATGACAAACTTAAATAGACCTTAAAATGTGAATAATTTAAGAATATCTATTCACTTTTGTTGCATTGTTTTATTCATGTCATATTCATGAAACAACTTAAGAAATTTGTTCAGGTAGCGTAATTTCACTGTTCCTATAACAAGCTATACTAGATGTATTCTTTGTTAAGGAGGAATGGAAATTGAATAAAAATTTAAAAAGATCCATTTATACAGGAATTGCTGCTTTAAGTTTTGTTGCAGTTGCTGGAACGGCTAACGCGACTTCTGCGAGTGCCAAGTCGTACGCTAAGGTGACATCGAACAAAGCCTTAACGACTGACGCAACCACTCGTAACGTCAACGTTAACGGCACCAACGCACTGTATACCAAAGCGGGTACTTTGAAGGGCGCCAAGACAGTGGCTACCAAAGGCACTTTGTCGAATTTATCGACTTCAAAGAGCAGTGAAAAGAACTGGCGCGCTTACCGTGTTGCCACTACTAACCGGGGATCCGTCTACTACAAGATTGTTTCATATGACGGCAACTATCGCGGCTGGATTTACGGCGGCAAGTCAACAACGGCCTTTGGCGGCGGTGTAAAAGCCTATAACACCACCACTGATCCATCGGCTTCAACTGACACCAGCTCATCGTCGTCAGCATCCTCGTACTCGACGACTTCAGCCCAGGCTAGTCAAACAACTGCTTTGACTGCCGCACAAAAGGCTGCCACTTACAAGATCGCTAACCCTGGCACCACCAATGATGGCACCGAGGTAACTTACAGCTATCCTGCATGGACTCAGTACAAGAAGGGCCGGGTCATCACTGACTCAACGCCTTATAAGGACGCAACCTTCAAGGTGACTGATGAAACCACACGGACTCGTGAAGGCGACTTATGGGTTAAGATCGAAGCCACTGATTCAGCCAACAGCAAGGCCAATGGTTGGATTAAATACAGCGGTTTAACGACTGCTACAACGACCCCAACGTCAACCTTCGACGCCGACACCAGTGTCAAGATTGCCTACCGTGATGTTTCCACCGGCAAGACCTTGTCCACCACCAACACTTGGACCACTTCATCAACTGGTACCAAGGAAGGTAACAGTGCGGTGAACTACACGGATGCCAAGGGTCAAACCATCGGCAAGTTCATTTACGCTGAAGGGGCCCCTTCTGGTTACAAGATCAACACTACTGATAATAAAGATCTTGCATCAGACGGCAGCAACGCCACCGTTGCCCCAGCTTTGTCCAGCGCCAAATTTGGATCAACTTTAACAGTTGATGTGACTCCAGTTGCTTCACAGACTAAGGTTAAATTTGACGTTGCCGGCACAACTGGCACTGCCAACTCAGCATTATCATCGAGTGACTTCCTCTATGGTTTCCCAGCTCTGACCGCTTCAGCTCAATCAGATGCTTTACCAGCTGGTGGTGCTACTAATGGAACCTTCACCGTTGCCGATTACTTCGGCACGAATGGTAAGTTCACCAAGGCATTGAACAGCACTAGTTCATCCAACAGTGTCCAAACCATTTACCGCAACAGTGATATTTGGGATGTGAACGGTAATGAAGTAGCCACGACTGGCTTAACCGGCTTCTTTGGTCAAACTGACTCAAGCAAGTCCACGGCTTCAGCTCCAGCACACTACTTCTATGTCTACAACCCAACCAAGACCCTGGCAGCCAACGCATCAACCTTGGCTAATGGATCAGCGGTTACCCTGGTGTTCGATAAGTATTCAACCAACACGACACCAAACGCACTCAACTCTGATTTGAACGCCAACACAGACTACGTTTCAAAATAAGTTCATTGCGTCACTTCCAATAAGAGACATACGCCAACATCGTATGGATCATTAAAACTGCATTCTTCAAACTAGTCCAAAAGGGGGGATTTAGACGATGCGACTCGTCTGCCCTCCTTTTGTGTGAACAATTCTTTTCAATATAATATGGTAAAGTTTGCGCCACGGAAATTTGGGGTTCAAGCCGGAGTGAAGGGATGCCTCAAGCTCATTTCTTCATAAAAGGTTCTGAGATAAACGATCCGATTCTGTCGGGTCGTTTATTTTTGTCCTAAATCTTTGGGTGGCCTTTCAAAAGATGATATACTTGAAGAGGTTAGGTGGTCGTTGGACTTAATGAACCAGAATTTTTTAGGTTCAATCGACTAGCCTTTGCTTAATTCTTAACATATTGGAGGAATGTCATTTGAAAAATACTTTGAAAAAGTCTCTTCGTGGGGGTTGCTGCATTAGGACTTGTCGCAGCTGTTGGGACTGCTAACGCAACTTCAGCAAGTGCCAAATCATATGCGAAAGTAACTTCTAACAAAGCTCTTGGGGGTGACGCTACTACTCGTAACGTTAACTTTACCGGTAAGAGTGCATTATATACCAAGGCTGGTACTTTACGTGGTGCCCGAGTGAAAGCCAGCAAGGCTGTTTTAAGCAGCTTCGCTAACTCAAAGAGCTCACAACACAACGTTCGTGCTTACCGTGTCGCTACCACCAACCGTGGTTCCGTCTATTACAAGGTTGTCTCATTTGATGGTGCTTACCGTGGCTGGATCTACGGCGGCAAATCAACTGGTGCATTTGGCGGTGGTGTTGCGCAATACAACACAACCACTGATCCACAAGCATCAACTGATACCAGTTCATCAGTGAACTCAAGTGCCTCAATTAACACTCAAGGCCAAACAACTGGTTTGAGTGCTACTCAAAAGGCTGCAACCTATAAGATTGCCAACCCTGGTACTTCAAACGATGGTACTGAAGTAACTTATACTTACCCAGCATGGACTCAATACAAGAAGGGCCGGGTAATTACCGACTCAACACCTTATAAGGACGCTACTTTCAAGGTTACCGATCAAACAACTCGGACCCGTGAAGGCGACCTTTGGGTTAAGATCGAAGCAACTGACGCTGCCAACAGCAAAGCTAATGGTTGGATTCTTTACAGTGGTTTGAAGCAAGCTACTCCTGCTACACCAGCTGAGAACTTTAATGCTGATACCAGTGTGAAGATTGCTTATCGTGATGTTTCAACTGGTAAGACACTTTCAAACACCAATACTTGGACAACAGCTTCAACTGGTACCAAGCAAGGTAACAGTGTTGGCGCTTTGGTAAATGCTAAGGCACAAAACCTTGGAACATTCATTGCTGCTACTGGCGCACCTTCTGGTTACAAGCTCAATACAACTAGTGGTGATCTCAAGGGCGACGGTAGTAACGTTGTTGTTACACCTGCACTCTCAAGTGCTACCTTTGGTGCTACTTTGACTGTTGATGTAACTCCAGTTTCATCAGCAACTAAGGTTAAGTTGCAAATGCCTGGTACTAATGGGACTGTAAACCAATCATTAACTGCAAGTGATTTCCTTTATGGTTATCCTGATTTGACCACCAGTGCACAAAATGAGTCATTACCACCTGTTGGTACTCCTAATGGTATGTTCACTGTCGCAAAATATTTCGACTCCAACAGCCAATTCACTAAGGATATCAACGATTCGACAAAGTCCAATACTGTGCAAACAGTTCAAAGACTTCATAGTGATATCTGGAATTCTAACGGTCAAGAAACATTCGGAGATGTCACAGGATTCTATGGTCAAAAGGATCCTAACAGAAGCACAACAGCAATCCCTGTTTACTACTTCTACGTATACAATCCAACTGAAACCGCTAAAGCCAATGCATCTCAATTGCAAAACGGATCTTCAGTAAATTTGGTATTTGATCGTTATTCTACTAACCGTACACCTGATCCAGTTAGAACTGATTTAAATACTAATACTGATTTTATTGCAAAATAAGATATCATCGATTCATAGTTTTACCCATTCCAGCTCTACAAACTTAATATGTAATGTCGACCAAAGTGATTTGGCCGTCCGCTTTATGGAATCACCGTTCCGTCAATATGATTTGTAGTTGCACACAGGTAACGAATAAATTGCTGGGCGGAAGGGATACTTCAAGCATATTTCTTCCAGGCAATTTGAAAATAAACCAGCGATCCGATTTACTTCGGGTCGCTGGTTTTTTGTCTGGATACAGTTAAGGGGCCAATTGATTCTGCGTTCGATTTGGAATTTTCCAACGATCGGTGGAGTTCTTCTAATTCGTTACTTTCCTCCAAAGGTTAGTCGTTATGGAAAAACGGATTGGGGTCAGCCGTTGGACCCAAAAACTCGTAATCTGTATATAAGTAGGGAACGTTATTATTCATTTTGTGCTCGATGCCGGCGTTGTAAACTTTCCAGCGCAGTTCGTCGATTTCCTTCATTATTTTGTCGTAATCTCTCAATGACAAAAGAACCCCGAGCATTTGGTCATGTTTGATAACAAACACACCGGTTTGATTCAATTTTGCTCGTTGGAAAGCTTTAGTTGGTGACTTTTTCAATTCGGAAACAGATATGAGTGGCGTATTTAAAACTGTCATTGTATCCCTCCTCGTATTTGTTCTTATGATATCAATTTTCCCCAAGAGATACTAGTTTGGTGGCTCTCGATTAATGGACAAGAAGATGCTTTCATGGGCTGAATACAAAAAATGCCTGAAACATAAATTAACATTCATGTTTCAGACATTTTTCGTAGTTTTAGTAATCAGCAGCTGTGTTAGTAGAAGTTGTTTTCTTCGTAGCAGTGGTCTTGCTGGTGGTCGTCTTCTTAGTAGAAGTGGTCTTCTTAATCTGATCCTTTGGGAAATTATCAATCATAAAGTTAGCGATGTCTCTGGCCATTAACTGATACGTCTTGGCAGCCGGATGCAAGCGGCCGTCGTTAAATCGGTCAATGTGATTAGCGTCAGTGATCAAATTAGGATCGACGTCCTGCCAGTTGAGGTATGGCACGTCATTTTGCTGATAGACTTCAGCTTCGGCACTTCTCAATTCGTTCATGGTGTAGCCGCCTTGGCCGACAACGTCATCGGAGTTCTGGTTGTTGTCATAACGGGTGATTGGCAGGATGCCATAGATGATCAGGTTCTTATTTTCAGCTTTCATCTTCTTAATATTGGTATCCAAGGTGTTCTTAATTTGGTCAATGGTCGAATCGGTATGACCGTAATCGTTGGTCCCATAAGCGATGGTGGCCACGTTGTATTTGGCAAAATTGGTATCCTCAACCGTGGTGGTTAAGTCCCCCGGTGTCGACATATCGCCGGCGTCACACAAGAAGGCACCGTTGTATGCGGCGTTATCAACTTTCACATTCAGGTAACGGGCCAGCCAGGTCGGGTAGCCGGCATCCAAGGTCTCGTAGCCGTCATAACCGGCGGTAATGGAGTCGCCCATGGTGATAAGCGTGTCTGATTTGAAGTAGTCACTATTTTTCATTGCGATGTCAAACGTTCCTTCCGAAATATCTTGTAAGTTGCCGCGCCAGACCCAGCCGTTTTGCTTGCCGGAACCACTCTTCACGTAATACCAAACGGAGTTGCCCTTGCCCTGGGCGGATCGGTCGATGACAGCTTTTTTATAAGTGTACCAGGTTACCTTGGCAAAGTCTTTAGCAGATCCCAAAGTCTTGTTCAAACCGGAAGTCGTGTAGACGTAGCCGCCCTTTAAATGGTAGGGAAGTGGTTGGTCGTAGTCTTCGGTAGAAACAATGGAAGCAGCTGGAATCGTTTTTTTAGTGGTGTCATTAGTTGATTTGGATTTGGTGCTTGATGAACTCGTCGAAGTCGGGGTCGTTGGTGTCGTTGTGGCAGCACTGCCAGGTGCCATGATCGCCGCAATCCCCAAAGCGGCTGTGATGGCAGTCGTTATGTAAAAACGTTTATTCATATCAATTATCTCCTCATAATTTTGAACTATGTATTACTTTAGCATGATATTGTTACGAAACCCTTACATGCCGCTTACACTCAAATGAAGAGTTCGTGCACAACTTGCTTATTTTTAGTAAATCAATTATGATTACTTTTAGCAAGATACTAATAGAACGATTTGACTAGAATGCAAGCGGGGGAGTCAATAAATGAATATCAAAGTAAAATGCAGGTTAACACTGTTATTTTCATTGATGGTTTTTGGCGGTTTGGGGATGAATACTCAAGTCAATGCCGCCACTGATGATTCAACCACGGCTGCGCCTCAGATTCAATCGGTCAGCAAAGCCGATTCATCGGTCACGGTGAATCCGGCTGAGGGGACCTCATCCAACGTTTCGGCGGATGAGTCAAGCGACAGCGCAGCGGCAAAGATTGACGATTCAAAAGTGAACAAGGATTCTGGCAGTAGCGTCACAACTACATATGGGGATGCCAAGGATAACCAGGTTAAGGCCAATAGCGATAGTGATAAGGATGCTGCTAAGGGTGACTCTTCAACGGCTGCAAGTGACACCTCCACTGATGTGTCTCAGGATTCATCTGCTCAAAAGGATAGTTCATCTGACCAGAATGCCACCAGTGATTCGTCCAGCTCAACCGATGATGCCATTGACACCGATACTGACACGGCGGACGTGACTGAGGATACTGACTCGAGCAAGGTTGTGAAGCCAGCCTCTGCCAAGGCGGACGCTGATGCGGATAAATCCAGCACAGATGCTCAACCAACAACGGCTGCCAGTGACGCCGATGCCCCGGATGACAGTCCAACGGTCTTGGAATCGCTGACCCAGGATGCATCCAAATCCGACCAGGCGCCAGAGACACTGGTTGTGCCGGATCAACCGATTATTGAGAGCCAAAATGTTCACAACGACATCGTTGGGGATACATTTGCCGACAAAGTGACGAAGAGCGATCCCAAGGCAGTTAAGGAAGCAACCGCGATTGCCAATAACAAGACTAAGCTGTTGACCTTCAATGCTTTCTCGGACAAAATTTACCGTCACGTATTGAAGACAGCTCAGAAGCCTGGGACGGTCACGACGACCTCTGGCCATAAAGTCACCTTGACCACGCCTGTCAAGCACGTGAAATACACCGAGCATGATTCAACCGGTGTTTCAGAGACTCTGCCAGTCATGGCAACCTTGGCGATTATTGGGGTAGCAGGCATTACGTTTATTGCGTTTGACCCGCTTAGATTTCTCTTTAAATAAATGGACGAAGCACGGTCGGGTTTGTCGGCCGTGCTTTTTGCTGTCTAAAGGCGCGTCAATCTAACGTTTAGAAATAAATTTAAAAAAGAGTATTTAATACTTGCAAACGCTTACAGATATGATATTATATAGTCAAGGAAGGGAAAAGAAGTTCGAAGCATAGGGGTTTCAGCCTACTTTGAATGTTCTTCGATCCAAGATTAATATGTTGTTATGTCACAGGATTATTTTCAAATGTTTCACATTTTTTTGTAGAGTGCGACGAGCAACGGGTGATGCGGTGTGTAAGGTCAAAATGATTAAAATCCTGGGTTTGGATTTAAATCATTTTGACCTTACACGTTAGCATCAGTTGCTCGGAGCACGTTTCAATAAGAGTGCGGACTGGGGCGGTTAGTAACCGGAGTCTAAGGTGCTTCGAACGGAAATCGAGTTTGATTTTCGTTTGAAGTTCCTTAGATGCAGGTTGCTGCCCCAGGGAGCACATTTCCACTAGAGAAAAGGGAACCACAAAATAACCAATACATAAAAGAAAGACCACCAAGAAAGACCACCAACAAGCACCACCACCAGCCACCCCGGCACCAACCCAAAACCAAACAAATTCCATAAATCCCCCACGCTCGAAAATTCCCTATTTACGCCAGCAAAACACTTTGATATAATGAAAGCGCAATCAAGAAAGTAAAAGGTATTACTTAACGCCATTTCTTGATTTCTATTTACAGGACTTTCTGCAATGAGGTATTCTATTCACATGGAATATTTTTTTCTGAGCAAAGTTTTGATTTGGAAAGGAAGTTTCTCATGAACTTTCGTCGTGTCATTGTACTTGATCTGGCATCATTGGGTGTCGGCGAGGCCAGCGACGCTAATCGATTTGAATCGGTTGGCGCCGATACTTTAGGTCACATCGCAACTCTTGAAGGAACTGACTTTCAACTGCCGACATTAAGTCGACTGGGGTTGGGCAACATTCGCTACAGCGACCCGGTTGTCGGTCTGCCGCCAGTTGAGGAACCGATCGGCTTTTTTGGCAAGATTAGAAGCCAGAGCCGGGAGAATTCTCAATTAAGTGGTCTGCGGGAGATGTTTGATTTCCAGACACCCACCCGAACAACCAGTGTCATTGACGGCATCGTCGGCCTTTTAGGGGTCCACTCAATCTTGATCAGCAATTACCAGAGCTACCTTTCCAATCAGAACCAAGCGGAAGTCATTCCGGTCAATACGGATGAGGGTGGCTTGGAGCAGCTTCACCAGCAGGTGATTGCGCCGAATAACGGCCTGCTTTATTTTCGGGCATTAGGGTTGTCCGAACACGCACAAACGGGGAACCGCAAAGGCTGCATCGATTCACTTAAATTGGTGGATCAGCATTTGGCACGGTTGATGCGGGAACTATACAGCACCGACCTTTTAATTATCACGTCTTCGTATGCCAACGATCCGGCCATGGACGTTACACCAACGCGCGAATACCTGCCGTTGATTGCCTACACGTCCTCACTTCCAGAGGGCAAGGCCTTGGGAATTCGGCGGACACTTGCAGACATTGGGGCCTCAATCGGGGAGATATTCGGCCTTGAAGTGTCCAATGAATCCACTGGCAGCAGTTTTCTCGGCGAATTGAAATAAGTCGCCGCATTATTTAGGGTTTAATTCATAAAACCAATTCCATTACAGAGGGGGATAGCTAGCCATCTTCATCGTTGTTTAGCAATTATTGTCGTTAAAATTCAGAAAAGAGGATTTCAGAATATGCAATTATCATATTTACTGGTCAATATTCTGGGTGTCGCCGTATACCTTGGAATTGCTTTCTTGTTTTCAAATAACAAAAAAGGTATCAACTGGCGTTCAGTTGGTGTTGTTTTAGTAATTAACCTGGTTCTGGCATGGATATTGACTAGTTTCTCCTGGGGCCGTGATGCGGTTAAAGCCGCTGCCGACGGATTTAACTGGTTGGTCCAAGTCGCTTACCAAGGGATCAACTTCGCCCTGCCTAACTGGGTTACCCCACAATTTGGCGGAACTGCCAAGTCAATGAACTTTGTCACGAGTGCGTTACTGCCAATCCTGATGATTGTTCCATTGTTTGATACGCTTACATATATTGGCGTATTGCCGTGGATCATCAAGTGGGTCGGCCGTGGACTTTCATTTGTTACCGGCGCTCCAAAGTTCGAATCATTCTTCGCTGTTGAAATGATGTTCTTAGGTAACACTGAAGCACTTGCTGTTTCATCACTCCAATTAAAACAAATGTCAGCAAAGCGTAACTTGACTTTGGCACTGATGTCAATGTCATGTGTCACCGCTTCAATCATCGGGGCATATACCCAAATGGTTCCTGGCCAATTCGTTTTGACTGCCGTTCCACTGAATGTGTTAAACGCCTTGATTATTACCAGCTTATTGAACCCTGTTAAAGTCACTCCTGAAGAAGATACGGTTGCTAAAATGGGTGGCTCAGGTTCCAGTGAAGCCGCTGTTGAAGCCGGCGACGTTCAAGCTAATGGTAAACGTGAACCATACTTCTCATTCTTAGGCGACTCAATCTTGGGTGCCGGTCGTTTGATCTTGATCATCGCTGCCAACGTTATCGCCTTTGTTGCCTTGGCTGCTTTGATTGACAAGATTTTGGCTTTGTTCAACCCATGGTTGTCTTTGGAACATATCTTAGGAATCATCATGTTCCCATTTGCATGGTTAATGGGTCTGGATGTCAGTCAGGCATTCCAGTTCGCCCAATTCATGGGGATGAAGTTGGTTACCAACGAATTCGTTGTTATGGGTAAGATTGCCAGCACCATTCACAACCTCAGCATCTTCCCAGCTCACTACCAAGCACAATTAACGGTCTTCATCACTTCATTCGCCAACTTCTCAACTACGGGTATGATTATCGGTGCCTTCAAGGGCTTGGTTGATAAGGAAAAGAACGATTTGATCAGTAAAAACGTTGGTACCATGTTGCTTTCAGGTATTCTGGTATCCTTAATGTCTGCTGGAATTGTTGGTCTGTTTGTTTGGTAAAATCAGTTCTAGAAAGTTAGGTTTTATGTTTGGATAAGTTACAAAGAGAAGAAGAGGCGGCTAACCGGCTGCCTCTTCGTGAGGCTATACGGGATAAAGCCACCGTCAAACGGGAAATCATTGCTGGGATCACCGGCTTTTTCGCGATTTCATACATCATCATTGTCAATCCAATGATCTTAAAAGATGCCGGGATTCCCACTGATTTGAGTGTCTTTGCAACGATCATTTCTTCGTTGATCGGCTGCTTGATTATGGGCTTTTGGGCCAATGCACCGGTAATTTTGACGCCGGGAATGGGCGTCAATGCCTTCTTCACTTATACCGTTGTCGTTGCCATGGGTCTGTCCTGGCAAGAAGCGCTGGCAATCTCGATTGTCTCCAGTATCATTTATGTGATTATCGCATTTACGAAGTTGAGTGAGATTTTGGCGAAGGGAATTCCAGAGACTTTGAAAGCGGGGATTACCGCCGGCATTGGGCTGTTCTTAGTTGAAATTGGACTGGAAAAAGCGCAATTGATTCAGCAGGGGAAGAACTCGATTCTGGCTCTGGGCGATTTGACCAAGCCGGCGACGCTGCTGGCGTTGTTTGGGTTACTGCTCACGCTATTCCTGTTCGTCCGCAATGTTACCGGCGGCTTCTTTATCGGTATTCTGGTCACCTCGGTGGTCGGAATTCTGTTTGGCATCAAAGATCAAGTCTCACCGTCAGTTGAAATTGGCGATATCACTCGTTACTCGGGGATTGTGGCCAAAGGAAATTTTGACAACGCGTTAACCATTCCATTTGTGCTGGCAGTCTTTTCGATGACCATGATCTTGGTATTTGAATCGATGGGGCTACTGGAAGGGATTATGCCAAATCCTGGTAAGTTTAAGAAGGCGTTTCAAGCCAGTTCCGTGACCAGCTTTCTTTCCGGGATTCTTGGGACCAGTCCCACGGTTGCTGCAGCCGAAAGCGCTTCGGCAATTGAAAGTGGCGGTCGGACCGGCTTAACCTCGATTGTTGCCGGATTGATGTTTGCGGTTTCGTTGTTCTTTATTCCGTTGCTGGCATTTGTGCCCCAAGCAGCGATCGCACCCGTGATTATCATTACCGGTGCGTTGATGATGAATCAGCTCAGCCGCATTAATATGTTTGATTTTTCCGATTGGTTCCCGGCATTTCTCATCGTGGTCTTGATTCCATTTACCAGTAGCATTTCGACTGGTTTGGCGTTTGGATTTGTCGCTTACCCAATTTTAAAAATTGCCGCTGGCAGGCAACACGAGCTGACTGTCGCGACTTATGTCTTAGGATTTTTATTCTTGTGTGATTTGGTGCTCAGTGCACTATTATAGAAGTAACAAGCGGGCGGACTTCAGGTTCGCTTCTTGTTAGGAACTAATTGTAAGCGTTTGATATTAACAAATATTGTTTGGAAAGGAACTTATCATGACCATCAAAATTATTATGGATACCGATCCCGGAATTGACGATGCTGCCGCTTTAACCATGGCGTTGAACGATCCCGAGATTGACCTGAAGTTGATTACCAGTGTTGCCGGCAACGTTACCGTGGACAAGACGACTAAGAATGCGCAAAAGATTGTCCGCTTCTTCAATAAAAAGGTGCCGGTCGCAGCCGGTGCCAAACAGCCGTTGATTAAAGAATTTGAAGATGCTGCCCGGATTCACGGTGAATCAGGGATGCCAGGCTATGATTTCCCAGAAGATCTGCCAAAGCCATTGGATGTTAGTGCCGTTGAGGCTTTAAGAGAAACGATCATGAGCAGTGATGAAAAGATTACTTTGGTCCCAACTGGTTCTTATACCAACGTGGCCTTGCTGTTCAGTGAATATCCTGAAGTGAAGGACCACATCGAACGGATCGTCGCAATGGGTGGGTCACTTGGAAAAGGCAACATGACTTCTGCTGCCGAGTTTAACGTCTTCACCGATCCGGATGCCGCACGAATTATGTATAATTCTGGAATCCCGATTACGATGGTTGGCCTGGATATTACGATGAAGGCCCTGATCACCCCGGACTCTCTCAGCAAGCTCGAGCACATGAACGAAACCGGTAAGATGCTGCATGACATCATCATTCATGATGGTGATAACAGCGCTGAAGGAATTGCCATGCACGACGTCAACACCATCTTCTACCTGCTTCATCCAGAAGCAATTACCACCAAGAAGATGTGGATCGACATTGTCACTGACGGTCCAGCCATTGGCGAAACTGTCGGCGATATCCGTGGTGCTTACCATGATGGCAAGACCAACGCTAATGTTTGTGTGGATATTGACGCTGGGGCCTTTAACAAGTGGTTCTTGGATGAAGTTTCTAAGATTAATAAGTAAATTTTCTAGGCAGTCAGATATTTTTTCTGGCTGTTTTTTTGTTGGACGGCTGTAATAGTTTTTCTGCACCCTACGTCTTGACACTTTCCCAGTTGATTGGCATAATGAATCTAACATTAAAAACACATGAGAACAATGCGATGACGAGAAGAGTAGTGATCGAGGCGATCTAAAGAGAAGAGCCATTTGGTGAGAGGCTTGATTGTCAAGATGATGAAGATGAGCTCCGAGCAGGTGACCGGTAGAAGCCGGTGATCCGTCAGCAAACGTTATTTTGCCGGATATCGATTTTAAATGGTACCGTCGAGGTGTATTTTAGATACACGAAGATAGGGTGGTAACGCGCAGGAGCGTCCCTTAGTCCGTAGTTGGGCTAAGGGGCGCTTTTTGTTTTCTCATAATCCAACATACATTGCAAAGTAGGTGAAATCATTGAGCGAAATAACTGATTATGATTCTAAATTAATCGAGGAACTATTCATCAAATATGCCAAAGTCAACACGAGATCCGATGCGAACAGTCACACAGTGCCAACCACTGTCGGCCAGGTCAAACTCGCGAAAATGGTTGAAAAAGATCTTCACGATTTGGGGATCGCGGATGCCAAGTACGAACCTGAAAATTCCTATGTGATTGGGAGCTTGCCGAGTAATTCTGATAAGGATTTGAGTGCGATTGGATTTATTGCCCACTTGGATACCGCCGATTATAATGCCGAAAACATTCAACCTCAGGTTCATCCAAACTATGACGGCGGCGAGATTGTCTTGAACGCCGAGAAGCAGATGGTGTTGAGCCCGAAAGAATTTCCACTGCTTAAGCACTATGTTGGCCAGCGGGTCATCACGACTGATGGCACCACCTTGCTTGGCGCAGATGACAAGGCCGGAGTTGCAGCAATCTTTGGCGCTCTCAAATATTTTCTAACCCATCCTGACGTTGAGCATGGAGATGTAAAAGTCGCCTTTGGCCCCGATGAAGAAATTGGCCGTGGCGCTAAACGGTTCCCTGCCAAAGAATTTGGGACTGAATTTGCCTATACCTTGGATAACGGCCAGCCCGGACAAATCGAAGCTGAGACCTTTAATGCTTCCGAGGCCAAAATTGATATCCGCGGCACCGCGGTTCATCCCGGGGATGCTTATGGTTTGATGGTCAATGCCGTTACCTTGGCCAATGAAATTATGAGTGCATTGCCAAAAGACGAGGTTCCTGAAAAAAGTCGCGATCACCAAGGCTTCATTTTGGTCACCGACATGACTGCAACAGTGGGGGAGGCCCATCTCAATCTCATTATTCGCGAGTTTGATACGCAGAAATACCGTCGTAATTTGGCACTGTTACATCAGATTGTCGACCGAATTAATGATCAATATGATTCTCCAAGAGTCAGTCTGAAGATTAATGAACAGTATCAAAACATTGGCGATACGGTCAAACAGCATCCATACATCGTCAATCTGGCATTGAACGTCTATCATCAGCTGGGAATAACGCCCAGCATTACACCGTTTAGAGGCGGCACTGACGGTAATGCGATTACCGCAAAAGGCATTCCAACGCCCAACTTATTTAACGGTGGTGACAATTTTCATGGCCCTTATGAATATGTCAGTACCGAAGCGATGACCAAGACGGCTCAGGTGGTCAGCGAGATTGTTCAGGAACACGTCCGCGAATATGGGCACCGCGACGAGAGCCCAGTTAAATTAAATTAACACCAGACATCAGCAACCAGTCAATCCGACTGGTTGTTTTTATTTGCGGATTGATCAGGTTGACAACTTCAATAACCTTGATTTACAGGTGAATTTACTAAACTCAATAAATTCATGGCAAAACATGTTAAAATCTTATATGTATGCAACCGACAAATGTCTTTGGACACCTTGTCAGTCAAGCTATTTTAAGGTAAAGTATAATAAGACGTGAAACAGATTGTTTCACACATCAGGAGAAATCAAGCATGAACAATGATCAATTCAAAAAGGCGCTTTTGGATAAAGGTATCGAAGTCACTGACCAGCAGATGGATCAGTTCGATGCCTATTTTAAGCTGTTAGTGGCCGTTAACGAACACGTTAATCTGACCTCAATTACAGAAAAGCCTGAAGTGTATCTCAAACATTTCTACGATTCGATTACACCAGCCTTTTTTGTTTCACAGATTAAAACAGCGCCATTGTCGATTTGTGATGTGGGAGCGGGGGCCGGATTTCCATCATTACCGTTAAAAATTCTTTTCCCACAACTCAAAGTGACGATCGTTGATTCATTGAATAAGCGGATTAACTTTTTGACAACCTTGGTCAAAGAATTGAATTTGACCGGCGTTGAGCTGTTTCATGCCCGCGCCGAAGAATTCGGCGGTAAAAGATCTGAGCATCGTGAGCAGTACGATCTAGTGACCGCCCGTGCCGTGGCCAGATTAACCGTCTTGAGTGAACTTTGCCTGCCATTGGCTAAAGTCGGCGGCAAAATGGTTGCCTTAAAGGCTGCCAAGGCTGAAGGGGAACTGTCGGATGCTCAGCCAGCGATTCAACTGCTTGGCGGCAAAGTCTCGGGGGACTTTGAATTTTCACTGCCAGTTTCTGATGAAGAACGGCACGTTATTGTGATTGATAAGGTCAAGGAGACACCTAAGAAATATCCACGAAAGCCAGGGACACCCAACCGTGAGCCCCTGGATCAAATCAAACGATGAGGAGGGATGAAAGATGACATACGTAATCGCGCTTGCGAACCAAAAGGGCGGCGTCGGCAAGACCACGACGGCCGTCAATTTGGGTGCCGGGATGGCTTCGCTGGGGAAGAAAATCCTCCTGGTAGATGCCGACGCTCAGGGGAATGCGACCAGTGGAGTTGGCGTCTCAAAGGCAGACATCACCAAAGATATTTATGATGTCTTGGTGAATGAAGAACCGATGGCAGAAACAATCGTCCACACCTCACATGAGGGTTTGGACATTGTCCCGGCAACCATTCAACTGTCTGGTGCAGAGATTGAATTAACACCCCAGATGGCCCGAGAGACCCGTTTGAAGGCCGCCCTGGATGCCGTCAAAGACCAATATGATTTCGTATTGATTGATTGTCCACCGTCGCTTGGTTTGATTACTATCAATGCTTTCACAGCCAGTGACTCGATTCTCATTCCGGTGCAGAGTGAATACTATGCCCTGGAAGGGTTGAGCCAATTATTGAACACCATTCAATTGGTCAAGAAGCATTTCAATCCAAATTTGAAGATCGAAGGGGTATTATTAACCATGTTCGACGCCCGAACCAATCTGGGCGAACAGGTTAATACCGAGGTCCGCAAATTCTTCAAGGATGAGGTTTACGACACCATTATTTCAAGAAACGTCCGCTTATCGGAAGCACCAAGCTATGGTCTGCCAATCATGGATTACGACCCAAAGTCAAAGGGTGCTGAGAAATATATGAATCTGGCAAAAGAGGTGCTGGCAAACCATGGCTAATAAGAAAAAACTAACTGGTCTTGGCAAGGGGATTGAAGCCTTGTTCCAAGACAATAATGTCGATACGAGTAAAGAAGATGTCGTTGACCTGAAAGTCAGCACCATCAAGCCCAATCCGTACCAGCCCCGCCACCGTTTTGACCAAAAAGCGTTGGAAGATCTGGCCCTTTCAATTAAGAACTCCGGTGTCTTCCAGCCAATCATTGTCAGGCAGCCCGATCCGGAAGTTGACTCATTTGAATTATTAACTGGTGAACGTCGACTGCGGGCATCCAAAATTGCCAAGCAGGAGACGATTCCGGCCATCATCCGCAGTGTCAATGAAGAGCAGATGATGGAAATCGCTGTGATGGAAAACCTGCAGCGAGAGGATTTGACCACGCTTGAAGAAGCGGAAGCCTACAACATGTTAATGAGTCGACTGGACCTGACCCAGGCACAGGTTGCTGCACGATTGGGCAAGAGCCGGCCATACATTGCCAACTACTTAAGAATTCTGGGCCTGCCGACCGAAGTTAAGAAAATGCTCGAAGACAAGAAACTCTCAATGGGCCAGGCCAGAACCCTGCTTTCGGTTAACAACAAGCAGGAACTCATCAAATTGGCTCGCAAGTCAGTCAATGAATCATTAACTGTCCGTCAACTGGAGCAGGCTGCTGCCAAGATTAACGGCAACAAGCCGGCTAAAAAGAAAAAGGCCCCCAGAAAATCACCATTTGTCAGGGCGTCAGAAGGTCAACTCCAAGAAAAATTTGGCACATCGGTTTCGATTGTCAATTCATCACGCAAGAAGGGTAAAGGTAAGATTGAAATTGAGTATACCTCAACTGACGATCTTAACCGGATCCTGGAAATGTTTGGGGTCGATTTGGACTAGTCACGTTGCCGAAAGGAGACTTCATTTATGTATGATTTAAACGATTTAGTTGAAATGAAAAAGCCTCATCCATGCGGCACCAACCGCTGGCAGATCATTCGAATGGGTGCGGATATCAAAATCCAATGTACCGGCTGCGGCCACATTGTGATGATGCCCCGAAGAGAATTTGATCACAAATTAAAAAAGATCCTTGAAAAAGCTGAAAAATAAACCAGAAAGAAGCGTTTAAGTTATGTCTTTAACAGCAGGAATCGTCGGCTTACCAAACGTCGGCAAGTCGACTTTGTTCAATGCGATTACCAAGGCCGGAGCGGAAATGGCCAACTACCCATTTGCCACCATCGACCCCAACGTCGGGATGGTTGAAGTCCCCGACAAGCGCCTTGACCGAATTCAAGAATTAATTCCAGCCAAGAAAGTGGTTCCGACCACCTTCGAATTTACCGACATTGCCGGTATCGTTAAGGGTGCCAGCAAAGGTGAAGGACTTGGTAACAAGTTCTTGGAAAATATCCGTCAAGTTGATGCGATTGTCCACGTTGTCC
This sequence comes from Lentilactobacillus buchneri, assembly GCF_018314255.1. Classification (NCBI taxonomy): domain Bacteria; kingdom Bacillati; phylum Bacillota; class Bacilli; order Lactobacillales; family Lactobacillaceae; genus Lentilactobacillus; species Lentilactobacillus buchneri. The sequence goes on from NZ_CP073066.1 coordinate 1,880,214, forward strand.
GTGCATTTGACGATGACAACATTACCACGGTTTCCGGCAAGGTTGATCCACTGGACGATATCGACACCATTAATTTGGAATTGGGCATTGCCGACCTGGACTCCGTCAACAAGCGGTTAGGGAAGGTTCAACGCGCTGCCAAGGGTAATGACAAGGAAGCCAAAGCGGAATTGGCCGTTCTTGAAAAAATCAAGCCGGTTTTGGAAGACGGCGGTTCGGTTCGTTCAATCGACTTTGATGACGACGAGCAAAAGATTGTTAAGGGTCTATTCTTGTTGACCAGCAAACCGGTTCTCTACGTTGCCAATATCGCTGAAGACGACATGGCTGACCCGGAGAACTCCAAGTATTTCCCAGAAATCAGGGAATTCGCTGCCAAAGAGGGTGCCGAAGCAATTGCGGTCGCTGCCGGTCCCGAAGAAGAAATTGCCCAATTGGATGACGACGAAAAGGCTGAATTTCTGGAGGCTGAAGGAGTTAAGGAGCCCGGTTTAAACCGGCTTATCAGAGCCTCATACAAGCTTTTGGGCCTGCAGACCTTCTTCACTGCAGGTGGTAAGGAAACCCGTGCCTGGACCTTTAAGAAGGGTACCAAGGCCCCTCAAGCTGCCGGGATCATCCATTCAGACTTTGAGCGGGGCTTCATCCGTGCCGAAGTCATGGCCTTTGATGATTTGGACAAATTGGAGACACCAGCAGCAGTCAAGGAAGCAGGTAAACTGCGTCTTGAAGGAAAAGATTACGTCATGCAAGATGGCGATATTGTTGAATTTAGGTTTAACGTTTAGACGTTATTTTAAGGAGTGAAGCTAGTGAGTAGCAACGATGACACACAGCGCAATGCCAACAGCAAAGCGCGTCAGAAGAATGCCCAGGTGCATCAGGATCGGGATCATGCGGCCAAAATTGTCCATTCCCAGTTCGATAACATTGGGTTAACCAAGCGGAATGCTGAGTACATGTTCAAGTTTAACCAGGCACTTGGCGCCACCAAACTGTCTGCAGACAAGAAGAACGAAGCCGTCCAGACAATGGTTCAGGAATTGCTGGAGGGCCAGAAGTCAGGCAAAACTGCCAGAAATATGTGGGGGACTGTCGATCAAAAGATTGAAACGACGGTTCATCCACCGGCAAGGCCAGCTGATCCACGCAGAGACTATTGGAAGAACGCCGGGTACAATGCTGTCCTGTTTTTGACGATCTTCTTCTTGATGTATGGGGTTCTGTGGTTCCTGCCAACAAAGGGCGGCCAACACTCACCAATGATGGGCATCACTGGAATTCTCATTAGTGCGGCAGTTGCCGGCTTGGGCATTCCAATTGTGACGATGATGTTCACACCAGGTGTTAAGCATCGTTTCTCAATTTGGATTCGCATCATCCTGGTCGTCTTGTTCCTGATCGTGTGGATGGGAATCTTCACGCTGTCATCAATTCTACCGCCAGTTTTGAACCCAGTCTTGAATCCAATCGTCTACATCGTGTTGGGTGTGTTGTCAGGAGTGGCAGCCTTCTTCGTCAGACGCCGATTCAACATTACCGGTGGTGTATTCTAAAACTAATAATGCATTTAACGATATGGTTTGGTCAGATGATTTGTCATTTGATCAAGCCATTTTTTGTCCATGCTCCAAACACGAACAATAAAATGTAAATTTTTGAAATAAATGCCAGACGACGAAAAAAGATGAACGATGGTCTTTATTTATTCGGAAGAGTCGTGTATAATCAATACAATTTCAGAAAACGATTTGCTTAAGGGCCTCATCATTTTTATGAGAAGCGTATGAGAATTCTTTCAGAGACGTTGAATAACTAAAATGAAAATGATAAGTTATTAAGCAATCAACATTTAAAAGGAGCGAGATAGATGGTTAGTTGGGATGAAAAATTCGGTAAAAAAGGTTTGACGTTTGATGATGTGCTGTTGATTCCTGCAGCGAGCGATGTTTTACCAAATGATGTGGATTTATCAGTACAATTGGCAGACAACTTAAAGTTGAATGTTCCTTTTCTAAGTGCCGGAATGGACACTGTTACCGAATCGAAGATGGCGATTGCGTTAGCCAAGCTTGGTGGCATGGGTGTGGTTCATAAGAATTTGAGTATTGAAGATCAAGCCGCTGAGATTGCCAAGGTGAAGGCAGTTAAGAAGACTGCCGACACACCTAAAGCTGCGGTAGACGACAACGATGCGTTGTTGGTTGCCGCCGCTGTTGGGGTTTCATCCGATACTTTTGACCGGGCATCCGCTTTACTAAAAGCCGGTGCCGATGCGATCGTGATCGATACCGCCCATGGCCATTCAGCCGGAGTTCTTCGTAAGATTGCCGAAATTCGTGACCACTATCCTCACACCACTTTAATTGCCGGCAACGTTGCCACTGCCGCCGGAACCGAAGCCCTTTTCCAAGCCGGCGTTGACGTTGTCAAAGTTGGAATTGGCCCCGGCTCGATCTGTACGACTCGGGTTGTTGCCGGCGTTGGCGTTCCTCAAATTACAGCTGTCTACGATGCAGCCAGTGTTGCCCGCAAATGGGGCAAGGCAATCATCGCTGATGGCGGAATCCAGTATTCAGGCGACATCGTGAAGGCATTAGCTGCCGGTGGTAGTGCCGTGATGCTCGGAAGCGTCTTCTCCGGAACTGACGAAGCTCCTGGTGAAGTCTTTGAAGATCATGGTAAGAAGTACAAGTCATACCGTGGCATGGGCAGTGTTGCTGCCATGGAACAACAACATGGTTCAGCTGACCGTTACTTCCAAGGCGGTGTCAGTGAAGCCAACAAATTAGTTCCTGAAGGTATTGAAGGCGAAACCGAATATAAAGGCAGCATCAACGACATCGTTTTCCAGATGGTCGGCGGCCTGCGTTCAGGAATGGGTTACACTGGCTCAGCAACCATCAAAGATCTCAATGACAGCGCCCAATTCGTGCAAATCACCAATGCCGGCTTGAGAGAATCTCACCCGCATGATGTCAACATTACTAAAGAAGCACCTAACTACAAACCAGAAGATTAATGCATCTCAAACACCTGCAGGTCAACCGCTATCCGCGATTGACCTGCTTTTTTATCTTCAAACCAAGTTTGGTTAAAATGTCGCCGGGTTCCAGTTCACCGGCTCCGCCTGCTGTAGTGGCTTGGATTTCGAGCCTGTAGTCTCGAAATGCCAAGATGCTGTAATCACGACTTGCAGTCGTTTCAACAGCATGGACACTACAGCTGGCAATGCCGGTAAACTGGAACCCGGCTACTGGCAGCATATCTATGAGTTTGGATAAAAGTGATTGAAAAGGAACTGCACGATTCGTGAATCAAACGGAATGAGGCCGAATTTTGCTGGTTTGGCATTGACAGCCATAGTGAAAGTGTTGTTGAAGCCGATGAAATCGGCAATTACAACACCTTTGTATTTCAAGACTACAGGCTTGAAATCAAAGCCACTATGGCAGGCAGAGCCAAACCAGCAAAATTTCCCACTTGAGCTGCCTCTTAGTACTTACAGGACGAGAGGAATGCTAAGTTTTCATCAATATCGACAACAATTATCATTTTTATTACTAAATAGGAGTATTATGATTCTGTTAGTAACATTAATCATCAAGGCAGGAGGCATACCGTTGGACTCACAAAATATTCTTGAACGGCCATTTATCACCATCACTAATTTAATCTGGAGCTTCGACCACGCCACCAATCGGGTCAATATTCTGCTGGTCAAACGCGATAACGATCCTTACAACAACTACTGGGCATTACCGGAAACCTTTATGCGCTCCCAGGAAAGTGCCGAAGAGACTGCGTTGCGCCTAGTCCGAGAAAAGATTGGCATGGATTTGTCAGGCAGTCACACTGAACAGTTGGCAACCTTTACCAATCCTCTGCGGACACCTGGCGATCGGGCACTGTCTTTGGGGTACATGACATTTTTACCCGATAAACCGCAGCTCAAGGCGGGTTATGGTGCCTCGGATGCCCGGTGGTTCACCATGGGATATACGGATAAAACGTACACCTTTAGCGATTCGGATCATATTTTCCAATCCACAGATTGCCCGGTTCAACGGACGTACTATGCAGAATTTGGCGGGACCAACGCTGATCCTGACAAACACCTGGCATTTGATCATGAATGGATTTTGAAGGTTGCCTGTGAGCGAATTCGCAACAAACTGGATTATCAGCCTAATATCCTGTTGATTCTTGGGCGACAATTCACGCTCAAAGATGCTCGGCGGGTCTATTCGCCATTTTTAAAACTTCGGGTGGATCAAATCGACAACTCGAATTTCAAGAAAAGCCACCAAGATCTCTTTACTGATATTGGTTCCAGCGAGGTCAACGGTCCCGGTCGGCCGGCTCGGTTGTACAAATTAGCTCATTTGCGGGCGTAAACGCTTGAAATGTTATCGGAGTCGTTGTAACGTAGAATAAAAGTTTGGAACACTTTTATTTTAAGAATATAAAAGTTAAAGGTACTTTTAATCCCAATGAAAAGAGTCGAAACATAATGAGTAACTTATCAATGTTGACAGATTTATACGAATTTTCAATGGCTAACGGCTATCGACAGACGATTACCGATGAGCAGGGGGTCTTCGATGTCTTCTTCCGGAAGGTTCCCGATAACGGTAGTTTTGTGATTGCTGCTGGCTTGGAGCAGGCCGTCAAAGCGCTGCAGAATTTCCACTTTGACGATAGTGACATCGAGTATCTCCGGTCACTGAACCTGTTTCAAGAGAATTTTTTGACGTATTTAAAAGATTTCAAATTCGATTGTCAGGTATCCGCCATTCCGGAAGGGACGCCTGTCTTTCCACGAGAACCGCTGCTGACAATTCGTGGACCGCTGCTGCAAACGCAATTATTTGAGACAATGATTCTCAATATTTTGAATCATCAGTCACTGATCGCCACCAAGGCCCGTCGGATTACCTACTCGGCTGATGGCCGGCCGGTGATGGAGTTTGGTGCCCGACGAGCGCAAGGCCCCGACAGTGCGACGTATGGTGCCCGAGCTGCTGTGATTGGCGGCTGTTCCAGTACTTCCAACGTGTTGGCAGCCGAAGCATTTGGCATCCCGGCCGCCGGCACCATGGCCCATGCTTGGATCGAATCGTTCCCAGACGAATTGACCTCTTTTGAAAAATGGGCAGAAGTTTATCCAGACAATGCCGCCTTACTGGTTGATACCTATGATGTGTTGAAATCTGGCGTGCCGAATGCGATTAAAGTCTTTAAAGAATTGAAAGCCAACGGCCACAAACCAGTTGGAATCCGAATTGATTCCGGTGACATCAGTCAACTTTCCAAGGCTGCCCGCAAGATGCTCGACGATGCCGGTTTGCCGGAAGTTAAGATTACGGCTTCAAATGCCCTGGACGAGCACGTGGTCGCTTCACTCCTTAATGAGGGTGCGCCGTTGGATAACTTTGGGATTGGTGAGAAGCTGATCACTAGTGCTTCTTCACCGGTCCTCAGCGGGGTTTACAAACTCGCTGCCGTTATTGAGAACGGTAAAATGATTCCTAAGATCAAAGTCAGTGCCAGCCGGGAAAAGGTTACCCTGCCTGGTCTCAAGCAGGTCTACCGGCTTTATCAACCGGGGACTGACAAGGCCTTTGCGGATGTTATCGCCCTCAGTGATGAATCCTTGGATCAACCGATTACGGTGGTGAAGGCTAACCCACTGGCTACCAAACGGGAACAGCGAATCGAGAAGTTTGACGCCAAGCCACTCCAAAATGAAGTTTTGGCCGGCACGGATTTGAAGATGGCTTTTCCAAGTGTCTTTGATATTCAAAAGTATTCCAAACAAAAACTAACCGAGATTCCAGCTGCCACTCAGCGGTTGGTCAACCCGGACGAATTTCCAATCTATGTGACCACCAAGCTGGCTGCCTTGCAGGAGAGTTTGCTGGAAGCGGATGCTCAGTAGTTGCATGACATTTTAAGAAATGATTAGAGCTGTTGGTAAAGTTGTTGCTTTTCCGGCAGCTCTTTTTCTCCCAAATCGGTCTGGGTAAATTTGACCCTCCTGAGGTGGGATGGGTTTATAATACCCCTGTAAACGGTTACATGACAGATGTGCTTTAGAAGGGGGCATATTTATGTATTATTCTAATGGCAATTATGAGGCCTTTGCCAAACCCAAGAAACCCGCTGGTGTTGCCAACAAGTCAGCCTATTTGATCGGTTCGGGTCTGGCGTCACTGGCCGCCGCAGTCTTTCTGGTTCGTGATGCGCAAATGCCGGGGGAAAATATTCACGTCTTAGAAGAGCTGTCACTGCCAGGAGGCAGTATGGATGGCATTTATAATCCTGACAAGGGCTATATTGTCCGTGGCGGTCGGGAAATGGAACAGCACTTTGAAACCTTGTGGGACCTGTTTCGGTCAATTCCAAGCTTGGAGAATCCCGACGTCTCAGTCTTGGACGAATTTTATTGGCTGAACAAGGATGACCCGAGTTTTTCACATGCCCGGGCAATCGAGAAGCGCGGCCACCGAATTCCAACTGACGGCAAATTCACCCTGTCCAGAAAAGCAGTGGAAGAAATCGCCAAGTTAGTGATGACACCTGAAGACCAATTGGATAATTTAAAGATCAACGACGTCTTTTCCGATGACTTCTTCAAGTCTAATTTCTGGCTGGATTGGTCAACGATGTTTGCCTTTGAACCATGGGCCAGTGCTGCAGAAATGCGACGCTACCTGATGAGATTTGTTCACCACGTTGGCACGCTGCCAAATATGTCGTCACTAAAATTCACCAAATACAATCAGTATGAGTCGCTGATTAAACCGATGGTCAAATACCTGGAAGATCGGGGTGTCAGTTTCCAATTCAATACCACGGTTGAAAATGTGATTGTCGACACTACTGATGGGAAGAAGACCGCTACCAAGCTGGAGATTATTGAAGACGGGGTGGAGAAAAGCATTGATTTGACGCCAAATGATTTCGTCTTCATTACCAACGGGTCGATTACTGAAAGTACGACCTATGGGGATAACGATCATCCGGCAGCGAAGGAACATGCGGTTGGCGCAGCTTGGACGCTTTGGGAGAATCTGGCTAAACAGGATCCTGCATTCGGTCACCCGAAGAAATTTTACCAGAACATTCCTCCGGCCAACTGGGTGATTTCTGCCACGACCACGTTCACTGACGATCGAATTGTGCCATACATTGAGCGGATTACCAAGAAAGATCCGCACAGTGGTCAATTGGTTACCAGCGGGCCAGTGTCGATTCGGGATTCCAACTGGTTGATGGGACTAACGGTTAGTCGTCAGCCACATTTCGCTCAGCAAAAACCAAATGAGCTGGTTGTCTGGACTTATGGCTTGTTCTCAGATTTACCTGGAAACTATGTTCAAAAGAAGATTGCCGACTGCTCAGGAATTGAAATCTGCGAGGAGTTCTTATACCACATTGGCGTCCCCGTTGATGAGATCGAAGAGATTGCCCAATCAGCCAACACGATTCCGGCCCACATGCCGTACATTACCTCGTACTTCATGCCGCGGCAGGCAGGCGATCGACCGCTGGTTGTCCCAGCCGGTTCAACCAACTTGGCATTTATCGGTAACTTCGCTGAAACAAGGCGTGACACGGTCTTTACCACCGAATATTCAGTCCGGACGGCAATGGAGGCGGTCTATCAACTGCTGAACGTCGACCGTGGTGTTCCAGAGGTCTTTGATTCATCGTTTGATATTCGATCGATCCTTAGTTCTGTGTACTATTTGAATGACGAAAAGTCCTTATTGGAATTACCGTTGACCCCACCGGAAAAAATGGTTATTCAGCGATTACTGAAACATGTTAAGGGAACTTACTTGGAAGAACTTTTGAAGGATCAAAAACTCATCTAGGGAGATGGCAGGTATGAAAGCAAGATCAGTCATTTGCGGTGGTTTATTGTTTGCGGTCGGCGTGGCAACGGGGATGCACGTGGATCATTGGGCACATGAAATGCACCATATGCATCATCACGGCCATGGCCCGCATATGGGTCCGGGTCACTTCCACGACCAACCTTTTGAAGATATTGGTGATCTACCTTATGTTCGCGAGACGCGGACTGATGGGGGAGGTTTGAGGAACGAAGTTTAGAGTGCGGAACAAGCCGTTTAGCTTTTGAGCATTAGTGTGATAACGGGCGTTAACGCTGGTCCTGCGTTAACGCCCGTTATCGGACTAAGCGGAGAAAGCTGGCTTGTGGAGCGCATTTCTGCTAGGTAAGAGAAGATCTTAAAAGAGAATCGTCAACATGGTAGAACCACCAAGTAAAACCACCAGATACAAGTAAGCCAATGATGAACGGTCTGTGTTCATCGTTGGCTTTAATTGTTTGTGTGGCAGAGTCCTGGGGCTTTGAGCACGTTTCTGATAGGTAAGAGGACACATCCAAAGAGAATCGTTAACACAGTAGAACCACTCAATAAAACCACCAAGTAGCCGGAGGCCAACAATTGGGGGGCCAAAAGCTTCCTCATTCAGAAGTTTCTAGCCCACTTCCTGGAATTACTTGGTGGTTTTTGTGTGAGGATGATTTTACTGTGCTATTGTCCTTGTTTCCTAGCGGAAACGTGCGACGAGACCCAGATGCTAACTTCTAAGAGTGCTTTGGTTAAAGCCCCAAGCCCTGGGGCTTTAACCAAAGCACTCTTAGAAACCGCATCTCCCGGGTCTCGTCGCACTCTCTTTTTTTAAGTTCCCCTTAAGCTTCCGATGCTATCCTTGTAAACGTTGTGCAAACGCCTTACAGTAACATTTCAGACATGCTTGTTGAATTTATTAAAAAGTGTAAAATCAAAACTGGATGCTAATTGATAAAGCCAGACACATAATAATGATAAAATAATAGTAAATACAGACGATAATGAGGTTGATTACACTATGAAAATTTTAGTTGTCGATGACGATAAAGAAATTGCTCAGCTTCTGGAAATTTATATTCGAAATGAAGGCTACGAGCCCGTTTCCGCTTACAGTGGCCAGGAAGCCCTGACCCGCTTACGGACTGAATCCGACATTGGTTTGATGATCTTAGACATCATGATGCCTGGGATGAATGGGATTGAAGTTGTCAAAGAAGTGCGTAAGGATTCTCAGATTCCCATCATCATCTTGTCGGCCAAGACCGAAGACATGGACAAAATTCAGGGCCTGATCAGCGGTGCCGACGATTATGTTACCAAGCCGTTCAATCCTCTGGAAGTCATGGCACGGGTTAAGTCGTTGCTGCGGCGGACTGAAGAGCACGTCACTAACGATACGCCCGATGTTTTGGACATTGGCCCCTTAACCATCAATAAAGATTCTCACGAAGTCAAAACGATCACCGGCACGCCGATTCAGCTGACTGCCTTGGAGTTCGGTATTTTATACCTCCTTGCCAGCCATCCCAACCGGGTCTTTTCAGCTGACGAAATTTTTGAGCGGGTTTGGCGACAGGAGAGCATTGTCTCGGCCAAAACCGTCATGGTCCATGTCAGCCATCTGCGTGACAAAATTGAAGAAGCCACTAACGGTGAGAAAGTCATTCAAACTGTTTGGGGTGTCGGCTATAAGATCGAGTCCCATTAGGCCAAATCAATTTTGAAATGGGGGATGCCGCATGAAACTGACAGGTCGTGAGAAAACCGAGCTGTTTTTGGAAGGTGTCGTAACAGTCATTTTGCTTTTGCTGCTCAACCTTTCAGTGATCATTTTAATTAACCAATCAATCTCCACCAACCCAGGGCTGCGGGACGGAATTTTCATTATCAAACGATCGATTTTAATTGGCCCCGACCACATGCATCTCTGGAGCTGGGAGAATATTTTTATTGTCCTCCTGCTGCTGTTTGATGGTGCGGTGGTTTATTGGCGGCTGATCAGACGTTACCACCAAATGCAGTTGCGTCACATCATCAGTGAGCTGCATTACATTGCCAATGGTCATTTGAATCACCGAATTCCCTTTAAACTGAGTGGTAATACTCAATCGGTGGTTGAAAGCATCAACGCCTTGGTTGACAGTGTCATCAAGTCAATGGACGAGGAACGGGCAATTGAAAGTTCCAAGGACGAACTGATTACCAATGTCAGCCATGACTTGCGGACGCCGTTAACCTCTATTTTGGGCTACCTGGGCTTGATTCGGGATAAGCAATATCACAGTCAGGAAGATTTGCTGAAATATACCGAGATTGCTTATTTGAAGGCCAAACAAATGAAGTCCCTGGTTGATAATTTATTTGAATATACCAAGGTCAAACAGACCGGAACGCCACTTTCCATCAGTAAGATTGACCTCAATCAAATGATGGAACAGCTCGTGGCCAGTTTTGAGCTGGAAGCTGATAAAAGCGGGCTGGCAATTGCTGCTAAAGAAACGGATAAGCCCTTATACATTGAGGCCGACGCCGAAAAGCTGGGCCGGGTTTTCAATAACTTGATTTCCAACGCCATCAAATATGGCAAGGGCGGCCACCACATTTATTTGAGTGCCGCAGTCGGCCAACCTGGCGAAGTTGTCATTCACGTTGCCAATGATGGGCCGGAGATTCCGCAAAAATCACTTGATCAAATTTTTGAACGGTTCTATCGGGTGGAAAGCTCTCGCAATAAGGATACCGGCGGCTCAGGTCTGGGACTGGCAATTGCCCAGAGTATCATCGATTTGCATGGTGGCTACATTAATGTCAGCTCCGATGAAAAGTTGACGACCTTTGCGATTCATTTACCGGTTCAACATGGTGATAAATTAAGCAAAAAGCCCCGCCAAAAAATTGCTGAATAAAAGGAGAACTTTATGAAGCATCGAATCAAAATTTTAACGGCCTTAATGGGCTTTTTTTGCGTTTTAACACTATCGATGACGGTTGATGCCAAGTCGACAGTTACCCCGGAACCAGCTATTTATGCCAAATCAGCGATTGCTGTCGACGCCGACAGCGGCCAAATTTTATACCAGAAGAACGCCAATCAGCCGCGGGCAATTGCGTCGATTTCCAAGTTAATGACCGTCTATATCGTTCATCAGCAAATCAGGGCCAATAAACTGGCCTGGGATGACAAAGTTAAAATTTCATCGGAACTTGCCAAATTAAGTACGGCATCCGGTCTCACCAACGTACCGCTGACCGCCGGCAAAGCCTACTCCGTCCGCCAATTAGTCAATGCGACTTTGGTCGAATCCGCCAATGCAGCCGCCTTGGCACTTGGCCAGAAAGTGGCTGGGACTGCAACTAAATTTGCCGCGTTGATGAACAAAACCGCCCGGAAGATAGGCATTTCCGATGGCCACTTCTACAATGCTTCCGGTTTGACCAACAAGTTAACCGGTAAATTGGCTTTATCACATGTCAGTGCCAATGCTGAAAACTTGTTGTCGGCAAAAGATGTTGCTTTGCTGGCTCAAAAGCTGCTGCAAAAGTTCCCCAAGGTGACCAATATTACCGAGCAGACGACGTCAACATTTTATGGGACCACCATGACGGGACATAATCAATTGATTGATGATCACAATTTGGGTCAGGGTGTTCGCGTTGATGGGTTGAAGACTGGAACCTCCGACAAGGCAGGGGCGTGTTTTGTTGGCTCGGCCACGACAAATGGAAAGCATCGGATTATCACAGTGGTGTTAGGTGCCAGAAACAAGTCCGCCAACGATCCGGCACGGTTTATTCAAACCGCCAAGTTGATGAAATGGGTTTATGCTACTCATCAACCGATTAAGTTGGCAGCCGGAGCGACGATCGCTGGGGTCGATAAAGCTAAAATTCCCGATGGCAAACAGACGACCATCTTGCCGGTTACCAAGGCGACCCACTGGGCTTGGGCCGACAAAGGCACTTCTGCCAAGCAGATTTCTGGTCAATACGTTAATCAGCCTGCCAAACTGACATCGCCGACTAAAAAGGGCACTCAGGTAGGCCAGGCTCGGCTGAGCATTGACGGCAAACGATTGCAATACATTGGCCACTCGGCTGGCAAGCTGGTGATGGTGACCAATCAATCTGTGAAAAAAGCCAATTTCTTTGTTCGCCTATGGCGCGCGATATTACGGCTGTTTTAAAATTCAATTACACAAAAGGTGTTTATTAATTGAGTCATATCCCATATAATTGTATTTGGATTGTGTTTACATTATTTTTACACACATGTCACGAATGTGTGAGATGGGTTTAGATGGAGGAATCCTTTTGGGAAAAGCTGTCGCAAAATCTAGGGAGAAGCTGCCATATTGGCGAAGAATTCTTGACGCTTCTTTGCCTGTAGATTTGAGTTATATTCCAATTGGGCTGGCATGCGGTATTTTATTGAACGCTTCCGGCTTTAACGTTTGGACCACTTTAATGGTTTCAATCATGGTCTTTTCCGGTGGGGCTCAATTCTTGATTGCGTCTCTTCTGGCCACTAATGCGCCGATGCTTTCGGTCATTTTAATGATGTTCTTTCTTGAACTGCGGTACGCATTGCTGGGGTCCAGTCTTTCCAAGTATCTGCATGGAGAATCCTTGGGGTTTACTGCATTGTTTGCGGCATCAATGAACGATGAAAACTACGCGTTGAACTATTTAAAATTTTCGACGGATAAGAAGTTTACCCCTCATGAAGCACTACATGTTGAACACATGACGCTGATCTTTTGGACAATTAGTAACATTATCGGCAGTCTAATCGGGTCGGCCATTAACATTGATTTAACAATTGTCCATTTTGCACTGACCGCGCTTTTCCTGTATATGATTGTGGTTCAGCTGAAGAATGGGTTGATTATTGTAATTTGTATTTTATCAGGATTCTTGGCGGCTTTCTTTATGGTCCTTACCAAATCCACGTTGGGGCTGGTCTTATCCACTTTGACAGCATCCTTCATTGGTTTTTTGGTCGAAGCGACGATCAGAAAGTACAAACCCAAGAGTGGTTGGCTGCGGCCGATGAAAAACCCTGCCGGATCGCCTGAAGACGCCGACGAAGACGCTGATGACTAGGAGCTATCTTTATGGAATGGAACACAACACAGCATGTATGGTTAATCTTGGGGTGTTTTTGTGTGGCTTTTGCGCCGCGACTGATTCCCCTGATGTTTTTCCGTACCCGAAAAATTCCAGATTGGTTTAACGAATGGATGAGATATGTCCCAATCTCGCTCTTCACGGCGTTGGTTGTCAAGGACATTTTCATTTCACCTGAATATACCGTTACCATCGTCAACCGGGCACCTGAGATGATTGCGGCCGTCATTGTGATTGGGATTGCTTATTGGACTCGTTCCATGGCAATTTCGGTTGTTTTGGGGCTGGTTGCTGTTTTCCTCTTGGCAATGGTAGTTTGATGAGCGACAAGTTACATACAAAAAGGTCGAGGGAAAGGTGATTTTACCTATCTCTCGACCTTTTTATTTCTGGTCATTAATCTAGTTGGACTTGTGTGGGAATCTATTTGGATTAAATTCTTACAGTAAAATTCTTCTTTTAATTTTCTCAGTCGGATTGGCCACCACCAGGCCAAAGTCGTCGGGACTCAAGCGTTGGTCGACCCGCATCCCGTTTTGCACGAGAATGGTGTACTTGTAATTTTCTTTAATCGCAATGTCCATGAATGGGTCGATCAAGTCCTGGTCCATCCGGCCGTTGATGTAGAGGCGGTATTCCGGATAGTTTTTTAAGATCTTAGTGACCATTTCCGCCGTGCCGGCTTGCTGGAGCTGGCCGATCGTCAGCGCTAAGGCGACTCGTTCTCTGAAGTTGCCAAGAAATGCCCGTTTCTCATCCGGCTTGATCTGAGGATTGCCAAACATGTGCTGCTTAATATATTCTTCTGAACTGTCAGCCATTTGCATGCTCCTTTCAAATCTTTAAAATTAATATAACAAATATTTTGATCAAAGTCTCGATCTGTCATTTGTTATAATAGTCTCTAATGATTGTTTTTCCAAATATCGTGAATCATGGCATGCCAGTGAAAATGCCAATTAGGGAAAAATGTTATAATAAATTTGAACAAATTTTATTAGGAGGGCTTCAATTTGAAAAAATGGATCTGGATTGTAATCGCCATCGTTATCGGTGCATCAGTTGGTGGTTACGCATATGCCCGTCATAGCCAAAACGAAAAAATTTACGCTGAAGCTATGCAGCGAGGCCGCCTTCAAATTTCGAATGAAAAATACACCGCTGCTGAAACATCGTTTACCAATGCCTTAAAACGCAAACCGAATGATGATAAAGCGGATAAGATACTGAACCAAACGCAATCGTTTATTTCCGCCAACGATTTATTTGACGACCTTAAATTCGGTCAGGCAAAGAGTGAGTATCAGTCAGTCGTCGACACCAAGAAGGGTAATGAACTACTGTCTGATCGTGCCAAAGCACAAATTACCAAGATTAAAGGCATCCAAAAGAACCGTCAAAACTACAACAAGATTTATAATCAAGCCTTGGATCAGGCCGGTAATGGGCAGTACACCGAGTCCAACAGTACGCTGGATAAGATTTTCTCTGATAAATCAATTCATCAAAAGTACTATGCCGATATTCTGAAGAAGGCCGAAACATTGCGGGATAAGAACAATGATGCCATCAGCGGCAATGCTTCCGCTAGTTCCAACAGTTTTGACTCCAGCACATCAGACAGTAACACCAGCAATAATCCCAACGTTTCCGGCGCTAAGGGTGCTAGTTTGACGTCGTCTGAGAAGAAAGCTGCCGCTGCCTACAAGGGCTCAAATGAATACACCGTGACCAAGGGCGACCGCGATCTTGACGGCAAACCGATTACGGCTGCTCAGATCACCAGTGCCAGAAAGCAAATCAGTGCTGCTGGTGTCGATTCCAACGCAATGAGCGACCAGGATGTCAGAAACGTCATCAAGGGTGCTCATAAGAATGGCGAAACAATCGGCCAGTACGTGAAAGCCCGATATTAAGATTCGGTAAAGGGGTTGTGACAAAACTAACGTTTTGACAACAGCCCCTTTGCTTGTTTCATTTTATATAGCTGGAACGTGTGCCAAAAGGCCGCTTCCTAGGCATAACCTAGAATAACTTTCCGAGCTTTTAGCTCAAAAAGTCATTCTAGGTTATGCAACGGAAGCAAGACCGCCTTTTGGCACACTCCCTTTCTAAGTAATAATACTTGTGAGAAACCGTTTTCTAAGAGTAAAATTAATTTTAATTAGAAATCACGAGGGGGTTGGGTATTTGTCAATTTGGGCAAGGTTCGTCAACAACGTACCACTGAGAAGATTTACCGTGTTGATGCTGGTCATTTTTGTGCTTTATGTAACCCGGAGCATGATCAGCACAGTGCTGTTAACCTTTATCTTCTGTTTGTTGGTGGTTAAATTAACCAATGCAATCCGCAGGCACATCAAAATTCCGGCAGGCATTATCGTCACGGTCGTTTACTTGTTGGTAATTTTGGGGTTGTACTTTACGGTGACCAAGTATATTCCAAAGATTGCTGATCAAACCATTCGAACGACACAGGACATTATCCTCTTTTACACCGACCCCAAGAATCTACCGGATGATACTACGATGAGCTGGTTGAATGAACTGATTAAGCAAAGTAATATCATGGCTCAGATGAAAAATGGCGTGTCGCTGGTTTGAAAATATGTGACCGGCGTTGGGACCATGGGAATAACGCTGTTCTTGTCGATGATCTTGAGCTTCTTTTTTGCCATTGAGCAGCGAACCATGACCAGATTTTCCAAACTGTTTCTTGAAAGTGATTTTGGTTGGTTCTTCCAAGACTTGTACTTCTTTGGCAAGAAATTTGTCGCAACGTTCGGTGTTGTGATTGAAGTGCAATTCTTCATCGCCATCTGCAACACAGTTCTTACCACCATCGTGATGGCTTTCATGCATCTGCCGCAACTGGCAGCCTTGGCATTGATGGTCTTCATCTTGAGCCTGATTCCAGTGGCCGGCGTGATTATTTCCTTTGTGCCGTTGTCATTGGTGGGGTATTCAGTCGGCGGGTGGAATGATGTCTTTTACCTGTTGATCACGATCATTGTCGTGCACGCGTTTGAAGCTTACATTTTGAACCCCAATTTTATGGCCTCCAAGACCAACTTACCAATTTTCTATACTTTTGTCGTCTTATTGATCGGCGAGCACTTCTTTGGCATTTGGGGATTAATTTGTGGGGTGCCTATTTTCACCTTCTTCCTCGATATTTTGGGAGTCAAGAAGCATGAAGGCAAACTCGACAAAGTCCCAACCAAGCCGGGGGAACCATAGAAACCGGATTCACTTTATAAAAGTTTCACAATTAAGCTGAAAAAATTTTCCATTTGGTGTAAAATCAATCTGATAGAGATAAAGAAAGAGGTAATTATATTGGCAAAACTTGTGTTAATTCGTCATGGTCAAAGTGAATGGAACTTATCTAACCAGTTTACTGGTTGGGTTGATGTTGATTTGAGTGAAGAAGGGGTTAAGCAAGCCATCAATGCTGGTAAATTAATCAAAAAAGCCGGCATCCAGTTTGACTTTGCGTTTACTTCCGTATTGACTCGAGCAATCAAGACTTTACATTATGCTTTGGAATACTCAGACCAACTTTGGATTCCGGAAGTTAAATCATGGCGTTTGAACGAACGTCATTACGGCGCTTTGCAAGGCCACAACAAGAAGAAGGCTGCTGAAAAGTATGGTGACGAACAGGTTCATATCTGGCGTCGTTCATACGATGTATTGCCTCCACTTCTGAAGGCCGACGACGAAGGTTCAGCTGTTCATGACCGTCGTTACGCCAACCTTGATCCACACATTATCCCTGGTGGTGAAAACTTGAAGGTTACCCTCGAACGGGTTATGCCATTCTGGGAAGATGAAATCGCTCCTAAATTACTTGACGGCAAGAACGTGATTATTGCTGCTCATGGTAACTCATTACGAGCACTTTCAAAGTACATCGAAAACATTTCTGACGAAGACATCATGAACCTTGAAATGGCTACTGGTGAGCCAGTGGTTTATGACTTTGATGACAAATTAAACGTTGTCAGCAAGACTAAGTTGGACTAACTAGATAATATTTGAAGCACTGTTGTTGGGTAATCCTGATAATAGTGCTTTTTTGTTGCTTAAGATTCACCCAACTCTAATGGTAAATGGGGAAACTAACGCTTATCAACGGATGAACCGGTTTCAATTTTAATGGAGATTTAACCTTGTTCCTGACTCTTGTTGGTTAATTTTAATAATGGCATGCTATTCTTTAGTTTGATTTTTAACAATCACCAGAATTACATATTTCAAAATATTATAATTGGGGAATCTAGCTATGTCGAAGAAAAAGATCACGTTAGTTGGTTTAATCTTAATGATTTTTACCACGATTTATGGTTTTGCCAATACCACCGTTGCTTATGAGCAAATGGGGTATGCAAGTATTATTTGGTACGTATTGGCCGCAATCTTGTTCCTGCTGCCAACTGCTATGATGTTCGCCGAGTATGGGTCAACTTTCAAAGATGCCCATGGCGGGATTTATTCCTGGTTAGCCGGGTCAATTGGCGAAGAGTGGGCCTTTATTGGCACCTTCATTTGGTTATCATCCTGGATTATCTGGATGATGTCCACCGCTTCTAAAGTCTGGATTCCGTTTGCGACAACCTTATTCGGTCACGATACGACTCAGAGCTGGAGCTTCTTTGGCTTGAGCTCCACCAAGACGATTGGTCTGCTGGCCATTCTTTGGATTATCACCGTAACCTGGTTTGCCGTTCGCGGAATGGACTCGATTTCCAAAATTTCGTCGGTGGGCGGAATCTTTGTTTCTCTGCTGACGGTGATTTTTGCAATTGCCAGTGTCACCGTTTTGATTTTAAACGGCGGTCATTTGGCCCAACCGGTTACCGGGATGCACAGCTTTATTCAATCGCCGAACCCTGATTTTCAGTCACCAATCGCTTTGATTTCATTCATGGTTTATGCCGTCTTTGCCTATGCCGGAACTGAAACTCTTGGTGGTGTGACCGATAATATGCATGAACCCGAAAAAACATTTCCACGCGGGTTAATCATTTCCACTTTGGTAATCACCGTGATGTATTCACTTTCCATCTTCCTCTGGGGGATCACTGCCAATTGGCATTCAGTCCTTGGAAATGGTCACGTTAACCTGGGGAACATTACCTATGTCTTGATGGCCAACCTGGGTGTTGTGCTGGGCCAGAGTCTGCATCTTTCTGCAGCTGCCAGCACCATCTTGGGGACGACTTTTGCCCGCTTTGCCGGGTTGAGTATGTTCATGGCTTATATGGGCTCGTTCTTCGTGCTGGTCTACTCGCCACTGAAGTCATTCATCATGGGCTCAAATCCCAACTTCTGGCCTGCTAAGATGACTAAGCTGAATAAGAAGGGGATGCCTGGATTTGCAATGTGGACCCAAGCGGTCATTGTTGCCGTCCTGATCTTCTTCGTGACCTTTGGTGGTTCAAGTGCTAAGCAGTTCTATGTGATTTTGACGAATATGGGAAACATTTCCACTTCATTCCCGTATATCTTCCTGGTGGCTGCCTTCCCATTCTTCAAACGCAAGCAGAACCTGGAACGACCGTTTGAGATTTATACCAAACGGTGGATGACCGATACCATCTCAATCATCGTTTTGATTGTCTTGATCGGTGGGATTGGGTTCACGGCAATTTACCCAATTTTGGAACACGATTACGTCAACGCCTTCTGGACGATCATCGGACCAATCTTCTTCGGTCTGGTCGCTTGGGCATTCTTGACTTATCAATCACACAAGCTTCGCAAACAAGCACATTAATATTTTTCAAAAAAAGAGTGGGATGCGAGGCGTTTTGATCCCAGAATTTAAGCAAAAAAGTGGGCCATTCCTGTTTTGGAATGGCTCGCTTTTTTGCTTAAATGGCCGGGATCAGCCGATCGTTGCACGTTTTATCAATATACAAGTGGTAATCAAAGTTGCAATGAAAGCCACCGTAGCAATTAACGTCCCAACCTCTTTGTTGTCTAAAATAAATTTGATTTGAGATGAATGTCATCGTCCGCGGTAATTGTTCGAATGACCCGACACGGATTGCCGACCGCTAGGGAATTAGCGGGGATGTCTCTGGTGACAACAGAACCGGCACCAATCACACTGCCAGCGCCAATTGTGACGCCACCAATGACAACGACGTTGCTGGCAAGCCAACAATTGCTTTCAATTGTGATCGGTTTGGCGTACTCATCATCGTATTCGGACCCGTCTGAGCGCTGTTTGAGGTTGCGATCCTGATAGCGGAGTGGATGCATCGGGGTGGACAAGGTAACGTTTGGACCAAACATGACGTTGTTGCCAATCGTGACCGGACAGTCGTCAAGGATTGTAAGGTTGGCGTTACCATAGAAGTGGGCGCCAATCGTTGTATAAATGCCGTAATCGAAGAAAATTGGCCCTTGAAGATAAATACCCTTATCGGCATTAGGAAGCAGCTCAGCCACAATTTTGGCCCGTTCTTCGGTGTCCTCGTCAAAGGTATCGTTATATCGTTTGGAAAGTCGGTGCGCTTGGTGCTGTTGAGCAGCTAAGAGTGGATCGGTGGGATCATATATTTTTCCGGCTAACATTTTTTCTTGTTCAGTCATAGTGTCCTCCAAATTAGTGTGATACCCTCAGTATAGCGTACTTAACTGTGGTAGCGCTACCACGACCGAAACTGTTATACTGATTGTAGCTGATTTTAGGAGGTGTCTCCATGATTAATCCGGTACCACTTTACAAGGAGATGTTCCAACAGATGGGGCCACAGCACTGGTGGCCGGCCGATTCGAAAATGGAAATTGTGATCGGTGCCATCCTTGTGCAAAACACCAATTGGAACAATGTCGATATGGCTCTGACAAATTTAAAAGATGAGACGCATTTGAACGTGAAACAGATTTTGGGCCTGCCAACTGAAACGCTGCAGTCATTAATCCGCCCCAGTGGTTTTTACGTCAACAAGACCCGCAGCCTCCAAGCCGTCCTCAAATGGTTTGACCAAGACGACTGCAACTTTGCCTTAATGGTAGATAAGTATGGATCCAACTTACGTCGGACAATGTTAAAGCTGCCAGGAGTGGGGGAGGAAACCGCTGATTCGCTGTTGGTCTATGTATTTGATCAGCCGGCGTTTATTGCCGACAAATATGCCAGAACGCTTTTTACGGATCTGGGATTTCGCAATCTCAGCAATTATTCGAAACTCCAAAAGCGAATTTGGCTGCCTGAATCATTTACATATCAGGATGCTCAGGAATTCCACGGCTTAATTGACGAGTTCGGCAAGCGGTATCTTAAGAGTCACCGAGATTTTGATGCCAGTTTTCTGGGTGGCTTTGATAGGCACCAGCTTGATCGGCCGTGACAGATAATCTTGCGAATTAGAAATAGGAGTTGGTTAGATGAATGTACTGTTGATGCTGCTGCCGGCAGTTGGCTGGGGGCTTTTGGGACCAGTTGTTGCCCGCATCGGTGGCAAGCCCGCAAATCAAATCTTTGGAACTGCCGTTGGCACGCTCTTGGTGGCAGCGGTGATGACGCCTTTTTATCATCCACACCTTTCAGTGCCGACATTTTTAGCAGCAGTCCTAGCTGGCAGTTTCTGGGTCATTGGTCAAGTCGGTCAGTTCATTAGTTTTAAAAATATTGGGGTATCCACCACCATGCCAACTTCCACCGGATTCCAATTAATTGGCACCTCACTGGTCGGTGTCGTGATCTTTGGTGAATGGTCGACGATAATGGAAAAACTGCTGGGTGCAGGGGGCATCCTGATTTTGATTGTTGGCATTATGCTGACATCGGTCACCGATAAGCCACTGGTTGCCCAAAGGACACCGCAAAAGAAGCTGCCAACTATTCTGATGCTTTTAACGACGACTTTGGGATACGTTGTGTATATGGCCATTCCTCGGGGACTGAATCATTCGGGACTGGCGATCTTTTTCCCAGAAGCAATTGGTATCCTGCTGGCGGTTCTGGTCTATGTTTTCGTCACTGGTCAGCAGCGGATTATTAAAGAGCCGGTCAGCTGGTTGAATATCGCCGGTGGACTGGTCTTCTCCCTGGGCGCAATTTCTTACATTGGTTCCGTTCAGGCAAATGGTGTCAATTCAGCCTTTGTGGTTTCGCAGTTGGCTGTGGTCATCTCGACGTTGCTGGGGATGATTTGGATGCACGAAACAAAGACGCCTCGTGAACTGGCGTTTACAATCTTTGGTTTATTGCTGATTGTCTCTGGTGCGGTTATCACGACAGTTTTTTGACCACAAAAAAATGCGCTGGAACCTGAATTCCAACACATTTTGGGCAAAATAAAAGACCCTCACAGGGGTCTTTATTTATTTTGATTTAATTATTCAACAACAGTAACGTTAGCAGCTTGTGGGCCACGATCGCTGTCTTCAACGTCAAGGGTAACTTTTTGACCTTCTTCAAGGGTCTTGTAACCGTCAGCATTGATAGCTGAGAAGTGAACAAAAACGTCCTTGCCGTCTTCTAAAGTGATAAAACCGTAACCTTTGTCTCCATTAAACCATTTAACAGTACCTTGTTCCATAAGAATGAAACCTCCGTTGCGCATAGCGCGATAAATTTTGCATTTGAAACTTGAAAAGTAAGGAGTCATTCTTATTAGAACGATGGACCTTGTTTCGAAGCTAAATACATTATCTATACTTTAACAGGTCATCGTAGAAATTGCAAATATAAACGCTCATCGACTCTTTTTACAGAGAACTTGGCTTGAGTGGGCTATAATGAAATTAACGTTAATGTCGAAAGGGGATCGTCTTATGAGCAAATCAGTTAATTGGAAAGCCGCCTTAATTGCCGGGGGTGTTGCCGGCGTTATTTCCGGTCTCGTCAAATTGGGCTGGGAAAATGTTTTGCCGCCGCGGACACCTGAACGGAATAAAACCAACCCGCCACAGCGTTTACTTGAGCAGGCCGGAATTCCTGAACAGGTGACTCACGCAACTTACACCTATTCCGATCAGCAATTACCATGGGTCAGCTACATGATCCACTTTGGTTTTTCAACTTCGTTTGCAATGTTTTACAGTCTGGCCGGCCATTATGTTCCGGTGATTAAAATGGGCGACGGCACATTGTTTGGCCTCGGTGTCTGGGGTGCCTTTCATTTGGGCATCATGCCGGCAATGGGCACGGTTCCGTCTGCTAAAGATCAACCGGTTGAGGAACATGTGTCAGAGGCTTTGGGCCACGTTGTCTGGATGTGGACCAACGACTTGATTGCCGATGAGGTTTATCGTAAGTTAACCAAATAAGTTTAATTGAACGGGTCAACATAAAAGAGGTCGGATTATAGGCAATCAATGTCTATGTCCGACCCCTTTTAAATTTAATGATTATTTTGATTCTGCTAATTGTTCTTTTGGCGCATCAGTTGATTTAATTTCTTCTGAATCTTCCGTGGCTTCAGAGACTTTTCGATTACCCATTACCAGATTAATAATGATGGCACTCAAAGCGGCAATCGTGATGGGTGAACCGAGCAGGTACTGAACCATTTGTGGCGTTTCACTAACCACTTTGGCTGGCAGGAGAATCACAGCCATTGTCAAGACGATTGGAATCCCTAAGACATAAATGGAACTTTCATCAGTGGCCAGGTTGCGGATAACGTTCAATCCATTCAACATGATGATGACACAAATGATGGAGAAGATTCCGCCGATTACAGCGGCAGGAACAGCTGACAGGAACGCTGATAATTTACCAAAGAACCCAAGAACGACAAACCAGATACCAGCTGAGACGAAGACGCGTTTGCTGGCAACACCGGTGATCGAAACCACCCCGGCGTTGGTTGAGTATCCGGTCATTGGGGTTGTCCCGAGCAGGGCGGCAAACAGACAGCTGAGTCCTTCACCAATGATTCCGCGATTCCATTGTTTCTTGGTGATCTTTTCACCGACAACGGCACTCATTGCGAACCAGGTACCGGTGGTTTCAGTTGTCAATACCATATAAATCACTACGAAGGTTAAAATTGCCGGCAGTGAGAAATGAATCCCGTAATGTAATGAAGTAAAGTGGGGCAGACTGATCCAAGCCGCGTTGTTCACGACTGACCAATCGAAACGGCCCATCATCGAAGCAACGACCGTACCGACGATCAAAGCGATAATGATTGAACTGACTTTGAACAATCGTTGAAGTTGGGGGATGCGGATGCCGATTGTAATAGCGACCAACATTGCCAAAGCGGTGATGGCAGCAATTTCAATGTTTTGGTTGACGTTGCCGGCTGCCTTGAAGATATTGTCATTCAAAGCGGACGGTAATAACGACAGGCCAACACAGGTGATGATGGTGCCGCCGACAATTGCTGGAACCAATGTGTTGATAATCTTTTGGTAGACGCCTGAAACGCCAAGCAGAATTAATAACAATGCTCCGACAATCAAAGATCCCAGGACAGTCGCCATCCCGCCGTTAGCGGCACCGTTTGCCAAGTAGACCCCGGCAACCGCACCAATTGGCACAAATGATGGGCCTTGCGAAACGGGCAGCTTCATGAAGTACCGGGTTTGAAGAATTGTTCCAATCCCGCAGGCCAAGAAAGCCGCCTGCAAGAAGCCGGTCTTCTGTGCCAGACTCATTGACAGCAGCCCGGCAATGATGATCGGTGGCACGTAAACATCCATGGCCAACACATGCTGGAGTCCCAGTAATCCTGATTGGAAATATGAAACCTTATCGTCTGGACCGTAAAGCAAACCGTTATCATTGCGTTTCATTAAGAATTCTCCTCAATTTGTTAAATTTCGGCTAAACACGAACATTAATTTGAAATAAAAATAAATAATTCGCATCGCTAGTTAATGCTTAGTATAAACACTAGCTTTGTAATTATCAACAATAATTCGAAATTAATTTTTTGACTTTAATGTTCGTGTTTGGAGCCCCTAAATTGAACACGCAAGATGATGATTGTCATAGTGGGGATGAAACCGTTATCCGATCAAATAATGATTGAGCAAATTATCATTTTCCACATTAAAAAAGCTGAAATTCATCATTGAATTTCAGCTTTTAATATTGTGAAGAGTTATCTGGCAAGAGACTTGACCAACGCGTCGATGATGTGGGTGATTTCTCGCTGCTCCAGAGGTTGATCAAACAATAGGTAACCAATGATCACGCCGCCGACAACCGACCAAATGATTTTGAGAATTTCTAGGTTGTCCCAGTTGACGATTAAATGGTTGTCTTTGAGTTGATTCAAATTTTTGTTGATGTTGTGCCAATATAGAGGAGGAAATTTGGTCAGCAGTTCTTTTCTGACAGTCTCATTATATAAGACCTCGGAGACAAAAATTTTGAGGACGGCTGCGTTGTCTTTGAGAAATTGAATTCTGTCGCGGACCAATGAATCAACAAAGGCATGTAAAGTGACAAATTGCAGGGGGAGCTGATCAGTCTTAAATTCGGTGAGGACGGCGGGAAAAATCGAGTTGATCACCGGTTCGATGATGGCATTCAGTAACCCGCGTTTATTCTTGAACTTACTAAAAATATTTCCCTCGGAAACGCCTGCCTTGGTGGCAATTTCTTTGGTGCTTGCGTTGGCATACCCTTTTTCTGCGAATACTTCGATTGCTGCCAATAGGATTTTGACCTGCTTGTCGGTCATTGCATTTAGCACGTTGGCATCAGCAAATAATTTTAATTCGGTACCATTCAGCATTCATTGTGGCTCCTTACTGTGCATTGAATTTAAATTTCAGATTAAGTATACACTCAATCTAGTATTTTAAAAGTCGCTTAGCTGATTTTCATGTAAATTTTTGATAAATGCCATGAAAACGGCTTCTTGAAAACTTTTGAGAGTAATGGTTGACCTTTATATCTCCGTGTGTATAATAAGTGTTGGTAATTGACTGAGTAACTACTCAAACAATTGCCCGAATTCAAACCAATGAAAGAGGGCTAATACATGCGAGAGAGTGTGGAAATGAAAGAACCTAAGAAGAAGTTTTTCAGTAGTACAGAAGATGCTGGCGACAGCAAGAGCTTAGATGAGGTTAACGGTAGTATCATCGTGCCGCAAGATGCAGGATTTTGGCGGACGTTGATAACTTATACCGGGCCTGGAATTCTGATTGCCGTTGGGTATATGGATCCCGGTAACTGGATCACATCAATTGCTGGTGGGGCTCAATTCAAGTACAGCCTGTTATCAGTGGTCTTGATCTCAAGTTTGATTGCGATGTTGTTACAATCCATGGCAGCTAAACTTGGAATCGTGACCGGAAAAGATTTAGCTCAGTTGACCCGTGAACGTACCAGTAAGCGAGTTGGATTTATCCTTTGGATCATCACTGAATTAGCCATTATGGCAACGGATGTTGCTGAAATTATTGGTTCAGGGATTGCGTTGGAATTACTGTTCAAGATTCCATTAGTAGTTGGCATTTTGATTACCAGTGCCGATGTGTTGATCCTGTTGCTCTTGATGAGATTAGGCTTCAGAAAGATTGAAGCCATTGTGGCCACCTTGGTTGCAGTGATTTTACTGGTCTTCTCATACGAAGTATTCTTGGCAGGACCGAATATGCCTGAACTGTTCGCCGGCTATATTCCTTCAACATCGATCGTCACGAACAAGTCAATGCTCTACCTGGCACTTGGGATTGTTGGTGCGACGGTTATGCCCCATGATTTGTTCCTGGGATCATCAATTTCCCAGACACGTCGGGTTGACCGGAAGAATCGCCAGGATGTTGCCAAAGCAATCAAGTTCTCAACGATTGATTCCAACATCCAGTTGTCACTGGCATTTATCGTTAACAGCTTATTGCTGGTATTGGGAGCTGCCTTGTTCTTCGGTACGAACAGTTCAGTTGGTCGGTTCGTTGATTTATTCAACGCTTTGCAGGATTCACACATTGTTGGCGCCATTGCCAGTCCAATTCTGAGTATGCTGTTCGCCGTAGCCTTACTGTCATCCGGACAAAGTTCAACGATTACTGGGACACTTTCAGGACAAATCATCATGGAAGGTTTCATTCATCTAAAGATGCCACTTTGGGCACAACGATTGATTACTCGTCTGCTTTCAGTCACACCAGTTTTGATCTTTGCCATTTACTATCACGGCAATGAGGCTAAGATTGAAGGATTACTGACGGCATCACAAGTGTTCCTGAGTATTGCTTTACCGTTTGCCATCATCCCACTGGTCATGTTCACCAGTAACAAGAAGTTGATGGGTGAGTTCGCCAATCATACCTGGGTCAAGTACGCTGCTTGGTTTGCCACCATTGTGCTGGTAACCTTGAACATCTACTTGATTCTCCAGACGGTTGGCTTGCTGAAATAACCGTTTAAAGACCTTTATAAAAAATAAGTAGGTTTCCGTTATATTCTTTATAAAAGTGTTTAGCAGTTGGGAGTCGTTGACAATTTAAAAATTTGTCTGCGGCTTCTTTTCTTTTAGTCCCTCAATTGTCAAATCAAGTGCAACACTAAGAATCTATTCTTAGAAGTGGTCTAGTTGCTAAGCTAGTTCAGGCATTAGATCGGCTGGGCAGCGATAGTTCAATGACCGCCGTAGCCGGTTGTTTAAGGTATCTTGAGCCAGCTGAATGTCAATGAGTGAGGCCGAAGCCAAGGATCTGCCCTTCGGGAAGAACTCGCGCAAAAGGCCGTTAGTGTTCTCATTGGTTCCACGTTCCCATGGTGAATAAGGATGGGCAAAGTAGATGTCAGTTCCCTTGACTTGACTCAAGCTTGAGAACTCAGCACCATTATCAAAAGTAATGGTTTTAAAGTGCTCGGTTCCATAGTCATATAAGGTATTCTGGAGGGCTTTCAAGCAAGTGTCGGCATGATAATTGGGAAGTTTAACGATGATCTCTAAGCGACTAACACGTTCAGTCAAAGTCATTAATGCTGGCTCAGATTCAACCCGTTTGCCTTTGACCAAGTCACCTTCCCAGTGTCCAAGCTCTTGACGCGCTTGAACCATGGCGGGACGCTCTTCGATTGAATGGCCCAGATTTTTCTTATTGATTCGATGATGCTTTGCCCCGGGGCATTTAATCCGGCGACGTAGTTTAGCTGGTAGGTCTGAATTGCGGATAACTAAACGCTGGTCATCAATATACCGGTACACCGTCGGTGTTGAGGGGCAGACAAGCCTTGGGTGATCAGTCTTGAATTGGTGGACAAAAGTATCCACACTATGCATCCTGGGACGCGCTTTTAAAGCTGTCACCAAAGCATTACAGAAGGTTTGACAATGATCAAAGAGTCCACGATAACAGCTATTTAGTCGGTGCTTACGATAAATTGCTTCACCAGTTTCTGCCAGATATGACTGTTCAAAGATATGAGTACTAGCGTTAATCTGTGTCGTTGTCCCACGTTTTAATTCACGTGAAATCGTGCTGGGATTACGATGAAGGGCCTGGGCAATCCGGCGGATAGACCAATCTAAGTCCCTTAGGGATTCAATTCGACCACGTTCAGCTAAATTGAGTTGGTGATACTGATTAGATATGATATTCTTAATTCGGGTCATGAAGATACCTCTTTCTTGTTTGTGGTGAATTAAGAATAGGTCTTCATGGCCTTTTTGACTAGTCTGAATAAAGAACTGGTCTAGTAGAGCAGGTGTTGCACTTCAATTTTAAATCGAGGCTTTTCTTTTAGTCTAAAATAGAGGTTAATAACTAACAGGGGGATTACTAAATGATCAAACCCGAAAAGACAATCAATGGAACCAAATGGATTGAAACGATTCAAATCAATGCCGAAGAACGGGCAACCCTCGAAGATCAGTATGGCATTGATGAAGATATTATTGAGTACGTCACTGATAAAGATGAAAGTACTAATTATGTTTATGATATCAATGAGGACGACCAATTATTCATCTTTCTGGCGCCGTATGCACTCGATAAAGATGCACTGAGATACATTACCCAGCCATTTGGCATGCTGCTTCACAAGGGCGTTTTATTCACGTTTAACCAAAGCCACATTCCTGAAGTCAACACGGCACTTTACTCGGCATTGGATAATCCCGAGGTTAAGAGCGTCGATGCATTTATTCTGGAAACATTGTTTGCAGTTGTTGACAGCTTTATCCCAATTTCTCGCGGCATTACCAAGAAACGCAACTATTTGGATAAAATGTTGAACCGGAAGACGAAGAACAGTGACTTGGTCTCACTTTCATATCTTCAACAGACGTTGACCTTTTTGTCCAGCGCGGTCCAAACCAATCTCAGTGAACTCGATCGTTTGCCAAAGACCCATTTTGGTGTCGGTGCTGACCAAGATAAAATTGATTTATTCGAAGACGTGCAAATTGAAGGAGAACAGGTCCAACGGATGTTTGAGATTGAAACCCAAGTCGTTGACCGAATCGATCATACCTTCAACAGCCTTGCTAATAACAACCTGAACGATACAATGAAATTTTTGACAATTTGGTCACTGACCATGGCTGTGCCAACGATCATTACCGGATTCTATGGGATGAACGTGAAACTCCCGTTAGCCGGGATGCAATATGCTTGGATGCTGACTTTGGGGATTTCTGTCGCCTTGATTGTGGCGATGCTGATTATGCTGAAGGTCTGGCGGAAGATGTGATGGGTGAGTGACTTGCTGCTGGGTGGGGGACTTTTTTGGAATGTGTATAGTTGAGCAGTTATGCTATTTTGAGCACCCTTCGGCTTCTGAAATACGCTCCGACGCAACTGGGGCTAACTTCTAAGGGGACTTTAATTAAAGCCCCAAGACCAGGGCCTTCAATCAAAGTCCCCTTAGAAACCGCCCCACCCATTGCTCGTCGCGCTGTGGCGCGTTTGTTATGTTATTTTGAGCACCCTTCGGCTTCTGAAATACGCTCCGACGACCCAGGACCCGGCCACATAAACAAAAACTTCCAATGATGAACAAAGACCGTTCATCATTGGAAGTTTTCGCTTATGTTCTGGGTCCTAACCGGGTCTCGTCGCGCTCTAATTTTTACCATTTCTTTACCCAATCAATACCAAGCAAAAACATTACCCTTCTATACTAAAAGTGTTACATTGGAAGTTGCGAGATTGACAATGTTGGGAGGGTTTTACATGAAAGAACAAAATGAATCATTTGTCGCTTCGGCCTTATCAGAAGGAGCAATCCCCGCTGCCGGGGAGGCCACCAACACTTTTTCCGTTAGTCAGCCTGCTTTGCGAACCCTGAAAAGTGTGAAAGAACATGAAATCCACTTGCAAGGGGCTTTCAACGTCCGCGATATGGGCGGCTATCCAACCAAAGACGGTCTGGTCGTTAAGAGCCACTTACTCCTGCGATCCGCCAGGTTGAATGCTTTAACCTCCGCAGACGTCAACACACTTATTAATACTTATAATTTGGGCGTCGACTTTGATCTGCGTCGCCCCGAAGAAGTCAGTGAGTTGCCCGACCGCTCCTTGCCGGGCGTGAAATACATTAACGATTCCGTTGACACTCGCGAGACTTACTATTATCAAATTAATGCTGAAAACAACCGCAAGCACTATCGGACTTATGTCACGTCCGAACATGCGAGAAAGGTCTATCATAATCTATTTATGGCTTTACTGGAGAAGCCCATGGGGAAATCACTGCTCTGGCACTGTGCGTCTGGGAAGGATCGCACTGGTGTCGCTGCTGCTTTGATCCTCTACGTGTTAGGGGTTGATTCCAGGACCATTTTTAAAGATTACGTGGCCTCCAACGATTTTCTCAAGCCACGGATTGACGCCCGAATCGCTCGGCTCAAAGAAAAGGGTGCCACCCGTTCAGAAATTAAGTTTGCAAAAGTCGATGGCGGCGTTGATTTGTCCTACTTGAAAGCTGCGATCGATGAAGTTAAACGTGATTATGGCTCGGTTGCTGATTTCATCACAAATGGGTTGCACATCACCAAAGAACAACAGGCACGACTACAAGAAATGTACTTGGCATAACAATTGAATAGGTGTTGAATCAGGCTATTGGGCAGTTATCGTCCGATAGCCTTTTACTTTACTAAAAAATAATGAAAGAATAACCGATCTTTTCAGGAAGTACAATAAATCCTAACTGACATATCAATTTGCAAACCTATGTAAATCGTCCGCACTAAATAATATAAGCGCATACAACGTTGTTCCAATGCAGGAACTAATGGTATAGGGAATTAAAACCTTTTGCCAAAAATATTTTAGTAAAAGTTAGGAAAAACATATTGACAGCGCTTTCCTATAACGTTATTATGAAGTCACTGATATATAAGTGTTCAAATTTTCTCAGGACGTTCAAAATCGTTGAATGTCGCACCGGCACAGACATACAGCCATTTATTATCAATCATTATCAATTGCTGGGTGAACTTTGGGAAATGAATGCTTTTATATTTGAAGTGAAATGTAAGCGGTTAATGCGGTTCCACCGACTAATCGCTTATCGGATGATTGAACTGAGGAGGCGTGACCAGTAAGTGATTGATTGAAGTTTGCGTAAAACTTTTGGTACCACAATAATATTTTATCGGGAGTGAAATTCATGGCTAAGAAAGATGAAGAAAAAGACGCTGTCAAAACAACTGTTGGAGTTGTTACCAACGCCAAAATTAAGGATGAACAACAACCCAAGCTACCTTGGATGATTTCATCCGCAATGTTTTTAGCACCGCTCTGTTGGTATGGTCCAATTGGATCAACTCGAAGCGTGTTAATCCCCCAATTGTTTGCTCAATTGGATCCGGCACATAAAGTTTGGGCAGTTGGTATTTTGGCAACGATTGCCTCAATTACCGGTGCGGTTACCAACTTACTGTTTGGTGCCTTGTCAGATGTTACCCGGACACGATTTGGTAAACGGAAACCATACATTGTCTTAGGAACGATTGCCATCGCGATTTCGTTGGTCTTAATTGCCAACATGAAATCAATTGTTGCCATTATTGCCATTTGGATCGTTGCGGCTGCGGCCGAAAACGCGATTGCCGCGGCGATTTACCCGCAGATTTCTGATCGGGTTGCGCCAAAATGGCGTGGGACGGTTTCTACTTTCTACGGTGTTGGCTTTACCATCGCCCAGCAAGGGTTTGCGTTGTTAGCGGCCCAGTTCCTCGGCAACGTTAAATTTGGTATTTACTTCATGGCCGGATGTACCGTTATTTTGGCCCTGATCCACGAGCTGCTGATTCAAGAAAAGGGTAATTTGGACGAGCCTAAAGTCAAGTTTGACAAGGACAGCCTGAATAAATATTTCTTCTTCCCAACCCATGATGCCCGCGACTTCTATCTGGCCTTATTTGGTAAGTTCTTCATGGTTGTTGGTTCAACCATTGTCACAACTTTCCTGCTGTTCATCTTTACCGACTACATTGGTCAAAGTACTGGACAAGCCGGAACGTCAATCTCAATCTTTAGTTCGATCATGCTCTTCATCGGTGTCTTCTTTGCCTTGGTTGGTGGCCCACTTGCCGATAAACTTGGTCGAGTTAAAGCCCCAGTTGTGATTGCAACCTTCGCCTTGGGTGCTGCCGCATTATTCCCACTGTTTGTCAAAGAACCATGGGCAATGTTTGCCTACGCCGTTATCGCTGCGTTTGGTAATGGGTTGTACAACTCTGTTGATGGTGCCTTGAACATGGATGTTTTGCCATCATCCGATACTGCCGGAAAAGATTTAGGTTTGATTAATTTGGCCAACACATTAGGTCAAATGCTTGGTGCCATGGTTGCTTCAGCAATTGTTGAAGCCTTTGGTTACGGCGCAATCTTTATCTTCGCCATTGGGATGGAACTGATTGGTGGAATTGCGATTGCCATGATTAAACGGGTTAAGTAATCACTGTTTGATGAAAGAAGGATAAATAATGTCTGTTAATTCAGAAGATTGGAAACAAGCTTTACAGTCCAAAGAGGCGTTTGCCGATTTTATTTACGATTACTTCAAGGACCACAAAGATTTAACCGGAAACTATGAGACTCCCAGCTATTACGAGTACTACGTTGTCACTTTGGATAGCAAAGAAGGCTTGATTATCACATTGAAGACTGGGTTAAACCAGAACACTGGTGATATCAATGCGCCGCTACCATTCAAGGATGTTGAACATATTTCAGTCGAAGACTTCCGTCAACTGGTCTTGAACAAGAAATTTGAAGATCAAAGCGAGAGTTTGACTGACGTATTCTCCAAGATGTTAGCTTCAGAGCCCAACGCCCGCTTTAACCGCGGTCAAGACGGAAAATAGCTTTGCTCAAATGAATTAGAATCAGGTCCCGTATTTTGGGGCCTGTTTTTTTATGCCCAATTAAATATTTAGTAAAATTAATGAAATGTTTAATGAATAATCTAAATGTTTATTGACAAAATACTGTAAAGCGCTTACATTAGAATTAGTGTTCAGACTAAGCAAGAGGAGTGTGATAAATTCATGGAACCAGACATTAAATGGTTAGACGATCCTGAAACTTTCAGGGTCGGTATGCTGCCAGCCCACAGCGATCATCAATTTTATCAGAGTGCTGATGAGATTCGAAATAATCACAGCAGTTACGTGCAAAGCTTGAACGGCCAGTGGCAATTCGCCTATGCCAAGGATCCAATGCACCGGATCAAAAACTTTTATGCTGCTGATTTTGACAGCAGTGACTTTGATGCGATCCAGGTACCACAGCATATTGAATTTGCCGGTTACGACGATTTTCACTACATTAACACGATGTATCCCTGGGAAGGCAAGATTTACCGCCGTCCTGCGTACGCGCTTGATCAAAATGATCAGGAAGCCGGTCAATTCAGTGAAGCAGTCGACAATCCGGTCGGCCACTACATTAAAAAATTCACTTTGAACTCAGCATTCAAAGATAAAAAGGTTCGCGTCCGTTTCGATGGCGTTGAAAAGGCGATGTATGTTTGGCTCAACGGTCATTTCTTAGGATATGCCGAGGACAGTTTTACCCCGTCAGAATTCGATTTAACCCCATATCTTCAAGATGGTGAGAATACGTTGGCCGTGGAAGTCTTCAAACTCAGCACGGCGGCATGGCTGGAAGATCAGGACATGTTCCGTTTCTTTGGGATTTTTAGGGATGTTTCCTTGATTGCCCAACCAGAAGCTCACATTGAAGACCTGTCCATTAAACCAACCTTGAGCGATGATTTGAAAGATGGCACTTTGAATGTCACCACAAAAATGACAGTTAACAAATCGGGTGCCACCGCCAAAGTGTCGGTTACCGATGCAGACGGCAATGGACTGTACGCGGATTCCCAGTCGGTGGATGACGCCATCACTTTGAGTAACGTTTCATTTAAAAACGTTCATTTGTATGATAACCATGATCCTTATTTGTATCAGCTGACGATTGAAATTGATGATCAAGATGGTAACGTCTTAGAAATCGTGCCTTACAAATTTGGCTTTAGAAAGATTGAAATTAATCAAGACAAGGTCATTACCCTTAACGGGAAGCGTTTAGTCATCAACGGCGTCAACCGCCACGAGTGGGATTGTCATTCCGGCCGGGTGGTTTCCGTTGACGATATG
The DNA here is from genome assembly GCF_018314255.1 of Lentilactobacillus buchneri. NCBI lineage: Bacteria > Bacillati > Bacillota > Bacilli > Lactobacillales > Lactobacillaceae > Lentilactobacillus > Lentilactobacillus buchneri. The sequence continues at coordinate 1,913,791 of NZ_CP073066.1, forward strand.
AAAGCCGACATTCGAACTTTCAAGCAGAATAACATTAACGCGGTGCGGACCTGTCATTATCCTGATCACACGCTGTGGTATCACCTGTGTGACATCAACGGGATTTATGTCATGGCCGAGAATAATTTGGAATCTCACGGTACTTGGCAAAAACTAGGTGCAGTGGAACCATCTTACAACGTGCCTGGATCGGTTCCTCAGTGGAAAGCTGCCGTGATCGACCGCGCCCGCAACAACTATGAAATGCTGAAGAATCATGCCAGCATTCTCTTCTGGTCATTAGGTAATGAATCATATGCCGGCGATGACATTGCGGCCATGGAACAATTCTACAAGCAGGCTGACCCAACCAGACTGGTTCACTATGAAGGGGTTGTTCAAAACCGCAAGTATGAAGATGTGATCTCAGACGTTGAAAGTCGGATGTATGCTTCCCCAGACGAAATCCAGGATTACCTGGATCATAATCCGAAGAAACCATTCCTCTTGTGCGAATACATGCATGACATGGGTAACTCACTTGGCGGGATGAAATCCTACATTGATCTGATTGACAAGTATCCAATGTACGCTGGTGGGTTTATTTGGGACTTTATCGATCAGGCAATTGAAGTCAATGACGAAATCACCGGCCAAAAAGTTCTCAGATATGGCGGCGATTTCGATGACCGGATGTCTGACTACGAATTTTCCGGTGATGGATTAATGTTTGCTGATCGGACCGAGAAGCCGGCAATGCAGGAGGTGAAATACTATTATGGACAACACAAATAAACAATTGCACTTGGTATATGGCGATGGTGGCCTCGGCGTTGGCGGTGACAATTTCCATTACATCTTCAATTACACCCGCGGCGGCATGGAATCAATGGTCGTCGATGGTCGTGAGTGGATGTATCGTGAGCCTAAGCCAACCTTCTGGCGGGCAACCACCGATAATGACCGTGGTAATGGTTTCTCGAAACAAGCTGTTCAATGGTATGGCGCCGATATGTTTGCCAGTGCCGATAAAGTCGATATTAAAATTAACGACCAGTTGATTGAATTTCCCAGTGCACCGCGGAATAATCAGTATTCCAACCATGAGTATGCCGACAAAGTAGAAGTGATTTATCATTTTGCAACCCTGACAATTCCAAGTACGGATGTCGAGGTTCACTATACGGTGACAGGTGATGGTGTGATCAGCATCCATGCCCATTATGCCGGTAATGATCAATTGCCGGATTTGCCAGTCTTTGGGATGCGCTTTATTTTGCCGACTGCCGCAACCGGCTACGAATATGCTGGCTTGTCCGGTGAAACCTATCCGGATCGCATGGCTGGCGGGATTCCCGGCGAGTATCGAATTGACGGCTTGCCAGTAACCAACTACATGGTTCCCCAAGACTGTGGGGTGCACATGAAGACCGATTGGGTCACAGTGACCCGCAACGCTACCAAAGTCAGCTCGGATCACTCGGACACACCGTTTAGCATTAAATTTGAAAGTGACGGCCAGCCGTTTGCCTTTAGCTGCCTACCATATACGGCTGAAGAACTGGAAAACGCCACTCATCAAGAAGAATTGCCATTGCCAAGACGGACGGTCGTTTCAATCTTGGGCGCAGTTCGTGGTGTTGGCGGCATTGACAGCTGGGGTCGGGATGTTGAAGAGCAGTATCACATTCCCGCAGGAAAAGATATTGATTTTGGTTTTAAGATTACGAAAGCTTAATTGTTTGAAGCAGCCACGATTGGCTGCTTTTTATTTACCATAAAGCACAATTGAATTAGGAAAAGAAGTGCCAAATTTACTTGTGTTTTAGTAAAATATGCAGTATGATTAACACTGTAAAAGCGCTTTCAAAATACAATGATGAGGTGATTTTAACAGTGAAACGAAAATTATTTAATGAACAAATTAAAGACAACCCACTCCGCAGTAAAGCGGATGTCAAAGCTGCCCTGGTCGACATTTTAGCGCCTGCCATGGAAGTTTTGGCGCAACAAAAACGAAAGGGCCGCTTCCGGATGAGTGACAGTGGGGCCGTTTACCTCCAAGACAAGACCGAAGTGGAAGGTTTCATGCGCCTGCTTTGGGGCTTAGGGCCATTCTTTAGTGATAAAAAGCGGGTATACGAACGTCCAGACTGGTACGAGTTGGTGACGCAAGGCATCTTAGCCGGAACTGATCCTGATGATCCTGATTACTGGGGTGGAGATCTTGGTGACTATGACCAGGTCTTCGTAGAGATGGGCGCTTTGACTGCCTTCTTGTATGAAACAAAAGATTATTTCTGGGATAATTTGACCGTTAAAAAGCAAAAAACGATTGTCAAATGGATGGATCAGGTGAACCACAAGGTGATTCCAAAGACCAACTGGTTATTCTTCCGTGCGATGGTCAACCAATTTATCACTGATTCCGGCTACATGGATAATTCAGAGTTGATCGATGCTGATTATGCGATCACCAATAAACATTACCTGGGTCATGGCTGGTCCTACGATGGTTATGTCAACCAGATCGATAACTACATTCCGTTTGCCTACCAGTTCTTTACGATCCTAACGGTTGGCTTGGCACACACTGATAACAAGCAAAGTCAATTATTGAAAGAACGCGCCCAGAAATTTGTCCCAAGTTATGCCAACTGGTTTGCCGCTGATGGTGCTGCCTTGCCATACGGACGCAGTTTGGATTACCGATTTGCCCAGGCAGCCTTTTGGGCGGCTTATGCCTATGCGCATGTTGATATGCCTGAAGGGTATAGCTTAGGTGATATCAAGCACTTGCTGTTGAACAACCTGCGTTGGTGGTTCCAGCAGAACATCTTCCAGACGGATGGGTTGATTCCAATCGGCTATGCTTATCCCAATATGAATTTTGCTGAAGGTTACAACGGGCCGGCTTCTGCTTACTGGGCCTTGAAGACCTTTATCTTCTTTGCCTTACCTGATGATGATCCGTTCTGGACCACCAAAGAAAGTGATGACTTCAAGTTTGAAGCTTTGAAGAAGCAGCCGGAACCTAGAATGCTGATTGCCCACAGTCAAAATGGTTTGGAAGTTCAGTCATTTACTGCCGGTCAGCACTCCCACGAGCATGCCCATGGTGAAGCCAAGTATGAGAAGTATGTCTACTCAACCACCTTTGGTTTCAGTACGCCTAAAGGATCCGTTCTTTTGAAACAGGGGGCTTATGATAATACCTTGGCAGTTGCCGAATCGGAAAACTTCTGGCAAACCGCCTTCAAGTACGATGATTACGCAATCCACGACAACTACGTCTACTCAGACTGGAAGCCGTACGATGATGTTGAAATCAAGAACTTTGTTGTGCCGGCAATGCCATGGCATGTGCGGGTTCATGAAGTCAATACCGGCCGGGAGCTTCATTTGGCTGAAGGCAGTTTCTCAGCTCCTGACAGTGGAGCACCTGATGAATATGAAATGAAGACCAGAGCAGCTAATGCCGTTTTCTATCATTCAAGAGTCGGCATTACCGGATTAGTCGGCTTGTCAAAGGAATTGACAACTGAATTGTCAACGCCGGAACCCAACACCAATCTCTACTTCAATAAGACCAAGATTCCCCTGCAAACTGGTGTTTTGGCCCCAGGCAAGTACACCTTGATCTCACTGTATCTTGGTGATCGTGAGCTCGAGAGCCTGGATGATGATGGCAAGATTGTCATTCCAGAAGTGAAGTTGGATGGCAATAAGCTGACGATTTCATTTAATGATCACACGGTTGGTGCCGACTTCGATGAGTTTTAATGGTAAATATTGAACGAAATGTGCAACTAACCAATGGCCACTATGTCACCGCAAAGAAGGCCATGGTTATCGAAAAATAGTTAAATGAAAATGATTTGGTTGGTTATTTTTATGATTTTTTGGGAAGTGGGGTTGTACATTTTGTACTTTGCCCCATGGAACGCGTTTCCGTTTATTCCCGATCTGGATACATTGGTGACAGGAAGGAACCGGGCCGGCCTGTTTGCCTCCGTGATGACCTTTGTTAATCAAATCAGTGTCGGTGTTGCCGGTGTGGTTGCCGGATATTTGCTGGACTTTGCCCATTTTCGGGAGTCGGCAAGCGGGGCAGTTGTTCAGCCGCAGAGTGCCATTAATATGATTATCTTTATCGTATCGGGTGGCGTTGGCTTGATGATCGTCTTGGCAATGCTGTTTGTCGGCCGCTTTCATCTCAGCAAGAAGACATTCATGGTTCTTTCTGCAGAACTTGTTCGTCTGCAAAAGGGCGGTAGTATGAGTGATGTGGATCCACACCCCAAGGCAGTTTGTGAGGATTTGACCGGCGTTAAATATGATTCAATTGAGGTTTGGAAGAAAGATGACCAACCGCAAAATAAATCACGGGGTTAGCCGGTTTTGGGATTAAATCTCCTCAAGTCGATTTGATTGACCACAACCTGCTTCGGGTAGATACTTTTGTTGAAATAACAAGTTATCTATTTGGGGAGGATTCACATGACAAATTTAGTGATTAAAAAAGACGTTGAATATGATGCTGTTCACCACCAGTTAACTGACATTTATTATGATGGCGAAAAGGCGCAAAGCAAAGGCGCAATCATTGATATCCATGGTGGCGGTTGGTTCCGCGGCAACAAGTCCAAAGATGAGGATTCCTCGATCCGGTTTGTGGAAGCCGGCTACCTGGTTGTAACGCCGGCTTATCGAATTACGCCAGCGGCTTTCTATCCGGCACCTTTGGAAGATATGGATCACTTGTATGAATGGTTGAAGAAATCCGACTTGCCGTTCAACCACGACCATATCGGGGCATTTGGCTCGTCCGCCGGTGGCAACATGACCGTCGAATTGGCAATCAAATATGGCATTCCGATTGCCTCACTGTCTGGCATTTTGGATATTGATAAGTGGTTGAGCGAGCATGAAGATGTGGTTGCCGCAGAAGGTGACACGAGTGGCTTTAATTCAACCGCCAGCTCGAATATTAACCAGACTGGGGCCAACGATCCGTTTTATAAGTGGTTTGTGACCAACTACTTTAACGGCCGGACCGACCAATACACCGAAGCCACTCCGGTTCATCGAGTAACCGACCAGACTGGTCAGATGTATTTGGCCAATTCACTGAATGAATTTGTGCCAACCAGTGGAGTCCTGGACATGGCTCAAGCTTTGACCAAACACCAAATTCCTTATCGAACCCGGATGTTAACCGGTAGTCGTCACGCTAAGGGATACCTGGATGATGTCTGGGATGACGTGGTTGGGTTCTTTGCTCAAACCTTATAATGCGGTACACTTAATAGGAGCGCGGTGACAGCTGTTTACCTGGATGACTAGGCTCAGCTGGTAACTGACGTCATCGCGAAATAATCAGTGTACGCAAAAGTGGCCGAAACGAAAGTTTTGCTTTTGTTCGGCCGCTTTTTTACATAATGAAACGGGGTCACAATGGATGATTAAGAATAAAATGTCTTGGGGAAAGGAATTCTGGTTGGCAGCCCTTTTTCTGGTCCTCTTGATGGGTGTCGACTTTTCGGTCCGGGGAGCAGGGCCACTGGTTCGCGGCGGTGCCCGACTGATGTTTGCGCTGGTCGTTGCCGGAATTGTTTTCTATGTACTGGGAACGATGAAAATTTTTCAGACTAAAGTCAAGTTGGGGACTTTTGCCAAAATCTGGGGATTCATTTTTGGCATTTGCCTGGGTGGATTATTCCTATTGATTAGCATTCTCGGTCACACGGCTTTGATGATGCATGCCAAAACGGTGGTTGCCGATACCATGATGGCATTGTCAGCGGGAATCTTTGAAGAATTCCTGTGTCGGGGATTGTTGTTCTCGGCATTCCTGAGCGTCTTCAAACAGGCCAAATATAAGTTTACCGAGGCCGCGTTGGCTTCCGGAATCTTCTTCGGCCTCTTTCATTTCATGAATCTGATCTCAGGGCAGGGCTTTTTACCAACCCTTCAACAGGCGACCTACGCTTTTGTGATTGGGGCGATTTTTGCATCAATCAGGTTGACGACCAATACCTTAACCTGGGTGGTTCTGATTCATGCGTTAATCGATTGGCAGCCGGGAATTTCGGTGACTCATACGGTTAGTGCACTGGCGTCGTGGCCGGTTTTCCTGGCAGTTTGGGGAACAATTCTGGTCGTGACCGTGATTTTTCTGATTTCGTTTGATAGTAGTTATCGGCAGAGTGTGAAAGAGGACGTCTAGCAATTGGATTTTAAGCCCCTCCAGACGGAAACCGAGTCAGGTTTTCGGCTGGAGGGGCTTAAAATCCGATTGCTGTCCTCTTTTACACGTTTAATCAAAATAAAAGTGAGACGCAACGAAACCGAGTCAGGTTTTCGGGTGGAGGGGCTTAAAATCCAATCGCTGTCCTCTTTCACACGTTTAATCAAGATAAAAGTGAGACACAACGAAACCGAGTCAGGTTTTCGGGTGGAGGGGCTTAAAATCCAATTGTTGTCCTCTTTCACACGTTTAAGCTCTAACATAATAAAATGCGGCTGAACAAAAGGATCACCTTTTGCCCAGCCGCATTTTGTTGAGGAAATTTTTAAGCTGTTTTGATCTTTACCAGTAACCCAAAACCTTGGTTAACTTGGCACGATTAATATCTCTGGAAGATAATTTATCCTGGAAAATCGCGTAATCATCGTTGACTACTTTGGATTGGCTCCAGGAGTACTTCGCGTCACCGCTCTTAGTTCCCGAATCAGCTTCCATAATATCATTGGAGTACGGGGTGTGATCCAAGCCAAGGCTGTGGCCCAGTTCATGGGTAATCACTGATTTCCAGTAGGTGTCATAGAGTGCCTGGTAATCTGCACTGTTTGGCTGATCAGCTGATGGCAGTGCATGACCGGTCTCAGCTTTGTAGACAGCCGGCAGGTACTTGGTGTTGTCGAAGAAATTATAGTTGATGTAAAGCTTGCTGGTAATGTAATAGCCATCCCAGCTGCCTTGCCCGGTCCCAGCATTTTTAAAGCCCACTGTAATCGTGTGGTCAGCTTTGGTGCCTAATTTAAACGCTTTGGTTTTGAGGGCCTTGTTCCAATTCTGCATCGCGGCGTAGGTATAAGACTTCAATGATTGATTGGCTACGTAGACCTTTGCCGTATGATTTTTGAAGATGCCCTGGGCACTCATTGGTTGGACATTGTACCAGCGGTCAAAGACCTGCCAATATTTGTCATAGATATAAGCGGGGTATTTGCGGACACTTGATGTTGGATTCAAATCAGGGGTGCTTTTGATGGCCTTGGCAACCGTTTTGCCGGCAATCCGCTGAGTTGATTTGGCATAAGTAATCGGACTTTGAGGCATGTTCAACGTCAATGGCACCGCTAAAGCAAAGGTGGCACTGGCGACTGCGGCGAGAATGAAACTTCTTTTTTTCATAAGGAACCCTCTCTTGAAGTTACATAAAATCATTTTGCCTGAATAATAGCATTCCAATCAAGATCGTTCAAGAAATCTTGCTTCAAACCAAGCGGTCTTAATGAAGGCTTATGAATTATTGCAGGGGATAGACTAAATTGTACCAAGTTTCCCCGGCATGACTGGATGCTGAAATGCCTTCGTTTTGATAGCCATTGCTTTCATAAAATGGGATCAGGTCTGCCAGACAGGTCAGGGTGATAGCCACTCTGCTTTGTGCTTTGGCAACCTGAGCCAATTCGCTCAGCAGGCGGCTGGCAATGCCATGGCCGCGAAAATCGGGATGGACCGCCAAGCTGAGGACCGTTTGATAAGGATCATCTCGACGGTTGGCGTGGGCCTGTTCAAATAGTTCATCTGTCAGATACCGTTGTGAAAATGCCGGACCGACGATGTAACCGACCACTTGATTGGCCTCATTTGTGGCGACAATAAATGTGTCCGGATACAACCGGATTCTTTCCGCCATCGCAGTTTTGGTGGCTGCCTCGGCCGGCGAAAAGCCTGCTTCTTCGATCACCATAATTGCGGTCAACTCATCCATCCTTGCCGGTTGATAATGTAATTTCAATTCGGACCTCCATTAGCTTGTGGTATCATTAATTGCGTACCATTTTATTAATAATGATTATCATAACACGATAGGGGTCTTCACAAAATGAATCATTCAAATATTGGACATCGTAATCGCGGGGTGATCCTGATCGCGGTCTTTATCGCGACGTTTATGACTTCCGTTGAAGTGACCATCGTGACGACGGCACTGCCCTCAATTATTAGCGAACTTCATGGGCTGGCTTATCAAAGCTGGATTATGAGTGCCTATCTGTTGACGACTGCGATCACGACACCTATCTACGGCAAGTTGGCCGATACGTTGGGCCGACGAAAAGTATTTCAGTGGGGTGTGACCGTCTTCACCATCGGCTCGCTTTTAAGCGGATTGTCACCTTCGATTTTATTCTTGATCGTCGCCCGGGCAATTCAGGGAATTGGGGCCGGTGCGGTCATGCCACTGACGTTTACGATCATCGCCGATATTTTTTCGTTTGAACAGCGGGCAAATGTGCTGGCACTCAATAATACCGCCTGGGGACTGTCAGCCTTGGTCGGCCCGCTGATTGGCGGTTTTTTAGTGGACCATCTTTCCTGGCACTGGGTATTCTTCGTCAACGTGCCCTTGGGCATCATCGTCGCCCTGCTGATCTGGCTGGGGTATCAGGAAAATATTGAGCTCAAGAATCAGCTGATCATTGATTGGCTGGGGATTATCTGGCTGGCAATTTCACTGGTCAGCTTATTGCTGGGGATTCAGGCATTGGACACGCTGCCGCTGATTGCAGCCAGCCTGTTGATAGTGACGATTGTGGCAACTTGGTTATTTCTTCGCCATGAAAAGCATTTCGCAGACCCGTTAATTTCACCAAAAATGTTTCATTCCAAAACCTTTACCATTCAAATTATCACAGCAACAATTTTGAGTGGGGTCTTAATTGGTTATCAAATGTATTTCCCAATTTGGCTGCAATCATTGTATCGGGTATCCGCAACCACTGCCGGGTTAGTCGTGACCTCCAGCTCAATCATGTGGCTGGTCGCCTCGTTTTTTGTCGGTAAATTGATTGCCCACTTTGTTCCCAAACAAATTGCAGTGACCTTGATTGGTGTGATGCTGCTCAGTTATTTGTCACTGATCTTTGCCAGTCAAGCATTTCCGGTCTGGGCATTTTATGTGATTGCCATGATTAATGGGATTGGAATGGGGATCGTTGTCAGCATGAATACGATTCTTAGCCAGCATTTGGTTCCCAATGAAATGGTCGGTTCGGCGACTTCAGTCCTCACCCTTGGTCGTTCCTTGGGCCAAACGGTGATGGCCGGGGTGTATGGTGCAATCTTGAATTTAGTGATTCGATTGCAGCTGCACGGCGGAATCACCTTTTCAAAGGTCAATAACGTCATCAGTTCCAAAGGGGCCGCCGTGGTGGCCAATCGGTCGCTGATTGATCCAATCATCCTGACAGCCCTTCATATGGTGTTTGTCGGGGTGGTCGCGATGTTGGTAGTTGTCTTGGTAATCAATATTTTAGATCCTAATAAAAAAATTATTCGTTGATCGTTGTGGAAATTAGCACGAAAAAAGAGGTCGGACATCAATTTGTCCGGCCTCTTAGCGTATTGTGCCGTTCAAAAGCAATCGGCATTAGCTGGGAATTTGATTTGCCCAGCTTATTTTGTGGATCCTGGCACCCCGGCAACCGTCTGAAAGACGTCAGCCAATGAGGTATGCATGTCGGCGAATTTCTTGTTGAGGATAAGCTGACGGAATTCTTCAACCGAGATGGTTTCAACATCTTTGAAAGGAATTGTCGGCGCATCGGCGTTAACCGTTGGATTAATCGAGCTGACCAAGGTGATCACTAGGCCCTTTTCGCTGTTCAAAGTGACAGTATAGTACTCGTAGTATGAAGGAGTTTCGTAATTACCGGTCAGTTCCTTGTGGTCCTTAAAATAGTTGATGATAAAGTCGTTGAATGCCTTTGGTGATTTTAATGATGCTTTCCAATCTGTGTTTGTCATAGTCAAACTTCCTTTCGTGTCTCAATCAGTTTCAAAATGGGGTAAGAGGTGGATAACTAACATATTAGAGCTGATATTTCTCTCTTGCTTCAATTGTTATTCTAAACACTTCTCAAATTAATACAAGTGGAAACATCAATGAAAACGTTGACAGTTATGGATTTGTTTTAATTTGTTGATTGGAAGCGTTATTTTCGTCAGAATGAGCTGAATCATCAGAAAACACTACTGATATGTTAGTATCCTGCTGGGAGCTTCATAGATCAACACGCGATTAGCTTGCTTTGTGAGCCGTTTTGTAAGAACATAACAGCAGAGATTCAGATTTTTTCGAGAAAGTGGTGATGAAATGGCAACAGGCTATATTGGTCGGATTCGAAAACGCGTGGGCCACATGCCTTTAATTTTGAATACGGCCGCTGGAATCCTATTAAATGATCAGCACCAAGTACTCTTAAATTTAAGAACCGATAGTCATAACTGGAGTTTGCCGGGTGGCTACATGGAGTTCGGTGAAACATATGCCCAGACTTGTGTGCGTGAGTATCAAGAAGATAGCGGCGTAAAAGTTGAGATTGTCCGGCCGCTCGGATTATTCGATCAGGGAATCTTCGCCTATCCAAATGGTGATCAGGTGCAGACAATTGATCGGCTGTTTTTAGTCAGGAAAGTTGGCGGCCAATTGCTGTCCGCTGAGACTGACGAGACCATTCGACTGGACTATTTCGATTTTGATGACCTACCGCCACTGCTGAATCAGCAGACGGAAAAGATGCTGGCATTTGCCAAAGAAAATGTATAGGGGGGACTTGATGATGGCTGATAAAGTACTCGTTCCGGCTCAATTGCATCCGGACGGAAAACGTTATTTACGTGAGCACGGCCTGGAAGTCGTGGAATTGATGCGGGCTAACGCTGAAAATATTTTGAAGAATGGCAAGGATGCTGCCGCAATGATTTTATTTTTGGATCCAGTCGGCGAGAATGTGATTTCTCACATGCCCAATTTGAAGATTATTGCCCGACACGGCGTCGGCTATGACAGTGTGGACTTGGACGCCAGCGCCAATCACGGTGTTTGGGTGACCAATACGCCCAATGCCAATGCGGCAACTGTGGCTGAAACGACTTTGGCAGAGATCATGGACGTGTCTAAGCACATTACCAAAAACTCGATGGAAATGCGGGATGGCAACTTTACCTACCCGTTGGCTCATTTGGGATTCGATCTTGAAGGGAAAACTTTGGGGATTCTTGGTTACGGCAAAATTGGCCGTCTGGTGGCCAAAAAAGCTAGTGCGCTAGGGATGCGAATTATGATTCATAACCGGACCCCACGGGAATCACCATACGGGGAATTTGTCGATCTCGATACCTTAGTAAAATCTGCGGATATTTTGACCCTCCATTTAGCTGCCAATTCTCAGACCCGACACATTATCGGTCGAAAGCAATTGGCAGAGATGAAGCCGACCAGTGTTTTGATCAACCTGGGTCGTGGTGCCCTGGTTGATACCGCTGCGTTGATTGATGCACTTAAAAGCGGCTCGATTAGTGGTGCTGCTCTTGACGTCTTTGACGAAGAGCCCTTACCAATGAACAGTGGGTTATTCAAGCTGGATAATGTGTTATTGACACCCCACATTGGTTCCAGTACGGTTGAAAGCTTTTCAAGAATGGCCACGGATGCGGCAAGTGAAGTGGTTCGGGTCTTGAATGGCCAGCAGCCGCAGTGGCCGGTTAACCAACCCCATTAGTTTTCTGGAAAATTTAAATAAATAGATTGTACACAACTCATATAGCGCGTATAGTTAGGTTGGATCAACAAATTATACAAGGGAAGCGTTTCTCATGACAAAAACATACAAAGCAGAAATTACTTCATTGAATGGCGACAAGATTGGTACTCATCCTACTGGTGAGGCCACATTTACGATTGATGGCGATACACTAACTGTTGAAATCACGATGGATCATACGTCACCAAACACCCAACACTGGATGCATTTTCACGGTTTCCCAGATGGCAGGGATGCTCAACCGGCAACTGCCGCCCAAGACACCAACCATGACGGCTACGTTGACTTGCCGGAAACCGAACCAGTGTCCGGAACGACAATGGTCCCGTTTAACGACGCTCCGGAGAAGATGGATATCCCAACTGACACTTACCCAACTTCTGATGCCGACGGTCATTTCCACTACGAGAAGACAGTGCCGTTGGGCGAAATCAGCGAGAAGTTCAAGGAAGTCTTTAATGATGCCGACCTCCACCTTGAGAAGCGGGTGGTTTACATTCACGGGGTTCCTCAGTCGATGGATTTACCTGATACCATCCAAGGTGCCGTTGGTAAATATGATCAGCATACGACGTTGCCGATTGCTGTTGGCAAGATTGTTGAAGCCTAAATTAATTCAGATCTATTCAGGAGTTGAAATGATTCGACTACTGAATAGATCTTTTTTGATTGCTTCCTCCAGCCAGCAGCAAGTCTGCCATTTGCCATCATTTTTGGTAATTGATGCAAAGGTATACAGACTTAAGAATGTTTGAGATAATCAAATTGATGGTATAGAAAAGAGGGGCGATTATGGAAAATAAATTCAATCTTACTCTCAAACAAAATCGCTTTCTTACGAAAAAGAATCTTGTCAATATGGTGTATTCTAATTCAAAATTTGAGGGAGTTAATACGACTCTGCCGCAAACCAAGACGATTATTGACGGCATGAGTGTCGCTGGTGTTTCGATTGATGATATTCAGGTCATCATTAGTCTCAAAAAAGGGTTGGAATTTGTATTAAGTCACAGTGAACCATTTCGATTAGATATTTGTCGGCAAATTAATCGAATCGTCGCGGCCGAAGATGCCCTCGTCCCCGGACAAATTCGGACTGGAAGTGTCCAGATCGGCGGTGTTCAGTATGTACCGCCAGTTCCAGATGTCAATAATGTCAAAAGCGTAATTCAAAAAATAATGGGTGATGATCAGACTGCTACTGAAAAGGCGCTTCAAATAATGTATGAGATTATGCGGCAGCAGATCTTCTGGGATGGTAACAAGCGGACTGCTATTTTGTCTGCCAATTATATTTTGATTAATGCCGGTGCCGGAATTGTTAATATCAATGAAAACCAATTAGAAACCTTTAACACATTACTGGCCGATTATTACGAAACTGGTGATTTACAGGCCATCATGCAGTGGACATACGATAATTGTTTATATGGCATTGAATTTAAATAACTGTCATTTATAACCCATTCAGCCCCAATCAAAAAGTCTTCGGGATTTTTGATTGGGGCTGAATGATTTGATTATTCAATTAAGTAGTTAGTTGGTGGCTTTAAATTCTTTAATCCCTTGTTGCAGCCGGTTCAAGCCATCTTCAACCATGGTTTTCGGACTGGCAATATTCATTCGCAAGAAGTGGTTGCCATCACCGCCATACACATCGCCGGCAGAAAGATACAGGCCGGTTTGGGCGCGAATGAAAGCGGCTAATTTTGCCGAGTCGTCGGTCAGTTGGCTGACGTCGATCCAGACCAAATAGGTGGCAGTTGACGGAACCACGACAATTTCGTGAATGTTTGCCTGGCAGAATTTGACGACCATTTCGTAATTTGCCCGAATTTGGTTTCTCAGTTCATGGACCCAGTCGCCCGCTTTGGTGTAGGCGGCAATGGTGCCCGGAATCGCCAAGAGGTTGGGTTCGCCGAGTTCATCGGTGTTAATTCCCCGGTTCACTTTGCTGCGCAGGGCTTCGTTTGGAACGATGACCGTTGCGGCGTGCAGGGCGGCAACATTAAATGTTTTGCTGGGTGAGACGCAGACGATGACGTTTTGCAGCAGCTCATTTGGCAATGAGAACACTGGCGTGTAGTCAGCACCCTTAAACACCAAGTCGCCGTGAATTTCATCTGACAGCAGGGTGACGCTGTGTTTGAGACAGAGCTGGTTAATTTTAATAAGTTCAGCTTTGGTCCACACTTTTCCAATTGGGTTGTGTGGGTTGCACAAGATCATCATGGTGGTCAGCGGCTCGGCCAGTTTGGCGTCCAAATCATCCCAATCAATCTGATACTGGTGGGCTTTTTGATCATAGACCAGATCGGATGACAACACATGGCGACCATTGTTCACGATGGAATTATAGAAAATATTGTAAACCGGCGCTTGAACCAGGACGTTATCGCCCACATTGGTGACGCGGCGAACAGCTGAGGATATCGTCGGCACAACGCCAGTCGAAAAGAACATCCAATCCCGGTTGATTGTCGCATGATGTTCCGTTTGGTACCAGTGGGCAACTGCATCAAAATAATCGGTGTGCGGTTCCTCGTATCCGAAGATGCCAAAGTCAACTTTTTGACGCATTGCATCGAGAATCTCGGGAGCGACCTTGAAGTCCATGTCGGCGACCCACATTGGCAGCTCATTAGGTTTGACATCCCATTTAACTGAATCGGTATTTCGCCGCGAAATCATTGAAGTAAAGTCATACATTAGGCTGTCTCCTTTTTAGATGTTTTGTTATCAGTAATGATAGTCGTTTTACTTGGATCGACTTTGGTAGGGTCAATAATAACCTCACCGATTGAACGAGCATGAATGGTGCCGCTGATTGGATTTTTGACACTCATGATGTTTGAGTTGATTTCTGCGTCAATGTCAGAACAGTATTCAAATGCCAAATCGGTCCGCAGTAAGCGGCAGTTACGCATCGTGAGGTGATCAATGTAGCATAACCCCTGATCGCTTTCAATCGTACAGTTGATCAGCGTGAGGTTCTTCGTATTCCATGCCAGATATTCACCGTTAATTGTGGAATCGACGATCTTGACGTTTTCGCAGTTCCAGAAAGCATCTTTGGACACGAGAGTTGAATGATGGACCTCGACATTTTTGGCACCGTCAAAGACATAGTTGCCAATTAGATTCAGATGGTCAACGGAAATGTTTTCACTATTCATGCCAAAATAATCTCCGTTGGCCTGGACGTTGTTGATCTTGATGTTTTGACAGTTCCAGAGGGTTTCTTTGGCGTCGGAAAAGTGGTCGTTATTCAGCGTGATATCACTGCAGCGCCTGAAAATTTTGGGCGCTTGAATCGCACTGTCGTTGATTTCAATATCGTGAGTGTACCAGATTCCTGAACGGGCCATGGTTTCTAAGATCGAGTGGTCAACCTTGACGTGTTTGCTGTACCACAGTGGGTATTTGTAGGTAAAAATTGAATCGATTAAGTGAATGTTGCGACTTTCTTTGAGAGGGGATTCCCCGGTGCCAAATGTGGTGCCGGAAATGTCCGCGTTGGTTTCGGCAAACAGTGGTCGTTCACCGTCAAAATATTGATTTGTGTATTGTTTCATTATGACTCCTTATTATTTTGATTAATTAATTGTTTTCTGAAAAGGTCTTAATTTCAGTATACTCGTTTCCAACAAATTGGTGACTAGGATTTAAATGGGATTGGTTTCACTATAAACTTTGAAGTGGACTCTAAGTCAAGGGCGTTTCAGCGATAACTTTTGATTAATGTCATCAGTACCAAAAACCACTGCTATAATGTAAGTGGAGGTGCAGATTATGACAACAATTTATGTTGACCCTTCCAAAAAGAAGGAACAGATCGTTAAACTGTCTGATGGCACGTTTGGTTTGATGAAAGCTGAAAAGCAAAAGTCTGGGATTGGTTATGAGTTTGACTTTACCAGCCACATGCACCCCAGCTTCAGAATCCCGCATGCACCGGTTAATGGGGATGAAGAAACCGTTCATTCGATTGACGGCGAGCAGCAGTTTAAGATTCAGTGGTTGAGCAAGTGATTCTTCAGTTAGCAGGCGGCTTGGCTGACAGATTTAAGGGGATAAATCGATTATTTCCGGCTTGAAATAATGGCTTTATTTGCTTAAATGCTGATGAGTTGTCAAGATCGCCGTTTTAACTGAAAATCCGGCTGAATTGAATCCATTCTCACTTTCAGGGTCTGAGCACGCTTGATAATGCTCAGGCTTTTTTTACACCCATTTTTTCATGGTTCTTATTCCTGTTCACTTATCGTTTTGGCCTTATAATCAAGGTGTTAAGAATCAGCTATCTGGATGGGAGGCATTATTATGCGAGCAGCATATATTACACAAAATGGTGAGGCAAAGGACATCAAGATTGGTGAGTTGCCGAAGCCTGAAATTACCAATGATGAAGTGTTAATTAAAGTGAATGCGGTGGCCGTCAACCATGTCGACACGTTTGTCCGTTCGGGATCTTTTAAAACCGATACCAATTTTCCGTTTGTGATCGGCAGGGATGCCGTTGGTCAAGTTGAAGAAGTCGGAGCTGACGTCACCGGTTTTTCCAAAGGCAACTGGGTTTGGACCAACAGCATGGGCTATGCCGGCCGCCAAGGGGTGACCAGCGAGTACGCTGCCATTCCCGCGGCCAGACTATTCCATGTGCCCGAACACGTGGAGCCGACTCAATTGGTGGCCGCCGTTCATTCAGCGGCAACTGCCGCAATCGTGTTGACCAAAGTGTTTGGGGCCGTCTCCGGAGCATCAATCCTGGTTGAAGGCGCCGCCGGCCACGTTGGAACAAAGTTTGTCCAGATGGCCCACATTATGGGACTCAAGGTGGTCACGACTTCCAACACGAGCGACTTTGACCTGCTGGATCGCTTGGGAAGCGATCAATGTCTGAATTACGATAAGTCATTAAAGAAACAGCTCTCCAAGGCTGAAATTCAAAAAGTTGACTATGTGGTCGATACCTCTGGGCAAGTTCAACTCCAGGATAATTTACGGGCATTGAAGCCGGGCGGCAAAGTCTGCTTGATTACAGCACCAAAGAGCAATCAATTCTCGTTTGACGTCCGTCAGTTTTATACCCAGTCAAAGACAATCAGCGGGTTTGTGATCAGCAACGCGCCACTGGATCAAATTCAAGATGCGGCTAAGTTTATTAATCGGCTGATGGCTGACGGTTATCTGCTGGAGGACCCGGTTTTGGAGAAGTCCTACGAGGATGCTGCGTGGGCTCACAAGAAGTTGGAAAAGAATGCCAAGAAGAAAAAGATTCTCCTCAAATTTTAATAAGCAAAACATTTAGGAAATTAAAATAAATCAGTTATACTGTACTTGTAGATAGGAAACGCTTACAAGGAGGTATGACATATGGGGAAATTAGATAACAAAGTTGCAATTATTACTGGTGCATCTCAAGGAATGGGTGCCAGTCACGCCAAGATGTTCGTTAACGAAGGCGCTAAAGTTGCGCTTACCGATATTAACGCAGAAAAAGGGAACGCTCTGGCTGATGAATTAGGCGATAACGTTATTTTTATCAAGCAGGATGTTTCCAGTGAAGATGATTGGAAGAACGTCATTGATGAAACGGTGAAGAAGTTCGGTAAGCTGGATATTCTGGTTAATAATGCCGGAATCAGTTTTAACAAACCGCTTTCCGATATCACTCTCGATGACTACATGAAGATCTTTAAGATCAACCAGCTTTCCGTCTTCTTGGGGATGAAATACGCAGCTGAAGCCATGAAGAAGAATGGCAGCGGCAGTATCGTTAATATTTCATCAATGAACGGTCTGGTTGGTGGTGCGATTGGTTACACCGATACCAAGTTTGCCGTTCGTGGGATGACTAAAGCTGCAGCATTGCAGTTGGCCGGTTCTCACATCCGGGTTAACTCGGTTCACCCAGGGGTAATTTCCACCCCAATGATTCACCAAGGTGATAGTGAAGAAGTCATCAAGCAGTTTGCAAAATCAATTCCGCTGCAAAGAGTGGCAGAACCTGAAGAAGTATCAAAAATGGTGCTCTTCTTAGCATCAGATGACGCTAGCTACTCAACAGGATCTGAATTCGTGATTGATGGTGGAATGACAGCGATGTAACTGAATGCGGTGGTGTTGGGATGCCAACATCTAACTGAATTCAAAAAAGCCGTTGGACAAAAGAAATCAACTTTTGTCTCAACGGCTTTTTAGATTGTTTAATGGCCAAACTTCAAATGCAACGTATAGATGAATTTATACGAACGCATCTTTTCAGCTCTGGAATGGACTGCGTGGCCGAATAAAGGCTTTTTGGCCGGTTCCAGTTGATGCAGCTCTAACAGCATTCGAGCCTCACCATCACCATGAATGGCGCGATACTTCAATTCGTTTTCAGCTGCTTTGGCGACCAGTGCTTCAGACCAGCAACGCGGACTGAGCCGTGTGTATAGGTCATAATTGCTTTCATTTTCCATGATTATGTAGACGCTCCCCCGAAACTCAACTATTTGTATAATGAAATCACTATCTATAAGATTATGATTTTTTCGCCAATAAGTCAATTAGGGTTTGTACCAATTCAAAAAGGATCAGGCAATCATTTCTAGAGGGAAATAATTGTCTGATCCTTTACTCAAGATGCTGCATCCACACAGTACTAAGCCAGATTCTGGTTATAAACGTAATTCATCAAGGACCGGGTTTCGGTAAACTCGTTTTCGTCATGCAGGACAACCGTGATAATCCGGTCATGGCCTGACTTACGACCAGTTCCGACGAAGCAGTAACCCGCCGGATCGGTGTAGCCGGTCTTTAAGCCATCAACGTTCAGGGACTTTTGATAATACTTTCGTCCTGGCAGCAGGTTATTGTAGTTGTGAAGCGTTTGACCATCGACCTTCATTGATTTAACTGAAGCGTCGGTCAAAATATCGTTGTAATCAACAACGAAGTGACGGGAAATTTGAGCAATATCGCTGGCTGAAACGTAATTGGCATTCTTGGAAGCACCAATACTGTAACCATAAGGAGCCAAACTATTCTGTTCCATCCCGGAAGCCGAAACAAATGATGAGTGCTTCAATCCCCATTCCTTGGCTTGATTATTCATCATGCCAATGAATTTTTTGTTGTAAGCAGGCGTTGAACCGCCGGCAACCCATTGTCCAAGGGCAATTGCGGCGTTATTGGATGATTCAATCAGACCTGCCAGGTACAACTGACGAACAGTGTAGCTGTTGTGGTTGAATTTAAAGCCGCCGAAGACATTGGATTTACCTAATTTCTTCAAACCGGCATTACTCGTGGTGACCTTACTGGACCAAGTACCTTTGCCTTGAGAAATCTTTTGACGAACCAGGTAGAGGGTCATCAGTTTGGAAAGAGAAGCGATGGGTCGAGCAGTGTTGGCGTTTTTTGTCCACACGTTATTATTGGTATTGACATCCAAAGCGACCGCAGACTTGGCATATTTGAGCCCAAATGGTGAGGTGCCGGCCTTTAAGTACTTATGCCAAACAATGCCAGAAACTGTTCCGGAACCATTTTTCACTTTATAGTAGAGTGCTTTTGAACTGCCATGCTTCAAAGTCACCTTGGCCGTCGCGTACCAGGTGGTGTACGGGTAGGTCTTTAAATTTGCAACCTTCTTGGTGTGTGAAGCGTTATACACCGCGCCCTTGGTCGAACTTTTGTGATAGGGCGTCTTCTTTATCGCTGTGGTTGAGACAGTTTTATAGGAACTTGAACTGGCGTTGACCGTACGCGTCTGCCCCCAAAGTCCCATTCCAATTGTGATTGTGGTTGCACAGGTAACCAGTGCCAATCGCAAAAATTGATTCATTTTCATATATAATCTCCTCCTCATTCAATAAAAAGTGTAACATTCAACCTTTGCCCACTTTGTCTTTTTAACAAAACTGTAAAAGAACTGTTTGATCGGAGTAATTCTGTGAGTTCTAATTAATATTGGTGAAATAGTCTGGAAATTTATCAAGCACTGATTGTTGTTCGCTGAGCATTAAATTGAGATGGCTATAAACCAGTTGGTGTACCTTTGCCGCATCATGGTCACTGAAGGCATTGATAATATCTCGATGTTCTTGGGTCAGTCTGTTCATGGGCAGGTTGGCGTCATAAACTCTGAGCAGCCGATAGCGATTCAGGTCGGTACTGAAACTGATTAGCCAATTCCAAATATTTTGTTTGTTGGCAAACTCGTAAATCTTTTGATGAAAATGGTTGTCCATTTGAAAGAATCGTTGGATCTGATCACGTTTGGAGGCCGTTTGCTGTTCTTCGACCACAGCTGACAGCTGATCGATTTGGTCATCGGAAACAGTGCCACCGATTGACTTGGCGATGTCTGATTCCAACAACTGGCGGGCATAGCGGGCATCCAGTGATTTTTTCAGGTCAATTCGAGTGACGTAAGTGCCGCTTTGGGGAAGCGAGTAAAGCATGTCGTCCCGCCGCAAACGGAGCATGGCTTCTCTAACAGGGGTCCGGCTAACCCCAATTTCTTCTTCAAATTGTTTGTCGGAGACTTGTTGACCGGGGTACAAATCCAGATTCATGATTTTGGTATAGATTGCGTTATAGGCCTTGTCTTGTAAACTTTCCATGTCATCTCATCTTTCTTTTTTTAAAATCGATCCACTGAGAATATGTTACCATATTAATTATTTTCCTGAACCGTCAAAGTGAATGAAATGGGGTGGCAGCGACTTTGACCGGGAATTTTAAAAGTGATATATTAGTAGCACATTAATGGTTTGGAAAGGACGATTGTCTTGAAAATAGGGTTCAGATGGTTCGGCGAGCAGAATGATCCGGTTCAACTGGCGGAGATTCGCCAAATACCAGGGGTTTCTCAGGCCGTCACGGCACTTTATGACGTTCCTGTCGGTGAGGTGTGGCCAAAGGATCGAATTGCTCAGCTGAAGCAAGCGGTCACCAGTGCCGGCTTGGGTTTTGAAGTGATTGAATCGGTCAATGTTCATGATGATATCAAGACCGGTCAGCCTGGACGGGATCAATATATTGAAAATTATCAGCAGACCATCAAGAACCTGGCTGAAGCCGGCGTGAAGGTGATTTGCTACAATTTTATGCCGGTATTTGACTGGCTGCGGACCGATCTAACCTATCAGTTGCCGGATGGCTCGAATGCCATGGCTTACCAGCCTGAAATGTTACCTGATGATCCGAATGAACTGATTCACCAAATTATGTCGGGCTCCAAGGGCTTTGAAATGCCAGGCTGGGAGCCTGAACGCTTGGCCCATGTCCAACAATTATTTGCCAAATATCGGGATGTGGACGCTGACCAATTACGGTCAAATTTAAAATATTTTCTGGATGCCATCATGCCCACTTGTGAAAAGTATGACGTCCGAATGGCAATGCATCCCGACGACCCGCCATTTCCATTGTTTGGCTTACCACGGATTTATAAAAACCGCGATGATATGCTCAAAATTGAGCAGCTGTACGAATCACCCTATAACGCCTTCACGATTTGTACCGGGAGCCTGGGAGAGAATCCACAAAATGACGTGCCGGCAATCATCCGCGAATTTGTTCAAAAAAACCGCGCACCGTTCATTCATGCTCGTAATATCCGCTTCATGAACCAGACAAAAACAGCCTTCCATGAGTCTGCTCATTTGTCGTCGGCCGGATCACTGGATATGTATGAGATTGTCAAGGCACTGGCAGACAACGATTATGAGGGCTATCTCCGACCAGATCATGGGCGAAATATCTGGGGTGAACAGGGACGGCCAGGGTATGGGTTGTACGACCGGGCACTGGGAGTGACCTATTTGAATGGGTTGTGGGAAACCATCCGGAAGAATCAATAGGACTTTGGACAGATGAGCTTAATTATATTTGTTTTAACTATGAACGAGGATATATTAAAGGGGTTGCCGGCAAAATGATTAGTTTTGTCGCAACCCCTTTTGCATTCTCTTAGTGTGTACCGATTACCGAGCCGAACAGTGGGAAAACAAGCAGCTTCCGGCCGGATAAGGGGATTATCTAAATATCCAAACCCTGGATATTTAGATAATCCCCTTATCCTCTGGAAGCTAAACGCTTGTTTTCCCACGCTGATTGTTATCTATTAACTGGATTTTTCCCTTTGCCATTGTTAGAAATCATCGCCGCCTTGATCTCGGCATCTGAAGAAAGGTTAAAGTCCCCAGGGATGGTCAGCTTCAAAACTGCAGCCGCCATCGCATAATCAAGCTGATACTGCGGATTGAAATTGTGGCCGATTCCATGGACAATGGCCGCGCCGAATGCGTCACCACCAGCAACCTCAGGGAGAACTTCGACATCGTAAATCGGGCTCTCATAGAATTGACCTTGATAATTCATGATTCCCATCCATTGGCTGCTTTGGGGACTATGAATGTTCCGTAAGATACTGGCCACGGTTGTGATGTTGGGGAACTTCGCCACGAGGGTCGTGATTGCTTGCTTAAATGTGGCCTTTTGATCGATCGCTTGGTGGTTGGCCGATTGAAAGGCTTTGATGCCAAAGGCCTGCTCGATATCTTCGTCGTGGACCAGACAAACATCGACGAGCGGCAGAATTTGTGGGTTAAACGCAACTGCTTGATCAGACGTCCAGAGTTTTCCTCGAAAATTAGCATCGTAAATCACTTTGATAGCGTGATTGCGGCAGAACTTAACGGCTGATAAAAGAATCATCTGTAGGTTAGTTGAAAGGGCAGCAGTGATCCCCGAAATATAGAAAACATCCGTCTGATCCAGTAGTTGATTCCACGGATAATCAGCCGCTTCTGATGTTGCAAAGGCACTGGTCGCCCGATCATAAATCACGTCACTGGCTCGTTGACTGACGCCTTGCTGGAGAAAATACAGACCGATTCGGCTGCCGCCGCGACGAATGCGGCTGGTGTCGACGCCGAACGCCTTTAGTTTTGAAATGGCGGTGTCGCCGATTTCGTTGTTGGGGAGTTTGGTGATAAAGGCCGCTTGATCCCCCAGCAAAGCCAGTGAAACGGCAACGTTGGCTTCCGCACCGCCATAATTGGCATTGAACGAAGTCGCCTGAACCAACTTCTGATTATCCGGAACCGTCAGCCTTAACATGATCTCTCCAAAAGTTGTCACCCGCATCGCAAAAATCTCCAATCGTTATCATTACTTGTATCTGTATAATACCATATTAATTGGTGCCAAAACGCGCGACTGATGCGGACGTTGACACTTTTAAACTGATTGTGACAGAATTAATTGAGATAATAAAAGGTCCGACCACTCAGTTAGAGAAGGCCGAACCTTATTTAGATGGTTATTGATTTGATGAGTCGTCCGAATCGTCATTGGATTCATTGTCGGATTGATGGCTTGAATCGTTGGTGGTTGTGGGTTGATTTCCAGAAGTGGCTGCCGGTGTAACATTGATTCGATCGGCTTCTTGATGGACCTGCGCTTCGTGTTCATCCACCAACTCGCGATAGAAATTGGCAAAACTGAGTTGCATATAAGGTTGAACCCAGATGGCCGCAATCCCCAGGGTAATGCCAACCAACAGTCCCCAGCCAATGAAGCTGAGGGCCATTACAAAGTAATCCCACTTATGGCCGTCCATTAATTGACGACTGCGGGTAATGGCATCCAAATAACTGATTTTTTCGCCCCGGTCAACGGCATCGCGGTAGATGTATAATGCCTGGGAGTAGGCGACGGCTTTAATAAGCCCAGGAATGATCAACAGAATCATCCAAAGAATAATCAAAACCTGCTCAATGATGTAAATGACAATGGTTCCCAAGAAATAGTCAACGTTGTTGAAGATGGTCATCGACTTTTGCAGCGGCTGATCATAGGTCAACTTTTGTCGCATCGCGTCGATACAGATAAAGGCGACGCCAATGGCGACCAGAGACCCGAGCAGAATTAGAATCATGCCGAAAGTCTGGGCACTGGTCCAGATTGGTTCACCGTTAATATCGTAAAGCTCTTCTTTTGGCGCATAGATATAGCCGCCAACAAATTCAAGAATAAATACTGGTAAAAATAGCAAAAAGAAAAATTTAAAATGAGCATTTAATAGGCTCTTAGAGTCTAGTTTTAACGCTTTTCTATCCATAATCACAACCCCCGTCAATTTAAAATATCTTTACAAGTTAATTATAGTGCAACCTGTTGAATTCACTTAGTAAAACGTCCTTTATGCCTGCTTACTCGTCTGGATAAGATCATCCACCACTAATTTGTACAGCAGTGACTTAATTGCCATTGATTGGTACTGTTTAGCTGACAAATGATCAGCGTCCACATCTGTCAGCTCCTGATTGAACAGGTCAATGAACTGAATTGAACAGGTCAATGAACTGATCATAAGCTTTGGGGGCGGAGTCGAGTTTGAGGGCGATTTTCATTGCCTGGTCGATGGTATCCAGCGATAAAATTGGCTTGAGCAGACTCACCACCAGAATTTTGGCCAAGTGAACCCGTGAGTAGCGCTTCTTGGTCGGGCGGTCAACCAGGCCTTTTTTAACGTAACTGTTGATCATGGATTTGGTAATCTCAGTGTGGGTGATTGGTGCCAAATATTGGTTGACCTCGTCAATCACTTGATCCATATACAAATCCAAATTAGGTAAATCTTCAAAGTGCGGCATGGTCATCGCCGCTAATTTTTTGGTAAAATTATCTTTAGTCATGGTATTCCCCTTCGAATTGAATACTAGTATTATTGCATAGGATAGTCGAAAAATAAAGTACGTAGACTTTAAAACTATGTTATCTTGACTTAGAAAATAGAATAGCTTATTATGATGCTAAGGAGGCATCGTGATGAATGAATTAATGGCTAAAAGGCGTCATCAACAAATTATCTATGAGGTATTAAATGCTGTCACCCACGGTGTTTCGTTTTTTGTGGCGATTTGGTTGTCCATTTTATTAGTGAACAAAGCTTTACGTGATGGGCTTTCGATGGGGGCAATTGTCAGCTTGATCATCTACAGTGCGACAGTTCTCTCACTCTATTTGGCGTCAACGTTGCTCCACTGTTTTGTTTTTACCAAAGCCAAACGCGTCTTTCAGATCCTGGATCATAGCAATATTTTCATCTTGATTGCCGGAACGTACACTCCTTATTGTGTCATTTTTGTCCACAACTGGGCTGGCAACCTTCTGTTGGCCAGTGTCTGGGTGTTGGCAATTGGTGGGATCATCAGCCACGTTGTCTTTCATGGCAGATTTCAAAAGACTGAAACCACCATTTATGTGGTGATGGGCTGGTTATGTATGTTCTTGGGCAAAGCGCTATATGACAATTTGAGCACCAGCGGTTTTTGGCTGCTGGTTGCCGGCGGCGTGACTTTTACCGTGGGAGCATTGATTTACAGCATTCCCAGAGTTCCAGGGATGCACTTAATCTGGCACTTCTTCGTGATGGGCGGCACACTGACCATGTTTCTCTCGATTTTCTTTAATATTTAAAGATTATTAAATTAGGCTTGACTTATTTCTCAGTGGTGGTAAATTACATGTATCAACAAATTAAAAATAAATAATAAACATGAAGTTACGATTAGAAAAGTAATTGCTTAACTCACATAAAGAGAGCCCCGCTGGTGAGAAGGGGATGTGAGTGGCAGTGAACACACATCTATGAACTGGTTAGCTGAACCAAGTAGGCTATCCCGCTAGTGAGCGTTACCACGGCTACTGTAACTGTTCTCCAATTTGGACGACTAGTTACGAGCAGCGTAAGGTCGTTTTTGTAAGAAAACGATGAACGTGAGGTGGAACCGCGAAAGATCGTCCTCAGATATTGCTTCGGCAATGTCTGGGGACTTTTTTATTTCATAGGATTTGATTGTAATGAATGTTTGGTTATCTGAAATGGAGAGTGGCTTATATGCAAATTATTGAAGATTCCTTAGACCAATTATTGAAACAGGTTGCCATCAGGACCAACGCGGTTGCTAACCGTGAAGAAGTTGAAAAATCAGTGCGGGAAATTATCGCCAATGTCATCAAAGATGGTGATCAGGCAGTGAAAATGTACGAACAGAAATTTGATAATGTCGAGCTGGAGAGTTTGAAAGTCACCCAACAGGAAATTGACGATGCCTATGAAGCGACTGATGACACAGTGATTAAAGCCTTGGAACTTGCCAAAGCTAATATTACGTCATTTCACCAAATGGAAGTGGAAGACAGTTTTATTGATGCGAAAAAGAAAGGCGTTATTCGCGGTGAAAAAATCGCCCCACTGGCAGCAGTTGGGCTCTACGTTCCAGGTGGGACGGCAGCTTATCCGTCTTCCATTTTGATGAACGTCATTCCAGCCAAGATTGCCGGGGTTTCAAGAATTGTCATGGTTACGCCACCACAAAAGGACGGGTTAAATAAGGCGGTCTTGGCGGCTGCTAAAATTGCCGGGGTTGATGAAATTTATACGGTTGGCGGTGCCCAAGCCATTGCTAGTTTGGCATACGGAACTGAAACGGTGCCACGGGTGGATAAGATTACCGGACCCGGTAACGTGTTTGTCGCAACGGCGAAAAAGCAGGTGTTTGGTCAGGTCGACATCGACATGATTGCCGGTCCCTCAGAAATTGGTGTGATCGCCGGGTCCCAGGCGGTTCCCAGCCAGGTTGCTGCGGATTTATTGTCTCAAGCAGAACATGACAAATTGGCCCGACCAATTTTAGTCACCGATGACCGTTCACTGGCCGAAGCTGTCAGCAAGGAGATGGATCGCCAAGTTGATTTACTGCCCAGAAAGGAAATTGCCAAAGCAGCGATGGATAATGAAGGCTTCATTGCCGTCGTAGACGATATTGACGATGCCTTTACCCTGATGAATGCCGTTGCCCCGGAACATTTGGAAGTCCAATTACCCGATGCCATTGAATACTTGAACCAAATCAAAAACGCCGGCTCCGTCTTCCTTGGATTTTCAGCTTCCGAGCCCCTGGACGACTACCTCGCAGGCCCTAATCACATCTTACCAACCGGGGGCACGGCACGGTTCTTCTCGCCGCTCGGAGTTCAAGATTTTGTTAAACGGACACAATTTGTTTCCTATACTAGGGATGCCCTGAAAAATGAAAAGGATGCCATCACGACTCTGGCACGGGTTGAAGGTCTCGAAGCCCACGCCAGGGCAATTGAAAGCCGCTTTGACGATTAAAGTGTAAAAGGTTGTCGTGAGTTCGTAACATTGTTTACAAAAACAGTCATCAGCCGGTTGATTCGATGCAAACTGATCAAACAAATAGTTTTCCAATCCAGTGCCCTATTGCCTTTGACAGAACCTTTATGTCAAAGGCTTTTTCTGTAAAGTAATTGTAGTCGGATGGAAAAATAACTTTTCGGTAATCGATGATATACTTGTTATAACTCATGGGAGGCGGAATAATGAAACAATTCAAAATTTTTATGTTTGCACTGGCAATCGTTTTCGGAATTCAGTTAGCAGCTCTTCCAGCCAAGGCGGATGCCAGCACTTCAACCACGACCCCCAAAGCATTGCGGGGCACCTGGTACGAATATCGTGGCAGCGGTAAGTTTAATGTCATCAAGATTACCACGCACAGTTTCACCACCAATGGCAAATCTTACACCCCTTCAAAAAAGGATGACCGTAAGCTTCAGGTCAGCAAATGGGGGTCTTGGTACCTCTTCAATAAATCAAAGTCTTCGAAAAAAGACCTGGGTCAGTACAAGACCACTAAGAAGTTGATTGGCGGATCCTACAAGAAAGTCTTAATCAAATATCATGGCATTGGCACTTATCATGTGTTTCCAAACCATAAATATGAACACAAATATTCATACACTGTTTTAGACTGATGAGACGGTCTCTTCGAAGCGGTTTGTTAGAATTTCGTTACCTGATCATTTATAATAAAGACAGGTATTATAACAAACGACTTCGTCAGGAGGCCAGCGTATGAAAAAAGCATTCATCACCGGGTTGCTGCTATTAATTCTGCCGTTGGGATTGTTTGGCTGTTCGAATCAGTCAAATAATTCGAGCAGTGAAAGTTCCAGCAGCACGAAGACAGAGCAGTCCAGCTCGACGACTTCTTCAACTACTAATTCGGCATCGACTTCGACGACGATTACTCACGCCAAGCGGGCAGTCAAAGTTCGCTATGAAAAGGCCAATTTTACAACCTCCCTTGACCGGGAGTATCGTGAAGAATATTTGTATCAGAATGTCCCGGGAACCGTTGATTCGAACAAAGTTTACTCGTGGGATAACTTAAACGTTTCGGAAAACACCAAGGTTCACGTCAATCAAAAGGCGATCGCAACCTTCAAAGATGACGATGATAACGAGTACGATCATGAGGATTTCTATCGAATTACGTTGGGCAATCAGTCCGGCAAGCAGTATTGGGTAGGCGATGATGTCCTGCAGAACGATCATGAAAATGACTATGATGACTGAGGATTCAAACAGCTTGCATTTTATTTTGATTGGTTGTATTCTATTACCAATCAAAAAAGGAGGTGATGCTTTTTGAATAGTGGAATATCTCTTAAGGCATCAGCTGTGGAGAACGAATTAAAATAGTTGATGCATTTGAGAAGGGAACTCGCAAATAGTGTGCGGGTTCCTTTTTTGTAGTGTGCGACAAGCAACGGGTGATGCGGTGTGTAAAGGGGCGGTGATTGAAATCCTGATTTTGGATTTTAATCACCGCCCCTTTACACGTTAGCATCAGTTGCGTCGGAGCATAGCTCAAAGGCCGAAGGGAGCAGGAAATAATAGAAGAACCTCAAGCTCTATAAAATCGATGCAAATGCACCAAACATCACGTACGAACTTTGTTCATCGTTGGCTGTCTTTTTGTGTAGCAGGGGTCAGGGGCGTCGCCGAGTAGGCTAGGCAGCCTCCAAATGCAAACCAGAATATTACAACCACATTAAATCCAACATCCTCAGAACTTTTCCCTGGAAAACGCTAGATAATTTCTACCAAAACCTGTAGTATGAAAAAGTTGTGCTTTTCAGAAATCAATAAAGGGGATGAGAAATCAATGAAAACATTCAAGTTTCAAAGCTTCGTTTTAGTTCTTATTGCATTTGTATTGGGGTTCAGTGAATTCCTAATTATCGGGATCCTGGATGACTTGAGTCACCAATTCAACGTGTCGGTTGCGACTGTTGGGTATCTGGTCACGGCATTTGCGATCGTCTATGCCATTAGTACGCCGTTCATTACAATCCTGATTGGAAGATTCAATCTATTCTGGGATTTGATGGTCGCAATGGCTGTCTTCACGTTTGGCAACATTTTAAGCTTTTTGGCACCCAACTTCTTAATGCTGACGGTGTCACGAGTGGTCACTGCCATGGTGGCCGGCGTGTCGATCTCACTTGGCTTGACCTTTGCCGGTTATGTAGCGCCAATGGCTAAACGCGGCTGGCTGTTATCTTGGGTATTTTCCGGTTTCTCAATCGCCTCGGTTGTCGGCGTGCCACTTGGAACCTGGATTTCAACCCAGTTTGGCTGGCGGATCTCGTTTCTAACGGTCATTGTGATCTCAGTTTTGACGATGGGCCTCATTTTTGTCAGCCTGCCCAAGGACTTCAAACAAAAGAAGAGTACCATTTCCGGGCAGCTGGCACTGCTGGGCAATCACCGGATCCAAATCGGTATGCTGCTGCCAATGCTTAACCTGGCCGCAATCTACGTCTTCTACACTTACCTTCGGCCCATTATTACCAATCAACTGCATTTTTCAGTCTCAATGCTGACCATTTTGCTGGCCGTCTTTGGAATTGCCAACATTATTGGTAACCGTGCCAGTGGCCGCTTAAGTGAAGGTCCTGGGATGAAAGGGATGCCGTTTGTCTATATTGGCCAGTTCATTTTAATGATGCTGATGCCATTTGTCTTCAACTTCAGTTGGCCGGGAGCACTGCTTTTGACGCTGGTCATCTTCACCATGCCGCTGATTAATTCACCGATCCAGTTGTTCTTCTTGCAAATTGCTGAAAAGGATTATCCACAGTCAATTGTGTTGGCTTCGTCTCTGAATTCCATTTTTTCCAACTTCGGGATTGCCCTGGGATCAGCGACTGGTGGGGTGATTGTCAGTAACCTCAGCCTTGACGCGGTTGGCCCGGGTGGCGCGGTCTACGCCGTTGTCGCTCTTGGACTGGTGTTGTGGTTGAACCACTTGACCTCGAAAGGGCTTTCATCTCGCTCCACTAACCTGTAAAATGTGATTGAATACAAAAATTTTGGTGGGTGAGAATATGAATGGATTTATCGGTGAGCTATTTGGAACGTACGTGTTGATTGTGCTGGGGACTGGCGCCTGTGCCGGTGCCAACCTTAAGCAAACTTACGCCAAAGGCTCAAACTGGACGTTTATCAGTGTGGCTTGGGGAATGGCGGTAACGATGGGGGTCTATGTGGCCTCGTCACTGGGGTCACTGGGCCATTTGAATCCGGCAGTCACGATTCCTTATGCTATTTTTGGGCTCTTTCCCTGGAATCAGGTGGTGCCGTATTTATTGGGCCAATTTCTTGGCGCATTTCTTGGGGCTGCGACGATCATGATGATCTTTTATCCACATTTCAGAACGACAACGGTTGATAATGGCAACACGGTTGGCATATTTGCGACCCGACCAGCCATCTATTCGCCGGTTTCCAATTATCTATCCGAAGTTGTCGCAACCTTTGTGTTTGTCTTTGCGCTGCTAAACCTGGGAGATTTTACCCAGGGGCTGAAACCGTTAGTTGTCGGCCTATTGATCATGGTGGTTGGTCTTGGCGTTGGGACGACCACCGGGTTTGCGCTGAACCCTGCCCGTGATTGGGGCCCGCGATTTGCCTATTCCGTTATTCCGGTTCCCAATCGTGGCAGCGGTGAATGGTATTATTCCTGGGTACCGATGTTTGGTCCATTAACCGGTGGTATCATTGCGGCAGGCCTCCAAGTTATGGTTAAATAGACAGTATCAATTATTTTGGAGGTACTTATGGATCGTGTTGGAATGAAATTAGAAGCCAAGCGTATAATTGGCAGTCATTTTCCGTTTTTTATCTTATTGTTCCTGCCGGCAGTGATTATTCAGCTGGGATACTCAGTGGCTTATTCGACCAATCCCCTGCACGAGGTTGATACCAACCAGGCCTTTAATCAAATTATTCAGGGAACTGCCCACTTTGGCAGTAATGAACTGTTGAATTTGTGGCTGATTTCGACTTTGATCTCAATCGTTTCCGGCCTTCTCTTGTCTGGAATGATGTTTGTCTGTATTGACCTAATTCGCAACAAAGTACCGTTTGACCAACCAGTGACCAGGTCGTTTACTATCTTGAATCATGGCCAATACTTCATCGGCGCGATTATGATTGGCATTATCACGACTGTACTGACACTGTTATGGTCCGTACTGTTGATTGTTCCTGGAATTATCAAGGGCTTTGCCTATTCACAGGCCTTAAACATTTACCGGGATTCAGTGGATGCCGGCAAGCCGATTGGGTATCTGGAAGCAATTACCCGGAGTCGAAAAATGATGGTCGGCCACAAGATGGATTACTTTGTCATGGAATTGAGCTTTATTGGCTGGTACATCCTCAACTCGTTCACCTACGGCATTTTGTTGCTGTGGCTGCAGCCATACTACCAGTTATCGTTTGCCAATTTTTATGTAAAAATCGCTCAAATGAACCAAACTGAACAATGAAAAATCCTCATCATTCCAATTGCTGGAAGTGGTGAGGATTTTTATTATGGCTCACTAATATTAATTATCGAGGTGCCAGACTGTGGCGGATCAGTCCGAAACGCGACTTAATCACCCAGGGCTTGGGTCAAATCGTTGGCCAAATCTTTTGGGTTCTCCAATCCTGTCGACAGTCGTAAGAGTTCATCAGTAATCCCAAGCTTTAGGCGATCTTCTTTGGCCATGTCGCTGTGCGTTTGAAGAGAAGGGATGGTCAGCAGACTTTCGACACCACCCAGGCTTTCAGCAAATGAAATAATTTTGAGGTGTTTAAACAGCCGGTCAACTTGGTCCATGTTTTGTAGATAAAAGCTGATCATGCCACCGACGCCAGGATACAGGACTTTTTGGACTTGAGGCAATTTCTTCAAACACGCTGCGACATATTTAGCGTTGCTGGTGTGGCGTTCCATTCGCACGGCCAACGTTTTGAGGCTTCTTAACAGTAGCCAGGAATCAAAGGGGTCCAAAGTGACGCCGGTTGTATTGAAATTGAATTCCAGTTCACTGGCAATTTCTTCTGACTTGGCAATCACACAGCCGGCCAACATGTCGTTATGCCCTGAAAGGTATTTGGTGGCACTGTGGACGACAATGTCTGCCCCCTCACGGAGTGGCTGTTGATACACAGGCGTTAGAAAAGTATTGTCGACGCAGACCAAGGCGTTCTGATTGGCCGCATGAATCAGATCAGCCACTTTTTGAATATCAATTATTTTCATGGTGGGGTTGGAGGGTGTCTCCAGCCAAACTGCCTTGGTTTTGGCAGTCACCAAGTCACTTAACTTTTCGTAATCCTTCCCGTTCCATTTACTGAATTTGACACCGTAGTGGTCTGCCAGGTAATCAAAGTAACGAAACGAGCCGCCATACAAATCGTCTGAGGTGATGATTTCATCCCCAGACTTGAATAACGAAAAGACCAGTTGGATGGCCGCCATTCCGGAACTGACCGCAAATGCATTGGCACCGCCTTCCAGGTCGGCGAGGGTCTTTTGAAGGACGCTTCTGGTCGGCGTTGATAAGCGTGAGTAGGAGTACTGTTTGTGCGGATCAAAGGTCTCCGCATCCTCCAAGTCGCGGTGACGAAAGTTTGACGTGAGATAAATCGGGGTTGAAACCGAGTGGTACTGATCGTGGTTATCCCGGTTTCCAGCTTGTGCAAGTAATGTATCAATATCGATTAATTTGTCAGACATATGCTCATTCTCCTTTAAATTTTTTCACCAAAAAAGCCTTCATCCTAAACGATGCGTGTTAACGCTGTTCAGGGTGAAGGCTATTTCACTTTACCACCTGGCTTCACTGAGATTTCACAACCTCAGCCTCATTAAGTACGCCATCTTGATGGATGGGATACTCGGCAAAGTAACGCTTGCTGACGTCGAATTAGCCAAACCAAAATAACTTGGTGACCGATTCGGAGTTCAGAGATCATCTTCACATTTTTAACCAGTCTTCTCTCACCAATCGAAGCTCTCTTTATCAGTTTAAAAATGCTACTCTTCTCATCAACACTTAAGTAAATTAAAATATACATAATTGTAGAATATATTTCGTTAAAGGTCAACGGCCTATCGAAAATTTGTGGTTCGTTATTTCACAATATGGACAGTTTTACGCTGTCTGTTCATTTAAACGATCGCGACAACGAAAATGAAGTCCTGAAATAAAGCCTTTATTTACAAAGGATTGTGGGTTAATTTAGGCCTTAAAAAAGGTCGAACTTTTTTGTTGAGCCTATTTACATATTTTTCACAAGGTGTTAGGATGAAAGCGGTTTAAGAATATGAATAATCATTGGAGGAAGAACTCATGAAAGAAAATTTTGATTTTTTAATGCCTAGTGTGAACTTTTTTGGGAAAGGTGTTATTAAAAAGATTGGTGATCGTGCGAAGATGTTGAACATGAAGAAACCGTTAATCGTCACTGACAAGTTTCTTCGGGGAATGGACAACGGTCCGGTTGCTCAGACACTGGATTCATTGGATGCTGCCGGCGTTTCATACGTGATCTTTGATGGTGTTGAACCAAATCCTAAGATTCGCAATATTCAAGCTGCCAAGCAAGTATATTTGGACAATGATTGTGACAGTATTATCACGGTTGGTGGTGGTTCTTCACACGATTGTGGTAAAGGAACCGGAATTATTTTGACCAACGGCGATGATATTACCAAATTGGCCGGAATTGAAACCTTGGAGAATCCATTGCCACCACTGATGGCTGTCAACACAACTGCCGGAACTGCTTCTGAATTAACCCGCCACTGTGTGATCACCAACGAAAAGACCAAATTGAAGTTCGTTGTTGTTTCATGGCGTAACATTCCGCTGGTTTCCTTCAACGATCCGATGCTTGAATTGGATGTGCCAGCCGCAATGACTGCTGCAACTGGAATGGATACTTTCGTCCAGTCGATTGAGCCATATGTGTCAACCAACCGCAACGAAATTACCGATGGTCAGTGTATTGAAGCAATCAAATTATGTGAGGAAAGTTTGCGCGAAGCTGTTGCCAACGGTCACAACCTTGAAGCCCGAACCAAGATGGTCGAAGCTGAAATGTTAGGCGGCATGGCCTTTAACAATGCCGACCTTGGCTATGTCCATGCAATGGCCCATCAACTAGGCGGCCAGTACGATGCGCCTCATGGTGTCTGCTGTGCAATGCTGCTGCCAATTGTTGAAGAGTATAACTTGGTGGCATGCCCAGAAAGATTTGCTGAATTGGCAAAAGCGATGGGCGAAAATACCGACGGCCTGTCAACACGTGATGCCGCAGAACTTGCGATCAAGGCAATGCGTCAAATGGCCGATGATGTCCATATTCCACGCAGTATCAAGGCAATTGGTGCCAAACCAGAAGACTTTGAACTGATGGCTGAGAATGCCTTGAAGGACGGTAACGCTTTCTCCAACCCACGAAAGGGTACTAAAGAAGAAATTGTCCAGTTGTTCCAGAAAGCTTATGACATGAAGTAGAGCGCCGAGACCCGGGTGACCCCTGAGCATAAGCGAAGAATCCCAATGATGAACGGTTCTTGTTCATCGTTGGGATTTTTCGTTTATGCGGCTGGGGTCAGGGTCGTCGGAGCGTGTTTTCAAGGCCGAAGGGATTACAAAATGGCATAACAAACTCGCCAGAGCGCGACGAGACCCAAGTGCTCCCACCAAGTAGGCTAGACCATTTCCGCCCGTCAAAGTATATTTCGAGGATTCAAAAGTTGTCTTCCGGATCCACAAACCCAAAAACCTTCCAACAATCTTCACACTTTCTTCACAACTTGGCGAGAATATTAAGATAAAATTATGGTGTAGATAAGATATTACCCAAAAGAATCAGAATCAATTTTCAATATTGGAGGGCGTTTATTATGAAAAAGTTTGATCTGGCCGATGCAGCACTGCTGCTACTTATTCCATTGACGATGATCGGCTTCTCCGCTAGTATTCATACCCGTGATCACGATATTTCTACCACCAAGGCCGCCCAGGTGAATAAGATCGGTGAAAATATCGATACAGAATATTCGGGTGATTCCGACTTAAACAAGGGCAACATCAGACCGCTGTATTTTCAGCCGTCGCGGGTTTTTAGCGTGAAGTACCGGACGGTTAGCTTTAAAACGGTTTTGGACGAAGACTACCGGGAAGAAAAATTATATCGTTATGTTCCGGGGGCTAAGAAAAACAATCGCACTTATCGTTGGTCAACCATTAAGGCCCACACCGGCAAACGGGTTTACGTTGATAAAAAGGCTAAAGCCTACTATCGGGACGATGATGGCGAACGCGAAAGCGAAGATTTCTACCGGATCCGCGTTTCTACAAACAAGCATGCGACGCGTTACTGGGTCAATGAAGATGCGATTGATGACTGATTTTTAATATATTTGATTGGATTGGGGTGAGTAATCCCTGCCAATCTGGCAATCAAAAAATGACCAATTATTTCATTTTGAAATGGTTGGTCATTTTATGTGAATGATGAATCATTTTGCGGCTGATTATGATAAATTAGACGTATAAATTCGCTTAACTGGAGGTGCAATTTGAAGATACTAGTAACTGGTGGTGCCGGGTTTATTGGATCAAATTTCATCCATTATCTTCTCGAAAATCATCCGACTGATCAGGTGACCAACTTTGATGCCCTGACTTATGCGGGTAATTTGGCAAGTTTGGCGGATGTTCAAAATGATCCCCGATACCATTTTGTTCAGGGAAACATTTCCGATCGGCAGGCGGTCGAACAAGTTATTTCAACCTATCAGATTGATTCAGTCGTCAATTTTGCGGCCGAATCCCACGTTGACCGCTCCATCTTACATCCCGATGCCTTTGTCCGCAGCAACTTTGTCGGCGTCAGCACATTACTGGATGTGGTGAAGCAACAGCACGTTAACAAGTTTGTTCAAATTTCCACCGATGAGGTTTATGGCAGCTCACGGGGGCATGAGCAGTTCAATGAGGCGGCACACCTCAATCCAAGTTCGCCGTATTCGGCGACTAAGGCCGGTGCCGACCTGCTGGCCCTTTCGTACTACAAGACGTACGGCATCAATGTGTCAATTACGCGATCCGCCAACAATTACGGCCCGTTTCAATTCCCGGAAAAATTGATTCCTTTGATGGTCACCAATGGTCTTCGGGGAAAATCACTGCCGGTTTACGGTAACGGCAAAAACGTCCGCGACTGGCTGCACGTGTTTGATAATTGTCGCGCGATTGATGCCGTCTTGCGTCATGGCCGCCCAGGCGGGACTTATAACATTGCCGCTCACAATTACGCAGAAAACATTCAAATTGTTGAAAAAATTGTTAAGCAGTTGGAATTGCCTCAGTCCATGATTGACTACGTTTCCGACCGACCGGCCAATGATCAGCGTTACTCAATCGATGATGCACTCATTCGCAATGAATTAGGTTGGCAGCCGACCATTGATTTTGATCAGGGCATTTCCCAAACTGTTGATTGGTATGTGACACATGAAAAGTGGTGGCGACCGCTGTTAGGCGCCGTCCACAACAGATAATGGGGTGAAATCATGAAAATCGGTTTTATTGGTACTGGTGTGATGGGCACTGGGATGATTAAAAATTTACTCAAGGCGGGCTACGACGTCACGGTGTATAACCGCACCAAGGAACACGCCGAGGATGCGCTTGATGCGGGGGCCACTTGGCTGGGTACGCCAGCGGAAGTGACCAAGAACAGTGAGGTGGTCATTACCATTGTTGGTTTTCCAAAGGATGTTGAACAAGTCTATTTTGGTGACGACGGGATTTTAGGCGTTGCCCACGCTGGTCAAACGTTGATCGACATGACGACCAGCTCACCCAGTCTTGCCAAGAAGATTGCCAAAGCTGGGGAAGCCAGGGACATTGGGGTCCTTGATGCCCCCGTTTCCGGTGGGGATGTTGGCGCTGCCAACGGAACCTTGACGATTATGGTGGGTGGCTCTGAAAGCACATTTGAGAAATCAAAACCGGTGTTATCGGCAATGGGCAGTACGATTACCCGGTTTGGCGGGGCTGGTCAAGGTCAAAATGCCAAAATGGCCAACCAAATCATGGTTGCCGGGACAATGACCGGAATGATCGAGTCACTTGAATATGCCAAACATGCCGGCATCGACCTGTCCCAGATGATTCGAACAATTAATGGCGGGGCAGCAGCAAACTGGAGCATGACTAATTATGGCCCCCGGATTCTTCAGGGGGACTTCCAGCCTGGATTTGCGGCCAAACATTTTTTAAAGGACTTGCGGATTGCGTTGGATACAGCTGATGAAATGAACATTAATTTGCCGGCGACTAAAGTGGCTCGGGACCTCTACGAGAAGATGACCGACGAGTTGCATTTAGGTGATCTTGGTACTCAAGGGTTGCTTAAGGTTTATGAACCAGATAACATTTAGGCGCAAAACGGGGCTGGAACAAAATTTTTAGTTTTGTCCCAGCCCCTGTCTATCCGTTCGATTATTTTTGCTGATTTTTGCGTTCTTTTCTGCTTTGGTTGGCAGAAACCAGGTTGATGATAACTGAAACCAACAAACAAATTCCTGCTAAAATAACCAATCCGATTTTGACATCGTCTGGAAATGATGACTTTTGAATGAAGAAGGCCAATGCAATTGAAATCACAAGGGCAGCATCTGCCACGATCAGTTTCGGCGAAAATCCCATTGTACTCACACCTTTCAAAAAGCATTATAACAAATCGGCTGTCCTTGTCACGGTTATTTGAAAATTTTGTCTGGCAGGCCAAAGTTGATATAATAAGATTATAAATGAAGGTTAGGTGAAGATCATGGCAGAATTGGACAGTAACGACGCATTCATTGATACGAACAAGTTAATATTTGGCATTGGCCAGGTGCAACAGATCACTGGGGTTTCAGGAAGACAATTGCGTTACTGGGAAGAACAGGGCTACATTCAATCCATCAGCCAAAAAAAGGGTGCAGCACGAGAATATTCGCTGCACACTTTATTCTTTATCTTTCACGTTACTCGATTTCTGAATAACGGCTTTACTCTTCAGGCAGCCGTTGACAGAGCTAAAAAATTTGATCGCCAATTGCCGGTCCTTCGACAATTCTTGCGCGCCCAACTGCAAGGCGTCAACATTGATGATGACCAAAGTGTTCTGGATTTCGGCTATGTTGATTCCTCACACACACAACGAATCTATGGGGTTGTTAAAGATGGTGAGACGTTCTTTCAAATTGAAAATGTTGATTAAGCATCACATCACTTATCGAAGCGCTGGCTGTGGCCAGGGCTTTTTATTGTGCGCTCAATCAATCGTCTTCGTTATCGAATTTCTTATATAAGCCAATGATTGTCTTATCTTTTAATTCGACTGGCTTACCATCCAACGTGACGTCGACAATTTTGTAATAGTCTTCCAGGTCAGGGACCTCCAAACGCTGATTGGCCAGAAAGTCGGCTGCAGACTTGTATTCAATGGACTCGGTGCCGCCGCCATTTTCGTATTTGATTTTTAACATGATGCCACTTTCTTTCTATATAGTTTAACTAACATTGACAACTTAATTTTAGATTGAACATTTTTGAAATACAACTAACTGCCTTTATGAAATTTCTGTGAAGAATGTTTGTCTTTTTTGAGACTTTAAATTCGACTGAAAAATTGGGCCATGATATATTATTGATGAGGGGATGGCTGTCGTAACATCCTAAAATTTAATATTGTAATGACGACGTTTAATTAGGGGGAATTGAATGTTGAAGTTTAAGCATATTTTTGTTCTTGTGTTAACCACGTTGATTTTAGTGATTAGCTTTTCGGCATTTGGCGGTCAATCCGCTTCAGCGCAAACAATCAAGTTTACCAGCGCGATGCACACCAGCAAGAATTTGACTTACAACGGCACAATCAAGTACTACGTTAAAGCGGACGCAAAAAAATATTCACCTGAAATCACCTATGCAACCCAAAAATGGAATAAAGCCCTTGGCAAAAAGGTTTTCCAACGAACCACTTCAATCAGCCGTTCCCGATTGGTCTTCACCGGAACTAATAAGCTTAACCGGAATTACGCGGGGGTCGCAGAAATTAATAGTGGCGTGATTGCATTGAACACCTCATGGATGAATCGATACAATCAGCAGAAGCGCCGGGCAGTGATCATTCATGAGCTTGGCCACACGTTTGGCACCAAGGATTTGTACAATTATCCAAATGGGGCACTGCGAAGTTTGTTCAAGCAGCAGACGATCATGGGCGGCAACTATGCCACCAGCATTAAATCGTTTGATGCCAAATTAGCCAAATGGACTTTGCGAAAAACCAGAAGCATGTCTCAAACCGAGTTTCGCCACTATCGTTCCAATGCGGGACTCTACTACCAACAGATGCTTAACGGACAGCTTTAATTTCTGCTGAGAGACCATTGACAAGCGATTGTCCAAACACTATGATTAACTTATTGTTTTATAGACGTTGACGCAGTCCGGTAGTCGATTAACTTGAGAAGTCAGAAACTCAGCGGTAGATGTGAGCTGAGCGGTTAATCGACGAACATACAGCTGCTGAGTCTTCAACTATGTGAGACGGATCATCTCGTTACCGATGAATTGAGTGGTTG
Organism: Lentilactobacillus buchneri; assembly: GCF_018314255.1. Lineage (NCBI taxonomy): Bacteria > Bacillati > Bacillota > Bacilli > Lactobacillales > Lactobacillaceae > Lentilactobacillus > Lentilactobacillus buchneri. Next base: position 1,953,480 of record NZ_CP073066.1, read on the forward strand.
GCGATTTTTCGCCAGTAACTTGGGTGGTAACGCGGAAAACTTTTCGTCCCTGACAATTAATTTTGTCAGGGACTTTTTTATTTAGGAGGAATTATGGAATGAACATTTTGGAAGATTTGAAATGGCGTGGCGCCATCAATCAAGAAACTGATCATGAAGGCTTAAATGAATTGGTTAATCAAAAGTCTGTCGGGATTTACGTGGGAATTGACCCAACCGGCGACAGTATGCATATTGGCCATTTGATCCCGTTCATGATTTTGAAGAGATTCCAGCTGGCCGGTCATCATCCAGTCATTTTGATCGGAAGTGGGACGGGCTCAATTGGTGACCCAAGTGGTAAGAAATCTGAGCGGGTCCTTCAGTCGATGGATAAAATCAAGCGTAATGAAATTGCGCTGACTGCTCAGATGGAAAAATTGTTTGGAGAAGACGGTAAGTTTGAGATTGTTAACAACTACAGTTGGCTGTCCAAATTGTCACTGCTTGATTTTCTCCGCGATTACGGTAAGTTGTTCAACGTCAACACTATGCTGAATAAGGAAATTGTTGCTAGTCGTTTGGAAGTGGGAATTTCATTCACTGAATTTACCTACCAGATTCTCCAGGCCATTGATTTTCTTCACCTTTACCGACACAATGATGTTCAGCTTCAGTTGGGCGGGGCTGACCAGTGGGGGAATATTACCTCCGGAATTGATCTGATTCATAAGATAGAAGGACCCGATGCCAAAGCCTTTGGGTTAACCATTCCACTATTATTGAAGTCCGATGGTACCAAGTTCGGTAAATCAGAGGGTGGTAATGTCTGGCTTGATCCCAAAAAGACCAGTCCATACGAATTCTATCAATTTTGGATTAACCAAGATGATAATGATGTTATCAAATACCTTAAATATTTTACTTTCTTGTCACAAGATGAAATTGCCGACTTGGAAAAGAAAGTTCAAACTCAACCTGAAAAGCGTGAAGCTCAGCGTAAATTAGCCGAAGAAGTGACGGAGTTTGTTCATGGCAAAGAAGCCGTTAAGCAGGCTGAACATATCACTGCAGCATTATTCTCAGGAAATGTGGCTGATTTGACGACAACCGAAATTGAACAAGGCTTCAAGAACATGCCATCAGTTGAGGTTTCATCAGAACCGTTGAACATTGTTCAGTGGCTGGTGGATGCGACTAAGATTGAAAAGTCACGCCGTCAGGCCAGAGAAGACATTACCAACGGTGCCATCAGAATTAACGGTGAACGCATTGAAGATGTGAATTACGAAATTAATCCGGCGAAGAAGTTTGATGGCAAATTTGTCATTGTCCGTCGTGGTAAAAAGAAGTACTTTTTAGCGAGAGTTAAATAGAAGCAAAGACAGATCGAACGCTGATCTGTCTTTTTTTAGTTGACAATGTTCATCAAAGTCGGTATATTATTTAGTGCGGCTTTTGCGAGAATGACTTCTTCGCAGAGTTACAAATTTTAAAAAGTCATTGACACACATTGCGCGTCATGATAATATTAAATAGTTGTCAAAAGCGAGAAACAAGTGCTTCCGACAACCAAGTAGACCTTTGAAAACTGAACAAAATTTTCGACAAACAAATGTGCAGGGCGTTTCAATTCTTCGGAATTGAAACCAAACATTTGCGAAGTCAATTCGTAAAAACAAATAATAAATTTAAATCATGAGCTATCACAGGCTTATCATTTTAAACAATTTAAGATGAGAGTTTGATCCTGGCTCAGGACGAACGCTGGCGGCGTGCCTAATACATGCAAGTCGAACGCGTCTCCGTTAATGATTTTAGGTGCTTGCATTTGAAAGATTTAACATTGAGACGAGTGGCGAACTGGTGAGTAACACGTGGGTAACCTGCCCTTGAAGTAGGGGATAACACTTGGAAACAGGTGCTAATACCGTATAACAACCAAAACCACCTGGTTTTGGTTTAAAAGACGGCTTCGGCTGTCACTTTAGGATGGACCCGCGGCGTATTAGCTTGTTGGTAAGGTAACGGCCTACCAAGGCGATGATACGTAGCCGACCTGAGAGGGTAATCGGCCACATTGGGACTGAGACACGGCCCAAACTCCTACGGGAGGCAGCAGTAGGGAATCTTCCACAATGGACGAAAGTCTGATGGAGCAACGCCGCGTGAGTGATGAAGGGTTTCGGCTCGTAAAACTCTGTTGTTGGAGAAGAACAGGTGTCAGAGTAACTGTTGACATCTTGACGGTATCCAACCAGAAAGCCACGGCTAACTACGTGCCAGCAGCCGCGGTAATACGTAGGTGGCAAGCGTTGTCCGGATTTATTGGGCGTAAAGCGAGCGCAGGCGGTTTTTTAGGTCTGATGTGAAAGCCTTCGGCTTAACCGGAGAAGTGCATCGGAAACCGGGAGACTTGAGTGCAGAAGAGGACAGTGGAACTCCATGTGTAGCGGTGAAATGCGTAGATATATGGAAGAACACAGTGGCGAAGGCGGCTGTCTGGTCTGTAACTGACGCTGAGGCTCGAAAGCATGGGTAGCGAACAGGATTAGATACCTGGTAGTCCATGCCGTAAACGATGAGTGCTAAGTGTTGGAGGGTTTCCGCCTTCAGTGCTGCAGCTAACGCATTAAGCACTCCGCCTGGGGAGTACGACCGCAAGGTTGAAACTCAAAGGAATTGACGGGGGCCGCACAAGCGGTGGAGCATGTGGTTTAATTCGATGCTACGCGAAGAACCTTACCAGGTCTTGACATCTTCTGCCAACCTAAGAGATTAGGCGTTCCTTCGGGGACAGAATGACAGGTGGTGCATGGTTGTCGTCAGCTCGTGTCGTGAGATGTTGGGTTAAGTCCCGCAACGAGCGCAACCCTTATTGTTAGTTGCCAGCATTCAGTTGGGCACTCTAGCAAGACTGCCGGTGACAAACGGAGGAAGGTGGGATGACGTCAAATCATCATGCCTTATGACCTGGGCTACACACGTGCTACAATGGACGGTACAACGAGTCGCGAAACCGCGAGGTCAAGCTAATCTCTTAAAGCCGTTCTCAGTTCGGATTGTAGGCTGCAACTCGCCTACATGAAGTTGGAATCGCTAGTAATCGTGGATCAGCATGCCACGGTGAATACGTTCCCGGGCCTTGTACACACCGCCCGTCACACCATGAGAGTTTGTAACACCCAAAGCCGGTGAGGTAACCTTCGGGGACCAGCCGTCTAAGGTGGGACAGATGATTAGGGTGAAGTCGTAACAAGGTAGCCGTAGGAGAACCTGCGGCTGGATCACCTCCTTTCTAAGGAAAAACGGAATCCTGCACATTGTCGAAAGTTTTGTTTAGTTTTGAGAGGTCTACTCCCAAAAGTGGTTACGCTTTTTGGGCCTATAGCTCAGCTGGTTAGAGCGCACGCCTGATAAGCGTGAGGTCGATGGTTCGAGTCCATTTAGGCCCATCCACGGCCTGATAGTTAGCTATCACCGGAGTAACATGGGGAATTAGCTCAGATGGGAGAGCACCTGCTTTGCAAGCAGGGGGTCAGCGGTTCGATCCCGCTATTCTCCATTGACACGAGAGTGTCAGACTTGGTTCTTTGAAAACTAGATAATATTAATTTTCTGTAATAATTTTTTTGAAATTGTATTTATATAATTTCAACCGAGAACACCGCGTTATTTTGAGTTTGTTAACTAGAAAAAAATCGCAAATACTCAATTAACTTTGCATCACGTAGTGATGTACAGGTTAAGTTAAAAAGGGCGCATGGTGGATGCCTTGGCACTAGAAGCCGATGAAGGACGGGACTAACACCGATATGCTTCGGGGAGCTGTACGTAAGCTTTGATCCGGAGATTTCCGAATGGGGAAACCCAGCAGTTTTAATCGACTGTTACTATATAGTGAATTCATAGCTGTATAGAGGTAGACGTGGGGAACTGAAACATCTCAGTACCCACAGGAGCAGAAAGAAATTTTCGATTCCCTTAGTAGCGGCGAGCGAACGGGGAACAGCCCAAACCAATGAGCTTGCTCATTGGGGTTGTAGGACTGAACATTTGAGTTACCAAAGTTGTTGATAATCGAACAATCTGGGAAGGTTGGCGAAACAGGGTGATAGCCCCGTAGGTGAAATCAATGACCCTCAGTTCAGGATCCTGAGTACGGCGACACACGTGAAACGTCGTCGGAATCCGGGAGGACCATCTCCCAAGGCTAAATACTCTCTAGTGACCGATAGTGAACCAGTACCGTGAGGGAAAGGTGAAAAGCACCCCGGAAGGGGAGTGAAATAGTTCCTGAAACCATGTGCCTACAAGCAGTTAGAGCCCGTTAATGGGTGATAGCGTGCCTCTTGTAGAATGAACCGGCGAGTTACGGTAACATGCCAGGTTAAGGTTTAAAAGCCGGAGCCGCAGCGAAAGCGAGTCTGAAATGGGCGTTTTAGTATGTTGCTGTAGACCCGAAACCAGGTGATCTACCCATGTCCAGGGTGAAGGTGCGGTAAAACGCACTGGAGGCCCGAACCCGTGTACGTTGAAAAGTGCTGGGATGAGGTGTGGGTAGCGGTGAAATTCCAAACGAACTTGGAGATAGCTGGTTCTCTCCGAAATAGCTTTAGGGCTAGCCTCGGACGTAGAATCATGGAGGTAGAGCCACTGTTTGGATGAGGGGCCCGTCATGGGTTACTAAGTTCAGATAAACTCCGAATACCATTGATTTTTATCCGGGAGTCAGACGGTGAGTGATAAGATCCATCGTCAAAAGGGGAACAGCCCAGACCACCAGTTAAGGTCCCTAAATATATGCTAAGTGGAAAAGGATGTGGAGTTGCATAGACAACTAGGATGTTGGCTCAGAAGCAGCCACCATTTAAAGAGTGCGTAATAGCTCACTAGTCGAGTGATTCCGCGCCGAAAATTTACCGGGGCTAAGCATATTACCGAGACTGTGGACTTGACCTTCGGTCAAGTGATAGGAGAGCGTTCTAAGGGCAATGAAGCCAGACCGTAAGGACTGGTGGAGCGCTTAGAAGTGAGAATGCCGGTATGAGTAGCGAAAGATCAGTGAGAATCTGATCCACCGAATGACTAAGGTTTCCTGGGGAAGGCTCGTCCTCCCAGGGTTAGTCGGGACCTAAGCCGAGGCCGCAAGGCGTAGGCGATGGATAACAGGTTGAGATTCCTGTACTAGTTGATGATGTTTGAGCGATGGAGGGACGCAGGAGGCTAAGTTGTGCATCCAGTTGGAAAGGGATGTTCAAGCCACGAGTCAGTCAAAGAGTCAAATGCTTTTTGGCGGGTTGACAAGTGGTGATGAGGACCGAAATTTAAGTAGGGAAGCAACCGACGTCACACTGCCGAGAAAAGCTTCTAGTGAGTCATCAACTACCCGTACCGCAAACCGACACAGGTAGTCGAGGAGAGAATCCTCAGGTGAGCGAGTGAACTCTCGTTAAGGAACTCGGCAAAATGACCCCGTAACTTCGGGAGAAGGGGTGCTGTGCGCAAGCACAGCCGCAGTGAAAAGGCCCAGGCGACTGTTTATCAAAAACACAGGTTTCTGCAAAATCGTAAGATGACGTATAGGGGCTGACGCCTGCCCGGTGCTGGAAGGTTAAGTGGATGAGTTAGCTTCGGCGAAGCCCAGAAATGAAGCCCCAGTAAACGGCGGCCGTAACTATAACGGTCCTAAGGTAGCGAAATTCCTTGTCGGGTAAGTTCCGACCCGCACGAAAGGCGTAACGATCTGGGCACTGTCTCAACGAGAGACTCGGTGAAATTAAGATACCTGTGAAGAAGCAGGTTACCCGCGACAGGACGGAAAGACCCCATGGAGCTTTACTGTAGCTTGATATTGGGTGTTGACACAGCTTGTACAGGATAGGTAGGAGCCATTGAAGCCGGAACGCTAGTTTCGGCAGAGGCGTTGGTGGGATACTACCCTCGCTGTGTGAACACTCTAACCCGCGCCACTCAGCGTGGCGGGAGACAGTGTCAGGTAGGCAGTTTGACTGGGGCGGTCGCCTCCCAAACAGTAACGGAGGCGCCCAAAGGTTCCCTCAGAATGGTTGGAAATCATTCAACGAGTGTAAAGGCAGAAGGGAGCTTGACTGCGAGACAGACAGGTCGAGCAGGGACGAAAGTCGGGCTTAGTGATCCGGTGGTACCGTATGGAAGGGCCATCGCTCAACGGATAAAAGCTACCCTGGGGATAACAGGCTTATCTCCCCCAAGAGTCCACATCGACGGGGAGGTTTGGCACCTCGATGTCGGCTCATCGCATCCTGGGGCTGTAGTCGGTCCCAAGGGTTGGGCTGTTCGCCCATTAAAGCGGTACGCGAGCTGGGTTCAGAACGTCGTGAGACAGTTCGGTCCCTATCCGTCGCGGGCGTAGGAAATTTGAGAGGAGCTGTCCTTAGTACGAGAGGACCGGGATGGACATACCGCTGGTGTACCAGTTGCGCCGCCAGGCGCACCGCTGGGTAGCTACGTATGGATGAGATAAACGCTGAAAGCATCTAAGTGTGAAACTTACCTCAAGATGAGATTTCCCATTCCTATATGGAAGTAAGACCCCTGAGAGATGATCAGGTAGATAGGTTGGAAGTGGAAGTGCAGTGATGTACGGAGCGGACCAATACTAATCGGTCGAGGACTTAACCAAGTAGAAATGGTGTTCAAGGGCAGAAAAATTAATATTAGCTAGTTTTGAGGGAACGAAGTTCTTTCAAGGAAAAATAGTGTGGTGGCGATAGCCAGAAGGATACACCTGTTCCCATGCCGAACACAGAAGTTAAGCTTCTGCACGCCAAGAGTAGTTGGGGGATCGCCCCCTGCGAGGGTAGGACGTTGCCACGCGATTTTATGGAGGATTAGCTCAGCTGGGAGAGCATCTGCCTTACAAGCAGGAGGTCACAGGTTCGATCCCTGTATCCTCCATTCCTTGAGCCGTTAGCTCAGTTGGTAGAGCATCTGACTTTTAATCAGAGGGTCGGCAGTTCGAGACTGCCACGGCTCATTACAATTGAATATTATTAAGCGCATAATATTTGTATGCCGACTTAGCTCAGCTGGCAGAGCACCTGTCTTGTAAACAGGGGGTCGGAAGTTCGAATCTTCTAGTCGGCATTTTGCGGAAGTAGTTCAGTGGTAGAACATCACCTTGCCATGGTGGGGGTCGCGGGTTCGAATCCCGTCTTCCGCTTGTTATGCCGGGGTGGCGGAATTGGCAGACGCACAGGACTTAAAATCCTGCGGTCAGTGATGACCGTACCGGTTCGATCCCGGTCCTCGGCATATTATGCACCCATAGCGCAATTGGATAGAGTGTCTGACTACGAATCAGAAGGTTGTAGGTTCGACTCCTACTGGGTGCATTGTTTTAACGGGAAGTAGCTCAGCTTGGTAGAGCACCTGGTTTGGGACCAGGGGGTCGCAGGTTCGAATCCTGTCTTCCCGATTGATAGCATAACTATCATTTTTCATCGCGGTGTAGCTCAGCTGGCTAGAGCGTCCGGTTCATACCCGGGAGGTCGAGGGTTCGATCCCCCCTGCCGCGATATAGGTCTTGGACCTTTAGCTCAGTTGGTTAGAGCAAACGGCTCATAACCGTTCGGTCGTAGGTTCGAGTCCTACAAGGTCCATCGACTCAATTATATACTGGAGTTTTTATACAGCTTTTATGGAGGATTACCCAAGTGGCTGAAGGGGGCGGTCTTGAAAACCGCTAGGTGGGTCAAACCACGCGAGAGTTCGAATCTCTCATCCTCCTTATTATCGCGGGATGGAGCAGTCTGGTAGCTCGTCGGGCTCATAACCCGAAGGTCGTTGGTTCAAACCCAGCTCCCGCAATTTTGGTTCGTTGGTCTAGTTGGTTAGGACGCCTGCCTGTCACGCAGGAGATCACGAGTTCGAGTCTCGTACGAACCGGTTTTGGCTCGGTAGCTCAGTCGGTAGAGCAATGCATTGAAGCTGCATGTGTCGGCAGTTCGATTCTGTCCCGCGCCACTTGTTTTTAATATTGTTTTTGCGGGTGTAGTTTAGTGGTAAAACCACAGCCTTCCAAGCTGTTGTCGCGAGTCCGATTCTCGTCACCCGCTTTTTCATATAATGGGCCTATAGCTCAGCTGGTTAGAGCGCACGCCTGATAAGCGTGAGGTCGATGGTTCGAGTCCATTTAGGCCCATATTTTGGAGAAGTACTCAAGTGGCTGAAGAGGCGCCCCTGCTAAGGGTGTAGGTCGCGTAAGCGGCGCGAGAGTTCGAATCTCTCCTTCTCCGTTTTAAATGACCCGTTGGTCAAGTGGTTAAGACACCGCCCTTTCACGGCGGTAACATGGGTTCAAATCCCGTACGGGTCATTCAAGAGAATCTTATTATATTATCGCGGGATGGAGCAGTCTGGTAGCTCGTCGGGCTCATAACCCGAAGGTCGTTGGTTCAAACCCAGCTCCCGCAATTTTGGTTCGTTGGTCTAGTTGGTTAGGACGCCTGCCTGTCACGCAGGAGATCACGAGTTCGAGTCTCGTACGAACCGGTGGAACATCGAAAGTTTTCAAGTTACTTAGGTAGCTTGTTTTTTTTACATAAAATTCTGATCCAACACAAAAACCGTTAATCAGTGAAGTCATTTGCACTTCATCAATTAACGGTTTTATTTGAATGAACCTTTTATTGCGTCTTTTTGGTCTTAGCTGGTGTGTAATAAGCTTCATGTGAGTAGAAGTTTGGTGAATCACGGTACTCTTTTGGAATGAATTCATCAGAACTGTTCTTCCAAAGTTCGAAGTCGGCGTAATCATCCCAAGTTCCCAAAATGATTCGTTGGCTGATGTCCTTGTGATAATTAAGGGAATAAATTGAATGCATGCCATCGGGAAGGCCATTTGTTCGCAGCTTGTTGATGCGCGCATCAAAAACCTTCTGTTGATCAAAATTTAAATCTAATGTGGAGAAGCTAATGAAGCCGTCCCACTTATCTTCACCACTGTGACTTAAAATATCATAGAAAACCGGTGCCTTGAAGACTGAATCTTTACCTGAATGGTCCAGCAGCATAAATTCACCTGGTTGGCTGAGAGCTTGGTACATCATCAAATCCCGATCAGGATGCGCTGCCTTGAGTTCTGTTAAAATTTTTTCATTTCCAAATGTAATGACGATCTGTTCGTTCATTTGACCCACCTCCTATATACAATTTTATTATACTTTCTTTCAATATTGGAACCAAACATTTACCCCAAATTAGCGTAAAATATAAATTGGATAAAGATGAAAGAGGAGGAATTCTTTTGAAACTAACAGTGATTGGTTTTCTTGGCGGCTATCCGGATCATGGTGATGCCACCAGCAGTTATCTTTTGGAATCGGGTGATTTTAAATTACTGATTGATTGTGGGAGCGGCGCACTGTTGAGCTTGGAACAGGTTGTCGACCCTCTGAAACTGAATGCCGTCATTTTGAGCCATTACCATCACGACCACACAGCTGACGTGGGCGTCTTGCAATATTATTGGCAATTGCATGAAAAAAGGTACAGCGAGCCCGTATTGCCGATTTACGGGCACACCCTCGATGAGATCAACTTCAAGGGACTTAGCTGGCCCAAATCTACTAAAGGGATCGCCTATGATCCAAGTCAAACACTGACTGTTGGCCCGTTCACGATTACATTTTTCAAAACCCATCATCCTGTTCCGGCATTTGCAATGCGTATTCAAGAATCATCAACCGGTAAGGTACTGGTGTTCACTGCCGATACAGCTTATTTCCCTGAATTGACCCAATTCGTTCACGATGCCGATCTTTTGATGACTGATACGAACTTCTTTGCGACAAAAACCGGCCAGAAATGGCATATGACATCGACTGAGTCCGGGCAACTCGCTCATGACGGGAATGTTCACCGATTGCTGCTGACCCACTTACCTGCAAATGGCGACATGGAGCAATTAAAGACGGAGGCGCAAACGACGGCGGGGGAGACCATGCCAATTTTGGTTGCCAAAACTCATCTTTCTGTGGATATCTAAGCCAAATTTGCCCAAAATAAGGTCTTTGTTTGTCTATTCTGTGAATCTTATGATTTATATAACATTTTCCGATATAATCAAAGCATCAAATGATTACTAGGAGGATTCACATTATGACAGTCAATTTATTAACAACCCCCAGCTGCACTTCCTGCAGAAAAGCAAAACAATGGCTCATCGATCACGAGGTTGATTTTGTGGAACGAAATATTTTTGCCAAGCCACTTTCTGAAGTTGAACTCAAACAAATCTTGATGCTGTCTGAAGGCGGCACCGATGATGTGATTTCGACCCGGTCTTTTTTGTACGACCAATACAAATCAAAGATGTCTTCAATGACCATCAGCCAGGTGATTTCCTTGCTGGCAACCCATCCAGAACTGATTCGCCGACCAATTTTAGTGGATGCCAAACGGATTGAGTTTGGGTTCAATGAAGATGAAATTCGTTGCTTCATGCCACGGAGCACTCGAAAATGCGAATTGGAAAAGATGGTCAAAAAAGCCTTATAGTCTTGGAATCTTAATTGCTTGTTAATATTCATGTTTAGCCGTATTATTTACTTAGACAATAATAGGATACAATGTTATTATTAATTACCCTCAGATATTGAAAGGGGTGGCTAAATATGGAAATGGAACGGATTAATGAGAATACGATTCGTGTGTTGATTGGTAATGATGATCTCGACAAGCGCGGCATTACCGTGCTTGACTTGCTGGGCAACCACAAGCAGATCGAAAGCTTCTTCTACAGTATTCTCGAAGAAGTTGATAAAGACCATCAATTTCAAAATAACGATGCCGTCACTTTCCAAGTTCTTCCAAACCAAAATGGCTTGGAATTGTTTATCAGTAAGGATGTAGATATGTCTGATAACGACATGTTCGATGCAGGTGACTCTGATTCAGATCACCCTGAAAAACGTGATCGGGTTTCCAAATATATCGCAGAACATGCCGATAATAACAAACCGCAACCTGTAAGTGATAAAAAGACTAACGATGAATTTGGTCATCAAAAGCGGACTGTAATTCTTGAGTTCGACCAATTAGATGATTTTGTGTCGCTCGCCAAGGCATTGCGACTTGAAAATGGCACATCGGATTTGTACTTGTATGAAGGAAAATACTACTTGAAGCTTGAACTATTCAGCAATGACCCCGTTGACATGGTCGTCAGTGATGAAGTTGCAATTGCCAATGAATATGGCAAGAAGACCGCTGTTACTGAAGAGGTTCTCAACGAATACGGTCAGCAGTTGATGGAAAACAGCGCATTGGAGTTAAGCAGGTACTATTTCAAATAAAGTTCAACCAACTAAAAACGACAGCCGTTAATGGCTGTCGTTTTTAGGGTTCTTCGTCAACTGTTGTTGGTGAACAAAATATTGGAGTTCTAATCACTTGGTGATTAGAGCTCTTTTTGTATGAACTCGAAAAGCGAACAGCACTCTTAGCCGGAATCTGAAGAAGTTTCGGTAACCAAATCCAGTGCGTTTAATGACTTTAATCTTGTTGTTTGAACCTTCTAAGGGCCCGTTGGTGTAATGGTGAGTAAAGGTATTGCCAATTTCATCATGATGAGTCGCTAGGGTCTGGAGGGTTGCCAACATCTCTTCCGAGCAGCCCTCTAAGTGATGGAATACTTGATTATAGTTGGGCCAATCACGGTTTTTGATGGTTTCACGTAACCGATTCATCACGTTGTAAGTTTGCTTGAGCTCGGGATCAATGTCCAATAAAGCATCAACCACATCAGTGGCAGTCGCTGGATAAGGGAAGTTTGTCCACTTACGGAAAGCTTCGTAGTTGAGGTGATTTTCCGGCGTTAATAATAGTTTCCAATAGCGTTTTAGGGCGTGATACTCGCGTGAGGAAGTCGCCAGGGTTTTCATGAGGCGCACCCGCGTCTTATTAAAAGCTCGATTTAAAGCGTTAACCAAGTGGAACGGATCGATGACAACGATGGCGTTCGGAAAGATCTGCCCCACCAATTTGGGATAGGTATAGTTCATATCGGTGACGATAATTTTCACATTTTCTCGCGCAGCCTGGTCGTAATGCTGGAAATACTTTTGAAGCTGATAGATGGTCCTAAAGGGTAACAGGTCGATCAATTCGTGGGTTTCCGCATCCATAAATTCAAAGCTCATCGCGTCGGTGGCGCTCTTAGTGCTTTTAACTTCGTCCATGAGGAGAACTTTTGGTAAATAGTGCCAGTTGGTTTGAAAGTCCCGTTCAGCGCGCAAGAGCTGCCGACCAACGAATGAATCCGAAGTGGATAACTCATCGGCAATGTGTTTGAGCGAAACCGGTTCGGTCAGTTTTTCTAAGCATTGTTTGCGGGTCGTATTTGAAATCGTGCAGTGTTTCGGCACCGCATTCGTCTGCGCCAGGAAATTGGTATGACAAGCCTTACAGTGAAAGTTTCGCCGATTGAGACACAGGATAACGGTGCTGCCCAATGTTTTTGCGAATCTAATGGTGGTCTTCCGCCAACCATAGCCAATAATTTGGTGATCATTGATAATCCCACAATTGCGGCATGCCTTGGGGGTGTAGTTTAGGGACCCCACCAATCGAATCACTCCATCATCACCCACTTGTCCTTCCTCAATTATTAAGTGTTCATCATCTATTCCTAACAACATTTTCGTAGTATCATTTGACATAGGGCATTTCCTTTCTTGACTTAATTCTGTGGTGGGAGCAAGTTAACGGACGGGAGATGTCCGCTTTTTTATTCTAATGATAAACAAAAAATCTGTCATCAGTAATAGATAAAAATCTATTACCAACAACAGATATTGTAGAACCCGTTTTTAGTGTGCAGATTATTGTTGGTACGCACGTCCTTTGATCGTTGTTCGATAGTACGTTTGGCGACTGTTTTGACTTTGTGGGGTGCGAAACCCCACCGTTTTGGAAACGATATACAGTGGCCGTTTACGTGATGCCTCAAAGACTCGATAAAGGTAAGCGCCCAACATCCCAATGGTCAATAGAGTGATGCCGACCATTAAGAATAGCGCAAAGACCGCAAAGTGAATGGTATCCATCGTGGTAAACAGCGAGGTAACCAAGTAGCCAACACTAAATACGATTGACAAGGTTCCCAGCCAGTTGGCCAACTGGAGGGGAAATGATGAAAACGAGGTCACGCCATCCATTGCCAAACGAATCATTTTGCGCAACGGGTATTTAGAAGTCCCGGCAATTCGCTCTTGACGCTCGTAAGTGACGTCGGTCTGCTTGAAACCGACCCAGCTGACCATGCCGCGGACAAAGGGATCGGCCTCGTTCATTTGTCGCAATTGGTAGACCACTTGCTTGTCCATTAACCGAAAGTCACCGGTATCCAGCGGAATATTGACGTTGGTGATTCGTTTTAAACCTCTGTAAAAGAGGGCCGCCGTTGCCTTTTTGAAAATACTTTCGCCATCTCTTGAAAGCCGCTTGCCATATACCACATCGTAGCCTTCATGCCATTTATCGATCATATCCACAATGACGGCGGGTGGATCCTGGAGATCCGCATCCATTACCACGACGGCCTCGCCTTGGGTATAACGAATGCCGGCAGTAATCGCGAGTTGGTGGCCAAAGTTTCGTGAAAATTCAACCAACCGAATATTGTTGTGCTTGGCTTGCTGATTGGAAATCAGTTCGACACTTCTATCGGTGGAGCCATCATCAACGAAAATGAATTCAAAGGTCTGCGGTTGATTGGCAGCAAAGTTTTCCAAGGTGTTGATGGTGGTTTCAATGCCTTGCTCTTCATTGTAAACCGGTAGGACGATTGAAATTAATTCCTGTTTTTTGTCCATTAAATGACCTCCTATTTATAAATTGACGACAAGTCATACAGCACGCCGGATGAACCCATTCCGCCAGGACCTTGCATGGTTGTCTGTTTCTGGGTAGACTTACTGTTCGATTGACCAGCTTTTTGAGTGGATTTTAGTTTGGGATTGCTCTTCGTTGAAGGCTTGGCTCCCGGCTTACCAGTTGGCTTTTTCTTGCCTGACGGAGCTCCTGCTGGTGCCTGTTTGCTGTTAGGTGCTTTAGCTTGTTTGGTGGACTTGGTGGTCGTCGTAGCTCCTGGGCCACCCATGCCGGCTTGAGAACCGTTGCTGCTTGAAGATTGATACAAGCTGGTTTTGACTTTGGTAGCGTGTTTCTTAATCCAATTGATAATCTTGGTATTCCCCGATCTGCCGGAGTAATAGAAGTACTTCAAGTCACCGTTTTTGACGAGTTTCTTGAATTGAGACAAGGTAATTGCCGGATCAGTTCCGTTAAAGCCACCCATCGCCATGACCGCCTTCCCGGTTTTGATGATGTAAGGCGCTGCGGTTGTCGAATCACTGGTGGCAAACAGATATTTGGCGTTTCCTTGATGCTTTTCAACATAATTGAGCAGTTTGGTGTTGACTGAGCTGTTGCCCATGCCGCCACCGCCGCCCGGCATGCCGTTGCTGCTGGATGTGAGCAGCGATGGTCCGGCGGTTGGAATCATGGCTGATTCAGCGGCAATCGTGGGCGTTAACGACCACCAGGTTGGAGCTGCCATGATGGAAATGAGACCGCCAACCAACAGCGCTTGGAATGCGCGACCCCGTGGTAAAACAGCCATCCCAACTGAAAAGCCGATTGCGGCAATTAGAATCACCCAGGTGAGCCATGGATAGTAACTGTAAACGTACCAGGATTGAAGCGCCGCAGTTGCCACGATTGCAATCGGGAGCAGATAGAATTTCCAGCTGGTTCGTAAACTGTTTTTAAACAGGCCGACCAGCGCAGTGACGCCAGTTCCAAATAGTGCTGCGATTGGTGGGGCCAACATGATCATGTAGTAGGGATGAAAGAAACTGGCAACGCTGAAGAAACCGTAGACCGGAATCAGCCAGCTGGTCCACAGGATCAACTGTTTTTGTTGCTTGGACAGGCTAAACCAACGTTTGCGACGGTCTCTAAAGAAGACTAAGCCGCCAATTAAGCCAAAGAGGGCAAATGGTAATAACCAACTGACTTCAGGCCCGAGGGCTGATTGGAAGAGTCTAAACGGTCCGGCAGTGCCAATGTTGAAGGCGCCACCGCCACCACCGCCGTTACCCATCTTGCCGGGGCCACCTTTGCCGCCGTTTGGCTGGCCCTTCATTTGCTTACCGCCGGGTGGGGTTTGGTGTTTGCCGGTTTGCTTCATGCCGGTAGGGGCTTGACCACCCGGCATTCCACCACCTTTTTTGTTGGTCGTTTTGCTGTTCATTCCGGCACCAAATGTCCCGCCGGTTCCAGTGGTTTGACCAAGCAGTCGTTCACTTCCGTTATAACCAAAGGCCAGTTCCAACAAGGAGTTGGTTTCTGAACCACCGACGTAAGGTCGGCTGCTGGCAGGGGTCATGTCGACAGAAATTGGGTAGGCCAGGGTGAAGACTAAGAGCGACACGGTGGCCAACGTTAATTTGGTGATTTTCTTTTTCCAGGTTTCGTTGGCTGCCAACCAGTAAAATAAATACATGGCTGGCAGGATCATGAACGCTTGGAGCATTTTGACGTTAAAAGCAATTCCAATTAACGCAAAGCTGATCAACAGTGACCAAATTTTGCGGCTGCCAATGGCCTTTTCAAGAAAGTAAAGGGCCAACATTAAGAAGAAAACTAACGTGGCATCCATGTTATTGGTTCGAGAATCAGCCACGACGATCGGTGTCAGGGTTAATGCCAAGGCGCTCAGACGAGCTGCGTTTTGACCAAAGTACGGCTGGATCAATCGGTACATTAGATAGACCGATCTGACTCCGAAAAGAACCGATGGTAAGACGATGCTCCAGCCGTGCAGACCAAAGATTTTGGCACTGATTGCCATGAACCAAAGTGCGACTGGCGGTTTATCAACCGTGATGTAACCGGCCGGATCAAAACTGCCGTACCAAAAGTTGTGGAAACTTTCGGTCATACTTTTAATGGCCGCGGTGTAAAAGGCGTTTGCAGAACCCGCCTTCCAGATTTGCCAGCCGTAGAGGAATAACGCAAGGACGAGGATTACGCCTAAAATCCAGTCAAACCTGAATTTGCGTTGATAACGATTTTGGGTATTTTCAATAGATAGATTATTGGTTGCCATAGTGGCGGACCTCCTTTAAGTGATGTTGGTTGAATACCCAAAACTTTGAAAGCAAAAAATTGGTGGGTACGGTGATCATCAAACTGACGATAGGAATTAGTCGGCTGTCAAGAATCGGCCAACCGCTGGCAAAATGAGCGAACAAAACACTGATCAGCCAGGTGAAAATGTAAGTGGCGTAGTATTTCCATGCAACCGTTTTAACTGAAGCACCTGTCTGAAACACCCAGCGGTTATTTAACGCTAACCCCAGCAGAGAGGTAATGCCGTAACCGATTGCCATGGCAATGGTTGCGTTGGTTGGATGAAGTAATAACAGATAGATGACATAGGTCAGCACGGTATTAATGAATCCGGTAATCCCAAATTTTAATAATTGCTTTGTACTAGTAATGGATGACTCACTCCTTTCTGAATTGATGAAATGAGTTTATATGTTTAACCATAAAACAAGCTTAAAACATTTGATTTATGATAAATTGTGAATAACCGAGTTGACGGAATGCGTAAAAACCTTTAATTTAGTGTCAACGACAAAAGGAGAACATTCAAATGAAAGACTTACACATATTAATAATTGAAGATGATGAGGACCTGGCGAAGAGTCTGCAGCTGTTTTTGGGCGAAATTGCGCAAACGACCGTCTCCCACGATGGCTTTGAAGGCCAGATGCTGGGGCAGGAGGGAATCTACGATCTGGTTGTATTGGATTTGATGCTCCCTCAAGTCAGCGGCTACGACATTTTGAAACACTGGCGGACCGAGGACCATTTGAGCATGCCGGTGCTGATCTTGACCGCCAAAGACACCCTGGACGACAAAGTGCACGGGTTTGAACTGGGAGCCGATGATTATTTGACCAAGCCCTTTCACCGTGAGGAATTGCTGATGCGGGTGAAGGCCCTTTTGAAGCGAAGTGGCCACCTTGGTGACGACAATACCCTGTCAGTTGGGCCATTTAAAGTGAACTTAAGCAATCGGATTGTGGAAGTTAACGGCAAAGAGTTGGCACTGAATGGAAAAGAGTTTGACCTGCTGGTCTACTTCATTCAAAATCCGGATACCATTATTACCAAGGACCAGATTTTTGATCGGCTCTGGGGGTTTGAGTCTGAAACCGCGATTTCTGTCGTTGAAGTCTATATGAGTAATTTGCGAAAGAAAATCAAGCAGAGCTCATCGCTCCAGCCGATCAAGACCTTAAGAAGCGTTGGCTATATGTTTGAAACGGAGGAATCAGATTGAAAAAAGGTGATCCGCAGCAAAAACAACAGCTGAGCCTTTTCCTAAAGGAATTGGTCGGGTTCGCACTGTTGTTTGCTGTACTTGGTTTAGTTGTTTTCTTCTTATTTCACCAATCGATTTATAAAAATATCGACCAGGGATTGGTCACGCAAAAGCAAAACGTGTTAAGTAACCGCAAGGCCCCTCAATTTCGGACGGGCGGCAATGCGCAAAATCCAGCCCCGGCCAAGCCCAATAATGGTGACACACCATTTAGAACCAACATTTTAGTTTTTAACAAAAAAGGGCAGATTATCAATGCTCAAATGCTGGGCAATCGGATTTACAATCTATTTATCAATACCGAACTGGATAAGTCGCAAGTCAACAAGGTCCGCGAAGTAACCTTAATGTCGACCGACAACACCTTACATTATTTCCGAACCCTGTTGATTAAGGTGCCCAAGTCCAATTCCAATCCAATTTATGCCGGTAACTATGTTTTGATTTTGGAAAATATTGATACCGATTTGATGGCGGTTAACAGTTTTAAGCGCTCACTGCTGACAACGCTGGTCTTCTTTTGGATCGTCGCCATTGCGATTGCTTATTTCCTATCCCGATCGAGTATGAAACCGATCCTGGACGCCTGGAAACGCCAACGGCAATTTAGTGCTAACGCCGCCCATGAGCTGCGGACGCCGCTGACCGTCATCCAAAATCAAATGGAGTATATGTTAACCAAACCCAAGACCAAGGTCATCGACCAGGTCGATCCAATCTCAACTTCTTTGGATGAGGTCAGGCACCTGCAAACGTTGACCAACCGGCTGTTGATGTTGGCCCGTTCAGATTCTGGGACAATTGAAATCAACAAACAGGAAGTGGATTTGAAACCTTGGTTCAGCCAAATTCTCAAACCATACGACGATATCGCCGCCAGCCAACATAAATCGATGGTGACGGTCCTTAAAGCCGATGGTAAGGGACGCTTGGATAAGGATTTGATTCGCCAGCTCTTAATCATTTTGTTGGATAACGCGATCAAATACACGCCTGCCGGTGGGACAGTCACTGTGATGACGGCATTGAACCGTGATCGATTGACGATTGAAGTGCGCGATACCGGAACCGGAATTCCCGATGCTGACAAGAAACGAATTTTTGAACGCTTCTATCGTTCCGACAAATCAAGAAATTCCAAGACTGGTGGTAATGGCTTGGGATTGGCGATTGCCAAATGGATTGTTCAACAGCACTCGGGGACCATTTCTGTTAAGGACAATTATCCAAAGGGAACCGTGTTTGATGTTTTGATCAAGCTGTAAAATGATAAAGTGATTACTGTGCACAAAGAAAGCTCGGAGTAAAAGTGATTTGACTTTTACCTCGAGCTTTTTTGTGATTGGGTTCCACTAGATCAATGATTGATCCTGCTTATCGGCCTTGTTAATTCCTGGAAATAATTCGTGCAGATATTCAAGCGGTTCAACTTTACCGACTTTGTCAGTGTATACAACTTGAGTCACGTTGTCATAGGTTAAGGTGATCAGTGACTCACCGTCTTCATCTTTGACCACATAATAACG
Organism: Lentilactobacillus buchneri; assembly: GCF_018314255.1. Taxonomy (NCBI): domain Bacteria; kingdom Bacillati; phylum Bacillota; class Bacilli; order Lactobacillales; family Lactobacillaceae; genus Lentilactobacillus; species Lentilactobacillus buchneri. Next base: position 1,972,431 of record NZ_CP073066.1, read on the forward strand.
AATACCGAGTTGGATGGCGTAAAAGATCAACCGTTGGGCATCAAATGAGATTTTCCCAATTGATGGCAGAAGGGTCGTTGCGCCCAAACGTTGGGCCCGCCAGCGCTTGGCGACCGTGGTTCCGAAGTCCATCAAGCTACCATTTTTGATGTGTTTTAACAACATTGCCGAAGCTGTCAGTTCCGGGTGGGTAACCACTTCACTGAAGTCGTCCAGTGCCTGGAGCTGTTCGGAATGGGCATGAAGTGACTTGGCCATCTCAATCAACTGATCAAAGATTTGGATGCCTTCAGCCATTTTGAAAGTCGGCTGGTTGGGGTTCTCCAACGCCACCTGATTGTTATCAGTGAAAGATTGTTTTAAATCAGCGGCAATATTTTCATGGTCAACTGGGGTGACTAAGAGATACATTAAGAAGAATTTTAAAAAGTACATTGCGTGACGACTGATGCCATTAGGGGTAAACGGCGTGTTATCCAGTACTCGGAATTCCAGATAAGAGATGCCTTTAGTGCGATAATCTTTAATGTCGTCTTGGCCGCGAAGTCGGACCGGTCCATAAAATTCAGCTGTGGAATATAGATAATGGTCGTCGATTGCATGATTAATGCCGTCAATGTAATGATCCAAGCTGGTATAAATGGTGGCGTCAACCTGATCTTGTGGTTCGTTGACATAGCCATAAATGCTGTTGCGGATACTTCTGACCGGATGGGTGAGTTGTTTTTGATCCTCAGCGGATAAAAAGCCTTTCTCCGCAATTGGGCTGGCACCAAACAAATAAGTCAGCAGCCAACGGTGAAGGACAAAATTTTGAGCTAGCTGGAAGTACAATGCATTTTTGAAGGCCACCAAGGTACTGAACTGGTCTTGGTAGTGGACATACAGCCGATTGATGACCGGTTCGGGGATGCTGAAGTTGACGTGAACGCCAGTAATGATTTTTCTGGCGACCCCGTACTTTTCGGTTAAGTAATCACGATATTTGGCGTAGGCGGGCCGACCAAAATGGCCTTTGATAAAGTCGACGTCGTCTTCGTCCATTGCTGGCGGCATACTCAGCGGCCAAAAGGATTCTGATTTATCAATCGACCGATATAAAACTGTCTGCAAAGTATCCAATTGATCCAACACGCCGCCAATATTGGGGTTGGGATCGGTAATAATTTCGCTCATTGATTCGGAAAAATCTGATTGCAAATAGGGATGATAACGTCTGGAACCGAGATTTTGCGGATATGGCTTGCGGCTTAATCGGCCGTGGTCATCGATTCGGTGTTCTTCGATTTCAATGCCGATTAGGCTATGGTAAAGCTGTTCTGCAACGCGTTCTTCTTGAATGTGTTTTAATAAATTTTTCAGCATAGTAGTCCCCCAGCCGGATTTAGTTATACATAATTATAAACAAAAATCGGCAGAATGGTAGCCATACGGCCGTTCTGATGAAAACGTAAGGTTATTTTTAACTTCTTGAAAATCATTGCCATCGGTTTCGTATTTAACCCATAGAAGGTGATGAAATGCTGATAGCGATGATTAATAATCAATTAGTGAATGCGGCTGAATTCAAGGGCCAAAAGAATTTAGCCAATCGACTGGTTTGCCCGGGATGCAGGCAAACAGTGATATTCAAGCGCGGCAAGTACCGCATTCCCCATTTTAGCCATAAATCTAATCGGATTTGCGGTAGTTTCAGTGAGAATGAAAGTCAGGCCCACCTCCAAGGTAAGCTGACTTTTCAACGGCAGCTGCGAGCCATGGCGACAGAGGCGGTGTTGGAATATTATCTGCCAACAATTGAGCAGCGGGCAGACGTTTATTTACCGTCTCCAAAGCTGATTTTAGAATATCAATGCAGTCCCATTTCATTTGCCGAACTTTCTCGGCGGACGGCGAATTACCAGTCACTTGGAATTGACGTGGTTTGGGTGCTGGGAGATCGCCATTTAAATGCCGCCAAACGATTGGATGGTGTTGCCAAGTTTGCTCGTTTTAGCACCCAACTGGGCTTTTACATCATCTTTTATTCTGCTAAAAATCAGCAGTTCCGAATTGATTTTCAGATTCGCGAAGTTGCCGGTAAACTCACTAGTCATATGCGACTATTTAAAACTTTAGCCGAGTTGAAGCGATTCATTGACCACCCGCCTTCAGCTCTTCAACAGTATTCAGTTCGAGCTACTAACTCGGCAATTTTGCACCAGCTTAACCGGATTCAGCGGAGTATTGTTTTGAAAAATCCCACTTACCTGGACATGGTCACGCGCTGTTATCAACGAAGAAAAGTCTTTGTCGGCTGCCCTTTGATTTGTCATGGAAAAGAGGGTGAGGGATGGCCGATCTTTCGGCGGACTGCTTTGTGTTGGCGAGTGTGGATTGTTTTGCAGCTGTTTACGAGCAGTAATCGGGAAATTTCCAATCAGGAGTTAAATCAGGTTTTCAAACAATCGGTTCAACTTTTTGGCCAACAATTTGCCCAAGTAGACGATTACGTCCGTTTCTTTCAAATGGCCTTTACCAGTTTTATCTTTAGCCTCCGGGCCGGCGGCTATCTTCGACACACAGTAGCCGGCGTGCAAATCATTAAACAACCGGTGTGGTTTGCCGATTATGATGAAAAACGGCAATATATCATGACCGCCAAGCCGGAGGTGTGCTAATCTATTGGTAACTAACTATTTGAAGGAGGACGTTATGCCAAAACCACAAGAATTACCGCTTAGAAAAGATGTTCCAGAAGAACTGACTTGGGATCTGACGACGATTTATCCAACCGATCAGGAATTTGAAACTGACTATGAAGCTGTTCAAACCGGTGCCAAACAATTCGCTGAATTAGCCGGAACCATTGAGAAGAGCGCGGCCGCGCTGCTGACGGCAACTGAGCGTTTGATGACCTTAAGCCGAAAGCTTGAAAAAGTCTATGTCTACGCCCAGTTGAAAAATGACCAGGATACCAGCGAAGACAAGTATCAGGCCATGTATTCCCGTGCGGAATCCTTGGGGGCTCAGTTTGGAGCGGCGACTGCCTGGTTTGAACCGGAACTCCTCAAAGTTTCTGACGATCAAATCAAGCAGTTTTATCAGGATCAACCCAAACTGGCCGATTATCGACGGTTTTTCGATCAAACCTTTAAACGCCGTAATCATATTTTAAGCAATGATGTTGAAGCCGTCCTGGCGGGGGCCGGCGATATTTTCTCGTCTGGAGAGAAAACCTTTGGCATTTTGGATAACACTGATCTTTCATTCCCAGCAGTGACTGATGAGAATGGCAATCAGGTGAAGTTATCTCAAGGTGTTTATGGTATTTTATTGGAATCGACAAAGCAAAGTGTGCGTAAAGAAGCGTTTGAAAAATTGTATCAAGTTTATCGTCAGTTCCAGCACACGCTGGCGGCAACACTGACCACTAATGTCAAGAATCACAATTTCAAAGCCAACATCCGCCACTATAACAATGCTTTGGAGGCCGCTTTGGCTGATAACGAGGTGCCGACAGACGTTTATAATAACCTGATCAAAGTGGTCAACGAGCACCTCGACCTGCTGCACAGGTACGTTGCTTTGCGTAAAAAGATTCTGGGCCTTGATGAACTGCATATGTACGATATGTATACGTCCCTAGTTGGTAAAAAATCACCCAAGTATACGTTTGAACAGTCCAAGCAAATCGCTTTGGAAGCTTTGCAGGTAATGGGGCCGGATTATGTCAGCCACGTTAAAGAGGAGTTCAACAACCGTTGGATTGACGTTGTTGAAAATCAATTCAAAAGAAGCGGCGGCTATTCCTCAGGGACTTACGATACCAATCCGTATATTTTACTGAATTGGAAGGATAATTTGGATAATCTCTACACGTTGATCCACGAAACCGGTCATAGTATGCACAGCTACTATTCCCATCATAACCAGCCTTATCAGTATGGTGATTACTCCATTTTTGTCGCTGAAATTGCGTCCACGACCAACGAGAACATCTTGACGGATTATCTCTTGAATAAATTTAAAGATGATGATGAAATGAAGAAATTTATTTTAAATTACTATCTGGATGGATTTAAGGGAACGGTTTTCCGCCAAACTCAGTTTGCTGAATTTGAACAATACATTCATGAACAGGATGCAAAAGGTCAACCATTAACCGCCAACTTTATGGATGATTACTATCGCAATTTAAATCAAAAATACTATGGTGATGCCGTGATTTCTGACCCTCAGATTGGCCTTGAATGGTCACGGATTCCACATTTCTATTACAACTTCTACGTTTATCAATATTCCACCGGCTTTGCTGCCGCATCGACATTGGCTGATGGCATTGTGAACGGCGGCCAGGCCAACGTTGATAAATATTTGAACTACCTCAAATCAGGCAGTTCGGACACGCCAACCAACGTCATGAAAAAAGCCGGCGTTGACATGACGCAACCGGAATATCTTGAGAAGGCCTTCCAGATTTTTGAGCAGCGTCTGGATGAATTTGAGCGTTTGTACAACAAATAGTTTCGCTAATAAATAAGCGTAAAAAATACCGACATTTGGGAAATCCCAGATGCCGGTATTTTTATGGATTAAATTAGTTGAATCGCAAGTTTGATTTGGGATACGGAACTGTCGTTGGTTTCTTTGAAGCCTGCTCGAAGTGAGCGGCCGATCCCAGACTCTTGGCACAAAAGCCAAAGAGAGAATTGTAATCAAAGTCCTTGATACGAATGCCACTGTCAGCAACGTCGGAATTAAACAAAACGGTGGTTGATGGATCGCGGACTTCCATTTCGTGGACTACTCGCTGATCACAACGAAACATTTTTTCTGCCAAATCAGAGCGGCGGTCTGCCATGAACATCTCGACATCCAAACCATTTCGTTCTGCGAGCTTGGCAACCAGTTCATCTGAGTATGGTACTGAATTAATCAGAAGTTCTTTTTGCAGGTCCATCAAGAAGCGTCGGCCAAACTTCTTTCCCTGAAATGAAGCTGCCTTGAAATCCAAAATGGTATCGTAGGGCAGGTTGTGATCAAGATGGCTGAGTTGCTCGTTTTTTGAAAAGTCGTGCAGGATTTTGATGTTGAGCATCGAAACAAAGCGCACGCTGATTTGTTTGTTTAATTTTTGTGAAATCCGTTCAATCGTTTTTTCGGCGTCGTAACAATGTCGATTAAGTGGATCAACGAATAAATAAATCTCAAGTACCATTATTGCCCCTCCATGTGTAACCGACAACAAAATTAATATACTAATTATTTTCTCCATTAAGAATACCAAATTTTCACGTAAAAACAACAATTTTGCTTGAAGTGTGTATGATTGATTGGGAAAGGTTGTTGAATATGGTAAAATTAAGTCTGATTGAATTTTACCTTGAAGCAATAGAGCGTTCGTTTGAGCGCAACAGATTGGAAGTGTTAGCTTGGTTGAGAATTGGGATGACTTTTTAGTTCCTTACAAACAAGCTGTTGATGAATTAAAAGTAAAATTACGTGGCATCAGAGCGCAATTCTTAAAAATTGATGGTCGCAGTCCGATTGAATTTGTGACCGGTCGGGTGAAACCCGTCGACAGTATTAAAGAAAAAATGGTTAGAAGACACATTTCCGAAGATCGGCTTGAAGAAGATATGGAAGATATTGCCGGTTTGCGGATCATGTGTCAGTTCGTTGAAGATATTTATCAAGTTGTGGATTTGCTTCGCAAACGGACTGATATTAATATTCTTGAAGAACGGGATTATGTTCATAACAAGAAACCGAGTGGATACAGATCATACCACATTATTTTTGAATATCCTGTTCAGATGCTTGACGGCGAAAAAGTCATTTTGGCCGAAATTCAAGTGAGAACTTTGGCGATGAACTTTTGGGCCACCGTTGAACACTCATTAAACTACAAGTATCAAGGCGAATTTCCAGATGATTTGAAAGGCCGACTGGAACGATCTGCCGAAGCCGCCTTTCATTTGGATGAAGAAATGTCAGAAATTCGTGATGAACTCCAAGAAACCAACAAGCATGAGCCAGGCAAAGATGTAAGGAAGTCGTCTGATGAAGATAGCCATCTACAGTAATCTTGGTGAGTCGTCAAACATTGTGGCGACTTCATTAAAGAAAAAAATTGAAGAATCACCCGATTTAAGCATCGACGGACTGAATCCTGAAATTGTCATTTCTGTCGGTGGTGATGGGACACTGCTGTCTGCATTTCACCACTATCAAGACATTAGTGATCGAATTCGATTGGTTGGGATTCATACTGGCCATTTAGGCTTTTATACCGACTGGCGGGATTACGAAGTCGCCGAACTGGTGGACAGCTTGGAACATGACAATGGTCAAAGTGTCACGTATCCACTGCTGGATATCCGGGTTAATTATGTGAGTGGCGGCCCAGCTGATTATGGCTTGGCGCTTAACGAATCGACTCTCAAACAGATTAGCGGTTCGATGGTGGCTGACGTCTACATTAAGGACACACTCTTTGAAAGTTTTCGGGGTGACGGTCTTTGTGTCTCAACGCCGAGTGGTTCGACGGCCTACAACAAATCAGTTGGTGGCGCAATCATTAATCCAACCCTCAATGCCATTCAAATGGCCGAAATCTCCTCGATTAATAACCGGGTCTTTCGAACGCTGGGCTCACCGTTGATCATTTCTCCAGATGAGTGGGTGAAAATTGTCCCGAAGAGTTCCAACCGGACGATTTTGACTTGCGATCACCAAATCATCTCCAACGAAGCCGTTGAATCGGTCGAATACCGGATTTCTAAACGCCGGATTGCTTTTGCCCAGTATCGGCACACGCAGTTTTGGCGGCGGGTAAGCAACTCGTTTATTGGTAAGGTTAATTTAGATGACTGAATTTACGTGGAAATATACAGGCCAGGCCCCGATCAAGGTCCGGACATTTATTATGAGTTACGGGATCACCCGGACATTGTTGAAAAAAATTAAATATCATGGTGGAAAGACTTTGGTGAACGGTGAAGCCTCACTGGTTAACCGAATGCTTCAAACCGGCGATACGGTCAAAGTCGTCCTGCCGCCTGAACCGGAAAACGATCATGTCGGTGTCTCCAACGTTCCAATTGAAATTGTTCATGAAGATCCCAATTTTTTGGTGGTGAATAAGCCGTACGGGGTGGCTTCTGTTCCGGCACACAACCATGTTGATTCATTGGTTAATCGGGTAAAAGGCTACTATCAGCGCCAGGGCTATGCCAATCAAAAAATCCACATTGTGACTCGACTGGATAAGGACACCAGTGGTTTGGTGATTTTTGCCAAACACCACTTTGCTCATTCAGTTCTTGATAAGCAGTTGAAGGACCGGACAATTCAAAAGACGTACCTGGCGATTGTCGCTGGTCGCATTTCAATGCCTCACTTTGAAATTTATCTGCCAATTGGCAGAGCCGATGATTCGTTCGTCAAACGCCAAGTGGTTGATTCCGGCAAGATGTCGGTGACCGAAGCTTGGACAGTGCGTCGATTAGCCAAACAGACTTTGTTAAAAGTTCGACTGCACACCGGTCGGACCCATCAGATTCGGGTGCATATGGCTGCCATTGGTCATCCGTTGATTGGCGATTGGCTTTACAATTCAGATGACCATTCAATGACCAGGCAGGCACTTCACTGTGCCGAGTTGACTTTTTATGATCCATTTGCCGGTCGCCTGCTTCATTGCGAAGCGCGGTTGCCGGAAGATATGCAGTCCTACATTAATTTGCATAAACTTTAATTGACGATTAACCAATCTGTTTCCCGCAAAACGTGTTTGAGAATTTTGGCCAGGAAGCTTTTTTGGTTGGCTGCTGTGATATAATGAACTGCGTTTGTGGAGGATTTTAAGTGAAAAAGATTGATTTTGGCCAAAAATTTGTGAAGCAGAATTTACAGTTATTCCGTTGTCCCGTCTGTCAAACACCATTCGATGAGGTGGTGGGATATAGCTTAAGCTGTCCCCATCATCATACTTTTGACATCTCTAAAAAAGGGACGCTGTTTTTCCTCACCAAACAGGCAAATAACGAATATGACAAATCGATGCTTCAGGCACGCCACAAGATTTTACAGGCTGGCCTTTTCGACCCGATTGTCGATGCGATCGCAACGTATTTGGGCCCGGAACCGGAAACCATTTTGGATGTGGGCTGTGGTGAGGGCACGCCGCTGGCACGATTGCTGGCGCTTCGAGATGGCCAAGATACCGCAATCGGCTTTGATATTTCCAAGGATGGGATTAATTTAGCGACACAACAGCCAGTCGATGCTTTTTTCTGTGTCGCGGATTTGGCTCGGCTGCCGTTTAATGACCACACAATTTCGACCATAATTGATTTGTTTTCGCCATCTGCCTATGATGAATTTAATCGGGTAGCCAAGACTGGCGGCCGATTGATTAAGATTATTCCCAACAGCGACTACCTGCATGAATTACGGGTCGCTTTATTTGGCACTGGGCAAAAGAACAGTTCTTATTCAAATGACAAAGTATTTGATCTGTTCATGACTCACTATCCCAGTGCAAGCATTGATAAGCTTACATACGAATTTTCAATTCCCAAAGGGATGCAGCAGGACCTTTTGACGATGACGCCGCTTCACTGGGGCAAGGGACGGCAAGATAACGCCCTTCAACTGGTTAATGCACTCAAGACGATTACCGTTGATGTTTCTGTGATGGTCGCAGATTTTTAGAATATTTGGAGGAAACAATGACTAATCATATCGTACTATTTGAACCCTTAATGCCGGCAAATACCGGTAACATTGCCCGGACCTGTGCCGGAACCGACACGGTCCTTGACTTGATTGAACCGCTTGGATTCAGCATTGATGATAAGCACCTCAAGCGGGCCGGACTCGATTATTGGGATAAGGTCCAGATCAATTATCATCAAAACCTGCCTGAATTTTTGAAGTCGGTCAAGAATCCCCAAAACCTATTCTTAGTTTCTAAATTTGCCAACCAGGATTACACTGATCCGGATTATTCTGACCCAAGTCAAGATTACTATCTTTTATTTGGTAAGGAGACGACCGGGTTACCGGAACCATTTATGCGTCAAAATCCTGAAAAGGCGATTCGAATTCCGCAGGATGACGACAACATTCGGGCACTGAACCTGTCCAACACTTGCGCCATTGTGATCTATGAAGTACTGAGACAACAGAACTTCAACAATTTGGAACGAACGCATCAATATGAACATGATAAGCTGAAATAATCAACAGCCATTCTATGGGAAGGGGGGAACAGCATGAAAACCAAGCGAACCAAGCAAACCAGTAGCAAGCCGGTTAAAAAACGCGGCCGTCCACGAAAGACGACCAAGAAGACTGGCGGCCAGTCGAGCTTTCTTCAGAAATATACGGTTAATGTCATCGGTGGTGTCGTTGCCATTTTGGCCTTACTGGGATTATTTCAAGCCGGAATTGTCGGTACCTTAATGATCAATATTGCCAAACTGTTTGTCGGCAGTCTTTATCCGGTCTTTCTTTTGGTTGGAATCGTTGTCGGCATTTTCCTCGCAGGCTTTTCCCGGTTCCCCAAAATTCCAGCCAAGTATACTTGGGGAACGGTCCTGATTTTGCTGGGCGTTCTTCTTTGGCTGACCTTAATTGAATACATTCAGGCTGCCCAGCCGGTTGACTTTATCAATTTTAACTGGCAGAAGCTGGTTGATGATGTTGTTTCTTCTAACAGTGATTCCAACATTGGTGGCGGCATTCTGGCAACGATTGGGTTTTATCTTGCCCACGTACTATTTGGCAAAATCGGCACCGGAATCGTCGCCAGCCTGATCATTTTGATCGGTGGTTTTATTCTATTTGATATTTCATTTGCAAAAATTTTTACGGGTCTGCGGACTTGTTTGACATTTATCAAGACTCGGGCTGCAGCTATCCGACAGCAGACGGACCAGAAACGGTCTAAGAAGTCGGCTAGGCAGCCTTCACCGACAACGGCTGCCAATCATCCACAAACTGTGGAACAGCCTCAAAATGATGATTCTGAGCCAAATAAGTTGTCGGCGTCAGCGATCACGATTTCTGGGATGCCAGTGAGTGATGAAGCTAAGCAGTCATCTAAAACTGTCTCTAAGCCGACACCTCTTCAAGAATCCGAAAAAGCGGACGATTCTGCCGACGTTAACCTCGTCGATGTCAAAGAAGATGATGCCTACAAGTTGCCGACAACCGACCTGCTGACGCAAATCCCTCAGGATGATCAGTCAAGCGAGTTGCAGTCAATTGACCATAACGCTCAAGTTCTTCAAAAGACGTTGGACAGTTTTGGGGTTAAAGCCGAAATTAAGCACGTCAGTTTAGGCCCGTCGGTCACCAAATATGAATTGCACCCTGATATTGGTGTTAAGGTGAGTCGGATTGTGAACCTAGCCGATGACATTGCCTTGGCATTAGCCGCCAAAGACATCCGGATTGAAGCACCAATTCCGGGTAAATCTTTAATTGGCATCGAAGTTCCCAACCGAAAGATTGCGACAGTTTCCTTCAGAGATGTTGTTGAACATCAGCCTGATAACCACGGCCACGTGCTCCAAGTGCCGCTTGGAAAGGATGTTAATGGCAATGTGATTACGGCTGATCTTACCAAGATGCCTCATTTACTGATCGCCGGGTCAACTGGTAGTGGTAAATCAGTTGCAATCAATGGCATTATTACCAGTATTTTGCTGCACGCCAAACCCAGCCAGGTCAAATTAATGCTGATTGATCCTAAAAAAGTTGAGTTGGGCGTTTATAACGGCATTCCCCATCTGTTAAGCCCGGTTGTTTCCGAGCCTAAGAAAGCCGCCAGAGCACTGCAAAAGGTGGTTTCCGAGATGGAGAACCGTTATGAATTGTTTGCCAAATTCGGCCAGCGAAAGATTAGCACTTATAATGATTTTGTCGCGAAAAACAATCGTGAAAATGACACTAAAATTCAGCCGATGCCCTATATCGTTGTGATCGTCGACGAATTGGCCGACTTGATGATGACCGTCTCCAATGATGTTGAAGCTGCAATTATCCGGCTGGCGCAAATGGGGCGGGCTGCTGGAATCCACATGATTTTAGCCACCCAACGGCCATCCGTTGACGTGATTACCGGCTTGATTAAGGCCAATGTTCCGTCAAGAATTGCCTTTGCGGTATCAAGTGGGATTGATTCCCGCACAATCATCGATACTAACGGTGCTGAAAAATTGCTTGGCCGTGGTGACATGCTGTTTTTACCAATTGACTCCAACACGCCGATTCGAGTTCAAGGGGCCTTTATTCCCGATAAGGATGTCTCCAGAGTCGTCAAATTCATTACCGATCAGCAATCAGCTGATTATGATGAATCGATGATGGTTAGTGATGAAGAGATCAAAGAAGAGGATCAAGAAGATTCCGAAGACGATTTATTCAACGATGCTTTGGCCTTTGTGGTTGATCAACAGAAGGCCAGCACGTCGCTTTTGCAACGTCACTTCCGGATTGGCTATAATCGGGCAGCCCGGTTAATTGATGATTTGGAAAAGCGTGGCTATATCGGTCCACAAGATGGCAGTCGGCCGCGTCAGGTCTATAAGGAAAAACAAGAATAAGTTTGATTGACAAAAAAGAGGCTGGCACAAAAGCTTTCACTTTTGTCCCAACCTCTTTAAGTCGTTTGTTTATAAGAATGTCATGATTGCTGAAATGACCAGCGAACTGATCGTTGCAATAATCATGATCCAAACAAATACCAATGTAATTTTTTGAAATCTGGTTCTCTTTTTACGCGCCAATATTCGCACCACTTTCTCTTGTATTCCATACACAGTTTAACTATCATTATCGTTCAATGCAATATGTTTTGTCAAAATCAGGAGGGTAACTCATGCATATTTCTCCTTGGATGACTGACACGGTAACCTTTATAACGCAATTTCTGATTCTATTTGCAGTTGCCGGGTTTTTAGTTGTTTTAAGAAAAAATCAATTTTTCAGGTCGAAGGTGCCGATTAAACCACTCGATTTTTGGCCGCCAATTTTGCTGTACTTCATTCACGAGATTAGTAAAAAGGGTTTGTCGGGGTCATTCATTCCCGAAGTGGTGATTGTTTGGTTAGGGCTCACATTGATTGTGTTGATCTGGCAAATTTTTGCCAATCCGAATTTAACCTACAAGAAATTTTTTATCACCTTTTGGCGATTCAGTGATTTATTTTTATTCGGTTGTTGGATCGTCGTGGGGATTTATGTCATTTTTGAGTCTATCTGAATCACTAGCTGTTCATCGGATCAAAGCAGATTTTTATGCTTTGGTCTTTTTTTGTGCAGAAATGGGCAAATCTCCCCACCACTTTCTTATTGCCGTCAGATCAGTCCTGGACGGATTTTTAGTTGAATATGAAAACGGTTTATAACAAAAAAGTGACAAATTTTGAGGAGGCGTGGTTGATAGTGGTGGATTGTGGTAGAATGTGATTGTAAACTGAAATTGGGGGTGATGACGACATGTTCATGGGTGAATATCAACACAACATTGACGCCAAAGGACGGATCATCATCCCCGCTAAGTTTCGCCAGGATTTGGGCGACAAACTCGTTGTCACCCGTGGAATGGATGGCTGTTTATTTGGCTATCCGATGAGTGAATGGGAAAAGGTTGAACAAAAGATCGACACTTTGCCCGTGAATAAAAAGGATGCTCGTTACTTCACGAGATTCTTTTTCTCCGCTGCAGTTGAATGCGAATTTGACAAACAGGGGAGAATCAACATCCCCGCAACTTTGAGGGATTACGCAAAAATTGAGAAGAAATGTGTCGTTGTCGGTGTCTCCAATCGTTTTGAAATTTGGAGTGACGATCGCTGGAACGACTTTAGTAATGACGCCGAAGAGAACTTTAATGAAATTGCTGAAAATATGATTGATTTTTAGATAAGCAGACATGCTGGAAACGGGGGTGATCGAATGTCTGAATTTAAGCATGTAACTGTCCTCTTAAACGAGGCGGTTAAGGGGTTGAATATTAATCCCGATGGTACATATGTCGATGCAACATTAGGTGGTGGGGGACATACCACCAAGATTCTTGAACAGTTAACCAATGGCCATCTTTATTCTTTTGATCAGGACGAAGAGGCGATTGCTTATAACCGGCAGCACTTGGCTGAATACATTGAAGCCGGCAAATTAACTTTGATTCACGATAACTTCCGTCATTTAAAATCAGCTCTCCAAAACGTTGATGTTTCGGGGATTGACGGAATCGTTTACGATTTGGGCGTTTCATCACCTCAATTTGACGAAGCCGGCCGCGGATTCAGTTATCGCTTTGACGCCCGCCTTGATATGCGAATGGATCAGGATAATCCAATCGACGCCTGGAAGATTGTGAATGAATGGCCTTACGAAAAGTTGGTCCGGATTTTCTATCGATATGGCGAAGAGAAGTTTGCCAAGTCAATTGCTCGGCGGATTGAAACTGCTCGACGAGAACATCCAATTGATACCACTAACGATTTAGTCGAAGTGATTAAAGAAGGAATCCCGGCAGCAGCCAGACGCCATGGCGGCCATCCTGCTAAGAAAGTCTTTCAAGCGGTTCGAATCGCTGTCAATGACGAATTATCTGCGTTGGAAGATTCACTGGAACAGGCGTTGGATTTGTTGAATGTCAACGGCCGAATCAGTGTCATCACTTTTCAATCTTTGGAAGATCGCTTGGTTAAAACCATGTTCAAAGAAAAAACGTCCTTGCCGGAATTACCGCCTAATTTACCGATCATTCCCGAAGGCATTAAACCAAAATTTAAAAGTATTACTCGAAAACCAATTGTTCCAACTGAAGCTGAGTTAGAAGAGAATCATCGATCACATAGTGCCAAGTTGAGAATAATTGAACGAATTAAAAACTAGATAAAGGAAGAGTACATATTATGGCACAAAATAATTTAGCTCGTAACCTAACCGAACAACCGCAACCGTATGTTTCCAGCCCTGATCAGGCTAAAGTAAAACGGGTGAGCATTGCAAAAGCCCTCAAACTTTCGTCCTTTGAAAAGCTGTTAATTGTATGTGGCAGCGCAGTCTTAACTGTGTTAATGTTAGTAGTTGTATCGTCAAAAATTGCCTTGTCTAATTCACAGCATGAACTTCAGCATTTAGACAACCAGGTTGTGACGGTTCGCACCAGTAATACTAATTTAAAACAACAGATTGGTGAGCTGCAAAGCAGTACCCGTCTGGACAAAATTGCACACAAGAGCGGCATGTCACTCTCCAATGCAAATATAAGGAATGTTACTAAATGAAAGAGCCATCTGATCGTTCCGCAGACAAACTGAATGCCCGAAAAAGCCGGAAAATTGTTGGAATAAGTTTGTTCCTCGCATTTTTCCTGCTTTTTGCATTTTTAGGCAGTCGTTTACTTGTCATTGCGGTTGGGAAAAATGTTAAAAATGTCAATTTAAATGACCGCGCCGAAAAACTTTATACTCAAACTCAGACCCTCAAAGCCAAACGAGGATCTATTTATGATGCAAACGGTAACCCAATTGCCGAAGACACCAGTACATATTCGCTATATGCTGTTTTGGACAAGCAGCAAAAAGGGCTGAACGGCAAACCACTTTATGTTGTGAATAAAACTAAAACTGCCAGGGTGCTCGCCAAGTATTTACCGATCACCGAAAAGAAGGCATTGAAAATTTTATCCCCCAAGGATAAACAGCCATTCCAAGTGGAATTCGGCAGCGCCGGGACCAATATTTCCTTACTGACTAAAAAGAAGATTGAAGCAGCCAAACTGCCAGGGATTGACTTTGTCCAAAAGCAGGCCCGCTTATATCCCAACGGCGTCTTTTCATCCAATTTGATTGGGGTGGCGGTTTCTGAAACCAACAAGAAGACCGGTACCGCCAACTTGGTTGGCCAAATGGGTATTGAAAAAGCCTTCAACAAAACGCTAGCCGGACAGAATGGCTTTAAAAACGCCCAGTACGATGTCTACGGGTACAAGCTTCCCGGTAAGCAGCAAAAAGAAAAGCCGGCCAAAAACGGGAATAATATTTACACGACGATTGATTCACGGATTCAAACCCTGTTGGAGAGCGAGATGAACTCTGTTCAGTCACAAGTTCATCCGGCTGGAATGAACGCCGTTTTGATGGATGCCAAAACCGGAAAAATCGTTGCTGCTTCTCAACGACCAACTTTCAACGCGGCAACGCTGAAAGGCATCGGTTCGGCTTGGACCAACACGTTATCCTCCGATATGTACGAACCGGGGTCAACAATGAAAGTCTTTACGCTGTCATCGGCCATTAATTCGGGTCATTATAACGGCACTGACACCTATGAGTCTGGGCGTTATTCAATTGACGGCAAGATTGTTCCCGATTGGAATCCTGCCGGATGGGGCTATATCACTTATAACAAAGGATTTGCCTTGTCCAGTAACGTTGCCATGGCTCATTTGGAACAACAAATGGGTCCCAAGACTTGGAAAAAATACATTAAGCGATTTGGTTTTCTTAAGAGCACCAATAGTGGCCTTCCGGGAGAACTCACCGGCAGAATTCAGTTCAATTATCCGATCGAACAGGCTGACACCTCATTTGGTCAAGGAATTGAAGTGACCACTTTACAAATGATGCAGGCTTTATCTGCCGTTTCAAATAATGGTACAATGATGAAGCCGTACTTTATTTCTAAAATCACAAACCCGGCGAATAATAAAACGATTAAGCAATACGGCAAGCAAGTTGTTGGTCATCCGATCACTGCTGCAACCGCCAAAGCTGTCAGAAAGCACATGCAAGACGTTGTCTACAAGTCTTACGGAATCGGTGCCGATTACAAAATCAAGGGCTACCGGGTGGCTGCAAAGACTGGTACCGCTCAGGTCAGCAACGGAATGGGCGGTTATGCTTCCGGTGACGACAGCTATCTCTACTCTGTGGCTGGAATGGTTCCCGCCAATAATCCACGCTACGTGATGTTTATCACGATGAAACAGCCCAAACTGACTGGGACCAAGACAGCTACACAATTGCTGGCAGAGATTTTCAAACCAGTGATTACCCGTGCGCTGCAGAACTCGAATACCAAACAGGCAACCGTCAAGCGGCAGGTACCAACGGTGACCTATCAGACAACGACCTATGCCAAACGGGTGATGAATGAAAAAGGCTTTAATGTTGTGACAATTGGGTCTGGCGATTCGATTCTCAAACAATCGCCGAGCGCTGGAACAACACAAGCCGAACAAAAGCGGGTCTTTTTACTGACAAATAAAGGCTGGAAGATGCCGCGAATCATTGGCTGGAGTAAAGCCGATGTTGAAAAGTTCTGCTCGCTGACAGGCTTAAAACTTGAGTCTACTGGTAGTGGGTACGCTGACAGTCAAAGCATCAACTTTGAGAAGTCAATTGATACGGGCGATGTTTTAAAAGTAAATTTTGAATAATGAAGGATGGTAAATGGCGACTATGGGTAATTGGTTAACACCTTTATTGAGTACATTTGTGATAACGGCAATTTTTATGCCAAGTTTGATTAAATATTTCCGAAGCCGACATGAAGGTCAGATGATTCGAGAAGAGGGGCCTTCGTGGCACGAAAAGAAGTCTGGCACACCGACGATGGGCGGCATTTTGTTCATCGTTGCGATCGTCTTATCCGACTTGGTCTTCGGTGGGGCAAAAGGGATGTTGAACCCGACGCTTCTCATCTTACTGTTTGTCCTGATCACCTATGGTCTCCTTGGAATGTGGGATGACAGTATTAAACTGTTTCGGCGTCAGAATGAAGGATTAAAGGCCTGGCAGAAGATGCTGGGACAAATTGTGGCCGCCGTGATTTTCTCGGTGGTATACATACACGAAGGCTTTCCAATGGCGATTAAAATCCCGTTTGGCGGCGACCTTCGATTAGGCTATTGGTACATTTTGTTCATTGTCTTTTGGCTGGTTGGCTTTTCCAATGCTGTTAATTTGACCGATGGGTTGGATGGACTGGTTGCTGGTCTGGGAACGATTTCCTTTGCGGCCTACGGGATTATTGCTGCCGTTCAAAAGCAGACGGAAGTGGCCGTCTTTTGTTTCTCGGTTGTCGGTGGTTTGTTGGCATTCTTCATTTTCAATCACAAACCAGCCAAGATCTTCATGGGAGATATGGGGTCGCTGGCTCTCGGCGGAGCCTTGGCAGCCGTTTCCGTGCTGGTTCACCACGAGTTCTCATTGTTGATCATTGGGATTATCTACGTATGCGAAACGGCCAGTGTGATTATTCAGGTGGGGTCGTTCAAACTGACTGGTAAACGGGTCTTCAAGATGACGCCGATTCACCATCATTTTGAAATGAGCGGCTGGTCAGAATGGAAGATTGATATCGTTTTCTGGCTGATTGCCTTGGTGGCATCCGCCATTAGTGTGATGACGATAGTATAGAGGTTGGGACAAAACGGCTGGTTTTGTATCCAGCCTATTTGACTATTCATATGATGAAAAACGAGGGAGTAAAATGAAAAAAATTGATGATTATAATCATAAGAAAGTATTGGTTTTGGGTGCTGGTAAAAGTGGCACCCACGCTGCTGAACTCTTAAAAGAATTGGGGGCAACAGTTGTTTTGAGTGATTCCAAACCCAGTTCTGAACTGCCTGAAGTCGCTGAGCTGCAGGACGCCGGCATTCAAACGGTTACTGGTAAACAGGATCCGGCCATCTTAGACGATGGTTTTGACATTATGGTGAAAAATCCTGGTATTCCATACGATAACGCGGTTGTAGCTGCTGCCGTCGATCACCATCTACCAATCATTACTGAAGTTGAACTGGCTTCACAAATCACCGATGCCGAAATCATTGGTGTGACTGGGAGTAACGGTAAGACCACAACGGTCACCATGATAACTGAAATCCTTAACCAGGAACGTGCCAAAGGGCATGCCTATGCTGCCGGTAATATTGGCATTTCTGCGACCGAAACTGCCAAGAAGGCGACGGCCGACGATACGATCGTGATGGAACTTTCCAGTTTTATGCTGCTGGGAATTAAGACTTTGCACCCACATGTGGCCGTTTTGACCAATATTTTCTCCAACCATTTGGACTACCATAAAACCCGGGAAAATTACGTGAATGCCAAAATGCGGATCACCATGAATCAGACGCCTGAAGATTTCTTTGTGGTCAACTTTGATTCTGATGAATGGCGCGGCTTAAGCAAACGCAGTGCTGCTAAGGTCGTTCCCTTTGCCAGAACAACTGAGATTGACAAGGGCGCTTACGAGAAGAACGGCAAGCTGTATTACAACGACGAATTCATCATGAATGCCGAGGATATCAAAGTTCCCGGAAAGCAAAACGTTGAGAATGCCTTGGCGGCAATTGCCTGTGCAAAAGTGCTGGGCAAATCCAATTTGGCAATCACCAATGTGTTGGAAACGTTCACCGGCGTTCGCCACCGGCTTCAATTTGTTCTTGAAGCCAACGGCCGCAAGTTCTACAACGATTCCAAGGCAACGGATATTGAGGCGACTCAGATGGCCCTTGAAGGTTTTGACAAACCAGTTGTTTTATTGGCTGGTGGACTTGACCGCGGTTATACGTTTGACAAACTGATTCCGCAATTTAAGGAACATGTTAAGGCTGCAGTCTTATTTGGCGAAACTGCCGATCTTTTGGAAGACTCCCTGAAGAAGGCCGGCATTCAAAATATTCAAAAAGTTGATAATATCGATGAAGCTGTTCCAGCAGCATACTCATTTAGTGATGAAGGCGACATTGTGTTGCTTTCACCAGCCAACGCCAGCTGGGATCAGTTCAAGACCTTTGAGGAGCGTGGCGATCGTTATATTGCAGATGTGGAGAAATTGACGAATAAGCAGGAGGGGCACTAATGCGTTTAATCATTTCTGGTGGCGGTACCGGCGGTCACATCTACCCGGCACTGGCAATTACCGAGGATTTACTTAAACAGGAACCTGATTCAGAAGTTCTCTATGTCGGGTCTCAGCGAGGCCTGGAGAGTTCCATCGTTCCCGAGCAGGGAATCAAGTTTGTTGCCTTGGAAATTCAAGGGTTCAAGCGGTCGCTGTCATTGGAGAACTTCAAAACGGTGGCGTTGTTCCTAAAGAGCGTGCATGAATCCAAAAAGATCATTCGAGACTTTAAGCCTGACGTGGTCATTGGAACAGGCGGGTATGTTTCCGGAGCAGTGGTTTATGCCGCGGCCAAAGCCCACATCCCAACCATGATCCATGAGCAAAATAGTGCGGTTGGATTAACCAACAAATTTTTGAGTCGCTATGTGGACAAGATTGCGATTGGCTTTCATGAGGCAGCCAGTCAATTTCCTAAAGAAAAAGTTGTCTTCGCTGGCAATCCCCGCGCCCAGCAAGTGGCTAATATGAAGAGTACTTTCAAGTGGTCCGATGTGGGGCTGCAAGATGGTGAACCGACCGTTCTCATTTTCGGCGGCAGCCAGGGGGCACCGGCAATTAATAAGGCCGTGATCGGCGCTGTCAGCGAGTTTAACAAACGCCAGTACCAAGTGGTTTTCGTCACCGGTCAAAAGCGTTATCAAAACGTGATGAATTTGCTGGATAAAACGCGGATCAGCAGTAACTTCAAAATTCTGCCGTACATAAACAACATGCCGCAAGTCTTACCGAAAGTTTCGCTGATTGTCGGTCGGTCAGGAGCTACCAGCATTGCCGAAATAACGGCCCTGGGGATTCCAGCCGTTTTGATTCCAAGTCCATATGTCACGGCTGATCATCAAACCAAGAACACGATGAGTTTGGTTAACCGCGGCGCGGCATTGATGATCAAACAGGAAGATTTGAATCCTAAAAGTTTGTTAAAGGCCGTCGATCAGTTGATGCACGATTCAACGGCACGTGAGAAAATGGCAGAGAATTCAAAGCAGCTCGGCGTCGTTGATTCCGCTGACGAAATTTTGAATTTAGCCAGAACACTGACCAAGTAGTCTGATAATCGGGGGTAGAGATCGTTGGGAGCACAAGACCAAAATGGGAAGAATCACGGAGGATTGTTTCGCGATTTCCAAAATAGGAACGTCAAAAAAATGTGGCCGTTGGTGATGCTGATTACCATCATTTTGTTGGTCATGATCTTTATGATCTCGTCATACAGTCGCGTGAAAAAGGTCACCGTTTCCGGTAATGAGATTGTCAGCGATCAACAAATCAAGGCTTTTTCCCCTGTTAAGAAGGGAACGTCACTGTTTGCTGTCTGGGGGAAAACGGACAAGCTTGCCCAATCCCTCAAACAACGCAGCAGACGGATGCAATCGGTGAAGATGAAGCTGGTCAACTTTAATCAGGTGAAGATTAAAGTCGAGGAATATCCAACGATTGGCTATCTCTTCGTTCACGGCGGCTATCAGCCAATTTTAAAGAGCGGCGTGATTATTAAGGGGAAAGTTTTGAATCCCAAGGCCGGTTTTCCGGTTCTGAAGAAATTTCAAAATCCTAAAAAACTGCGGCGGACGATCAAACAGTACCGACGAATCAGTCCACCGGTTCGCGCAGTTATGAACACGATTAGCTTTTCACCGACTAAGAGTAACCCCGATCGAATTTTTATTCAGATGAGTGACGGCAACAAAGTCTATGCGTCAATCAGTACATTTGGCGACAAAATGGACTACTATCCAAGCATCAGTTCCAAGCTGAAAGTCAAAAGTGTCATCAATTTGGAGGTCGGCGCCTATTCGTACCCAATCCCCCAAAAACAGACTTCAACAAAAACGACCAGTGTACAGGGCTATTAGAGCTAATTAATCTTTTTCGATGTTTATGATTGTGTTAAACTTATGTTATGTTCAGAAAATATTCTAGATGTGGAGGTTCCTTACATATATGGATAATTCGGGTTTATATGTGGGACTTGATATAGGAACTACCTCAATAAAAGTAATTGTTGCAGAAAAAGTAAAAGGGCAATTGAACGTTATTGGTGTGGGAAATCAGCCTTCAAATGGATTGAGCCGTGGTGTGATCGTTGATATTGACCAAGCTGCAGACGCAATTCGGAGTGCTGTAAATCAAGCTCAAGAAAAAGCAAGTATTGAGATTAAAGACGTGATTGTAAGTGTTCCGGCGAACATGTTACGGATTGAGCCATGCAATGGGTTAATTACTTTGGATGATCAATCACGTGAAATCACTGAGGAAGATGTCCGAAACGTTGCGGCATCCGCACTTGGCACCAGTTTGCCACAAGAACGAGAGATAATTGATATTCAGCCGGAAGAATTCATTGTTGACGGATTCGACGGCATCAAAGACCCTCGGGGGATGGTCGGCGTTCGTCTGGAAATGCGCGGTAAGTTAATTACCGGTTCAAAAGGCATTATGCACAACCTGCAAAAGGCCGTGAATAAAGCCGGTTTGAATATTATTTCAACTGTTTTAACGCCTCTGGCTGAAAGCCACGTGGTGTTAAATGACGGTGAACAGGACTTTGGGACGATTATTGTGGATCTTGGCGGCGGACAAACAACCGCTTCAGTCATTCATGATCATCAATTAAAATATGCCACAACCGATCCTGAGGGCGGCACATTTATTACTAAAGACATTTCAATTGTTTTAAATACATCAATGGAAAATGCTGAAAAGATCAAACGTGATTACGGTTACGCCGATTCATTGCAGGCATCGGCAGATAATGAATTTCCAGTTGAAGTAGTTGGCCAATCAGAACCAACTTACATCGACGAGCGTTATCTCGCAGAAGTGATCGAAGCGCGTTTAAGCCAGATTTTTGATCGGATCAAAGATCGTTTGAATCAGATTCAAGCGCTTGATTTGCCAGGTGGAATTGTTCTGACTGGTGGTGTGGCTGCACTTCCAGGAATTGCCGAATTAGCCGCTGACCAATTCAACACTAATGTCAGGGTCTATATTCCTGATCAGATGGGATTGCGACACCCATCGTTTACAGCTGCACTTTCACTAGTGTCATACTTTGCCGATCTGGCAGACGTTGATATGATTGTTCGATCGGCCGTTGGTGCAACATTGACCAAAGCGCCTAAGTTGAGTCAGCCTGAGCAGACACCAATGCCTGCAGCTGGGAAGACTAAGAAGACCAAGAAACCGACACAGAAGAAAAAACGCGGTGAAGGAATCAAGAATTTCTTTAGTGATTTCTTTGATTAAGCACTTAAACGGAGGGAAAAGACAATTATGGAATATTCATTAGATTCCACCGATAACCATGGTGCAAACATAAAAGTTATCGGCGTTGGCGGTGGGGGAAGTAATGCCGTTAACACGATGATTAACTCAGATGTAAAAGGTGTTGAATTTATCGTTGCCAACACCGATGTTCAGGCTTTGGCAACTTCAAAAGCCGAAACCAGAATTCAATTGGGACCCAAACTCACACGTGGTTTGGGAGCCGGCTCCAACCCGGACGTTGGTGCCAAAGCTGCTGAAGAAAGTGAAGAAGCAATCACTGAAGCACTTGAAGGTGCTGACATGATTTTCGTGACGGCCGGAATGGGTGGTGGTACCGGTAATGGTGCTGCACCAATTGTTGCTAAAATTGCTAAAGACCAGGGTGCACTCACAGTGGGTGTGGTTACCCGTCCATTTAGTTTCGAAGGACCACGTCGGGCAAAATATGCCGATGAAGGAGTTGCTCAACTAAAAGAGAATGTTGATACTTTAATCGTTATTTCCAATAACCGGTTACTTGAAATGGTTGACAAGAAGACACCAATGATGGACGCCTTTAAGGAAGCCGACAATGTCTTGCGCCAAGGGGTTCAAGGAATTTCAGACTTGATTACCAGCCCTGGCTACGTCAACTTGGACTTTGCCGATGTTAAGACCACCATGCAGGATCAAGGTTCTGCTTTGATGGGTGTCGGCACTGCTAACGGTGAAAATCGGACTGCCGAAGCAACCAAGAAAGCAATTTCTTCGCCATTGTTGGAAGTTTCAATTGATGGTGCTGAACAAGTATTATTGAACATCACCGGCGGACCAGATTTATCATTGTTTGAAGCCCAAGATGCTTCTGACATTGTGTCACAGGCTGCGACGAGCGATGTGAACATTATTTTCGGAACGTCAATTGACGAAACCTTGGGTGACGAGGTCCGCGTGACGGTTATCGCCACCGGAATTGATAAGAAAAAGGCTGAACAGGATCGGATGTCAACACGGCGGACCCGCTCTGCTCGTCCACAGCCAACTGCCCGGCCACATTCAGACCGTCAAGCTCCAGAAACCAATCAATCACAGGATTCTTCAAATGCTAAGAGTGATCCACTTGGTAATTGGGACATCAGAAAACAACCAGCGCCAACTCGTCCTGCTGCTCAGGATGAATTTAGCGACGTTGAGAAAAAGGATTTCGATCCTTTCCAACCTGATGTTAATTCTGACGATACAAGACCAGATACCAGTGATGATTCACAAGACGACATTCCACCATTCTTCAAGCACCGTCGTCGGGGCAAGTAACATCAGCTGACCGGTGCCGATGTTTGGTGAAATGTGAAAGGACACGAAATGCCAAAATTTAATTTAGCTAATTTTTTTGGGATGGATACAGACCAACCAGAAAATCAAATTGATAAGCCGGCGGACAACGTTGTATTGATGAATCGACAAGAACTAGAAACCAGCAGCATTGTTGTTTTTGAACCCGTTAATTATACCCATGTTGACACCATCGCCCAAAAACTATTGGAGGACAGTGCGGTCATCATCAAATTGGATAAATTGGATAACAATTCCGCTGCCCGGATGGTTGATTTCTTGAACGGTGTTTTGTTTGCCATTCACGGATCAATCAATCGGCTCGGTAGGAACATCTTCATTTGTTCACCGAAGAAATTTCAAGTAACTGAGTAATCTCGAGAAAATAAGGAGCAACCTATTGGTCACATTTGTTATGTATGCAGTTTGGTTTATCGACAAGGCTATCAACATTTATATGCTGTGTATTGTCGTGTATGCCCTGATGAGTTGGTTCCCGAATGCTTATGGAACAGCAATTGGCCGATTTTTGGCTCGGATTGTTGAACCATTTGAAAGCTTGTTTAATTTTGCCACGATTGGGATGATTAGTCTCGCTCCGATTGTTGCATTAGCGGTGCTGACGTTCGTCCAAATGGGCGTCAACTATCTTGGACAATTGTTAATCGGCTACTAATTGGGGTATGGACATTTCAGCCAGAGGGGGAAATATCTTGGTAGACTCGAATGTTTCGCAACACTATCGACAGGCTGAATTGCCTTTTTTAGAGTCAATCGACAGTTTGAGCGGCAGGGTTGCGAATGAATATCGACCGATCCTTACTGATTTTTTAAATCCTAGACAGCTTTATATACTTGAAACAATCGTCAACAGATACGAGGGTGTCTCATTTCAAACTTTTGGTGGGTATCCCTCAGCTGAATTAAAACGAGCGGTTGCCTTTCCGGATTACTTTGTTCCCAAGGCCGATGATTACAATATTACGGCTTTCCAGATTGACTATCCCAGTAAATTTGCCACGTTATCCCACGGACAAATTCTGGGATCGATTATGGGAAGCGGCATTGATCGAGATGTCATCGGCGATATTGTCACCGATGGTTTGAATTGGCAATTTATGTGTGAATCTGAGATGGCCGATTATGTTCAATCACAAGTTGACCGGATCGGCAAGATCAAAATCAAGTTGAAACAAATTCAGCCTGAGGAGATTATTGCGCCGGTTGATGAAGGTGAAGAATTAACGACAACCGTTGCTTCTTTGCGGGTCGATGCACTCGTTAGTGAAGGATTCCACATTTCCCGTCATCATGCCAAGGAATTGATCGAAGGCGGCATGATTCGAATCAATTGGGAAGATGCCAACCGACCGGATCTTGAAATTTCCATTCAGGATATTATTTCGGTTCGCGGTTTCGGCAGACTGGTTGTCCAAGACATTGCCGGTATGACTAAAAAAGGCAAGATTCGGATCGGATTAAAAGTATATAATCGAAATAAATAGGAGGATTGAATCATTATGGTATTAAGCCCACAAGATATTCATAACAAGGAATTTTCGACAAAATTACGAGGTTACAATGTTGATGAGGTTAACGATTTTCTTGACCAAGTCATCAAGGATTATCAGATCGTTTTGCAGGAGAACAAGGATTTGAACTCTCAGCTAAACGAAGCTAAGGACAAACTTTCCTACTTTAACGATTTAAAAGATTCTTTGAACCAGTCCATCTTGGTTGCCCAGGAAGCTGCTGATAAGGTTAAAACCAATTCGAAGAAGGAAGCTGAAATTACCAGCCGTGAAGCTCAAAAAAAGGCTGACGATATTTTGAATGCTGCCAACGAAAAGGCGGATGCCGTTTTGGAAGAAGCTTCAAAACGCGCTAAGAAGTTAGCGATTGAAACAGATGATTTAAAGAAGAACACCAGGGTATTCCGTCAACGACTTCAAGTCATGTTGGAAAGCCAGCTCGAAGTCATCAAAGGGTCTGATTGGGATCGCTTGGTTGAAGAAAAGCCAACCACAACTTACGAAGATATCGAAAAAGTTGTTGGTAGCCTTGACAACATTGGAAACCCAGGGGTACAATCTGAAACTAAACAGAGTAATGGCGCTGCAGATGTTGAAGAAACACCGGCTACTGTGGATGATTCAAACCAGACCGTCGTGATTTATCCAGATGGTCGCACACAAAATGAATAATTAATCGATTAGAGAAAAGAAAGTTATTGGCTGAAACAACAGCGAGCTGAAGATAGTGGGAGTTCAGCAGTCACCAACCGGTAAATCGATCACCTCTAGTACATAAATCGATTATCTGAAGAGATAGAATTTTAAATTCTAAAATTGGGTGGTACCGCGAAGACTTCGTCCCTTGTGACGGGGTCTTTTTTTGTAGAGTGCGACGAGGGTTGCGTTTTAGCAATACTACCCAAACTTCATCCACCAACCAAATTTCTCAACATCAACACATCATCACTCCACTAAATATCTCCATGAAAGGAAGTCCAGCAATGCGGGTAAAAGATACATTAAACTTAGGCAAAACAAAGTTCAAAATGCGTGGTAATCTTCCTGTTAAAGAAGTCGATCGTCAAAAGGCTTGGGAAGACAACGATGTTTATCAACAAAGACAAAAATTAAACGAGGGCAAACCAACATTTGTCCTTCATGATGGGCCTCCATATGCCAATGGTGACATTCATATGGGCCATGCGTTGAACAAAATTTCAAAGGATATCATTGTTCGATACAAATCCATGACAGGTTACCGGGCCCCTTACGTTCCAGGTTGGGATACCCATGGCCTGCCAATTGAACAAAAGTTGACGCAAGCCGGATATGACCGGAAGAAGATGTCGACCAATGATTTCCGTAAATTGTGTCGGGATTATGCGTTGAAACAGGTTGACCGACAAAAAGAAGAATTCAAACGTCTGGGTGTTTCAGGTGACTGGGACGATCCATACCTCACTTTGAAGCCAGAATTTGAAGCCCAAGAAGTTCGGTTGTTTGGCGCCTTCGCTAAACGTGGCTTGATTTACAAAGGTAAAAAACCAGTTTACTGGTCATGGTCCTCAGAGTCTGCCCTCGCTGAAGCCGAGGTTGAATATCATGACATCACCTCACCAACCGCTTTTTATGGTGAACACGTCGTTGATGGTAAAGGTGTCTTGGATGACGATACCTACATGGTGGTTTGGACAACTACGCCATGGACCATTCCTGCTTCTGAAGGAATTACCGTGGATGCCGGATTTGATTATTCAGTTGTTCAGCCTGAAGGCGAAACTCGGAAATTTGTTATCGCCACTGAGTTGGTTGATAAAGTCGCCGATCTCATTGGCTGGACCAACGTCAAGACGATCAAGACCGTTAAAGGCCAAGACCTTGAAGGCATTTTGGCAGAACATCCATTTGATCATAGTCGTAAATTATTAACGATGTTGGGCGATTTCGTGGACCTTGAAGAAGGAACCGGATTAGTCCATACCGCTCCTGGTTATGGTGAAGATGACTTTAATATCGGCCGTCAATACGGTCTGGATATTTTTGCGCCAGTTGACGACAAAGGCTACTTGACTAAAGAATCCGGTGAAGACTTTGCCGGCGTTTTCTATGATGATGCCAACAAGATTGCCTTGGATAAATTAAAGGACGCTAAGTTGTTGCTTCACTACATGCCGTTGAAGCATAGCTATCCATTTGACTGGCGGACCAAAAAGCCGATCATCTTCCGGGCAACGCCTCAGTGGTTTGCATCTGTTGATAAGATTAAAGATGAAATCTTAAAATCATTGGACGATGTCCAATTCTTCCCTGATTGGGGCAAGGTTCGACTATCCAACATGATCAAAAACCGTGGCGACTGGGTTATCTCCCGTCAGCGGGTTTGGGGTGTGCCACTGCCAATCTTCTATGGCGAAGATGGTGAAGCAATCATTACTGAAGAGACCGTTAACCATGTAGCTGATTTGTTCGAAAAGTATGGTTCTGACATTTGGTTTGAAAAGGATGCCAAGGACTTATTACCTGATGGTTTCACAAGTGAGCATTCACCAAACGGAAAGTTCACTAAAGAAAATGACATCATGGATGTTTGGTTTGATTCAGGCTCCTCCCACCAAGGGGTGCTTGAAGAACGTAAAGAGCTGACTTATCCGGCTGATATGTACCTTGAAGGTTCGGACCAGTACCGTGGCTGGTTTAACTCCAGTTTGATTACCAGTGTTGCGGTTTCTGGTAAAGCCCCTTACAAGCAAGTCGTTTCCCAAGGATTTACCCTTGATGGCAATGGCCATAAGATGAGTAAGTCACTTGGTAATACCATTGCACCAATCGATGTGATTAAGAAGATGGGGGCTGAAATTGTCCGCCTGTGGGTTACCTCCGTTGATACTTCAGCTGATGTGCGGGTAAGTACCGAGAACTTCGTCAAGGTTTCTGATTCTTATAAGAAGATCCGAAACACGATGCGATTCTTGTTGGCCAACACGTCAGACTTTGATCCCAAAGAAAATACGGTTGCCTTTGACGACTTGGAATCTCAAGATCAATACATGCTGGTGCTCTTCAATAAATTCTTAGCCGATACCAGAAGCTATATGGAACGATATGACTTCCTGGACTGGAACAAGAAGGTTGTTGGATTTATTACCAATGATTTGTCCGCATTCTATCTGGATATCGCCAAGGACATTGTCTACATTGACAAGCAGGACGGTCACAAACGCCGTTCGATGCAGACGGTCATGTATGAGATTGCCGTTGGCTTAACCAAGTTAATGACTCCAGTGTTGCCTCATACCACTGAAGAAATTTGGGGCTTCCTCCACGAACCCGAAGAATTTGTTCAATTAACCGATATTCCGGAACCCAAGAAGTACGACCACGATTCTGAAATCCTGGCCAACTGGACGAAATTCCGAAGCTATCGTGATGACGTTTTGAAGGTTCTTGAAGAGGCTCGTGACGCCAAGAAGATTGGTAAGTCATCCGAAGCCGCTTTGACGATTTACGCAACCAGTGAAGTGGCTGACTTGATGGACAGTTTACAGACCGATTTGGCAACTGTTTTGATGGTTTCTCAATTGACGATGAAGGACTTTGCTGATGCACCTGATGACAGTACGAAATTTGATAGCGACGGCTTGGCATTATCAGTTGAACCCGCTGAAGGCAAGACCTGTGAACGCTGCCGTTTGGTTCGCCAAGATGTTGGTGCAGACAGTGACTACCCAACCTTCTGTCAATCCTGTGCCCAAATTGTCCGTGACCAGTTCCCTGAAACCGCAACTGAAGGTTTTGAGGAAAAGTAAAGCGGCCTTTGAGACGTTGATCGTTTAAATTTCATCAAAAGCTGTTCCAATCTTCATGATTAAACATTAAAATGAGACTATGACTTAAATGTTGTAGTCTTATTTTTGTGTTTTAATTAATTGAAATGTGCTTTGGCTCACAGATTGTGCCAAACACCTTGGAGGATATTTTGCTTAAAGGAAAAATTAAAAGTTACAACCCACAAAATGCATTTGGTTTCATTACCCAAGACAGCGGTGAAGACGATCTGTTCTTCTTCAAAAATGCCTTTCCTGAAGATCAATACGGCACCATTCAAGTTGGCAAGCCGGTAGAATACGTTGTCGTTGCCGGACAAAAGGGACCGCAAGCTGCCAAGGCGCACGTGATCGAAGATTAGCCGTCTTGATTGCAATGACCCGGTATTATTTGTAAAATGATATTATTAACTAAAAAAGGTGATCGAGTTGGACTTTGAAGAAAAAGTAATTGGCACAGAGAAGATCTACGATGGCGCAATTATCAACGTTGAAAAACAGACAGTTAAGCTGCCTGACGGACAGACATCATTTCGAGAAATTGTCCACCATTCCGGAGCGGTCGGGATCTTAGCCCTCACTCACGATAATAAAATTATTCTTGAGAAGCAGTGGCGGGCACCGGCTAAAAAGACCACCATTGAGATTCCGGCAGGAAAAGTAGACGGACGGGATGCTAATTTTCACGACACCGTCATTCGGGAATTGAACGAAGAAATCCGTTATGTTCCCAACACCATCAAAGAACTCTATGGCTTTTACTCGTCAGTCGGCTTTTCTGACGAATACATGAAATTATACCTTGCCGAAGGCCTGAAACCTGTTGCCAATCAATTGCCGCGGGACAAAGGTGAATTCCTTGAAGTGTTTGAAAAAACGCTGGATGAAGCTGTGGCAATGATTGCGGATGGCGAGATTCAAGATGCAAAGACCATTACTGCCATTCAATATTGGCAGTTAATGCAAAAGTAGGTGACCATTTAACTTGGCGATCGATGATAATCACAAAAATGACGGAAAACCGTTAACGCGAGAACAGTATCGAAAATTAAAATTACAGCAGGAAGCAGACTTTGAGGCCCGCGACAAACGGCGGGTTCAAGTCGAACGCGAATATGCAAGAAAACACCAACAGCCGGTTTCCGAAGCGACGCCTGAACCTCAGGAAACGACGCGGGCACGTGAAAATCATCCAGCAGATGACGATTTCAAAACGCCGCGTTGGCACCGGATTAACCGCAAACTGAATTGGACAATCACAATCTTAATTTTATTGATGGTGATCGTTTTTTTAGTGTTGTTTTTTGTAAATTAAGGAGAATTTGAATGACTTACGGAATTATTTGTGCAATGGACGAAGAACTGGCAATCTTAAAAGAAGCCTTGTCTGGCGAAGAAACCAAGCATTACGGCAATGCTGATTATTATTTGGGAACAATTCACGGCCAAACACTGGTCATCGTTAAATCAGGGATTGGTAAAGTTCAAGCCGGCATCACGACCTCAACTCTGATCAATGAATTTCACGTGGATGCCGTGATTAACTCGGGTTCAGCCGGTGGCATCGGTGAAGGTTTATCGGTCGGTGACATCGTTGTTTCGACCGAGACGGCCTATCATGACGTGGATGTCACCACTTCCGGTTACCAAATGGGCCAGCTGCCCGGCTTTCCCGCCCGCTTTAAAGCCTCAGAGGAACTCGCTGACAAGATTGTCAAAGCGGCCCAACAAAGTGGCGTGACTGCCCACAAGGGGTTAATCGTTTCCGGTGACCAATTTATTGCCGATTCAAACAAAATTGCTCAAATTAAGCACAACTTTCCCGATGCCCTGTGTTCTGAAATGGAAGGGGCAGCTGTTGGCCAAGTGGCCTATCAAAACAAAGTGCCATATGCGGTTATCCGGGCAATGTCTGACGTTGGTGATGAAGAGGCAGAAGTCAGTTTTGACAAATTTATCATCACGGCCGGCAAAAAGTCCGGTCAGATGTTGATTGACCTCTTTAAGAACGAGTGACTTTAAGGAGTGAAAATAATGAAAGAGATATATCTTGATAATGCTGCAACTACCCCGGTTTCTGATGAAGTATACACAGAATTAATGGATAAGTATAAAAACATTTACGGTAACGCTTCCACGCTTTACGGCCTGGGGAGAGAATCCAAAGCCGTCATGGAAAATGCCCGGGATGTGATTGCTAAAAGCATTAACGCTGATCCAGACGACATCGTCTTTACCAGTGGCGGTTCTGAAAGCGACAATACGGCGATTACCCAAACTGCGATTGCCCGCAAGTCACTGGGCAATCACATTATCACAACCGCCATTGAGCACGAAGCCGTTATCAGGCCGTGTGAGGCCTTGGAGAAAATGGGCTTTCGGGTTACCTATCTTCCCGTTGACGAGTATGGCAACATCTCTTTAGACGACTTTAAGGCTGCTTTGGACGATCAGACGATCCTGGTTTCCATCATGACTGGAAACAATGAGGTTGGTTCAATTATGCCAATTCATGAAATCGGTGAAATCTTGAAGGACCATCAGGCTTGGTTCCATACGGATGCTGTGCAGGCATATGGTTTGTTGGATATCGATGTTCAACGTGACCATATTGATATGCTGTCGACATCGGCACACAAGATTAATGGTCCTAAGATGATTGGTTTTCTCTACCGGCGTAAAGGGGTGAATTTCCCTAGTTTAATTAAGGGCGGCGACCAAGAGGAAAAGCGACGTGCCGGGACTGAGAATGTTCCTGCAATTGCCGGATTTGCCAAGGCGGTCCAAACGATCACACCAGAAGAGAAGGCGCACCGACAAGCCAAATATTTGAAATTTAAGCAGTATATCGCTGATAAATTGAAGCAAAACGGAGTCGAGTTCGAGGTCAACGGTCGAATCACCGAGGATAATTTGAACCACGTCTTCAATATTTGGCTTAAAGGCATCTCGACTTATGTGATGCAAACTAATCTGGATCTGGCAGGAATTGCGGTTTCCGGCGGATCAGCATGTACGGCTGGTAGTATCGAGCCATCGCACGTTTTGGTGGCAATGTACGGCAAGGATAGCCCAAGAATTAGTGAGTCGATTAGAATCAGTTTTGGGCGTTACAATACGACTGAGGACCTGGATAAGTTGGTAGATGCAATTACCAAGATTGTTAATCGGGTCAAAACCAAGGGGGTAAAGATGTAATGGCATTCGCAAAAACAGGTAAGGTTAACGGTGATGATACAGTGTATGAACTAAGGGATAACGTTAAACGGTTCACACTGCGTGATTTGGGATTTATTGAGGGCAAGACCGGTGTCTTTTCACTGGAAAAGTCATTAGACCCAACATCGCCGTATAATGCCAACTATAAATTCAAAATGAAGGTTGATAAGGATCTAAGTGGTTTTAGAATGGCGATCACCACGGGAAATGGTCTGGAAAAAGTCAACATCTTCAAGAATCCGGATACCCAACCAAGTGTCGAGCAATATCAATTTATTATTAACGATTTGATTGATAGGGGTGTGCTAAAAAGAAGAGTGTGACGAGAGCCGGTTAGGGCCCGGAACATAAGTGATTAAGGCCAATGACGAACGCTTTTTGTTCGTCGTTGGCCTTAATTGCTTATGTGGTAGGGCCCTGGGTCTCGGAACACGTTTCAGCTGAGTAACAGTGAACTAAACACTATATGGGAGGAAAAGGCCAACCACCAATTTAAACAAGTAATTGTACATCACAATCAAACAAACCCAATTTGCAACATTCAATCGTTGGGCCCGGGCAAAACTAATCATTTTGGGTTCTTCGTCAACTGTTGTTGGTGAACAAAATATTGGAGTTCTAATCACTTGGTGATTAGAGCTCTTTTTGTATGAACTCGAAAAGCGAACAGCACTCTTAGCCGGAATCTGAAGAAGTTTCGGTAACCAAATCCAGTGCGTTTAATGACTTTAATCTTGTTGTTTGAACCTTCTAAGGGCCCGTTGGTGTAATGGTGAGTAAAGGTATTGCCAATTTCATCATGATGAGTCGCTAGGGTCTGGAGGGTTGCCAACATCTCTTCCGAGCAGCCCTCTAAGTGATGGAATACTTGATTATAGTTGGGCCAATCACGGTTTTTGATGGTTTCACGTAACCGATTCATCACGTTGTAAGTTTGCTTGAGCTCGGGATCAATGTCCAATAAAGCATCAACCACATCAGTGGCAGTCGCTGGATAAGGGAAGTTTGTCCACTTACGGAAAGCTTCGTAGTTGAGGTGATTTTCCGGCGTTAATAATAGTTTCCAATAGCGTTTTAGGGCGTGATACTCGCGTGAGGAAGTCGCCAGGGTTTTCATGAGGCGCACCCGCGTCTTATTAAAAGCTCGATTTAAAGCGTTAACCAAGTGGAACGGATCGATGACAACGATGGCGTTCGGAAAGATCTGCCCCACCAATTTGGGATAGGTATAGTTCATATCGGTGACGATAATTTTCACATTTTCTCGCGCAGCCTGGTCGTAATGCTGGAAATACTTTTGAAGCTGATAGATGGTCCTAAAGGGTAACAGGTCGATCAATTCGTGGGTTTCCGCATCCATAAATTCAAAGCTCATCGCGTCGGTGGCGCTCTTAGTGCTTTTAACTTCGTCCATGAGGAGAACTTTTGGTAAATAGTGCCAGTTGGTTTGAAAGTCCCGTTCAGCGCGCAAGAGCTGCCGACCAACGAATGAATCCGAAGTGGATAACTCATCGGCAATGTGTTTGAGCGAAACCGGTTCGGTCAGTTTTTCTAAGCATTGTTTGCGGGTCGTATTTGAAATCGTGCAGTGTTTCGGCACCGCATTCGTCTGCGCCAGGAAATTGGTATGACAAGCCTTACAGTGAAAGTTTCGCCGATTGAGACACAGGATAACGGTGCTGCCCAATGTTTTTGCGAATCTAATGGTGGTCTTCCGCCAACCATAGCCAATAATTTGGTGATCATTGATAATCCCACAATTGCGGCATGCCTTGGGGGTGTAGTTTAGGGACCCCACCAATCGAATCACTCCATCATCACCCACTTGTCCTTCCTCAATTATTAAGTGTTCATCATCTATTCCTAACAACATTTTCGTAGTATCATTTGACATAGGGCATTTCCTTTCTTGACTTAATTCTGTGGTGGGAGCAAGTTAACGGACGGGAGATGTCCGCTTTTTTATTCTAATGATAAACAAAAAATCTGTCATCAGTAATAGATAAAAATCTATTACCAACAACAGATATTGTAGAACCTCATTTTGCCTGGGCCTTTTTACAGTCTGCCATTCTACCTAGTCGAATCTTGCCCCCATCAGCAGCTTCCGGCCATATAAGCGGGGGACACTGTTTTTTCCAAGATTAACATTGACACGTCCACGTAAAAGCGATAAATTAGATTATAATTAAGATATGATGATAAACGGATAAGTGATGATCTTATGAACAATTTGTGTTTCACGTTCGTCTGATGATTTCTTACATATCTGAATTGTAGAAACCATACTTAGTTACAACGCTTATCACCTGCTTAATCAATATTTTAAGGAGGACACATATACATGGCAAAACAAAAGTTAGAAGATTTAGATTGGACCAACCTTGGATTCGCCTATCGTGATTTACCATACAGTTACAACGAGGAATTTAAGGATGGCAAGTGGCAAAACGGCGGGTTAACCACCGACTCAACACTGACTTTCAACGAAGCTGCTGAAGATTTGCATTATGGTCAGGAAGTTTTTGAAGGGATGAAAGCCTATCGTACCAAGGACGGCCGAATTCAACTTTTCCGTCCTGACATGAACGCCAAGCGCTTTACGAATTCTGCCAAACGTTTGGTAATGGAACCATATCCCGAAGATAAATTTGTTGAAGCCGTTAAAGAAGTTGTTAAAGCCAACGCTGATTTTGTGCCACCTTATGGTTCGGGCGGCTCGCTTTACATCCGTCCGTTCATGGTTGGAACCGAACCACTGGTTGGCGTTTCACCTTCGTCAACTTACACCTTCCACATCTACGCCACCCCGGTTGGTGCATACATTAAAGGCCTTCATCCAATGCCATACATGGTCAGCAAATATGACCGGGCTGCTTACGCTGGTACCGGTCAGGCTAAGACTGCCGGTAACTATGCCGGAAGTTTGTTAGCAGCTAAGGAAGCTAAAGATAACGGCTTTGCCGGCGAACTTTATTTGGACCCACGTCAACATAAATACGTTGATGAATTTGGCGGTGCCAACTTCTATGCAATTGGCAAGGACGGCAAGTTCTACACACCAAAATCTCATTCAATCCTGCCGTCAATTACCAAGAAATCGATCTTGCAAATTGCCAAAGACTTAGGATTAGATCCTTCTGAAACCAACATCGATGTCAATGACTTGGATGAATACACTGAAGCTGGTGCCATGGGGACGGCTGCGGTTATTTCACCGGTTGGCTCTTTAACCAACAATGGTAAAAAGCACGTCTTTTACAGTGAAACCGAGCCGGGACCCGTTACACAAAAGCTTTACGATACATTATTTGGGATTCAGTCAGGTGATGTTGAAGATAAATATGGCTGGGTTGTTCCGGTTGAATAAAGAGTGGGACTTAAAGCGGTTAGTTTCCACGTTTCCGCAAGGTAATATTTAAAATCATAAAAGTTCAGGTGAGACAAACAATATTTTTGTCTCACTTTTTTGACCGCCGAATCCCTTGGAAAGTGTTTGACATTTTTTCTGGCAAACATTAGAATATTAGAAAATGGTTAGACCGATGACAACTATTTACTACATATCCTCAGGAGGGACACTATGGCAAAAGCAAAACCGGCAACAGAAATTGATTGGGAAAACTTAGGCTTCGATTATATGGACTTACCGTATCGGTTCTTAGCGCATTATCAGGATGGTCAGTGGGATGAAGGTCAACTCACTGAAGATGGTACTTTACACATCAGTGAGGGCTCGACCGGGCTTCATTACGGTCAGGCTGATTTCGAAGGCTTGAAGGCTTATCGAACCAAGGACGGCAGTATTAATTTGTTCAGGCCGGATCAAAACGCCAAACGGATGACTAAATCCTGTGCCCGTTTATTGATGCCGGCATTTCCGGAAGATAAATTTGTGGCAGCGGTTAAAAAAGTGGTCGCTGCCAATGCCGACTATGTGCCACCATACGGAACGGGCGGAACTCTTTACTTGCGTCCGCTGATGATTGGTGTTGGTGGTAACATCGGCGTTCATCCGGCTGATGAATACATCTTCACGATTTTTGCCATGCCGGTTGGGGCTTACTATAAGGGTGGTCTGAAGCCAACCAATTTCACGACTTCATACTATGATCGGGCTGCGCCTCATGGCACTGGTCAAAGCAAGGTTGGTGGCAACTACGGCGGCAGTTTGCTGCCCGGTGACCAAGCCCACAAAGCCGGGTATTCTGACGTGATTTATTTGGACCCGGCAACCCATACCAAGATTGAAGAGGCGGGGTCAGCCAACTTCTTTGGGATTACCGCAGACAATGAGTTTGTCACACCAAAATCAGATTCGATTTTGCCAAGTATTACCAAATATTCACTGTTGTATCTGGCGGAACACCGACTTGGGTTAAAGGCCGTTGAAGGTGACGTCTTCATTGACGATTTAGATCGATTCGAAGAGGCCGGCGCCATGGGAACGGCCGCGGTGATTGCACCGATTGGCGGGATTGAATATAAGGACAACTTACATGTCTTTTATAGTGAAACAGAAGTTGCACCGATTACCAAGAAACTCTACAACGAACTAACCGGCATTCAGTTTGGGGATGTGGAAGCTCCAGAAGCTTGGATTCAAAAAGTCGAAGTTTAATTGATTAACAAATGATGGCACCAGAAAAGAGGGCTGGGACAAAACGAACGGTTTTGCCCGGCCCTTTGTGTTTTAATTGGCGATTTGCTACACACCAGGTTAGTCGATGGTCTATGAAAGGATGGTCATTGTGATCAAACGAGAAGGTCATTCCCACACAGAATTTTGTCCCCATGGAAGTGGGGATGATGTGGAATTAATGATTCAAAAAGCGATCAAGCTGGGTTTTGAAGAATACAGTATTACCGAACATGCCCCGTTGCCCGAAGGACTGGCTGATAAGTATGCCGGGAAAACAACCGGACTCACGGAGGCCTCAATGGCGGCCGCTGATTTGGACGCTTATTTTCAAAAAGCCAACCAAATGAAGGCCAAGTATGCGGACCAAATCAAAATCAACATTGGCTTTGAAGTTGACTTCTTGCCTGATTTTGTCGATTGGACTCGCGACTTTTTGAACGAATACGGCCCGCGAACAACTGATAATATTTTGTCGGTTCACTTCATGCAAGGGGCAAACGATAAATTCTGGTGTGTCGATGATACTGTGGAAGATTTCCAGGCCGGATTATTGAGTCAGTATCCCGACTCACAAGTCCTATATGAGCATTATTTTCAAACCGTCCTGGCCTCCGTGAATGCTGACTTGGGTCCGTACACTCCCAACCGGATTGGCCACATGACTTTGGTTAAAAAATTCCAAGATTATTTTGGCTTGGATCGTAACTTTTCTGAGAACAATCTAAGACTGGTTGATCAAATTCTCAAGGCGGTTAGCGGTCAACACCGTGAACTGGATTTGAACGCTGCCGGGTTGTACAAGCCCTACTGTAATGAGCAGTACCCGTCCTATTCAGTTATCCAGATGGCAAAATCGTTAAACATTCCATTTGTTTATGGCAGTGATGCCCATAGTATTGCCGAAGTCGGTCAGGGTTACAATGGCGTGATTTCATTAGTTGAATAAATCGCTTGACAATCGATGGTTTGGTGATAGTATATGAAACTAAATAAAGCAAAAGTTAATATAATAAAGTTTTGATTAGAAAAAGTAACCAGTGGTAATTTAAAAGAGAGTGCCATTGCTGAAAAGGCACATTTTACACTGGCGAACACACATCTATGAACTAACCGGTTGAACCAAGTAGGCCGGTTCGCATGTTTAGCGTTATCAGGGTTACCGTATCTGTTATCAGAGGATGACTAGATATTGGCAACGTAAGGCCGACTACTGTGAGGTAGCGGCAAATTGAGGTGGAACCACGACTTTAAGGCGTCCTCGAAGACTGAATACAGTTTTCGAGGACTTTTTTTATCGAAATAGGAAGTGACAGTTATGAAAAATAAGAATTTACCAATCGGCACCCGTGACGAGTTTGGCACGGAAGCGGAAGTCAAAGAAACGATTCAAAATAAACTTTTTCAGGGCTTTCGGCGGCGGGGATTTCGTAAGTTAACCACCCCGGTTTTAGAATATTCAGATGTTTTTCAACCTCTGAATGCCGAAAATTATCGTCCCTACCAATTATTGGACGAGCAAGGCGAACCACTGGTTTTACGGCCCGATTTGACCCTCCCGGTTGCCCGAGTCATGAGTACGACCGGCATTGAGCTGCCAGTGAAATGGTATTACGGCGGCGACGTTTTCCGAGTAAAGAAGCAGTTATCCGGAAGTTATAACCAATTAACTCAGGCCGGAATTGAAATTGTTGGGTACAAGGGCTTGAAAGCCGATTGGGAGTGTCTGGAAGTTGCTTTAGCAGGATGTCGGGACATGGCCATCGAAAATGTCACGATTGAACTCAGTCATGCCAAGTTTGTTGATGTGCTGATTGATCGGCTGGATTTGCCGGAGCCCACCAAAGCTGGTTTGAAGCAAGCGTT
This sequence comes from Lentilactobacillus buchneri, assembly GCF_018314255.1. NCBI lineage: Bacteria > Bacillati > Bacillota > Bacilli > Lactobacillales > Lactobacillaceae > Lentilactobacillus > Lentilactobacillus buchneri. The sequence goes on from NZ_CP073066.1 coordinate 2,011,004, forward strand.
GTTCGCCAAAGATCTCAGCAAGTACAACCAACTCGCACATCCACTGGCAGAAACACCGTTTTCATCGTTCGTCAATGAATGGCCGTGGTTGTTTGGCAATTTTGATGAGGTGATGACAGTCGTTGACACATTACCGCCGATTGAGGAGTTGGCGGGGATCGTTAATCACTTAAAATCAACGGCGGCCTTCATCCAAGAGTTATTCCCCAAAGTCAACGTTACCTTGGACTTAAGCATTCCTTCTCCACAGAGCTATTACACCGGCATGGCTTTTCGCGGCTTTACCGATAAATCCTCAGGCTATTTGTTCAGTGGTGGTCGCTACGATGACTTATTAACCAATTTCCAAAATGTCAAAACGTCTGCCGTGGGGGTGGCATTCGACGTTGATGCCTTGGTCGAACGGACCAGCTTCCCTGATGACACACCAACCACGCTGATCTTCTTTGAGGACGACCAATGGCAGGAGGCAGAAGCGGCTTTATCCAAGTTCGCCAATGCGACCCTCTGTCTGACCGACGATTTTGAAGCTGCTAAACGGCTGGCAGCCAGTACCAACAGTCAACTCATTGATTTAACAAAAGCAGGTGAAAAATGATGGAACGAATTAAAATTGCCCTTACTAAAGGCCGAACCGAAGATCAAGTGGTCCCATTACTGGAAGCAGCTGGGATTAACTGCGAGGGGATTCGCAACAAGCAACGGCGGCTGATTTTCGATGAAGATCCCCGTTACGAAATTATCCTGGTTAAAGGCCCGGACGTCCTGACCTATCTTAACAGCGGTTCGGTTCAAATCGGGATTGTTGGCAGCGACATCCTGGCCGAACAAGAAAATTTCCAATACGCAATGTTGGATCTCAACGTCGGCAAATGCCGGTTTGTCTTGGCATCAACCAAAGATTTCAATCCCCAGGCCCACCGGCGCAAAATAATTGCCACCAAATATCCCAACATTACCAAACGGTATTTTCAAGGGATTGGCGAAGACGTTGAAATCATCAAAATTGAAGGGTCGGTTGAACTGGCGCCATTGATTGGCCTGGCCGACGCGATTGTCGATATTGTCGAAACCGGCAACACCCTGCGTGAAAACAATCTCCAAGTCTTCGCAAAACTACAGCCAGTCAACACCAAAGTCGTGGTTAATCGATTGGCACTTCGCCAGTACCAACCTCAAATCAAAAGCTTGATTGCCAGCCTCGCCAAGGCCGACGATCAACTGATCCAATCCAAATTAATTAAGGAGTGAGCAAAATGCGAACAGCAACGATTTCTCGCAACACAAATGAAACCCAAATTGAATTAAGTCTCAACTTGGATGACTATTCAAAGATTCAAATTGATACCGGAATTGGCTTTTTCAATCATATGCTGGATGCATTTGCCCGCCACGGCCGCTTCGGGTTGGTGGTCAAAGCCAAAGGAGATTTAGATGTTGACCCGCATCACACCACAGAAGACGTTGGGATTGCTTTGGGACTGGCACTCAAACAGGCGTTAGGCGATAAAGCAGGCATCGAACGATTTGGCTCCGCCTTAATTCCGCTTGATGAAACTCTCAGTCGAGTGGTTATCGATTTGTCCGGCCGGTCTTATCTGGTATTTAAAGCCGAATTTGCCAACGACCACCTGGGCGGCTACGATACCGAAGTCACTGAAGACTTCTTCCAAGCATTCGCCTTCAACGCTGAAATGAATCTTCACGCAGAAGTTTTATATGGCAGAAATACCCACCACAAAATTGAAACACTTTTCAAGGCGCTGGGCAGATCCCTTCGAGCAGCTGTGACCATCAATCCAGAAATCAAGGGGATCCCGTCGACTAAGGGGGTTATCTAATGATCACAATTATTGATTACGACACTGGCAATACCCGCAACGTTAAAAACGCCTTGGATTTCTTGGGCGTTCCCAATCAATTATCTGCCGATCCCAGTGAGATATTGACGGCTGATGGATTAATTCTGCCGGGTGTCGGCGCCTTTAAAAAAGCCATGGATTCTTTAAATGAACGTGGTTTAGTTCCGGTGATTCAACAGGCTGCCGATGCAGGAATCCCAATTTTAGGGATTTGCCTGGGAATGCAGATTCTGTTTGATAAAAGTTATGAATTTGGTGAGTCAAACGGTCTGGGGTTAATTGCCGGTGAAGTGGTGCCGATTCCTGAGAATTTGGGGGTCAAGGTCCCTCACATGGGCTGGGATCAAAACCAGTCTCAGCAGACCGATGCACTTGGAGATGGGTTCGACGGTCAGTTCAGTTACTTTGTTCATTCCTACTACGTTCAAACGGCGGCCGAAAACATTGTTTCGACAGTCGATTATGGCGTCCAGATTCCAAGTATCGTGCGAAAAGACAATGTTATTGGTTTTCAATTTCATCCTGAAAAGAGTGGTGAAGTTGGACTGAATGGTTTGGCAAAATTCAAGGAGATGGTTGAAAATGCAGATTATTCCCGCAATTGACTTAAAGAATCAACAAAGTGTCCGGCTTTATCAGGGTGATTTCCAACAGACAACCGTTATTAGCAAGTCGCCCTTACAACAGGCAGTGGCAATCGATTCTGCCGGCTTGAAAAATTTGCATCTCGTTGACTTGGATGGCGCCAAGTCAGGACGGCCGGTCAATCGGGCATTGATCGAACAAATCTGCGCCCAAACTGATCTCAAAGTTGAAGTTGGCGGCGGAATTCGCTCACTCTCCCAAATTAATACTTACCTGACATCAGGCGTTAACCGCGTGATTCTGGGGTCAGCAGCCCTGAACAACCCCAAGTTGGTGCAGCAGGCCATCGAACAATTTGGCGCTGATCAAATCGTCGTTGGCATTGACGGCAAGGATGGTCGGGTGGCCGTTTCGGGCTGGCTGGAACAAAGTTCCGTGGAAATGGGTGAACTGATGGCCTCAATGGTGGCCTTTGGTGTCAATACCTTCGTGGTAACGGATATTTCCCGGGATGGGACGATGACTGGGCCCAATACCGCTCAGCTCAGTAGCCTGCAAGCCAAATTTCCTCAAGTCACCGTGGTGGCTTCCGGTGGCATCCGTAACGTTTCAGATCTTGAGGATTTGCAAACCGCTGGGATTAAAGCAGCGATTGTCGGTAAAGCAATGGCAACGGGTGATTTACCGCTCGATGTCTTGGCGGAGGTGAATACCAGTGTTAGCTAAACGAATTATTCCTTGTTTGGATGTTGACCACGGCCGAGTGAAGAAGGGGGTCAACTTTGTCAATTTGCAGGACGTTGGTGATCCAACCGAGATTGCGGCTGCCTATCAACAACAAGGTGCCGATGAGCTGGTGTTTTTGGACATCACCGCGACCAATGAGAAGCGTAAGGCGATCGTTGAGACCATTGAAAAAGTCGCCAGCCAAGTCTTCATGCCGCTGACAATTGGTGGCGGCATCCATAGCGTCGACGATATGCAAAATCTGCTGAAAGCCGGCGCCGATAAGACAGCCGTTAATTCAGCCGCTGTCAGCAACCCCCAGTTAATCACGGCCGGAGCTGAAAAATTTGGCGCTCAATGCGTTGTGTTAGCCATTGATGCCAAATGGAATCCAGAATCCGGGCAGTATGATGTGTACGTCAACGGCGGCCGTCAACGCACGAATTTAAATGCGATTGAGTGGGCCAAAAAAGGGGTTGCGCTCGGAGCCGGTGAACTCTTAGTTACCAGCATGGATAAAGACGGCACCAAGAGTGGTTATGATATTAACCTGTACAAACAGCTAACCGCTGCCGTGAACGTACCGGTGATTGCTTCTGGTGGCTGTGGGCAACTGGGTGACTTTGCTGAAGTCTTTGACCAAGCAGATGTTGACGGTGCTTTGGCAGCCTCGGTCTTTCACTTTGGTGAACTGACGATTGCTGATGTGAAAACTGATTTACGCAAAGACGGGGTGATCGTACGATGAAACCTGATTTTGAAAAATATTCAGACGGCCTGGTACCGACAATTGTGATTGATGACAATACCAAACAAGTGTTGATGATGGCCTATGTTAATGAAGAAAGTTTCAATTTGAGTATGCAAACCAGACAAACCTGGTTTTGGTCTCGAAGTCGCCAAGAATTGTGGCACAAGGGTGAAACTAGTGGCAATACGCAAGAAATCGTTTCAATCGATATTGACTGTGATGAAGATACTTTATTGATGAAAGTGATTCCGGCCGGACCGGCATGTCATACCGGGCACACCAGCTGCTTTTACCGGACCATTTTACCGGAACCAACCAAGGAGGAATAATATATGCAAGATTTAGACGAACTTTATCAATTAATTTTGGAACGCAAAAACAACCCCGAGAAGGGCTCATACACCGATTATTTATTTACCAAGGGTCTCGATAAGATCCTGAAAAAAGTGGGTGAAGAAGCAACCGAAGTGGTTGTGGCTGCGAAGAATCCGTCCGATCCCGACTTTATTTTGGAAGTTGCCGATTTGGCCTACCATGTCGAAGTTCTGATGGCCCAACGCGGAATTACCCCCGACCAGATTAAGCAGGAGCTTGCCAGCCGTGAAGGCAAAAAAAGCATCACCAAGGATCGTAAACAAATTAAGGAGTGGTAGGAATGGTCAAAGAAGCCGTCAAAAATCTGGAACCGTACGTTCCTGAACTCACTTTGGAACAGATGAAGAAGCAAAAGGGGCTGGATAAGTTAGTCAGAATGTCCGCCAATGAAAACGCCTATGGCACCTCTGGTGACGTGGCCAAGGCACTGGACAAGTGGCACTATCGCGATGCCAATCTGTATCCCGACAGTAACGCTGATGAGCTGCGGGAAATTATTGCTTCCCAGTTTGATATCAACGCCGACAAGTTGATCTTTGGCAACGGCTTGGATGAAATTATCGAATTGCTGTCGCGGGTGATTCTTGAACCCGGGGATGAAGTTTTGGATCCGGCACCAACTTTTTCAGAATATGCCCTGCATGCAGAAATTAAGGGTGCCAAAATCAAATCGGTTGGGCTGGACGACTCCGGCCGGATTGATTTAAAAGCAATGGCCCGCTCAATTTCTTCCAAGACCAAAATGATCTGGATTTGTAATCCCAACAATCCTACCGGAACTTTTCTGGAGGCTGATGCCATCCGGGCATTTGTCGAAGATGTTCCCGAAGCGATCACGGTAATTGTTGACGAAGCCTACATTGATTTTACCGGCGGCATCCATGACTCGGTCATCCAGTTGACCAAGGAATTTAAGAACCTGGTGGTTTTGCGGACATTTTCCAAGGCTTATGGTTTAGCCAATTTCAGGGTGGGCTTTGCCGTTTGCTCAGATCCATTGATTGGCTATCTGCAGGCAGCGAGGTTACCGTACAACCTGAGCACCTTTGCTGAAATTGCGGCAACCGCGGCATTTAAAGACCAGTCATTCGTCGACAATACCGTCAAAAAAGTCATTGCCGAACGCAAAAAGTGGGAACATTTCTTAATCAAAGCCGGCTTGCCGTTTTATGACTCGGCAACCAACTTTATTTTCTTCCAAGTGAAGGGTGGGGATGCTGATGCGCTTCATGAATATTTGTTGGAAAATGGTTATTTACTTCGGAACGGTTTACGCAAGGACTGGCTGCGAGTTACCATCGGCAGACCGGAAGACAATCAAGCCGTTCAAAAATTGATTGCCGATTATCTTGCTTAAACATTTACTTACAAAAAGTAGCATTCATTTCGAGAATGCGTTAATATTAGTTTTACTGGAAATTACGACCTTCAACTCGTGGATTCTCCAGAATCTAATTGAAATGATGGTGGTTTTATGCAAGACAACAGTCAAACACGTGTTGTTGTTGGAATGAGTGGTGGTGTCGACTCCTCAGTCGTCGCTTATCTGCTCAAACAACAAGGATACGATGTGATTGGCGTTTTCATGAAGAACTGGGATGATACTGATGAAAACGGCGTATGTACTGCAACCGAAGACTATAAAGACGTTGCTAAAGTCGCTAACAAGATCGGCATCCCATATTATTCTGTCAACTTTGAAAAGGAGTATTGGGACCGCGTGTTCACTTACTTCTTGGATGAGTATAAAAAGGGCAGAACCCCCGATCCTGATGTGATTTGTAATAAGGAAATCAAGTTCAAAGCCTTCTTGGATTATGCTTTGGAATTGGGTGCCGATTACATTGCAACCGGGCATTACGCCCAATTAACCCGTGATGCAGACGGTCACAATCATCTGCTGCGGGCATCCGATGGCAACAAGGACCAGACCTACTTCTTGAGCCAACTTTCAGCTGACCAGCTGGACCGGGTTATGTTTCCAATTGGTAACCTGGTTAAGCCGGATGTTCGAAAGATTGCCCGTGAGGCCGGCTTGGCAACTGCCGACAAGAAAGACTCCGTTGGTATTTGCTTTATCGGCGAGAAGAACTTCAAGAACTTCTTAGGTCACTATCTGCCAGCAACTCCCGGCAAGATGATGACCGTTGACGGCGAAGTTAAGGGCCAACACGATGGTTTGATGTATTACACCATCGGTCAGCGTCGTGGACTTGGAATTGGTGGCGATGGTGTTGATAACCAGCCATGGTTCGTTGTCGGCAAAGATTTAAAGCAGAATATTTTATACGTGGGCAAGGGTTATCACAATCCATTGTTGTATGCCGATTACCTTGAGGCTTCAGATATTCACTGGGTTAATAACTTGGACCGCGGCAAGGACTTCCACTGCACCGCTAAGTTCCGTTATCGTCAAAAAGATACCGGCGTGACCGTTCATATCAGTGATGACGGCCAGTCGGTTCGCGTTGATTTTGACGCACCGGTTCGTGCAATTACACCGGGACAAGCCGTTGTGTTCTATGATGGCGACGAGTGCCTCGGCTCTGCGATTATTGATGCGGCTTACAAGCAGGCTAAAGAATTACAATATGTTTAATCTGAAAAAGTTGACGATTGTCGTCAACTTTTTTTGTGGGCTGATTGCGCTTGTTAGGAAATGCAACAGTGATTCCTGGATAATCGTTATCATCAGTTGTTACTTTTAATTGAGCTTCAAAATAAAAACAAATTTTTCATTATAAATCTCGTTAGGCTTTTGAAATCGAACCGTTTTCCTGTCATAATGTAAGAAGCTAACAGCAGTTTGGAGGAATGTCATTTGACTAAGTTGTACTTTGTTCGCCACGGGAAAACTGAATGGAATCTTGAAAGCCGTTATCAGGGTGCCGGCGGCGATTCTCCGCTGCTGGCTCAGAGTTATACGGAAATGGATCTGTTAGGCAAACATTTTCAGAAAACCGATTTTGCCCACATTTATTCCAGCCCGATTAAGCGTGCTCGGGTGACGGCGGCTCGAATTGACCGCAAATTAAAGAGCCATCCGGATATTTCACTCTTATCCAGGTTGGAAGAATTTCACTTGGGGAAAATGGAAGGCCAAAAGTTTGCCGATGTTGAGCAGGCTTACCCCGAAGAGTTTGAGGACTTCCGCAACCATCCCGATTTGTACGATCCAAAGGCCATCGGTGGGGAAAGTTACTTGGATGTGATTAACCGCATGACGCCGGCAATCACTTCAATTGTTAAGGCCTACCCGGATCAAAATGTGATGATCGTCAGTCACGGGGCTGCGCTTAACGCTGAGATCAATGCGTTGCTGGGTGTGGGACTGCCCAATTTACGAAAACGCGGCGGCCTGGCAAACACCAGCACGACGATTTTGGAAAGCACAGATGAAGGACAATCCTATCAACTGATTGATTGGAACGACACCAGTTATTTGAACAAAAAATTAGACCCGACAGATTTGGTATAGGTGACAATATGGCAAATAATTCAGATAAAATTAAAAAATTACAAGCAAAAAATCAAGCAAATCAGCGTAAATATACTAAGAAGCGCGAGGCTGAAGAGGCGAAAGCCAAAGCCACGATTCATAAACTAGTTGAAAAAGTGGATCACGAACCCGACAATTATCACAATTACTATGATTTAGCGACGTTCCTGGTTGAAGCTAAAGATTACGAGCAGGCCGAAGAGCTTTTAATGAAGGCACTCGGCTTATTTGACAAGTCCAACCAAGACGTCAAAGATACCCTGAAATTTGGTCTTGGAAATGTCTACTATGCCGCGGCGGAATACGATAAAGCCATCAAAATCTTCCAAGAAATCGAAGACAAAAAGCTTCAGGCCGAATCCTATATTATGCTGGCCCAAAGCTATATGGCCAAGGGTGACAACAAGCGGGCGATGGTCTTTGCTTTATCGGCTCAAAGTGCCCGGCACGATGACCCTGACGTCAACCAAATGATTGGTGACAATCTCTTGGCCCTGGGTAACTTTGCCCAAGCGGGGGACTTTTACGATATCGTCTTGAAAACAGAGCCTGAAAACGGCAAAGCCAACTTTAATCGCGGCCTGGTTGCCATGGTGAATGGCGAAGATTTTGAAAACTATTTTGCAAAAGCCAAGCAGGCTGATCCGGCTTATTTTGAAAAGGGTCAACAAAAGTTGAAAGATATTGAAAAAGTGATCCAGATCAACAAAGACAAGCCGAAGAAGTAAATGTCAGCATGAGTAAGGAGGACCGTCTTGGACCATTCAATAGATTTATTTGGCTCAGAACAGAATAATCACGAACCACAATATGTCGATGGCCGATTAAAGGCGATCTTCTTTTCGAGTAATGACAGTTTTTATAAAGTCGTCTTAGTTGAAATTACGGAGACCAATGTCAATTGGCCGGAAGACGAAATCGTCGTCACCGGGAACTTTGGCGATTTGGTTGAAGAAAACAGCTATCATTTCACCGGCAAATTAGTCGATCATCCCCGTTATGGCAAGCAATTTCAAGCCAGCAACTACACCAGTGTGATCGCCACTACCAGAGAAGGGGTCGTCAAATATTTATCAGGCGATCAGTTCCCCGGCGTTGGTAAGAAGACTGCCGAACGGGTGGTGGATGTTCTTGGCGATGATGCGATTGAAAAGATTACCGCGGATAACCGTGTCTTGGATGACGTTCCCATCAGCGCCAAATTGCGATCGGCAATTATTGAAAATCTTGACGCCGATGATAACTTGGAAAAGACCATTGTTGGACTGAACAGCTATGGTTTTTCGAGTGCGATTGCTTCGGCGATTTACCAAAAATATCATGAAGATGCTTTGAAAATCATTTCTGATAATCCCTACCAATTAGTCGAAGACATTGACGGCATCAGCTTCAAAAAAGCCGACGCCATTGCCCTTCGATTGGGGATTGTGCCGGATTCCAACGAACGGATTCGTGCCGGATTGATGTATGCGATTGATGAATTATGCCTTCAAAATGGGGACACATATACCACAACCGCCCCATTGATTCAAACTGCCACGAGCCTTCTGGAGGGGAATTCCCAGCAGCAGATTCCTGGGAAAAAGTTGGCCGAGAGTTTGGTTGAACTGGCTAAAGAAGGCAAGGTTGTCGGCGAAGAAGACCGCATTTATTTAACCCGGCTATACAACGCCGAAGTCCAAATTGCCGATCATTTGAACCGGGTGATCAAAAATCAGGATGATGAAGATCATCTCAAAGAAGATGCGATCAAAAAGCAATTGCGAGTCGTTGAGAAGCAGTTTGATATTAATTATGATGATTCCCAAGTTGCCGCGATTGTCCAAGCCATCCAGTCACCGGCATTTATTTTGACCGGTGGCCCGGGAACCGGGAAAACCACCATTATCAACGGCATTGTCAACACATTTGCCCGACTACATGAGTATTCACTGGATATTAATTCCTATAAAGACAAACCGTTTCCAATCGTGTTGGCCGCACCAACCGGTCGAGCCGCCAAGCACATGACTGAATCTACCGGGTTGCCAGCCAGCACCATTCATCGACTGCTTGGTTTGAACGGCCGTGAGTCCAACGACACCACTGGTACGAAGGATATTGAAGGGGCACTATTAATCATTGATGAGATGTCGATGGTTGATACTTACTTGTTCAGGTCGTTAGTTCGGGCAATTCCCAACCATATGCAGGTGGTTTTGGTTGGTGACCAGGATCAATTACCATCAGTGGGACCAGGCCAGGTATTCCACGATTTGCTGGTTTCTAAGCAGATTCCGGCCATGCAGCTGAATACAATTTACCGCCAGGAGAAGGGCTCATCGATTATCCAATTGGCTCACGATATTCATCGGGGGCAGCTGTCGGAAAATTTCACTCAGAACCAATCCGACCGCTCGTTTATCCCATGTAACGAGTACCAGATCTCTTCGGTCATTGAACAGGTCACTAAACGTGCCAAGCAAAAAGACTTCGGCTTGATGGACGTCCAGGTTCTGGCACCGATGTATCGCGGTCGAGCCGGAATTGACAGGCTAAATGACGTGGTTCAAGAAGTCTGGCAGGGTGATCCAACTGGTAAAAAGTCGGTTACGATCAGAGAACACACTTATCGAATTGGCGACAAAGTGCTCCAGCTGGTTAATAACCCTGAAAATAACGTCTTCAATGGCGACATTGGGATCATTGTGGGGATGGACGCCCCTAAAGGACAGCAAGTTCCCAATAAGATTACGATTGATTTTGATGAGACCGAAGTGACTTATGAGAAGAATGAGTGGACCCAATTCACCTTGGCTTACTGCACGTCGATTCATAAAGCTCAGGGTAGTGAATTCAAGATGGTGATTTTACCAATCGTTCGGCAGTTCTCCCGGATGCTTCAGCGCAACTTACTGTATACGGCCGTGACCCGAGCCAGCGACTTTTTGATTATGCTGGGTGAAAAAGAGGCCTTTGAACAATGTGTCCGCAACGTATCGGTTAACCGGCAGACCAGTTTGGTCAAACGGCTGGTAGATACAATTGGCATTCAGCCGCAATCAAAAAGCGCTGACGGAGAGCCGGAAGCTGAGGATCAAAAGCAATTGCCGACTGGCACGCCATCAGCCCAAGAGACTGATGATGCTAAGGCCGATAATCTGCCCGATCATTTAACCACAGCGGTTATCAATCAAAATCTGATTGACCCGATGATTGGCATGGGGGATGTCACTCCCCGCGATTTCTTGAAGTCATAGGTTTATCAGTGAATTCTTAACAAGTTCAAGCCGAAATTATGGTAGAATTTAAATAAATAGGTAAAGAAGAATACTTGGAGGAAATCATGGCCGAATCAAAAACGCATCCCAATCTTAAATTATTTTCTTTGAATTCCAACCGCCACTTGGCTGAGGAAATTAGTAAAGCAGTCGGTGTGCCGCTTGGCAAGTCAACAGTTGAAAAGTTTAGCGATGACGAAATTAAAATTAGCGTCGATGAGAGTATTCGCGGTGATGAAGTTTACATCATCCAATCCGTTTCTGATCCCGTTAATTCTAATTTGATGGAATTATTGATTATGGTGGATGCCGTTCGTCGGGCAAGTGCCAAGTCAATCAACGTGGTGATTCCTTATTATGGCTATTCACGTGCCGATCGGAAAGCGCGCTCCAGAGAACCAATTACTGCCAAATTAGTCGCTTCCTTTTTAGAGATGGATGGCGTTGATCGCGTGGTTGCCCTTGATCTGCATGCTGACCAGATCCAAGGCTTCTTCAACATTCCTGTTGACCATTTGAAAGCCGATACGCTGTTGGCAGACTATTTTGTTAAAACCCACAAGAGTTCCGATGTTGTTGTCGTTTCACCGGACCATACCGGTGTTTCGCGTGCACGAAAATTCGCTGAACTTCTGAGTGCGCCGATTGCGATTATTGACAACCGGTCGCCGGAAGATGCCACCACGGTTCCCGAATCAGTTATCGGGAACGTGAAGGGCAAACGGGCGATTATTGTCGACGACATGATCGATACGGCATTTAAATTGACAATTGCTGCCGAAACCTTAAAAAAGGCCGGCGCAACCGATGTCTTTGCGATTGCAACCCACGCTGTCTTTTCAGGGGATGCCCAACAGCGGCTTCAGGATTCACCAATCAAGAAGGTTATTGTGACAGATTCAATTAGTATTTCCAAAGCTGACCAATTTGAAAAACTGGAAGTGGTTTCCGTGGGTCAATTATTTGGTGAAGCCATTAACTTGATTCATAATCACAAATCGGTTGGTAAGCTGTTTGGAAGATAAAATATTTTACGAGGTGGTTTAATTTATGTATAAGGCAAATGACGATCGTTATGAAAACGCAGTGGTACGCAGAGCTGGAAATTCCGGGCTCCAACTGCCGGCACTATCATTTGGATTGTGGCATAGCTTTGGCGATGACGCCAACTATGGCGACAGCGAGAAAGTCATTTTGAAGGCCTTTGACTTAGGAATCTTTAGCTTTGATAATGCTTATAATTACGGCCCAAGTGCCGGTGCTGCTGAGCGGATGTTCGGTGAAGTTTACCGTGCCAACCTCAAGCCGTACCGCGATGAGCTGGTGATTACCACTAAAGCCGGGTTTAATATGTGGCCCGGACCTTATGGGAACTTCTCATCAAAGAAAACCTTGGTTAATGCGCTTGACGGCAGTTTGAAGCGGATGGGCTTGGACTATGTGGATATCTATTACAGCCACCGGTTTGATCCCAATACCAGCCTTGAAGAAACTGCTGAAGCCTTGGATGAGATCGTTCGTTCCGGAAAGGCGCTCTACATTGGGATCTCCAACTACAATGCCGCCCAAACCGCTGAAATTATCAAATATTTCAAGGAACTCCATACACCATTCGTTGTGAATCAGGCATCTTATAATATGCTCAACCGTGGTATTGAAGAAGATGGTCTGCTGGATACATTGAGCCAAAATAATAAGGCGCTGGTCGCATACGGGCCATTGGCTGAAGGCCTCTTGACTGACAAGTATTTAGGCGGCATGGATGATAACGTTAAGATTCACTGGAGTAATGAATTTGTCATCAAACATGGTAAAGACGAGTTGGTGAAGAAATTAAATGAGCTCAATGACATTGCCAAGAACCGGAACCAAAATCTGGCTCAGATGTCATTAGCTTGGCTTTTGCACGATCCAACGGTTGTCAGCGTGGTTACTGGGGCCTCGAAGATTAATCATCTGGAAGATAACCTGAAAGCACTCAACAATCTTGACTTTACGTCCGATGAATTAGCTCAGATTGATAAAATCGTTAAAGAATAATTATTAGGTTGTTCATACATGTTTGAATTAAGCATTAAATTGGGATTAAACCGGTTTAATGCTTTTTATTTGGTATAATCTAATCAAAGACATTTGTCCGTGAATGGAGAATAATTATGACAAAGAAAGTGACAATTACTGATTTAGCCGCTCGTGCCCAGGTCTCAGTGACAACGGTTTCACAAATTCTCAATGGTAAGGCTGCCCGTTTTAGCAGTAAGACCGTTGAGAAAGTTAAGCAGTTGCAAAAGGAAATGGGCTACGTTCCCGACTTTAACGCCCAAAGCTTGATTCGTAAAAGCGGTCGGACAATCGGTGTGATCATTCCCAACATGAATAACCCTTTCTTTAGCAGATTTTTACTTGGCATTGAGACTGAGGCAATTAAACAGGACTATGTGCCCCTTATTTTTGGCTCTAACAACAGTCAGTCACAAGAGACGCACTATCTCTTCGAATCTGTTCGAAGGGCCGCAGACGGCATGATAATCGCTTCAGCGGTGTCCGACATTAATTATATTGATAATATCTTGAATCAAAACGGCATTCCCTATATTTTAATTGACCAGGCACCGGTGGTTAAGGGTGATCGGGTTGATGCCAATAATCAAAAGGGCGGGGCTTTACTAGCCGATTATTTAATCAAGAATGGTCATACTGATGTTGCGGTTGTCTGTGCCACCAAACCAACCCTCAATCTTCAGGAACGGCTGGCTGGATTTGTGGAAGCCTACAAAAACAACGGCACCCCAATTCCTGAAGACCGAATTATTACGACTGAGATGACCAAAAAAGGGGGTTACGCTGCTACGAAAGCAGCGTTAGCCACCAAGCCAACTGCGATTTTTGGGATCAATGACGAGGTTGCCATTGGGGTCTATCGTGGGCTTGAAGAAGCCGGCTTGAAAATTCCAAGTGACATTTCGGTGGTTGGATATGATGACATTGATTTGGGAGAGTACATTTCCCCCAAACTCACCACCGTTCATCAGCCTGCTTTTGAAATGGGAACCAACGCCGCTCAAATGATCATCAAGCGAATTGAAGACCATAATGAGCCAATCCAACAGGTTTCCCTGCCGGTATCCTTGGTAGAAAGAGAGAGTGTCCGGGCAATTAACTAACTGGGATAGTTGTTAAATTTCAGGAAATTTGATAGAATTTGGTTAAAGGTTTTAACACACTATACTAAGGGATTTAGAGGAGCTTATTATGACAAATAAAGTGGTTGTGCTCGGAAGTCTAAACGTTGATACAACATTGCACATTGACCAAATGCCAAAACCGGGGGAAACGATTAGTGCCAAGAGTAAAACCAATTCCGCTGGCGGTAAAGGGGCCAATCAAGCAGTCGCAGCTGCCCGTTCCGGTGCTCAGACGAGTTTTATTGGGCAAGTGGGTGATGATAGCAACGGCATCTTTATGATCGATGCTTTGAAACTTGACGGCATTAATACCGATCATGTGGGTATCAATCAGGTCGATGGGACCGGGTCTGCGGTCATTCTTCTGGACAGCCAGGGTCAAAACAGCATCATGGTTTATGGTGGGGCTAACCAAGCCATGAAAACCGAAGTCATCGCCGACAGCCAAGCCCTGATTAAAAGTGCCGATATTTTAATTTCCGAATTTGAAACGCCCCAGGAAGTCACCTACGAAGCGTTTAAGTTGGCCAAACAACATGGTGTGACCACGATTTTAAATCCGGCACCGGCTTCAAAAATCATTTACGGGTTGCTCGAAGTCACCGATTTGATTGTTCCCAACGAAACCGAAAGTGCCACATTGACCGGTATCGAAGTCAACGATACTGATTCAATGGATCAAAATGCCGCTAAATTCAGCGAGATGGGTATCGATAACTTGATCATTACGGTGGGCGATCGCGGCGCGTACTATCATACTCCAAGCGACAGTGGCTTTGTGCCGGCATTCAAAGTTAAGGCAAAAGACACCACGGCAGCTGGCGACACATTTATCGGGGCTTTCAGTTCACAAATTAACCAAGATTTATCCAATATTGAAGCAGCTTTGGTTTATGCTCAAAAGGCTTCATCCATTACAGTTCAACGTTTAGGGGCCTTACCTTCCATTCCCACGGCCGAAGAAATCAAAGCGGAATACAAATAAAAATTATCTTAAGTATTAGTTTAATTTTTCTTCCAAACTGTTTTGCGAGTAGGGTGTTGCTTTCTCGAATTTTATCTGGTAGTATATCCAGACGTTAGCAGGAAATGTTAAAAAATTGATAACATTCCCACGTTAGAAATCAGGATTGACGATTCGAAATTCAAATTTCATGTTCAAAGGAGTTTATAGCTATGAGTAATAAGTTAGAAATTCTGAGAGAATACCAAAAGGCATCCTCGAAGCTTGATCAATTAAAGTCCGAAGAAGCAGACAAGATCAAGTCTACCCCAGTGAATACGAGTTCTACCGAAGTAATCACACCACAGTTTGGAAACGAAATGACGCATTTGAATGAAGAATGCATGCAGTTAAACATGATCTTAGAAGCAATGGATGCTTCGGAAGACTAGGTCGTGTGGACGCGGGATCGTCTATCGACGGTGCCGTTTTTTTGTTACAATCAAGTGCCCAACTGGTCCACAGAAAGCCAAAACAGGGCAGATAACGGTGAATGCACTCATCGTTATCTGCCTTGTTTTGGCTTTCAGTTTTTATTTTTTGAATTTTAATGGGCAACAGCCACCCGACTTCAGAAATTGTCCGATAGTAACGCCACTGACACCGCACTTTTAATCTGATTTCTTCCCTGGAGCTTTGACAGCCAGTTTTCAGGGAACGTCACCGGCGCAAAGAGCAGTGATGCCAGCATGGAAGTAATTGAACCGATAGTATCGGCGTTACTGCCAAGATTGACAGCCTTTGACACGGCAACGTTATATTGTTCCGAATTCATCAGGCACCAGAAAACGGCGTTGAGGGTGGCGATCACATCGCCGGAGGGCCTTAGCTTCGTACTCGACTGTCGGAGGAAGTGAGACTCCTCTAATTGCTCAAAAAACGGCACCTGAGCGGCGAATTGATCTTTTGAGCGGTAATAGTCCAGGGCTTCCTTAACGGCCCTTAGCATGGCGTATTTGTTGGGATTTTGAATCAGGCGGATAATGACGTTGGTTAAAACCCCGGAACCAATAAATGTCTTGGGGGTTCGGTTGGTGGTAGCCGTGTAATCATGAACCATGTCGGCAATGGTTTCATTAAAGGTGTACTGCTGGTTCTTCGTTAAAATATAAAAGGCCAACGGCATCAACCGTTTAAGGGCAGTATTGTCATTGTCTGAATCCAAAGTGCCGCCGGACAAAACCGGTGGGGTGCCGGTATCAAAGCGTTGGATGGCTGCTTTGGTGGTCTCATCAACGTCGTATGCATAATTAAAGGGCGTGTAATCACCAAAATGGACCCATTGCGAATAACGTGTCATGAGGTCATAAAGATTATATCCAAACGTTAAGCTAACTAAAGAAGCAATTGATAGTGATGTATCATCAGACCAAGTGCCGGCTGGGATTTGATTCGTCCGGTGTTCGACCATCTCATGGATTGGATCATCGAAGGGGTTCAGGCGGGTATCGTGTTGAATCGGATATCCAAGCGCGTCACCCAGGGCAACTGCTGTTAATGATTGAAATAAAAGGTAGCTGGTGGAATACATAGAATTACCTCGTCGTTAGTTTTTCGCGGTACAGAAACTTACCGAATCCAGAAGGGATATTTAACCGTGTCGAGCTTCAGGTTAAAAGTCCGTTCGCCAAGTTCTTCGCCATCGATTTGACCCAAACGATTACCATTTGTTTTTATAAACAGCTCTTTTTCATGATAATGATGAATAAATTTAAGCCGTAAGTGTCTCTTTAAAAATATCATAGATACAAATAAAATCAATTGCCAAAGGCTGGTTTTTTCGACCACTACTAAATCCAGATGGTCGTCGAACACTGATGCGCTGGGCACGATGTTGATGCCTCCGCCGAAATAAGGAATATCTGTTGTGGTTAATAAAAATGTGTTATCGAATGTGACTTTAGGCATATTTCCCGGGAGAATTTCGGTCTTGAACCCTTTAAAGTGGATGATCACGTTTAATATAGCCGCCATGTATGAAAATTGTCCGAAGAATTGGTGACTTTTTAAAGAAGAATGATTTGCGAGGTGCACAACAGTGGCGTCAAAGCCGATGCCAAAATTGTTGGTGAAGAAGCCTTCGGAATGATGATCAAGGTCTGTGTAGTGGCCGACATTGATGGTTTTAGCAGCTGATTGGGTCAAAATGTCAGCCAATGATTTCTCCCAGTGCAAAGGAATCTTTAATCCCCGCGCAAAATCATTTCCGGAACCGACCGGCAAAAAGGCAATTGGAACTGGATGATCATTTTGATGGGTGCGGTAATAGTGCTGGCAGCCCAACAGTGTTTCGTGAAGGGTCCCGTCGCCGCCAGCGGCAATCAACACAGCGTCAGTTTGGTTGGCGGTGTCAATTTCACTGAGAGCTTGTTCAGCAAGTTCAACAGCATGATTTGGGTAGGCGGTATAGAGTGTCTGATAATCGGCATGTGCAGCCGCCAGTTGTTTTTGGATATCCGGCCAAACCTTTTTGGCGTTAGCACCACCGGCATGCAAATTGATAATGATGAAATATTTCATTGGTGAATGAGCCCCCAACTCAGATGGTTTTATGTAAAAAACTTGAGAATCGAATATAAAATCTATCCGCTTCTCAAGTTTTCGAATTAGTCACGTTCAGTTTTGTTAATCTTTACCATTCATGATGAGCATTGGCAAAATCATTGGATGGCGTTCGGTCTTGTCGTAAAGGAATTCTTGAAGATCATCAATAATCGCATTTCTAATTGAAGACTCGGTTGCTTTTTTAGCACGCATCGACTTTCGAATGGTCTTAAATACACGGCGTCGGCCTTCATCCAAAAGTTCACCGGATTCTCGCATGTAGACGAAGCCACGTGACAAGATATCTGGACCGGATTGGATTTCCTGGTTGGCCAAGTTGATTGTTGCAACAACCACGACAATACCTTCCTCAGAAAGCAGTTGACGATCGCGCAAGACAACGTTGCCAACATCACCGATGCCGCTACCATCGATGTAAACATCTCCGGCAGTGAAGTGACCAGCCATACGAGCATTATCTTTTGAAAGGGCAAGTACATCACCATTTTGCATGATAAAGCTGTGATCAAGCGGCACGCCACATTGTTCGGCAAGCTCAGTATGAATTTTCAGCATTCTGTACTCACCATGAATCGGCATGAAGAACTTCGGCTTCATCAAGCGCAGCATCAATTTCTGTTCTTCTTGACCACCATGTCCGGAAGTATGAATGTTGTTCACCCGACCGTGAATGACATTGGCGCCGGCTTCTTCAAGCTTGTTGATGACGCTGTTGACACTGGTCGTGTTACCAGGAATGGGGTTACTTGAAAAGATAACCGTGTCACCAGGCTGAATTGAAATCTGGCGGTGGGTACCGTTGGCAATCCGTGAAAGGGCAGCCATTGGTTCACCTTGAGAGCCGGTACACAAGATCAAAGTCTTGTTAGCTGGCAGTGACTGCAGCTCGTGTGCATCAACAAACGCATCATCAGGAATATCGAGATAACCTAATTCGCGTCCATTCACTATCGCTGCATCCATGCTGCGCCCAAAGACGGCAATCTTGCGACCGTGGGCCATGGCATTATCACAAGCGGTTTTAATCCGTGAAATGTTGGAAGCGAAGGTTGCAAAGATGATTCTGTCTTCAATATTATCAAAAATGTGGGCAATTGAAGTTCCAACCCACTTTTCAGATTTGGTCCAAATTGGCTTTTCAGCGTTGGTGCTGTCAGACATCAAACAAAGGACGCCTTCTGCACCCAAACGGGCCATTTCCTGAAGATCAGGCGGCTGGTTGGTCACTGGTGTGAGGTCGAACTTGTAATCACCAGTTTCCACAATCACGCCCACCGGTGTATGAACGGCAATTCCAACCGTATCAGGGATCGAGTGGGTGGTTCTGAAGAATGAAACTTTCATTTTTCGGAACTTGAGAACCGACTTGTCACTAATTTCGTGTAATTCTACAGAATTTAGCAAGCCGTGTTCTTCCAATTTATTCTTAATCAGCGCCATCGCAAGTGGTCCGGCATAAATAGGGACGTTTAAAACCTTCATCAAATACGGGACACCACCAATATGATCTTCATGACCATGGGTGATGACCAAAGCTTTGATCTTATCCTTATTTTCAACCAGATACTGATAGTCTGGGATAACATAATCGACACCTAAGAGATCATCTTCGGGGAACTTAATTCCCGCATCAATCAGGATAATTTCATCCTGAAACTGGATCCCGTAAGTGTTCTTACCGATTTCACCCAAACCACCAACGCCATAGATAGCTGCTTCGTTATTCTTGACGTTTAGTTTTTTCATTTATTATTAAACTCCGTTACTTTGTAATCAGGACTACTTTGCTCATACTCCAAGTGCTTTCCTTGGAGGGGTTCGATGAATTCAATATCATAATCAGTATTGTCTTCAACTAACGCGTGAGCTTCAACCTCTGTGTCGGCCTCAACATAGAGTGAATGAGTCGTTTCCCGGCGAGGGCTTTCCTTCTTGCTGGGTTGATATAAAACCTTCCAAATCATAAAAAAAACTCCTTTAAAATTATACAATTTTTTTGCAGAAACTCGAGGTTTCCTTACGGACAAGTGGTTGTGAAAACACAACTAATAACGATATTCTACCATAATCTAAAAAATAAGTATATAAACATGAAAGTAATCAACTCGCACCATTGCATGGTAAAATTAAATCAATGAAAAGAAATGGGGCTCAGTTATGAACATTGATTTGATTATTCAAATTATCATCGGGTTGGTCGCAGCATTTGCTGTTTACAATTTGATTCATTATATCTTTGTAACGAGACCCGGCAGAAAACGGCTGGCGTTGGCACAGCGGATTGCCAATGAAGCCGTGAAAACTTCGATTAACCAGCTGGTTGAACAAAAGGCAGTTTTGCCCTTTGATGAAAGTGATTTTAAATCTGAAGATATTGCCGAAGTGTGGGGCAGAGGTGTGATGGCGTTTGAATATCATCTGCCCAAGGCAAAAATTGAAAGTTCAATTCCCGATTTCCGAAAGGCCTTGGCAACGACGCTTGAGCAATACGGTGATACACACCACATGCACGCGCATACCGATCAGGCTGATCGGCCGGCGTTTATGGTCACCGATGTCTGGCAGCTGGATGATCGGGTGCACTTTGATGTTGCCTACCTGGTGAACGTGACGACGATTGAATATGTGGATGACTTAAAGCGGCTGCACTGAACCATTATGGACTAGTCAACGGCGTTTGCTTTTCGATACTGTTTGGCCAGTCGCTTGCGTACTTTGATGATTGCAAGCAGATTATGATCCACTGTCGGGGAATAGAGATTTTCAACAGCGACCAGCTTGGCAATCAGTGCCAGGCCTTTTTTCTCACTGCCAAAATAGAGCTGCCAGACCGCGGTGATCAATTGTTGTTGGAACCGGCCATTCCAACTTAAATCCAGGGTGTTGACCTGACGGATTTTGTTTAGAATTTCTTTTGCGAATTGATACTGAGCCAAGTTGAGCTCGATTTGAAAAAGAGAAAGATAAAGATCCATTAATTCATCAGCAATATGAAATGGGTCATCCACTGCTTGAAGGTATTGTCGACAGTTGTTTTCAAATCTGTCAACAATCTCGGAAATAAGCGCTTCTTGATGCCGGCTGACCGCAATTGGCAGTAAAATTTGGGCCTGCCTAATTTCTTCAAGTGTCCAGGTCTGTGATGCAAAAAGGGTGTCCCAGAGATTTTCCATTGCCGGAGTGACTGTGAATGTTTTTGAATAATAAGTGACGACCAATATTTGACCCATAGCAGCAACCGATTTGTAACTGAGGCGGCTGCTTTTTTGCGTTTCAGCGATGATTTGGCCCATTGTTTGAAGATCGTGGCCGTTATAGGCCCGTAGCAGGCGCCTTTTCAGGGATGTTGCAGTGGGTTCGTGATAATCGTTTTGGATAAAACGGAATTCGTTGGCTGAAATGGACAGATTATCTAAAATTTTAAATAACTTGGCGGCACTGATGTCGTTCTCCCCATTTTCAAAGCGATGAGCAAATGAACGTGACATCACGCCTGAGTACACTTCGCTTTGGGTGAATCCTTTAATTTGTCGAATCATTTTGACTGTCTGCCCGATTGTTTTCATGATTGCCTCCCAAGCTTTGAATGTGGCATATATGCAACACATTTTACATCTATCGCTTTAATAATGGTAGTAGGCTTCAGTTAATCAAAATTAAAGCGGGTGCTGACAATGGAAATTAGTGATCATGAGTCAAATATGCAGGTTATAAAAGATGTATCGAGCAACTTCACCAGTGCTTTTTGTGGTGACATGTTTTCATTTGCTCTGGGGCTCATGCTGCTGCGGGCGACGGGAATGTCGTTAAGCTTTGGACTCTCAATGATTATCATGCCGATTGTGACTTTGATCGGGTTGGTGCCGATTGGCAACTTGGTCGACACTTATCCCCACAAACGGCTCTTGATTATTAGTCTGGTCGTCCGGATCGGCGCACTATTGATTTATTCGATCGCAATTGGTCACTTCGATGGCAGTGGTAAATTAATCCCAACGATTGGGTTTTTGATCATCAATTACGCATCTGTCAATCTTTCGAATTCCGGCTACATGGCGTCGGTTCACGAATTAGTCAACGAGGGTCATATTCAAAAATTGAATTCTTTGAGCCAATCTGCGGCATCGTTTGCCTCGACCTTTTCGCCGATTGTGGCTGCCGGATTGTATGTGATAGTTGGCTTTAGGCTGTTTATCGTCTTTCAGCTGACTGCTCACGTGATTGCCTTGGTAATTCTTTTGACGATGAATTTTCATTATTTGAGCTATCCAAGGAAAAGCAGTCAGACACCGCAGGAATCCCAGTGGGCAAAATTCAAACTGGGGTTAAATTATTTGATGGCCCACGACTTTTTACGGTATCTCATCTGTATTGCCCTGTTTTTGAATTTTATTTTTGCGGTCATTAACGTTGGCCTGCCATTTATGATTGTGGAACATTTACATTTGGGAAACGTGACGCTGGGGATTTTGAATTCCGCCGACGCCCTTGGCATGCTGATCGGGAATTTGATCATCAGTGTCTCGAAAGAATTGAGGCACTTGGCAAAAATATTAGCTGTCACGATGGTCATCATTGGTACGGGGTTGGCTGGAGTTGGCGCTTTATTGATGGCTGCTCCCGAACAATTAGTGGTCCAATTGGTGGGCTCGTTGATGTTGTTTGCAGTGGGGATGTCACTGGCTTTTATGAACACGCCTTTTGGTATTTACATGCAAAAAACGGTTCCGACTGAACTGATGGGCAGAGTCTCGTCTACCGAAATGTCTTTGAATATGATGTCAATTCCTTTGGAAACCGTCTTTTATTCATTTGTCTTCCAACAGATTCCAAGCGGAATTGTGTTCATCATATCTGGGATGGCTCTGATTGCCGTCACCGGATTGACAATGCCAGCTTTTATGCACGTCCAGATGCCAAGGACTGATCATGCCACCCAAAAGGCTGATCGTCAGCGTCTCTAAGTTGAGTTTGTCGGGTAATATGTCTATAAGTAAAACGGTTTGTTACAAATTCAATGAAAAAGAACCAGTAACTTACAAAAAGTTCATTTGATATTTGTTCACAAGGCATAACCAAACAGATCTAATTCAGGAAAGGCCACTCGCCACAATTAAATTGGATAAGAAAAAAACCGGGCAAAAGTTTTTCCTTTTGCTCGATTTTTTAATATGGATGCTTATTGAAATTTCTTAGATCGGCATATGAACAACTGATTTAGTGCACCGATCAATACACAAAGATTTCGTCATCTGTTTTGGCAAATGGGTTGTCCTTATTAATGTGATCATAAAAGAGTGTTCCATGAAGGTGATCGATTTCATGCTGGCAGACAATTGCCGGGTAATTTTTCAATCGAACCTTGTGCTCTTTGCCGTCAACGTCTTGGTATTTTAAGGTAATTCTGGCAGCCCGAGGGACATAGCCGGGAATGTCCTTATCAACGGACAGGCAGCCTTCGCCCTCTGTCAATGCGCCACGCTGAACCGAATTCGACACGATCACCGGGTTAATAATGACATCTTTGAAAACCGGTTCATCTTTTTCATCCTCGTCTTCACTTGGAACCAACACTGAGGCCATCATTTCAGAGACACCGACCTGTGGGGCAGCCAAGCCGACGCCTGCACGCAGACCTAACTTTTCACACTGTTCCGGATCCTGGCTGACTTCCAGATATTCCATCAGATCATGAGCCAGTTGTTTATCTTCTTTGCTCAAAGGGAATTTGACCTTTTGAGCTTGTTTACGGAGAACCGGGTCTCCATCTCGTACAATATCCTTCATTAAAAACACGCTAAAGACCTCCGAAAATATTTTAAGCATTAATTGAATAACTTCTATTCTAACTTAATTTTAAGAAAAAAACACTATTCACAAAGTGGGTGAAATTTCACAAAGTATACTCCCGCAAGCGGTTTCAACCCAAAATTTGTCAAGTGAAAATTATATTCAAAAAAGTTGGTTTCATCACAATGAAAGGGCTTGCAAACGTTGCTGAAAAATGCTAAATTTAACTTGTGGTTTAGAAGTGATCAGTTTGTACATCACAAGTCTAGCTTTACAGGAAAGGAAAGTGTTATCTATGGCAGCAAAGAGTAAGCATGTTGTTGATTTTGCCAAGATCAAATCAACGATGAGCGATCCATATAAGAAACCGGTTCAAGTTATTGATGAAAACGGTAAAATAGTTAATCAAGAATTATTTGACCAATTCAGCGATGACGAACTAGTTACGCTGATGGAAAAGATGGTTTGGGAACGTGCATTGCATGAACAAACAATGAACTTTTCACGTCAGGGTCGATTAGGTTTCTATGCTCCTACTTACGGTGAGGAAGCCTCAGAAATGGGGATTGCCCACGCAATGAAGAAACAAGACTACCTATTCCCAGCATATCGTGATTTACCACAATTAATCCAACACGGTGCAACCGTTAAAGAGGGTTACTTATGGTCAAAAGGTCACTACCAAGCTTATGACTACGTACGACGCGGTGTACGTGCATTTATCCCACAAATTATTATTGGTGCTCAGTATGTTCAATCAGCTGGTGCTGCATTAGGAATCAAGAAGAACGGTGAGAAGGATACCGTTGCTTACACATTTACCGGTGATGGTGGTACTTCACAGGGTGACTTCTATGAAGGAATCAACTTCGCCAGTTCATTCCAAGCTCCAGAAGTATTCTTCGTTCAAAACAACGGCTGGGCAATTTCAGTTCCACGAAAGACTCAGACCGCTGCTGAAACCCTTGCACAAAAAGGTGTTGCTTCCGGTGTTCCTGGTGTTCAAGTTGATGGGATGGATATTCTGGCAACTTACTTGGTTGCAAAAGAAGCTCGTGACTTTGTTGTTGCCGGCAATGGTCCAGCATTAGTTGAAACCTTGACTTATCGTTTCGGTGCCCACAGTTCAGCCGGTGATGATCCTAGTCGTTACCGTACTAAGGAACAAGAAAAACCATGGTTCGACCGAGACCCACTAATTCGTTTGAGAAAAGTTTTGACTGACAAGAAACTTTGGGATCAAGACAAAGAAGACAAATTAGTTGCTCAATACAAAGATGAATTCAAGGAAGCAATGAAGGATGCCGAAGCTGCTCCTAAGCAAAAGGTTAGTGACTTCTTGAAGAACACATTTGAAGTTCCAACCCCAGATGTAGCAGCTGACATTAAGAAATACGAAGCAAAGGAGTCGAAGTAATCATGGCTAAAATGACATATATTAAAGCAATTACCAACGGACTTGACCAAGTATTACAAGACGATCCCAAGACTCTGATTTTTGGTGAAGATGTTGGTAAAAACGGTGGTGTGTTCCGGACAACTGAAGGACTTCAAGATAAATATGGTGAAGACCGAGTATTCGATACCCCACTTGCTGAATCAGGAATTTTAGGAATGTCAATCGGACTTGCATTAACCGGTTGGCGTCCAATCCCAGAAATTCAATTTATGGGATTCACAATGGAAGCTGTTGATTCTGTCGGTGGTCAAATGTCACGTAACCGATTCCGTTTCTCGGGCGACGTTACGATGCCGATCACAATCAGAACTCCATTTGGTGGTGGTACTCATACTGCCGAACTTCACGGTGACTCACTTGAAAACTTGTTCATTGGCATCCCGGGACTGCGGGTAGTAACTCCTGCAAATCCTTATGACGCTAAAGGAATGGTTATCTCAGCCGTTGAAAACAACGACCCGGTATTATTCATGGAAAACCTGAAACTTTATCGTTCAATGAAGGATGAAGTTCCAGATGGCCACTACACTGTTCCGCTAGACAAGGCAAATGTTGTTCGTGAAGGATCTGACATTACCGTTGTTGCTTACAGTGCCGAAGTTAACGAAGCACTTAAAGTAGCAGATAAATTAGAAAAAGAGAACATCTCAGTTGAAGTTATTGACTTACGTTCATTATCACCAATTGACGATGAAACAATCTTTGCTTCAATCGACAAGACTCACAAAGTAGTGATTGCCCAAGAAGCACAAAAGATGGCTGGTGCCGGAGCAAAAGTTGCTTCAGACATTGCTGAAAACGACATTATGTCATTGGACGCACCAATCGGCCGTGTTTCTGCTCCTGACAGTATCTTCCCATTTGCTATGGCTGAAAATGATTGGCTTCCAAATGCTGATGATATCGAAGCTAAAGTACGAGAAATTTTGAACTACTAAAATTCTAATTTGTTACAGAAAGGAAGTTAGATCCCATGGCTTATAAGTTTAAACTACCAGAGATGGGAGAAGGAATTACTGAAGGTGAAATCGCTACCTGGGATGTAAAAGTTGGCGATACCGTCAAGGAAGACGATCCGTTAGTTGAAATTCAAAACGATAAGTCTGTCCAAGAAATGCCATCTCCAGTTGCCGGAACCATTAAGAGTATTGAAAAGCAGGAAGGAGAAACCGCAGAAAAGGGCGACGTTTTAGTTGTCATTGATGATGGTTCTCCTGATGAACCTGATGATGCCGCACCAGCAGCTGCACCTGCAAAAGAAGAAGCTGCTCCAGCTCCTGCTAAAGAAGAAGCACCTGCACCGGCTGCCGCACCAGCACCTGCCGCTGCTCCAGCCGCAGTAACTGCTGCACCAGCTGCTTCAAATCCAAACGCAATTGTCAAAGCGATGCCATCTGTTCGTCAATATGCACGTGACACAGGCGTTGACATTACTGCTGTTCCTGCCACAGGAAATCATGGTCAGATCACCAAAGCTGACATTGACAACTTCAATCCAGCTGCCGCTCCAGCCGCACCAGCTGCCGCTGCAACCGCTGCTGCACCAGCTGGCGAAGCAAAAGCTGCCGCAGGTCAAGCTATCAAACCTTGGAAGTCTGATCAACCTGATCTTGAAACCCGTGAACCAATGTCTCCAATGCGTAAGATCATTGCTAAGTCAATGCGTACATCTAAGGACATTGCGCCTCACGTAACTTCATTTGACGACGTTGAAGTTAGTGCATTAATGGCTAACCGTAAGAAGTACAAGCAAGCAGCTGCCGACCAAGATATTCATTTGACATTCTTACCTTACATTGTGAAGGCATTGGTTGCCGTTATGAAGAAATATCCTGAGTTCAACGCTTCAATCGATGACACCACTCAAGAAATCGTTTACAAGCATTACTTCAATGTCGGTATTGCAACCAACACGGACCACGGTCTGTACGTACCAAACATCAAAAATGCTGATTCCAAGGGTATGTTTGAGATTGCTAAAGAAATTACCGAGAACACCCAAGCTGCCTATGACAATAAGCTTGGCCCAGATACAATGAAGGGTGGTTCAATTACCATCAGTAATGTTGGTTCAATTGGCGGTGGCTGGTTCACACCAGTTATCAACCAACCTGAAGTTGCTATCTTAGGTGTTGGTAAGATTGCCAAGGAACCATATGTTGATCCAGAAGACGGCGAGATTAAAGTAGGCAATATGCTGAAACTTTCATTGAGCTACGATCACAGATTAATTGATGGTGCCCTTGCACAAAATGCTTTGAATTACATGAATCAATTGCTTCATGATCCAGCAATGCTGTTGATGGAAGGATGATCGAATAATGGCTGATGTTGAAAAGAAAGAAACAGTAATTATCGGAGCTGGCCCTGGTGGCTACGTTGCCGCAATCCGTGCATCCGAATTAGGACAAAAAGTAACCCTGATTGAAAAATCAGATACACTTGGCGGTGTTTGTTTAAACGTTGGTTGTGTTCCTTCCAAAGCTTTGATCGCTGCTGGGCATCGTCTGCAGGAAGCTAACGATGCTTCGACGTATGGAATTACAACTCAACCAGCTACAATCGATTTTGCGAAAACCCAAGAGTGGAAGCAAAAGAAGGTTGTCGACCGAATGACCAGTGGTGTTAAGATGCTTCTTAACAAGCACAAAGTTGAAATCATTCATGGAGAAGCTGTTCTTGACAGTGATACTCAATTACGAGTAATGCCTACAGGACCACAACAATTCATGAGTGCCGATACCGGAACCACGATTCAGTTTGACAACTTAATCATTGCCAGTGGATCACATCCAATTGAAATCCCTGGTTTCAAGTTTGACGGTCGGGTGATTGACTCGACTGGCGGCTTGAACCTGCCAGAAATTCCAAAAGAATTTGTCGTTATCGGTGGTGGCTATGTTGGAACCGAATTAGCCGGTGCATACGCTAACTTAGGTGCCCATGTAACAATCATTGAAGGATTGGATTCCATCTTGAATGGATTTACCAAAGACATGGTTTCATTAGTTGTTAAGAACTTGAAGAAGAAGGGCGTTGATATTCATACCAGTGCCAAAGCAATTTCTTCAAGTCAAGATGACAACAGCGTGTCTGTTACCTACGAAGAAGATGGCAAGCAGACCACTATCAAAGCTGATTACTGCATGGTCACTGTTGGTCGTCGTCCTAACACCGATGATCTTGGCTTGGAATACACCAAGGTTAAGTTGGACGATCACGGCATTGTCCAAACTGATATCCAAGGCAGAACCGATTCTGAGCATATCTTCGCAATTGGTGATATTGCTTCAGGTCCTGCATTGGCTCATAAAGCATTCTTCCAAGGCAAAGTTGCTGCCGGTGCAATTTCCGGTAAGAATACTGCCAACGATTATGTTGGCGTTCCAGCAGTCTGCTTCTCAGATCCAGAAATCGCCGTTGTTGGTATGACTCAAGCCCAAGCCAAGGATAAGAACATTGAAGTTTCCACTTCGAAGTTCCCATTCGCAGGTAATGCGCGTGCCGTATCACTTGATGAAGCCGACGGATTTGTCCGTTTGATCTTCACCAAAGACGATAAGACGATCGTGGGTGGCGAAATTGTTGGACCAGGTGCCAGTGATTTGGTTGCTGAATTAAGTTTAGCAGTTAACAGTCACATGAATGTTGAGGATATTGCCCTGACCATTCATCCACACCCAACCTTGAGCGAACCAGTTCAAGAAGCTGCGGATGTTGGATTAGGATTCCCAACTCATATTTAAAAAGTTCTGTTTTAATTAATCCGGTTAATTCCGGAATAAAGGATTCAATGATGAATGAAGCTTGTTCATCGTTGGATCCTTTTGTTTATCCAGAATTACGATCTGTTAAGTCCTCCGAGAAATGAAAAACTCACATAACTTCGACCTTTTCTATTTCACAAAGTCCTCAACTATCATATAATAAAGTCAACTTGGTAATGATCGGAGTGAAGAAGATGGCCGAGGGGTATGAGTACCCACTAATTGATGGTTTGGATGTTGATGAAATTATTGACGTTGTTAATTTTTTTGAGGCAATTGAAAAGGCGTATGAGGAAGCTGAAGGCATTAAACGAGCAGACTTTATCAAAGCTTATCGGAAATTCCAAGAGGTGGTCCCTGCCAAAATGGAACAGAAACAATTGGAGAAGGAATTTGCCAATCGTTCCGGATATGATTCCTACGAAGTCATCAAGCTTTCCAAGGATGGGCAGGCAGCTAATTTGAAGGTACGTGAGGCATAGGATGGAAATTAACGAACTCAAACAAATTGATAAAACGGTTAAAGGTTGGCTGCATGAGTCACGGGACAACGTTCTAAGAAAAATTGACACCCGACTGGAAGTTGATACTAAGACCAGTCGACGTGATTTGGTGACCAACATTGATAAACAAAATGAAAAGTTTTTAGTCGGTAAAATCCGTGAATTTGACTCCAACGCCAAGATTTTGGGTGAAGAGGGATTTGGCGACCAGGTTCATTCAACAGAAGGACAGATCTGGATTGTGGACCCAATTGACGGGACGATGAACTTTGTCAAGCAGCGGAATCATTTTGCTATCATGATTGCCCTTTATGAGGACGGCAAAGGCCTCCTTGGCTATGTAATGGACGTCATTGGTAAGCATTTGTTGTCTGGCGGACCGGATATCGGCGTATTTGACAACGGCCACCCGCTGCCGCCGGTCAAGGACACACCGCTTCGAGAAGGGTTAATTGGCCTAAGTGGGCCGATGGTTCTTCACAACGATTACAATATGGTAGACATTGCCCAACAGTCTTTGGGAATGCGCATTTATGGCAGTGCTGGAATTGATATTATTTCCGTTCTCCGTGGTGAATTGGTTGGATACATTTCTTATCTGAAGCCCTGGGATTTTGGGGCAGGCAGAATTCTGTGCGAAACTGCCGGACTTAAGATGACAACTATTGACGGACAGCGATTAGATGTGTTATCATCAACACCAGTATTGTTAGCAACACGAAATGCACATCAAGACATTCTTACAATTGTAAGTCAATGATCGGACTGTGACAGTTGTCACAGTTTTTTTATGCGAATAATATGATGTACAATATTCGGTTTGATTTAAATGAAGGGAAGCAAACGACTTGGATACTAAATTAAAAACACGCGACGACATTCGTAACATTGCTATTATTGCCCACGTTGACCACGGTAAGACGACTCTGGTTAACGAAATGTTGAAGCAGTCAGATACGCTTGATCAACACGTACAAATTGAGGATCGGGCTCTTGACTCGAATGCGATCGAACGTGAACGGGGAATCACCATTCTGTCAAAGAACACGGCCGTTCGATATGGCGACAAACAAATCAACATCCTGGATACCCCAGGACATGCGGACTTCGGTGGTGAAGTTGAGCGGATCATGCGAATGGTTGACGGCTGTTTACTTGTCGTTGATGCTTTCGAAGGCACTATGCCTCAGACTCGTTTCGTTTTGAAGAAAGCTCTTGAACAACACTTAACCCCAATCGTTGTGATTAACAAGGTTGACCGTGAAGGTGCCCGTCCTCAAGAAGTTGTGGATGAAGTTCTTGACTTGTTCATCGAACTTGGTGCCGACGAGGAACAGCTTGATTTTCCAGTTGTCTATGCGTCAGCTATGAACGGAACTTCCAGTTATGATCCTGATATCAGCAAACAGGAACATACTATGAAGCCAATCTTTGACACCATTGTTAAAGACATTCCAGCACCAATTGACAATTCAGATGAACCCCTCCAATTCCAAGTTGCAATGCTTGACTATAATGACTTCGTTGGTCGAATCGGTATTGGCCGAATCTTCCGCGGTACAATCAAGGTTGGTGACAGTGTTACTGTTATGAAACTTGATGGTTCCAAGCAGAACTTCCGAGTTACCAAATTAATGGGATTCTTCGGTTTGAAGAAGGAAGATATCCAGTCCGCTAAAGCCGGTGATTTGATTGCCGTTTCCGGAATGGAAGACATCAACGTTGGTGAAACGGTGGTTGATCCTAAAGATCCAGAGCCACTACCAATTCTTAGAATTGATGCCCCAACACTGCAAATGACCTTTGGTACCAACACTTCACCATTTGCCGGCCAAGACGGTAAATTCGTGACCGCCCGTCAATTGGGTGATCGTTTGAAGCGTGAACTTCACACCGATGTTTCATTACGTGTTGAAGATACCGACCAACCCGGGTCATGGATTGTTTCCGGTCGTGGTGAGCTGCATTTGTCAATTTTAGTTGAAACCCTTCGTCGCGAAGGCTTTGAATTGCAAGCTTCACGTCCAGAAGTTATCTACCGAGAAATTGACGGCACAATGTGCGAACCATTTGAATCCGTTCAAATCGATACTCCGGATGAATATACCGGTTCGATTATTGATACCCTTTCACAACGTAAAGGTACCATGCAGAACATGGAAACAACCGACAATGGTCAGACTCGTTTGACATTCTTGGCACCATCACGTGGTTTGATCGGTTATTCAACTGAATTCCTGTCATTAACCCGTGGATATGGTATCTTGAACCATACTTTCGAGAAATACATGCCAGTTATCAAGGGCTGGAACCCTGGCCGTACCAAGGGAACCTTGGTTTCAATGAACGCCGGCAAAGCAACGACCTATGCAATGATGGGTATCGAAAGCCGTGGAACATTGTTAATCGATCCAGGTACCGAAGTCTACGAAGGAATGATCGTTGGTGAAAACAACCGTGAGAATGATATCACTGTTAACATCACCAAAGGTAAGAACCTGACCAACGTTCGTGCTGCCGGTTCAGATGATATGGCCCGGATTAAGACACCAACTCATCTTTCACTCGAAGAATCACTTGAATTCTTGAATGAAGATGAATTGTGTGAAGTAACCCCACACTTCATCCGTTTGAGAAAGAAAATTTTGAACTCAAACACCCGTGAAAAAGAAGCTAAAAAGAAGCGTCATAACTAAAATCAGTAAATCATCAGGAGGGGTTGGGACAAAACTAAAAATTTTGTTCCAGCCTCTATTTGCGCCTGAATATTATCTAGCAAAACTGTGCGCCAATAAGCAGCTTCCGGCCATATAAGGGGATTACCCAAACATCCAAGTTCTGGATGTTCGGGTAATCCCCTTATATTCTGGAAGCTAACCGCTTATTGTCCCACGCTCTTTTGTATTGAATGGAGTTTGTTGTAACTTCTTAAATTCCCCTAAACCGTTTAGCAATCTCTGAATCCGGTTTTTTAATTATGATATAATAAAGCTCGATGCACCTACATATAATTTGAAAAGTGGAGTTGGACCAATGGGGAAAGCACGTTTAAAAAATCTCGACTATGTTATTTTTATTCCGTATATTGTGATGTCGATTATCGGTGTTGTGATGGTCTATTCTGCCAGCGCAAATATTTCGCTGCAGAACGGGGGGAGTCCGCTGAGTTACCTGATCAAGCAGTTATTCTTTGTCGTCCTTAGTGTTATTATTGTTGGCGTGATGACGGCAATGAACATTAAGTACTTACGCAAACCCAAATTTTTGAAATTCTTACTGTATGCTCTGATTGTTGTTTTGATTGGTCTGCTGTTAGTTGGCAAAACCATCAATGGCGCAGCTGGGTGGATTCACTTAGGGCCAATTAACATCCAGCCGGCCGAGTTCGTGAAGTTCTTTTTGATCATTTGGCTTGCCGACACAATTGATAAGGCTCAACCAGAGATCACGCTGTCTTTTCGGGACTGGTGGAATCACATGAAATGGCCGTTGTTCTTTACCGCCGTTTTGATTGCGTTGATTCTCAAGCAGCCTGATTCAGGTGGTGCTGCCATTAATTTGGCAATTGCCTTTATTCTGTTTAACTGTAGTGGCTTTTCATGGAAACGAGCTTTGGCAATCATTTATGGTTGTATGGTGGCTGCCGTGCTGGCATTTGAATTTATTCTGGTACCAATGGCCAAATCGGATTCGTTCTCCCATTCCTATCAACTGCAACGAATTGTCGCGTTTACCAATCCTTTTGGTCACGCGCAGGGGACAGGTCAACAGGTGGTTAACTCCTATTACGCTATAAGTAACGGCGGCCTTTTCGGTGTCGGCCTCGGAAATAGTGTTCAAAAAACCGGGTATCTGCCTGAGCCCAACACCGATTTTATTATGTCGATTTTAACCGAAGAGCTGGGGGCGATTACGGCTGTCATTGTGTTGGCATTATTGACAGTGATCATTTTGCGAACAGTCCAAATTGGTGTTCGCAGTAACGATACTTATCAAAGCCTGGTTTGCTACGGCGTTGCAACTTATATGAGTATTCAAACATTCTTTAACATGGGTGGTGTTTTGGGGGTCCTGCCAATTACTGGTGTGACCTTCCCGTTTATCAGTTATGGCGGTTCAAGTATTTTGACCCTTTCGTTTTGTTTGGGACTGGTACTGAATATCAGTAGTCGTCAGCGGATGGAACGAAAAGCACTTATCGCTGCCAGAAATTAAATTTGAGGAGATGGCATAATGGCTTTAACTGTTCAACCCACGACCGGGTTAATCGTTTATTTACATTCGATTCGTCATTCCAGAAATCTGAAGTCATATGGCCGACTGTATTACGTCTCCAAACGGATGCGCTATGGTTTGATCTATGTGAACAAAGATGATGAGGAAGAGATTACTAAAAAATTGGCTTCTCAAAGTTGGGTTAAGCAGGTGGTCCCTTCACATTTGAATGAATTGGTCCAAGAAGTTGAAGGTAAAACCGAGTTGGACGATGACGATTCGGTTGACGAAGATTATTAGAGTTGAGGTAAACTATGAGGATTGTATCAGGAAAATACGGTGGCATCCGCTTAAACCCGGTGAAGAGCGATCAAACTCGGCCGACCACTGATAAGGTGAAAGAATCATTATTCAGTATGACCGGGCCCTATTATCATGGTGGTCGGTTCTTGGATCTGTTTGCGGGTTCGGGAGCAGTTGGCATCGAGGCTGTTTCCAGAGGGATGGATAGTGCTGTGCTTGTTGATCGACAGTATCAAGCGATCAAAACAATCAAAGACAACATTGCCAAAATTCACGCTGAAGATCAGTTTACCGTGATTAAAGGTAACGCCGAGATGGTTTTAAAACAATTAGCTGCCAATGGGGATCGGTTCGACCAGGTTTTTCTGGATCCACCCTATAAGCTTCAAAAGATCGTGACCACTTTGGAAGAATTGAAAAGCCTCGATCTATTGACTGAAGGGGCGACGGTAATTTGTGAAACTGATAACCACACTGAATTGCCGCTCAATCTCGATGGATTTCACGCAGCCAAGCAAAAAAATTATGGACTCACAAATTTGACGATTTATGACTATCAAATGGGGAATGCGCAATGACAAAAGCTTTATATGCAGGTAGTTTTGACCCGATCACCTTCGGTCACATTGATGTCATCAAACGGGCCAGCCGAATTTTTGACAAGGTGTACGTTGCTATCAGTATTAACACCCACAAACATGCTTTGTTCACCGATGAGGAGCGGGCTGAGTTTGCCCGCCAGGCATTAAATCAGTTACCCAATGTCGACGTTGTGGTCTCTGAAGAGCTGACCGTCCAGCTTGCCCATTCCTTGGGCGCAACGGTCTTAGTCAGAGGCGTTCGCGGCGGCAGTGACCTGGATTCCGAGATGTCAATCGCGGGGCTTAACGAGAAGTTGGCCGACGATATTCAAACCATTTTTATCCCAACCGCGGCCAACTATCGCGACCTCTCATCGAGTATGATCAAAGAGATCGCTAAGTTCCATGGCGATGTATCAAAATTTGTTCCAGGACCTGTTGCACAGGCATTGAATGACAAGTATCAACAATAAAATAGCTTTTAGAGAGTGGTGAACTAATGAAAAAGTGGGTTAAAAAATATTTAATTTGGTTTGCCATTTTACTTTTTGTGGCGATCGGCTTTTTGTGGCCGCTTCCCAAATACATTGAGGGACCTGGTGACGCCGCTAATCTGAGTAAAATTGTGAACATCCAAGGTCATCCCGACCGACAGAAAGGTCAGTTTATGCTGATGTCTGTCAGCATCTCTCAAGCCCGACCATTTACTTATCTTTATGCCAAGCTCAGCCCATATTATTCGATTGAGCCGGAAGAAGACGTGACCGGTGGCCAAGATATGAAGGAGTATAGTAAGGTCCAACAAATATACATGGACGGATCGATCAATAGCGCCATTTACACAGCCTATCATCAAGCCCATAAAGCCGTTAAGATTAAGTATTCCGGCATTTATGTCATGAGTTTGATGAAAAATTCCAACTTTAAAAATAAGCTGAAGGTCGGCGACGTGGTGGTTGCTTTGGATGGGCATCATTTTAAGAGTTCCTTGGGCTTCATCAAGTATGTTAAGCAGCAAAAATATGGTCAGAAACTGACGGTCACCTATAAACGTCACGGCAAATTGCATCAAGCCACGGCGCCACTTGGCATGATTGCCAAGCATCGGGCAGGTATTGGCATCACTTTGACCGATGATGTTCAAGTGAAGCCTAAGATTCCAATTAAGGTTCACCCTGGTCAAGTTGGCGGGCCTTCCGGTGGTCTCATGTTTGCCCTCCAGATTTATAGTCAGTTGACCAACAAGAATCTGCGTCACGGTCAAAAAGTTGCTGGAACTGGAACGGTCGATGGGTTGGGCAACGTTGGCGAAATCGGTGGAATTGATAAAAAAGTCATCACTGCTAAAAAGCATGATGCGAAAATTTTCCTTGCACCATATGTGAAGCCAACCAAAACAATTTTGAAGTATGAGGAAGGCCACCAGACGAATTATCAACTGGCAAAAGCAACGGCGAAAAAATATGCCCCATCAATGAAAGTGATTCCCGTTAAGACGTTTGCCCAAGCGGTCTCAATTTTAGAAAAAAATCAATAAGCAAAATCAAAAAGGGTTAGATAATCTAATCCTTTTTTTCGTATGTATTTTTTAGAAGGGAGGCACAGTATGGATAGGATACGTGAGTTTATTGATGAATATCTTTATCAGATACTAATTGGTTTAGTAGCAGTCATTGTTGTTTTTATGTTTGTAATTGGTGGGCTGTTGATTGGTAAAGGCGGTGAAACTGCAAGTTCCGAGGAACCGGTTGCTGTCCAAAGTTCCAGTGCAAGTTCAGATACGGGATCGGCCGCGAGTTCATCGCCTGGTGATCAACCCAAGCAAGTTGCTGCAGGCACTAATCAACAAATGTATGTTGACGTTAAAGGGGCAGTGAAGAATCCCGGTGTTTATCAGGTCAGCAGCAATATGCGGGTAGTCGATGCCATTGAATTGGCTGGTGGTTACAATCGGTCTGCGGACAAGAAGAAAATCAATTTGGCCCAGAAACTGACCGATCAACAAGTCATTTATGTACCGATTCGTGGTGAGAAGGGGACACCGGTCACGTCAACGGTTGCGGCCAGCCCCACGCCATCTGAGACTCCAGCAGATTCCGGGTCGGACAACTCAGCGCCATCGGCGGACGGAACTTCAGGAGCGTCTCAACAGATCAATTTGAATACGGCTGATAAGTCCAAGCTCCAAGAGCTAACCGGAATTGGGGACAAAAAAGCCGATCAGATCATTGCTTATCGCCAAGCACACGGCCAATTCAAAAACATTGAGGAGCTTAAGGAAGTCCCTGGGTTTGGTGATAAGACCTTTGCCAATCTGAAGGCATCAATTTGCGTCTAGCCCAAAAAGCGTTTTTGAGATATGATTTACACCAGAGAAGGTGGAATGATAATGGATAAGCGAATTAAATGGGACCAATATTTTATGATGCAGGCGGTTTTACTGGCCTCACGGAGCACGTGCGAAAGATTGTCAGTCGGAGCAGTCATTGTCAGGGACAAACGGATTATCGCCGGTGGCTACAACGGATCCGTCGCGGGGGATGATCACTGCATTGACGTTGGCTGTTACCTGGAAGACGGTCATTGCGTGAGAACCATCCATGCGGAGATGAACGCCATTCTGCAGTGCGCCAAGTTCGGTGAAAGCACTGACAATGCTGAAATCTACGTGACGGATTTTCCGTGTCTTCAGTGCACCAAGATGCTACTTCAGGCTGGAATCACCAAAATCAATTACCTCAGAAATTACCATAATAATGATTACGCCCAAAAACTGATTAGGTTGAAAAATATTGAATTGAACAAAATTAAGTTAACTCAAGCCGATATGGATAGAGTGCCATTCGGATCCTATTTGTCTGACTAGTTATCAATAAAAACTGGCTCATTTTTCCGGCACTCGTCATGCTTTTGATGAGCATGGCCATGTACGGGAACCGGCTGATTGCGGCAGCTTTATTAAGCATTCTGATTATGCGAATTTATTTTCTGCGGGACGTTAAGGTTGTTAGTACATGTATCCTTGCTGGCCTGATCTTTGCCTTTGGTGGGCTTTTGACCAATCGACAGGTCTCTGCACCAGTCGCACAGCAAAATTATGTGGTTAAAGTCTATCCAGATACCGCCAAAGTGAACGGGGCAAATTTGAGCTTTATTGCCCGTCCTGAGGGTGCAAAGCAAAAGATGGTGTTCTATGCCAGATTGAAGTCCAGTAGTCAACAACGTCGTTTAGCAGCCGGTATTAACCCAATGATGCTTAAGGTGAGTGGGAAAACAGCCCCTTTTTTGCCGGCAACCAACCTGAATCAATTTGATATGGAAAAATATTATCATCACCAAAAGATTCAAAGTTGCTTTTTGGTCGACCATTTCGTTCTTCTGCCGCCACCAGCTAAACTGTCAATTGTCGATCGAATTCATATTATTCGTTCGAAATTCAACCAGTATTGCAGTCAGCTGCCCAAAACTCTGGGGATCTATGCCACCGGATTGATTAGTGGGTATCGGCCGGTGAACTTCTTCGATGAAATGACGGGGGTTAAGAAGCTGGGGTTGCTGCATGTCTTTAGTATTTCAGGGATGCATGTGGCCTATTTTCTTTCGATTGTCGACCAGCTGCTGGCTTGGCTGGGGTTGTCGAGGTTTAAAAAATCAATCATCTCAATCACCTTTTTAGGCGCCTGTTTTGTCTTCTCTGGCGGATCCCCCGGATTGCTGAGGGCAGTGATGATGGCCATCATTGGCATTCTTAATCGGTTGTTTAAATTCGGTCTTTCCCAACTGGACATTTGGAGCGGGTCATTAATCATTAACCTGCTTCTTTTACCCGAGGCGATGTTTTTAATGGGGGTTCAACTCAGTTATGGATTGTCTTTGGGGTTAATTGCCTCTGAGAAGCTTTCATACATTAAGCAAACGATTTTGCTCAATTTTTTAACCGTGCCGATTTTGTTATTTCATCTTTACGAGTGGCATTTCTTAAGTGTTGCCGTTAATCTGATTGTCTTGCCGCTGTTCGGCCGGGTCATCTTTCCGCTGGTTATCATTGGCGTCATTGTCGGACTGGTTGCGGAAACGTTGGTTCTGCCGATCGACATGTTTTTGCACATCTTTAATGATGGGTTAAATGCAGTGAGCCGTTTGCCGGGGATGTTGACCTTTGGTAAACCGGCATTGCCGATTGTCCTAATCATGTTGGCGGTGACAATGCTATTGGCCGTTGTTGATCGTGTTCGGGCACCCAAATTGATTGGCATCTTGGCAGCTGTTTATCTGGTGACGTATTGTTGGATCCATTTTCCGCTCAATGGTGAGGTGACCATGTTTGACATTGGCCAAGGGGACAGCTTCTTGATTCGGGAGCCCTTTAACCGTTCTGTAACCCTGATTGATACTGGCGGCAAGGTTCAATTCAATACTCAGCCATGGCAAAAGGGTGCTCAAACCTACCAAGCTAAGCGACTCTCGATTAATTACCTGAAAAGTATTGGCATCTCAAAGATTGACAATCTGTGTGTGAGCCATCAAGATTCGGACCATTGTGGCGATTTGCCGGCATTCATTGAAGAAATGGAAATTAAGCGGATCATTATTCCTTTGGGAATGGACCAAAACCCCAGTTTTATGAAGAGAATTGCCAACCGCAGTCGATCTACCAAAGTGATCCCTGTCACTGATGAGACGCAAGTACCAGGTTTGCCGGCTCAAATCTTTCATCCCTATCTTGCCGGTAAGGGTGAGAATCATGACTCAATGGTGATCGGTACTCAAAAAGGCGGTTTGCGGTGGCTATTTACGGGGGACTTGGACCGCCCAGGAGAGCTGGACACGCTTCAAAGGCATCCGGGCTTGTCAGCAGACGTTCTTAAAGTCGGCCATCACGGAAGTAAAACATCCTCTGACCCTCAGTTTATTGCTACCGTCAAACCACGGATCGCCTTAATTTCTGCCGGTCGAAACAACCGGTATGGTCATCCAAACGACGAAACACTTGTCACATTGAAACAGCATCACGTTAAAATATTTAATACCCAAAAACACGGTGTGGTAAGATATATCTATCGAAACAATACCGGTCATTTCGAAACGGTGTTAGCCGGTCATGAAGGGAATTTATAATGAACTATTCTCAATTAATTCAACAGTTAAACCAAGGAAACCTCGCCCCGGTTTATTTGATCTTAGGGGATCAGGAGTATCTTGCCGGTCGAATTAAGGATGCTTTTGTCAAAATCATCCCGGACAACGAGCGTTCGATGAATATTGGCAATTACGATATGGAAGATACCACGATTTCAGCCGCGGTGGAGGATGCCATTTCTGTCCCATTTTTCGGTGAGCGTCGACTGGTCATGATTAACCGACCGTATTTTTTGACTGGAATGCGTACGAAGTCCAAATTGGATCAAAATATCGACGACTTTTTGGAATATTTAAAACACCCCGAAGAGTCCACGGTTATGGTGATCTTTGCCCCGTATGACAAATTGGATTCCAGAAAGAAAGTCACCAAAGCCCTGAAAAAGGTCGCCACCACCATTGAAATTGGAAACCTTCGTGAAAATGAGATTAAAAAACTGGTCACGGATAAGATTGCTGCTGCGGGATTCAAAATTGATCACGATGCATTGGATCGGATGGTCGAATTAACCGGTGGTAAGCTAACGGCGATGATGAGTGACTTGCCCAAATTGATTTTGTACAACAATGATACGAAAGTCATTGATCTTGCATCCGTTAATGGATTGGTCAGCAAGTCCATGGAGCAGAACGTTTTTGACTTGGTTAATAGCGTCCTTGCGAAGAATCCCAAACAGTCAATGGACATTTATCATCAATTAATTCTGGAAAATGATGAACCAATTCGGATTAACGCTGTTTTAATTCAGCAATTTCGATTGTTGCTGCAGGTCATGATTCTGCAGAAGCACGGGTACTCACAAGGAAACTTAGCTTCAACACTCAAAGTGCATCCGTATCGGGTCAAGTTGGCGATGCAGACGATCAGAAAGTTCAATTACGATCAATTACGAGAAGCTTATATTGGCCTGGTTGATACTGAACGTCAGATGAAATCAACCCAGCGCCCACCCGAATTATTATTTGAACTATTTGTGTTGAAATTTATGAAAAGTGTCAGTTAATAAAAAATAGGAGTAAGCAAAGTCGGTCGACCTTGCTTACTCCTATTTTTGGGTTCTACAATATCTGTTGTTGGTAATAGATTTTTATCTATTACTGATGACAGATTTTTTGTTTATCATTAGAATAAAAAAGCGGACATCTCCCGTCCGTTAACTTGCTCCCACCACAGAATTAAGTCAAGAAAGGAAATGCCCTATGTCAAATGATACTACGAAAATGTTGTTAGGAATAGATGATGAACACTTAATAATTGAGGAAGGACAAGTGGGTGATGATGGAGTGATTCGATTGGTGGGGTCCCTAAACTACACCCCCAAGGCATGCCGCAATTGTGGGATTATCAATGATCACCAAATTATTGGCTATGGTTGGCGGAAGACCACCATTAGATTCGCAAAAACATTGGGCAGCACCGTTATCCTGTGTCTCAATCGGCGAAACTTTCACTGTAAGGCTTGTCATACCAATTTCCTGGCGCAGACGAATGCGGTGCCGAAACACTGCACGATTTCAAATACGACCCGCAAACAATGCTTAGAAAAACTGACCGAACCGGTTTCGCTCAAACACATTGCCGATGAGTTATCCACTTCGGATTCATTCGTTGGTCGGCAGCTCTTGCGCGCTGAACGGGACTTTCAAACCAACTGGCACTATTTACCAAAAGTTCTCCTCATGGACGAAGTTAAAAGCACTAAGAGCGCCACCGACGCGATGAGCTTTGAATTTATGGATGCGGAAACCCACGAATTGATCGACCTGTTACCCTTTAGGACCATCTATCAGCTTCAAAAGTATTTCCAGCATTACGACCAGGCTGCGCGAGAAAATGTGAAAATTATCGTCACCGATATGAACTATACCTATCCCAAATTGGTGGGGCAGATCTTTCCGAACGCCATCGTTGTCATCGATCCGTTCCACTTGGTTAACGCTTTAAATCGAGCTTTTAATAAGACGCGGGTGCGCCTCATGAAAACCCTGGCGACTTCCTCACGCGAGTATCACGCCCTAAAACGCTATTGGAAACTATTATTAACGCCGGAAAATCACCTCAACTACGAAGCTTTCCGTAAGTGGACAAACTTCCCTTATCCAGCGACTGCCACTGATGTGGTTGATGCTTTATTGGACATTGATCCCGAGCTCAAGCAAACTTACAACGTGATGAATCGGTTACGTGAAACCATCAAAAACCGTGATTGGCCCAACTATAATCAAGTATTCCATCACTTAGAGGGCTGCTCGGAAGAGATGTTGGCAACCCTCCAGACCCTAGCGACTCATCATGATGAAATTGGCAATACCTTTACTCACCATTACACCAACGGGCCCTTAGAAGGTTCAAACAACAAGATTAAAGTCATTAAACGCACTGGATTTGGTTACCGAAACTTCTTCAGATTCCGGCTAAGAGTGCTGTTCGCTTTTCGAGTTCATACAAAAAGAGCTCTAATCACCAAGTGATTAGAACTCCAATATTTTGTTCACCAACAACAGTTGACGAAGAACCTATTTTTGTGGGACAAAAAAAGTTGTTAGTCTGACTAACAACTAGGAAAGAATTATTTTGCTAACTTTGAAGTTAAACGTGACTTGTCACGAGCAGCCTTGTTAGCTTTAATTAAGCCCTTTGATTTTGCGCGATCAATTGCGCTGATTGCGTTAATGTATAAATCTTTAACGTCGTCAGAACCGGCAACTTGTGCCTTTTGGAACTTCTTAACGGCAGTGCGGTATGCACTTAATTGTGCAGCGTTGCGACGTTGTGCTTTTTCGTTAGTTTTAACACGTTCGATAGCAGATTTGATAATTGGCATTTGACTCACCTCCGAGTATTATTCTAAGTAAAAATTATTAAATTTCAACAAGCATCATTATACAAAAACCAACGACTGATTGCAAGCCAAACTGTCAATGAATATCGGCGGTAAGCTTGTATTTGTCAGAGAAATCCGTTATACTATTTTTTGTGTGTTGTACAAGACCTTCAACTTAGTTTGTCGGGTACCACTTCCGCATACTCAGTTGTTGGCGTCAAAAAATAAAAAGGTGGTTATACATTATGGCAATTACACAGACTAAGAAGAACGAAATTATCAACAAATTTGCTCGTCACGAAGGCGATACCGGTTCAGCAGAGGTTCAAATCGCTGTCTTAACCGCAGATATCAACGAACTGAACGATCATATGCGTACTCATCGTAAAGATTACCATTCACAACGTGGACTCATGAAGAAGATTGGTCATCGTCGTAACCTGTTGGCATACTTGCGTAACAAGGATGTTACCCGTTATCGTCAATTGATCAAGGATCTTGGTCTTCGTCGTTAATATTAACATCAAGGAGAGCGGATAATATCCGTTCTTTTTTTATACATAATTATTTTAAGAAAGCACAATGTTTTTTGAAAAATTCGGTTTCAACAAAAAATATGTTAAACTAAAAGAAGCTGAAAACGAACGTAAAAAAGAACATATTAATTTTTGAGGTGAATCATGAAAAACGAAATCAAAGTAATGGCGATTGGTGGGGCCCGCGAAAATGGCAAAAACATGTACGCGGTCGATATCAATGGCGGTATTTATATTTTGGACTGTGGTCTAAAATACCCGGAAAATGAATTGTTGGGAATTGACGTTGTTATTCCCGATTTTAGCTGGCTTGAAGAGAATAAAGATCGCATTGTCGGTGTTTTCTTAACACATGGCCATGCAGATTCGATTGGCGCAATTTCTTATTTCCTGAGCAAATTCGATGTTCCCGTCTTCGGATCTGAAATGACAATTGAACTCGCTAAAATTAACGTCTCCGACTCTGAAGAAGTTAAGCACTTCGATGACTTTCACGTTGTCAGTGATCGCAGTGAAATTGATTTTGAAGACATTAAGGTTACTTTCTTCAAGACGACACACTCGATTCCCGGTTCACTCGGGATTGCGTTGCATACATCAAATGGAATCATCGTTTATACCGGTGACTTTAAATTTGACCAAACAGCGGCGCCAATCTATCAAACAAATTATTCAGCGTTGACCCAGCTTGGTGATGAGGGTGTTTTGGCATTACTTGATGATTCAAGCAATGCTGAGAACCCAAATCCCAGTGCCTCTGAAAAGAAGATCGCAGAATATATTTATGATACCTTCAATTATCAAAACAGCCGGATTATTGTCGCCGGTGTCGCCTCAAACATTTTAAGAATGCAGCAGGTCTTCAATGCCGCCGCCAGAACCGGTCGCAGAGTCTATTTAACCGGCCATGACCTGGAACGGATTGTCAAGACTGCCATGGGATTGAATACACTTAAACTGCCAGAAGACGATTTGTTG
The DNA here is from genome assembly GCF_018314255.1 of Lentilactobacillus buchneri. Classification (NCBI taxonomy): domain Bacteria; kingdom Bacillati; phylum Bacillota; class Bacilli; order Lactobacillales; family Lactobacillaceae; genus Lentilactobacillus; species Lentilactobacillus buchneri. The sequence continues at coordinate 2,054,911 of NZ_CP073066.1, forward strand.
ATTAGCTCACTGGACGAGCTTAAAAAAATGGCCCCTGATAAAGTTGTCATCATTCAAACCGGCAAAATGGGCGAACCAATCAAAGCGATTCAGCGGATGGCGAATAAAGAACAAAGTGATATTAATATTGAGCCTGGCGATCTGGTCTTTATCACGACAACCCCGTCAACTGCCATGGAAACAACGGTTGCCAAGACGCGTGACATGGTTTACCGTGCCGATGGCGAAGTCAAGATGATTTCTGATGAGATGAATTCATCGGGGGATGCCAGTCAAGCTGATTTACAGTTGCTGATGAATTTATTACATCCTAAGTATATTATCCCAGTCCAAGGGGAATACCGATTACTGGAAGCCAATGCTCAACTGGCCAAAGAAATCGGCTATACTGATGATCAAATCGTTATTCCTGCCAAGGGTGATGTGATCTCGATTTCAGAAGATGACATTCATTTGGGCAAGGGAGTTGACCTTGCGGATACCATGATTGACGGTATCGGTATTGGTGATATTGGCAACATTGTCCTTCGCGATCGAAAGGTACTCTCGGAAGATGGCATTTTTGTAGCAGTTGTGACGATTGACCGCAAAAAGAAGCGGATTGTGTCCACTCCCAAATTGACATCCAGAGGATTTGTTTACGTCAAAGCCAACAAAGACTTGATGAAGGACGCCGCCGGGATTATCGAAAAGACGGTTACCAACAACCTTGAACACAAAGAGTTCGATTGGAGTAACCTTAAGCAGGACGTTCGCGAGGATCTGAGTGATTACCTGTATAAACAAACCAAGCGGCGACCGGTTATTTTACCAGTTATTATGGAAGTTAACCAACACCATAAACGTTCAAAGAAAAAGCAAAAAGCAGCTGAAAAAAATTAGCCAACTGAGCGAGTAATTCATTCTTTTGAATTGCTCGTTTTCTATCTCTACACGGTATGGAGGAAAAGATGACTGAGATGATAAAAAACGATCGCGTCATCCTGTTGAGTGCTCAAGAGGATTTGCGGGATGGCCGTTATAATCAGGTCGTAAATAAGGCAGAGCATTTGTTGGGAAAATATCCGCAATCCGTGGAATTGAACGATTTGTATGCAAATGCGTTGTACCATTTGAAAAGATATGCCGATGCCGGACAAGTTGTGGCCGATTTTGCCGGGAGTTTCATCGCTCAACCAAGGTATCAAGGCCATGCGATGGAGATCCTTTTGGCCAACAATCTGTTCATGTCTGCCCGAGAGGTGCTTGCCCAGGTATCGACTTCAAAGAAGGGGGAGTGGAAGCAAAGAATCGTGACTGCTGAAAACGATTATCGTCAACAGCATTCAACCGAGCTGGCGGCGAAGTCACGTAAATTTGCCTATCTTGGGGCACTTTCCGTCACTGAGCAGGTTCATGAGGTTCAAGCAGCGCTTCATCTGCCACTAAATGAATATTTGTCGGCCGCCAAGACATTACTGAATGATCCGTTTGGGTGGCAGGTTTCGAAAACGCAGGTCTTGTTACAATTAATGAAAGCTCAAGTTTCTGAAAACGTTGATTTGATCTGGTTGGATGGAAAGACCCATACGATAAGTTTGGACGAATTAAAACCATTGGAGAAAATCGATGCTTTTGTGCGTGTTCTTCAAATTGTTGAGCAACAATTTGCTGATAAGGACCCAATCAAATTGGATTTGCTGGAAAGAGAATTATTCACTCAGAGTAATTATATTTACCCCTATTTTGATGATGTGATGACTGAACCCAACTTCTGGGCACAGGCAATTATTGCCCAATCGTTTGGTGAGCCGTTGCCCGCCAAGACACAACAGCAGCAAAGAATGTTATCTTGGATCAACCAGATTCATGATCAGGAAATTAAAATTGGTCTCATATAACTGAATTATTTTCGGAAAATAAAGGGAATCTGTTTACAAACATTACCAGTATCGATATAATACTTAAGGATTCTTCGAAAATTGACTACTTTGTCTTTTCCAGAAGATGTAGTATAATAACACTTAGAAATGCATTGATGCGAAATTGATGTAATTCTTGAAAACAACAGGAGGTTTCATTAATGGCAAAAGAACATTATGAAAGAACAAAACCCCATGTAAATATTGGTACTATTGGCCATATTGATCATGGGAAAACTACTTTGACTGCTGCAATCACTAAGGTATTGGCTGCAAAGGGTCTCGCTAAGGCTGAAGACTATGCTGATATCGATGCAGCTCCAGAGGAACGTGAACGTGGTATAACTATCAACACTGCTCACGTGGAATACGAAACTGAAAAGCGTCACTATGCCCATATCGATGCCCCAGGACATGCTGATTACATTAAGAACATGATCACTGGTGCCGCTCAAATGGATGGTGCTATTTTGGTTGTTGCCGCAACTGATGGCCCAATGCCACAAACTCGTGAACATATCTTGCTTGCTCACCAAGTTGGTGTTGATTACATCGTTGTATTCTTAAACAAGACTGATTTAGTTGATGATGACGAATTAGTTGACTTGGTTGAGATGGAAGTTCGTGAATTACTTTCTGAATACGATTATCCTGGTGATGATATTCCTGTTCTCCGTGGTTCAGCTCTTAAAGCACTTGAGGGCGACAAGGAACAAGAACAAGTTATCCTTGACTTAATGGATGTTGTTGATGAATACATTCCAACTCCAGAACGTGATGACAGCAAACCATTCTTGATGCCAGTTGAAGATGTCTTCACTATCACTGGTCGTGGTACTGTTGCATCTGGCCGTATCGATCGTGGTACTGTTAAAGTCGGTGACGAAGTTGAAATCGTTGGTTTGAACGACGAACCATTGAAGTCAACTGTTACTGGTTTGGAAATGTTCCGTAAGACTCTTGATGAAGGTCAAGCCGGAGATAACGTTGGTGTTCTTCTTCGTGGTATCGACCGTGATCAAGTTGTCCGTGGACAAGTTCTTGCTGCTCCTGGTTCAATCCAGACCCACAAGAAATTCGAAGGCCAAGTTTATATCTTGACTAAAGAAGAAGGTGGCCGTCATACGCCATTCTTCTCAAACTATCGTCCACAATTCTACTTCCATACCACCGATGTTACCGGTGTTATCGAATTGGAAAAGGGCGTAGAAATGGTTATGCCTGGTGATAACGTTACATTCCAAGTTGAATTAACTAAGCCAGTTGCCATTGAAAAAGGTACTAAGTTTACCATCCGTGAAGGTGGCCATACTGTTGGTGCCGGTGTTGTTAGTGATGTTAACGACTAGTTTTTATCATTAGACACACTTAAGCTGTGAGGATAATTCCTCGCAGCTTTTTTTATGTTTTTAGTTCGTTTGAAATTAATTTTACATTTTATGATTAATACGTTAAAATAACAATGTTATGCAATTATGAAATTGTAAAAAATTCTTTTGGTCTCGGAGGAAAAAAGATGTCTGCAAAATGGGAAAAGAAAGGTACCAATGATGGCGAATTAACATTCGAAATTGGTACAGATTCAATCAAATCAGGATTAGATCGTGCATTTAAAAAGAATAAGAACAGCATTCGGGTACCCGGCTTCCGTAAAGGAAAGGTTCCACGTCAGATTTTCACTAAGATGTATGGTGAAGAAGCATTGTACGAAGATGCCCTCAACATTCTCTTGCCTGACGAATATGAAAAAGCCGTTCAAGACGCTAAGATCGAACCAGTTGACCAACCTAAGATTAACGTTGAGTCAATGGAAAAGGGCAAGCCTTGGGTTATTAAAGCTAACGTTACCGTTAATCCAGAAGTTAAGCTTGGCGATTACAAAGGCTTGAGTGTGCCTAAACAAAATACCCGTGTCTATCAAAAAGACGTTGACGCTGAATTGGAAAAGAAGCGTGAAAGCCAAGCTGAATTGGTTCTTAAAGAAGACAAGGCTGCTGAGAAGGGCGATACTGTTGTTATCGACTTCGAAGGAAGCATTGACGGCAAGCCATTTGAAGGTGGCAGTGCTGAAAACCATTCTCTTGAACTGGGCTCAAACTCATTTATCCCAGGCTTTGAAGATCAGTTAATTGGTCACAAAGCCGGCGATGAAGTTGAAGTAAAGGTTACCTTCCCTAAAGATTACCAAGCTAAAGATTTAGCAAATAAGGAAGCCATCTTTAAAACCAAGATTCATGAAGTTAAGACAAAAGAATTGCCTAAATTAGACAATGACTTTGCCAAGGATGTTGACGAAGATGTTGACAGTCTTGATGAATTGAAGGAAAAGATCAAAGAAGACCTCAAGTCACAAAAGAAGTCTGAAGCTCGTGATGCCATCGAAGACGCTGCAATCAGTGAAGCAACTGATAATGCAGAAGTTAAAGACATCCCGCAAGCTATGATTGACGAAGATATTCAACGTCAAATGGATCAATATCTTGCTGGCATGCAACAACAAGGGATCAACCAGGACATGTACTTCCAGTTAACTGGAACTAAGCCTGAAGACCTTAAGAAGCAATTTGCTGACGGTGCTGAGAAGCGGGTTAAGACTAACTTGGTTCTTGAAGCAATTGTTGCCAAAGAGAAGATTGAGCCATCAGAAGATGATGTTAAGGCTGAGGTGAAGAACCTTGCCAAACAATATGGCATGAAGGAAGACGCTGTTCGCAGTGCCTTGACTGAAGACATGTTGAAACATGATATTGCAATCAAGCAAGCAATTGATATGATTGTTGATTCATCAAAGCAAGACGCCAAAGCAAAATCAACTGAAAAGGATTCAACTGAAGCCAGCTCAGAAAAATAGCTTTTTGCTTAATTAAAAGACCCGTTATTTTGACGGGTCTTTTTTTAAGGATAAAGCCGATTAATTGCAATTTGTATGTGATATGGTAAAGTTACTCTTAGTTGATTACTACTAATTGTATTTAAAGTCCATCTCGGATGGAGGAGTGAATAATTTGTTTGAAGATAATGAATCAAGCGGGCCTATTACTTGCTCGTTTTGTGGGAAAACACAGGATCAAGTGAAAAAGATCGTCGCTGGTCCTGGCGTTTATATTTGTAATGAATGTATCGATTTATGTAAAGAAATCATCGATGAAGAATTGGCACCTGAAAAATCATCAGACGATTTACTCAAAGTTTTGACGCCAGCTCAAATTCTGGACAAGTTAAATGAATTTGTGATTGGTCAAGAAAATGCCAAGCGGACACTTTCCGTTGCCGTATATAACCACTACAAACGGGTTAACGAAATGATTAGCGAACCTGATGATGATTTGGAGCTTCAAAAGAGTAACATTTGTATCATCGGCCCGACTGGCTCAGGTAAGACTTACCTGGCTCAGACAATGGCTAAAATTTTGAATGTCCCATTTGCCATTGCCGACGCAACAACGTTGACTGAAGCTGGGTATGTTGGTGAAGATGTTGAAAATATCCTGCTGAAACTGCTGCAGAACGCTGATTATGACGTTGAACGAGCAGAGCATGGGATTATCTACATTGATGAAATTGATAAGATTGCCAAAAAATCTGAAAATGTTTCAATTACCCGTGACGTATCCGGTGAGGGTGTTCAACAAGCCTTATTGAAGATTCTTGAAGGAACAATTGCCAACGTGCCGCCTCAGGGTGGTCGTAAGCATCCACAACAAGAATTTATTCAAATTGATACGACGAACATCTTGTTTATCGTTGGTGGCGCCTTTGATGGGATTGAAGGAATTGTCAAGAGTCGCCTTGGCGATAAGACAATTGGTTTCGGTACCAACTCAGATGAAGCTGCTAAGGTCGATGCCAAAAACATCATGCAGTCGGTTATTCCAGAAGACTTATTGAAGTTTGGCTTGATTCCCGAATTCATTGGTCGTCTACCGATTTTGACCGCATTGGATAAGCTTGATGAACACGATCTGGTTCGCATTTTAACTGAGCCTAAGAACGCTTTGGTTAAACAATACAAGAAGTTAATTGAACTTGATGGTGCCGAACTGGAATTTGCGCCTGGCGCATTGGAGAAGATGGCTCAACTCGCAATTGCCCGTGATACTGGCGCTCGTGGCCTTCGCTCAATCATCGAAGGCGTCATGCGTGACATTATGTTTGACCTGCCGAGTCGAAACGATGTCTCCAAGGTCATCATTACCCCAGAGACTGTGACGGATCATAAGGAACCGGAATTAATCTTAAAACAAGCATCGTAATTCCTAGAAATCTGATGTAGACTTTAGATAGCTTACTGTCAGATTTCTTTTTTATTCACACATTTTATTCATTGAAGGAGTGGTTTCATGGAAGTTCACAACGTCGACCTTACGATTAGTGCTGTCGCAGAAAAACAATATCCAAATACACAATTTCCAGAAATAGCATTGGTAGGTCGGTCAAATGTTGGTAAATCTTCCCTGACCAATGTGTTGATCAATCGCAACAAATTTGCTCGGACGTCCAGTCAGCCGGGGAAAACTCAAACCCTGAATTTCTACAACATCGAAGATAAGCTGTACTTTGTGGATGTCCCTGGATACGGTTATGCAAAGGCATCCAAAGCCAGTCGGGAAAAATGGGGCCGCATGATTGAAACCTATTTAACCAAACGTGAACAGCTGCGGGGGGTCATTACCCTGGTTGATGGTCGCCATGCGCCAACTGACGACGATGTTTCGATGCATAATTGGTTGAAGTATTACAATATTCCAATGTTAACGGTTGCGACCAAAATGGATAAAATCTCCAGCGGGAAATGGAACAAGCAGGAATCATTGATCAAAAAGACACTGCAGTTGGATGCCTATGAACCACTCATTTTGTTCTCCGCTTTGACAAAAACGGGTAAAAACGAGATTTGGCGTTGGATTGAGGGGAGAATGAAACGATGAATTTTGATGACTATCAAAAGGCAGCCAATCGGACACTGATGGGTAACGAGCAGGTTTTAACTAACTGTGCACTGGGACTCACCGGAGAATCCGGTGAAGTTGCTGACTTAATTCGGAAATATACTTTTCAAAGCAAGAGGCTCGATCATGATGAATTGGTTAAGGAGATGGGGGACGTCTTGTGGTACCTGTCCCAAATCTCAGAGTGGGCCGACATTCCATTTGATGAGGTCGCTACCGACAACATCAAACGGCTCGAAAAACGTTATCCTGAGCAATCAGGTGGCGTTAATCAAGTGAATATTTAAGGATCAATTTAGAAGCAGTCATTTTGAGATGGCTGCTTTTTTTGCAGCAATTTCTGGCAAAATGACCTCTTATTTGCATATTCGACATAATATTTTCACAAATAATGAATAAAACATAAAAACAGTTGCATTAAATGAATATTGGTGTTAATCTCAATACATTGAATTTTTCAGAAGATAAGAGGGAATATATATGTCAGAAAATAATAAAGTCATTTTAGCTTACTCCGGTGGCCTTGATACCTCCGTTGCAATTGCCTGGTTGAAAGACAAAGGTTACGATGTCGTCGCTTGCTGCATTAACGTTGGTGAAGGAAAAGATCTCGATTTCATCAAGCAAAAGGCACTGAACGTTGGTGCTGTTAAGGCTTACGTCATCGATGCCCTGGATGAATTTGCCGACAACTATGCTGCTGTGGCTCTGAAGGCCAACGCGATGTATGAAGGGTCATACCCGTTGATTTCAGCTTTGTCACGTCCTTTGATTTCTAAGACGTTGGTTCAAATTGCCCATCAAGAGCATGCCGTTGCCGTTGCCCATGGTTGTACCGGCAAAGGAAACGATCAAGTTCGTTTTGAAGTGGCCATCCACGGCCTCAATCCTCAGCTTGAAGTGTTGAGCCCAGTTCGTGATTGGCACTGGTCACGTGAGCAAGAGATTGAATACGCAAAGGATCACAATATTCCAATTCCAATTGATTTGGACTCACCATACTCAATTGATGCCAATATTTGGGGCCGTGCAAACGAAGCCGGTATTTTGGAAGATCCATGGCAAAGTGCCCCTGAAGATGCATTTGCAATTACCAATCCAATTGAAAATACGCCAGATACCCCCACTGAAGTTGAAATTACTTTTGAAAAGGGAATTCCAACTGAATTAAACGGCAAGAAAATGAAATTTGCTGACATTATCCAAGAACTCAATGAAACTGCCGGTGAAAATGGAGTTGGCCGAATTGACCATATTGAAAACCGTCTAGTCGGAATCAAATCTCGAGAAGTGTATGAAGCCCCGGCTGCAACGGTGCTGTTAAAAGCCCATAAAGAGCTGGAAGACTTAACATTTGAACGTGACTTGGCCCATTTCAAGCCAACTATTGAAAAACAACTGAGTGAACTTGTTTATAATGCACTGTGGTTCTCACCACTGATGGATTCAATTCAAGCATTCATTGATAAATCACAAGAGGTCGTTAACGGCGTCATTAAATTGCAACTGTTTAAAGGTAACGTGATGGTTCTTGGTCGCAAATCAGATTCTTCACTTTACGACAAGGATCTGGCAACTTACACTTCTTCTGATTCATTTGACCAAGAAGCTGCCAAGGGCTTCATCAAGCTTTGGGGACTGCCAACCCAGGTTTATCAACAAGTTGCCCTGAAAAATAAGAACGCACAGTTCGTTCAAGCAGTTACCAAGTCTCAGTTAAAGGACAAAGTGACGGTTCATGAACACAATTCTGCACATACAGGAGCTAAGAAATAAATGAGTACTAAGAAACTATGGGGTGGTCGATTTCAAGAACAAGCAGCGCAATGGGTTGATCAATTTGGGGCCTCAATTTCGTTTGACCAGTTAATGGCCGATGAAGATATTGAGGGCTCACTTGCCCATGTCAAAATGCTTGGGCACACTAAAATTTTGCCAACGGCTGATGTCGACCAGATTGTCGCCGGCCTCAACGGACTCCGAGAGGACCTTCATGCAGGTAAATTGCATTTTACCGTTGAAAACGAAGACATTCACATGAATATCGAAGCTTTATTAACCGAGCGAATCGGATCCGTTGCCGGCAAGCTGCATACTGCCCGTTCACGAAACGATCAGGTTGCAACCGACTTTCATTTATACTTGAAGAATCGCTTGCCACAAGTCATCGATGAAATCACGACGTTGCAGAAAACGTTGGTTGAGATGGCTGAAAAAAATGTTGAGACCATTATGCCAGGCTATACCCATTTGCAACACGCCCAACCGATTTCATATGGTCACTATCTGATGGCCTATTATCAGATGCTCAAACGTGACAAGGAACGGTTTGCTTTCAATATGAAGCATACGGACATCATGCCTTTGGGCGCTGCCGCGCTTGCTGGGACGACTTTTCCCATTGATCGGGAATACACTGCCAAAGAGTTGGATTTCGGTCAAATTTATCCAAATTCCCTGGATGCTGTTTCCGACCGTGATTTTGCTTTGGAGTTTTTAAGCAACAGTTCAATTTTAATGATGCATCTGTCTCGTTTCTGTGAAGAAATCAGCATGTGGGTCAGCCACGAGTTTAAGTATCTGGAATTAAGCGATGCTTATACGACTGGCAGCTCGATTATGCCCCAAAAAAAGAATCCGGACATGGCTGAGTTAATCCGTGGTAAATCTGGTCGGGTATACGGCCACTTAATTGGCTTGTTGTCTACGATGAAGTCTTTACCCTTGGCCTATAATAAGGATCTTCAAGAGGACAAGGAGGGGACTTTTGATACGGTCAAAACCTTATTGCCTTCCTTAAAAGTGTTTAACGGGATGCTAAAAACCGCCAAACCCAACGTTGAGCGGATGAAGCAGGCCACTGAGAATGACTTTTCCAATGCCACAGAACTGGCTGATTATTTGGCTGCCAAGGGGATCCCCTTCCGTGAAGCCCACGGGATCGTTGGTAAACTGGTTTTAAAGGGCATTGAGACCCACCAGAACCTCCAAGACATGTCCTTAGAGGAACTACAGGCAGCTTCACCTAAAATCCAAGAGGACGTCTATCACGACCTTAAATCAGAGGTGGCAGTTGAACGTCGTCATTCATATGGCGGCACCGGATTTGACCAAGTGCGGCTACAGATCAAAAATGCCAAGAAGGAACTTGGCGAATAGTTATTGTGTAAATGATATATATTTTCTGACAAAAATAAAACGAGGCACCGCTGAATCAGCGGCGCCTCGTTTTTCATTGTGTATATATTGGATTGAGTGGTGAGAATGCTGTTGGTGGATCCTTAAGCAGTTGTTCGTTACACTCTGATTAAAATGTGTTCCGACGGGTCAGATGCTAACTTCTAAAGGCACTTCAATTCAAATCCCAAAACCAGGGATTTAAATCAAAGCGCCTTTAGAAACCGCATCTCCCGGCCCTCGTCACACTCTGATCGAAACGTGTTCCGACGCAACTGGGGCTAACTTCTAAGGACACTTCAATTCAAATCCCAAAACCAGGGATTTAAATCAAAGTGCCCTTAGAAACCGCCCCAACCGTTGCTAGTCACACTCTGACTAGAACCATCTCTTCTTCTTTTCCGGTTTTTCTTCATTCTTGCGTTTTTTATCTTTATCTTTTTTATCGTGTTTTAAGAACTTATCACGCTTTTTATCTTCCGGATCCATTTCGGCAAACTTGCCGAACATCGCATCCATGTCGTTTTGGCGATTGACCTTTAATGCCATTGAGATTCATCTCCTTACCCTTTTCGTCATAACTATAGCAAATCTGACCGCAAAAGTCACATTTGTTGGCCATTACTCACTTTTTGATGCATAAATGTATTAATTATGTATAAATACGACTTAATTAAGATTTTTCTTGCATAAAATATATTTTGGGTGTAATGTATTGGTTATTATAAATTTGGAAGAGGGAAACTTGATGAAGAAGAGTCTTAAAGCAATTATTCAGACATTGATTATGATTGCCGCTGTATTTACTTTAACCACAGTATTTTCAAATCCTGCCTCCGCTGCGGACACGTCACTGCAACGAGTTAAGCAGCGTGGGGAACTGATTATGGTTACCAGTCCCGATTATCCACCATACGAATTTCAGGTGAATAAAAATGGCAAGGATAAAATCGTTGGGATGGATATCGACGTTGCCAAAAAGGTGGCCAAAGATCTCCACGTCAAACTGGTGATTAAGAGCATGAACTTCGATTCATTGTTGGTGGCGATTCAAACCGGCAAGGCAGATATGGCAATTGGGGGTATTAACCCAACTGCAGCTCGTCGTCAAAGTGTTGATTTTTCAAAGATCTATTATTCAGGCGGCCAAAGTTTCTTGATTAATTCAAGCGATGTCAACAAATACAAGAGCGCCAAAAATTTGAGGGGTGCAACAATTGGTGCCCAGACCGGTACTTTGCAGTATGGTCTGGCCAAGAAAAAAATTCCCAATTCCACCGTTAAAGGGATGGACAAGTCAACCGACTTGGTACTGGCCCTCAAAACTCATAAGATTGATGCTTTGGGAATTGAAAAGCCCAGTGCCGAAGCTTATGTGAAAAATGATCCCAGCCTAAAAATGATTTCATCCGGGTATCATTTGAACAAAAATGAAATTGGCGCTGCGATTGCCTTTAAAAAAGGGTCCGGGAGTTTAGTTGCCGCCGTCAATAAGAGTATTGACCAGATTAAAAAACAGAACCTCACCGAACAGTACCTGGCTGACGCCGGCAAGTATATGAAGGTTAATACAGTAAATACCTCCATGTTCCATTATTGGAAGTATTTTGCCAAAGGGGTTGAGTACACAATCCTGATCTCGATTGTTTCGACGTTCTTTGGGGTCCTGATTGGCGTTATCCTGGCACTGATGCGTTTTTCCAAACAGAAATGGCTTCGGGGTCTGGCAATTAGTTACACCGAATTTATTCGAGGCACGCCATTAATGGTTCAAGTTTTATTCGTTTACTTTGGAATTGGGGTTGTCGTCAATATTCCAGCTTTGATTTCAGGGATGATTGCCGTATCACTGAATAGTGGCGCTTACGTTGCTGAAATTATCCGTGGCGGGATCAATTCGGTTGCCAAGGGCCAGACCGAGGCCGCTGCCAGCTTGGGCTTGTCAAAGGGTGACCTGATGCGTTTTGTTATTTTACCGCAAGCCTTTAAGAACATTTGGCCGGCTTTGGGGAATGAATTTATTTCCCTGATCAAGGAAAGCTCCATTGTTTCGATTATTGGGGTGACCGATTTGATCTATCAATTAAACATCGTTCGTGCGGATACGTATCGTGGTGTCATGCCGATTTTCGTCGCCATGCTGCTGTACTTCATCATGACGTTTGCATTGACCAGAGTCTTGAACCATTTTGAAGGGAAGATGAAACATGCAGGATAAGAAAATTCTTGAAGTAAATCATTTAAATAAAAAATTTGGTGACAATGAAATTCTTAAAGACATCAATGGGACCGTCAAATCCGGCGAAGTTATCTGCGTAATCGGTCCATCCGGTGCGGGTAAAAGTACCTTTTTACGTTGCCTGAATTTATTGGAAAAACCGACCTCCGGTGAAGTGAAGTTTGAAGGAACCGATCTGACTCATGTTGATGAAAAACAGTTGATCAACTTGCGTGAGCGAATGGGAATGGTATTTCAAAGCTTCAATTTATTCCCCAATATGACGGTGATTGAGAATCTGAAGTTGGCACCAATTCGGGTTAAACACATGAAGGATGATGAAGCCCAAAAGATCGCCATGCACCTCTTGGATCGGGTCGGATTAGCTGAAAAGGCCGACGCCTATCCAAGCAGTCTTTCAGGCGGTCAGCAACAACGGGTGGCAATTGCCCGGGCATTGGCGATGAATCCGGAAGTGATGTTGTTTGATGAACCAACCAGTGCCTTGGATCCCGAAATGGTCGGTGAAGTTCTTGAAGTCATGAACGAGTTGGCGAAAGAAGGGATGACGATGGTTGTTGTGACCCACGAAATGGGATTTGCCAAAGAGGTTGCCGACGAGGTTTGGTTTATGGCCGACGGCTACATTTTGGAACGAAATAAACCCGAGGAGTTGTTTGACAATCCGCAAAATGAGCGGGCCAAAGACTTTATCGGAAAGATTATTCAAAATGTATGACGCAGGCTTTTAACTATTAGAAAGATCGGTGAGATGAACCTAGATGTGGTTCATTGTCGCCGATCTTTTTGCTTGTTTAAATTGCCCTGGCAGAAACATCAGGTCCAATCCCTGGTTCAAAGTAAAAAGAGGCAGATAGATGAAATTCATTGTCGAATCTTGTAAAATCTATTGATACCAGATGGTTATGAAAATCCCGCGAATGTTGGTTGGATGAAAGAATGGTTTGATCCCTCTAAGTCAGACACTCTCTGGGACACATCGGTTGAACCAAACATATATTCGATGTATAATTTTTAGATGAATATTATGAAAGGAGTGAGTTTTTTGGCGAGTGAATATATCGAACATAAATTGGCTTTACTGCCTGACATGCCTGGCTGTTACCTGATGAAGGACATTAACGGCAAGATTATTTATGTTGGAAAAGCCAAAAACTTAAAGAACCGGGTTCGTTCTTATTTTAAGAGCAGCCATGAAGGCAAAACTGCCCGGTTGGTCTCCGAAATTGCCGACTTCGAATACATTGTGGTTTCGAGTGACAAAGAAGCTTTTCTGCTTGAAATCACCTTGATTCAAAAGCATCGGCCATACTTCAACATCAAATTAAAACAGGGAAACGGTGGGTACCCCTACATTAAGATTACGAATGAACGGGACCCTCAGATTAAAATCGTCAATACGTTACTCAAAGATGGCGGTTTTTATTTTGGCCCTTATCCAAACGTCTATGCTGCTGAAGAGACGGTTAACTTTCTGCAGAAGGTCTATCCATTGCGCCGCTGCAACGGATTTCAGAATCGGCCCTGCCTGTATTATCATATGGGACAGTGCCTCGGGGCTTGCTTTAAAGTGGTTCCGGAAGAAACGTACGCCAAGCAGATTAAACGGATTAAGTCGTTTCTGAATGGCAATGTGTCTCACGCCAAGCAGATGCTGACGACTAGAATGGAAAAAGCAGCTGCCAAGATGGAGTATGAACGGGCCGCAGAAATTCGAGATCTGATCAAGTACATTGAAATTACCGTTGAGAAACAGAAAATTATTTCGACCGATAATACGCCTCGCGATATTTTTAATTACTATATGGATAAAGGCTGGCTCTCGATTCAGGTTTTCTTCATCCGTCAATCACGATTGATGAAACGTGAGAAACGTCTCTTTCCGATCATTGATGATCCTGAAGAAGAAATGGTCAGTTTTATCTCACAATTTTATAAGCAGAAAAATCAGATTCTGCCTAAGGAGATTCTGGTGCCCAAATCACTGCCAACAGATGTGATTAGTCACGTGGTTGAAGATGTTCCCGTTAGAACCCCCCAGAGAGGGCAGAAACGCGATCTATTGGAGATGGCTGGTAAGAATGCCCAGATGGTCCTAGAGGAGAAATTCCGCCTGTTAGAGCTTGATGAGAGCAAGACGACCGGGGCCATGAAAGAACTCACTGATGCAATGGGAATTGCGCCGGGGCACAAAATTGAAGCATTTGACCATTCTCATATTCAAGGAGCCGATCTGGTCTCTGCAATGGTGGTCTTTGTTGATGGTCAGCCCAATAAGAATTTATACCGAAAGTACAAATTAAAGACCGTCGATCACGCAGATGAAGCCGCCAGCACCAAAGAAGTCATCCGCCGGCGGTATACCCGACTGCTCAAAGAGCACGCTGAGATGCCGGACTTAATTTTAATGGATGGCGGGGTCATCCAGATGAACGCCGTCAAGGATGTCCTGGTCAATGAACTTGGATTGAATATTCCGGTTGGTGGGATGGTTAAGAATACGCATCACCAAACTGCCGATTTGCTTTTTGGTGATAATGACACGCCACTGCAGTTGGATCCCAAGAGTCAGGGCTTTTATCTGCTGCAGCGAATTCAAGATGAGGTCCATCGATTTGCGATTACCTATCATCATAAAGTTCATACAAAGAACTCATTGAGTTCCAGGTTGGATTCGATTGCCGGTGTTGGTCCCAAGACACGGAACAAACTTCTCCGGAAATTCGGATCGCTGAGGAAAATTTCAAATGCCCCAATTGAGGAATTGCGTCAATTAGGGATTTCAGAGACTGTGGCGCAAACAATCAAGTTCTCATTGAGTAAGATTGATGAAGAACGAAAAGTGACCAATTATCAAGATAAAAAATTGACGCATTAAAATGATTCGAAAGGGCTTTCTTCTCAAGATTATTTTGACCTGATGTAGGAAACTCGGTATACTGCTAGAGTATTGAACACGTAACTAACGACTTGGGATTAATTAGAATTAATTAAATGGTGATAAGATGTTTGTTGATCAAGTAAAGATTAATGTAAAAGCTGGAAACGGCGGAAATGGCATGGTTGCCTTCCGACGGGAAAAATATGTTCCAAATGGCGGCCCTGCCGGAGGTGACGGTGGTCGCGGTGGCAATGTCATCTTTAAGGTGGATTCTGGTATGAACACCTTGATGGACTTTCGATACCACCGAAAGTTTAAAGCCAAGAATGGCGGGAACGGCGCCAACAAATCAATGACCGGCCGAAGTGCCGACGATTTGGTCATTCCTGTTCCCGAGGGAACGACGGTTACCAATACCGTTACGGGCGAAGTCATTGGCGATCTGGTTAAGCCGGATCAAGAATTAGTGGTTGCCAAAGCCGGCCGCGGCGGGCGTGGAAACATTCATTTTGCCAGCCCGACTAATCCAGCCCCGGAAATTGCTGAAAACGGTGAACCGGGTCAGGAAGTGTCTTTGAGCCTCGAATTAAAGGTGCTCGCAGATGTCGGCCTGGTTGGATTTCCGTCCGCCGGTAAATCGACGCTGTTATCGGTTATCACTAGCGCCAAGCCAAAGATTGCCGGGTATCATTTTACAACCTTGGTTCCTAACCTTGGCATGGTGAGATTAGATGACGGCCGTGATTTTGCAGTTGCCGATTTACCCGGGTTGGTTGAGGGTGCTTCGAATGGTGTTGGACTTGGATTCCAATTCCTACGTCATGTCGAGCGAACCAGAGTCATTCTTCATTTGGTAGATATGTCAGGTCTTGAGGGCCGTGACCCATTTGAGGATTATTTGGCAATTAATAAAGAACTGGAACAATATGACGAGCGCATTTTGAAACGACCACAAATTATTGTCGCTACGAAGATGGACTTACCCGATTCTGCCGATAATCTTCAAATCTTCAAGCAGCAGTTGGCCGAGCATTCAGATGCAGATAAGACGCGAGAGATCTTTCCGATTTCTTCAGTGACCCATACGGGATTAACCGAACTGGTTCGACGAACGGCTGACTTGCTTGATACAACCAAGCTTTCAGACATGGAGCAGCCAGCGGAAACGACCAAGGAGTACGCTTACCAACCGGCTGAGACCAGCGATTTCCATATTGAATACGATAAAGAATATGAGTCATGGGTTATCTCCGGTGATAAAATCGAGAAATTATTCAAGATGACTGATACCGAACATGATCAAAGTATGTTACGATTTGCGCGACAAATGCATGGAATGGGAATTGATGATGCCTTGCGGAAGGCAGGGGCCAAAGATGGTGACACGGTTACTGTTTTGGACTTCTCATTCACATACGTTGAGTAGTTATTTGGGGAAATACAAATTCATATAGGGCAGGGAATATTTCGATGCAACAGGTTCAAACAAAAAAACAAGGCAAACGGCTTAAAAACAGCCGTTATATATCCGGTTTTGACGGGATCAGGGCACTGGCGGTTGTTGGTGTCATCATTTACCATTTGCTGCCGTACAAGCTGCAAGGGGGGTACTTGGGTGTACCGACCTTTTTTGTCGTTTCAGGGTATTTAATTACTGATCTTTTGTTACAAGAGTGGGAGCAAAACGGCCGGATTGATTTTTGGGCATTCTACGCGCGTCGTCTGAAACGGCTGTATCCTGCTCTGGTGTTTATGCTGGTGGGAACCGGCACATACATAACGCTGTTTCAACGCTCACTATTAACCAATTTACGGTCAATCATTACTACCAATATGCTGTACGTTTACAATTGGTGGGAGGTCGGCCATGGCCAGAGTTATTTTGACCGGTTTAACGGTGAATCACCGTTTACGCATTTGTGGTCCTTATCAATTGAAGGCCAGTATTACTTAATATGGCCGTTAATTCTAACCGCGATGGTCTTGATTATTCGCAAACGGCGGACAATTGCCAATATTCTTCTTGTGTTGGCAATTGGTTCCGGTGTCTTGATGGGACTGTTGTACACTGGTCCGGATACGTTGAATCGAGTTTACTACGGCACCGACACGCGAATGTTTTCAATCGTTTTTGGTGCTTTACTTGCTGTTATTTGGCCATCTACTCATCTGAAGAAAAATGTGACGACGCGATCGCGTTGGACCCTCAATATTATTGGGCTGGTGTCAATCGCAATCATTGCTTACCTGTATTTTGAACTCTCTGGTCAAAACACGTTTACGTATCGTGGCGGAATGTTCATTATGGCAATCGCTTCGACAACCTTGATTGCAGCCTGTGCCCATCCGGGAGCGGACGTGAACCGCTGGCTGACCAATCCGGTGTTTAGATGGATGGGGACCAGAAGCTACGGAATTTATCTTTATCAATTTCCAGTGATGATTTTTTATGAGATCAAAGTTCAAAATATTGCTGCCCATCCACTGATGAATGCAAGCATTGAAATTGCTTTGATTATGATTATTAGTGAGCTGTCCTATCGATATATTGAAGCACCGTTAAGACATTACCGCTACAGGAACCTCGGTCGGTCAATTTACGAGTTTGTTCAACCGAATTCGGAATACGGCTGGAAACGATTGTGGCTGATACCAGCAATTTTGCTGATTGGGATTTCGGCATATGGAAGTGCAATTTCACCTACCAAAGATGCCAAGAATGTACTGGAAGAAAACATCTCCAAGAACGAAAAGACCGCTAATGCAAATAACAAGGCAGCGTTAGCTAAACAAAAGAAGGCTTCCAAGCTCACTGCCAATCAAAAGCGGATGAAGAAACTGCTGAAGAAGAAATTGACGGTTAAGCAGTATAAAATCGCCAAACACTATGGCCTGAACAAACGTCAGTATCTGACGGTTTATCAACAACCGTTAACCGCCATTGGGGACTCGATTTTAGCTGATAACAGTCACGATCTTCAAAATGTCTTTCAAAATGCCTATGTTTCCGCTGCCGTTGGTCGTCAAATTTGGCAGGCTGGGCAGGTTTTGACCCAAATGAAGAATAAAAACGAGCTGGCACCTAACGTTTTAATTAACTTGGGGACCAACTCACCAATGACTTCCGCCCAGATTAATTCGGTTATCAAGTCAATTGGACCCAAGCATCAAATCTTCTGGGTAACGACTCACGTGCCAACCAGAAATTGGGAAACCGAAGTTAATCACACGATTCGAGCTGCTGCTAAACGCCATAAGAATATGCATATCATTGACTGGCACAGCTATAGTTTGAATCGGCGGGATTGGTTCTGGAACGACAACGTTCATCCCAATCCAAAAGGGAATATTTATTATACACATCTCATTGCGACGTCGATTAGCGATTTTTATAGTAAAAAATAAAAGTTTGAAGGCCTTCATTCCATGCAAGCAGCTGGATTGAAGGCTTTCAAACTTTTTTGGCTTATTTCAAATTAATGGTGAGTGTTGAATCCGGTGAGGGGGCAACTTTCTTTTGAGTGGTGGTGTAGATGGCACCAAACTGAATGGTGAGTTTGGTTGCCGGCTGAGTCGCATAATTGTGAAGGTAGCCGGTCATCGCAAAGCTGACGGCTCGATTAGCACCAATTTTATTGCCGGCAGACGAGTCGGTTAATTGATTAGCTGTGGTCAACATTTGCCCTTGATTGGTTTTAACATAATTGACACCGTTTAGTGCAATTTCAAAGTTGTGATGATTCGTCACTGTGTAATTGAGAACGAAGGTGTAGTAAGTGTCTGGAATGCTGCGAAGATTGAGCACCTGTTCGGCGGCCTCTTTAGCTTGCGGCGTCTTGGCGGTGTTCTTGATGACTCTTACCTGGTTGACTTTATAAGTTAATTTGTCAGCTTTGATATCAACCGGTTTGGTGGTCACGTCGGCTAATTGCTGTCGAGTCCCAAAACGGTCAAAAGTAAATTGATGTTTCGTGCTCAAGTCGCCATTTTTGACATAGTGAGCATTCTTTTGGACTGATTTGGGAACTTTGTATTGATAATCACTCCACGATTGGCTGGAACTTGAACTGGTTGATGAGCTGGAAGGCTCGTTTGACATATCAGCACTCAATGACTTTTTCTCAGTTGCTTGATTGCTTTTATTACCACCGCAGGCTGCTAATCCAACCGACAGGATGGCAAACATGATGATTAAGTATCCTTTTGCTTTCATATTTTTATCTCCTAGTAAAAAACAATTGATTTATTGACAATTCTAAACCCAAATATCAATTGGCGGTCGTTTAAAGTTCTTAAATCTGTCTTGAGGGAGAGCCGTTTGGTTCTGGTCATGAATTGATCCAACGTTATTGTAGCAAATCCACCCTGAGATGGGCTCGATTTGCCCAACAATAACGAATTTTTATCAATTAACAGCTGATTAACCGGCAAAAAGTGCTGACCTTCTGAAATTAATAGGGTCAACTTTGGGTTTAGTGTACTGCTGGCGCGGAAAAACTCATCTAAATTCATGGCTGCCATTCCCTTCTAATGATTATTTTAACGGATTTATGATACAATTGAAAAGTGATTTTAAGCGGTTGGCAGGTGCCAATCACTCTAACTCGATTTTAAAAATAAGGAAACGATAATAATGCAGATTGAATTTTTAGGCACTGGGGCAGGGTCTCCAGGCAAATTTCGCAACGTGTCAAGCTTGGCGTTACGGTTACTTGACGAAATCAACTCGGTGTGGTTATTTGATGTCGGCGAAGGCACCCAACACCAGATTCTTCGTTCAACAATTCGCCCCCGCAAGATTGAAAAAATTTTTATCAGCCATCTGCACGGCGATCATATTTTTGGCCTGCCGGGGTTGTTAAGCAGTCGCTCGTTTCAAGGCGGCAACACGCCATTGGACATATATGGGCCAAAAGGGATTAAAGAATATGTCAATGTGAGTTTGAAGATTTCTGAAAGTCGGCTCTCGTATAAAATTAATTTCCATGAATTACCCAAGGACACCGATGGCAAAATTTTTGAAGGTAAGAAGTTTACTGTTTATGCCGCGCCTCTGGACCATCGGATTACCAGCTTTGGCTATCGGGTTGTTGAACATGATCATCCAGGCGAATTGATGGTCGAGAAGTTGACTCAGTTGCATATTCCATCCGGGCCGGTATATGGCAAGTTGAAAATGGGACAAACTGTTAAGCTGACGGATGGTCGGGTGATTGATGGTAAAGAAATGATCGGTCGTGCCCAACCCGGGCGAATTGTCACGATTATCGGGGATACCCGAAAAACTGACAACGCCGTCAAACTGGCAGAGCATGCCGATGCCTTGGTTCATGAGAGTACCTTTGGCAAGGGTGAAAACAAACTTGCCAAGAATTATTATCATTCAACCAATATGCAGGCTGCTCAAATCGCCAAACAAGCTGGCGCAAAGATGCTGCTGTTGAATCACATTTCTGCCCGTTATACCGGTAAAATGGCCCATGAACTTGAAAAACAGGCACAAACGGTATTTCCCAATACCAAAGTTGTGAAGGATTTTGATGTCATTGAGATCCCGTTTGAGAAGCATTAGCGAATCATTTCTGGGGGGATAAGATTGAAAAAGCAAATTAGCACAATTATCAGCATTATATTGATTATCATCATTGCAATTTTTGCATTGATGAATTTTGAATCTGTTGAGGTTAACTTTGGCTTCGCATCATTTCAGGTGCCACTGGTACTTTTGATTTTGATTTGTCTCTTAATTGGTGCCCTGATTATTTTTCTGTTCTCGTCGACTCAGAATGTCAAAAAGAATCGTCAATATAAGCAATTGGCATCTGAAAGCCAAAAACGACAAGACGATTTAAACGCCGAGATTGGCGAACTCAATAACAATCTCAAAGAATTAGAAACTCGTTTGAAAAATTCGACGGGTAAACAGGAGATTGGTAGTCGAGATCAACAAATCAGTGATTTGCAGGATGAGATTGCCAAATTAACCGAGAAATTATCATCTCAAAAGTAAGGTAGAGTGTTTTAATGATTGATTCCAAGTATAAGTGGCAGCTTGATCAACCAGCTGATTCGTCAGTAGTTGACAAGTTGGCCAAGGATGCAAATATTGACCCATTTATCGCTAAAATGTTAATTCAGCGTGGCATTACCAGTGCTGATGTTGTCGAGGATTTCTTGAATCCTTCTGTCAGTGCCTTTCATGACCCGTTTTTGATGCATGATATGCATAAGGGAATTGAACGAATTCAACAAGCCGTCGAAAATGGGGAGCATATTACTGTCTATGGCGATTATGACGCAGATGGGATTACCAGCACAACCGTTATGTACGAGACATTGAGTGATCTGGGTGCTGACGTTGATTATTATATTCCCAACCGATTTACTGAAGGTTACGGCCCGAACGTCGAAGCTTTTCAAAAGATTATTCAAAAGGGTACATCACTGATTGTCACTGTTGATAACGGGGTTGCCGGGAATCAAGCGATTGCAGCTGCAAATGAGTTGCATTGCGATGTGGTGGTAACCGATCATCACTCGCTTCCTGAAAAGTTGCCTGATGCGTATGCGATTATTCATCCGCGGGTAAAAAATGAAAATGGGGATGCTTACCCATTTGGCGATCTTTGTGGCGCTGGCGTGGCTTTTAAAGTTGCTCAAGCGTTGATGGACGAAGTACCGTCTGATCTGATTGATATTACAGCGATCGGAACGGTTGCCGATGTCGTATCGTTACGTGATGAGAATCGCGCAATTGTTAAATTCGGTGTTCAGGCGATTTCAAATAGTCAACGTCCGGGGCTGCTTGCTTTGATTAAGGAAGCCGGCATTGATTTGGGGAGATTTAGCGAAGAAGATATTGGCTTTGGGATTGCTCCCCGTTTGAATTCGCTTGGTCGGATCAAAGATGCCACAGTCGGGGTCGAATTATTATCGACATTTGACGAGGATCGCGCAGGTGAATTAGCCAAATTTGCCAATCAGCAAAACGACTTACGCAAGTCACTTGTCGACCAGTTCTTCACTGAAGCGGTTCAGTCCGTTGAAGATAGTGGCGACATTTCTCAACGGCACACGCTGGTTGTCGTCGGCCATAACTGGCACCAGGGGGTTCTCGGAATCGTTGCAAGTCGACTGGTTGACAAATATCAGCGCCCGACAATCGTCATGACCGACACCGATGGTAGCGAAGAGGTTAAGGGATCCGGCCGTAGTGTCGACAATTTTGATTTATTTAAAGCAATTGACCCCATTCGCGATCAAACGATTGGCTTTGGCGGCCACCATTCTGCAGTTGGATTGACCATCAAGAAGGACAAAGTGCCTGTTTTGAAGGACCAGTTGGAAAAAGCTGCGGAAGAGCAGCAATTGGATTTATCTGTTAAGCCCAAGTTGGCCATTGCCGGCGTTATTCCGGTCTCTCAGGTTACAGCAGTGTTATGTGACCAAATCAAAACTTTGGCACCGTTTGGCCAGGACAACCCTAAGCCCATTTTTCAAGTCCAATTTGATCAGCTCGCCAACGTAAAGGCAATGGGTAAGACCAGTGATCACCTGAAGTTTTCACTGGTTCAAGGCAATAATCGGCTCACTGCGATTGCCTTTGGTCGAGGAAGTGCTGCCGTTGAGCTTCAAAATTCTCAAGCAGCCGTTCAAGTGGTTGGCGAGATTGGGGAAAACACTTGGAATAATCGAACGACGCTCCAATTAATGGTCGATGATCTGAAGCAGACATTACCGCCGGTGATCGATGAGCGGACCCACGAGCTGCACCGAAAGATGTTTGCGACAGTCGGCACTTACGTTTTCTTCCACGAAAAAGTCTTAAAACAGCTGCAAGGATATGTGGGTGACCAATCGCAAGTTGTGATGTATGACCAAGTCACCGAGGCATCGGCTAATGGCAATCGCTTGTATATTGTTGATTGTCCGGACGTGCTTGACGATTTGGTTCAGCTCTTAGCCAAAGTCCAACCACAAACCACGGTCCTATATCTTTACAAAAAACAACTTATCTCCAAAATAGGGATGCCAGATCGGAATTCTTATGCTAAACTGTTTAGGTTCGTTAAAGAACATTCAAACGTTAATATTGCGACGCAGTTAAAACAAATTTCAGAGCACTTACACATTTCTGCACGGACAATTATTTTTATGGTTCAAGTCTTTTTGGAGTTGGATTTCATTACGATTCAGGATCGGGTGATTAATTTGAATCCGAATTATACTGCCCGTGATTTGAAAACAGCTCCAAGTTACCATCTTCGAGTTGAACAGCTTGCAGCTGAAAAGAAATTGTTGGTTTCAAATACTCATGAATTAGTCAGCTTCGTCAAGGACTGTTTGGGTGTTTGATGAAAGGAAGAAAGAATATGCCAATCGATTTTTCAAAATATATTGCATCATATCCGGACTTTCCGGAACCCGGAATCCTATTTAGAGACATTTCACCTTTACTTGAAAACGGTGAAGTCTATCGGGCAGCAACCGACAAGATAGTTGATTTTGCCAAGGAACGGAACGTTCAGATGATTGTGGGTCCAGAGGCCAGAGGGTTCATTGTTGGCTGTCCAGTCGCCTACAAGTTGGGGGTTGGTTTCTCACCAGCTCGTAAGAAAAACAAACTGCCTGGTGAAACGATTGAGGAAAGTTATGGCTTGGAGTATGGTAAATCATCACTGTACTTACGAACCAACGCTGTTAAGCCGGGTCAGCGGGTCTTAGTAACAGATGACTTATTGGCCACTGGTGGGACAATTGATGCAACTATTCGTCTAGTAGAGAAGTTGGGCGGAATTGTTGTCGGCACCGCATTTTTGATTGAGTTGTCAGATCTTAAAGGCCGTGAAAAAGTCAAAGACTATGATTTCTTTACTTTGCTAAAATATTAAACCAAGTTCATTACTGCTGGTTATCCAGTGGCAATGAGCTTTTTTGTTACATTTGAATTCGTACTTAGTTAAACAAAAAAGCATCTCAGCATTGGTACGCTGAGATGCTTACTGTCATATAAGGTGAGTACAGGATTTGAACCTGCGCGCCGGTATTAGCCGGTTCGCCGGATTTCGAGTCCGGTGCATTACCACTCTGCCAACTCACCACAACAGTTTTAATTATATCAAGAGTTATTCTGAAAGTAAATTACTGTCTACTTGGAAGAGGCAAATTTTGTTTTAACATAGCCAACGACTGCCGGAATGAGCGAGATCGCGACGATTCCAATAATGACCATCGAGAAGTTTTCTTTAACAACGGGGATGTTACCGAAGTAATAGCCGGCACCACAACAGATGGCGACCCATGAGATACATGCAATCAGATTATACTTAATGAATCGTTTATAAGGAAAATCACTCGTAGCGGCAACGAAGGGGATTAACGTTCTGATGATTGGAATGAATCGGCCAAAGAAGATGGCCATTGCCCCATATTTGTTAAAGAACTCCCGGGCCTTGGTTAAATCCTTTTCCTTAATAAATTTTCCCAGGATTCGATTTCGGGGAATAATTTCTCCAAATTTGTTTCCAAAGAAGAAGTTGAGTGAATCGCCGCCAATTGAAGCGGCCAAAAAGATGATTACAAACAAGCCGATGCTTAAACCGTAGTTTACGTTGGCTGATAATGCCGCCGCAGCAAATAGCAGTGAGTCACCAGGCAGAAATGGGAAGATGACTGCGCCTGTTTCAATAAAGATCATTCCAAAGAGAATGAGGTAGGTGGAGTTCCCAAATGTATTCACGATATTTATTAGGTGATCGTCGATGTGTAAGATAAAATCAATGAGCGTGCTCAAGTAATCATTCCTTTCGAAAATTTATAATTGATTTTACCAAATTCCCTGAGAAGTTGGCGAGTTATTACCTGTCCTTTAACAAAAAATAAGTTTTGTTGTTAAATCAAGGGATCCACGCTACAATTATTAACAGATTACAGATAGGATGATTATTATGAGTTTTAAGATAGGCATGAAGGTCCATGGAACCGTCACTGGTATTCAACCCTATGGCGTATTCCTGGATATTGGTGAACATATGCAGGGGCTGATTCACATCTCTGAGTGTCAAACAGGATTCGTGGATGACCTCTATAAGATCTTTCGGGTTGGACAAACAGTTTCCGCGCTCATTATTGATATTGATGAGTATTCTGGCAAAATTAGTCTCTCCACTCGCAGCACTGATGTTAATCTTGAAATCCTTCGCCGGCCAAAAAGCTTTCGTCCGAAGAGAATTCACTACTGGACTGATTACCGATTGAATATCGGATTTACGTCACTTGCCAGGGCTAAAGGTGGTTGGATGAGGGATGCCCAGAACTTTTTTAGTTAGTTTGGAAGAAAGTTCTTGACCCAGCTTTCACAAATTGGTAGAATATTTTCTGTTGTCAATTATCCATTTGATCTGCCAGTGACAATTAACATTTGAAAAATCAGTTAAAAATCACTTGATTTCAAACCGGATATCTGATAATATTAAATAGTTGTCAAAAGCGAGAAACAAGCGCTTCCGACAACCAAGTAGACCTTTGAAAACTGAACAAAATTTTCGACAAACAAATGTGCAGGGCGTTTCAATTCTTCGGAATTGGAACCAAACATTTGCGAAGTCAATTCGTAAAACAAATAATAAATTTAAATCATGAGCTATCACAGGCTTATCATTTTAAACAATTTAAGATGAGAGTTTGATCCTGGCTCAGGACGAACGCTGGCGGCGTGCCTAATACATGCAAGTCGAACGCGTCTCTGTTGATGATTTTAGGTGCTTGCACTTGAAAGATTTAACATTGAGACGAGTGGCGAACTGGTGAGTAACACGTGGGTAACCTGCCCTTGAAGTAGGGGATAACACTTGGAAACAGGTGCTAATACCGTATAACAACCAAAACCACCTGGTTTTGGTTTAAAAGACGGCTTCGGCTGTCACTTTAGGATGGACCCGCGGCGTATTAGCTTGTTGGTAAGGTAACGGCCTACCAAGGCGATGATACGTAGCCGACCTGAGAGGGTAATCGGCCACATTGGGACTGAGACACGGCCCAAACTCCTACGGGAGGCAGCAGTAGGGAATCTTCCACAATGGACGAAAGTCTGATGGAGCAACGCCGCGTGAGTGATGAAGGGTTTCGGCTCGTAAAACTCTGTTGTTGGAGAAGAACAGGTGTCAGAGTAACTGTTGACATCTTGACGGTATCCAACCAGAAAGCCACGGCTAACTACGTGCCAGCAGCCGCGGTAATACGTAGGTGGCAAGCGTTGTCCGGATTTATTGGGCGTAAAGCGAGCGCAGGCGGTTTTTTAGGTCTGATGTGAAAGCCTTCGGCTTAACCGGAGAAGTGCATCGGAAACCGGGAGACTTGAGTGCAGAAGAGGACAGTGGAACTCCATGTGTAGCGGTGAAATGCGTAGATATATGGAAGAACACCAGTGGCGAAGGCGGCTGTCTGGTCTGTAACTGACGCTGAGGCTCGAAAGCATGGGTAGCGAACAGGATTAGATACCCTGGTAGTCCATGCCGTAAACGATGAGTGCTAAGTGTTGGAGGGTTTCCGCCCTTCAGTGCTGCAGCTAACGCATTAAGCACTCCGCCTGGGGAGTACGACCGCAAGGTTGAAACTCAAAGGAATTGACGGGGGCCCGCACAAGCGGTGGAGCATGTGGTTTAATTCGATGCTACGCGAAGAACCTTACCAGGTCTTGACATCTTCTGCCAACCTAAGAGATTAGGCGTTCCCTTCGGGGACAGAATGACAGGTGGTGCATGGTTGTCGTCAGCTCGTGTCGTGAGATGTTGGGTTAAGTCCCGCAACGAGCGCAACCCTTATTGTTAGTTGCCAGCATTCAGTTGGGCACTCTAGCAAGACTGCCGGTGACAAACCGGAGGAAGGTGGGGATGACGTCAAATCATCATGCCCCTTATGACCTGGGCTACACACGTGCTACAATGGACGGTACAACGAGTCGCGAAACCGCGAGGTCAAGCTAATCTCTTAAAGCCGTTCTCAGTTCGGATTGTAGGCTGCAACTCGCCTACATGAAGTTGGAATCGCTAGTAATCGTGGATCAGCATGCCACGGTGAATACGTTCCCGGGCCTTGTACACACCGCCCGTCACACCATGAGAGTTTGTAACACCCAAAGCCGGTGAGGTAACCTTCGGGGACCAGCCGTCTAAGGTGGGACAGATGATTAGGGTGAAGTCGTAACAAGGTAGCCGTAGGAGAACCTGCGGCTGGATCACCTCCTTTCTAAGGAAAAACGGAATCCTGCACATTGTCGAAAGTTTTGTTTAGTTTTGAGAGGTCTACTCTCAAAAGTGGTTACGCTTTTTGGGCCTATAGCTCAGCTGGTTAGAGCGCACGCCTGATAAGCGTGAGGTCGATGGTTCGAGTCCATTTAGGCCCATCCACGGCCTGATAGTTAGCTATCACCGGAGTAACATGGGGAATTAGCTCAGATGGGAGAGCACCTGCTTTGCAAGCAGGGGGTCAGCGGTTCGATCCCGCTATTCTCCATTGACACGAGAGTGTCAGACTTGGTTCTTTGAAAACTAGATAATATTAATTTTCTGTAATAATTTTTTGAAATTGTATTTATATAATTTCAACCGAGAACACCGCGTTATTTTGAGTTTGTTAACTAGAAAAAAATCGCAAATACTCAATTAACTTTGCATCACGTAGTGATGTACAGGTTAAGTTAAAAAGGGCGCATGGTGGATGCCTTGGCACTAGAAGCCGATGAAGGACGGGACTAACACCGATATGCTTCGGGGAGCTGTACGTAAGCTTTGATCCGGAGATTTCCGAATGGGGAAACCCAGCAGTTTTAATCGACTGTTACTATATAGTGAATTCATAGCTGTATAGAGGTAGACGTGGGGAACTGAAACATCTCAGTATCCACAGGAGCAGAAAGAAATTTTCGATTCCCTCAGTAGCGGCGAGCGAACGGGGAACAGCCCAAACCAATGAGCTTGCTCATTGGGGTTGTAGGACTGAACATTTGAGTTACCAAAGTTGTTGATAATCGAACAATCTGGGAAGGTTGGCGAAACAGGGTGATAGCCCCGTAGGTGAAATCAATGACCCTCAGTTCAGGATCCTGAGTACGGCGACACACGTGAAACGTCGTCGGAATCCGGGAGGACCATCTCCCAAGGCTAAATACTCTCTAGTGACCGATAGTGAACCAGTACCGTGAGGGAAAGGTGAAAAGCACCCCGGAAGGGGAGTGAAATAGTTCCTGAAACTATGTGCCTACAAGCAGTTAGAGCCCGTTAATGGGTGATAGCGTGCCTCTTGTAGAATGAACCGGCGAGTTACGGTAACATGCCAGGTTAAGGTTTAAAAGCCGGAGCCGCAGCGAAAGCGAGTCTGAAATGGGCGTTTTAGTATGTTGCTGTAGACCCGAAACCAGGTGATCTACCCATGTCCAGGGTGAAGGTGCGGTAAAACGCACTGGAGGCCCGAACCCGTGTACGTTGAAAAGTGCTGGGATGAGGTGTGGGTAGCGGTGAAATTCCAAACGAACTTGGAGATAGCTGGTTCTCTCCGAAATAGCTTTAGGGCTAGCCTCGGACGTAGAATCATGGAGGTAGAGCCACTGTTTGGATGAGGGGCCCGTCATGGGTTACTAAGTTCAGATAAACTCCGAATACCATTGATTTTTATCCGGGAGTCAGACGGTGAGTGATAAGATCCATCGTCAAAAGGGGAACAGCCCAGACCACCAGTTAAGGTCCCTAAATATATGCTAAGTGGAAAAGGATGTGGAGTTGCATAGACAACTAGGATGTTGGCTCAGAAGCAGCCACCATTTAAAGAGTGCGTAATAGCTCACTAGTCGAGTGATTCCGCGCCGAAAATTTACCGGGGCTAAGCATATTACCGAGACTGTGGACTTGACCTTCGGTCAAGTGATAGGAGAGCGTTCTAAGGGCAATGAAGCCAGACCGTAAGGACTGGTGGAGCGCTTAGAAGTGAGAATGCCGGTATGAGTAGCGAAAGATCAGTGAGAATCTGATCCACCGAATGACTAAGGTTTCCTGGGGAAGGCTCGTCCTCCCAGGGTTAGTCGGGACCTAAGCCGAGGCCGCAAGGCGTAGGCGATGGATAACAGGTTGAGATTCCTGTACTAGTTGATGATGTTTGAGCGATGGAGGGACGCAGGAGGCTAAGTTGTGCATCCAGTTGGAAAGGGATGTTCAAGCCACGAGTCAGTCAAAGAGTCAAATGCTTTTTGGCGGGTTGACAAGTGGTGATGAGGACCGAAATTTAAGTAGGGAAGCAACCAACGTCACACTGCCGAGAAAAGCTTCTAGTGAGTCATCAACTACCCGTACCGCAAACCGACACAGGTAGTCGAGGAGAGAATCCTCAGGTGAGCGAGTGAACTCTCGTTAAGGAACTCGGCAAAATGACCCCGTAACTTCGGAGAAGGGGTGCTGTGCGCAAGCACAGCCGCAGTGAAAAGGCCCAGGCGACTGTTTATCAAAAACACAGGTTTCTGCAAAATCGTAAGATGACGTATAGGGGCTGACGCCTGCCCGGTGCTGGAAGGTTAAGTGGATGAGTTAGCTTCGGCGAAGCCCAGAAATGAAGCCCCAGTAAACGGCGGCCGTAACTATAACGGTCCTAAGGTAGCGAAATTCCTTGTCGGGTAAGTTCCGACCCGCACGAAAGGCGTAACGATCTGGGCACTGTCTCAACGAGAGACTCGGTGAAATTAAGATACCTGTGAAGAAGCAGGTTACCCGCGACAGGACGGAAAGACCCCATGGAGCTTTACTGTAGCTTGATATTGGGTGTTGACACAGCTTGTACAGGATAGGTAGGAGCCATTGAAGCCGGAACGCTAGTTTCGGCAGAGGCGTTGGTGGGATACTACCCTCGCTGTGTGAACACTCTAACCCGCGCCACTCAGCGTGGCGGGAGACAGTGTCAGGTAGGCAGTTTGACTGGGGCGGTCGCCTCCCAAACAGTAACGGAGGCGCCCAAAGGTTCCCTCAGAATGGTTGGAAATCATTCAACGAGTGTAAAGGCAGAAGGGAGCTTGACTGCGAGACAGACAGGTCGAGCAGGGACGAAAGTCGGGCTTAGTGATCCGGTGGTACCGTATGGAAGGGCCATCGCTCAACGGATAAAAGCTACCCTGGGATAACAGGCTTATCTCCCCCAAGAGTCCACATCGACGGGGAGGTTTGGCACCTCGATGTCGGCTCATCGCATCCTGGGGCTGTAGTCGGTCCCAAGGGTTGGGCTGTTCGCCCATTAAAGCGGTACGCGAGCTGGGTTCAGAACGTCGTGAGACAGTTCGGTCCCTATCCGTCGCGGGCGTAGGAAATTTGAGAGGAGCTGTCCTTAGTACGAGAGGACCGGGATGGACATACCGCTGGTGTACCAGTTGCGCCGCCAGGCGCACCGCTGGGTAGCTACGTATGGATGAGATAAACGCTGAAAGCATCTAAGTGTGAAACTTACCTCAAGATGAGATTTCCCATTCCTATATGGAAGTAAGACCCCTGAGAGATGATCAGGTAGATAGGTTGGAAGTGGAAGTGCAGTGATGTACGGAGCGGACCAATACTAATCGGTCGAGGACTTAACCAAGTAGAAATGGTGTTCAAGGGCAGAAAATTAATATTAGCTAGTTTTGAGAGAACGAAGTTCTTTCAAGGAAAAATAGTGTGGTGGCGATAGCCAGAAGGATACACCTGTTCCCATGCCGAACACAGAAGTTAAGCTTCTGCACGCCAAGAGTAGTTGGGGGATCGCCCCCTGCGAGGGTAGGACGTTGCCACGCGATTATTCCGGCATAGCTCAGTTGGTAGAGCACCTGACTGTTAATCAGGTTGTCGACGGTTCGAGCCCGCCTGCCGGAGTTATTATTTTTAATGGAGAGTTGTCCGAGCTGGCCGAAGGAGCATCATTGGAAATGATGTAAACGGGTAAAAGCCTGTTTCAAGGGTTCGAATCCCTTACTCTCCGTAACCGAATAATAAGTTTATGACCCGTTGGTCAAGTGGTTAAGACACCGCCCTTTCACGGCGGTAACATGGGTTCAAATCCCGTACGGGTCATTATGGAGGATTAGCTCAGCTGGGAGAGCATCTGCCTTACAAGCAGGAGGTCACAGGTTCGATCCCTGTATCCTCCATTTCCATAGCAACATTGGTTCGTTGGTCTAGCTGGTTAGGACGCCTGCCTGTCACGCAGGAGATCACGAGTTCGAGTCTCGTACGAACCGTTGTTATGTATTTGAAAATTGAATGCACAACATAGGTATTATTATACTCAAGATGGTTAATGGCTCGGTAGCTCAGTCGGTAGAGCAATGCATTGAAGCTGCATGTGTCGGCAGTTCGATTCTGTCCCGCGCCATTCATGGAGGGGTAGCGAAGTCTGGCTAAACGCGGCGGACTGTAAATCCGCTCCTTCGGGTTCGGTGGTTCGAATCCACTCCCCTCCATCTTATAGGGATATAGTTTAATGGTAGAACTACGGTCTCCAAAACCGTCGGTGTGGGTTCAACTCCTACTATCCCTGTTAATAATACTATGGCGGTATTGGTGAAGTGGTTAACACATCGGTTTGTGGATCCGACACGCGTGGGTTCGATTCCCACATACCGCCTTTTGATTGGGTTATAGCCAAGTGGTAAGGCAACAGACTTTGACTCTGTCATGCGCTGGTTCGAATCCAGCTAACCCAGTTGGGTTAGCCAAAGTTATGGCGGTATAGCCAAGTGGTAAGGCAGAGGTCTGCAAAACCTTCATCGTCGGTTCGAATCCGATTACCGCCTTTTTCCATGTATTGGCCAATCAAATATTATTTTGCCGGAGTGGCGGAATTGGCAGACGCGCTGGACTCAAAATCCAGTGATCGTTGAGATCGTGTGGGTTCGAACCCCACCTCCGGTATCACTAACAAATATTAATAAAAAAGGAATCATTGAATATCAATCAATGATTCCTTTTTTATTGACTTGAAATTGAATCAAGAACAAAACCACAATTACCGATACATACCACAACCACGCTCAACACGAGGCTGTGATTGATGCGGCGTTGTACAATAATGAGTGACACCAACGGCACCCGTACACAGCGTTAAGGCGGATGCACATACAATTAAAAATTTCACGGACGTTCACCAACCTTCATAAGTTAATTTAGGATAGCATTCTACGTGATCATTTTAACATAGAGATCAATGCGAGTCATTACCAATCAATACCGGACCGATTAACGATAGTAGGATGTATTGGGTGAGGGAGGGTAAGAAAATTAGTGAGCCTCCATTACCATTGCCTCACTACCGTTTTTTTGTTTAAATAGGTCATCTATAAATAATCGGCGACAATTTTTAAAAGAAAAAGATTGAAGATTATCGTCTTCAATCCAAAGTTATCTTGATTCAGCTAGGGTCTAGCATATTGATTACCACGCGATGCTTGGGTTGCACCACTGGCATTTGCTTGAGAAACACTCTCGTAATGGTAATTATTGGGATTCTTGACCTCAGAATAATACTTGTCACTATCAGAAACAAATACCATTCCGGATCTAGCAATTGTCCAACCGCCATTTGTAGTTGTGGCTGTAGCACTCTGATGTGAATTGGAACTCCCAGTCGAAGTAGTTGAACGATGATGTGTATAAGCCATCGTCGAGCTGCGTCGGTGATATTGTTTGGCGTTGTTGCTGCCATCTTGGTAATTAATTCGGATACCTTCAGCGTCATTGATAACCACAACTTCCGTGTTCAAGGATTTATCTGATGATCGGACATCGACAATTGATCCACGGGGCATCGTTTCGCTTCCCTTGTACAGGGGAGTTGTTTGGTAATAAATAACGTGGTGAGTATTGGGGTTGTCTTCCCAGTAATTTTCCGCCGCTTCCTCTGTGGCCCGCATTCCACCATTTTGATCGGCGCCCACATTTTGCGGTCGGGTACCCGTTGTGAAATTGTAGTTTGATGTATATGATTTGGCCCCCAGCAAACTGTCACCAATCGAGTGGCTCCGATTATAAAGGTAGCCATGATAGGTCCGCCCCGTCAGTCCATAGGTAATTGATACCATTTTGTTTTCCGGCCAGGCAGGAGGTTCCAGTGGATCTCCTTGACGGCCGCCCTGGGACAGATGATATTCAGAATAAGTCAGCACTGCTCGGGCAGTCGCAGATCTGCCTTGGGCATCAGCTGAGAAATGATAGTCACCAGCTGCCAGCCCGGCAAAATGGCTAAAATGAGCTTTTCCAGTTGTCCAATAATAATCACCAGTCGGCCCGGCGGATTCCTTGTTGGTATAACTCACCAGCTTGTTCAAAATGGCTTGGTGCTGTTGGCTTGCCGACGCAGTTGAACTGTGGTGTGAATGAGTATGAACTTTTTTTGCTGATTGGGTGGCATGAGAACTACTGGTTGTAGCCACCTGCGATGCGTGATGATCGGCGGCCTGATGACTGCCACTGCCATCGCTGCAACCCGCCAAGCCGCCAGTTATGGCAATCAATATGACGGCTGTTAGCAGGATATGTTGATGTGATTTCACGTTGTGATCCCCCTCAAAAAATGTTTCGTTGACCAAATCAATCGGCCACATAAGTCGTAATACGATAAAATGCGAACAACTATTCATTTTTATTATACAGTTGAATCTCATCTGTTAACAGACGAACTGGAAGATCGATTTGGTTAAAGCTAGAATAAGGATCAAGAAACTTGAGCACTGATGGGGGACTTGCTTCTAGAGACCCCCATATGAGGATCCGAAAATGTCTGACGATCCTTTCGTAGTGTATGCCATTGAACGACACACTAAAATGTCAACTGACGATAAAAAAGCCCGTCACGAAATATTTCGGTTCTACAATATCTGTTGTTGGTAATAGATTTTTATCTATTACTGATGACAGATTTTTTGTTTATCATTAGAATAAAAAAGCGGACATCTCCCGTCCGTTAACTTGCTCCCACCACAGAATTAAGTCAAGAAAGGAAATGCCCTATGTCAAATGATACTACGAAAATGTTGTTAGGAATAGATGATGAACACTTAATAATTGAGGAAGGACAAGTGGGTGATGATGGAGTGATTCGATTGGTGGGGTCCCTAAACTACACCCCCAAGGCATGCCGCAATTGTGGGATTATCAATGATCACCAAATTATTGGCTATGGTTGGCGGAAGACCACCATTAGATTCGCAAAAACATTGGGCAGCACCGTTATCCTGTGTCTCAATCGGCGAAACTTTCACTGTAAGGCTTGTCATACCAATTTCCTGGCGCAGACGAATGCGGTGCCGAAACACTGCACGATTTCAAATACGACCCGCAAACAATGCTTAGAAAAAC
The DNA here is from genome assembly GCF_018314255.1 of Lentilactobacillus buchneri. Classification (NCBI taxonomy): domain Bacteria; kingdom Bacillati; phylum Bacillota; class Bacilli; order Lactobacillales; family Lactobacillaceae; genus Lentilactobacillus; species Lentilactobacillus buchneri. The sequence goes on from NZ_CP073066.1 coordinate 2,089,419, forward strand.
TGACCGAACCGGTTTCGCTCAAACACATTGCCGATGAGTTATCCACTTCGGATTCATTCGTTGGTCGGCAGCTCTTGCGCGCTGAACGGGACTTTCAAACCAACTGGCACTATTTACCAAAAGTTCTCCTCATGGACGAAGTTAAAAGCACTAAGAGCGCCACCGACGCGATGAGCTTTGAATTTATGGATGCGGAAACCCACGAATTGATCGACCTGTTACCCTTTAGGACCATCTATCAGCTTCAAAAGTATTTCCAGCATTACGACCAGGCTGCGCGAGAAAATGTGAAAATTATCGTCACCGATATGAACTATACCTATCCCAAATTGGTGGGGCAGATCTTTCCGAACGCCATCGTTGTCATCGATCCGTTCCACTTGGTTAACGCTTTAAATCGAGCTTTTAATAAGACGCGGGTGCGCCTCATGAAAACCCTGGCGACTTCCTCACGCGAGTATCACGCCCTAAAACGCTATTGGAAACTATTATTAACGCCGGAAAATCACCTCAACTACGAAGCTTTCCGTAAGTGGACAAACTTCCCTTATCCAGCGACTGCCACTGATGTGGTTGATGCTTTATTGGACATTGATCCCGAGCTCAAGCAAACTTACAACGTGATGAATCGGTTACGTGAAACCATCAAAAACCGTGATTGGCCCAACTATAATCAAGTATTCCATCACTTAGAGGGCTGCTCGGAAGAGATGTTGGCAACCCTCCAGACCCTAGCGACTCATCATGATGAAATTGGCAATACCTTTACTCACCATTACACCAACGGGCCCTTAGAAGGTTCAAACAACAAGATTAAAGTCATTAAACGCACTGGATTTGGTTACCGAAACTTCTTCAGATTCCGGCTAAGAGTGCTGTTCGCTTTTCGAGTTCATACAAAAAGAGCTCTAATCACCAAGTGATTAGAACTCCAATATTTTGTTCACCAACAACAGTTGACGAAGAACCAATATTTCGTAACGGGCTGATCAATTTAATCATCTAATCTATTAGACGTTCAAAATTTTATTCAAGAAATCCTGTAATCGTTCATTCTGCGGGTGTTCAAAAATTTGTTCTGGGGTACCTTCTTCAAGGATTTGACCGTCATCTACAAACACGACCCGGTCGGCTACTTCCTTGGCAAATCCCATTTCGTGGGTAACCACGACCATTGTCATTCCTTGCTTGGCTAAGTCCTTCATAACTGCCAGAACATCGCCAACCATTTCGGGATCCAGTGCTGAGGTTGGTTCATCAAACAACATGATGTCTGGGTTCATTGCCAATGCCCGCGCAATGGCGACTCGTTGCTGCTGACCACCGGACAATGATTGAACTGTCGCATCGAACTTCTCCTGTAAGCCAACGGTTTCCAGTAACTTTTTAGCCTGAACTGCTGCCTGGTCCTTGGTTTCCTTTTTGAGTTCGACAGGAGCCAACATAATGTTTTCACCAACGGATAAGTTTTTGAACAAATTGAAATGCTGGAACACCATACCAATATTTTCCCGTACCGCGTTAATATCAACATCATTTCTGGCAATGTCGACATTGTCAATAACGATCGATCCAGAAGTTGGTTCCTCCAACTTATTCAGGTTGCGGAGAAGGGTACTCTTTCCAGATCCTGAAGGGCCGATGATAACGACCACTTCATTTTTTTGAACCGTTAGATTGATGCCCTTGAGGACTTCATTGTCACCAAAGGTTTTGACTAAATTTGTGACTTTTACTTTTTCGCTCATACCTTAGTTCTCCTTTGTACCCAATTTGATAACCAAGTTAATACAGTAATAATAATCAGATAAATTGCGGCAACGATTGTCCAGACTTTGAATCCTTCCAAGTTTCTCGCAATAATAATTTTACCGGTCTGGGTCAATTCAAGCAAACCAATAATTGATAGGATTGACGTATCCTTCAAAGTAATAATGAATTGGTTAATAAACGACGGCACCATAATTCGAATCCCTTGTGGCAGGATAACTTTACGCATGGCTTTTCCAAACGGGAGCCCCAAACTTCTCGAGGCTTCCATTTGTCCGGGATCGACGGCTTGAATGCCGCCTTTGACAAACGCGGCGATATACGCACCTTCGTTAAAGGTCAGCGTCACGACCCCGGCGACAAAGGCAGGAATTTTTTGCCCCGTCAAACTCGGAATTCCAGTATAAATGAACAGTGCCAAAACCAGCAGGGGCATTCCCCTAAACAGGTAAATCAACGTTGTCGAAGTTCCCTGACTGAATTTGTTAGGCACCACGCCCATCAATCCAACCAAAACACCGAAGATGGTTGCAAAGAAGATTGATACCACTGTCAGCCAAAGGGTTTCTTGCAGCCCTGACCATAGGGCACCTTTATTTTGCTTAATTAAGCCGATAAACGTCCGGTCTTCGGCGCTGTTGCCAGATGTCTTGGCAGCTGTCTTAATCTCATCAGCACCCAAATATTTGGCCTTAATGCTATCATATGTGCCGCTGGCCTTCAGATCTGCCAGTCCTTGGTTAAACGCCTGCAGAAGTGCTTGGTTATGACCTTTTTTAACCGCAAAGCCATATGGTGCATTTAATGCGGGCTTGGTGACAATCTTCAACTTGGTTCCTTGCTTGATTGCGTATTGCATAACTGGATGATCTTCAAAACAGGCAACTGAATTCCCGGTTGAGACATCTTGATACATATTGTTGGAATCATCGAATGTAACCACTTTAAAGCCGTATTTCTTTTTGATACTATTGGCATAATCGGCACCCGAGGTTCCGGTTTTAACCGCAACCCGTTTACCTTTCAACTCTGACAATTTATGAATCTTGCTGTTCTTAGCAACAGCCATGACAACTCCAGAATTGAAGTACGGTTTGGAAAAGTCAAACTGAGCTTTCCGTTCGTTGGTGATTGACATTCCGGCAATCACACCATCCGCTTGACCAGACTCAACAGCTTGGACGGCCGCGTTGAATCCCAGGGCTTTAATTTTGACTTTAAAGCCTTGTTCGTTGGCAATAGCTCGAATTAAATCCATGTCAATTCCGACGTATTTGTTATTCTTGTTGGCAAATTCAAACGGGGGAAAGGTAACATCAGTTCCAATAACGAAAGTTTTGCCTTTTACTTTGGAATTATTTGCGTTTCCCAGATACTTACCGACAATTTTGTCGTAAGTCCCATTCGCTTGAATCTTTTTCAGGCCGGCATTGAATTTCTTAATTAATGCCTTGTGAGTGCCCTTTTTAACACCAAACCCATACCAACCTTGGTTAGCAGGCTTGCTGGCAATTTGAAGCTTTAAACCGTGTTTAATGCCATACTGGAGAACGGGTTGGTCGTCGAAACAAGCAACCGAGTTGCCGGTCGTGACGTCTTGATACATATTATCCGAATCATCGAACGTCACGGTCTTAAACCCATACTTCTTCTTCAAACTATTGGCATAATCCGCAGCGGCCGTTCCGGTTTTGAGAGCTACTTTTTTACCCTTAAGTTGTTTGAAACTGGTGATGTCACTGCCTTTTTTGACGGCCATGACCGCACCGGTCTTATAGTAGGGTGTTCCGAAATCAAACTTATCTTTTCGTTCCGGGGTGATCGTCATCCCGGCAATAATTCCGTCAAGCTGGCCGGATTGAACGGATTGCACCGCCGCGTTAAATCCAACCGGCTTAACATTGACTTTAAAGCCTTCCTCTTTGGCAATTGACTTGATAATGTCAATATCGATTCCGACGTATTTATTTTCCTTGTTGGCAAATTCAAATGGGGGATAAGTAACATCTGTCCCGATTTGGTACGTCTTAGCTTGTGCTTCGCTGCCTGGTAGCGCCAGACAGAACAAGATCGTGGCAAAAGCTGCCAGCAATCCGAAAGCCGTTAACACTTTGCGCTTCATGAATTATTCCTCCTAGACATATGTAATAAAACATAACATATAATAATGAGAACATAATACCAGAAATTTGTGAATCTGTATAGCATTAACCAATTTGTGCAAACGGTGCCAAGCTTGCTGTGACATTGTAAAACACTGAGAATTGTTAATTTTAAATTAGAAAATGTGTTGACATTGATTTGGCAGTTTATCATAATAATCATTAAAATTCATTTAGCATTTTTATGATCATTTATACATACCACATTGGAGGAAATCAGTTGAAATTTGAAGAATCGAATGTATTACAGCAGTTGCCGAAACAATTTTTTGCCGGTCTGGTCAAGAAGGTCAATGCTAAAGTAGCCACCGGTGCGGATGTCATCAACGGGGGAGGGGGAATCCGGATCAGCCGACTCCCGATTTTATTGTCAGATCCATGCAGGAGCAAACCGCCATACCTGCCAATCATAAATATTCGCAATTCAGAGGTGACCCGGAACTAAAGCGGGCAGCGGCCAACTTCTATCAACGTGAATATGGGGTCACTTTAGATCCTGATAAGGAAATCGCCATTCTCGGCGGTTCAAAAATTGGGTTGGTGGAACTACCGTTTGCACTGCTGAACCCGGGGGACACAATGCTGCTGCCAGATCCCGGCTATCCCGATTACCTGTCCGGCGTTTCACTGGCACAAGTCAAACTGGAGCTGGTGACGCTGCGTGAACAAGACGACTTTTTGCCTGATTATCGGACCATTAAACCCGAAGTCGTGGATGCGGCTAAGCTGATGTATCTCAACTATCCTAACAATCCATCCGGAGCTGTGGCCACGCCGGAATTCTATCAGCAGACGGTTAACTTTGCTAAGACCAACCATATTGGTGTGGTGCAGGATTTTGCTTACGGGGCGATTGGGTTTGACGGCCGAAAACCGGTCAGTTTCTTACAAACTCCAGGTGCCAAAGAAGTCGGAATTGAAATGAACACTTTCTCTAAATCCTATAATATGGCTGGCTGGCGGATTGGGTTTGCGGCCGGGAACGCCGATATGATTGAAGCCATCAATCTGATTCAAGATCATTTATTCGTGAGTGTCTTCCCAGCCATCCAGAAAGCTGCCATTACGGCTTTGAATAGCGATCAGCAGTCCGTTCATGAGTTGGTTGCCCTCTATGAAAAACGCCGGAATCAATTTTTCAAGGCTGCTCGGGCAATTGGCTGGGAACCCTATCCATCCGGCGGTTCGTTTTATGCCTGGATGCCGGTTCCTGAGGGCTATACCAGCGAATCATTCGCCGATCTACTGCTGGATCAAGCAGCGGTGGCTGTCGCCCCTGGTAATGGTTTTGGCAAGGGCGGAGAAGGTTTCGTCCGGGTGGGCTTATTAATTGACGAGCCGCGATTTACCGAAGCTTGTCAGCGGATTGCCAAGCTGCATTTATTTGATTAGAGTTTACTAGCAACCTCGTTTTGCGCCTAAATGTTATCTAGCAGAACTGTGCGCCAATAAGCAGCTTCCGGCCGTATAAGGGGATTACCCAAACATCCAAGTTCTGGATATTTGGGTAATCCCCTTATACTCTGGAAGCTAACCGCTTATTTGCCCACGCTCGTTTTCCTAAATCGTTAAAATTAGCCGTTCGCGCAGCTTTATTTTAGATAATCGTGGAACTCAAAGCCAAGCATCTTTGGCCTGCCTCCATAGTTACCAGTAACCAAGAAGTTTGGTCAATTTTGCCCGATTCAAATCGCGATTGGTGATCGTGGCCATTTCGGTGCCGTCCAATCCATTGATGGATTTTTCGACCGGCTTCTGCCATGCATATTTGGCAATCATATTGCCGGCACTGGTCGCTGCATACATCAAGTCTGCCTGATAGCCGGTGTGGTCAAGCCCAAGGGTATGGCCAAGTTCATGTGCCAGGACACCATCCCAATATTGATCAATCGTAAATTTGGCAGCTAGACTGGGTTTGATATACCCCAGCGGATATTTGGCATCGTGATAGTGGGTTTTATCGATAAAAATTTGCCTGCTGTCGTAAAGACCATCCCAGCCTTCTTTTGTCCCGCTGCCAAATGAAATCTTTAAGGTATAGTGGCTTTGGCTTCCCATCTGAAAGACAGTTTCACCCAAGGCAGTATTCCATTTGTTCATGGCGTTTTGAACGTGCTGGTTCAATTCCGGATTGGCCACGTAAATCAACGCGTGATGATCCTTGAACATTGAGGTTGGCGAAAAATGAAAAACGTTATATGCCAAGTCAAAAACAGCTTCATGGGTTTCATAGTTCACCGGCTTCAGACTTAGGATAGTTTCATCCGGATTCATATCTGGGGCTGCATTAATCAATTTCATCAGCGACTTCTGAGACATTGCCACTTGCGTTTTGGTTAAATAGCCGTGCCAAATATACCCCGTTATTGTTTTGCTTTTATTGGCAACATAATAGTAGACTGCCGTTTTACCATTCGGTTTTCTGACGGTCACCCGTTTAGTAGCGTAGAAGATCGTTTCCGGATAATTTTTAGCGCTGTGAAGTTTTTGCGTTAGCGTTTTATCCCCATAAATAATCCCTTTGGCTGCTCGATAGGCTGTGCTTTTCTGGGGAGTGACCCGGACAATTTTTGCCGCTGTGGTTTTTGCATCAGCCGAGGTTGCGGCAACATCAATCATCAATGCTAACGAAAGCAGTCCGACTGCCAGCAACGTTAATTTTTTTACGACCCGACTCATTTGAACGTGCCTCCTCAAAGCTGCAAGTGTTTCCATTAATATACCATATCCGATTGATAATTTGCTACTTATGGCCTTGGCAGGTTCTCAGAAGTTGTGACCGTGGATTTTATCAGTGGTAATCTCCGGCATTGGTTCTACCAGATGGGTCGTATCCCTGTATTCGATGCTTAGATGACTCATGTTTTTAAGGTCGGAGAGAACCTGCTGATATTTGTGGGGATCGTGAACCAACGCTAATAACTCATGTGAGCGGACCAACTTGGTTTTTAATTTCCGACTATAAATGAAGAAGTAATAGCGGTCATTAAAATGGTTGTCGACGATCACCAACCAGTATTGGTAGTTGGGAAGTCGCTTGAAGTATTGGTGGTACTTGTCAATTAGTTCTCTTGATTCTGCCAGCATGGTGAAGACCTCCTTGAGATAAATCGTTAAGCTTGATGACCGCCAACCAAACCGGCACGGTCGATTGCAGTGCCGCCTTTGGTTTTGGACGAAGCTCTGATTAGTGCTTTGTAACCGTATTTTTTGCGGATAATGTCGATGGTTTGCTCCAATTTTTCCTTATCCAAGGTAGTGATGGGATCCTCAAACAGGCTGAAGCGGGTTTCACGCTTTTTTGAAAGCCGATTGCAACGAACCCCGACGTTACGAACTGCGCTGCCGTCCCATTTACTTTCCAATAAATAGTGGACGGCATTGGCAATGCTTTTGGTTGAGTTGGTGGGTTCAACGTGCATTTGGGCTGAGAAGTGGGTTCGTCCCTGCTTGTCTGTGGTGGCCATCCCGATGAAAATACTGACGACTTCAGCGACGACGTTGTTTTTTCGCAGGCGGGTCGCGACTTGATCGGCAATTTCACCGAAAACAGTTTTTAGATCACCCAATTCCGTGTAGTCGCGCATTAATACCTGTGAATTGCCGTAACCTTTATTGTCTGAACGGGGAAGATAACGCTTCTCAAGGTTGGAGTAGTCAATGCCCCACGCGTGGTAGTAAAGCTGTTCACCCATGACACCAAATTTCTTCTTTAACAGGTTAACGTCGGCGTGGGCCAGTTCTTTAATGGTATAAATGCCCAACTGATTGAGTTTGACGGCGGTGTGGCTGCCAATTCCCCACATATCGGCAAGATCTGGAATCTGCCAAATAGTATCGGGGACGTCGGCGTAGTCCCATTCGGCCTGCCAAGGCTCTTTTTTCTTGGCGGCGTTATCCAGGGCCAGTTTGGCCAGCAGGGGATTTTGTCCGATGCCAATCGTCGTGACAATGCCGGTTGCTTTAAAAACTTTGTCTTGAATCAATTTGGCAATTTGGGCATTGGAACCAAATAATTTGTGGCTGTGGCTGACATCGATGAAGCTCTCATCAATAGAATAGGGGAACCAGTGAATATCATCGGTAAACTGACGGTAGATGCGGTTGATTCGGTAGTTAAGGGCAACGTAATCGGCCATGTGCGGTTCCACCATTTCGATATCCATCTGATCATTGACTTCAAATCGTCGAGTCCCCAGTTTGACACCAAAGTTTTTCTTGGTGTAGGGACTGGCAGCTAAAATGAGTCCACCGGAGGATTCTTCGCGGCTCATGACGGCAATTTTGGTGGAAAGGGGATGCTCCCCGCGCTTGATGGCCTCAGTGGAGGCAAAAAAAGACTTGCAGTCAATGCACATAATGTCGTGGCTGGGCAAAAGGCTGGGATTATCAAGAGGTGTTTGCATAAGGATCACCTGCGATTGGAAAAGTTTTATTGAGTATCTATATAATACGAACATTTGTTTGGTGTGTCAAGAAGAACAGAGCGCGGACCAAGCCGGTTAGCTTCTGAGCATTTATGTAATCACGAGTGTTGATGCGGGTTGGGCATCAATACTCGTGATTGGATAAAGCGGAGGAAGCTGGCTTGGGGAGCGCATTTTGAAAACAGAGCGCGACGAGACCCGTTTAGGGCCCAGAACATAAGTGAGGAATGCCAATGATGAACGGTCTGGGTTCATCGTTGGCATTCCTCACTTATGTGGCCGGGCCCTGGGTCGTCGGAGCGCATTTTCAAGGCCGAAGGGAGCAGTAAATATAATAAGCGCAACAAACCTGGTGGAAGCTAGCCCAAAATAACATGGGAAAAGGAAGTTGATTTATGTATAAGGAAATTGTATCTGGGTAGAACTAACCCCAAAAAGATCAGTAACTCCACAAAAAAGCGCCCCTCCCAAGTTTTCCGCCTTGAGAAGAGCCGCTTCAATTTCATTTTTATCAATTATCATCAATTTCATCAATATTTCAAAAATAATCAGACGCTAATTTGCTGCTTAAAAAATATCTGAGTTAATCACCTGCAACTTTCAAGAACACAGCGCCAAGCCCCTTATCAAAGGTTGCTTTCCAGTCGCCATTGCTGAGTGATTCAGGTAGTAGGAAGGTACCGCTTGAAACACGTTGACCAGCTTGTAGCGGCATTCCTTGTGATTCGAGTTTTTCAACCAGCCAGTGTAAGGATTTTAACGGATTGCCCAACACTTCTGATGAAGCGCCGTCCTTTAGCTTCTTGCCGTCATGGAATAGTTCACATTTAACGTTGGCTAGATCATCGACGTTGTCAAATAGGAGATTGGTATCTTTTTCATCACCGTAGACGACGTAACCACCAACAGCAGCATCGGACATGACCATATATTTGGATAGGCTTGGGAACCAGTCACTGAAGCGTGAATCAGGTACTTCGACAGCTGGGGCAACCTTGGTCTTTCTCATGAGATCTTCTAAAGAATCTTTGCTGCTGAGATCTTCTTTAGCAGTAAAGAGCATTTCAACTTCAGCAAGTGGTTCCATGAGTTCGCCACGGTGAAGGGTAACTGGGGATTGTAGGAAATGGCTCTTAACCTGGGCACCATATAGTGGTGAGTCGGAGTCAAACATATCTTGAGTTTGCTTACTGGTAAGCGATACTTTGTAGCCGCCAACGTCTTCCTGCTTGAGTTGGGTTAGTCGTCTTTGAACCCGATAGGCTGACTTTTCATCCTTAACGACACCATCGTAGTCGGACTCTTTTAATGGCTTGTGTGTCTCGTAAGCGTTAAATAATTTGTTTGCTAATTCATTTTCCTTAGTTGTTAATTCCATCGTTGCTTGTTCATCCATAAGCGTTTCCTCCATAAATTGTATTTAATCTGTGGATCCTCAACTGTATGTACAGTGAGGACCACTCAGTGACGTGAAATATATGTGTTGTTATGTCAATGGCACTATGTCGGTTAAAATTATGTGTTTGCAAAATCTGAATCTGACCAGGGTTTTCATTGGAGCTGCTAATCACCGATTCCATAAGTCCTCACCACCTTAAATAATTAATTAAATTCAAATAAAAAGGCGTCCTCCAACTACCCGAAAATGGATAGTTAAAAGGACGCCTATTGCGCGGTACCACCTTAATTTGTAGTGCTATTACTAGCATTACCTCACACGTACAGCTTTCGCGATACGCTGACACAATAATGGGTGCACCCAATGCGATCTACTAAAACTTTGATCACATAGCTCGGAGATGATAATCATCTAAGGACGTAAATTGCTTCGCACCAACCAGCAACTCTCTTATTACGAACGGAAAATGACGTTTCTCTTCATCGCTTTTTAATTTGAATTTAATGATTGTCATTAATTTACACCCTGTTATTTTGATTGTCAACAGCAAATTTGAAATTAATTATTCTTTGTTGGGATTTTCTCGAATCACGCGGGCAGGATTGCCGGCAATGATGAGGTTATCTCCAAATGATTTGGTGACGGTTGAATTAGCGCCAACGATGACATTGTTGCCAAGCGTAACGCCGGGGAGAATCACCGATCCGCCGCCAACCCAAACGTCATTGCCCAAAGTCACCGGTTTGCCCAGACCCACAAAGTTCGCCCGTTGTTTGGGATCAAGGGGATGATAAGCAGCGTAAATTTGCACGTGTGGAGCCAGCATGCAGTGATTACCAATTGTCACCGGTGCAATATCCAAGATGACGTTATCGTAGTTACAAATAAAGTTATCGCCAACGTGAATATTGTAGCCAAAGTCACAGCGGAAGTTCGGTTGAACCCAGGGGTCTTTTCCGACTGAGCCAAACAGTTTGCGGACCAGGGCCTCTTTTTCCGCACCGGCAGTGTCGTCCAGTTCATTCATCATCTTACATAAGCGGCGGGCTTTAGTTTCGTCGTTGGTTAATTCGGGATCCATCACCAAGTATGGTTCACCCGCTAAAAATTTTTCCTTTTCAGTTGCCATGTGATTTTCCATCCTTTATTGTAAATTAATTTATATTATAGCATTATTTGTAAGTATAAATTGTCTCTAGGCATAATTTATTAGGATGAATTAGAAATTGCCGAGTGACTTAATATCGGGTATGATAAATGCAATTAATAATAGATAACCAAACTCACGGAATTTGAAAGGATGCAGACAATGAAAGCAGTTATTACAGTGATTGGTCATGACCAAATTGGCATTGTGGCAAAAGTTTCTCAACGGTTGGCAACTTTGAAGGTTAACATTACCGATATTTCCCAAACACTGATGCATGGTGATTTTACCATGATGCTCATGGGCGAATGGAACGATGCTGATGTGCAGTTTGAAGTTGTCAAACAGGGCTTACAGGATTTGGCAAATGAGACCGGCCTATCGATTAATATTCAGCGTCAAGAATTATTCGACGCGATTCAAAAGCTGTAGGAGGTCGCCAAAATGGAAACCAAACAAATTTTAGAGACCATTCTGATGATTTCTGAAGAAAAACTTGATATTCGAACCATCACAATGGGAATCTCGCTATTTGACTGTATCGATAGCGATGGTGTTAAGGCCCGGCAAAAGATTTATGATAAATTGACGACCAGTGCCAAAGATTTGGTGAAGGTTGCTGATCGAATTGAATCAGAGTATGGCATTCCCATTGTGAATAAACGGATTTCTGTGACCCCGATTTCAATGATTGCTGCTGCGTGTCACGATGATAATTATGTCGCCTATGCGCAGACAATGGAAAAGGCAGCAGAAACCCTGGGGGTTGATTTGATCGGTGGCTTCTCCGCGTTGGTTCAAAAAGGCTACCAATCAGGTGATCGAAAATTGATTGCTTCGATGCCGGAAGCCTTGAGTGAGACACAACGGGTTTGTGGCTCGGTTAATGTTGGTTCTACAAGAGCCGGGATTAACATGGATGCCGTCAAACAAATGGGCCAAGTGGTTAAAGATTTGTCTGAAATCGATCCGGTCAGCTGTATGAGTCTGGTGGTCTTTGCCAACGCGGTTGAAGACAATCCGTTCATGGCCGGCGCCTTTCATGGCGTTGGTGAAGCTGATAAAGTCATTAATGTTGGGATTAGTGGTCCGGGCGTGGTTAAACGGGCGCTTGAACAGGTCAAGGGGGAATCAATTGACACGGTTTCCGAAACGATCAAAAAAACGGCCTTCAAAGTCACTCGAATGGGCCAGTTTGTCGGTAATGTGGCTGCTAAAGCGCTGAACGTGCCGTTTGGAATCGTTGATTTGTCGCTGGCGCCAACGCCAAGTCAAGGGGACTCAGTCGCCGAAATTCTTGAAGAAATCGGTTTGGAAAGTGTGGGCGCCCCGGGAACGACCGCTGCTTTGGCATTGTTGAATGATGCGGTCAAAAAGGGTGGCGTGATGGCTTGTGAACATGTTGGCGGGCTGTCAGGTGCCTTTATTCCCGTGTCAGAGGACAGTGGGATGATCAAGGCAGTTGAGCACGGTAATTTGAATTTGGAAAAATTGGAGGCAATGACTGCTGTTTGTTCAGTGGGATTGGACATGGTGGCAGTTCCGGGCGATACGCCGGCTGAAACAATCAGTGGGATGATCGCAGATGAAGCAGCTATCGGTGTGATTAACAATAAGACAACGGCGGTGCGGGTGATCCCGGCGAAGGGCAAGCAAGTCGGAGAGCAAATTGACTTCGGCGGGATATTCGGCTATGCGCCGGTAATGCCGGTAAACACCAATAGCCCAGCGAAATTCGTTCAAAGGGGAGGAAGAATCCCGGCACCGATTCATTCGTTTAAAAACTAAGAGCGCGACGAGACCCGGTTGACCCTGGTATATAAGTGAAAGACAACCCCTGATGAACGGTCTTTGTTCATCAGGGGCTGTCTTTAGCTTATATGTTAGGGGTCGGGGTCGTCGGAGCGTATCTCAAAGGTTGAAGGGAGCTGTAGATATAATGAGCGTTACAAACCCTGTAGGCTAAAGGACAAAAGACAACCCCTGATGAACGTTTTTTGTTCATCAGGGCTGTCTTTGACTTATATATTAGGGGTCGGGGTCGTCGGAGCGTATCTCAAAGGCCGAAGGGAGCAGTAGATAAAATAAGTGCATCAAACCTTGTAACCTACAAAACAAAATAGAATCGAGGAGCTCTTGATGAACGTATTTTGTTCATCGTTGCCTGCTTCTGCTTGTACAATAGGGTCCTGGGTCGTCGGAGCGTATCGCAGAGGCCGAAGAGAGCAGTAAATAAAATAAGCACCACAAAGCCTGGGGACTACAAATCCTTCTCCACCACAACACAAGGCACGCCGTCCTCATAAAACACATCGGACGTGATCTCATAACCCAGGCGTTGATAAAATTTGACGGCGTCCATTTCACTATGAATCAGTGAATGAGTGAAACCCATTTGTTTGGCCTTGTCTTCAAGGGCACTGACAACTTTTCTGCCATAGCCATGTCCTCGCGCTTCCTTTAAGGTTGCGACTCTGCCGACTTTAAGGGTGTGGTCATTGTAAGTTTCAAACCGACAAGTCGCGACTGGCACTTTGTCATCAAATAAGACCGCATAAACCATGCTGTCGGAATCTTTGTCATCGAATTCATCTCGAAAGGCGATTCCGCGCTCCAATACAAAAACGGACATTCGAATGTAAGCAGCAGCCCCACGAGCTGGTTTGGAACTTTCCACGATTAATTTCATAATAGGCTCCTCAAAATAGACTTCTTGAACTTTAATATTGAGCTGGTTATCATCTGATTTACGATACTTCTGGACCGGCAGGCCAATCTTTGCCGACATCAACCCAACGGTCGGCGTTTGCATATTTGCTGAGCTCATCGACAGACAATTTGACTGCGCTGTGGGTGTCACCTGCCGCAGGGTAGATGAATTCAAACCGCTGAAGGGAAACGTCCAGATAGACTTTAACGCCTTGATTGAGAGCAAATGGGCAAACACCTCCTGGTTGATGGCCAATATATTCTTCAACTTGATCTCTTGGGATCATTCTGGCGCGCTTGTGAAATTCGGCCTTGAACTTTTTGTTGTCGACTTTGGCATCACCGGCCAACACAACCAGCAGTGGGTGGGAATCAATCAAGAACGACATTGTTTTGGCAATATGTTCCGGTTCACAATTTAACGCTTCAGCAGCTTCCATAACCGTTGCGCTGGATTCATCCAAGACTTTAATGCGATCGGCTAAGCCAACCTCGTTAAAGTACTGTTTCACTTTTTCAAACGACATACCTATCACTCCCGACTGATAAAGATTAAGACTAATATACAGGTTCACGGAAGAATAGTAAATAAGATCTTGATTATTCCAGAATGAAAAAAACCTCGATTTAAAATTGAAGTGCAACACCTGCTCTACTAGACCAGTTCTTTATTCAGACTAGTCAAAAAGGCCATGAAGACCTATTCTTAATTCACCACAAACAAGAAAGAGGTATCTTCATGACCCGAATTAAGAATATCATATCTAATCAGTATCACCAACTCAATTTAGCTGAACGTGGTCGAATTGAATCCCTAAGGGACTTAGATTGGTCTATCCGCCGGATTGCCCAGGCCCTTCATCGTAATCCCAGCACGATTTCACGTGAATTAAAACGTGGGACAACGACACAGATTAACGCTAGTACTCATATCTTTGAACAGTCATATCTGGCAGAAACTGGTGAAGCAATTTATCGTAAGCACCGACTAAATAGCTGTTATCGTGGACTCTTTGATCATTGTCAAACCTTCTGTAATGCTTTGGTGACAGCTTTAAAAGCGCGTCCCAGGATGCATAGTGTGGATACTTTTGTCCACCAATTCAAGACTGATCACCCAAGGCTTGTCTGCCCCTCAACACCGACGGTGTACCGGTATATTGATGACCAGCGTTTAGTTATCCGCAATTCAGACCTACCAGCTAAACTACGTCGCCGGATTAAATGCCCCGGGGCAAAGCATCATCGAATCAATAAGAAAAATCTGGGCCATTCAATCGAAGAGCGTCCCGCCATGGTTCAAGCGCGTCAAGAGCTTGGACACTGGGAAGGTGACTTGGTCAAAGGCAAACGGGTTGAATCTGAGCCAGCATTAATGACTTTGACTGAACGTGTTAGTCGCTTAGAGATCATCGTTAAACTTCCCAATTATCATGCCGACACTTGCTTGAAAGCCCTCCAGAATACCTTATATGACTATGGAACCGAGCACTTTAAAACCATTACTTTTGATAATGGTGCTGAGTTCTCAAGCTTGAGTCAAGTCAAGGGAACTGACATCTACTTTGCCCATCCTTATTCACCATGGGAACGTGGAACCAATGAGAACACTAACGGCCTTTTGCGCGAGTTCTTCCCGAAGGGCAGATCCTTGGCTTCGGCCTCACTCATTGACATTCAGCTGGCTCAAGATACCTTAAACAACCGGCTACGGCGGTCATTGAACTATCGCTGCCCAGCCGATCTAATGCCTGAACTAGCTTAGCAACTAGACCACTTCTAAGAATAGATTCTTAGTGTTGCACTTGATTTGACAATTGAGGAGAATGAAAAAAATGAATGGGCAGTTAAGGATTTGTCTGGGACTGAAAAGTGGCTCCAGTTCTGACTGGAATGGGAATTCCAACAGCTACAAATGGCCTTTTCAAGCTGCCAATCCTGATCGGGACTTAATTAATTGTCAGATTAATGGTAACATGAAACCCTATGATCCAAAATTATGAGAGAAAACTGAAGATTTGTTTAAGTATTGATTTGGCGAGAGCTTTTGCTAGATTGAAGTGCTAAAACTTCGTAAAATATGCTTAGAGACAGATAAAGGGGGTTGGCATTAGTAATGTCACGTAAAGAGAAGTTCGCTAAAAAGCCTAAGAAAAAATTATGGACACGAATCCTGGTGGGGTTTGTGTTGGTTCTTTTTGGTGGCTTCGTGGGCTCTCATTTCTATTTTCAAAATCATTTCAAGTTCACCAAAATTAACGACGTTGATGTTTCCGGTTTGACGGTCGCTCAGGCAACCAAGAAGTTGAATACCTCACATATCGATGAAGACGGCAATTATTTAGTGGTTCGGGATTCAAAAATCAATGTGAATTCCAAGGATGTTAAGAAATTATTCAAACACCGTAGTTCAATGAGTGCGATGACTTCTGCCAAGCTGAGTGCCAAGTCTGATGTAACCAACAAGCAACTCAACTACCGCTTGAAGACGTTACTGCCGAAGTTTGAAAACCGGGTTGATCAAATCAATACCGGTCGCAAACAGACCATCGATTCAAAAGTTATTTTGAAGAATGGCAAAATTGTTGTTCAAGCTGGCCAGCAGGGAAGCACTCTGGATAAGGCCAAGATGGTCAAAGACTTTAAGAAGCAGGCAAAATCGAGTTTATTGATTTCGGTTAAAATGACTAAAGATGCGTACGTCAAGCCGAATAGTACTCAAATTGCCAAACAGAAGAAACAGTTAGCCAACATCTTGGACAACACCGTCACGTTGAATACCTACAATAAGACCTATAAGTTTGTTGCCAAACGCTGGGTTGCCAATGGTTACCCAACTGCTAACGGGACCTATAAGTTTGATTCAACCAAGATTAAGAATTGGGTGGCAAAATTTGCCAATAAAGTCGATACCCTTGGCAAGTCGGTTTGGATTACCACTCATCAAGGCAAGAGGGTTCGTGTTCATGCTGGTGGAACCTATGGCTGGAAAGTTAATCAATCGGCTTTAACCAAGAATATCATGAAGAATCTTGGCCGATCACATTCCGTCACAATGAACTTGAAGCACTATGCGGTCGGAACCGGTTATGGTGTTAAGGGGTCTGGTAAGACCTATGTCGCCATTGACCTGCAGCGCCTTCACGAATACGTTTATAAAAACGGCAAGCTGATGGCTAATATTCCAATCATGTCTGGAACGTTGACCGGTGGTAACCGAACCCCTCAAGGCGCCTTTTACATTATGTACAAGCAGCGTCACGCAACTTTGAGAGGGAGGAACAGTGATGGTTCAAAGTATGCATCACCAGTCAGCTACTGGGAACCATTGACCAATTCAGGGGTTGGGATGCACGATTCACCATGGCAGCCCGCCTCGGTCTATGGTAATCCAAGTGCTCGTGCACAATACCATTCTCATGGCTGTTTGAATAATCCACCGTCGCGAATGGGTGAGGTGTGGAAGAACACGCACACTTTGGAACCCGTATTTATTTATTACTAAGAAGTCAAATGACTGTTGACAGGGAATCGCCTGCCAACAGTCATTTTTTGATTTAATATATGTTAAACTGATGATAAATAGCAAAACGGGGTGAACAATCGTGCATTTATATAAACACGTTGATATTAGCAATAACCGCAATTTGGTTTATGGTCTAAATGTGGTCGCCGTTATTGCCTTTTTAGGCTTCCTGTGGCTGTTTGGTCCCATTGTCGGCTCAATGACTGTCAACTTCACTGAAAGCTACTTCGTTTGGCTGATCGTGGCATTATTAGTGATTGTGACGATCCACGAGGTTTTGCACGGGATTCTTTATAAAGTGTTTAAGCCAAATGGGAAAATTAAAGTTGGTTTCAAAAGTGGCATGTTGTCCGTTTCCAGCCCCAAGTCCCTCTATACCAAGCAGCAATTTATTTGGATTGGGGCGACCCCATTTATCGTCATTTCACTCGTCCTGATTGCGATATTTCTTTTGGGATGGCTTCCTGGCGAATTATTCTTACCATTGGCAGCCCTTCATGGGGCAGGTTGTGTCGGTGACTTTTATCTTTTATGGCTGGTGATAAGCTCACCAAAGCACTATTACATTAGCGATCAAGAAAATGGCATCGACATTTATTCCCCCAACTGAATTGTTGGATTTCAACGGTGTCTCAGATACAATAAAGGGATTGCAACCAAAGTCTGAGCTTTGGCGGCAATCCCTTTATTGGATGGTTAACGTTAATCTTGGACCAAAATTTTAATTCCTAAATACAGATTATAAATGAACATGGCCAGATCCACCAGGATAACTAACGCGATTAGCGCCAGGAAAAGAAATCCAGCAAAGGCGGCCTTTTCGGAAATCACACCACTGATACCGACAACCAGGATGGTCAGGATGGTCAGCACAAGGGGGATTAAATGCAAAATAAGCGCGTGTCTCGCAGTGCTGTGCATATCTGGATTGTTATCGCTGACGATCCAAACAATCAGTGGAAAAATAAATGGTGCGAAAACAATTGAAAGATAGGATAAAGCATTAACAATTCGATTTGTCGACATGTGAGTAACTCCTTAGTGATTGGAATAGGATTTGTAGACCGGCGAGCGGAAAAGATCGACGAATGCACCACCACCGGAATAATCCCGGAGAACACTGATCTTTTGGCCCTCAACGGTTCGGTGGGTCTTCCGCCAGCCACGGTCACTCTGATAGGCTTTGGTCGCATAGGCGTTAAACGTGTACCGGTTCGTGCCGGAGATTTTAGCAAAAGCTAATTTTCGATAGCCCTTCCAAGTGGATTTATAAAGGGTGTGCTGCTTGCCGTTGTATTTTTGGGTGACTGAGTACTTGTTAATCTGGGTCAAACAGAACTTCCCGTTGACGTATGAATACCAATTCCCGCGCCAGCTGGTCGGCGTTGAACTGTGAATGGTGCCAACATGATAATAAGTGTCAGCAGCTTGAGCAGGCTCATGATTGACGAAAACGGTGAAAATGAAACTGGCAGCTGTGATAACAGCAACCTTCAACAATTTGTTCATTTAAATTCTCCTAAAAGTCTCCGGATCAAAAACAGAATTATTTTGATAAAGTTGGCTAATTCTTTAGATTATACTAAAAAATGATAGCGTACCAAGTGCGGTTTTGTCAAATAAGCAGAAAAAAGGCTCGCTGACTTTGGTCAACGAGCCTCAACAATGCAATTATTGTTTATCTTTACTTCTTCTGATTGGATGTTCTTTTTCTTCTTTATCAACGGACTTTTGATACATTTTATCGTTGACGTACGGATAAGTCCACTTAACCATCGCTGACATGATAATTGGCAAGGTCAATACCAAAATGATCAACCCAACAATCACGGTCATCGCAACTTGAATCAAAGTCAAAACGTTTGACGGAATCAACGCGGCAAAAGTTCCACCCAAGATGATGGCAGCGGAAATGACGACTGTCCCAATAATGGTTGCCGAATTTAAAATTCGTCGACGGACATCCGGAATGGCGCCGGCATCACCACGGTACCTCATCATCAAGAAGATACTGTAATCGACTCCTAATGCCACCAACATGATGAAACTAAAGAACGGTGTGTTCCAAGTCAGCATGTTCTGGAACAGCAGATATCCCGAAAGCCATTTGGTAATCTGCAGTGATCCCATATAGGTTACGATTAAGGTGCCAATAATGGTAATGGCTTGAACCAGTGAGCGGGTAACCACCATCAGGGCTAAACCGATTCCCACCAGCATGATGACAACTGTTCGGAAGAAATCGCCATTAGCAATCTTTTGAAGGTCAGAAGTTTGAGAACTTTGACCGCCGATAGCGACCTTAGCATTTTTCAAACTGGTGTCCTTCATTTTGGCATTCAGATCGCGAGTGATTGTCCGAATCCGGTTAGCCGACTTGGTGGTACTTGGATCGGAATTCAGGACCACGGTAATCTTGGTAATCTTCCGGTCTTTTGACATAAATGCGTCAAGGGAAGGGGTGAATGACGCACTCTTGATACTTGCGGCAGGCATATAGAAGGTGTTGCCCAAGTAAGACTTTTGCATTTCCTTCAAGTATTTGTTAACAGTGGTGGTTCCGCTTGAAACTTGATCCAATCCTGAATTGGCAGAGGTCAAACCAGTTTGTAATTCCTGCATCTGACTCTGGAGCTCTTTCATTTTCGAATTCAATGTTTGAACACCCGAATTAACTTGAGAACTGCCACTAGCGACACTTTGAGCCCCGGAAACCAGTGATGAACTGTTTGAATTCAGTCGACTAGCGCCACTTGTAATCTGGTTCAGGCCATTTGAGAACGGAGCAACTTGTGAATTCAAGCGGCCAAGACCGGAAGATAACTGTCTTGATCCGGACTGCAATGCGGCCATCCGGGCACGAAGCGCCTTTAGCTTAGCGGTTTGGCTTCTCACTTGAGAAATTCCCGTGTTCAATCGTTGACTGCCAGCTGACAATCGGCCGACACCGGATTGAAGACTGGAGGTGCCTGAGCTGAGTTGTTGCGAACCGCTGGCCAAGTTGCTGACACCGGCAGTGTATGAGGTGACGCCTTGGCTCAGTTGTTGGGCACCGGCCTCTAGTTTGCTGGCACCATCAGCTAATTTCTCAACTTGGGCGATGCTTTCAGAAGTGTTTGAGTTGGCTAATTTTTCGTTGGCACTCTTTAAACCTTTTTGAACTTTCTTGATGCCTTGATTGGCTTGGTTTAAGCCATTAGTAAGACTTTCCAGCTGACTTCTTAGATACAGTGAATTGATTTTTGTTCCACCTGGACGGGTAACTGAGGCAACACTCTTGACCCCGGCTTCAGAATTCAGGTAGCTGGTTAATTGGTCGATTTCAGCTAAATGTTGTTGGGTATCCAGTGGTTTCTTGTTTTGAATATAGACGGTCGTCGGGCCGGACATCCCAGCAGGGTAGTGATCCTGAATGATGTTATAACCGGCTTTTGACTGAACCGAGTTGGGCAATTCATCGGCACTGTTAAAATTGAGTTTCTGACTGCCAACGAACAACAGTGGCAAAGCAGCAATGATTAAAATCCCAACCATAATGAAACTGTGTGAGAGGGTGAACTTTGAGAGGAAATTCCACAGGAAACTTCGGTCATGGGCAGCCAGGTTCTTGCTTGGCCAAAAGAGTCGTTCTCCCAAGGTAGACATGAAGAACATATTCAGAGTCAACAGAACCATTAATAGAATGGCAACTCCGACAGCGACCGCAACGCCTGAACGGTAGAAAGAGAACTTGGCCAATGCTAAGGCCGCAAAACCAATTAAGACCGATGAACCACTATACAGAATGGTTCGTCCGGCATGCCGCCGCGCACTTCTTGCGGCGTCGGTTGCGCCTTGACCCTTACGGATTTCCTCTTTAAAGCGGTCATACAATAAAATGTTGTAATCAGTCCCAATTCCAAACAGAACTACCACCAGAAAGACTTGGGTAAAGTTGGAGATTGGGAAATCCCATCGTTGTGCCAAATTCATGACCACGTCCAATGACAGCAGGTAGGAGACACCGACTGTCAGTAATGAAATGACAGGAATTAAGAAGGAACGAAAGACGATGATCAGCACTATGAAGATGAAGATTGCCGCAATGATTTCGGTCTTTTGAAGTCCCTGCTCAGTAACCGTTGAAAAATCTTCATTTAAGACGTCACTACCGGTTACGTACGTTCTCATTCCCGGCGTTTTAATCTTATCCAAGATTTTATCAGTCTGGCCACGAACCTTGTCTTTTTTCGGCACGGTGATCATGACCATCTGGGTGGTACTGTCTTTTGACTGCAGCTGCTGTTTGGCAGCTTGGTTGTCACTTGGGGCTGTGACCGAGATAATGTGCAGGTCCGGGTCGTTCTTGACGGCGTTGGTGGCGTCTTGAATCTGTAAGGTCTGCTCATCACTCAACTTGCCGTGCTTGTTATTGAAAACGGCGATGAGGGTTCTGGCATTTTTGCCGCCCTCATATTTTTTCTCAATCTTATTGGCAACTTCACTCTGCACCGAAGCAGGGAGCTGAACAGTCCCTTTGTCATGGACCAGCTGGGAAATATTTGGCAACGTAAAAATTGCGACCAAAATTAGGCCAATCCACACAATCAGTGATAACAGATGCTTCTCTTTGAATTTCTGCATTAAAATTCTTCCTCTCATTCCCTAGTGATAAAATTATTCTCTTGTTCAAATTTAGACACTTGTATAAGCAATATTAAAATGATAAACTCGGCGTGAATCTGACGCAAGGGACATTTTGCTGCGTTAGTTTAAATTTAGACAAAATTCGATAAATGCAAACAGAGGCTGGCTCATGAAATATGACTTAACAAAGAAACCAACGCGTGGTGCGCAACGAACCTTGGAATCATTTTCGACGACGATGATCGCGCTTCTCTCCAAAGAGCCGTTCGAAAAAATTAGTGTCAACGAGATTTGTGCGGTTAGTAATTTTCCCCGGGCGACTTTTTATAACTACTTTGACGATAAATTCGACTTGGCAGCGTATTGCTGGTATGTAATTGCCCAAGAAATTGAAGTGGATCAGGCGACCGAATTGAAAGCTGATCGAACATTGATCACGTATTTTGATCGACTTTACGACGTGTTCAAAAATAACCAGACGTTACTCGATAACGTGCTTCAGTACAATGATTTTTCCGGACAGCTGGTTAACAGTTTTATTAATTACTTTAAAAATAAGCTGCAGGAAATCCTCACCAAATCAATTGATTATTCCAAGGCGGGCCTACCGGTTGAATTGATCGTCGATCATTGCAGTCAGACGGTTGTACTGGTTTTAAAATGGATCTTTTTAAAGCATCATGATTCCGACAAACAGCAGGCTCATGAATATTTGGAGAAGTTGTTGAATATTGAACATTTTATCTGAATTGACACATCAAGTGAATCATTCAATGACTATATAGTACCATGAACGACCTTTTCGTGAATTGAATTTTCATGAAAATATTGAGCGAAGCAACTTCTATTATAGCAAAAGTGGCCTTCATTTGTGCGTTAAGTTGAGATGTGTTAGCATGCTATTTAAGTGTTCCCAAAGAATGCTTAAATCAGTTCAATGATGAGGAAGTGACAGAATGGTCTTAACTTCAGATGAAGCAGCTGCAACTAAGCAGGAACTCCAAGGCAACTTCGAGTTGTCAGGGATCACTTTGCAAATGGCAGCCGTTGATTTGAAAAGCACGCCTGAACATATTCAGGACGTTTTAAACTTGAAAAATTGCCAAAAAGAAGAACCTTGGATTCTGCGTAATTACCTAATTAAGCTCATTTTGCTTCAGGAAAAAGAACCCTATTCATTCTCCAAATTAATAGGGGATCCCAAACGTTATCAGTTTTTGAACAGTCGCCTGATTGATCGTGGCGAATTGGCCTAAGGTTTTAATAAAGTGAATGATTGTGTCAAATGAAAACAATCCAAAATTAGATCCAGTTAAAACTGCTTGAATTTCAGTTTTAACTGGATCTTTTATATTACTCCGAGGATGAATGTTGGGACGTCGGCTAATTATTGCTATATATTGCTTAAATGGCTAGAATCAAAACCGCTCGCACTCGCCTGAATCCCACCGTTGTTTAGCTTAAATGTGTGAAAGAGGACAGCAACTAAATTTTAAGCCTCTCCAGCCAAAAACCTAACTCGGTTTCCTTGTGTCTCACTGTTATTTGGATGAAATGTGTGCAAGAGGACAGTAATTGAAATTTAAGCGCCGCCACCCGAAAACCTGACTCGGTTTCCGACCAGCGGCGCTTAAATTTCAATTACTAAACGTCCTCTTTCACACTCTCATCTTGAAGTGGTCACATCACTTTGCTTAACCCAGCCATTGACTTGAGGATGGGCAGCGTCTGTTACATAGTAGTAAGTGGCATTGCCATCGCGATTATTTTGCTTGGTGCCGACCTTGGTCACGGTCAGTGGATCCTTGTAAAAGTCTGCCGTTGCGCTGAGATTGCGCCCCACTTTATATTGGGTATAGTCAGGGGCAACGTAGGTTAACGTGGAAGCTTTTGGTGTCGTAAAGTACATTGTGGTGTTGGCAAAATAAGTTGGCACCGTTGATTCCTGGAAGGTCGTCGTTGCCTTTAAGCCACCGGAAACATCACTGGGATTGATTGTCGGATCGGTTGTTCCGGCAAATATCCAGCCCCGATAGGTTTTATCGAAGGAAACAACTTTCAGGTACCAGTCGCCATTTGAGGTCTGAGCTGCCCGATAACCTCTGAAGTAGGTTTGCCCGGCATCGGCAGTTGTGCCAAGGGTCTTTAAAACGGCTGCCTTGGTGACAACTTTTGCACTCTTATAGACCGGCACTTTTGAATAGAGTGGTGCTGTTCCGGTTGTCAGGTAATTACGGGAATTGCCATCCGCCACGAGCGCCTGGTTGCTGGTTACAGTCGTCGTTGATTTGGCCTCAGTGTTGGTTGGCGTTAGGGTAAATGCGCCGATGGCAAGTGTCAGGCCAAGTCCCAATATGAGTTTGCTGGTGATTGTTTTCAAATTAATCCCTCCAAGCACAATCTTTATTCAAAAAGTATACACCCATTTGAAAATGAATCATACAATCGAAGTCAATTAAATTAAAAAATGATTAGTTTATTTTCGAATGACAGTTGATAAAAATACATAGTTACCTGATATACATCACCAACTCCATTCATTGAACAGTTTACTGATTAGAATATTTTTAATTTTAAGTATATTTTCGAGGCCATTCGTTGTATCCTAGTTGTAAATATTATTTACAATAGTGGATATTCATACAAGGAGTGACGACATGAAAAAACACGAGGGGTTATTTTCGCAAGTTCGCTGGTTGTTCATTGTGATCGCATTTGTCGGAATGGTGATCGGCCTGAATACACAATTGGTGCATGCAAAGGCCAGTTCGCTGGAAACGGATTTCCAACGAGCGGCTGCCAAGTACCAGGTGCCGGTAGATCTGCTTAAAGCGGTGGCTTATAATGAAAGTGCGTTTGATAGCCACAATGGTAAGCCCAGTGTGGCCGGCGGCTATGGTGTGATGCATTTGACTGATACCACTGGCTTAACGCCAAGCGGCTCAGATTCCAAAGCGGTTAAAGTGCCAAATACCGCTTCTCTGCATACGCTGCAAAAAGCTGCCAAATTGACCGGTCACAGTGTTGGTCAACTGAAGACCAATTCAGCTGCCAATATTGATGGTGGGGCGGCTTTATTAGCAGCCTATCAGAAATCCTTGGGCAAAGGGCTAACGTCAAATATTGGTAGTTGGTCTGCAGCCGTTAAGAAATACAGCCAGTCGGATTCTCAGGCAGCTGCTGATTTCTTCGCCGCCAACGTTTATAAAATTTTGGCAAAAGGCGTCAATCATAACGGCGTCAAAATCTCACCCCAGAAGGTGAATGCATTGAAAGATGAAGCAATCGATACCACCGGTGAATCGGGCCAAACCGATGGGCCTGCCGGCCTGCCAATTGAATGGATTCCCGCATTATACAAAACCTTTGATGATCAAGGCGACTACGGAAACTATGATCTGGCTGACCGGCCAAACGACGAAAAGATTAATTATATCGTGATTCACAACACCGAAACTAGTTTTCAAGAAGCACTGACACTCTTCTCGACACCGACGTATACCACGGCGAACTACGTTGTCAGTTCGGTCGAAGGGACAGTCGCTGAAATGGTTCGACCGCAAAATGTTGCTTGGCACGCCGGCAACTGGTACATTAATTCTCATTCAATTGGCATTGAGCACGAGGGTTATGCGGCAGTTGGCGGCTACTGGTACACCGAAAACATGTACAAGTCCTCAGCAGCCTTGGTTAAATATCTGGCTGATAAGTACCAGATTCCGCTGGATCGTCAGCACATTATCGGCCATGACAACGTGCCCGGTTTAACACCTGCAGCTCAAAAAGGGATGCACTGGGATCCTGGAACTTATTGGAACTGGAATCACTACTTTGAATTAATGGGCGTTGATTTATCAAAAAGTGACGGCAGCACGGATAGTCACATTATCACCATTACCCCTAATGACAAGACGAATTTGACGGCCGATTCGGGACAAAAAGTGACTGATGACGGGGTCAACCTTCCGCTAGCCGGATCAAATTTTGTCTACCTCTACGAGCAACCTAGCTTCAGTGCTGATTTGATCGCCGACAAAGACTTTTCTTCCGGTCAATCCGGCACCACTGAAAAGGATGACTGGGGCGATAAAGCCGTTTACGGCCAACAATTTAGTAAGATCGATCAGCAGGGGGATTGGACAGAAATTGATTATGGCGGTCAAGGTGCTTGGTTCTACAATCCGGGCGGTGCTAATTCAACTGATGCCACTGGGAAGCTCGTAACGGCTAAAGGATCAAAAGCCGTGCCGGTGTATGGCAGTGCCTATCCAAGCGACAGTATTTTGAAGAAGAATAAAGTTACCGGCATTAAGCCAACACCAATTTATCAACTGCAGCCAGGTCAAAAATACGTTTATGGCGGCACAGTCACCTCTGATTACTTCAATTCACACTTCAATTCAAACTCACCGAAGAACGTCATTCATGGCACCGATGATTATTATCAGATTCAATTTAATCACCGAATTGCATTCGTGAAGGCGTCAGATACCACTCTTTCAGACGATTGACAGATTAATCGATAGCAAGTGAATAACTTGGAAAGGCCGAAACAGCAACCAATGTTTCGGCCTTTTTTAATCGCTATTAATGTCATCAAATATCACATCGGCCAAAATTTGCTCATTTTCCCGCAAAATTCTGATAATGGTGTCACTAGGATGTGAGGTATTGGTATACCTGTAATTTGAGGAATTTTAACGAAGACTGTTGACTTTCTGAAAAATGGGTATATATTAATACCCGTAAGTAAATGTCACAAAACATT
Organism: Lentilactobacillus buchneri; assembly: GCF_018314255.1. Classification (NCBI taxonomy): domain Bacteria; kingdom Bacillati; phylum Bacillota; class Bacilli; order Lactobacillales; family Lactobacillaceae; genus Lentilactobacillus; species Lentilactobacillus buchneri. The sequence goes on from NZ_CP073066.1 coordinate 2,115,953, forward strand.
ACATGAAATGAGGGAATAGAATGAGAATTGAGAGAGATTGCATCGGAGAAATGTTTGTACCTGATAACGTCCTTTATGGGATTCACTCACTGCGAGCGAAACACAACTTTCCAATCACCAACGAAAAAGTTGATCCAGCCATCATTCAAAGCTATCTGCAGATTAAGAAGGCCGCTGCTTTGGCTAACGAGCAGGCCGGCACCTTGGATAAAGAAAAAAGTGCTTTGATTATGGCTGCCTGCAACCAATTGCTATTCTCAAATGACTACAGTGCCTTTATCGTGCCAGCCATCCAGGGTGGTGCCGGAACGTCAACCAATATGAACGTGAACGAGGTCGTCGCCCAGCTTGCCATGCAATTAAGCGCCCAGGGTGGAAAAGAGCCCTTGGTAATCAAGCCCAACGATGATGTTAACCAGTCACAGTCGACCAATGATACCTATCCGACGGCAGGCAAGATGGCGATGTTAAAACGGTTGGCGCCATTGACGTCAGCTGTTTCCAGTTTGGTTGACGCCTTAACCGATAAAGCCGCAGAATATTCGTCAGCAATCAAAGTTGGTCGGACTCAGCTGCAGGATGCTGTGCCAACGACCTTTGGCAGGACCTTTACAGCTTATGCTTCAATGTTTAAACGCGATCTCTCAAGATTAAAGCACGCTCAAAAGGTTCTTTCTCAAGTCAACCTGGGCGGAACCGCGATTGGTACCGGAATTAACGCGACCGCTGAATACGAATCAGCCATTATTCCCATTCTCAACAAATATTCTCATCTTTCGTTGCATCAAGCCGCTGATTTGGTGGACGCCACTCAAAACAGTGATGCTTTCACCACGATTTCTTCGGCCATGAAGTCATTAGCTGCTGATTTATCCAAATTCAGCAATGACTTGCGACTACTTTCCAGTGGCCCTCAAGCCGGCCTGAACGAACTGGAGCTGCCAAAGAAGGCTGCAGGGTCCTCAATTATGCCCGGGAAAGTCAACCCAATCATCCCCGAAGTTGTTAACCAGGTGGCATTTGAAACCATCGGCAACGACGTCACGGTTACAATGGCTGCTGAGAGCGGGCAGTTGGAGTTGAATGCATTTGAACCAATCATGTTCAAGAGTATTTTGACTGGTGAGCAGCATTTGACCAAGGCAATTGAGACGCTGGTTGAAAACTGCGTCAGCGGCATCAAAGTCAATGCAGCATATTGCCGAAAGGAAGTCGAACACTCATCGATCGCGGCGACGGTGCTTTCACCGCTGCTGGGCTATGAAAAGACGACCGCGTTGATTAAGGAAGCATTAGCCACTCAACAATCCGTCAAAGCACTCGTCAAACAAAAGCAGCTGCTCCCGGATTCATTGGTCGATAGTCTCTTCACGCCAGAAGTTTTGACGAATGTTCGCAGAGTCAAGAAAGAAAAGTCTGCTGCCGGTTCAAATTTAAATTAACCACGTTTCACCGAAAGTCAGCCTGATGAGGGGGGGCTTTTTCTTTTTGACCAAAACAGAATCATCACCACGCTCTCCAATCGCGATATAATTGAGTTGGTTAGGTCAACAATTTGAAAAATTGGGGTGATTTGACAATGAAACAGAATAAATCAACGCTGATTGACGATGATGCCAAGGCTGATCCCACTGATTTGATGAACCAGTTTCAAACCAGTAATGGTGGTCTCTCGCAGGCAGAAGCCGAGAAGCGTTTAGGAAAATATGGACCAAATACGATTCGACAGGGCAAACGAAAGTCCGAAGTGTTAATCTTTTTGGAAAACTTTACCTCTTTGATGGCGATTCTTTTGTGGGTATCCGGTGTGATCGCCATGTTTGCCGGCATGCTGGAACTTGGAATTGCCATTTGGGCGGTTAACGTCATCAATGGTTGCTTTTCATATTGGCAGCAGCACGCCGCTCAAAAGGCAACCGACTCATTGAAGAAAATGCTGCCATCTTATGTTAAGGTCCGTCGGGATGGCAAGTCTCAGCAGATTAAAGTTGAACAGCTGGTGCCTGGCGATATTTTTGATATTCAAGCGGGGGATTCAATTCCTGCTGACGCCAGGGTGTTTAATGCTGCCAACCTCCAAGTTGACGAATCTTCTTTGACTGGTGAATCGGTACCGGTTGAAAAGCATGACGCTTACCAACACGGCGATGGCGAATTTGCTCAACAGAACATCGTCTTTGCTGGGACCATTTGTACCAGCGGCACTGCGACAGCTCTCTGCTTGGCAACCGGAATGGATACTGAGTTCGGCCGCATTGCCACGTTAACTGAGTCACAGAAAAAGACCGTCTATCCATTGGAACGGGAGCTCAATCATTTAACCCGGCAACTAACGATTATTGCGATTATGATTGGCGTTGCCTTTTTCCTGCTGGCAATTTTCTTCGTTAAATATCCGGTGACCAAGTCTTTCATTTTTGCATTAGGGATGATTGTCGCCTTTATCCCAGAAGGGCTTTTGCCGACGGTAACTTTATCGTTGGCGCAGGGCACCCAACGAATGGCGAAAAAACATGCACTGCTCAAAAACCTGAGTAGTGTCGAAACGTTGGGACAGACGACGGTTATCTGCTCCGATAAGACTGGCACGCTGACCCAAAATCAAATGACTATCAACCATCTGTGGCTGCCAAGTCAAGAATACGACGCCACTGGAACCGGGTACGTCACCAATGGGCAGATTCAGTTAAATGGCCACCAGGTTGATCTGGCAGGACAGCCTGACCTCGAGAAGCTGTTGATTAATGCAACCATCAATAATGATACCGAGGTTACTGAAGGTAAAGCCGGTGAAAAATCAAAAATTCTCGGAACTCCAACCGAGGCCGGCTTAGTGATCCTGTCACGCAAAGCAGGGATTGATGCCGCCGCCGAACGCCAAAAGTTTCCCAGATTAAAAGAATTACCGTTTGATTCTGGCCGTAAATTGATGTCGGTCATCACTAAAAATGCGGACGGTAAGTTGGTCATCAATACCAAAGGGGCGTTAGGCAGTGAATTAAACGTTTGTGACCGGATCTTAGATAATGGTCATATTCGACCTTTAACGGCTGATGATCAGGCTAAAATTATGCAGGTAAATGAAAATTACGCCAAACAAGGCTTAAGAACCCTGGCGTTTTCGTATCGGGTGGTGGATGAAAATGATCCACTAAGTCAGCAGTCACTTGAAAGCTGCACGATTGAAAGTGCTGAGAAGCAGATGGTCTTCATTGGGCTGGCAATGATGTCAGATCCGCCACGACCAGAGATCTTTGATGCTGTTCGCAATTGTCGACGGGCCAACATTCGGATCATCATGGTTACCGGTGATAGCCCGACGACTGCCAAAAGTATTGCCACTAAGATTGGCATTACTTCGGACAAGGTCAGAGTCATTTCCGGCGCCGAACTGGATAAGATGTCTGATGCCGAGCTGCAGGAAGCCGTCAAAGGGGAAGTCATTTTTGCCCGGGTTGCACCGGAACATAAATTTAGGATTGTTTCCATGTGCCAGAAAAATGGTGACGTGGTGGCTTCAACCGGCGATGGCGTCAATGACGCGCCAGCACTCAAACGTGCGGATATCGGCATTGCGATGGGAGTGACTGGAACCGACGTTGCAAAAGACGCTGCCGATATGATTTTGACCGATGATAACTTTGCCTCGATTGTCAGCGCGATCGAAGAAGGTCGGGCCGTTTACAGCAATTTGCAGAAGTTCCTTCTATATATACTCACTAGTAATGTTCCCGAAGCCGCTCCATCGGTCATCTTCTTGTTGACCCGTGGACTGGTGCCATTACCGTTGACGGTTATGCAAATTTTGACGGTTGATTTGGGAACTGATTTACTGCCGGCATTGGGACTGGGAACCGAGAAAGCCGAGCCAGGCATCATGGATCAGCCGCCCCGTCCATTGAACAGTCACTTGTTGAACCGATCAATTATCTGGAAAGCCTTTGGTTGGTACGGCTTGATTGCCTCGGCAATTTCGACGTTTGCCTACTTCTTTGTCAACCACGTCAATGGCTGGCCTCAAGTACCCTTGGCCGGATCTGGTTTGGTATACGCGGAAGCGACGACGATTACATTGGCAGCCATTGTCTTCTCCCAGATTGCAGCGGCGATGAACTGCCGAACGCAGATTTCATCAGTCTTTTCAATTGGATTATTTAGCAATCACCGCATTCTTTTGGGGATCGTCGTGGAAGTTGTCTTAGTCGCACTGTTGATGTATGTTCCATTTCTCCAGGGCGTCTTCAACACCGGACCGCTAAACGTCACAGAATGGGGCTTCTTATTCTGCATTCCGGTGCCGATCTTCCTGGTTGAAGAGCTGCGGAAATATGTGGTTCGCCAGATTAAAAAGCGACGGGCGAAGATTTCAGTCTGATAATAATGTTGCATTTACAACAAAAATAGTTTAGAATCAATTCTATCAAGAAAGGGCTGATTAAGTGGCAGAGATTTTACGACCCATCGGTGCGATTGCCAGAGCCTTGGATTCAATTGCCAACGTTGAATTTAAACGGTTTGATCTTACCAAGGGCCAGTATTTATATTTGGCCCGGATTTGTGAGCACCCCGGGATTTTTCAAGACCAATTGGCAGAAATGATCAAGGTCGACCGAACCACGGCTGCCCGAGCAATTGATAAGCTGGCGGCAAAGGACTTTGTGGTTAAACGGCCTGATTCGACCAACCAAAAGATTCGGCGCTTGTTTCCGACAGAAAAAGGACAGGCGACCTATCCGAATATTTTGCGGGAGAATCAGTATTCCAACCAGGTGGCGCTAAAGTCCATCACCGACGATGAGGCCGACCAACTGGAACGCCTTTTGCATAAAGTTAGTGCCAACATTGACGATGACTGGCATTATGTTAAAAAAGGCAATCTTAGAAAGTATTGAGGATGAACTTGTGACAATTGTGATTAGAAAATGTACTTTGGCAGATCTTTCAGAACTGCAGCAGATCAGCAGAGAGACTTTTGCTGACACGTTTGGTCCGGAAAATAGTCCTGCCAACGTGAATCAGTATTTGGATGAATCGTATAATCTTGACCGGCTCAAACAAGAACTCACCGATGCGGATTCCGATTTCTTTTTCGCCTTGGTGGATGGCCAAGTAGCCGGTTATTTGAAGGTCAACGTCGGCAATGCCCAGACAGAAGCGATGGGCAACCATGCCTTGGAAGTTCAACGCATCTATATTAAGCCAGCTTTCAAACGGCAGGGAATCGGATCGAAATTGATGGCTCAAGCATTGGCGGTGGCAAAAGATAAACACCGTTCGACTGTTTGGCTGGGCGTTTGGGAGCATAATCTTGTCGCTCAACAGTTATATCAAAAATTTGGTTTCAAACAAACTGGCGATCATGTCTTCACGCTGGGCGAGAGCCGCCAACGCGACCTCATTATGAGCCGAACAATTGAAGGAGAGAGCCAGCATTCATGAAAAAATTCATTTTAGATCCCAAAACCATCGAATTATTTCCAGACATCCATATTGACGTGATGACCTTACATGGCATCGATAATCACGTGAATGAAAAGGACGACCCGTATTTCCAGAAACTCCTGGATGAGGGCACCGAGGCGGCCGAACAATTTATCACCGTCGACCCATTCCGTGATAATCCGGTGGTTGCCGAGTGGCGGGAAGCATTCCGGAAGTTTAAAACCAAGAAGGGCGCCCGCTCAACGATTGAGGCCTTATTAAAACGGGTCAGTCACGGAAAACGATTTTCACCGATTGCACCGTTAGTCGATATTTATAACAGCCAATCACTGAAGTACGGAGTCTCCGTTGGTGGTGAAAACGTCGACGCCATTGCTGGGGACATGCACCTGGGAGAAGCCAAGGGTGGCGAATCCTTCCTGCCATACGGTGAGACCGAAGATATGCCGGCTTTACCCGGTGAGATTTGTTATATGGACGATAAAGGCGCAGTTTGTCGTTGCTTTAACTGGCGCGAAAATCAGCGGACTGAATTGACCGAGGACACCACCAATCCGATCATCGATATTGAATCGATTAATGAGGATCAGTCGGCCCGCTCAGATGTTGCCATCAGAGAAATTCAACGTCTCTGCAAAGAATATTTTGGAGTTGTTGGTCAGCTTCAACAATTGAATGCTGAAAATCCTGAGATTGTCATTGCTAAATAAATTCAAAAGGCGGTTATCACATTCCCTTGCTTGGGGATGTGACAACCGCCTTTAATTTTGGTTCCGAGCTTATTTGTGATACTTGTCGGCAATATTATACTTAATATCACCGCTATCAACTTTCAGCAAAACTTTCTTTTTATCATGCTTATCAATTACTTTGAACTTAGCGTAGGCCTGATTAGCGTAAACCTTGTGGAAAGCCTTCGAACGGTTACGCGAGCGATTAACCAAATAGTTCCACTTATCGGGCTTACCAGCCTTGAGTTCTTTGACTGCTTGGCTGTTCTGACTGACCTTGATGGTAACGCCCTTGTTCTTATCGGCTTCAACGGATGGTTTCTTGCCGTAGGGCGTCTTATCTTGGGCATTGAACAGATACTGGTTCAGTTCACGAGCCACCGTTTTATGACCCGGGCCATCCTGTAGGGTGAATAGACTGCCGACAAAATAAATGACGAGCGCGGCAGCAACCAGTGAGATAAACTTGCCAACCGGTTTTTGGTACCACTTCATAAATTGTTCAACATCTTTATTCTGAACTTCATCTTCTTCAAGCCATGGCTGCTTGGCGCCACAGTATGGACAAAAGTTTGAGTATGCCGGGATGGTTTTCCCACACATGACACAGGACTTAGTCTTTTCTTCAGACATTTCTCATGCTCCTCCAATATGTACCTTTGCGAATATACCAATTAATTATAGCAAAGATTTGCTTGGTGGGAACAGGTAAGTGCAAAATTATCGTTAATTAGGCAGGTGTTTATCGATAAATTCTTTCACCGGCAGCCGGAAATCGAGGTAATATTTCTCAAGATCCTCTCTAGACCAATTCCACCAGGCAATTTTTTCCATATCGGTTTTAATTTCGTCAGGGAAACGATCCTTAATTGGTTTGGCAGGGATGCCGCCGACGATGGTGTAGGGCTCCACGTCTTTGGTCACCACGGCACCTGAACCAATAACGGCACCATCACCAACTGTCACGCCAGCTTGGATGATCACGCCGTGGCCAATCCAGACATCGTTGCCGATGGTTGTCCGCAGGTGGGTTCTTTTTTCCAAGAATTCGGTGTCTGGATGATCGAAACCGTAAGCGCCGCCGTTATAGGCAAAGATGTGTTGGGCAGGCCGGTCGTAGGGATGATTGGTCGGTCCGATTCGAATCATCGCTGCCATACTGATGAACTTTTTCAAGTCACTGTTTTGAATAAAACAATATTGGCCGGTGTAGGTATAATCACCAATTGAACTATTATCGATTAAATTGCTGCTTCCTATTTCCACCCATTCCCCGAATGTAGTATTCTTGGTTTGAGTCATTTTTCCAATCGTTGGTTTATCTTTTGACAACTTTACAAAATCAATATGCATACGACCAACCTCTTTCTCAAAATAATTTCTAAAAACTATTATAATATGTTTTCACACTATTTAGTTAAAAGGAGCTTACAAATGTTTGAAGTAAAGACTATTGATCGGTTTGACCTGACCGATTTTGCTGGAGACGTCTTTCGTACCTCCAACACCGATACCCCGGATGCCATTTTAGTGCGGAGTTCCAAGGTTGATGATAGCTTGATATCCAAGCGATTGCTGCTGATCGCCCGTTCCGGGACTGGCACGAACACGATTAACGTCGATGCGGCAACCGCCAACGGGACTGCCGTTTTCAACACGCCGGGGGTTAACGCCAACGCCGTCAAAGAGCTCATTATTCAAAACCTTTTCAGATGTCTGCGTCCGCTGAATGGTGCCGTTCAAATGATGCAGCAGCTCAAAGTTGCCCCGGGTGAGGATTTGCAGGCCGCTGCCGAAGCCAAACGGGGCGATTTTATTGGCGAGGAACTTTATGGACGGACACTTGGGATCCTTGGCTTGGGAACGATCGGCCAGCGGTTGGCGGATGCCTGCTACCACATGGGGATGCAGATTATCGGCTATAACCGCAGCTTCAAGAATCTACGTCACGTCCAGCAATTGGATACCATTGATGAAGTGTTGGAGCAGGCCGATTTTGTGGTGATTTTACTCCCGCTGACCGATCAAACCAACCAGCTGTTGTCTACCAAGCAATTTGAAATGATGAAGGATAGCGCTTATCTGCTGAATTTTGGCCGCGGCGAGATTGTCGATAATCAGGCGGTGGTCTCGGCCTTGAATCATAACGAGTTTGCCGGTTACGTGTGTGACTTTCCGAAAACGGAACTCCAGGATCATCCAAAGATTACTCTGCTGCCACATTTAGGCGGCAATACGATTGAGGCGCTGACCCATTCTGCGAACTTGATTTTGCAGAACCTGCTGGACTTTTTGGAATATGGCACCGTCAGAAGCTCGGTCAACTTTCCCCGGGTTGATTTGCCGTTCATGAGTAATCAACGGCTGACGTTTTTCTTCCACGCCAGAGACACATTCTGGGTGGATGTTGCCGGTATTATGAGTCGCTATGACTTGCCGGTTCAAGAAATGATGGGAAACACCATGGACGGTTATGGCTATACGATTGTGAATACCGATTTGGCGGAAATCACGCAGCAACAAACACAGACTTTGTTAAATGAACTTAATCAGATTGACGGGATGATTCGGGTCAGGTTGTTGAACAACCCAACCCAGGGAGAATGGCAGTAAACTTTAGTAAGTGTTTCACAACCTTCGAATTTTTTTGAAATTATGAGACTGAAAGTGGGAGTACGGGTCTCGTGATTTGACGAGCTCGTTTCACAAATAAAAAGCAAAAGAAGTATTGAAATTAATTTTCAGCCGCCTATAATAAGCATTGTAAGCGGTTGTTAGTTGAAAAAAGCAAATGATTAATTCACATATTCGCACTCATTTAAGCGCTGGATAATCATTTGCTTTTCTGTTGTTTGCAATTGCTCACTAAATAACAAATATAGTATTTGGAGATGTGATTATGCGAATTAAAGCAGCTGTTGTTAACAAAAAAGGCGGAGACTTCGAAATGAAAGATGACGTCGAATTAGCAGATATGCAGGCTGACGATTTACAAGTTCATATGGTTGCCAGTGGGATCTGCCATTCAGACGAAGCTTTACGAAAAGGAACTGCCGAAATTGGTTACCCAATCGTTCTTGGCCACGAAGGATCAGGAATTGTTGAAAAAGTGGGCCCTGAAGTTAAAGACTTCAAGCCCGGTGATCACGTTGTTCTGTCATTTTATGGCTGTGGCAACTGTATCAACTGTTTAAAGGGAATTCCAACCCAATGCTTGAATTACGCAGCAAACAACTTGTCAGGTGTTCGTCCTGACGGTAGTGCCCACTTTACTGAAAATGGTCACCAAGTTGCCGACATGTTTGACCAATCCTCATTCACGACGACCACTGTTGTCCGTGAACGTAACGCGGTTAAAGTTGATAAGGACTTGGATTTGCGTCAATTAGGACCTCTTGGCTGTGGCTATGTCACAGGTAGCGGCACGGTCTTCAACACTTTGAAGCCGGAACCAGGTTCAACCATTGCTGTCTTTGGTACTGGAGCCGTTGGCCTGGCCGCAATGATGGCCGGCCGAATTTCCGGCTGCACCAAAGTCATTGCCGTTGATATCGTTCCTGACCGCTTGAAGTTAGCCAAGGAATTAGGTGCGACAGATACCATTAACAGTAAAGACACTGATCCGGTTAAAGCTATTCAAGATTTGACTGACGGCTATGGTGTTGACTATGCGGTTGATACCACTGGTGTTAAATCTGTCATGGAAGCATCAATCAAGGCCTTGGCACAAGGCGGCACCACTGCAACAATCGCCGTTACCGACCAACACGTTGATCTGGATACTTGGAACGATCTATGTGTCAGCGACCGGAAAGTCGTTGGTGTCAACATGGGTGACTCAATTCCTCAAGTCGATATCCCTCGTTTGATCAAGTTCTACAAGATGGGATTGTTTGACTTCGACAAGACTGAAAAGTTCTACAAGTTCGATGATATTAACCAAGCTAACGCTGATTCTGTCAGTGGTAAGACGATCAAGCCAGTACTGGTTATTGACGAAGACTACAAGCCTGGTAAGTAACACGTTTCCACAAACTCACATCAAGGCATCCAAAAGTTTCATTAAAACAATAAAAATATTTGTTCCTGCCAGATGGCGTTCAATTACACTGTTTTCGACAGGTATCTTGAAAGGGAGCAACTATTATGGCACAAAATGCTGTTGCATTAAAACATTATCAAATGTACATTAACGGAAAATTCATGGATTCAAAGTCAGGTAACGAAATTACTGTTTTAAACCCATCAACTGGTGAGAAGATTTCGACAGTTCCAGCTGCAACTCGTGAAGAGGCCAAAGAAGCCATCGATGCTGCATACGAATCTGAAAAATCATGGAAGAAAGTTCCAGCTGCTACCCGTGGTCAATATCTACACGATGTTGCCACTGAAATTCGTAACGAGAAGGATCACTTGGTTGAAATGCTCCAAGAAGAGCAAGGTAAAATCAAGTCATTAGCAACCACTGAAATCATGTTCTCAGCTGACTATTTCGATTACATGGGCAGTGCTGCTCGAACTTATGAAGGTGAAATTCTTCAATCCGACAACAAGAATGAAAATATCATGATTGCCAAGCAGCCAATCGGTGTTGCCGCCGGCATCTTACCATGGAACTTCCCATTCTTCCTGATTGCCCGTAAAATGGGTCCAGCTTTGGTAACTGGTAATACGATTGTGATGAAGCCATCTTCAGACACACCAAACTTGGGACTTGAATTTGCCAAGATTGTTGAAAAAGTTGGGATTCCAAAGGGTGTTGTCAACATTATTTCAGGTCGTGGCTCAGTTGTTGGTGACGAACTTACCAAGAACAAGAAGATCGGCATTATTAGTTTGACCGGTTCTGTTGATTCTGGTAAACGGGTCATGGCAGGTGCTGCAACCCACATGGCTAAAGTTTCATTGGAGTTAGGTGGTAAAGCACCAGCCATTGTCTGCAAAGATGCTGACATTGATTTGGCAGTTCAATCAATCATTGACTCACGTGTTGATAACAATGGTGAACTTTGCAACAACTGTGAACGGGTCTACGTTCAGGAAGATGTTGCCGATGAGTTCATCAAGAAGTTATCAGACAAGATGTCAAAGATCACTGTCGGTAACGTTATGAAAGATGAAAACGTTGGTATGGGTCCACTGATTAACCAAGAAGCTTTGGACAAAGTCTCTGGCATGGTTGATCGGGCCGTTCAAGCTGGTGGCAAGGTCACAGCCGGTGGTCACAAGTTGAACATCGAAAATGGCTTCTACTACGAACCAACGGTTATCACCAACGTCAAACAAGATTCAGAAATTGTGCAAGACGAAATCTTTGGCCCAGTACTGCCAGTATTGACCTTTAAGACTTTGGACGATGCCATTGAAATGGCTAATGATTCTGACTTCGGTTTGACTTCATCAATCTACACCGAGAACTTGGACAACGCAATGCGTGCTGCCAACGAACTCGAAGATGGTGAAACTTACATCAACCGATTCAACTTTGAAGCTATGAATGGTTCACACTCAGGCTGGAAAGAATCAGGTATCGGCGGCGATGATGGTCGTCATGGTATCGAAGAATTCTTGAATACTCATGTTATTTACCTGCAAGGGCATCCGGAGAAGGCTGAAGGCTAGAGCGTGACGAGGGCCGGGAGAGGCGGTTTCTAAGGGTACTTTGATTGAAGTTCCTGGGTTTGGAACTTTAATTAAAGTGCGCTTAGAAGTTAGCCTCTGGCCCGTCGGAGCACATTTTATCCAAATAACAGTGAACCACCCACCAAAAAGGCACCCACAGCAAACGCACAAGAAAGTTTGTCGGTGGATGCCTTTTATGTATGACTAAAATAGCTGAAATCCGAACGAATATTAACCGATGTGATAAATAGAAAAAATGACACTCCCACACCATCCTGGCATATAATAAAGCCAACAAACCCACAGGAGGCAGACACAATGACACCATCCAATATCATCGGCGGGATACTAACATGTGGTGTTGGCCTATTTTTGATTGTCGCAGGCTTAATGGTGATCAGGGGAAAATGGTCAGGAATCGTTGCTGGAAATCTTTTCCGCGATGATCAAAAGTCGGTTGGTCGGCATAAGAAAGCCATTGGTATTTTATATATCATCCTCGGCGTCCTGTGCCTAGTCTTTTATTTTGTTGTCTTTTTGAAAGCTTGAAGGTTCATATCATATCCCATCAAAATAGCGGCCTGCACTGGTCTCAACCAAGCGCAGGCCGCTATATTATACATACAGTAAAGATTGAATCATTGAACCAGGTAAAAGACGCCACTGACCCCAATCAACACAAACACGCATTTTTGAATCATTGAGATATTCATGTGGACCGTAATCCGGTTGGCGATCATGGTTCCGATCACGCCACCGACGATTCCCAACAATATGAGGGGGACGTCAATTAAACCTAAAATACCGTTATAGAAACGAATACTTGTGATATACAATTGATCAATCAAGAAGAAAGCCTGAATACTGGCGAGATATTCCTCTTTTGTATCTGCCAAGGACAGGAAGTAGAGCGCCATCAACGGTCCACCAATTCCAAACAAGCCGTTGAAGAAGCCGGAAACGATCATAAAGATAATGGCAATATAAATGGGATAATGTTTCCGGCCTTCTGATTTGACGAACAAAAAGTACAGTGAGAGGGCAACCAACAGACCACCCAGCATGGATTTCAGTAAATGGACATTGATTGAGTTGACTAGTTGTAATGCCATAAAGGCCACACTGGCATAGACGACAAACGGCCAGATGATTCGTTTGAATTGGATGCTGTGCCGATAACGCCAAGCCAACATGATGTTGGAAACCGACATAATCAGGGATGCGACCCCGGCACTTTGGGGGATGGGCAAGATTGTCGGTAAAAAGACCATCAAGACAATTGCTGAGCCAAATCCGGTAACCCCCTGGACAATCCCAGCAAGGACAGCGGGCAGGAGCACGAATATGAAATTAGTCATGACCATCCTCCTCTCAAGTCATCTCCGTTACGAGACGTGTGATAAGTTCCTCTGAGACTTCCGGTGAAGCTTTGGTGATTGTTTGGTGTAAAGTTTTCGGGACATAAAGAGCGCGACGACCAAGAAGGCTAAACACATGGTAAAGCCGGCCTGAATGCCCATTTGTTGATAATTGGCGTGGCCAGCAAAAAAGTGACTGGCAATGTTGATGGTGGCCACAATAATGGCCGTTCCAAACGATGCCGCGATTTGTCGCAAGGTGTTGAAGGCAGCGACCCCGTCAGCGATTAGTTCATTGGGGAGATAGGATAGTGCCTGGGTCTGAATTGGAATGAGAATTAAGACCAGTCCAAGCTGGCGGATTGTCTGGCCCATTGTCAACATCAGCACCGAAGCGTTAACGTCAATGAATGCCTGCATCATGGTACCAAAACAATCGATTAGAATACCCGTGGTCACAATGATCCGCACCGGATAACGATCGAACAGCCGGCCACTGATTGGTGACATAAAACCAGTTAGTAGCGCTCCCGGCAGTAAAGAGAGTCCGGAGATGATGGCACTCTTACCCATGATCGTTTGGATTAGCAGCGGCAACAGAATCGTATTACCATACATCGTCGAGACAATCAGTGAGTTGACCAAAGTGGCAGTGGTGAACTGACTGTTTTTGAAGACGGCCAAATTAACAAACGGATGGTCGGATTTTCCTTGAGTGACGGCAAACATCGTGATTAAGACAACACCGACGACGAATGGCAGCCAGACTGTTAGAGATGTGATAGGGAACTGACTAACGTTTGAAAAACTCCATAGAAGTCCCAGTAAACCAAAACTGATGGTCATCAGGCCTTCGGTGTTAAATTGAGGTTCCTGGTTAGTAGGGATCTTGGGCAGGGCAATCGTGGCCATTACCAAATCAATGACGATAAACGGCAGCACCAAAATGAATAGGTAGCGCCATGAGAAATAGTTCAAAATAACACCGGAAAGTGTTGGGCCAATGATCGGCGAAAAGTTAAATGCCAAGCCGACGATTCCCATCACGGCACCTTTTTTGCCGGGCTCGGCGTAGCGGATTGCCAGGGTATTTACCAGGGGCATCATCATTCCGGCACCGATTGCTTGGATCATGCGGCCGATGATGAGAGTGAAGAAATTAGGTGCCAAGGCACCAAAAATCGTTCCAACTAAAAAGACGCTGACGAAAAAAATAAACAGAGAACGAAATGTGAACTTCTTGGTCAGATAAGCACTGACCGGAATCATAATCGCGTTGACCAGGGTGTAGCCGTTGCTAATCCATTGAACCGTACCGGACGAAATGGCGAACACCTTCATAAAGGTTGGCAAAGCGACATTCATGAGCGTTGAACAGAGAATGCCGAAGAAGGCACCGAAGATCATAATGATGAGCGAATAACGATTTTGCTTTGACATTAACAGGACTTCCAAATATGTATTTTTTGCATTTCGAAAAATAGCAACTCTAAATAGTGTAATTTTAATAATGGATAATTGCAATAGGAATATAGTTAATCACTAATCGCAGAATAAATAAAAACGTGGAATTGTAATCATGCAATTCCACGCTTTTATTAAGCTTTCTTAGATACCCGATAAAAGTTCGGTGAAAATGGCGTTTCTGCCGCAATGTTACTACCGTCATAATACACGTGAACGTATCCGTGACCAACTCGTTTGAAAGTGAATCGGGCCTGGTGCAATTTGTTCAGTTCGTTTCTGCCGACGATGGTGTAGGCGGTTTTACCAATCGCTTTCCATTTGGTATCGGTAATGTGCCAGCCCGCTGACTGCGTTAAATAGGCATTCACACTACTTTTACGAACCCGGACAGATTCATAGCTATCAAACTTCTTCATGCCAAAGTATTTACCGATGTTAATCGTTTTGTCTTTCCAGTGACCGCGTAGTGCTGTTGGGGTTCCCTTGTGCCAGGTTGCCGCTTGTGTTGATGTCGTTACTGCTCCCAAAAAGCCAAGTGACGCAATCGCCGTTACGATTAACTGCGTGCCTTTGTTCATGACTGTCATCTCCAATTAATTTGCTTGGTCAAATTTATTAACCAATTGAATGACCATGCTTGGCTCACTGCCGGGGACTGCCCGATAGACGACGTAGTCTCCCGGAACCAAATCAACGGATGCCAGCTGGGCTTTTTGGGCGACGCTAAAGCCGGCCACTTCGTAGTAGGCGTGACCGTCGACGTCTTCGTCGGTTAACGTGACGTTGACCTGTTCGAGTGGGGCAACGTCTAAGGATGCCCGGCGTAATGCCAGGTACTGGTAGTTGATCGAGTCAACCATAATGGTGATTTCATTGTTGGTGCAGGGAACGCTCATGGTCTGTTTCAAATTGATTTACTTCCTTCTTTGAGTTTCGCGTGGCGAATATCATTGACATTGATGGTCACCAGCTTGTCGGTTTGAAGATAGATTAGATCACCATTAGTGCCAATTACAATGCCACTTATATTATAAACGTTTAAGTAGCCGTCATCATTTAATTGAAGGGTAATTTGTTTGGAATTCTGCCAACTGTCCTGCAAAACGCGGTCGATGACTTCCGGATCCTGTTCCGGCAATCGATGAGTCGGGACCTCGTCGACTTTTTTGTCAGCCATATCCTGGGTATGGTCACTCAAAAAGTAACCCAGCCACTTCACCATGCCGCGGTCGTTGTAGAGCCATTGGTCGCGTGGAACGTCTCGAATCATGTTGAACACCCCCATACGTTTAATATACGAACATATGTTCTAAACGTCAAGGGGAACAGTTTAAATAAATGAAGCCTGGAGCCGAAGTGATTGCTGGCCTTGGGATTGGGAAAATGTTACAGTTTATTTGGCTAATTGGTAGATTGCAAATTTAATCCGAATTTTTTGACAAATTGGTCAGCATGACCTGATAAGGTGTTTGCCAGTCAAGTATTTTAAGTGGTCTCTGATTAATTTCGAGTAAGGTGGTTTTCAAGCCTTGAGCACTAATGTGCTCAAAATAAGTCCCCTTAGGATAAAAATAGCGTAAGTTCCGATTAAATCGTTCATTACTGCCGCGCTCAGCTGGCGTATAAGCATGGCAGTAATAGGTCTTAATACCATATTGTGATTCAAGTGATACTAGCCCACTAAACTCAGTGCCACGGTCCACAGTAAAGCTGTGCACCGGACCATTAAAAGTGGTTAGGAACTTAGTTAGTGCTTCATTAACAGTCGCTGTCGTCCGATCTTTTAACCGGTATGCCCAAAGGAACCGTGATTTGCGATCGATTAAAGTTAATAAAACTGCCTTACTATGCCCACGAGGACCAACGACTGTATCTAGTTCAAAATCGCCGATGCGATTACGTTGATTAATCATCATGGGACGCTGTTCAATTGATCGCCCCAAAGATTGATTATATTTGGATCGTTGGTCAACGTTACGCCGTTGGCGTACGCCATGTTCAGGTAGATCATTCAAGGAGAAATCAATTCTCCCCTGATTTAGCCAATTATAAATAGATTTAGTAGCTAGTTTAAATTCGTGAGCAATCATTCCTGGTGACCAGCTTAGACGTAAATGGTTGAGAATTTTTTGCTTTAACTCATCGCTCAGCTTAGTTTTCCGACCACATCGTGATCGCTTGTATTCGGCATCTGTTTGTGCTAATTCAGCCTGATAAGGTTGACATCGAGATAATTCATAAGAAATTGTTGACGGTGATCGGTTCAGCCGAACGCCCATTTGGATATTGGACAGCCCTAGTTCACAAAAGGTTTCGATTTTAATTCGTTCGGAATAGGTTATACTAGACAAAAGATCAGCTCCTAAAAGATGGGTTTGTGGTAAACACCATTTTAAAGGAAGCTGATCTTTTTTGCCCGAACAGCGTTCGGATTAATTTTACAATCTACCAATTCACAATTTATTCATATTTTTAGGGGACAATGAATTTATAAAATACATTGAATAGGAGTGAAGCAATTGCGCACGGTCTATATTTTCACCATCATTATTGCGTCGATCGTCATGTTTTTGATTGATTACTATGTGTCATTACCACATGTATTGTGGGCTTGTACCTGGTTGGGATTCATTGTAATCGTTGGAATTTGCAGTTATCAAATAATGGCTCATTGGCATAATAATCAATAAAATTAAATTCGAATTTGCTTCTCATCCGTCGAGATCGGGAAGCCCTTCTTAAACGCAGTCCGCAAGAAGTTAAGCAGGGGCGGAGTTACCTTTAATTCGTCCAAATCCCGCAATGAGAAGGTATAGCGAATTGCCTTTTCATCACCAGCTTCAACTTTTTGGACCCACTTGGGCTCACGGATCAACTCACGGCCCATGGCGGCAAATTGGACGCCGGCGTCAATCAACTTGGCAACTTGAGCTGGGGATGCCAAATGGCCGACAACCATCAATGGTAAATCATCCGCCAGGACTGCTTGGACTTTTTCGAAGAGCGGCTGCTGGTCATCGCGATCGACAATTGATCCCTGCCAGGCATCCGCCAATGACATGTGCAGATAATCAATTGGCTTTTGATTGAGTTCTTTCACCAAGGCCAGGGTGTCGGTCATTCTGATACCAGGCTTTTCCAGTTCCTCAGGCGAAATCCGGTAGCCCAAGATAAACTTTGGGTTATCAGAACGCTTGATGACGGCTGCGCATGCATCAACAACCGCCAAAGGGAAGTTCATCCGTTTTTCCAAGGAGCCGCCCCAGTGGTCTGTTCTGCGGTTGGAATGGGGACTGAAGAATTGCTGAATCAAATAGGTGTTGGCACCGTGGAGTTCGACGCCATCAAAACCGGCGTCAATGGCCAATTGAGTGGCGTTGGCGAAGTCCTGAATGGTCTGCTCAACTTCTTCAGCGGAAAGCGCCCGAGGGGTTTCGGCACCCAAGCGTTGTGGAGCGACCGCGCTGGCAGAGACGGTTTGATGGCCGCGCAGTACCCGCGAGTTACTCATTCGACCGGCGCTGAAGATTTGAAGAATTGCTTTGGTATGATTGATTTTGAAGGCGTTGGCAAGCCGCGACAACCCGGGCAGCATGTTGTCATGTGCGACACTGAGTTCGCCTTCAAAGCCTTTGCCCAGATCATTGACGTTGGCGCAGCCGGTAATAATCATGCCGGGGCCACCGGCACGCAATCGGAAGTAGTCGATTTCGTCTCCGGTGATCGAACCGTCTTCAAAACTGGACATCTCGGTCATCGGTGACATTGCGATGCGATTTTTAATGGTGACACCGTTTCTTAATTGGGTTGGTTGTAGGAAATTATATTTTGTCATATGAGACCTCCTGATGATGATTAATACCTTGAGTGTACCAAACAAACCTAAAATTTCCAGGTGAAAATGTTTGGTTCATTTTCCTAAAAAAGCGTTTACAATAGAAGTGGAAACAAAATTGGAGGAGTGATAGTTGATGGAAACATTGAAAATGATTCAGTCACGTAAAGCAGTTCGTGAGTATTCGGGCCAAGTGTCCGATGATCAGCTGCACGAAATTTTGGTTGCAGCCAACGCCAGTCCGGTTGGGATGGGGCGCTATGATGATTATCGATTGACGGTGATCCAAGATCCAACTGTTTTGTCAAAAATGACTGGCATTTATGAAGCCCCAACGGTGATTGTGGTTTCAGTGAAGGAAGAGAGTGCCTCCGATGAGATTTCAGCCGGCGCGATCGTTCACAACATGGAATTGGCCGCTGAAGATCAGGGATTAGGTGCCAACTATAATATGGCCAGTTTGGAATCCATTCCAAGCGGAGTCGTTCCAGATGGTTTTAAGCCGGCATTTGCCTTGACCCTTGGCCAGACCAACGATACATTCACACCACGGGAAATTCCGTTGGATCGGATTAAGACAAATACTGTGAAATGATATTCAAAAAAATGGGTTAGCTCTCAACGATTTGTTGGGTGCTAATCCATTTTTGATTTGACAGTTAAGCTGGGGATTCTTTATCTGACGAATTGCGGGTCGTGGACCGGTTATAATTCCCCGCCTTTTTCAAAGGTTGGTACCATCTTTTCAGCTCGCAGCAACAGCAATTGATGCAGCAAATCCTTCACGTTCTCAGTAATTGCGTGAGCGATCTTGTCGTTAACCTGATTATGCCACTCAGGTAACTTGTCCTTGGCAATGTTTTTAAATTCTGCATCTGCAGTCGCCACTGCAGCCCGGCCGTTGGCAAAGCCAAACTTGCGGCTTTCAGAAACCGCAGTCATTGCTTCGAGATCATGCTCGGCAAAGAAGGGGTCAGCCAACATGGCAACCAACTTATTCAGCCAATAAAAGCTTTCTGTCGTGGTTCGCAGCGGCGTGTGCTTAAAGTTATCCGGGGTATCAGTGCAGTTGGCAAAGAATGGTACTGGCGCGTTGAACTCATTGACACCTTCGGCCAGCCAATGAATGGCGGCGTGTTCGGCTGGAAAATCGGGACGAATTTGCAGGATATGTATCTCTTGGTTGCGGTTCATACCAATTGGTCGATAGCGCAACCGTGATTCTTCAGTTCCGGTCTTCCCATAAGGATCAAACTCGGTGCCTTGATAGTGGCTGCTCAAAAAGAAGGCAATGTCTTCAACTGAAATCAAATGATCGGCAACTCTGGTAAATGGCATTGTCCGACTTTCGGGATTCTGCTGGATTTCCGGGTTAAACATTTTTTGACCGTACCAAACCCGCGGGGTGTTGTAGTAGTGATCCGCTTGAACGTCCTCACCGAAAATATCACGGAAGTTAAAGCCGGAACGGGCCTTGTTCAAGTGATACTTATCGGCAAATGCTTTCAGGTCGTCGCTGTACATATAGTGGTCAGGATCATCAAAGTTGATTTCTTGAATGCCGGTTTGATTAGGTGCGACCGCATAAGCGTCATCCGGAATTCGTTCGGCAGCCCAATGGTGCCCACCGACTGTTTCGAAGTACCAGACCTCATCTGAATCTGAAAAGGCGATGCCGTTGCTTTCACAAGTGCCAAATTTGGTGACCAAATCGCTCAGACGTTTGACGCCTTCACGGGCATTATGGATGTAGGGGAGGACACAAGTCAGCATGGCCTCTTCACCGATACCGTCAGCCACCAGCGGGTCCAACCCCAGCATGGTGGTGTTGGTAAATTCGGTTTCAGTTGAGCTCATGGCAACGTTGTCAGTGTTAATCCCGGATTCGCCCCAGAGGCCATCACTAACGTCAGCGTTGGGTGTTTCGGTGTAGCGCAGCGGATTGTTTGGGAGCTTAACCCGAAATTGGTTAAAGGTCGAAACGTATTCGCTGGGTTGATCTGTCGGGTTCACCACCACAAAGCGCTTGGCATTCACGCCTCCGCCGGCATCTTCATTTCTGGCAATCATCGTCGATCCGTCAGTTGTAGCATTCTTTCCAGCTAAAAATGCGGTACAGCTGGAAGTCGTTTGAAATTTATTCAATCAAATCATTCCTTCTCAATTTAATACATCGATTCGATTGGGAAGCGGTGCTTGGTACGGTAGAAATTTTAGTAACTTAAAGCTAACTGGTTGGTGATTGATTTAGGAAGTACCAGTGCTTGGCCGTAAATCCAATATTTTTGAACTTTGGTGTGTTTAGTGGCCTTCTTGGTTGAGTATTTGGTGATCCGGTACCAGTTGAACTGCAATCCCTGGTTGGCGTACAAATCAACGTGGACTTTGGTGCCAGCCTTTAAGCCGCTCTTCTTCCATGAAGTGGTTTTAATGTTTTTGTAGCTGCTGTTGGGGGCGTGATTAGTGAGCTTAAATGATTTGTAGTTGGTGCCGATTTTGGCATTAAAATTAGCTTTGTGATAACTCAAGGATCCGGGCATGCTGGCAGCGCTTGAAACGGGGGATTGAGTGACAGATACGAGACCACCAAGGCCCAGGGCTGTTACCGCCAACAAGATACTTTTCTTAAACATCTAAAAAATCTCCTTTCAAAATTCAACTAATTTTAGTATAAAAGTCTGGTTAAAAAAATTCCAGCCGACTAGCTGGAATTTTAGTGATTAGCCTAAGAACTTACGCAAGATTGCCTGACGACTGATTAAGGTGGTCTTGGTTTCTTTATCAGAAATCTTAACCAGATCAGCGGCTAGTTGGGCATGCTTCTCTTGTTCAGGTGTCTGTGGGCCGGCCTGAATATCGAATAGTCGTTCAACTGCTTCAATATCTTCGTCAACCGCTTTCCAGGCAGGGTTCTTGGCTTGAAGAGCAGTCAAGGCGTCCTTGCTGAAGTATTTGGCAACGTGGGCATAATCGTGTTTGATATTTGGATAGTATTTCATTAAGGTGTTCAGTTCTTTGTCACTGAGCTTGTTCAAGATGCGGCCAGTTCCAAGGAATTCTGGCGGAACCCCAACTGAGTACAGGGCACCGGTAAAGGTGATCGCACGAGGCATCTTATAGCCATCAACGTCACGTGAGTAACCGATGATTCCGACGTGTTGGTGACGGTCCCGACGCTTTGGAAAGGCATCAAATACCGGCTGTAAGTCGTTAATGAGTGGATCCAAAGTTTCGTGATATTCTGCAGCGGCTTTTTTAGCGATTTCCAAGAGAATGTCTTGGTCGTCGTGATCGATAATTTCAAATTTGCTCTTTTGAAGGCCGTCGCGCAGTTTGATGATCGCTGGTTCAACCACATCCAATGGGTAATCGTAACGGAATGCCGATTGAATCGTTGCCGTCTTCAAACCGGGGAATTCTTCGAGGTAACGGTCAATCATCATTGGTGATAGGCCGCCACGGAAGATGGTGCTTCCGGTTCCGGCAATTGGATAGATCGGCAAGCCAGATTCTTGTTCAAATTCTGCCAAGCCGGTCAAGGCTAATTTGTTCCCAATGATACTGTTCAAGAAACCGTTTGAAAGGGCGGAATCGGATCCCGCCAAGAAGACCCGCATGTAGCTTAATTCACGGCCAAAGTGGTCTTTGTACATTTCAAGGTATTTTTTCAGGATTTGTGGGGCGTGTAACTGGGATTCGAATCCTTCAAACAATGGAATCATTTGCAGAGTATCTGAATCTTTGTGCCCGGTATTAAATTCAGTTGACTTGTAGTGGGAAAGGCTGGCGAACTTGTCTTCCATGGAAATCAGCTGGTCGGCTGATTGGGTCATGGGCAAGATAGCTTCGAATAACGGTCGTTCCTTGAATCCCAAATCGTAAGCAAAGTCTTCAGCGGACAAGATGGTGGTCATTGCCTGCATCAAACTGTAGCCCTTTTCTTCCCAAATGTTTGGCAGACGGAAAGTGAGGTACTTATCTTTGCCAAGGGGATGCTTTTGGAAATATTCGTAGTGCTCGGAGTACAAACGGTCAATGACGGATGCATCGGCGTGTTTGCCTTCCCAGTCCCACATATACTCATCGGCATCGAGCTTGGAAAAGTTTTGGTAAGCTTCATCAATTTCACGAAATGCGGATACAAATGCATTATCGTTGTGCTTGAAGAATGGAACTCCTGCGTTATCTGGATGTTGAGTACCCATAATATTAGGGATTTTTCTATCCATAAAAGAAAGCCTCCTGAGATTTGATTAAGTTCATTTAGAATGATTATACAGTAAAAAATGTGAACATGAAAATAATATTAGCAAATTGTGCAAATTCATAAAACAATTAAATACCCGAATATTAATGAATAATTTAAACAGTTAATTAATTATTTCAACTAAATATTACAGCTTATTTGAAAACATTACCAGCTTTTTAGATGAGATTGAGAACATTATCGCAATCAAAGAGGTTGGGACATTAATTGTTACGCTGGTTTTCATTGCAACCTTCATTACCACTTTTATATAGATAAAACTTGCAACAAACGGCTGATCCCGGCCATTTAACGAATAAACGCAGTCATTCCAAAGTCCGGAATAACTGCGTTTATTCGTTAAATTCTGGGATCAAATCGCCTTTCGTCCCAATCTCTTTGGGTTAATCAAAGCTCGTAACTGTTTCAGCGGTGTAGTTCCCGCTGTTCTTAAGTAATTTTGAAACTGGGCAGCGGTTTTCAGCTTCTTGTGCAAATTGATCAGCGGTTTCAAAGTCAACACCTTTGACCATGATCTGAGCGTGAACTAAGAATTGGTATTCAGCCCGCTCACCAATGTAAGCCACTTTGACGTGGACCTCGGCGGTGTGGGGGACACCATGCTCTCTTTCAACGGCTTGAAGGGTTGCCTCCAAGCAGGTGGCCAAAGACATGCCCAAAAGTTGTTCCGGGTTGGTGCCCGGCTTTGAATTCAATGGGCTGCTGGTTTCCACTTTGATGCCATCCGGCACATAAGCATGGCCGTTCAGACCTTCATCATTCACAGCTTCGGTTTGATACAACGGGTTATTCCATCTTTCATCTTGCATTCTGTTAGTACCTCCTACATTTCTTTAACCTCGATTATAAGCGCTTTCAATGAAATTAAAAAGAAAAAGGTTGGTATCAAAAAAAGAGTGGGACTAAAGGCGTTTTGATCCCAGAATTTAAGCGCACAGATCGATTATTCCTGGTTTTGGAATGATTGATCTGTGCGCTTAAATGGCCGGGATCAGCCGATTGCCATGTAGGCTAGGCAAGCATGCTGGCCGTCGTCGCACGTTTTTGATAAATAATATGGGATCACAAAAATAGAGGCCGAGGCAAAAGCGTATACTTTTGTCCCAGCCTCTTGAGCCGTTATTCGTTATAATCCATTCGAATGATCACAGGATCTTTAGTCAAAAAGTCGCCAACCCCGGATAAAAATTTTTGGAAATGGGGCGTATTGTTGTGGAATTCAACAGCTTTTTCATCCTGCCAATGTTCAATAATTTCATACTCAGTGTCACTATGGAGCTTCTTGAAATGGTCGTAGCTGACGTTGCCTGCTTCGCCACGGGAGCCATCGACCAATTCATCAATAAATGCTTCGTAGTCCGATTGCATCCCTGGTTTAACTGACAATTCAACGTTGATAACTTTCATCTTTGCAGCCTCCTATCAAATGTTTGGGCATGTACACCCTTAGTATATCGAAGTTTTGAACTTATTGTTCAATTTATCATCCGTAAATGTGAGATCGTACGCCGTCCCGTTTTTATCGGTGACATAGAGTAAGTATTTGGCTGACATCGGTCCCTGGCCGATAATCGACTGGCCGTTTGGTGTGCCCAACGCATTAATCGCAGCTTGATATGTAGTTCCAAGACCCAACTGGTTAATTTTTGATTTGGCAGTGATTCGCTGCTTGCGCTTGGCAGCTGGCGTATAGGATTTCCCGACAGCTTTGTGATTGAGAAACTGTACTTTGACCTTGGCAACCGGGAAAGTCGCAGAAACATCCTTCCAGGTATACTGCGTCGTCTTCTTGGTGACGCCGTTGACGGTGACCGTGCCAACGTGGGAAGGAGTCCCGAAGAGTTTGAGGACTTGGTCTTCCGAGGAACCATAGGCGGCATCGGTAATGTCGCCAATATTAATCCGATTAAAATTGGCCAGATTGATCCCTTCAGCTTCTCGATCGTGTTTATATTCGGCGGCGGTTTTTTGACTGTCAAAATGATGATCAACCTGTTTTTTGGCTGAATTCGAAGTGCCACACGCTGATAGCAACAGTGTGCTCATTAATGCGAGTGTAACTGTAATTGGTTTTCCCATAAAATTCCCCCTGACAAGATGGTTCTAAATGTTGGCTGGATTGACAACATTATATACTTATTTGGGCGGCGAGTCGTGGACTTTTTAACCGTCGCGGCCAGTTTTCGAATATAATGAACATACAAAGTTCTCAATGAAAGACAGGTGAATCAATTGGCAAATCAACCGTTAGTATTTGATTATCAAGCGGCTCAAGGCAAGCCGGAGAATATTCGCCATCCGGAAGGGTACTGCCCGTTTTGTGATGTTGAGCATTTGACCAACATTTTGGCACAGGACGACGATCGAATTTGGCTGGTCAATAAGTTTCGGACCCTTGAAGATACCTTTCAGACTGTGGTGATCGAATCCAGTGACCATCTTGGCGGACCCTCCACTTATTCAGTTGAGCAGAATCGTCAAGTGTTCGAATTTGCGTTTAAATGTTGGCACCAAATGATTGTGTCCAATAAATATCAAAGCACGATTATGTACAAGAACTATGGCCCGTTATCCGGCGGCAGTTTACGACATCCACATTTTCAAATTGTCGGATTGGATAATTATGATGTTTATCAAAATATTGATATCAGTAATTTTACCGGAGTTGAAGTGATTCATGATGAGCGCTGTGAAATCACATTATCCACGCAACCGATTATTGGGTTTGTCGAAATCAATATTGCCATCGACGAAGTTGGTCATATTGACGATTTGGCCGATGCTGTCCAAGTGATTGTCAAATATCTGTTGAACGATTACATGGGTGGCCGGCTGTCATCGTACAACTTATTTTTCTACGAAATGGCCAATAAATTTTACTGCAAAATTGTGCCACGTTATGCGACCTCACCATATTTTGTGGGCTATAAAATTGCACAAGTCCAAAATGAAGGCCGACTGGAAAAAATTGCGGCAGATATTTCAGAACGTCTGTCGGCTAATCAATAACAATAAAGGGAACGGCATTTTGCCGTTCCCTTTTATTATTCATGAAGTTGGTTAAACCGCACTGACTAATGGAACCGATGGATCGTCATTAACGACAGTCACACGGGTATCCTGGGCTAATGCCTGCTTAATCATCTGGTTGATTTTAGTGTAAACCTTTGGATCCGCAGCCTTGATTTCGTTACGGGAAGCAACGAATAGGTGACGAATTTCTCTGGACTTTAAGAGATTTTCAATATTCTGGAAGTCGGTGAATAGTTGGTCCTTAAATATCTTGGTAATGGCTTCAGCTGTGTTTTCACGGTTGTAGGTCTCAATGGCCGTGTTCACCAATTTGGCAATCTCAGTGGTGGTGTCATTTTGAACGGACTGATCCACCTCGAAGTCGGCTAGTTGTAAGCCATTATTGACTTTCTTGAATAGGTTAATATTTTGAGATAGGCCCATCAAGACGAATTGGTGTTGTGCCAATTCCACGTTTCCCTTTAGGAAGTCCATTATGACCCGGTAGTAACGTTCCTGGTCGATTTTCTTTTCCTGGGTGGTTTCGTTATGACCGTGGTATTGGGCGTTGCCGCCGCGGGCACTAAAGTTCAGTTCACCGCCACGCAATTCCTCACCGAGGGCTTCTTTAACATTGGCTGGATACTCTTTGACATCAAGTGCGGTGACCCGCTTGTTGGAAAGTTGATAGAGTTTACTGTTGTCACGGTTTAATTCGATCAATGTGTAATCCTGATTAGGTGCTTCACTGAGTAATAACAGGAAGTCAATTGCATCTTCAATTCGATAGTCCGGCTCATCGACACTGGTTCGGATCAAATGATAAACATTTTTGCCAAGGTGATCGGCAATCACCGTCATGCCTTCATAAGGCAGCTGCTCACGGGTCAGGTCATTGACATCGGCAATAAATGGCGCAATATCGTCTCCGACTTCTTTTTGGATTTTTTTCAGCATATTCTTAACTCGGAGTTGTTCACTTTGGTCAAACGACAGCTTACGCAAGTTAAGATTCAAAGTAATCACCGGTGCTTGTAAGTCAGGTAACTTCGCCAAATCTGAAACAGAAATAATAGTTGCCATAAGTAGGACACTCCTTCATTTTTTATATTAGGTATAACTATTTAATTATATAACCTACTTCTATTATAACAGATCCAGGATCCAAAGTCTTATTCGGCGATTTGATAAAAAAAGCAATCCTCATGGGTTCAAGGATTGCCGTATTGGAGATTCGTAATAATTGACATTAAGCCGCCAAAAAGAGTGAAAAGTAGACTTAATACTGCCAGGGCGACGAACAGGTGGCGCCATTTGAAAGGTGCCGGCTGGCCGCGGGCATTTTTATAAATGAGATAAAAGGCACCAACGACGATGGTAAACACCGCTGTGGCCAGTAAAATCCAGACAACTGCTAAAACAATATCCATGATAGCCTCCGTCAATAATGATACTTGTAAAGATAGCATTCACAACTGGCAATGGCAACCAGGGGATGATCATTACGTTTTTCTAAAACCGATTATGATCGCTTAAGGTTTAAGTTTCAGTTAACCACGCCTTTCTAGAATGAATTTAACAAATGAAATTTAGTCACGAATTTGCTCGAAGAAAGGTGGGAGACGATGATTAAATGGTTGCCATATTTATTAAATATTACTGGTGTATTGGTCTGGTTGAAGATTCAATCAAGGAACTTGAGGCAATTGACCTGGTGCCAACTGTTCACAATTGTCACTTCAATCATCTATATTTTGGTTGTGAGCTATCTTACCTTGGCGCCGACATCATACGCGTTCGTGGGACCCCAACAAGTCTCACCGATGATGATCGGTTCGGCACCCATTAATTTGATCCCATTTTGGAGTACCACTGCTGATTTTTATCAAAATGTGGTGATGATGCTGCCGATGGGCGTGTATTTGGGATTGCTGCTGCCAAAGTTCAACCTGCGAAAAGTCTTATTGACCGGGTTGAGTGTCAGCTTGACCATTGAAAGCCTGCAGTTCGTTTTGGATCTGTCGGTCGGGCTGTCCAGATGGGTCGATATTAACGACGTGTTGACCAACACGTTTGGGGTGATCGTCGGCTGGCTCATTTTGAAAGGCTTGATGCACACGATCTTTCAGCGACTCTTGAGTCATTTTGCGATTACAGCATTTTCACACCAAAAGGGTAAATGATTGCCCTTTCAGGAGTGAGGCACTAAAATAAGCTTACTTTAAATTAATGGGAGATGTTATGATGGCTAAATTGAACCAGGCAATGAAAGACATGATTGCCGGAGAATTATCGTATATTTCAACTGTTGATGCAGATGGTAATCCAGATGTTGGACCCAAAATTTCGATGCGGGTTCTGGATGATGAGCATCTGATTTATAACGAAATGACCGGCGGCCAAACCCAAGCAAACATCAATAATAACGGCAAAGCAATTGTGGCCGTTGCCAACGCCAAGGCATTAAAAGGATTCCGGTTCGGTGGAACGGCGAAACTCTACACGGACGGTGACTACTTTGATCAAGCTGCCAAATGGGCAGAAGGTAAGTTCCCAGCTCCCAAGGGTGCCGGTGTGATTACCATTGAAAAGATTTGGACATTGGATCCAGGTCCTAAGGCAGGAAAGCTATTTGAAGAATAGTGGCCTACTTTACTCTTAAATAATAAATAAAACCAGCAATGATGATTATTTCATCGTTGCTGGTTTTTGTGTTTCAAGGTTACGTGCAAATAAAGACTATTATGCTTGTTATTACGAGTCAGGCTTGATAACTGATACTTTCTGAGAAACTTGATCCATCAGAAACTGTATCTAAAGATTTTGAATCGTCAGACTCATCTGTAATGATCTTAATACTTTTGGGCTTCAGTGTCGTAGTGGACTCAGATAATAAGACTAAGTCATATTCCACCCGCTTGGCATGGGGAGCCAACTCTTCTTCAGAACCTGTATCAGCCATCGCATCGTCATCGAAGTTTATTTGATAACCGTTGGAAAATACAATTTGCTTGATTCCGCCAAAGTCAATCGTTGTTGTGGAATGATTGGTAACAACATACTCAATTTTCATTCGCGTGTAGTCTTTAGGCATACTATCTTTGTTAAACGAAGTCAGTGCCTGATCAAGCTGATCTTCTGTATTTGCATGAACTTTGTCGATCTCAGCGTGTTTAAATTTAACAGAAAGCGGCCCATTTTGGATTGTCGTATCCGGTTTAGTTCCTAGTCCGGTCATGGAAATTTTTCCTGGAACTTCGCTATTTTTCCATTGCCCAACTTTTGACAGATGGATAAGAGGGTTTGAAGAGACTTGGTTTGGATCCTTTTTCTTAGCCTTCGCTTTGGTCTTAGCGGTCTTCGAACTCGCTGCAGGCTGCATGACAACCGTTGTTTTCGCACTATTCAATAGGGCGATACAGATTACCAGGCCAACTCCCAATACGATAATGGCCCAAATCATCCAGTTTTTATACCAAAGTTGTCTTTGAGATGCTGCCACGGGTGTCCGTTGCTTTAAAGTGGGCGATGGTGACGATGGTTGATTTTCCAATCCTACTTGTGGTTTGCCACAGTAGGGACAATACGATGCAGCAAATGGAATCTCTTTGCCGCAACTTAAACAGAACTTTGTTTCTTGATTCATGATAATCCCCCAAAATATGTATTCAGCTTTTTGCGTCGTCAGTTTTGGACAAAATGACTCAGGAGCATGACTGGATGCTTCTGAGTTTTCAAGTGCATTCAGCTGGTCGTTGAAAGTGCCATTTAACTATACCCAAACCGCAATACCTGCGTCAACTACTTTTTGACGATTATTTAATGGTTTGATAGCCGGAAAGTTATATTATCATCTCTTGGGAATCCTTTTATAATAGCCGATTAACCGCTTTCAATCAAAAAGTCGTTTTAATTGTATTTTCGATTGCACAAAACTAATATGATGTTAATCAGTAATTGGTTACTTATTTTACAGGGAGGTTTTAATTATGGCTGAAACAATTAATTCGGGGATTGCTGCATTACACACACTTGAGAGCTGGGGTGTTGATCACATCTACGGGATCCCAGGCGGAACCATTAACAATTTAATGTATGCATTAGATGCTGAAAAAGACAAAATCACTTATGTTCACGTTCGTCATGAAGAAGTGGGTGCCTTGGCTGCCGTTGCCGATTCGAAACTAACCGGTCACATCGGGGTTGCCTTTGGCTCAGCCGGCC
Source organism: Lentilactobacillus buchneri (assembly GCF_018314255.1). NCBI lineage: Bacteria > Bacillati > Bacillota > Bacilli > Lactobacillales > Lactobacillaceae > Lentilactobacillus > Lentilactobacillus buchneri. The sequence continues at coordinate 2,145,911 of NZ_CP073066.1, forward strand.
CTGGTGCCACTCACTTGTATCAAGGGGCTTATGACGCAATGGCTGACAAAGTTCCGGTTCTCTTGATTGTTGGTCAAAATCCACAAGCTCTGATGAACCAGGACTTCTTCCAGGAATTCGATGAGAACCCATGGTTTAAGGATGCCGGGGTTTATGCTCGAACCGTCATGACTGCTCAAAGTCTGCCCCACATCTTAGACGAAGCCATTCGTCGGGCGTTTGCGCAACACGGTCCAGCCATCGTCACGATTCCAAATGATTTGGCTAACAAGGAAATTCCAGCAGATGGGTATTATAGTTCAGCTGCCAATTTTGCCAAACCAGAACTAGGTGCCGGTTCAGACGAGCAGGTCCAACAAGCATTGGACTTGATTGATCAGGCTAAAAAGCCAGTCCTGTACGTCGGCCAGGGAACTTACGGCGCTGCCGATGAGGTAATGGAGTTTGCCAGAAGTTCCAAATTCCAGTGATCACGACCGCACTGGGCAAGGAAATTATCCCTTATGACTTTGAATCCTTACTGGGTTCCGCTGCCCGGGTTGCTTCCAAGCCAGCCAACGAGGCGTTACAGCAAACTGATTTGATGCTGTTTGTCGGCTCCAACTATCCGTTTGCAGAAGCCATGTTCAAACCGGACGTTAAATTCATTCAAATTGATAACAATCCACAAGTGCTTGGCAAACGTCACAAGACGGATGTTGCCATTCTTGCAGATGCCAAGAAGACATTACAGAAATTCATCGATATGGGTCAAACTAAAGAGCCATCAGATTGGTACGCAGCCAACGTTGATAACGTCACAAATTGGCACGAATACAATGACCATATGATGAACCGGACGGAAGGCAAGCTGCGTTTCGAACCGGCATTTAAAGAGATCAATCGGATCGCTGAAAAAGATGCCATCTTCTCCATTGATGTTGGTGATGTTACCCAAAATGCTGTTCGTTTGTTGAAGACCAACGGCCATCAGCCTTGGATTACTTCCGGATTATTTGCCACCATGGGCGTCGGATTACCAGGGTCAATTGCTGCTAAGTTGAGCTACCCAGATCGTCAAGTATTCAACCTGACCGGTGATGGTGCCGCAGCTATGGTGATGCAGGACCTGAGCACCCAAGTTGGCTACAAGCTGCCAGTGATCAACGTCGTCTTTTCTAACGAAGCACTGGGCTTCATTGAAGATGAGCAAGAGGATGACAGTCACGAGTGGTTCGGAATTAGTTTGCCGCAGACCGATTTCGCCAAGGTCGCCGAAGCTCAAGGGATGCTTGGAATCACGGTGACATCCGTTGATCAAATGAAGCCGGCTTTCGATAAGGCCGTTGAAGAGACCAAGGCCGGTAAACCGGTGCTGATCGATGTCAAGATTACCAACGAGCGTCCGATTCCAGTTGAAAAATTGACTTTGGATCCGGATAAATTCGATCAAAAGACGATTGACGACTTCAAGAAACGTTACTACGCAGAAGACTTGGTTCCGTTGAGTGCCTTTTTGAAACAACACGGAGTTAAATAAATCGTTCTATAGCTAAGTGAGAGGCTAAAGCATCAGTGTCAATTGATGTTTTAGCCTCTTTTGTGTGTCATTTTGATACTGATTAAATATGCTGGAGATGACTGTTTTCATTCACAAAAGATTAAAAGGCCTCAATCATGCAAGCCGGATACCATTGAATTATAATTAATTGTATATAAATGAGGGGAGTCAAAGATTATGGGAAAATGGAAAAGTGCACTCTTAGTGCTGACTGGATTCGTAACTTTGGGGGCAGTTTCAACGACAGCTTCGGCCAAGGCAAAACAGACCCCGGTGACGGTGAATGTTGTCTTTAATGTTCGCGACCGTAATGCAATGAATACTTATGTCAGCCAAACGGTAGATCCAACATCCGCTAATTATCATCAGTACTTAACACCACAACAGGTGGCTGACCGTTTTGGCCGAACCAACGCCGAAATTTCTGATTTTAACAGGTACTTCAGTCAATATCACCTCAAATCGGCGGCTTATCCTGGCAACTTTGTGATGAAAGTCCAGGGATCTCAAAAGAATCTGGTGAAGGCCTTTAAGGCGACCCCAGCCAAGACCAACAAGGACTGGGACGTGACCGGCACTAAATTGCCTGGTAAGCTGTCCAGTCAAGTTGCGTCAGTCTTGGGATTGTTTGTTGACAAGAAAAAGACTTCAACGAAGACCGACAAGAAGGCGTTAAAGTTTACCCATAACTTAATTGAAGACGACACGCCAATTGTCGCCAGCAGTCAAAATCAGCTGGCGAAGAAATATGGTCCGACTAAGTTTGCTGATCGATATGGGGTTAATAAGCTGTACGACCAGAATCTCCATGGAGCCGGCCAGCGCTTTGGGGTGATTGTGACTTACGACTTCAACCCAAGTGATGTTGCCGACTACTGGAAACAAATGGGGGTCAACAGCGACGTTTCCAGAATTCACAAGATTTACACCACCGATAATACTGGTGGGCCAAAGCCAAAGAACAATGATGATGTGACCTCCCAGGAAGAAGCCAGTTTGGATGTTGAACAAGCCGGAGGAATTGCTGATCAAGCACAAATCGACGCTTATGTCGGGGTTTCCAGCAACGGAGACACCACGCCGGATGTTCAATATTTGGACGCATTTGCCACTGCGATTGGTGATAACCGTGACAAACAATTGACGACCAGTTCGTCCTTTGGTAATGAATTGAATGGCTTCGGTCGTGGCGGGCTGAGTGAAACAGCTTCAGAATTCAATGATGCTATCAACCTGGTTTTTGAGCAGGCAGCCATTCAAGGAACAGTCATTTTTAACGCTGCCGGTGACAGTGGACCGTATGAAGTCGCAAATAAGTCAACCAACTTGCCATTCCCAACCTCGGAATATGCCGTTCAAGTGGGCGGAACGACGTTGCCTTATACCAAAATTATTGGCGGCCAATTGGTTCAAGTTAAAAAGGAGCGTGCTTGGGGTGATTCCTATTCACAAGGTACGGTTACCAAGCCAACTGTCTTCCCTGGTGGCGGCGGTGGTTTTTCAACTCTCAATCCAACCCCTGCTTATCAGCTTGGTGTTCCGGGCGTCAACACTTACAACGCATTTAACATGTTGAAATATACCAAGGGTGGTTACTTGGTCAACCCAGATCCTGAAATGATTTCTGGGACTCATCAGGGACGAAATGTACCGGACATTTCCGGGAACGCTGATGAAAAAACTGGTTATGGCGTATACATTACTTATAAAGCCGGGAATACCCAGGTTCCCATCTGGATGAATGCAGGCGGAACCAGCTTTGTTGCCCCACAAATGGCTGGCGCCAGTGCTGTTATCAACAGTGGTTTAAAGACTTCTGCCGGATTCTGGAACCCACAGCTGTATAAGTTTGCTGTTCAATCCGACACACCGTTCCATGTTTTAGATGACGCGACGATGGATAATACCAATCTGTACTATACCGGCCAGCCGGGCAAGGTTTATAACCAAGCAACTGGTCTGGGAACCGTCGACTTCAGTAAACTGTTTACGAAGTTTAATGCTCAGCAATAAAGCAAATTGAAAAAACAGGACCCCCAACATGCAAGATGATAGCGTGTTGGGGGTCCTGTTTTTTTGGATATTTGGCTGAAAAGTCGACTTATTTAATACTGTAAGTTTGTACCCCGATGATTTGGTTGGTGCCGGCTTTCACGCCGTGGATCTTGATTGGAGATTTGGTATCATACAGATTCCAGGCCATTGAGCCTTTGGCTGATTGATTTTTCTCGATAGCCACCTTGTATTTGGGCGCTAAATCTTGATCCGGAAGTGGGGCGGCGACCAACTGCTTTTTGGATTTAGCAGGCTGGTAGGCGCGGAGCACGGAAGCGGCAGACACTGGCGAGACTTTATGGTTGCCAGTGTTTTTAATGGTGTACCAAAGGGCAAAAATGGGTTTCTTGCCAAATTCATTACCAGTCTCACCAGCTGGAATCACAGCGGTTTTGGTAATTTTCAGCTGAAAATTCTTAACTTGAAGAAAGTTCTTCCGAAAACTTGCCGTGTCTGAAGAACTTTTATTCTGACCGCTACATCCTGAGAGGGAGATGACGGCGATTAAGGTCAATGCGAGTGCGAATATTTTTTTCATGTTCTGAGCTCCAATGCTTATGTATTTATGAAAATGATGATTTATTAATATTTTACATGTTTTTTTCAATAAAGAAACTCAAAATGAGGAAAGTTGACATTGGATAAAATGATGGCAGATAAAAAGCAACGCCATGAATGGACGCTGCTGGATGATTTGATGCGATTATTTGTTGATTGGTTTGCCGAGGACAATCCCTGGGTATTGGTCAACGGCTTCTTGATGATGTTTGTCAAAATAGAAGATGCCAATTTGATAATCCTTTAAGGTATTGCGTTTGGCTTGATTGTAGCCCGCCTTCTCCAGTGCGGCCTTAACCAATTTCAAACGTTTTTGATCGGAAACGTCCTGTTTATAGAACGCCCGGTCAAAGTATTTGTCGACAGATGGGAACACAATAACATCAGTGAATGAAGGAAGCGACTTAACCCCAGTAGTTGGATTGGTTTGAACAGGGAAGGCATCCCTTTCGCTGGTTAGTTTCCACGATAATGGTGTATTTGGAAATAGTTTTAAGACCATTTTAGAGAAATGCTGTGAAGGAGATTCCTGAATGTATTTGGCATATTCTTGATTATTTGAAAAGTTGCCCGGCTGTAGGTTATTCCACACTTTGTAATTTGTGTTATAGCCGGGACGCAGATAACCACGCCAAACGATTCCTTTTTGGGTGTATTGATTATTTGGAGTCCAGCCATTGATGCCATAGTAGACAGACAATTTACCATTATGCCTGTACGTATAAGTGTGATTTCGATACCAGTTGGTGTTGGGGTAATTGTTTAATTGAAGGATTTTCTTAGTGTGCGTGCTGTTCCAAAGGTAGACTTTACGATTCTTATATTGGGATTTGACTTGGAAAACGTTTGGGGAACTCTGCCAAGTCGTTTTGACTCGTTGATAGCCATCAGCAAAAGTAGCAGGAGCTGATGCCATCATGCCCAGACCAAGCGCGACTGCAGTGGTTATCATGGCCAAAAATGATTTCAATTTCATAATTATTCCCCCTGAATGCTACTGATTTGAATTATCTAATGCTCGTAGTTCAGACATAATCTGCATGAGCTTGGCATGATAGATGTCTGATCTCAACGCGTCGTTCTGCTGGCTAAACCAGTACTGCTTGGCAGGGGCGACGTAGGTTTCCGGCACCTGATACTTGTCAGCAATCTGCTGGAAAGTCGTTGGGTTGTCGGCTGCCTGCTGCAGGCGATAGAGCGGTTCTTCCTGGATGATTTTGACAACTTGTGGACGGACCTCTTCGGGCAGCTTGGGTTCCACAACCTTCACGACCGTATTCTTAATTGGTTTATCCAAAATTGTATTGGTTTGCCGCTGAGCGTCGGTTAATTCGTGAACCTGATGACCAACGTAAAGAAAACCGGCCAGGACAATCACCAAGACGCTTAACCAAACAATTAACTTGGTGTGCTTAGATTTTTTCTGTTCTTGTTTGGATTGCTTCTGCTGCAATCGTGATGGTGTTTGATTTTGCATGTTGAATCCCCCTCAAACAATTTACGATACGATTATAACATTTTTAATCATGATTCAATCTGGGAAGGAAACCAGGCATGCGAATTTAAAAGTTCCTTAAAACAAAAAAATGGCAAGCAGCTTCGACCTTCTGAACGCATACGCGCCGATCGTTACTTACTCACCGTGGTTTGGCACCAGAAATGATTATAGCATGGCTGACTTGGCAGATGCAAGCAAATCTATGAACGGGGGCTCTGATTTCGACAAATGCAACTGTTTGCTCGATTGAGGTATAACCACAGTGCCAGATAATGTATAATCGTTTTTGATAAAATTTTTTGACGCGGGGGGGAAACACATGAAATCACTTAAAGTGCAAAGCTTCATTCTCATTTCAATTGGATTTATTCTAGGGATGAGCGAGTTTATTATTGTTGGAATCATCAATGATCTGGCCGATTCTTTTGATGTGGGCATTTCCAACGTCGGCTTCTTGGTGACGATGTTTGCGATTGTTTACGCGATTGTGACGCCAATTTTGACGATTCTGGTAGGGGAGCATCGACTCAAGCGGGTGATGTTGCTGTTGTTGAGTGTCTTCACCGTTTCGAATGTCATGACGGCTCTGGCCAACTCATTCTTTATTCTGTCCTTGTCCCGAGTGCTGAATGCGGTGGTTGCCGGGATAACTGTTTCAATTGCGATTACCTTTGCGGCGGTTATTGCGCCGCGGGATAAACGGGCCTGGTTGATTTCTTGGGTCTTTTCGGGGTACAGTGTCGCCTCGGTTTTTGGGGTACCGATTGGGACTTGGATTAGTGATCAGGTCGGCTGGCGTTAAGCATTTTGGTTAATCGTCCTCATCTCAGTCATGATTACGGTCATGTTCATGTTGTCGCTGCCTGGAGATTTGCGGCAAGGGAAAGCAAAGAGTTTGGGTGAACAATTCAGCCTTTTCAAAGATCCCCGCATTCTCTTGGGGATTTGTCTGCCAATTCTTAATTTAGGCGGGGTCTACGTTGTTTATACCTACCTTCGACCAATTGTGACATCCGGACTGCATTTTCCAACCAGTTTTGTGACACCGTTTCTGTTTGTCTTTGGACTGGCATCGTTGTTCAGTAATCAATACAGCGGCCGGTTGGCGAATCGGGATGGCTTAAAATCAATGGTCACGGTGTTTGTGATTCAAGCTTTGACCATGTTGGCGATTTCGCTGTTATTCGGGTTGCCGTGGGCTGCACTGGCCGCCTTAATTATCATGGGCCTGACGATGTACTTGCTGAACTCACCAATGCAGATTTTCTACCTGGCGGTGGCTGAAAAAGACTATCCGCAGTCGATGGTCTTGGCCTCATCCTTGATTTCGATTTTTAATAACGTAGGAATCGCGGTAGGATCTGCAACCGGTGGGGTCTTGTTCAATCACTTAGGATTAAAATCTCTGGGATACAGTGGGGCTGTGTATACGGTTGTGGCTTTGGCAATTTTAATTGTTTTGAACCGGGTACGAAAGAGTTTTGATTAACGATTGCAAGACGACATTTCTCGTCTTTTATTATTTTTTCTATTGCTACTTTGAATGACCAAATCAATGTAATCATAAAAAGGTCAGCCATGACAATGCTTTGTGCACTGTCATGGCTGACCTTTTAGTATATTGATGGAGTCGGCGGGAGTTGAACCCGCGTCCGAGCATATTGCCACCTAGATATCTACGTTCATAGATATATTATTTGAATTTCACCTACTGAAACGCCATAAATCAAGGCACCCACAGCAGGCTAACCTGATTAGTCTCTTCAGTTCACTTCAGGTGGGAGCAAACTGCGTGAGCCCACTAAATTTAGGACCCAGATCTAACCCATGGGCGAGATTAGGAGGATCTACGTTAAGCGCTTATTAGGCAGCTAAAGCGTAAGAATTGTTATTATTTTTTGCAGTTATAATAAACTGGGCGGTTTAACGTGGCGCTGCACGAAACGCAATCCAGACTCAACCTATACCCGTCGAATCCATAACGACCCCGATACAATACGTATCATATCATAAATCACGGGAACTGAGAAGAATTGTGTCTTACAACAGGTCAAAATGTTTGAGGCCGTTAATGATACCATGATCAGTATTCTTGGTCGTGATAAACTCGGCATACTTTTTCACCTGTGGAAGCCCATTTTCCATCACGACGGGGTGGTCAACGAAATCCAACATCGGAATGTCGTTGTTGCCGTCGCCAAACGCATAAGTTGGGATGCCGGAGAGATTGGCGTTGGCAATCAACTCCTGGATGCCTTTTTTCTTGGAACTGCCTTTGTGAACAATATCCATGCTAAACGGGGTATTTCTGAAGAATGTCAGGGTGTCGGCGAACCGGTCAATGTATCTTTCGTCAGGCCCCTTGGTGTTAATCAGCATCATGATCACTTCTTGATTCTCGATGAAATCATCCACGCCCAAGTTTGGCATCCGGGAGTTAATGAAGTTATAATTGCCGCGGACGATGTCATTGATAAAATTAATCTTGGCACCCTGGCTGTTCATAACCGTGGTTGCTTCGTGGTTGGATTTGGCAAACGCCACAAAATCCTTAACAACAGATTTTTCCAGGACAGCTTTGTAAACCGGCTGGCCTTCGAAAATAACGTAACTCCCGTTTGCGGAAACCACTGTGTCGATCCCAGTCTTTTGCATTGTATTGGGGATTTCAAATAAATTTCTGCCAGTCGAAATCACCGGGAGAACCTGATTTGCTTTTAATTGGTGCATCGCGTCAGCCACTTCGTCGTCAACACGCGTGTGTTCATTAAATAAAGTATGGTCAAGGTCAAAGAACGCAATTCCTTTATACATAGATAAGCCATCCTTTTCATTATCAATTTTATAATCATATACTTTACTATCATAACAATATTGCGACTTTCCAAGCAAGTTCTTCTAATTATTGGTAAAATGGGTTATATATGGGGTGAGACGATTGGAAAAAACAACCATTGCGAATGAAAAGACCAGCCGTTTCTTCGTTCGACTAAGAAGAATTCCCGGCGAACATTGGTATTTAGCAAACGGTAACGAAAAAAATGTAAATCCAAAAAATAAAATTAAAGTTCCGGACAGCATCAAGGCACAGGATTTTTTGATTGATGAGATTAGCTTCTTCAACAAATTAGTCTGGTACCACTTCACTTGTGGTGATCTGGAAGGCTGGCTGCCCAAACGAAATATTCGAAAGACATTTCGCCGATTGGACGTTGAACCGATTAAGCAGCCCACCCAATCCGATATTGATAATCAATGTACGGCGATTTTAATGCTGCTGAACAGCGCCGGCATTAGTGTCGACGTCAGTGATATCCGAGACAAAGTTGAGAAGTGGCACGCGCAATCGGGAACCCTAATGGATTTGAGTGACTTAATTATTTCGTTAACCCACTCAATTCGCGATCTGAACGGCGTTGATTTTCGCAAATTAGATAAGCAGCTTTTGCGCAGAAGACCGATTTTAGTCAAAGTTGCCGGCCTCGATAATTTAAAGTCCAGCTTGATCTTGTTGACCGGTTTTAACAGAAAACTTTACTACTACAACGATCCGTGGACCGGCAAACTAGAGTCGATTTCTCAAAATCATTTAAGAAAGCATTGGAAACGCGGGAACTTGGAAGCAATCAGTTATTGAAGGTGGGGTTTTAGAATGAAATTGTTGATGATTGAAGATAACAAATCAGTGTCGGAAATGATGCAGATGTTCTTCCAAAAAGAAGGCTGGGATGTCACATTTGCTTATGACGGCATTGAGGCAATGGACAAATTTAACGAAGATCCTGATAGTTGGGACATGATTACTCTGGATCTTAATTTACCTAAAAAAGACGGAATGGAAGTCGCCAAAGAAATTCGGGCCAAGTCACAAACAGTCCCGATTATTATGCTGACCGCCCGTGATTCGGACAGTGATCAGGTCTTGGGATTTGAGATGGGCGCAGACGATTACGTCACCAAACCATTTTCCCCAATTACCTTGGTGGCCAGAATCAAAGCCTTGCAGCGACGGGCTCACACTGAAACTGAGGAGGAATCTGAGGACGAGAAGGCCAAAAATGTCTTTGACGTTCAAACTGATCACTTTAAATTGAACTCCAGTACCCGAGAAGTGTATTTGGATGACAAGCGGATTTCTGATCTGACTCCCAAAGAGTTCGAACTGTTAAAGACGTTGGCCCAAAAGCCACGTCAGGTCTTTTCCCGTGAGCAGCTTTTGGAAACGGTCTGGAATTATGAGTACTATGGTGATGAACGAACTGTTGATGCGCACGTCAAAAAGTTGCGTCAAAAGATTGAGAAGGTTGGCACCCAGGTGATTCAAACCGTTTGGGGCGTTGGCTACAAATTTGATGATAGTGAAGTGGGCAAGAAGAAATGAAAATGATTTATCAGCAATTATTGGCGTTCTTTTTGGTAATTGGCTGTACAATTTTATTGCTGGGTTTTTCATTTAGCCGCATGTCAAAAACGTTTGTATATGACCAAACCTGGCATAACTTGGAAAAGTATTCGGATAGTTTGATTCAACAATCGCTGACGATTAGCTCCAAAAATAAGGCCAAAGTGACCTTTGACGAAGAAAAGTTGAAGAACTCTGAAGCCTTGTTGGAGAACCAAGCGGTCCATTTTACCGTCTTCAGTCCACAAGATCAGGTGATCTATCCCAATAACGGCGTTGCCCCCCGAATTACCCAGAAAGACTGGGAGCATTTGCGGCGCAATCAGATCGTTCGCAAGGTCAATAATAAGAATTTCAAGCTCAGCAATGGCAAGACCCGGCCTGCAATGATTGAAGTTTTAAAGCCATACTATTATAAGAAAAAACTAGTGGCCGCCGTGACGGTTGGTGCCTTTATTTCGGATGTTAACTCCAACGTCAAGCGGATTAACCGCGATTTGTTAAAGGCGCTGTTTGTGGCGTTGCTCATTTCGATGCTCATTAGTTACTTCATCGCCAGACGGCTGAATCGACGGATTAGCAAACTGCGAAGTGCGGCCAATCAGGTTTCAAACGGCAATTACAAGATTCGCTTGAAACCCGGTGGGAAAGATGAAATTGGTGAATTGATCGTCGATTTCAACCACATGACCCAATCCTTGCAGCAGGCCAACAATGAAATTCAGCGGCAGGAAGAACGCCGCCAGGAATTCTTGGCCAATGCGGCACATGAGATGCGAACTCCTCTCACAACAATCTCGGGCATTTTGGAAGGAATCAAGTACGATGTGATTCCCCAGGAGTCAAGGGCCAAGAGCATCGACTTGATGAGCAGTGAAACTCAGCGGCTGATTCGGTTGGTGAATGAGAATTTGGATTACGAAAAGATTCGCTCCAACTCTATTCAGCTCGATAAGCGTCATTTTAACGCTGCTAAGGTCCTTGAAAATGTCATCGACCAGTTGGACAGTAAAGCAGAAGAATCGCAGGACAAGCTCGTTTTGAACGCCCCTAAAGACCTGTCAATTTATGCAGATTATGATCGGTTTGTCCAGATTGTCTTCAATATTGTGACCAATGCGATCCAGTTTACTGATCACGGTACGATTACCGTAACCGGTGAACGGGGTTACAACGAGACCATCATCAAGGTTGCCGATACTGGTATTGGCATGTCCGAGGATCAGCAAAAAAATATTTTTGAACGTTATTATAAAGCCGATGCCTCACGAAGAACCGGTAAGTACGGTGAGTCGGGGCTGGGATTGGCGATTGTTCACCAGTTGGTGAAGTCCCATGGCGGCAAGATTTCGGTTTCATCCAAATTGGGTGAGGGCACGACGTTTACCGTGATTATTCCGGATGCGACAGCTGCCGAAAAAGAACAAGAAAATCACTAAATTAAAAGTCATCATTTTGCATTTGCTTGAGAGAGTCTCAAGGATGCAAAATGATGACTTTTTGTTAGCTGTTTGATTCTTGGGCTGCATGGGCTTCGTAAGCCTTGGTGCCCTTTTCTGTTAAACCATTGATTTCGTTGTGGTCGGTCACGATGTACCCGGCTGCGACCAGTGGCTTGGGATCGCCGCCAATGACGTTGTCACAATAATCGACGAAGTGGTTGACCGGGGTGCCGGATGATACCCGGCCGGTATAAATTGCCTTTAAAATTTCATAGTCTGTTGCCGTTAATTCCATGATGAAGCCTCCTAATCTTGATGCATTTATGATACCACCAGGACGGGTGTGGGCGGTGAATTTTGTTTGGTGGCATAAGACACTGACTTCATCCCTTAAAGATTGGGATTATTAGCACGGACCATTGCGATGAGCAAGTTGTCACCGCATAAATGGTTAAAGTGATACAATATTTTAAAATTAGTAGCGTTTTCATTAAATGTCCACAACTGCTCACCAAACCGAAGTTGCGCAAATCAAAATATCAAGATAGTGAGAAGGCTAATTATGAAACTAGCAAAGAAATATTTATATAGCACCATTCTCGGTCTCTCATTAGGAGTGGGAATGTCCACCAACGTGGTGAAAGCCGCCCCAAGTTCCAATAGTGCCGTGGTTTCTCCCACGAGTGACCCTTCAAAAGACGAGCAGGCAAACCCAGACCTATCGGGAAAGGTCGAAGATGTCTCCTACACGGTTAAGGATGACCAGCTGACTTTATATGGCGGCACGATCAAAAAAATTCACGAGAACTTTTCACTTCCTTGGCAACAGGATGGGGTCCGTGACCGCATTAAAAAGCTTAAGATTGATGGCCCGCTTCAATTTGAACAGGATGGTGCCTATGAATTTTTTGAGGCGTTGGGGAATCTTGAAAGTATATCCGGCTTAAGAAACGTTGATACATCAAAAACCGAAACGCTGAATTATATGTTTGCTCAAGATGGCAATTTAACATCCATTGACGTCTCCAGCTTTCGGACACCCAATGTCATCACGATGAGTGGCCTGTTTTTTGGTGATTGGAAGCTTGAACAAGTCGATCTTTCTAATTTTGATTTTTCTCAATTAAAAAATACGGATCACATGTTTGGGGGGGATTATGTATTAACGAATATCACTTTTCCTCATTCGAAAGCTTCTAAGATTGATAATATGCTGGATATGTTTTACGGGAATCACTCCTTGAAAACATTGGACCTTTCAGACTTTGACATGACCAATGTCACGGCTATTGGCAGTATGTTTTCCGAGGATACGTTACTATCGAATCTGAAACTGGGGCCAACCTTTAAAAATTCAGCTTTGGCCACTCTCCCGCCGCATCAAAAAGGCGATGAAATCCCCATTGATCCCTTGAAGGACGCCACCGGTCCAGGATGGCAAGCAGTTGGTGCCAATGGAACGGTCAACAATCCACAGGGCGAGCTCTATCCAACCCTTGAGGACTTTGTGGCTAAGCGGCCTGCTGAAGACGAAACCTATGTCTGGCAGCAAGACACCACGCCCATCAATCAATATATGCTGAACCTGACTAATAGTTCGGCTTCAGTATATGAGGGCCTTCAAGCTAAGAATTGGGATCCGACCAGTGTGATTCAATTAGCGACTCACAATGGAACCGATGATAAGTCTGCTGTTACGATTACTGATGACAATAGCCAGCCGGTCACCCAGGCAACTATTGATGCACTGGATCCTGGAACCTACTCGCTGACTTATCAGAATGGTGATCAGAAACAACCATTTACCTTAACAATTAAGGCCGATCAGGCCAGCTTGAAGACGACGGATATTGATCTTTATTTAAACCAGGCGTTCACTGAAGATGTGTTGAAAAGTAAAATTTTGGCGGTCAATTCCGATGGCCAGGCTCTTCCGTACACTTACACCATCAAAGATGCAACTGGCAAAACTGTTTCGCTTGATGACGTCAAATCAAAGGTTGGTCAATACACGGTCGACATTGTTACCAATCAGCTGCTAAGTGGTAACGAGCCCCTGGGAGGGAAGCTCACCATCAACGTGACTGACAGCAGTACCCTCAATCTCAAGTATGGCAAGCTGACAATCCCCGTTAATCAGGTATGGAAACCGGCAGATGCATTTGATAATGCCAAAGATGCCAGTGGAAAAGACCTAGCCTTTAAAGATATTTTGGTGACGGCTAAAGACAGCTCTGGAAAGATCATCTCAGACCTGAGTAATCTGTATAAAACGCCAGGCGTTTACACAATCCATTACAGTAATGGGTCAGCTTCAAAGGACGTTCAATTGACGGTTACCCAGCCGACGCCAACACCGTCTCCACTGCCAACCCCCCAGCCTGTGCCAAATCCGCAACCATCACCATCGCCCAACCCCATCAATCCAGTCACACCAACGCAGCCAACGGTTCCGACTCAACCAACTAATCCAAAGCTTCCTGATTACGCGGTGACAAAGGGCGCGGCAGTCGCTGCCATTAATAATGTCTATTTGTATCGAACGGTTAACTTCACCAAAGGCCAGCGAATTGCCAAATATATCAAGAAACCGCGCATTTACCGGCCAATGTTTGTGGTGACGGGGTATGCTCGTTCCACAAGTGGGAAGATGCGTTACCATGTCCGTGATGTCAACCACTTATCGAAAACGGCGGGCAAGACCGGCTACATCACCGACAATTGGCGATATGTCCGTCCAATTTATTACGCTACTCTGCACAAACACATTACGGTCATTTCTCCGGCAGGGGTTAATGCCTATAAGCACAAAGACTTGACTGGTAAGGTCAAAAGTTATCAACAGGGAACCATCCTCAAAGTTAAAGGGATCGTGAAGCACAATCTGACCACCCGTTATATCTTGACGAATGGCAGGTATGTCACCGCTAACCGAAAGCTGGTTAACATGGGTCGGCATCGGACCGTTAAGAAGGTTCGTGCCAAGACAACCATTCATCGTTATCAGAACGTGAACTTGAGCGGACGGCCTCACACTATTAAGAAGGGCCAGATCATCAAAGTATCCAATTATGATTACTCCCATGGCCATAATCTACAGAAGCACGGTGCCTTGCGATACCGTGTGGCTGGTGGGTATATCACCGGTAACTCTAAATATGTCAGAATTATTCGATAATTTACATTAGACAGTGCGACGAGAGGCGTTTTGATCCCAGAATTTAAGCAAAGAAGCGGGCTATTCCTATTTTGGAGTGGCTCGCTTTTTGGGGATCAGTCGATCGCCAAGTAGGCCAGGCAGGGTTTCAGCCGGCCGTCGCTGCACGTTGTATCAATACAAAAGTGGTAATCAAATCCACCGTAGCAATTAATGTCCCAACCTCTTTATTTTTTTTGCAACCAGAAATTGCATCAGTGTGAAATTTTTGTTGTGGCATTTTTTGTTAGACAATTTATTGAAACTGTCTAGCGGATTTTGCAACAAAAAAGGTGTTAGCCAAAAATTGGCTAACACCTTGCTGATCCTTGTCAAATCAACGATTATCACCCGCACGGGGCTCGAACCCGTAACTCCGCCTTGAGAGGGCGACGTCTTAAACCAGTTTGACCAGCGGGCAATGCTATCAAACTCACTATAATAGTGTATCTAAATCAGAAAGATTTGTCAACAAAGGAAACTGAAATATAAAGTTGACAAAACGCAGAAAAATCTTTAATATATTTAGTTGTGATATTCATTGGGTATTCGCCAAATGGTAAGGCAACGGACTCTGAATCCGTAATTTACTGGTTCGACCCCAGTATACCCAATCTTTTGCAAGGTCTGTTATGTTTCTCTCTAATCAGAGACAATGTAACAGACCTTTTTATATTCCATAAATCCCACTATCATCCTGTGCAGAAGGGGATCTTTAGCCGTTACCCGTTCATACTCGTCCCAGATTGAAATTGCTTACACCACAGTGACCCAAAGTGTGCTGATCTAGAATTAAATGGTTAATGATTCACGCATATTCATGCAGATAGGAGCCGATATTAATGGATCAATTTACGTTAGTCAAAGAAACGCTGGATAAGATGGGAATTCCCTATGAGATTGTTGAACATCCTGCTGCCCACACCACTGAGGAAGCCGATGAGTACATTAAGGGCAAAGAGGGCGTTCGTACAGAACAATGTTTATGACCAACAAGAAGAAAACCGAGTTTTACCTGTTGGTAATGGACGATGCCAAACGTCTAGACTTTCATGAATTTCAAGACTTGACCAACACTAAACGGATCAAGATGGCCTCAGCGGAATCACTTAAAGAACAAATGGGGTTGGAGCCGGGGATCGTCTCGATTTTTGGATTGATCAACAATCACGAGAAGAATATTCATGTTTATTTCGATCGGGCCATTTTAGATGAAAAGACAATGACCTTCCATCCCAATGTCAACACCAGAACAATTTTTGTCGCTTCCAAGGACGTTTTAAAATTCGTGAAGGAAATGGGCTATGACTACCAGATCCTTGACTTGGAATCCTTTGATTAATCAGAGAGGTTACGAATGAAATACCAAGATGTTACCAACTATGTGATTGAAAAATATCATGTTCACCCTGAATACCTGTGGAAAAAGTATCCGAGCTTTGCCGTTCTGCGTCACAAGGAGAACCGGAAATGGTTCGGCTTAGTCATGCAGGTTGAAAAGTCGCAACTTGGACTTGATGGGCAGGGTAAGGAGGACATCCTGGATGTCAAATTGGATCCCAAAGAAGTTGAGTTTCGACAAACCAGTTTGGAGTTTCTGCCAGCTTATCATATGAACAAAACCAACTGGTTAGCCATTCGGTTGAACCAGGTGGATCCAAAGCAAATTCACGACCTAATCGAAGCTAGTTATCAGTTAACTCAATAACCAAAAATGAGGCATCCGCCAAGGTAAACTTTTCCTTGGAGGGATGCCTCATTTTATTGAGGGTTTATTTAATTTCATAGTAATCATCGGCCTTAGATTTTAACTGATTAGTCTCAAGCTTGTTGAGATCCAGCTTCCGCAGCGTCTGTTTGGTCACCATGGTTTTGACAATGGTTCGTTTCCGACCGTTGCCAACATTTCGATTGAAGATAATGGTGAATTGATCATAACGGTCATAGTCGGTCTTTTTAATTGCCTTCAAAATACCAATCGTGGTTAACCGAAATGACTCGGTCGTATCGCTTTTATCGGTAACGGCCACTGTGAGTGCTTTCTGGCTGGCATGCAGCTTGACTTGATGATCAAATAGAAGCGTGTGGGTGGCGTTCAGTTCTTTCTTGACGGCAGTTTCAGTATTTTGAGTCGACTTTTTAGCCGGCTTTTTCACGGCCTTTTCGGTCCGCTCGGCCTGCTCGGCATTGCCCTTTTTGATGACTTCTTTTCCTTTGGGGGAATTAAAAAACAACGTGCCAAACACAGCCATCAGCACCAACGAAATCAGTGCATACTTGCCGTATGGGTATTTACCGTGCTTGCCAGTGGTCTTAAAGTAGACAAACATGGCGAAAAAAATCACCATCGCATAAGACGACAGCTTGGTAATGACATCAAACATTGTGCTAATCAAAGTGAAGGTCTCCTTTATTTGGCTGGTTATTCAAATGACAGGTCCACCAGGTATTTGTGTTGGTCCACTAAATGCGAGGTGGTGATCCACAATTCGTGATAATTGGCGTCTTTGACCTGCGTCATCTCATGAAAATAGTCCAGCAAATCACTGTACATTGACAGAAAATCTGAAGACATTCGATTAACCTCGAGTTTTTGTTCAGGGAAATAAATCTCTGGATTCCCTAATTTAACGGTGTCATCAAGGTACATTTCCACGACGTTGTCATAGGTGTCCGGCTTGGTGAATACTTTATCCGGATGGGCCTTAATGTATGATAAGACGTGATAAATTGTGTCTGAGTTACTTGCCACTTGAACTTCCTCCGATCTTAAAAATCCTACGTTCCTATTGTAACAAATCTGAGCAGAGTGGGGAAAATGTTTTCAAGCAACCGCCAGTGGGCTCCTTTATCCAGTTGTGGATTAGCGGTACAATGAATGCATCTCAATGCGAAAGGATGCTGTCCATGGATTATCCAAACACGGTCACAAAAATTCATCAGTTTGTGGACGCCGGAATTGTCCCCGGCGTGAGTTACGCGATTATTGATCGGGATGGCCTTCAAACAAACGTTTTTGGTCAACAGGAACTGTTACCGGAAAGATTGCCGCTTCACAGTGGTGAATTGTACGATCTAGCCTCCTTGACCAAAGTGATTGGGACCACCAATTTAATTTTACGACTACTGGCTTCCGGGAAAATCTCACTAGATGATTCCTTGACCAAGTATTTTCCTCGATGGCAGTCGCCCCAGGTCACCATCAGACATTTGCTGACGCATACCTCAGACATTGTCGGCTATATTCCTAACCGCAATCAACTGCCCAAGTCGGAACTGATGCCGGCGTTGTTGGCCCTGAAAAGCGGTTCAGATATCGGCAAAGTTATTCACTATCAAGACTACAATTTTATCTTTTTAGGCTGGATTGCTTCAAGGGTGATGGGCGAGCCCGTTCAACAGCTGATTAGTGAGTTTGTGTTAAGACCGTTGGAACTAAACCAAGCGACATTCACCCCGGATCAGGTTAACAATGTCGTCCCGACCGAATTAATTCCCAGTAAGGGTTTGATCCGCGGCACCGTTCACGATCCCAAAGCGCGAATCCTTGGTCCTGACTGTGGTTCAGCCGGCTTGTTTGCGCCGCTCAGCGATCTGATTCATTTTTCAAAGTGGTTGTTGGGCGATGTCAAATATCCCAACTTTCTGCCGGCAGACTGGGTTGACCAGCTCTTCGTTGACCAAACGCCGGGACACATGAAGAATCGTTCGTTTGGCTGGATCCTGCGTCATTATAATGGTCATCCATACATTCTCCACACAGGCTACACGGGCACCCTGATTGTGGTCGATCGCTATTCGCATAAGGCGTTGGTCTTTTTGTCCAACCGGGTCCACCCGGATCCAAGCAACCAGTTGTTTTTGCCATATCGCAGCCAACTAATTCGAACCTTTGTGAAAGAAAACGAGATTGCATATCAATAATATTCAGACAAAATAGGAGTCACAGCGGATGCTGTGACTCCTATTGTTGTATTAAAATGTTGCGCCAACTTTCAGATTCTCTTGTGCTGTTAAATCGGCGTCAGGATATTTTCGCTTCAGCGCGTTCATCAAAACGTGTTTAGCAATATCATTGTTTCTGGCAAGAATTGGACCATGGAAATAGGTGCAGTAGACGTTTTTGTAAATTGCCCCTTCAGTCTTATCTTGGCCGTTGTTGCCGTGACCCTCCAGAACCTTTCCCAGTGGGCGTTCACCGCGACCCAAGAAGGTAATTCCCTGATGATTTTCAAAGCCGTGATACTTTTCGCCGGTTTCTTCATTTTCAATCACGACGTTACCAATAAAACGGTGGTCCTTTTGTTTGTCGGTATAGTGATTCAACGCACCGATGCCCATCAGCTTTTCACCGTTAGCGCCGATATAGTAGTGACCCAACAATTGGTAGCCGCCACAAATTGCGACCACGGAGCCGTTATCTTCAATAAAGTCGGTTAAAGCCTGCTTTTTGGTTTGGATATCTTTAGAAATAATTGATTGTTCGAAATCTTGGCCACCGCCGAAGACGACGATGTCATATTTGTCAGGATCAAATGGTTGATCCAAGCTGACAACTTCAGACGTCAGTTCAACGCCCATTTTGTTGGCCAGATACTTGAGGACCAAAATGTTCCCTAAGTCACCGTAAGTGTTCATCAAATCGCCGTAAAGGTGACAGACGTTTAAAGAATAGGTCATTAATCCATTCCTCCCTTGATAAAGCCTTTGGCTGCAAATACTTTTCTTAAGTGTAGCATAGCGGTGTAAGTTGCGAGGATATAAACCTTTTTGGTTGGTGCCTTGGGGATCATTTCGACAACTTTGTCCAAATCCGGTTCAACCAAGTGTTTCTTTGGGTCGACTCCGGCAACTTGGAGGCGGTAGGTGATATCTTTGTACCGCTCACCGCCAGTAATGAACTGTTTGATGTTCATCTTGGGCAGTCGTTCAAAATCGCCATCCCAAATCCAGCTGGTATCAATGCCATCTGCGTAATTGGCATTGAGGAGCCCGATGAAGGTAAACGGGTCCTTGTCAGTGGAAATCATGTCGATCACCTGATTGAGGCCGACGGGGTTTTTAACCAGAATCAGCGTCACCAGCTTGCCGTCAACGTTGATCTCTTCTTGGCGGCCAAAGATCCGTTTTCCTTTTTCAAAGGCTTTCTTGGTCTGAGCAGGGGAGACTCCCATGAATCGGCCAACTGAATAAGCTGCCAGGGCATTGTAGATGTTGTAAACCCCACCGATCCCAATTTTAATCGGCTCACCATCGATTTCAAAGGTAGATGATTTCGGGGTCAAGTCGTTAATTTTGTTCAGCGCAAAATTCAATTCGGGCCGCTCAAAACCACAGTTGGGGCAGAAGTACTTGCCCAGATTGGAATAGCTGATGAAATGGTAGTGCAGGACATGCTGACATTGGGGACAGAGAACGCCGTCCGTGTTGGGCGTCGCCTTAATGTCGCCATCTTTTTGATTGTCGAAGCCGTAGTAGACGATCGGGTTCGGCAGTTGTTTTGAATGAAAAATCGGCGCGTCACCATTGGCGATAATGGTGGCGTTGGGAGCTAAGGCGACCCCATTCAAAATTTTATTATAGGTCGTATAGATTTCGCCATAACGATCCATTTGATCTCGGAAAATGTTGGTGAAAACAAATGCTTTTGGTTTGATGTATTTGGTAACCATGATGACATTGGCTTCATCGACTTCCAGTACAGCCAATGGCCGCTTGCCCTTTGACTTTGGTGCATGAAGGAAAGTGGTAATGATCCCTTGCTCCATGTTCGAGCCGGTGGGGTTGGTCAAAATGTTATCATACTTTTCTTTGAGTACTTGAACCGTCAGAGCGGTCGTCAGCGTTTTACCGTTGGTACCGGTGATGACGATCACGTCGTAGTCACGGCCCAGGGTTGCCAAAATTTCTGGATCGAGCCGTTTGGTGATTTTACCGGGAAGCGAACTGCCGCCCTTGAAAAATGTATGCAGAAACCAGTAAGACGACTTACCGGCCGCAGTCGCAATTGAACTTTTTAATGACATAAACTTTACTCCCTTAAAATGAAGTACATAATGAACCTAATCAAACATTAAGTGTAGCATATGCTCAACTGTTTGAACATATATACGCTCGTTCTTTAAGGGGTTTACAATAATGAGGGTGCTGGCGAATTTTCTCATTATTATCGATTTTCAAAACTTTTTCTGTATAATGGAAGAGAAGCTCTTAAGGAAAAAGGTGGATATTTTGGCTCAACTATTTTATCGGTACGGTGCAATGAATAGCGGCAAAACAATCGAAATTATCAAGGTTGCTCATAATTATGAAGAGCAAAATAAAAGTGTTATCATTATGACCAGTGCGTTGGACACCCGAGAAAAGCAGGGCATGATTGAATCGCGCATCGGTTTGGAACGAAAAGCCGAACCGATTCGCGAGGATACCAATGTCTTTGATTTGGTACAGGAACTAAATCCCCACGCCAGTTGTATCTTAATTGACGAGGCACAATTCTTAAAGAAAAAGCACGTCATGGAACTGGCCCGGATCGTCGATGAGCTGAACGTGCCGGTGATGGCATTTGGCTTGAAGAACGACTTTCAAAACAACTTGTTTGAGGGTTCCAAATACCTCCTGTTATACGCAGATAAGATAGAAGAAATGAAAACCATTTGCTGGTTCTGCGGCAAGAAGGCTATCATGAACCTGCGTTTTCACAACGGCGAGCCGGTGTATGAGGGTGAACAAATCCAAATGGGTGGCAACGAATCCTATTATCCGGTCTGCAGAAAGCACTACTATAATCCACCTATTAAGTAACAAAAGTGAGGAATATTAAATGGACGAAATTTTCGACAAATTACAATCGGTCGTTGATCGATATGATGAGTTAAACGAGTTAATCAGTGATCCGGAAGTGATTGCCGATACTCAAAAATTCATGAAACTATCTAAGGAAGAAGCCGACCTTCGAGACACTGTGGCTGCTTTTAAGAAGTATCAAAAAGTCAGCAAGCAGCTCGATGATGACAAAGAGATGCTTCGAGAAAAGATTGATGATGATCTTGAAGCGATGGTCAAAGATGAGATTACCAGCCTAACCGACGAAAAAGACAAGCTCGAAGACCAAATGAAGGTCATGCTGCTGCCAAAAGACCCCAATGATGACAAAAACATCATTATGGAAATCCACGGCGCCGCCGGTGGTGATGAAGGTAGCTTATTTGCTGCCGATTTATTCAGCATGTATTCCAAATATGCTGAACGTCAGGGCTGGAAAGTGGAAATAATTGATAAGAACGAAACTGAAGTTGGTGGTTTCAAGGAAATTGTTTTGATGATTACCGGCGATAAGGTCTATTCAAAACTCAAGTATGAAAACGGTGCCCACCGAGTTCAACGGGTGCCGGTGACCGAATCTGCCGGCCGGGTGCACACTTCCACGGCGACGGTTGGTGTGATGCCTGAAGAAGAGGATGTTGATATTGATATCGATCCCAAGGATATCCGGGTGGATGTTTACCGTTCATCTGGTGCCGGCGGTCAGCATATTAACAAGACTTCCTCAGCTGTCCGAATGACCCACTTGCCAACCGGCATTGTAGTTGCGATGCAGGATGAACGATCCCAGCAGCAGAACCGCCAGAAGGCCATGAAGATTTTAAAGGCCCGGGTTTATGATTACTATGCCCAACAGGAACAGGATCAATACAACGCTGAACGTAAATCGGCCATTGGAACCGGTGACCGGTCCGAGCGGATCAGAACTTACAATTACCCGCAAAATCGGGTGACCGACCATCGAATTGGCTTGACTTTGAACAAGTTAGACCGGATCATGAACGGTGAGCTGGACGAAATTATTGATGCTTTGATTGTTTCTGATCAAGCCAAGAAACTTGAGAATTTAACCAATGAATAATCAAGAGAACGTGACCTACTTTGAAGCCCGGAAGTGGGCTTCTTTTCGTATTAAGGAATCTAATGACATTGACATGTACGACGTCGATTTTTTGTTAGAGAAACTGTTTAAGATGTCGGCTGCCGATCTGTTGATTCATTACCACACTCAGATGCCAGTCAAGCAGTGGCGAGTATTTCAAGACGCGATCGGTCAATTGCTAAAAGGGGTGCCGCCACAGTACGTTGTTGGCGAGGCAGATTTCTACGGTTTATCATTGAAAGTCACACCAGCTGTGCTGATTCCCCGAGTTGAAACCGAGGAGTTGGTTGACTGGATATTGGCAGACAACTCGGATTCCAAGTTGAAGGTCTTGGATATTGGTACCGGTAGTGGGGCGATTGCGATTGCTCTCAAGCATGCCAGACCCCACTGGCAGGTATTTGCCAGTGATATTTCTCTGCCGGCAATTAAAGTGGCTCGGCAAAATGCCATTGCCAATCACACGGCAATTCATTTTATGGTGAGTGATGTTTTTGCCGCAATCGATGAGTCATTTGACGTCATCGTGTCAAACCCGCCATACATTGCCAAAGATGAGCAGTCCTATATGGATGCCAGCGTGATCAAAAGCGAACCTGATTTGGCACTATACGCAAAAGATCAGGGACTTGCTATTTACAAACAAATTGCTGCCGATGCGGAGAGTCACTTAACTTCAAAGGGCAGGTTGTACTTGGAAATCGGGTTTCAGCAACAATCGGCTGTGACCGAGATCTTCCAAGCAGCGATGCCCGACGCTCAAGTAATTGCCAAACACGATGTCTCCGGTCATCAGCGAATGATTCAAGTAAAGAAATGAAGGCTATATAATATGGAAACTTTAATTTTAAAACAGCAGCAACTAGACCAAGCGGCGGACTTTATCCGTCAAGGCGAACTGGTGGCATTTCCCACCGAAACCGTCTATGGGTTGGGGGCCGACGCGACCAATGAAACGGCTGTTAAGAAAGTTTATGCCGCTAAGGGACGTCCCAGTGACAATCCGCTGATCGTTACCGTATCTGACATCGCGATGGTCGAAAAATACACCCAACCATTTTCCGACGACGCCAAAGCATTGATGGCCAAATTCTGGCCGGGTTCTTTGACGATGATTTTCAAGCTGAAGCCAAACGCTTTATCCAAATCGGTTACCGGCGGACTGGACACCGCAGCGTTCAGGTTCCCGAAAAACCAAACCACGCTGGATTTGATTTCAAAGGCCGGCGTACCAATTGTTGGTCCGTCAGCCAATACTTCCGGCAAGCCAAGTCCAACGACTGCCCAGCACGTTTATCATGATTTAAACGGCAAGATTGCCGCAATTGTCGATGATGGACCGACCACGGTTGGTGTCGAATCGACGATTCTTGACATGTCTGTGGCAACCCCGTCGATTTTGCGCCCGGGTGCTGTGACCAAAGAGGATATTGAGGCCGTTATTCATCGACCGGTGATTGATGAACTCCACCATGTGGGCGCCAAACAAACCCCTAAAGCCCCTGGGATGAAGTACAAGCACTATGCCCCCAATGCTCAGGTCTACATTGTCGATCCTGATGATGATTGGCACGATGTGGTCGCCTGGATCAAGCAGCACCCGCAGCCAATTGGGGTGATGGCCTTTGATGACATCATCAAGACGATTAATTGGCCGGATAATGTCGATGTGATTTCACTTGGCAACGACGCCCGCACAGCAGCTCATGACCTGTTTGCCGAATTACGGGATTTTGATAACCACCCTGCCTATAAAATTATTTTTACCCAAGGAATTGATCCAAAGGGAATTGGTGAGGCTTACATGAATCGTTTGAATAAATCAGCTGGGCAAATGCATTTCAAGCAGTTATAATTTATTTGTACCAAATAAATTAGTGAGGTGTTGCAGTTGAACTACGATTATAAACAGCAGGATCCAGAACTTTGGGATGCCATTGCCAACGAAGAGAACCGTCAGGAGCATAATATCGAACTGATCGCGTCTGAAAATATCGTATCAAACGCTGTTCGTGCCGCTCAGGGTTCCGTACTGACCAACAAGTACGCTGAAGGATACCCGGGCCGGAGATATTATGGCGGCTGTGAGTACATTGATGTTGTTGAACAATTGGCGATTGACCGTGCCAAAGAATTATTTGGTGCCGAATATGCCAACGTGCAGCCTCACTCAGGTTCACAAGCGAACCAAGAGGTTTATGCCGCATTCCTAAAGCCCGGTGATCGGATTTTAGGGATGGGATTAGACGCCGGCGGCCATTTGAGCCACGGTGCCAAAGTCAGCTTTTCAGGCAAGCTCTACGACTCTTTCTCGTATGGTCTTGATCCAAAGACCCAATTGATCGATTACGATGAAGTTGCCAGAATTGCCCAAATCGTTCAACCAAAACTGATCATTGCCGGAGCCTCCGCATACAGTCGAATCATTGACTGGCAGAAGTTCCGGGATATTGCCGATTCTGTTGGCGCTTATCTGATGGTTGACATGGCCCACATTGCCGGTTTGGTTGCAGTTGGCTTGCATCCAAGTCCAGTTCCGGTTGCAGACGTTGTCACCACGACGACTCATAAGACGTTGCGGGGACCTCGCGGCGGCTTGATTTTGGCCAAAGAAAAGTATGCCAAGAAGCTGAACTCAGCTGTTTTCCCTGGCAGCCAGGGTGGTCCTTTGGAACACGTAATTGCCGGAAAAGCGGCGGCCTTTTATGAAGACTTACAGCCGGCATTCAAAGAATACGGCGAGCAGATCATTAAAAATGCCAAAGCAATGGCCGACGTATTCCAGAATTCCAAGTCAGTCTCCGTTCTTACCGGTGGAACTGACAATCATTTAATGACGCTTAATTTAACGCAGACCTCATTGAATGGTAAAGAGCTGCAAAACCTGCTGGATACTGTTCACATCACCACTAATAAAGAGTCGATTCCAAATGACCCATTGCCACCTTCGAAGACCAGCGGGTTGCGGTTGGGAACGCCAGCCATTACCACCCGAGGCTTCAAGGAAGACGATGCCAAAGCGGTTGCCAATTTGATTTTACAAGTGATTGACAAACCAAATGATGACCAAAACTTAAAGGATGTCGCTGCCAAAGTTGAACAATTAACTGCAGCTCACCCAATTAATCAATAATTTTGACTGGCTTGAAACTAATTGTGGTTTCAAGCCTTTTTGTATACTTTCCGATCGCGTATATGTGATACAATTATTTCGGAATACAAAAAGGAGTTGGAAAATAATGGGTAAGTTTCAAGTTATGGATCATCCGTTGATTCAACACAAGCTGTCAATGATTAGGGACAAGAATTGCGGGACTAAAGAGTTTCGGGAAATCGTCAACGAAATTGCCACTTTAATGGCTTTTGAAGTTTCACGGGATATGCCTTTGGAAGATGTTGATATTGAGACACCAGAGGGGATTGCGCATGCGAAGCAGATTTCCGGTAAAAAGGTCGCCATCGTACCAATCTTACGGGCAGGTATCGGAATGGTTGATGGGATGCTTGATTTGATTCCAGCAGCCAAAGTTGGTCATATCGGTATGTATCGTGACGAAAAGACCCTCGAACCTCACGAATATTTTGTAAAGCTGCCATCAGACATTGGCCAGCGGCAGATTTTTGTCGTTGATCCAATGCTTGCAACTGGTGGTTCATCAATCATGGCGATTGATGCCTTGAAGAAGCGCGGCGCATCCAACATCAAGTTCGTTTGCTTAGTAGCTGCTCCGGAAGGGGTCAAAGCACTTCAAAAGGCTCATCCTGATGTGGATATCTATACTGCTGCACTTGATGAAAAATTAAATGATAAGGGCTACATTGTTCCTGGACTCGGTGACGCTGGTGACCGTTTGTTTGGAACCAAATAATTGATTGAAGCTGAGACAAAATGAAAATTTTGTCGTCAGCTTTTTATTTTATTTACAAAAGGATTCTGGCTTTGATAGCCAACGAATTAAGTCTAATCAAAGACCCTTGGGTGACATTCGTTGTGCATGCCGTTGAACACTACTGCTCACGCGAAGTTTCCCTGTCAAGATTGTTTTGAATTTTGTAATAAATGGTGGTATGATTTCAATTGTATTTGAACACGGGTCTGTGTTCAGTACCATCGCAATGTTTCACTTTGGTATTACTGTCTTCTGGACCAAAACCAGATTGATTTGCATGCGTGATTATGTGGAGGAAAGAGGTGAGATTTTGTGGGAGAAGCTGCTTCTACTTTTGAATTCTTAGGACTGACGTTTAACGTTGGTAATTTAATTTCGATATTACTGGCTGCTTGTGTGGTTTTTGTTCTGGTGTATGCTTTATCAAGGCACTTGACAATCAAACCGGGCAAGGCACAAAACGTTTTAGAATATGCGGTGGACTTTACCAATGGTATTGTCCGAAGCTCGATTTCCGGTGAAACAAGTAGAACACTAGGTTTATGGGGCTTTACTCTGTTTATGTTCATCATTATTGCGAATTTGCAGGGACTCTTCTTGCATATCGACATTTCTGGTGTAACATATGTCAAAAGTCCAACTTCTGATCCGGTTGTTACTATGACTCTGGCTCTGATGACTCTAACGCTTGCACAATTCCTTGGAATTCGGCAGTTAGGTTACAAGGGACATTTTCAGAATTATTTAAAGCCATTCGTATTTTTCCTGCCAATTAACTTATTCGAAGAGTTTACTAATTTCTTAACGTTGGGATTGCGACTATTTGGGAACATCCTTTCAGGTGAAATGCTTCTTGGAATAATCCTTGGCATGTCGCATGGTGGAGCAGTTATGTGGGTCGTTTCATTCATTCTTGAATTGGCCTGGACAGGTTTCTCAGTCTTTATCGGATGTATCCAAGCCTATGTTTTTGTGACATTATCATCCGTATACATTTCACGAAAGCTCGAGCTTGAAGATTAGCAAAAATATTTTTGGAGACTATAAGGAGGATTTTTAATTATGGGAGCAATTGCTGCAGGTATTGCAATGGCCGGTGCCGCTATCGGTGGAGCTGTTGGTGATGGTATTTTAATTTCTAAGATGTTGGAAGGAATGGCACGTCAGCCAGAATTATCCGGACAACTGCGTAGTAACATGTTCATCGGTGTTGGTTTGGTTGAAGCTATGCCTATCATCGCCTTCGTTGTTGCTTTGCTGGTTATGAACAAGTAATAACCGGTTTAGTCAAATACACAAAGAAGGAGGTGCCAATTGATGTTTTCATATTCAGTAGTTGGAGCTCAGCTTTATGTTGGTGATATGCTGTTTGTCATGATCACATTTCTTGTTTTAATGTGGTTGGTCAAGATCGTTGCATGGAAGCCAATTACGAAGATGATGCAAGACCGTTCAGACAAGATTGTTAATGATATTGATTCTGCCAAGGAATCACGGACTAAAGCAGCTGAACTTGCTCAAAAACGTCAGGCTGAATTAGACAAAACGCGTGATGACGCAAATACCATTATTAACACTGCCAAACAGAATGGACAAAGACAACAAGAACAGATTGTTGAAGATGCTAGAAATGAAGCATCGAATCTTAAGAGTTCTGCTGAAAAGGACATTGAACAAGAGCGACAAGAAGCTTTGGCTAATTCTCGAAAAGATGTGGCAAGTCTTTCTGTTGAAATTGCATCCAAGATTATTTCAAAAGAATTAAACGAAGATGATCAAAAAGGACTTGTTGACTCTTATATTGAAGGGTTGGGTAAGCAGAAATGACATTAGATGATATGAGCGCTTCAAAAAAATACGCAAAAGCCATGTTTGAAGTTCTGAGTGATTCTAATGAACTTGAATCTGGTTACGCTGATTTGCTTGAATTACGTAAAATTTTTGCTGCTAATCCAAGGTTGATTGAAATTCTCGATGATATTCGAGTTTCAGATGACGAGAAAAAGTCTCTGCTGGCTCCTATCACCCAAAATGCATCAGACTTTATTAATAACTTTTTAAAGGTTGTTGCCAGCTATCGCCGTTTCCCACAGGTTCTGAGCATTATTGATCAGTTCCAAAAGGTTTACGAAGATGACAAGAAGATTGTCCGGGCGCAAGTTGTTTCGGCAACGCCGCTTGATGACGATCAGCTTGATCGTTTGGCAAAAGCGTTTGAGAAGCGGGTAGGTGCGGTTAAAGCCATTTTTGATACCAAAGTTGATAAATCACTCATCGGCGGGATCGTGATTCGATCATCCGATGTGATTATCGATGGAAGTGTTCAAACTCGCATTAATAAAGTTAAAGAATTATTGTTGAATTAACGATATCTATTTAAAGAGGTGAAACTTATGAGCATTAAAGCTGAGGAAATCAGTGCTCTTATTAAGCAACAATTACAAGGCTATAAGAACGAGCTCGACGTTCAAGAAACAGGTATCGTTACATATGTTGGTGATGGTATTGCTCGTGCTCATGGGCTCGAAAATGCGTTGTCTGGAGAGTTGCTCGACTTCGGCCACGGCGTTTATGGAATGGTACAAAACCTGGAAACCAATGATGTTGGTATCATGATTTTAGGTGATGACACGAATATCCGTGAAGGTGATTCTGTAAAGAGAACCGGCCGAATTATGGAAGTTCCTGTTGGGGACGAGATGATTGGACGAGTTGTTAATTCACTCGGTGAACCAATCGATGGTAAAGGTCCAATTAAGGCCGACGATCACAAAGCGATTGAACATAAGGCCCCAGGTGTTATGGACCGTCAATCTGTTTTCGAACCATTACAAACTGGTATTAAAGCGATCGATTCATTGATTCCAATTGGTAGAGGTCAGCGTGAGTTGATCATTGGAGACCGTAAAACTGGTAAGACTTCAATTGCCATTGATACGATTTTGAACCAAAAGGGTCAGAATATGAAATGTATTTACGTTGCAATTGGACAGAAACAATCAACTGTTCGAACTGCCGTAAGTACCCTTGAAAAGTACGGTGCCATGGATTACACAACTGTTATTTCAGCTGGGCCATCCGAACCTGCATCATTGCTTTAC
Organism: Lentilactobacillus buchneri; assembly: GCF_018314255.1. Lineage (NCBI taxonomy): Bacteria > Bacillati > Bacillota > Bacilli > Lactobacillales > Lactobacillaceae > Lentilactobacillus > Lentilactobacillus buchneri. The sequence continues at coordinate 2,175,520 of NZ_CP073066.1, forward strand.
ATTGCACCTTATGCCGGCGCAACGATGGGTGAGTACTTCATGCACAAGGGTCAACACGTTTTGATTATCTACGATGATTTATCAAAGCAGGCTGATGCTTATCGTGAGCTGTCACTTATTCTTCGTCGTCCTCCAGGTCGTGAAGCTTATCCTGGTGATATTTTCTATACCCATTCACGTTTGTTGGAACGGGCTGCTAAGTTAAGTGACAAGTTGGGTGGCGGTTCAATGACCGCGATGCCAATTGTTGAGACTCAAGCAGGGGACGTTTCAGCTTATATCCCAACTAACGTTATTTCCATTACCGATGGACAGATCTTCTTGGATGCCGATAGTTTCTATTCTGGTGTTCGTCCAGCCGTTGACGCTGGTACTTCTGTTTCTCGTGTTGGTGGTGATGCGCAGGTTAAGGCAATGAAGAAAGTTTCCGGTACTTTGCGTCTTGATTTGGCTTCATATCATGAATTGGAATCATTTGCACAATTTGGTTCAGATCTTGATGAAGCAACTCAAAGCAAATTAAATCGTGGTGCCCGAACGGTTGAAGTTTTGAAGCAACCACTTCATTCGCCAATTTCCGTTGAAAAACAGGTTGTCATTCTTTACTGCTTAACCCATGGATTCTTGGATAAAATTGCAATTGATGATATTTTGAGATATCAAACCGAGATCTTCGATTACTTCGATCAAAATCACAAAGATTTGTTGGAAGATATCGCTAAGACCGGTCAATTGCCTGATACAAGTAAAATGGATGCTGCAATTAAAGACTTTGAACAAACTTTCCAACCAAGCAAGCACGATGATCAACAATCAAACGATGATCAATCAGCTGCTTCAAATGACTAGTTTTAAGGAGGGTGAGATTACATGGGTGCTTCGCTAAACGATGTTAAACATCGGATTACTTCTACTAAGAAGACGCGACAAATTACCAATGCCATGGAAATGGTTTCTCAGGCAAAACTGAACCAGATCCAAAAGCATACGGTTAGTTATGCGGAATATGCAAGCCAAATCAAATCTGTTGTATTGCATTTAGCCCAATCTCACATTTTAGATGGGCTAAACAAATCCTCAGGTCATTCAGCTGATCAAGATCAATCTAAGACTAAGAGAAGCGCATATTTAATTATCACCTCTGATCGTGGGATGGTTGGTAGTTATAATAGTAACGTTATCCGTGAAGCCAATGAGTTTATTGAGAAGCATTCGGGATCGAATGATTATCAAATTCTCGCTGTTGGTGGAACCGGATCCGACTTTTATAAGAAACGCGGCGACAATGTTTCTTATGAATACCGGGGCGTTAGCGATGTGCCAACCTTTAACGAAGTTCGTCAAATCGTCAAGATGGTGACATCAATGTACGATAAAGGTCAATTCGATGAATTGTACGTTTGTTACGAGCATTTCGTTAACCGTCTTATTTCCCGTTTCAGAGCTGAGAAGATGCTGCCAATCGATGATGAAGCCATTGCGTCAGCTGCCAGCCAGGACATTGAAGTTAAGCCGATGAGTGCTGAATACGATGTTGAGCCTTCTGAAAAAGAAGTCTTGGATGTTGTATTACCACAGTATTCTGAAAGCTTGGTTTATGGGGCAATCCTTGATGCCAAGACTTCAGAACATGCTTCAAGTTCGACTGCAATGAAGTCGGCATCTGATAATGCTGACGATTTGATTTCCTCATTGGAATTGCAGTATAACCGTGCTCGACAGGCTGCCATTACCACTGAAATTACTGAAATTACTGGTGGTCAAGAGGCTCTTAGTCACTAGAAAGATTTGAATGGAGGAATTAACTAACATGAGTTCTACTGGTAAAGTTATACAAGTTATTGGACCAGTTGTTGATGTTGAATTCTCCTTGGACGATAAATTACCAGAAATTAACACTGCTTTAGCAATTCACGTCAGCGAAGACAAGAATTTGATTGTCGAAGTTGCCCTTGATTTGGGTGATGGCGTTGTTCGGACAATTGCTATGGATGGAACCGATGGTCTTCGTCGCGGTATGGACGTTGAAAACACCGAATCTTCAATCAGTGTTCCGGTTGGTAAAGATACTCTTGGTCGAGTATTCAATGTTCTTGGAGATCCAATCGATGGCGGCCCAGAATTTGGCCCTGACGCTGAGCGTTGGCCAATTCACCGCGATGCTCCTAAGTATGATCAATTAAACCCATCAACTGAAATCCTTGAAACAGGGATTAAGGTGATTGATTTATTGGAACCATACACTCGTGGTGGTAAAGTTGGATTGTTCGGTGGTGCCGGAGTTGGTAAAACCGTTTTGATCCAGGAGTTAATTCACAACATTGCACAGGGACACAATGGTATTTCTGTGTTTACTGGTGTTGGTGAACGGACTCGTGAAGGTAACGATATGTACTACGAAATGAAAGGGTCAGGGGTTCTCGAGAAGACGGCCATGGTTTATGGTCAGATGAACGAGCCTCCTGGTGCACGTATGCGTGTTGCCCTGACTGGTTTGACAATTGCGGAATACTTCCGTGATGAAGAAGGCCAAGATGTTCTGTTGTTCATTGATAATATCTTCCGATTCACTCAGGCTGGTTCTGAAGTTTCCGCCTTGCTCGGCCGTATTCCATCAGCCGTTGGTTATCAGCCAACGTTGGCTACTGAAATGGGTCAACTGCAGGAACGAATTACTTCAACCAAGAAGGGTGCCATTACATCAATCCAGGCCGTTTATGTGCCTGCCGATGATTATACCGACCCTGCTCCTGCAACGACATTTGCCCATTTGGATGCCACAACCAACTTGGAACGTTCATTGACTCAACAAGGTATTTACCCTGCCGTTGATCCTTTAGCTTCAACATCATCAGCTTTGGATCCAGCAATTGTTGGTCAAGAACATTACGAAGTTGCCACTGAAGTCCAACATGTTTTGCAACGATATCGTGAACTGCAGGATATTATTTCAATTCTTGGTATGGATGAATTGTCAGACGAAGAGAAGACGGTTGTTAACCGTGCTCGTCGGATCCAATTCTTCTTATCTCAAAGTTTCTCAGTTGCTGAACAGTTTACCGGCTTACCTGGTAAATACGTATCAGTTCAGGATACTGTTAAAGGCTTTAAGGAAATCCTTGAAGGTAAATACGATGATATTCCAGAAGATGCCTTCCGTAACTGTGGCCCTATCGAAGATGTTGTTGAAAAAGCCAAGGCTATGAAACAGGAATCAGACAACGAAAAGCAGCGTGCTGCAAACTAAGGAGGGATTCTAATTGGCTGATAATTCAGTTATTACCGTTAGTATCGTTACTCCCGATGGAAAAGTTTACGAGCATACTGCTAGTATGATAGTTGTTTCAACTCAGTCGGGACAACTAGGAATTATGGCTAATCACGTTCCGATTATTGCAACACTTGACGTTGATGAAACGCGAGTTAAATACGACGACAAGGAAGACGATATTGCTGTCAACGGTGGCTTTATCGAATTCTCAAACAACGTTGCGACAATTGTGGCTGATAGTGCCGAAACTCAAAATGATATTGATATTGCCCGTGCTGAAAAAGCAAAGAAGAACGCGCAACAAAGAATTGCCGAAGCCCGTCAACGACAGGATAAGGCCGCTCTTGATCGTGCTCAAGTTGCTCTTCGCCGTGCAATTAACCGAATCAACGTTGCCGGGAAATAACCGTTATTTCTGATTGCGGTTTCCGGAAACTGAATATGGTACTTCAAAAGCTGCGCCCATTTGGGTAGCAGCTTTTTTGGTTAGTCGGAGTTAATCCTTGAAATTACCGGTGAATCAGGTTAGAATTCCTTTATCGTGATTTGTGAATGATGTATTTATGTTTGCGTTTTTCTCCAGTTTGGTCGGAATCATATACAGTCATTGTTATCCGAATGTGCCGATTAGATAGCAATTCTGCTTATATTTTTGTAAAAGAAACCGAAAAGGTAAGACAAGTTCGCGTCTTTATGATATAGTTGTCTGTGAATTGGGGGAAGACTCAAATGAATACGATTGGCATTCAAGCGCTGATTACATTGATTACATACATTTTGTTTATCGCTATGGCGTTTTGGACAGTTCAAGAAATCCACATCGAGCGTTATATCCCATTGAGGGCAATGCCGGGGAAATTACTGATCGTGCTCGTTTCAATTGCGATTGGGTACGCATGCAGTTCATTTTTCCTCTCTGTAATATTTAACATTCAGAATTTGATGTATCTAATTAAGTGATGTAGGAGGCGTTCTTGTGGAAAAAATTATTGTACATGGTGGTAAGCCACTTCGAGGGAAAGTACATATTGATGGGGCCAAGAATGCCGTTTTACCAATCCAAGCTGCAACTATTTTAGCCGGTGAGGGAAAGACGGTTATCTCAAATGTGCCATTGTTGTCTGATGTGTATACCATGAATAAAGTGTTGCGGTTCTTAAATGTGAAGGTTGATTTTGATGAAGCCAATAACGAAATTACGTTTGATGCTTCAAAAGATATCTCCAGTGAAGCACCTTTTGAGTATGTCTCAAAGATGCGTGCCTCAATTGTTGTCATGGGGCCGCTTTTGGCTCGACTCGGGCACGCAAAGGTTGCTTTACCCGGTGGGTGCGCAATTGGGTCACGACCGATTGATCTGCATTTAAAAGGATTTGAAGCTTTAGGTGCTCGGATCGAACAGCATGACGGCTACGTTGAAGCTTACGCCCCGGATGGCCTTACCGGCGCTGAAATCTATCTGGATTTTCCAAGCGTTGGTGCCACTCAAAACATTATGATGGCTGCAACATTAGCTAAGGGCAAAACAGTCATTCAGAATGCTGCCCGCGAGCCGGAAATTGTTGATTTGGCTAACGTTTTAAACAAGATGGGGGCCAAAGTTGTCGGCGCCGGAACCGAACAGATTCGCGTGGAAGGGGTTCCTGAACTTCATGGGACCGATCACGCGGTGGTTCAAGATCGAATTGAAGCCGGAACATTCATGATCGCTGCTGCGGTTACCCGTGGTAACGTGATGATTGATGGTGCTATTCCCGAGCATAACAAACCACTGATTCTCAAAATGCGCGAGATGGGCGTTACCATCAACGAAAGCGATGATGGCATTCAAGTCATCGGCCACGATAATCTCAAACCGGTTGACGTTAAGACAATGCCGCATCCCGGCTTTCCAACCGACATGCAGCCGCAAATGACCATTTTACAGTTGACGGCCAATGGCAGCAGCTCAATGACTGAAACCGTTTTCGAAAATCGTTTCATGCACATGGAAGAGCTGCGCCGGATGAATGCTCAATATACGATCTCCGGTCGAACAGTCATCATGGATGGCCCAACTGATTTTAATGGCGCCGAAGTTGCGGCCACCGATCTGCGGGCCGCCGCATCCTTGGTGATTGCCGGCTTGGCCGCTAGTGGCTATACCACCGTTACCAACTTACAGTACCTGGATCGTGGTTACCACGATTTCCACAAGAAGCTCGCTAATTTAGGTGCTGAAATTAAAAGAGTCAACGTTGAAGACGACTCAATCGTCTTGAATCAATCGCTCAAGAATCGTTCATAATTTTTCGGGGTTGGGATCGTTACTTGATCTCAACCCTTTATTGTTTGGAGACTTATTAGAAACGCAAACTTTATGTGGTATAATTATTTTTTGAGATTAAAGTTTTTCAGGAGGAACCTACACAGATGGCAAAAGACATTGGAATTGATTTAGGAACTGCCAACGTACTCATTTACGTTGCCGGGAAGGGAATTGTATTGAACGAACCATCAGTTGTCGCAGTCGATACTCGGACTGGTAAAGTCTTGGCAGTTGGCTCCGAAGCCTATCGGATGGTTGGTCGGACGCCAAGTAACATTCGTGCGATCCGCCCATTAAAAGACGGCGTTATTTCTGATTTTGATATTACTGAAGAAATGCTGACATATTTCATTAACAAATTGGATGTTAAAGGATTTATGTCCAAACCAAAAATTATGATCTGTGCACCAACCAACGTGACGGAAATTGAGCGGAATGCGATCATGCAGGCTGCTGAAAAGGCTGGTGGCGGACAAGTCTATCTGGAAGAAGAACCCAAGGTGGCCGCTGTTGGTGCTGGAATGGATATCTTCCAGCCTCGTGGTAACATGGTCATCGATATGGGTGGTGGAACCAGTGATATCGCCATCATTTCACTGGGCGATATTGTTGCCAGCAAATCCATTCGAGTTGCCGGTGATAAGATGAACACCGAGATTGCCAGCTATATCAAGCAAAAGCATAACCTGATTATTGGTGAGCATACTGCTGAAAAGATTAAGATTGAAATTGGAACCGCTAAGAAAGACGATTCAGATGTTAAAACGTTGGAAGTTCGTGGTCGGGATGCCGTTTCCGGGATGCCTCGGGCGGTTACGATTGATAGCAATGAGATCGCTGAAGCAATCAACGATACCGTTCAATTAATCATCAGTGGTGCCAAAGAAGTTCTCGAAGTGATTCCACCCGAATTGGCGTCTGACATCGTTGACCGTGGAATCATGCTGACCGGTGGTGGTGCCTTATTAAGAAACATCGATCAAGTAATTGCCGATGCGCTAACAGTTCCCGTGATTATTTCCGAAAATCCTTTGGACAATGTTGCCAAGGGTGCCGGGATCCTTTTGGAGCACTATATTAAGAACCCTAAGTTGAAGGCAAAAGATCAAAAATAACAGGAGTCAAAGTGAAAAACATTCTGATTAGTCTTGTTCATGGTTATCAGCGCTTTATTTCGCCCTTATTCCCGCCTACCTGCCGTTATTATCCAACTTGCAGCAGTTATATGGTAACTGCCCTTAAAAAGCATGGTGCGTTCAAGGGGGCCGTTATGGGCATTGCCCGAATTCTGCGTTGCCATCCGTTTGTTAAGGGCGGCTATGATCCGGTTCCGGATCACTTTACCATTTTTCGGAATAAGGACGCACGCGATGAATACCGGAAATCCATGCACCTGAAATGATCTTTGAACAAGGAGAATATGATGAGTAAAGCAAATAAAAGTATCAACGTTGAAATTAAAGATCGAACGGATCAAAATGGAGAATCGATCTCCGAATTATTTATCGGCAAGAAATTGATTGGCTCAATTAAGCAGTTGAGCGAAACTAAATTTCAAGCAGTCAACACTCACGACGAAGCGTTTCATGTTAAAACCTTCGATGAGGGTGTGACACAATTAATCAAAGATTTTCATCTTCACCATTAATTTGGCGATCGAAAACGAGGAGGGTCTAATTTGGATAGCAGTCGCAGAACCTCTAAAGACGACCAATCGCGAATTGACTGGGGAATTATTTTCTGTGTCTTAATGCTGGCGTTGATTGGGCTGGCATCGATTTACGTTGCAGCCACCCATGATTCAAGTTCTACCAGCGTCATGAGACAGGTGGTTTCGCAATTGGTTTGGTACGTCATCGGAATTATCGCCGTTGTCATTATTATGCAGTTTGATTCCGAGCAGTTATGGAAAGTTGCCCCGATTACTTACTGGCTGGGGATTGCCCTGCTGGCGAGTGTCTTGGTGTTATACAGTCGGACCTATTACATTAATACGGGTGCCAAAAGTTGGTTCTCCCTATTTGGGTTGACCTTTCAACCGTCTGAAGTGATGAAACCGGCCTATATTTTGATGATGGGGCGGGTGATTGTTCAACATAACGATAATTACCCAATCAGGACTGTTCGAAGTGATTTCCTATTAATTGGGAAAATGTTGCTGTGGACAGTTCCGGTAGCCGTCTTGTTAAAGCTGCAAAATGATTTTGGAACGATGTTGGTTTTCTTCGCCATCTTAGGTGGCTTGATCATCGTTTCAGGAGTGACATGGCGGATTATTCTGCCAGCGGTGATTACCATCTTTGGATTTGCCGGAACCATCTTGGCTTTGGTTATTCCGGAGTCCGGGCGTCATCTGTTGGAGAAGTTTGGTTTTCAAGCCTACCAGTTTGCCCGAGTTGACACTTGGCTCAACCCGTCAGCCGATACTTCCAATCAGGGGTATCAGCTGTGGCAGAGTATGAAGGCCATCGGATCTGGTGGGATTTTTGGAACCGGATTTAATCAGTCACATGTGTATGTGCCGGTGCGAGAATCTGATATGATTTTCTCGGTTATTGGCGAGAACTTTGGATTTATTGGCAGCTGTATTTTGATTTTATTGTATTTCCTGTTGATTTATCAAATGATTAAGGTTACATTCGATACGAGGAATGTTTTTTACGCTTACATTTCCACTGGCGTGATTATGATGATTCTGTTTCATGTTTTTGAAAATGTCGGGATGAGTATTGGCCTGTTGCCATTGACCGGTATTCCATTGCCCTTCGTTAGTGCCGGGGGATCGGCGTTGATTGGGAACATGATTGGGATTGGCTTAATTATGTCAATGCAGTATCATAATAAGAGTTACATGTTTGGAGAAGACAAAGAATTCTCATAATTTTTAGAAAAGGTGGAATTAATGATGGATACAAAATATTATTGGACTGAAGAAAATAACGGGGAAGTCACAGTTGGCTTGACCGAAGCAGGCAAGAACGAACTGGGTAACATCACCTTTGTTTCCCTTCCAAAGGTTGGTGCTCAATTAACCACCAGCGATACTTTATTAAACGTTGAAGCTGACAAAGCCGTTTCGGATATTCCAAGTCCAGTTGCTGGGAAAGTGACTGCTGTCAACAGTAATGCCGTTAATGACCCTTCAGTATTAAACGGGACTGACAAGGCAACTTCATGGATTGCTAAGATTCAAAAATAAAAGTTCTTGACGCTAGGACTTTTTTTAGGTACACTAACTGATAGTTTGATGATAGAAAAATTACAAGATGAGTAGATAATTAGAGATTGTCAAGAGAGCCCGGCTGGTGGGAAAGGGTCAATCATCGTTATTGAAGATGGTCTTGGTTAAAAATGTGTCGGTGAGCAATTGCAAGCCGATAATGGGTAACGACCATTATTTCGTTGAGTATGAAGATACTCATGAGGCGATTGTTGAAAGACAATCGCGAATAAAGGTGGTACCGCGAAGTTTTTCGTCCTTTCATAAGTCAATTAAGACTTATGGAGGATGAAAAGCTTTTTTTGTCTAATAAGGGGTGAAAAGATTGATTCGATTTAAAGATGTATCCAAACAGTACAGTACCAAGGATGGCGGTCTAACCGCGGTCAATGATGTCAACATTGAGATTAACGATGGTGAGATCTTCGGGATTGTCGGCTATTCAGGCGCCGGGAAAAGTACCTTGGTGAGAATGCTGGACGGACTTGAAGCACCATCGACCGGTGAAATTGACATTAACGGAACGGATGTTTCCAAGCTCCACGGCAGCCAATTAAGAAAGCAACGTCAAAAAATTGGCATGATCTTTCAGCATTTCAACTTATTGTGGTCACGAACGGTGCTGGACAACATTGCTTTACCGCTTGAGATTGCCAAAGTTCCCAAAGCCAAACGAAAGCAACGCGCAGAGGAATTGATCAAGTTGGTTGGTTTGGAGGGCCGTGAGCATTCCTATCCTTCCGAGTTATCCGGTGGTCAAAAGCAACGGGTTGGCATCGCAAGAGCCTTGGCGAACGAGCCGACAATCTTAATTTCAGACGAGGCAACCAGTGCCTTGGATCCTGACACAACTAATGAAGTCCTTGACTTATTACTGAAGATTAATAAAGAAATGAACCTCACAATTTTATTAATCACCCATGAGATGCACGCCATCGCCAAGGTTTGTGAACGGGTGGCAGTTATGGACAGCGGCAAAGTTGTTGAAACCGGATCAGTGTTTGAGGTCTTCCGTCATCCACAACAAGAAATCACTAAAAAATTTGTCAGTGAAGAATTTACACCACAACAAAGTGACAACACGATGACCCTTGATGAATTGGTTAAGAAATATCCTGATGGGCAAATCATCCGACTGATTTTCCATGGACCACAGGCGGAACTGCCAATTGTCTCGGATGTTGTCAAACGGTTCCCGGAATTAACCATCAGCATTATTTCCGGTGCCATCCATCAAACTCAAGAAGGCGCGTTGGGGTCGCTGGATCTGCAATTTGTCGGCGATGACAATCAAATTAACGATGCCTTGGAATACCTGAAAAAGATGCGGGTTGGAACGGAGGTGATTCATCATGGCTAATTCAACTGGATTCAAATCTTACTTCCAGTTTCATAACGTCGATTGGGGTTCGATGATGTCGGCAACTTGGGAAACCGTTTGGATGACCCTGTTATCAATGGTTGCAATTGTTATTTTAGGAATTATTTTGGGGCTGATCTTATACGAGACTCGCAACAAGCCGGGCATTGGCTATCGAATTCTCAATTGGCTGGTCGGCTTGTTCGTTAACATCTTCCGGTCAATTCCATTTATCATCCTGATCATTTTGTTACTGCCAATTACCATGAAATTGGCTGGAACGATCATTGGGCCGCGGGCCGCGTTACCATCCTTGATTATTTCGGCGGCACCTTTTTACGCTCGGATGGTTGAGTCCTACTTTCGTGAGGTTGATTCCGGGGTCTTGGAAGCTGCCGAATCTATGGGTGCCACAACCTGGGAAATTATCACCAAGGTCCTGTTACCAGAAAGCAAGCCGGCATTGATCGCCGGAGCTACTGTTACCACCATTTCGTTGATTGGCTACACCGCTATGGCAGGTGCCATTGGTGCCGGTGGCCTTGGAAACTTAGCTTATCAAGATGGTTTCCAGGCAAGCAACAACACAGTGACCTTAGTCGCAACGGTCATCATTTGTTTATTTGTATTTGTCGTCCAATTTGTCGGCGATGTCTTTGTCAAGATTACCGACAAACGGACATTATAATATTTGGGAGGGTTTCAAATGAAGAAGAAATTATTGAGTTTATTCGCAGTTGTCTTTACCGCCTTTTTGTTGGTGGGGTGTTCATCATCGTCTAATTCCAGCAAAAAGACGACCACATTAAAAATTGGTGCTTCAGCCGTGCCCCATGCACAAATTTTGCGCCACGTGGCTCCAGAACTTAAAAAAGAAGGCGTCAATCTGAAGATTACCACTTTCCAAGATTACACGATGCCTAACAAGGCTTTGGCCAACGGCGAACTGGATGCCAATTACTTCCAGCATGTGCCTTTCCTAAAGCTTTGGAACAAGCAGAACCACGGAACATTAGTCAATGCCGGTGGTGTTCACTTGGAACCGATCGCTGTTTTCTCGAAGAAAGTTAAGAAGCTTCAAGATCTCAAGAAGGGTGCCACAATCATTGTCAGCAGCAATGTTCCCGATTATGGCCGAATCCTTCAGATCTTCAAAGACGCCGGTTTAATTACACTGAAAAAGGGCATTGACATTACTTCTGCCAACTTCAGTGACATTGCTTCAAACCCACGTCATCTGAAATTCAAGCACAGCTATGAACCAAAATTACTGCCAACCATTTATAAGAATGGTGAAGGAGATGCAGTTGTCATCAACGCCAACTACGCTGTTGGTGCCGGCTTGAATCCAATTAAGCAGTCAATTGCGATTGAAAAACGGAATTCACCATACGTGAACATCATCGCCACCCGTAAAGGTGATCAGAACAAGCCAGCCATCAAGAAATTAGTCAAGGTTCTTCAATCAACCAAGACTCAAAAATGGATCTTGCATCACTATAAAGGTGCCGTTTTACCTGAGAAGAATGTTAAGTAATTAATATCAATTAAAAGCCGTCCGCTATATACTTGAATTAGTAATTGTTTACTGGTTCTTCGTCAACTGTTGTTGGTGAACAAAATATTGGAGTTCTAATCACTTGGTGATTAGAGCTCTTTTTGTATGAACTCGAAAAGCGAACAGCACTCTTAGCCGGAATCTGAAGAAGTTTCGGTAACCAAATCCAGTGCGTTTAATGACTTTAATCTTGTTGTTTGAACCTTCTAAGGGCCCGTTGGTGTAATGGTGAGTAAAGGTATTGCCAATTTCATCATGATGAGTCGCTAGGGTCTGGAGGGTTGCCAACATCTCTTCCGAGCAGCCCTCTAAGTGATGGAATACTTGATTATAGTTGGGCCAATCACGGTTTTTGATGGTTTCACGTAACCGATTCATCACGTTGTAAGTTTGCTTGAGCTCGGGATCAATGTCCAATAAAGCATCAACCACATCAGTGGCAGTCGCTGGATAAGGGAAGTTTGTCCACTTACGGAAAGCTTCGTAGTTGAGGTGATTTTCCGGCGTTAATAATAGTTTCCAATAGCGTTTTAGGGCGTGATACTCGCGTGAGGAAGTCGCCAGGGTTTTCATGAGGCGCACCCGCGTCTTATTAAAAGCTCGATTTAAAGCGTTAACCAAGTGGAACGGATCGATGACAACGATGGCGTTCGGAAAGATCTGCCCCACCAATTTGGGATAGGTATAGTTCATATCGGTGACGATAATTTTCACATTTTCTCGCGCAGCCTGGTCGTAATGCTGGAAATACTTTTGAAGCTGATAGATGGTCCTAAAGGGTAACAGGTCGATCAATTCGTGGGTTTCCGCATCCATAAATTCAAAGCTCATCGCGTCGGTGGCGCTCTTAGTGCTTTTAACTTCGTCCATGAGGAGAACTTTTGGTAAATAGTGCCAGTTGGTTTGAAAGTCCCGTTCAGCGCGCAAGAGCTGCCGACCAACGAATGAATCCGAAGTGGATAACTCATCGGCAATGTGTTTGAGCGAAACCGGTTCGGTCAGTTTTTCTAAGCATTGTTTGCGGGTCGTATTTGAAATCGTGCAGTGTTTCGGCACCGCATTCGTCTGCGCCAGGAAATTGGTATGACAAGCCTTACAGTGAAAGTTTCGCCGATTGAGACACAGGATAACGGTGCTGCCCAATGTTTTTGCGAATCTAATGGTGGTCTTCCGCCAACCATAGCCAATAATTTGGTGATCATTGATAATCCCACAATTGCGGCATGCCTTGGGGGTGTAGTTTAGGGACCCCACCAATCGAATCACTCCATCATCACCCACTTGTCCTTCCTCAATTATTAAGTGTTCATCATCTATTCCTAACAACATTTTCGTAGTATCATTTGACATAGGGCATTTCCTTTCTTGACTTAATTCTGTGGTGGGAGCAAGTTAACGGACGGGAGATGTCCGCTTTTTTATTCTAATGATAAACAAAAAATCTGTCATCAGTAATAGATAAAAATCTATTACCAACAACAGATATTGTAGAACCTGTTTACTAATCCGAGTTTATAGGGGGCGGCTTTTTTGAAAGAGAAAAATGTATTTCATGTTAATGGTTATGTGGGCTTAATTATTGCCTTGATTTTGCTGGGAGTTGGCGGTTATCTGCTCTGGATTGGCGGGGAAGGCAGCTCAATTGGCTCAATCGTTTTTGGGACAATCATCATTGTTTTGGATCTGTTATTTGCAAGTTCATTAACGATTATCCAACCTAACGAAGCCAAAGTGTTGACCTTCTTTGGTCGCTACATTGGGACAATTCGGACTTCCGGATTATTCATGACCGTGCCATTGACCAGCAAGCAGACGATTTCACTGCGGGTTCGCAATTTTAATAGTTCAATTATCAAAGTGAACGATTCAAAAGGGAACCCAGTTGAAATTGCCGCTGTCATTGTCTACAAAGTCGTTGATTCTGCCAAAGAAATTTTTAGCGTGGAAGATTATGAACAATTCGTTGAGATTCAAAGTGAGTCCGCTATTCGACATATTGCCAGCCAGTATCCGTATGACAGTTTTGATGATAGTACAGACAAATTGACCTTGCGGGGGAATGCAACCGAAGTGTCGGTCGCGTTACAAAAAGAATTACAGGACCGTTTGGACGTCGCCGGATTGCAAATTATTGAGACCCGGTTGACGCATTTGGCATATGCAACTGAAATTGCTAACGCCATGCTGCAGCGACAACAAGCAACCGCCATTTTGTCGGCGCGAAAAATTATTGTTCAAGGAGCCGTGGCGATTTCCGAGGATGCCGTTTCCCAGCTGCAAAAGGATTTGGGATCATCGATTACAGATGAACAGCGGATGAAAATGATCAATAACGTCTTGGTCTCCATCATCACTGAACGAGGGACCCAGAATGTCATTAATACTGATAATCTAGATTAATTAACGCTTTTAGACGATTAAGAGGCTGAATGTTATCTAGCAGAACTGTGGGCCAATAAGCAGCTTCCGGCCGTATAAGGGGATTACCCAAACATCCAAATTCCGGATATTCGGGTAATCCCCTTATACTCTGGAAGCTAACCACTTATTGGCCCACGCTTTTTTGTTTTTGGTTGACATCCGGATTCTTAGCATATATAGTTAGTTACATAAGTAATTAACTAACACACGGAGGAACACTTATGACAACTAAAATCGTTCAAACAGAAGATTTACACAAAACCTACGATAAAGACAGCGCAAAACCATATGAAGCTCTGAAAGGGATCAGCTTGTCGGTTAACGAGGGCGAATTTGTCGGAATCATGGGCGCCTCCGGTTCCGGAAAGACGACTTTGCTAAATATTTTGGCAACTCTCGATCAACCAACCAGCGGTTCGGTCGAAATTGACGGCCAAGACGTAACTCATTTAACTGCCAACCAGATGGCAGATTTTCGTTCTCAAAAATTGGGCTTCATCTTCCAAGACTTTAACTTATTGGAAACCTTAACCGCCCAAGAAAATATTGCTTTGCCGTTGTCGCTTCAAAATGCCAAGGCGGCTAAGATCCAAACTGCTGTCAAGGAAGCCGCCAGCAAGTTGGGAATTGATGACTTGCTGAGTAAGTACCCAACGCAATTATCCGGTGGGCAAAAGCAACGGGTCGCCGCTGCCAGAGCCTTAGTGTCAAATCCGTCAATTATTTTTGGGGATGAACCAACCGGAGCGCTTGACTCAACCAACGCCCGTGAATTACTGGACACCTTAACGAACATCAATCAACAGGGGGTCTCAATTCTCTTAGTGACCCATGACCCGTTCTCCGCTAGTTTCTGTAAACGAATTTTATTTATCAAAGACGGAAAAATTGGCGATGAGGTAGACGCCGGCGATAAGCCGAGAAATGAATTCTATCAGGAAATCCTCGAAAAACTCGGTACATTTGAACAGTAATCAATCAAAGGAGCTTAGCGATGTTATTTAAAATTTCAATCTCAGGAATCAAGGCTCGTTGGAAAGATTATCTGGTTCTGTTTTCCGGGATGATCATTACCACAGCTATTTTCTACATGTTTGAAGCAATTTCAACAAACGATAAATTTACCACCAGCAGTGCGGTGGGACAAAATGCCAAGATCGTTTTCATCTTCGGATCCATCTTACTGGCAATCATCACACTGGTATATGTTTTTTACGCGAATAATTTCTTGATGAGTATGCGTGAACATGATTATGGACTCTTCATGATGCTGGGTGCCAAATCAGGAGTCATCAGTAAATTGATCATCCTTGAGACCATTGCGATCGGTTTAATTTCCACAGTTGTCGGGATTGTCATTGGCATTGGCTTTACCCAAGTGCTCAGCCATTTTCTGGCCAGCCTCATTCACATGTCATTGACTAATTTCTCGGCATTTTATATGCCAGCTATCATTGCAACGATTATCCTGTTTGCGATTTTGTTTCTGGTTGCTGGTTTCTTAAATGCCAGGACATTCACCAAGACCTCCGCCCTGCAGCTTTTGCGTTCCGGACAACAAAGTGATTGGCAGCAGCCTAAGGCCTTGACACTTGGCGTTCAAGCAATTCTTGGAGTTGTTCTCTTGGCCGGTGGATATTATGCGATGTATGACATTCAAAAACTGAAAGTCATGTCTATTCCAATCGCGCTCATCACGATTGTTCTAGGGACCTACTTTGTCTTCAACTCATTTTTTGTGATGCTGCTCCAGGCATTTCAACGTTCTAATATGAGCACCAAGGGCCTGAACAGTTTCACATTGGCCCAGCTTAAATTTAGAATTCGTGATTATACCAAAATCCTTTCAGTTGTCTCACTGCTGTTTGCATTGGCACTAGGCGCAATTACTGTGGGAACCGGTTTTCAACACATGGTACCTAAATTAGCTTCTGGAAATGGCTACTATTCAGTTGCTATTACCAACCCCAATCAGGAAATGCGTTCACTGGTTGGCCAGATTCAAGATAAATCCACTGTCACTTACCAACAAAAAGTTGATCCGACGACCAAGCGGGTTTATTACCGGAGTGACCAGCTTCAGCGCCAACCATTGAAGTACGCGGCGTTTGTGAGTCGAAAGACACTGGCGTCAAAAGCTTTCACCGCCAAAGTTTCCCAGTTCAAGCGAAGCGATTCATCGGCATACCAAGAGCTGTGGGGACTACAGGTACCAACGGTTAAAGCCTACCAAATCAAAGTGGTCAGTTCTCAGACATTCAATCAAATTAATGCCAAGACCAATCAATTATTGTTGGTTCGCGCAAATGATATGGACGCTGCCGCAACGCCACTGACCAAAATTACCAACATTCAGTCCAAGCAGTACGGCTATCGAAACGGGGAACAGGTCGGCGGTTCGTTTACGATGTATCAATCCCTGAAGAGTGTCTTTGGCAGTCTTGAGTTTATGGGAATCTTCTTAGGAATTGCCTTTCTGGCCATGCTTGCCAGCTGCTTAATGTTTAAGATTTTGAGTGGGGCAGCCAGTGACAAGATCCGCTTTGATATGCTCAATAAGATTGGGACTCGTCGATCAGTCTTAAACCACTCAATCGTTGTTCAAATCCTGGGCTTGTTTGCACTGCCCGGAATTTTGGGAATTGTCGACGTTGCCTTTGGCCTTCAAATGTTCGCCAAGAGTGGTCTATTGATGGGTGGCGCCTACCAAACCTTTGGACTGACGACAGTCGGCTTCTTGGTTCTTTACTTGATTTACTTTGCCGTGACCGTCCTGATTTATTCCCGAATTGTGGTTCCAAAGACGAAGGTGGAGCGTTAAATGAAAGAAATTATAGAATGGGTTGATAAATATGAAGTTTGAGTTTAATAGTTCAGAGCCCATCTACCGCCAGGTTGCCGAACAAATTGAGGACGCGATTGCTTCGGGAGGCTTTGCTGAAGGCGACCAGATTCCGTCGACAACAGAAATTTCCAAGGAGTTTCATATCAACCCGGCGACTGTTTTAAAAGGGATGAACATCGTTGCTGCTAAAAATTTGATCGAAAAACGGCGGGGGCTGGGAATGTTTGTCCAGGCAGGCGCCAGGCAGCGAATCTTGGTAGAAAAGCGGAATGGCTTTTTTGATGAGTTTGTCGAAAATCTGGTTCGGGAAGCCCAGAATCTGGATATTTCTGAAGATGAGTTATTGAATTTAGTGAAAAGAGGTTACCAGCAATGAGCGTATTGGAAGTCAGTCACGTCTCGAAATCATTTGGGTCTAAGCACGTCTTGTCAGACATTAATTTGTCATTTGACGGCAACAAAATCTACGGCTTACTTGGGCGAAATGGTGCCGGGAAAAGCACACTGCTCAGTATTATTACCGACCGGATTTTTGCCGACAGCGGCGAAGTTAAGATTGATTCTGAGGATGTCAGCGATAACGACTCAAAGCTGGGTTTGATGTATTTGATGAGCGAGGCCAATCTTTACGCTGACGGCTGGAAATTGACCCAAATTCTCAAGGATTCCGAATCTCTGTATGGCGGATTCAACCATGAATTAGCGGATCACTTGATCAAAGAATTTGGCTTGGATATCAATCAAAAATTTGGTAAATTATCCACCGGTTACAACTCGATTTTTAAACTCATTTTGGCCTTGTGCCTCCCAGTCAAATACGTCTTGCTGGATGAGCCGGTTCTGGGGTTGGACGCCAACCATCGGGAACTCTTTTACAGTGAATTGATTCAATCTTATTCCGATAACCCGCGGACATTTATCGTTTCCACCCACCTTATCGAAGAGGTTGCCAATATTATCAGCGACGTGATCGTCTTGGATCAGGGGCGAGTGATTTTAAACCAGCCGGTTGAAGACGTCTTGGCCAAGACTCATTCGGTCGTGGGACCAGAAAAAGACGTCGAGCAATATACCAAGGGCTTAAACGTCATTGGCCACGACATGATGGGCACCATCCGGGCCAACTACGTCTATGGTGACCTTGACGACCGCATCCTGCCCGACACAGTCCAGCTGTCCAACTTTGACCTGCAGAAACTGTTTATTTTCCTAACCAATCAATATGAGGGGAGTGCCAAGAATGAAGACAAATAAAGTCACCAAATTCCTGTTTCGACGACAGATTATCGGCTTAGCGGAAATGTATCTGTTCTTGTTTGCCGCCTTTTTGGTACTACCGTTTCTGTTTTCTGCCATCTCAGGATCTCTGAATGATTATTCCTTAACCAATCAGATGCAGGGGTCCTGGGTGACAGCGGCGTTTGGCCTGTATATGTTTGTTATTTCAACGCTGTCCTATGAAAATTTCAAGTTTTTGATTCAAAACGGGATTTCCCGAGAAACTTTTTTCAATGCGCAAGTCATTGTCAATGGCTTGTTAATCCTGATCGGCAATACCTTTAACTTGGTGTATCAGTACGCCGTCTTGATGCCATTGGGGCATGCCAGAGACACCAACATCTACATGTCCTCGTACGCTGGATACTTTAATAACCCAATTGTCGCATTTTTGTTCAACTTTATTTTTAGCGGATTGTTGTTAATCGTTGGCGCTTTGAGCGGGATGGTTATCGGGAACTTTCTAACGTTATTCTCTAAATTTGTCCAGCGGATCATTTTGATCGCCACGCCGGTCATCGGCTACATCACCGTGATGTACACTGCATCTCGGGTTATTTTGGATCGCAATTTTCAGATGACTTGGGTTGCCAATTTCGCCAAATTTGTCCTCGGATACCGGGCAACGGGTGCCTACGATCCATTTCCGATGATTGTGAGCATGCTGATCGTTTCTGTGATCTTGTTGTTGATCACCCGCTACTTGTTCAGTAAGAAACAATTAAAACGTGAATAATTGTGATCGGTGAATTCAACCTAAAAATGTGATGAGAAGCGTTTGTAAATGTTTTCAACTGTGAAGTTCCGTGATATACTTAAGTTTCTGGAAACTATACGAATTTATAAAAGGATGAGAATTCATGGAAAAACACAAAAAGCAACACATTGGCCTCATTTTTGGCGGTAACTCTTCGGAACATGATGTCTCAAAACGCTCTGCTCATAACATTTATGACGCAATGGATAAAGAACGTTACGATGTGAGTTTGTTTTTGATGACTAAGAACGGCTACTTCCTGGATCATGAAGCTTCCTCTCGGGTTTTCGACGGAGAACCGGAAGACGAGGTTGCCAAGCAGGAATTAGCTAAATTGGACCTCAAGAATCCTTTGGCTCGGATAATCAACCTGGCTGAAGAATCCGATATTGACGTTTTCTTCCCGATTATTCACGGTAATTTGGGTGAAGACGGAACGATTCAGGGACTATTACGTCTCCTGCACAAACCATATGTGGGAACGGCGATCTTAGGGTCAGCCATGTCATTTGATAAGGATATTACCAAGAAGATTGTCAAACTGGCCGGAGTACCAACCACCCGCTATGAAGTGATTACCCCGCTGACGGCCGAGCAGTACAGCTATGACTCTCTCAGTGATGAACTGGGACAGACTTTGTTCATCAAGCCGGCTAACCAGGGATCTTCTGTTGGGATTCACAAAGTTGAAAATGCCGAGGAATATTCCGAAGGGATTCGCGATGCTTTCCGATACGACAGCAAAGTCCTGATCGAAGAAGCGATTGAGGGGCCGGAAGAGCTGGAAATTTCTATTCTGGGTAATGATCATCCAATCGCATCCAAGATTGGGGCCATTCGCGTACCCAAAGACGACGCCTTTTATACTTACGACAATAAATTTGTTGATGCCAGTCAGGTTAAATTTGACGTTCCAGTGGACATCTCGGAAGAACTTGCCCAACAGATCACCGAAATGGGCTTGACGACTTATCGGGCATTGGGACTCAAGGGGATGGCTCGGATCGATTATCTGGTTTCTAAAGATGACAAGCCATATATGAGTGAGGTTAATACGCTGCCCGGATTCACCAACATCAGTTTGTATCCGCAGCTGTTCGCCGCCTCTGGCATTTCATATTCTGAATTAATCGATCGCTTGATCCAACTCGCCATTGATGAGTTTGAACGTCAGTCAAAAATCTTATATGACTTTAAGCCATTGCCACCACGCGATCAAAATATTAACAAATAGCATAATCAAACTGGCGCAGAATTCTGCTGCCGGTTTTTTTGCATGTAGGGAAGTTTTTTGATGGGGAATAATGAAACGAAACTTTATGATTATTTAACGGGGGCATTGATCGTCCTTATTTTGCTGTTGAGACGTTTTTTGGACACTTACCAAAGCTTCGCAACGGTGGTATTTTGTTCGCTGACGATGTTTTTACTGTTGGTCGGTCTATTTTATTATGGGATCGTCCAAACCGTTCACAAGACAATTTTGAGCCGACCGTGGTCACTATTGGCGTTGCTGGGAAGCGGTGTTTACCTGTTTGTTCTGCTGGTGCCATTAGGCCTGTTTGGCTTCTCAAATTTCATTAAGTTTTCGGTGCCGATTTCTGGAAATCAGTTTTCCTGGCTGACAGTCAATCGCTATCCGCTTGCGCTGACGGCCATTGTTGGCTATTTTGGCCTAGTGCTGGTTGGGATTTATTTTTCTCATTTTGCGTTGAACTTGCTTGCTGCGGATGGCGATCATCCAATTCAAGGTTTGAAACAGACTGTTAAATTGATGACGTTGAAAAAGTATGGCCAAAAGCTGCTCTTATTATTTTCAATGCTGGTTGGCATCTGCCTGTTGATTCTTGGGCTGGGCTGGTTGAACAGATTGCTTCCCAATTCCGTCCTATTCTTTTTGTCACAAGGAACGATTGATGTGGTGGCTCCATTTGTCGAAATCGTTGTGATTGGTCGCCTGCTGGGCATTCAGTTTGCCCGGCTGACAGGAAAGGGGCTGATTACTGGTGTGGGCGGATGTCTGATTATCTTCTCAGCGCTGTTTGCCGGGATCAATCCCGCGTTTTCCGTTCGACCGGTCGGCCATCCCACGATCATTGTTCACCGCGGGGTCATTAATCATAACGCTCAGGGAAACACAATTACTGCTTTGAAGCGTAACAGCCATTATCACTTTCCATTTGTTGAGATGGATATTCAAGAAACCAAAGATCATCACTTTATTTGTGCCCATGATAACGATGTGCCAATTCCAGGCCACGGGGATCAGGAGATTAACCGCCTCAATCTGGCAGAAATTACCAGATTCCATCACGTTGATATGTTCGCTGATTATCTGCGAACTGCGAACCGATTAAAGCAGCCGCTCATCATTGAATTGAAGGTAACTAACAGCAGTGACCCACAGATGGGGACTCGATTTGCCCAACAGTTTGCCTCTCAACTGACGGTTTTACCACACCGGGTTCATTCGGTTGGTTATCCATTTCTCCGACAAATTAAACAACGGATTCCACAAATCAATGTTGGTCTGGTGACTATGCTTAATTTTGGTAATATTGGCAAGTACAAGGTCGATTTTTACACGCTGCAGCATCTGACCGCCAATCCATTCTTGATTTCCTCGGTTGGCAGAACCGGTCGGCCAGTCTATTCCTGGACAGATGATAGTCAGTTATCAATGATGCGAATGGAAATGCTGGGCATCACCGGGCAGGTCACCGATCAAGCGCTGCGTCTTCAAAAATTACGGGTTAACTATCAAAGGGACCGTTGGATTCTACTTTTGAACTCGTTGCAGAATTATTTGTGACTTTTTCGTAGGTTTATAGTAGGAGGTGTAGTGATGGTTAAAAGATGCCCTTGGGCAACTACCAGCCCTGAACTATTGGTTTATCACGATACAATTTGGGGGCGGGTACAAAAGGATCCGCAAAAACTATTCAAAGCCCTGTGTCTTGAGACGATGCAGGCAGGATTGTCTTTTTCAACGATTTTAAAATTTGAACCGGGAATGGATGAAGTCTTTCACCACTTTTCCCTGGATTATTTGGCCAAGTGTGACCAGTCAGATGTCGAACGGTTTTGTCAAGATCGTCGAATTATCCGTAATCATGCAAAGGTCAGTGCGATAATTGCCAACGCCAAAGTCATTCAACCGAATCCTAAAATGTTAGTTGAAGCAACCTGGGGACCAGTTAATGGGGTTTCACTGGATCATTTACTAAAAGCAGCGCCAGACCCAAAAATGTATCAAAAATTTACCGAAAAGTTTGTGAAGGCCTTTAAAAATATGGGCCTCCAACGGATTGGCTTAATTACTGTGTACAGCTATTTGCAAGCGGTTGGCGTTGTGAATGATCATCTGATCACTTGTGATTTTCATGAGGAATTTCCCACCAAAAATGAGGAAAAATCTTCTTGATTGTCGATTATAAATATAATATGATACTCAGGTTGTATGTTAAGCATGTTAACTATAGGGAGTCGTTGTATGACAATGGTGATTACTGGGGCCTTGATCAAAAAGGCAAGAAAAGATAAGGGGATGTCCCAAGTTCAGCTCGCTGAAGGGATTTGTACCCAAGCAACCATCAGTTCCATCGAAAATCAAAATACGTGCAGCAGTGTTGACATTCTGGTCAACCTCTGCCAAAAACTGGATTTAAAAATTACCGATGTTGCCAAGAATACGCGATATGGTGATAAAGTCTTCTCTTACATTGAAGACGATATGCGGAATCATTTGTATGCCGACGCTAATAGACAAATTGGTCGGATTGACTGCAAAAAGTTGAATACCCGATATATGTTGGGCAAGTATCATTGCTATCGGGGATTCATTGAATTGTATATCAATGATGATATTGATGAGGCCATTTTCAACTTCAATCTTCAATTGACGCAGTATTCCGCTGATGAATTTACCTTTTACCAAGCCTGGTCCAATTTGGGCATTGGTCTGGCTTATCAAAAGCTGGGGAAATTGGATCGCGCCGAAGGGTTCATTGATTCCAGTGCCAAAATTTTGGCTAAAGTCAAAAAGGCCGGCAAGCACGATATGATCGTGATTGTTGACCTCTATGTGGACATTATTGCCGCGTACGCCGAGTTGGGTAAATATGATCGGGCGCTGCCGCTCATTCATGAAATTTTACACGAATTGACGGAGCAGGATTTGATTTATAAGGTGGACGTGCTGGCGGAGTTGGAATCAAAATGCCTGTATGCCAAAGGATAGGTCGTCCAGGCCACTATGAAGCAGTTTGCAGCGATGTTTATTGCGGAACTTCGCGGGAACACGGAATTGGCTGAGAAAATTCTTAAGCGCAACCAGTCCCATATTGTCGAGATGGTCAAAAACGAGCTTGCAAAAAGTGAGGGGCATCCGACCTTTGTTAAGTGATGGCTAGGATGTTAGCTGCAAAAAGGCAGTTAAAACAAAAGGATTTGGGTTCTTCGTCAACTGTTGTTGGTGAACAAAATATTGGAGTTCTAATCACTTGGTGATTAGAGCTCTTTTTGTATGAACTCGAAAAGCGAACAGCACTCTTAGCCGGAATCTGAAGAAGTTTCGGTAACCAAATCCAGTGCGTTTAATGACTTTAATCTTGTTGTTTGAACCTTCTAAGGGCCCGTTGGTGTAATGGTGAGTAAAGGTATTGCCAATTTCATCATGATGAGTCGCTAGGGTCTGGAGGGTTGCCAACATCTCTTCCGAGCAGCCCTCTAAGTGATGGAATACTTGATTATAGTTGGGCCAATCACGGTTTTTGATGGTTTCACGTAACCGATTCATCACGTTGTAAGTTTGCTTGAGCTCGGGATCAATGTCCAATAAAGCATCAACCACATCAGTGGCAGTCGCTGGATAAGGGAAGTTTGTCCACTTACGGAAAGCTTCGTAGTTGAGGTGATTTTCCGGCGTTAATAATAGTTTCCAATAGCGTTTTAGGGCGTGATACTCGCGTGAGGAAGTCGCCAGGGTTTTCATGAGGCGCACCCGCGTCTTATTAAAAGCTCGATTTAAAGCGTTAACCAAGTGGAACGGATCGATGACAACGATGGCGTTCGGAAAGATCTGCCCCACCAATTTGGGATAGGTATAGTTCATATCGGTGACGATAATTTTCACATTTTCTCGCGCAGCCTGGTCGTAATGCTGGAAATACTTTTGAAGCTGATAGATGGTCCTAAAGGGTAACAGGTCGATCAATTCGTGGGTTTCCGCATCCATAAATTCAAAGCTCATCGCGTCGGTGGCGCTCTTAGTGCTTTTAACTTCGTCCATGAGGAGAACTTTTGGTAAATAGTGCCAGTTGGTTTGAAAGTCCCGTTCAGCGCGCAAGAGCTGCCGACCAACGAATGAATCCGAAGTGGATAACTCATCGGCAATGTGTTTGAGCGAAACCGGTTCGGTCAGTTTTTCTAAGCATTGTTTGCGGGTCGTATTTGAAATCGTGCAGTGTTTCGGCACCGCATTCGTCTGCGCCAGGAAATTGGTATGACAAGCCTTACAGTGAAAGTTTCGCCGATTGAGACACAGGATAACGGTGCTGCCCAATGTTTTTGCGAATCTAATGGTGGTCTTCCGCCAACCATAGCCAATAATTTGGTGATCATTGATAATCCCACAATTGCGGCATGCCTTGGGGGTGTAGTTTAGGGACCCCACCAATCGAATCACTCCATCATCACCCACTTGTCCTTCCTCAATTATTAAGTGTTCATCATCTATTCCTAACAACATTTTCGTAGTATCATTTGACATAGGGCATTTCCTTTCTTGACTTAATTCTGTGGTGGGAGCAAGTTAACGGACGGGAGATGTCCGCTTTTTTATTCTAATGATAAACAAAAAATCTGTCATCAGTAATAGATAAAAATCTATTACCAACAACAGATATTGTAGAACCAGGATTTGACTTTTGTTTTAACTGCCTTTTTAGCTTGCTTTAATCAATTTGATGATCGAAATTGGAAAAATTAAACGTGCTTGCTTGGATTAACTGCCGGCTTATTGTCCAAATCAGTTCTAACGACCAGGACATCGCAAACCGCAGTTCTGGTAACATATTCGGTAACCGAACCAATTAAGAGTCGTTCGACGGCATTCAAACCAGTTGCACCAATCATGATGAGGTCGATGTTGAGGTTTTGAGGAATGTCTCTGGCAATCACGGTCTTTGGTGCACCATATTCAATTGAGTAATCAACATCGTTGAGCCCCGCTTTTTTTGCATCTTCGATGTATTTGTCCAAAGTTTCCTTTGCAGTATCGGTCACTTGTTCGACCATTGATGTGTCAAAACTTGAAATATTTTGAAATGCACGTGTATCAACAACGTGGACTAAGTGAAGAGATGCATTATTACGGATCGCAACTGCTACACCTTTTTTAAAAGCTAATTCAGCCTCGTAGGAACCATCAACTGGGACCAAAATTTGTTTATATTGTTGTTGTAACATTATGCCCACCCTCATTTCTATCTGTTTAACTTAATTGTACTTTACTTTCGGCAAAATACAAAGGAATAAATCTATTACCGTTGTTTATGGTTAATGACGTTGAGAATTGCGAATTCAACAACCAGACCATGTGCAGTCATCCACAAAAGAACCACTAAAATGAGAATATCATTTTGAATGATTAATGCCAGAACGCCCAAGGCTGCCAAAATGATGAACATGATGCCGCCGTTTTTGGCAGCTCCTTTCAGGCGGGGATCATCTTGAACTGAAATATTAAACATGGTTTTGTGAAGGTGGGAAAGTAAGTAGTAGCCAATATATAGGGCAATTAACACGGCAACAGCTACTAAAATATTAATTATCATTATTACACTCCAATACTATTTATGACCGGCTATTTATGACCGGCAGATTTTCTAAGCTTGGCATATTGTTCTTTAAACGCGGCCTCAATTCGACCGTTTTCTTTCGGGTGGTAATACTGAGCATTTTTGATTTTATCAGGCAGGTATTGTTGTTTAACCCAGTCGTTGGGAAAATCGTGGGGGTATTTGTAGGTCACCCCGCGGCCAAGTTTCTTGGCACCTTGATAATGCGCATCTTTGAGGTGCAGTGGGACATCACCATAGTTACCGGATCGAATGTCACTTACGGCACCATCAATTGCGGCCATCGCGGAATTGGACTTGGGACTTAAACAAAGCTCAATGATTGCGTTAGCAAGTGGAATTCGTGCTTCGGGAAGCCCCAGTTGACGCGCAGCGTCAACAGCAGCAACCGTTCTTTGACATGCTCCTGGATTAGCCAGGCCGACATCTTCATAGGCAATTACCAGTAATCGCCGCATGATCGAAACCAAGTCACCGGATTCAATCAATCTGCCGGCATAATGTAGGGCTGCATCCGTATCCGAGCCGCGAATCGATTTTTGAAAAGCAGAAATGACGTCGTAATGGGCATCACCATTTTTATCGGAATTGAGTGCTTTTCGCTGAAGGCATTCCTCGACGATTGCCTGGGTGACGGCGATTTTTCCCTGATCATTTTTGGGTGTCGACTTCACTGCAAGTTCCAAGGCATTTAACGATGAGCGCAAATCACCATTAGTGGCAGTTGCCAAAAAGTTTAACGCTTCTTTGGTAATCGACACCGGATAATTACCCAAACCTTTTTCTTTGTCGTTTAACGCGCGATTGAGGGCTTTTTGAATATCAGTTGGGGTGAGGGGATGTACCTCAAAAATTTGGGTTCGCGATCGAATGGCCGGATTGATGTTAATGTATGGGTTCTCAGTGGTGGCCCCAATTAAAATAATTGAGCCGCTTTCAAGTAATGGCAATAGAAAATCTTGTTTTGTTTTATCGAGTCGATGAATTTCATCGAGCAACAGGACGACCGTGCCGCTCATCTTGGCTTCCTCGGCGACAACCTGTAAATCTTTTTTGGTGTCGGTAGCAGCGTTGAGAACTCGAAATGCATATTTGGTCGAGCCGGCAATGGCGCTGGCAATGCTGGTTTTCCCAGTTCCCGGCGGCCCATATAAAATCATTGACGACAGCATCTTGGCACGCACCATCCGGTCGATTATTTTACCTGGGCCGACTAAATCCTGCTGGCCGACAATTTCTTCAAGCTTGGTCGGTCGCATTCGATAGGCAAGGGGTTGTTGCATACTCATCCTCCTCTCAAATTGTGATGGTTAAAAATCAAATCCTATAAATTATAACATGATCGTGAGGGCACAAAAAAAGCGTTTTGCATAAGCAAAACGCTCGCTGAATGATTAACCCAACTTGTTGTAGTATTCAACAATCAGTGATTCATCAATATCAGCATCAAGTTCTTCACGTTGTGGAAGACGAACCAATGATCCTTCAAGCTTGTCTGCATCGAAGCTGACGTATTGTGGACGACCCACAACAGCTTCAACAGCATCCTTGATAACTTGGAGGTCTTTAGACTTCTCACGAACAGAGATTACTTGACCAGGTTGAACTTCATATGATGGAATATCAACACGTTTGCCATCAACAGTGATGTGGCCATGGTTTACTAATTGACGAGCTTGACGACGAGTAGTGGCCAAACCTAAACGATAAACCATGTTATCCAAACGCTCTTCAAGTAAGATCATGAAGTTAACACCATGCTTACCTTCACGGATCTTGCCGGCACGAACGAACAAGTTACTGAATTGACGTTCAGTCAGTCCGTACATGTAACGAAGCTTTTGCTTTTCGTGTAATTGCAAACCATATTCTGAAAGTTTTGAACGACGGCCTTGACCGTGATCACCAGGAGCATAAGGACGACGTGAGAGTTCTTTACCAGTACCTGACAAAGAGATACCCAAACGACGTGAAATTCTCCAACTTGGACCTGTATATCTTGACATAAGTAATCCTCCAATATTTTTTTGGAGTAAAATAAGCCGTTGCAGACTTAGTATTCGTGCATGTTGCTTTGCTCTTTCGCTCAAGCAGCCGATTGAGTTACTTGCAGAACCAATTGAATGGCAACAACATGTTGACGAGCTTACCGTCTACTGCTGCGTTATTTTACACAACCATCATTTTATAAAGATTTCTACTGTAAGTCAACATGTTTGACGAAGATGTCGGCAAACTGGTTAAGAACCTGCTCGTCTTCACTCGAAAAACGATCGAGTGATGGCGAATCAATATCTAAGACACCAAGGGCTTTGCCGTCTTTAAACAGTGGGACGACCAATTCAGAATTGGAATTGGCATCACAAGCAATGTGGCCGGCAAATTGATGAACGTCGGCGACTCGTAGTGAATGCTTTTGTTTGAGAGCCGTTCCGCAGACACCATCACCATTTTTGATGTGCATGCAGGCAACATTTCCCTGGAAGGGGCCGAGGATCAGTTCATCGTTAGCGGGCACATAACGATAAAAGCCGACCCAGTTGATATCTTCGAGGCTGACTTGGAGCAATGCAGCGGCGTTAGCCATGTTGGAGATCAAATCTGTTTCATTTTCTAAGAGTGAATCAAGCTGTTGATTCACTAAATTGGTAACGTTTTGCATAATTGTTTTCCTCACTTCAAAAATAATATGGTGAAAAGGACCTACTATGATATAATTCAACTTAGAGCACATTAATTGATTATTCATACATATTAAATTGTTTTGGGCAATTTTACTACCATAATGTTCAATTATATATCTTTATTTCTGAAGGATGGGATCGAATGCTTACTTTGTTGATTGGAGTTATCGTGTTGGTTGGGGCGGGTTATCTTGGTTTTGTTTTCTACCAAAGAAGAACAATCAAGATGGCAACCGATGTTTACGAGAACAAACGGGATTTAAACAAAATTCCGTTGGATGATGAGTTTGCGCTGGCTAAGAAAATGAACTTAACCGGTGAATCTCACAAGAAATATGATCAATTATACAATAAGTATCAGCACTACAAGAACCAAATGCTGCCCAATATTGATGAGGGGATTGCGGCAGTCAAAGAAGACGGTAAGGGCATTAACTTTTTAAAGACCAAGAGTGACTGGCAGAGTGCTAATCAGGCCATCGCCGACGCCGACGCCACCTTAAAAGAAATTCAGGCCGGCCTTGCTCAACTATATGATTTAAACAAGCAGCACAAATTAGCGCTGGAAGAACTTGAAAAGAAGTACAAACGCTTGCGAGAGGACATCCTTAACAAGAACGAGTCATTTGGCCCGAGTATCGACAGCTTGGAAAAAATGCTCTCGGACATTGAGGGAACTTTCGATGAATTTACGCAACTTACCAAGAGTGGGGATCCCAACAGCGCCGAAGAAGTGTTGAGTGACCTCAACAATTCGACTGACAAATTAGAATCCTATATGGGGCGAATTCCCAAACTATATCAACTACTTTCAAAGGAATTTGTTGAGCAGGTTGACGAAATCACCAGTGGTTACAAAGAACTCAAAGGAAAACAGTATAATTTCCCCAACGATAAGTTCGATGAAACGCTTAAGGGGATTTCAGATCAGATAAAAGTCAACACCAATAAGTTAAAGACTTTGGAAGTTGATTCAGTGGAAAAGGCCACTCAAGATATTGCCGACCGGATCGACAAATTGTATGATGCAATCGACAAAGAATTCCAAGCCCGTCCCAAGGTCGAGAAGAATACCAAGATTATCGGCCAATATATCGAACATGTCCGTAAACAGAACAGCGACTTGCAGCTGCGGCTTGAAACATTAAATAAAAGCTATATTTTGAACCATCAAGAAATTGAGAATAATCATCAATTTGATCAACAAATTGCCACCATTGAAAAGAAGTACCAGGATGAAGTCAACGCCATGCAAAATGGGACGGCTGTTTATTCAACGATTGACGCCGACCAAACTCACATGATCAAAGAGCTGGGTCAGATCGAGTCTGAACAAAAGGATTTATTCTCCGCAACAGTTAAGTTGCCAGAGCAAGAGCAGGCAGCCAGAAATGCATTGGCCAAATTTGATTTGGCAATGCGCAATACCAAACGGCGAATTGATAATCACAATCTTCCTGGACTATCCAACGATTATCAAGATGCTTTTGCAGCAGTCATTAGGGAAATCAATCACCTGGACGATGCCATGAATCAGCCGCAGATTGATGTCGATGACATTTCCAAACAGTTAACAATTATTCAATCGGATATGGACACTTTGGATGAAAAGACCAACCAGTTGATTGATGATGCCGCTTTGGCCGAACAGACAATGCAGTATGCCAATCGGTTTATTGGCAGCAACTCTGAAATTGCGGCGGCCAGCAAAACGGCCCAGATGTATTTTGACCAAAAATATGATTATGAGCAGAGTTTGAATATCATTTCCAAAGCATTGGAAAAACAATCGTCGGGGATGTTTGCCAAGATCAAAGATGATTATTTCAATGCCAAGAAACATTTAAAGACAGAAAAAACCGATGAAGATGAATCATAATATGACGTATGAGACGAAGCTGAATGTTCACCAACAGCTTCGCCTTTTGTTTTCCATCATTGATTGCCCAGCGACAATGCTTGTGAGACTCACAGTTTGGGTGTATCATCGTGGGAGTTATATTTGTTGGAGTCGAACCAATAAATTTAGAGAAGAAGGTTTCAAATGATTTATTTTGATAATAGTGCCACCACAAAAGTCTTACCAGAAGTTCTTGACACTTATAACAAAGTGAGTGAGCAGATTTGGGGCAACCCATCGAGCTTACACAACTTTGGTGAACAGGCGTTTAATCTGTTGGAACAGTCCAGAAAACAGATTGCTGATTTGTTAAACGTTCACCCAGATGAAATCTACTTTACGAGTGGCGGAACTGAGGGTGACAATTGGGTCATCAAAGGGACTGCAATTGAAAAACGTGAATTTGGGAAGCATCTGATTACCACCTCAGTTGAGCATGCAGCAGTGCGCAACTCTTTTGAGCAACTTAAACAGCTCGGATATGATGTGACTTATTTACCGGTTGATGATGAGGGGCGGATCTCGATTGCTGATTTGAAAGCGGCAATTCGTCCGGATACAACGCTGGTGTCAATTATGGCGGTCAACAATGAAATTGGGACGATTCAGCCGATCAAAGAAGCGGGCGAACTGCTGAAGAACTACCCGAAAATTCATTTTCACGTCGATGCTGTTCAGGGCCTCGGCAAGGGAATTCAGGATCAGATTTTCAATGACCGAACTGACTTTGCAGCATTTTCTGGGCATAAATTCCATGCCCCACGGGGAACCGGCTTTATTTATGGTCGACGTGGCCGTCGAATTGCACCGTTAATGAACGGTGGCGGCCAGGAAAAGAATCAACGTTCCGGTACTGAAAATCTGCCGGGAATTGCTGCCATGGCCAAAGCGATCCGATTGGTGCTTGAAAAAGAGCCCAGTGCAATTGATACTGAGCGCCAGATTAAGCAGTTGATTATGGATCACATCAGTCAGTTTGATAAAGTCACCATTTTTTCTAAGAATGATGATACTTTTGCCCCGCATATTCTTTGTTTTGCAATCAAGGGGGTTCGCGGAGAAACCATCGTTCATGCTTTTGAAAAGCAGGGGATTTACATTTCAACAACCAGTGCCTGCTCATCAAAGGATCATACTGAATCCGGCACGTTGAATGCCATGCAGGTTCCCGATGATATTGCCACCAGTGCCGTTCGAATTTCACTTGGAGATCACAACACACTTGATGAAGCCAAACAATTCGTAAAAGTATTTGACCAGTTGTATGAAGAATTTGACAAATTAAGTTAGGAGTAACTATGCACTATACAGAAATTATGGTTCGTTACGGCGAACTGTCCACAAAGGGCAAAAATAAAAAAGACTTTATTAAGCAGCTTGGCAAGAATGTGCGGGCTGTTCTCCATCCATTTCCCAAGCTTGAGGTCAAACCGCAACGGGATCGTCTTCATGTGGCTTTAAACGGTGAGGATGACCAGCAGGTGATCGAAAGCCTGAAGGGTGTTTTTGGGATCGAAAATTTCTATCCTTCTGTTCGGCTTGAAAAGGATATGGCAATCATCAAGCAGACCGCCCTTGAAATGGTGAAAGAACAGTATCATGACGGAGCGACGTTCAAAATCAACACCCGACGTCAGGATAAACATTTTGAATACGATACCAATCAGATCAACAACCAGTTAGGCGATTATATTCTCGAAAATGTGCCCGGAATCACGGTTGATGTCAAACACCCCGATATTTCCATTCGAGTAGAAATTCGAATGAATGGTGCCTTTCTCTCATCAGAAAAGATTCATGGTGCCGGCGGGTTGCCGGTTGGTACCGGTGGTCGGGCCACAATGATGCTGTCTGGTGGAATTGATTCGCCGGTTGCCACGTATTTGGCAATGAAACGTGGTGTCAAAATTGATATGATTCACTTTTACAGTCCGCCATATACCGGCGAGCAAGCCCTGAATAAGGCCAAACAGTTAACCTCAGTGTTGGGCAAGTACTCGGGTAATATTCAGTTCATTCAGGTACCGTTCACCGAGATTCAAGAAACCATCAAGGAAAAGGTCCCTGAAGGTTATTTGATGACCATCCAGCGGAGAATGATGCTGCGGATTGCTGCCCAAATTACTCAAAATCGTCATTGTACCGGCGTCTTTACCGGCGAAGCACTGGGACAAGTTGCCTCACAGACTTTAGAGAGTATGATGGCAATTAACGACGTCACCACGATGCCGGTTCTTCGGCCGCTGGTCTCAATGGACAAAACGGAGATTATTAAGATTTCCAAGCAGATCAAGACTTACGACCTGTCAATTCTGCCATTTGAGGACTGTTGTACGATTTTTACACCGCCGGCACCAAAGACTCGGCCTGATTTGGCCAAGTCACGTAAGTTTGAACAGTATATCGATGTTGAAGGGTTGATGAAAAAAGCAATCGACAACATTGAAATTACCGATATTAAACCTGGCGAAGAATTCCTAAACCAAAACCAGGACGTCTTCGCTGAGCTGCTTTAATGATCGGGGACTTGCGTATTCCGTTTGTTTAGGCTACATTATGTATAAAGTCGTTAGACCAAGGGAGTGCTTTTATGAAAATCACGATCAATGGTAAAGAAGAGAGTATGTTTGGCAATCCACCCGAAGTCGGTGAACAACTGCCAAAGTTTAAACTTGAGGATGCAGATGGCAATAAGGTGAAAACTGCTGACATTATTGGCAGAATTACCCTGCTGTCAACGGTTCCGGATATTGATACCCCGGTTTGTTCAGTTGAAACCCGCAAGTTTAATCAAGAAGCGGATAAGTTTCCTGATGTCCAGTTCTTGACGGTTTCCAACAATACGATTGAACAGCAGAAGAATTGGTGCGCTGCTCAGGGAGTTGCCAATCTGCAGATGCTGTCGGACGAAAACCTCTCGTTGGGATACGCAATGAAACTTTATCTGCCAAACTTTGGTGCGTTGGCGCGAACAATTTTTATTATTGACGCCACCGGTAAGATTATTTACCGCCAGATTGTTCCGGAAATTGGTAATGAGCCTGATTACGATGATGCACTAAATGCTTTGAAAAAAGTTGCTCAGCGTATTGACGATTAGCAGATATTTAGTTAAGATTAAAATTAAATTAAAGTGTTGAGCAAGAGAGTAGCCAACGTTTCGGTTTCAGAAAGAAAATCATTGCTGTGAGATTTTTACCGGGCGTTGAGTGAAGGTAGCTTGTGAGCTGCTTATCTTCAATTGAAGATGAGTCGGTATTATCAGACCGTTATTATGATATTAAGTGGGGCTTTTCAGCCCAATTTAGGTGGTACCGCGAACACTTCGTCCTAATTTACAGGATGGGGTGTTTTTTTATTACATAAAAACGATTTGAATTTTGGAAGGAGTGACGTTATGTCAGACAAATTGCACGAAATGTCAACGAAGTATGATCCAACTGCCGTCGAAAAGGGCAGATATGATGAATGGCTTGATGAAGGGGTATTTACACCGAGTGGGGATAAAAAGGCCAAACCATTTTCAATTGTGTTGCCGCCGCCAAATGTTACCGGAAAGCTGCATTTGGGCCATGCCTGGGATACAACCCTTCAAGACATGATTATCCGCCGCAAACGAATGCAGGGATACGATACTTTATGGCTCCCAGGAATGGATCATGCCGGGATCGCTACCCAAGCTAAAGTTGAAGCCAAGCTGCGTAAACAGGGTATTTCCCGGTATGATTTGGGCCGAGAAAAGTTTGTTGAAAAGGTTTGGGAATGGAAAGATGATTTTGCCCGAACCATCAAGGAACAGTGGGCCAAATTAGGTCTTTCTCTGGACTACAGTCGTGAGCGATTCACCTTGGATAAAGGATTGTCCAAAGCTGTTCGTAAGGTCTTTGTTACGCTTTACAATAAAGGCCTGATCTACCGCGGTGAATACATTATCAACTGGGATCCGCAAGCAAGAACCGCCTTGTCAGACATTGAAGTGATCCATAAGGACGATAAAGGTGCCTTTTACCATGTTAAATACCCATTTACCGACGGGACGACTTTCAACGGCAAAGATTACATCGAAATTGCGACCACCCGTCCCGAAACGATGATGGGTGATACCGCGGTTGCCGTTAATCCTTCTGATGAACGTTACAAAGATATCGTTGGCAAGAAAGTCCGCGTTCCATTGATTAATCGTGAAGTGCCGATTATAGCCGATCAGTACGTTGACCCTGACTTTGGGACAGGGATGGTAAAGATCACCCCAGCCCATGATCCAAATGACTTTAAGGTTGGTAATCGTCACAACTTACAACGCATTAATACGATGAACGAAGATGCTTCAATGAACGAAAATGCCGGTAAGTATAAAGGCATGGATCGTTTTGAAGCCAGAAAAGCTATGGTCAAGGATTTGCAGGATGAAGGCTTGATGCTCTCAATCGACCCAATTGTCCATTCAGTTGGCCATTCTGAACGGACTGGGGTTCAAGTTGAAGCCCGTTTGTCAACTCAGTGGTTCGTTAAGATGAAACCGCTGGCTGAACAGGCCATTAAGAACCAGGATACCAATAACAAGGTCAACTTTTTCCCCGACCGTTTTGAAGGAACCTTTGAACAGTGGATGGAAAACGTTCACGACTGGGTTATTTCCCGTCAACTTTGGTGGGGTCATCAAATTCCTGCTTGGTACAACAAGCAGACCGGTGAGATCTACGTTGGGATGGAAGCGCCTAAAGACGCCGAAAACTGGGAGCAGGATCCAGATGTTTTGGATACCTGGTTCTCGTCTGCCCTGTGGCCATTTTCAACCATGGGCTGGCCCGATGATACAGAAGACATGAAGCGCTATTTCCCAACCGACACCTTGGTGACCGGGTACGATATCATCTTCTTCTGGGTTTCCAGAATGATTTTCCAAAGCTTGGAATTCACTCATGAACGACCCTTTAAAGATGTATTACTTCATGGTTTAATCCGTGATTCTCAGGGACGCAAGATGTCCAAATCCCTTGGAAACGGTATTGATCCGATGGATGTCATTGATAAATATGGTGCCGATGCCCTTCGCTGGTTCCTGTCAATCGGTGGGACGCCTGGCCAAGATTTGAAGTTCAGTTATGACAAAATGGACTCTGCTTGGAATTTCATTAACAAGATTTGGAATGCCAGTCGTTACGTTATTATGAACCTTGATGGGATTGACAAGCCGGAATTACCCGACAAGTCCGAGTGGCAATTATCTGACAAATGGATTTTAAGTCGACTGAACGCTACTGTGAACCACGTTTCAGACTTATTCGAGAAGTACAACTTTGGTGAAGCCGACCGTTATTTGTATGACTTCATCTGGAATGATTTCTGTGACTGGTACATCGAAATGAGTAAGGAAGCTCTCAACAGTGACGATGAGAAGTTGAAGAAGAACACCCAAAACATTTTGGCTTACGTTTTGGATCAAACCCTTCGCTTACTGCAGCCGATCATGCCATTCGTCACCGAATATATTTGGCAGATGATGCCACACGTTGGCAAGTCACTGGTAACCGCCGACTACCCAGTGGACCACAAAGAATTTGACGACCCAACTTCTGAGCATCAAATGCAGTCATTGATTGATTTGATTACGGCAGTGCGGAATATTCGAAATGAAGCCAACGCACCGCTGTCATCACCAATTGATATGTTAATTCAAACTGACAATCAGACCCTCAAATCAATCTTTGAATCCAACCGCGACTACATTGACCGGTTCTGCCACACTCAGGAATTGCAAATTGGCAAAGATATTGAAGCGCCTAAGCTGTCAATGTCTGCGGTGATTACGGATGCGACTGTCTTTGTTCCATTGGCCGAATTGGTTGACTTGAAGGATGAGCAGGCTCGGGTTCAAAAAGATGTGGATAAATTTGAAGCCGAAGTGGCCCGTTCAGATAAGAAACTGGCTAACAAACGGTTTGTGGAGAACGCGCCGGATGCAGTGGTTGCTGAAGAGAAGGCCAAGCAGGCTGATTACCAATCAAAATTGGATGCAGCCAAAGACCGGCTCCAACAAATTTCCAGCGAGATGTAAAGTGATTTAACTGACTTAAATTTTTAAAAACGTGGGACTAAATGCTGTTTCCTGGCACATGCCAGGCTATAAGCCGCATTTTTGCCCACGTTTTTTAAGGAGAAAATAATGATTAACACATATGATGAAGCCTTGGCTTTCATTCATGGACGGACCAAATTCAAGAAAATTCCAACCTTAAAACGGATGCGGCGATTCTTAGACGAATTGGGTGCCCCGGACAAACATGTCAATGCGATCCACATTGCCGGCACTAATGGCAAGGGATCGACCTTGGCATTTTTACGGAACTTGTTTCAAGCGGAAGGCAAAACAGTCGGCAGCTTTACCTCACCGTTTTTGATTAAATTTAATGAGCGAATCAGCGTTAACGGCGTCGGCATTTCTGACGATGAAATTCTAAGACTCACTCAGGAAATTTATCCGACGATTGCCAAACTTGACGCCGAGTTGCCGGAAGGCGGCCCAACCGAATTTGAAATTGTGACAGCTATGATGTTCAAGTACTTTGCTGAAGGACACGCTGATATTGTTTTGATTGAAGTGGGTCTTGGTGGGCTGTATGATTCAACCAATGTCATTATCCCCAAAGTCTCGGTTATTACGTCGATTGGCTGGGACCACATGCACATTTTAGGGGATACTTTGTCCAAAATTGCTTTCCAAAAAGCAGGGATTATTAAGCCGGGCGTTCCCGTAGTCGTCGGCGGAGTTGACCCCGAACCGCTCAAGGTGATCGTGAACCAAGCTGAGCACAAGCAAAGCCCGATTCAGATTCTGGGACAGAATTTTAAGGTCAATGATCGCGGTGAGCACAATTGGAATCAAGAATTTGACTTTAGTTCCGCTGACTTTCAATTGCATGATTTAAAAACAGCCTTAATTGGTGATTATCAGACTCACAACGCTGCGTTGGCGATCCAGGCATACATTGACTACCACCAGCTCACAAAGCGCGCTGTGGATGTCAGAAACATTCAAAAGGGAATTGCAGCAACACGGTGGGCGGGCCGGTTTGAAAAAATTTCCACCAAGCCGACCATCGTTTTGGATGGTGCGCATAATATCTCGGCAGTTAACCTGATTGTCGATACCTTGCAGAACGATTTTCCCCAGGGCCATATTTATATTTTGATGGGCATTCTGGCAGACAAGCAGGCTGATAAAATGGTGGACAAGATGGCCACCGTTCAAAATGCATCGATCATCTTGACCCGGTTCGCCGGACCAGGAAAACGGCTCGCAGCTAATCCAGAAAAATTGGAAAGTCAACTGAAAACCCAACCGGAAAATGTTTCCGCTATTGATGATTGGCAAGACGCAATCAGGGAATTGAGACGGAAACTGACGCCGGATGATATGCTCTTAATTACCGGATCGTTATATTTTATTTCCGATGCTCGAAAGTTCTTGTTGAATCCCGATCACAATTTCAAATAATCTATTAAATCGGGCGTCGTTTCACTTGATTTTATTTATTTTTGGACGCGTTATGATATACTTGTTTCGTTAAACAATAATAAATAAATCTATAAAAATCGAACTAAATTTAGTTGATAGACAACGAAGGGATGGATAACGTGTTTGGATTTGGGGAAAAAAACATAGGAATTGATCTTGGAACCGCTAATACGATCGTTTACGTCGAGGGCAAAGGAATTGTCCTTCGCGAACCTTCAGTGGTTGCCAAGAGCACTAAAACAGGCGAGGTAATCGCCGTTGGTGCAGAAGCGCGAGCAATGATTGGGCGCACACCAGCAAGTATCCAAGCTGTTCGACCAATGAAAGACGGTGTCATTGCGGATTACGATACCACTGTTGCCATGATGAAATACTTCATTCAAAAAGCCTTGGGACACTCATCAGGTAAGCCATACGTCATGGTTTGTGTGCCAACTGGCATTACTGCCGTGGAAAAACGGGCTGTCATTGATGCCACCCGGGTAGCCGGTGCCAGAGATGCCTATGTCATTGAAGAACCATTCGCTGCGGCAATCGGTGCTGGACTTCCAGTCATGGATCCAACCGGTAGCATGGTTGTTGATATTGGTGGTGGAACGACTGACGTTGCAACCATTTCTTTAGGCGGCATTGTTTCAAGCCGCTCAGTTCGAATGGCCGGCGACAAGCTTAACGAAGCGATTGCTCAATATGTTCGTCAAAAGTACAATTTGTTAATTGGTGAACGGACTTCCGAACAGCTTAAAATTGATATTGGTTCCGCTTCTGCCAAGGAAGCTAAAGAAATCAAAGCCGTTCCGGTTCGTGGCCGTGATCTGGTAACCGGTTTGCCAACCACAGTTGAAATTAGTGGAACGGACGTCAACAAAGCAATTAACGAATCAGTGTTGGCCATTATTGCCACGATTAAGGAAACCCTTGAAGAAACATCGCCTGAAATTGCAGCCGATGTTATTGATCATGGAATTGTTCTGACAGGCGGCGGCGCATTACTCAGAAATATTACTGATGTGATTGCGGAAGCCACTCAGGTTCCGGTTTCCATTGCATCTGATCCACTTGATTGTGTTGCCATCGGTACTGGAGAATCATTAAAGAGCATTAATGTAATGAAGAAAAAACAATAATTAATCGTTTATATCGATTCATTATTGAATAACGAATGGAGGCAATTATGCAAAAATTTTTCTCCAGTCGAAAGCTTGTGATTGTCGTAATCTGTTTGATCGTCAGTTTTGGTTTAATGTCGTTGTCGGTTGCCATTCGGGACAAGCGGAGCACACCGCCGTTGGTACAACAATTTGGAAATGATATTGTTGGTTTTGCTGATCGGATTGTTGCCGCCCCAATGAACGGTATTCATCACGGATTTGTTTCAACTAAGAATCTTTTGAACACTTATCAGGAAAACCAACGTCTCAAGTCAAAAGTTGATCAATTGACCCAAACACAGGTCAAGGATCAGGTTTTGTCGCGAGAAAATAAACAATTGAAACGTCAATTAAACGTCGGCAGCACTTTGACCGGATATGAAAAAATTAACGCAGCTGTCATTACCCGAACACCATCATCATGGGCAAGTCAGGTGATCATTAATAAGGGTCAAGCTTCTGGAATTAAGAAGGATATGCCCGTGATCGCCGGTCCTGGACTGATCGGGACAGTTGCTGAAGTCAACAAAACCAACAGCAAGGTGGTTTTAATTTCCAACACCGCCGAAAACTCCAACCGGTTTGCCATCCAAGTGCTTGGCGATAATTCCAAAGTTGTTAATGGTATTATCACCTCGTATGATTCGGCTGCCAACCGGATTATCATGGGGAATATTACTTCGAACGCCAAATTATCAGTTGGCAATCGGGTGACAACCAGTGGGCTTGGGGGCGTCATTCCCAAGGGGATTTACGTAGGTACTGTTTCAAAAGTGACCCAAGACGATTATGGCCTTGCCAAAAAAGTTTATATTAAACCGGCTGCCAACTTAAACGACATTGAAGTTGTTTCAGTTGCAATCAGAGATTGATGGGAGGGACAATTAAGTGAAACGAAAAGTTCCCATTGCAGTTTACTTTGTAATTGGTCAATTCATTGCGTTCTTTCTTGATGGTTCCATCAGCCAGACAATGTCCGGTATTTTGTTTAAATATCCCAACACGATGGTGCCGTATTTAACCGTCCTCTGGTTGATTTTGGCAGCCTTCTTTGGTAATGGCAAAAAATTACATCTATACACCTGGTCCGCTGTGATTGGCTTTATTTTTGATATGTACTACACTGGATTGCTTGGGGTATACGTGTTTATTTTTCCATTAGTCGTTTATTTATGCCAATTGGTTTACCAAATTTTGCCACCAAATTTCATGAGTGGCTTTTTGGTGTATTTTTTAGGAATCACAGTTTTAGTTAGCCTAGGATACATGGCCAATGTCTTTATTGGGGAGACGGACTCATCCGTTGCTCAGTTCTTAGTTAACACATTGGCACCTACACTGGCTCTCAATCTGGTGTTATTGACAATTGTTTACTTTCCGGTTGAGGCACTCTATAGGACTCATAGGCAATAAGAAGGGGAGTAGACAATGCAAGATGCAGCTGTATTAAAGGGCACCAAGGATGGTTATGAAATCATTCTGGATGAGAATGCCAATCTAAAGGATATTTTTTCCTCACTTCGAAAACTTCTGGATAATTTGAAAACCCAGACGGCATCAACTAATCCGCAAACCATTGCTTTTGATATTTATACCGGAATGCGGTTATGGCCAGCTGCTGACCGTTCTGAGCTTGAGAAAATCTTTTCGGATTATTCGACGTTTTCAGTGCATAAGATTACGTCAGATGTGATCACTAAAGAGGAATCCAATCGGATTTTGGAACAGTCCAGCGTCCACATTGTTGATCGGGTGATTAGAAACGGGCAGGAAGTTCACATCCAAGGCGACGTCTTATTTCTCGGCACGGTTCATGAGGGCGGCAAACTGTTTGTCGGCGGTAACATTTTTGTTCTGGGCAACGTCCAGGGAATTATTCAAGCCGGCGCACCGGATCTTGAGGACAAGATGATTATTGGGGATGTACATAACGCACAACAAGTCCGGATCGGCGAACAGTTCGAAATAGTTGCTGACATGAAACGTGAAATGAACAGCGGCACAGTGATTTATGTGAACGATCTGCATGTACTGGATTATGGTAAAGTTGAGAATCTTAAGCAGATTAATCCCAAGTTTTACAATCAGATAGGAGGAGTCATCAATGGGTAAGGCTTACGTTATAACATCAGGTAAAGGAGGAGTCGGTAAGACCACTTCTTCTGCTAATATTGGGACTGCACTGGCCATGCTCGGTAAAAAAGTGGTTCTTTTGGATCTTGATATTGGATTGCGTAACTTGGATGTTGTTTTGGGACTCGACAACCGGATTATGTACGATATTGTCGATGTCGCAGCTGGACGAGCCAAGCTCAGTCAAGCACTGGTCAAAGACAAGCGGTTTGATGACTTGCTTTACCTATTGCCGGCAGCTCAAAATACTGACAAGACGGCCCTAAATGAAGACCAGGTTCGCGAAATTGTTGATGAATTGAAGCCTGACTTTGATTTCATCCTAATTGATTGTCCTGCCGGAATTGAGCAGGGCTTCATGAACGCAATTGCTGGTGCCGATAGTGCCATTATTGTGACGACTCCTGAGATTTCTGCGGTCCGAGATGCTGACCGGGTGGTTGGTCTCTTGGAGCAGCATCCGCTTCAAGAACAGCCGCATCTGATTATTAACCGAATTCGTCAACATATGATGAAAGACGGTTCGGTGATGGATGTTGATGAAATTACCCATCATTTAGGGGTTGAACTATTGGGGATTGTCTTTGATGATGATGCAGTTATCACCACTTCCAATAACGGCGAACCCGTTGTTCTTCAAGCGGAAAACCCTGCTGGTCAGGGATATCGAGACATTGCCCGACGACTAGTCGGTGAATCTGTGCCATTGATGGAAATCAAAGATGAACAGCAGCCTTCATTCTGGCAAAAAGTCAGTCATTGGTTCCGTAAAGGATAAAAGTCCTTGACGGGAAGCAGAATTAATATTATTATAAATCTAACTTAATTAAAGATTTTTAAAGACGTTGATCAGAACCGATTAATGAGTCAAATCACAGAGAGCTTATCAAGGTGGGAGTTAAGCATTTGAGCGTTAATCGTCACATCTGGGAGTCATTTTTCTGAAGCTGAGTAGGAAAAAGCGGTAAGCACGTTATTGCTGAAGTTTAGTATGTTGCATATTAAACCCATTGAGGCCTTTCATGTGAGTGAGAGGTGAATCAGAGGTGGAACCGCGAATAATCGTCCTCTTAAGTCATCATGGCTTAAGAGGATTTTTTATTTTAAAACAAGACTAAACTTCACGAGGCAGCAGGTGTGAATCTGTTGCGAATTGAGGTGGAACCGCGAAAACCATCGTCCTCTTGAGTCAATGTGTACTCAAGGGGATTTTTTTATGGAGGGATGTCAAATGATTCAATATATACAAGAAATTTTACCGGCCTTATTATCTGGAACCAAAATGACTTTATCAATTTTCTTCTGGACATTGATTTGTTCAATTCCATTAGGGGCATTAGTCGGATTAGGACTCATCCAAAAATTTAAACCGCTGACCTGGCTGCTTAACTTTTACGTTTGGATTATGCGGGGCACACCACTGCTATTGCAATTAATTTTTGTGTTTTATGGATTACCGATTGTTCACATTGTGTTCCAACGTTACGATGCTGCCATGTTTGCTTTCATCTTGAATTACACCGCATATTTCGGTGAAATCTTTCGAGGCGGTTTCCAATCAGTTCCCAAGGGCCAATTTGAAAGTGCCAAGGTGCTGCGATTGAGTTATGGCCAAACGATTCGAAAGATCGTGATTCCCCAGGTTTTCAAAATTGTTCTGCCATCAATTGGTAATGAAGTGATTAACCTGGTCAAGGATTCCTCATTGGTCTACGTTATCGGGTTGGGCGACTTACTGCGAGCCGGTAACGTCGCAACGGCCAGGGATGTCACACTGTTGCCGCTGATATTGGTCGGGATTATCTATCTGGCATTAACCGCTGTATGTACGATTGTGTTGAAGTTAATCGAGAAACGTGAAAATGTTTGGCATTAGGAGGGGATTACGATGTTAGAGATTAAGAATTTAACCAAACGATTTGGCAGCCGAACCATTATTGATGACTTGTCGATGACCGTTAAAGATAATGAAATTATGGCAATTGTTGGCCCTTCCGGTGCCGGCAAAACGACTCTGTTACGTTGTATTACCGGTTTGGAGTCGGTGAATACCGGAGAATTTTACTGGAATGGCACTCAGTTTGATCCAACCAATACGACTCAAAAAGACACAATCATCGGGGTAGTTTTCCAAGATTATCAGTTATTCCCAAACTTAACGGTCCTGGGAAACATTACTTTGGCACCAACGATGGTCAAAAAAGAACCGATGGCTGACGTCAAAAAATATGCGCGGGAATTATTGAGTCGCTTGGGCTTGGAAGGCAAAGAAAATTTATATCCTTATCAGCTTTCCGGCGGCCAAAAGCAACGGGTCGCAATCGTTCGGGCACTGGCAATGCGACCGAAGATCCTTTGCTATGATGAGCCAACGTCGGCCCTTGATCCCGCTTTACGAGATGAAGTTGCCCAAATCATCTTGGATCTTAAGAAGCAGGAAATGACCCAGATCGTCGTCACTCATGATATGGATTTTGCTAAAAACGTTGCGGATGAAATTCAGCAGGTCAAACAAATTCAGTAGGAGGGGTAAAATGTTAAAATCTTTGAAACGATTATTACTCATTACCAGTCTCCTACTCGTGACCGTTGGGTTATCCGGTTGCGGGGTACGCTATGTCAGTCGCCAAGGCTCACAGGAAAATCCGGATACGTGGTCGACGGTTTCCAAGCAAAAAAGAATCGTGGTTGGTCTGGATGACAGTTTTGTCCCAATGGGCTTTCAGACCAAGAGCGGCAAGATTGTCGGCTATGATGTCGATCTGGCCCGTGCCGTGTTTAAACAGTACGGCATCAAAGTGGACTTTCAGCCAATTGATTGGTCGATGAACGTCACCGAGCTTCGAAACGGCACGATTGATCTTATCTGGAATGGGTTCTCTATTAATCCCCAGCGAGCAAAGAAGATTACTTTCAGTGAACCCTATCTAATTAATGATCAAGTATTGGTTTCCAAAAAGAATCAACATATCAACAGTTTCGCAGATATGAAGGGAAAAGTCGCCGGCGTCCAGAGTGGGTCGGCAGGGGCCATGGATATTGATAACCAACCTAAATTGCTGAAAGATAAGATCAAGGGCCACGAGCCAATCTTATACGACACTTTTACAGACGCGTTCATCGATTTGAATGCCAACCGAATTCAGGGATTGCTGATTGACAGCATTTATGCCGGTTATTATTTGGAACATCAACCAAATCAATCCAGTTTTAAATCGATTCCCAGTGAATTTCCTAAAGAAGAATATGGTGTCGGCATGCGAAAAGGTGATACGGTCTTGAAGCGGAAAATTGATCAAGGTCTCAATCGATTAGCCAAAAATGGCGAGCTTCACAAAATCAACATGAAGTGGTTTGGAACTGATCGTGACAGTCCGCTCATTAAGAATGCTAAATAATTTTGATCATCAATAGTCTGTGGCAAACACGATTTGTCAACAGACCATTTTTGTATTCGAATCCTTTGCCGATCAATTCTCTATTTTTCCTTATTATTGGCAGATTATATTGAGATTTTAATGATTTTATTTTATGATAAAATTTGTGACTAATTGAGGAGGAAACTCAGTGAAATACGAGATTGCAAAAGGGATTAGCTTGACGACAATCCCCA
This sequence comes from Lentilactobacillus buchneri, assembly GCF_018314255.1. Classification (NCBI taxonomy): domain Bacteria; kingdom Bacillati; phylum Bacillota; class Bacilli; order Lactobacillales; family Lactobacillaceae; genus Lentilactobacillus; species Lentilactobacillus buchneri. The sequence continues at coordinate 2,220,398 of NZ_CP073066.1, forward strand.
CCACAAAATTCAAAAATAATAAATTGGTGATGAATTTCACCTTTCCGGCCCAACATCAAAACTACGCCAAATTGGCACTGTTGGCTGAACTGCTGGAAAATTGCTCTGCCCAATACAACAGTGAGTTGTTGGTTTCCCGCCAACTGTCAAAAATGTACGGGGCCAGTTTTGGTGTGACTGTCTTAAGGTATGGCAATCAGCATACCCTGCAGGTGTCGATTACGTTTCCCAATGACAAGTACCTACCGCCAAAAAGTGAGCTAACTAGTGAAATATTGGCATTTCTAAAGGAAATGATTGAGGATCCATTTATTGAAGGCGATCAGTTCAACCAAGCATATTTTCAAATTCATCAAGGGAATATGGTTCATTATCTGGATTCGATCCAAGATAACAAGGAGTTCTTCTCAACCTTGGAGCTTCAACGTTTGTATTACCCAAATGATCCTGACCATGGTCACTTCCTGATGGGCAGTCATCAAGAAATGAGCCAAATTTCTGCTCAAGAGCTGTACACATTTTATCGATGGGTCCTTAACTCAGCGAAGATTACCATCTTGGCTGGTGGCGATTTAATTGACGACCAACTTGTAACGGGATTTAAAGAATTTGCCTCATTTACTGATCGAATGCCGGAAGACTATCAATTAAGAGTTGTGCCGGCACCAATATTGCAGGTCCAACAAGGAACCAAAGTGATTGCCGGTTCTCAGTCAGTTCTCAGCATGGCTTACGAACTACCAATCTATTTTGGGGACGATGATTACTTTGCTTCCATCATTTTTAATCAGTTATTTGGTGGGTCAAGCAGATCGTTGCTATTTACAAACGTTCGTGAAAAGAACAGTTTGGCCTACGACATTCATAGTGGCTATAATTCATTAGTCGGAATGGTAACCGTTCAGGCGGGGATTGATTTTAAAGATGAAGATCGCGTTATTCAGATGGTCGCCGATCAATTGCAGCAGACCAGCGACGGGAAGTATTCCGATGAATTGCTCGACGGTGTCAAGCAGGCATTGATTAACCAACATCGTTCAGAAGCCGATCACCTCGGATCATTGATCGAGAAGCAGTATCTCCAGCAGATGATGGGCTTTAGTTTGAGTGATACCAAATGGGAGCAACAGGTCGCTTCTGTGACGCGTTCGCAGATTGCCCAAGTTGCCAAACGGTTGACTTTACGAGCCATTTATCAGTTGAACAGCAGGGGGGATGCATAATGGAATTGATTGACTATCCAAACTACAATGAAAAACTATTTGTTCAGACCCTCTCAAATGGATTGACCGTTTATCTCCAACCCAAAGCAGGGTTTAATAAGACGACCGCCGTTTTGGGGGTGAATTATGGCTCCGTTGACAGTCAGTTCATGCTGAATGGCGAAAAAGTCGTTCAACCTGCAGGAATTGCCCATTTTTTGGAGCATAAGATGTTCGATAAAAAGGATTACGACGTTTTTGAGCTGTTCAATAAAACCGGAGCGCGTTCGAATGCCTTCACAAGTTTTACCAAGACGAATTACCTCTTCTCAACTGCCGAATCCGTGAAAGAAAATTTGGATATTTTGTTGGATTTTGTCCAGATTCCATATTTTACCCAAGCTAAAGTCCAACGGGAAAAGGGAATTATTGATCAAGAAATCAATATGTATCAAAATGATCCGGACAATCAGGCGTACTTTAAAACGATTGCCAGTTTGTATCCAAACTCGGTGTTGGCAAACGATATTGCCGGCGACATTCAGACGGTTGATAAGATTACCCTGGAAGATGTTGAGTTGGCTTATCGAACCTTTTACCGGCCGGAAAATATGAGTCTGTTTATCACCGGCAAACTCGATCCCAGCGAAGTTATGAACTGGATTGAGGATAATCAACGGCGAAAATCGACACCGGCACCCATTAACCTGCAACGCCGACTGACGCTCCCCGAGGCATCCAAAGAAACCGTTCTCCACACGAAAATGGATGTTTCCAGGCCTAAAATAACGCTGGGGCTACGGGGAAGCGACCAAGTACCAACAGGCCGGGATGGACTAAAGTACGAAATCGCCATCTCTGTGATGTTTGATCTGTTTTTGAGTGAAAACTCCGTGGAATATGATAAACTGTATCATGATGAAATCATTGATGACACGTTTTCATGGGAATTTGAAAATGAACGCGGCTTTCATTTTGCCGTGATTAACGGCGATACTGATAAGCCATTGGAACTCATTAACCGGCTCAAACAAATCATTGCAGATATTCCAACCAAGATTGGTCACCTCCAAGCCGAATTTCAGTTGCAAAAAAACGAGTTATTTGGCAACTACATTGAAATGATGGATTCTGAAGAAGCAATCAGTGGCCAGTTTGATGGATTTATCGGTGAACCTGTTACAATATATGATGAGGTTGAGATTCTCAAATCATTAACCTTGGGGGATGTTTTTGAGGCGGCCCACAGTTTTTTGGACCAAGCAACAGTTCAAGAAGTGATGATTCAAAATTCCGACCAGCCAAAGGGATAGTTGATAAATTATAGTTTATGAATTACTTAAAATAATCAAGGCTTTCCTTATGATATACTTAGTGGAGAATACAAAAAATTCAATGGAGAATGAGTATGAGCGACGAAAAAGATAATTTAACAATTGGGAAAAAACTACATGACGCACGAGTGGCCAAAGGTTACACGCTGGATGATTTACAAAAGAACACTAAGATTCAGAAACGCTATCTAATTGCGATCGAAGATAATGATTTTGACGCCTTGCCGGGTGATTTTTATGTTCGAGCATTTGTTAAGCAGTATGCCGATTCGGTTGGTCTGGACGGAAGTGAGCTGCTAAGCCAGTTTGATACTAAATTGCCCGATACCGAAGACCCGGAATATGTGGATCGGGTCAATGATGACAACCCTGAGACGAGATCTGCTCAACGAAAGGTTGAAGAACGCAATGATAAACTGCGGCGCTATATTCCGATTATTTCGGTGTCCGTCGTCGTTTTAATCATTTTGATTGCCATTTGGGTGGCTGCGGCCAGAAGTACCCGAAACACTGCCAAAACGCAAATTGAGACCAGCAAAGTTTCCGTTTCCGGCGACAAATCATCCAGTTCCAAGGCTTCCAGTTCGAAGAAAGCCAAGACGACTAAGAAGGCCAAGGGGATTACCTTTAAGAAGGTTACTGCTTCTGGCAGCAATCTGACCTACCGATTCACCGGAACTTCCGGTACAACGCCACTGAAGATTTCCGTAACCGGTTCCGGGAGTGCCTGGACGTCGGTTTCTGCAGATGGCACTTCTTTATGGCAAGCTTCATTAACCAGTGGTAATTCACATACAATCTCGCTTCCAAGCTCGACCAATACCGTTACGATTAATACTGGCAACGCTGAAGCGACCCGGATTACCGTGGGCGGCAAGAAGTTGACGTTGGCGGCACCGTTAAATGGCGGTTCAACTCAGGTGAGAGTTGTCACATTGCAGTTTGGCAAGCCAAGTTCATCTGCTTCAACCAGCTCTAGTTCAAGTAGTGCCACGACGGGTGCCTCAACTACCAGTAGCACAACCGGGACGACCGGCACCACTGGAACGTCCTCAACGACTGGTACTGACACAACCGGCAACACGAATGCAACAACTGGCAGCACTGGTACGAATAATAATACCGGTACCACCAATGGCTATTAGTCAGCTGGAGGTTTAACATGAATTTACCGAATAAATTAACACTATTTCGAATCATCCTGATTCCGTTCTTTATCCTGATCCTCGCGGTCCCAATCTTTTCCGGCAGCGTTGTTTGGGCGGGAACCACGATCAGTATGACCAGATTGTGGGCGACAATTATCTTTGTGGTCGCCTCTCTAACCGATTTCTTAGATGGTCAGATTGCCAGACGAAATCATTTGGTAACCAACTTTGGAAAGTTCGCCGATCCCTTGGCAGATAAAATGCTGGTAATGACGGCATTTCTGTTTTTAGTTGGCCTGGGGGATGTTCCGGCATGGGTCGCCGCGATTATTGTCTGCCGTGAATTGGCGGTAACCGGACTGCGGCTGATCATTGTCGAGAACGAAGGTCAAGTCATTGCTGCGGCCTGGCCGGGCAAGATCAAGACAACCACTCAAATGCTGGCGATCATTTTACTGTTCTTGAACAACGTTTTATTTGATGCAGTCAACATTCCAATGGGCTTAATTCTGTTATACATTTGCCTATTCTTCACGATTTACTCAGGAATTGATTACTTTGTAAAAAATCGCTCAGTATTTTCAGATTCATTTTAATCACAGCTGCCGGAGGGTTCATGAAAATGAGTCTTCCGGTATTTGTGTCTTGTTAGATAAAAATCAAGTATTTAACGTACTTATGAACTAGAGGGAGCAAGTAAGATGACATTGGAAGAGACATTAGTAAATGAACTATTATCCCGACACATTACAATTACAGCGGCTGAAAGTTTAACTGCCGGTGAATTTCAGAGCACTCTCGGTAATGTGCCCGGCGTCTCAGAAGTTTTTGAGGGGGGATTTGTCACATACTCAAATCAGGTTAAAGAACAACTACTGCAGATACCAAGTGAAGTAATTGATGAAAATGGTGTCGTGAGTGAACCGACTGCCATTTGGATGGCAAATCAGGCCCGAAGCATCATGAATAAAGATCTGGGCGTATCCTTTACCGGAGTGGCCGGGCCGGACACGTTGGAAGGCGATCCTGCTGGCACGGTCTGGATTGGCATTGCCTATGGAACCCAATATACTTATGCGAAACAGTTTCATTTCACGGGTGATCGAAATCAGATTCGGGCCGCTGCAGTCAAGGCCGGCTTGGAGATGGCGTTGGACATGATTCATCGCTATTAAATTAATCGAACTTTTGTTCGCGTTTTGATTGCTTTTTTGGATAATCATTAGTATAGTTAGTAAGTAAACTTTTCCGTTAAGGATAGTGGGAGGAATTTAATGGCTGACCAAAGAAAAGTAGCTTTAGATAAAGCCTTAAAGAATATTGAAAAAGAATTTGGTAAGGGATCCATCATGAGAATGGGCGACAAAGCCGATACTCAAATTTCCACAATTCCATCTGGTTCATTAGCGCTTGATGATGCGCTGGGAGTGGGGGGATACCCACGGGGCAGAATCGTTGAAATCTATGGACCTGAAAGTTCAGGTAAGACCACTGTGGCGCTTCATGCGGTTGCCGAAGTTCAAAAGCGCGGCGGCACAGCTGCCTACATTGATGCCGAAAACGCCCTGGATCCGGTTTATGCAACCCACCTGGGTGTGAATATTGACGATCTGTTACTTTCGCAACCAGATACTGGTGAACAAGGCCTCCAGATTACTGACGCATTGGTTACCAGTGGGGCAATTGATATCGTTGTCATTGATTCAGTCGCTGCATTGGTTCCCCGAGCTGAAATCGAAGGGGAAATGGGGGACGCCCACGTTGGTCTGCAGGCTCGACTGATGTCGCAAGCCCTCCGGAAACTTTCTGGAACGATCAGTAAGACCAAGACGATTGCCATTTTCATTAATCAGATTCGTGAAAAAGTTGGTGTGATGTTTGGTAATCCGGAGACTACCCCCGGTGGTCGTGCCTTGAAGTTTTATGCGACAATTCGACTCGAAATTCGTCGGGCTGAACAGATTAAGGACGGTACCAACATCATTGGTAACCGTGTCCGCATCAAAGTCGTTAAGAATAAGGTTGCACCGCCATTTAAACGTGCTGAAGTTGATATCATGTATGGCAAGGGTATATCCCAATCTGGCGAATTGGTTGATATGGCTGTTGAAAAAGACATTATTAACAAGTCCGGCTCATGGTATTCATATGGTGAAGAAAGAATTGGTCAAGGCCGTGAGAATGCCAAGACTTATCTTGAAGAACATCAAGATATGTATGACGAGGTGATGAAGAAAGTCAGGGCTGCCTACGACATTCCTGATGAAACTGACTCGGACACCTCTGATGACAAAGCCAGTTCCGATAAGAAGACCGATAAAAAAGCCGACAAAAAGGATTCCAAAAAGGAATCGGCAACCGGTTCTTCAAAAGAAACCAAAACTGATAGCATCGATCTTGATATTGGCAAGTAATTGGCACTACCAAATGCAAATAGATTTCGTTAATGGGCACTCAGAGGAGATGCCCATTTTTTGTGAGTTAATCAAGGCACAGCAGGCTTTTGTGAAACATTTTAAAAGAAAATATGGTCACTCAAAAATCTTGTTATATACAAATACCAAAAACCGCAACGTAAAGATGATTGACACTAGTGTTAACAAACATTAAAATAAGAATTGTGTCAATAATCAAATAACATCTAATTGGTTTACAAATAATCATTTTTTGATGATTTGGAGGTGAAAAGCCATGACCATGGCTGGGATAATCCTCGCAATCATCGCTATAATTGTTGTTGGTTTTGTTGGTATTTTAAGCTTTGTAATCGGCAAGTCTGCACAAAAGAAGATCCACGAGAAAGATCTTGACTCCGCCAATGGGTCGGCCAAGAACATTTTGACCGAAGCTCAGAAGAAGGCTGAGACGGTTGTGAAAGAAGCAACTCTATCAGCTCAGGAGAAGAACCACCGTTACCGTTCATCGGTTGAAAAAGAACTGAAGACTCGGCGTGCGGAGATTCAAAAACAAGAGGATCGTTTGCTGCAGCGAGAAGAGGCTCTTGATCGTAAAGACACGGCTTTCGAACGTCGTGAAAGTTCGTTGAACCGAAAAGAGCAGAAGATTAATCGTGAACAACAGAATTTAGTTACACAACAAGAAGAAGCAAACTCACTTATCGCAAAACGCCAGGCCGAAGTTGAGAAAGTTGCTGCTTTAACGCAAGAAGAAGCCCGGGACCTGATTTTGAAAGAAACTAGCGAAAAGTTGGCTGACGAAAAGGCTCGGATGGTAAAAGAAAGTTATTACCAAGCCCAAACAGAAGCTGATGAAAATGCCAAAAATCTGATAATTGAAGCTATTCAACAGAGTTCAGCGGACGTTGTCTCAGAGACAACCGTTTCCGTTGTTAGTCTTCCTAACGAAGACATGAAGGGACGAATTATTGGCCGTGAGGGCCGTAACATTCGGACTTTCGAAACGTTGACCGGCATTGATTTAATCATTGACGATACCCCACAAGCAGTTGTGCTGAGCGGCTTTGATCCGATTCGGAGAGAAGTTGCCAAAATGACACTTGAAAAGTTAATCAAGGACGGTCGGATTCATCCGGCACGAATTGAAGAAATGGTCGAAAAGAGCCGTAAAGAGCTTGACGAACGTATCCAAGAAATTGGGGAAGAGACGCTATTCGACCTTGGGATTCATTCAATGAGCCCAGATATGATCAAATTAGTTGGACAACTCAACTTTAAGATTGATCATGGGCAGAACTTGCTGAGTCATTCAATTGAGGTCGCCAAGTTGGCGGGTGCTTTTGCAGCAGAATTAGGTGAGGATGTTACTTTAGCTAAACGCGCAGGATTATTACACGATATCGGTAAAGCTGCCAATAATGGTGTTGAGGGATCACATGTACAGGTTGGTGTTGATTTCGCCAAGAAGTATCATGAGAGTCCCGTTGTCATTGATGCTATCAAAGGTTATGAAGAAGGCCACAATCCAGAAACAATCATTTCTGAGTTGGTTGCTGTTGCGGAAAAGATCGCGATTTCGCGTCCAGGCGCACACAGTGAATCACTTGAAAGCTTTGTTCATCGACTTGATAGTCTTGAGAAGATCACTGACAGCTTTAACGAAGTACAAAAGAGTTACGCAATTCAAGCAGGTCGAGAGATCCGTGTGATTGCAAAGCCCGAAGATATAACGGACACACAGGCAATTGTGCTTGCCCGTCAGATCAAACAAAAGATTGAAACTGAGATGAAGTATCCTGGACACATTAAAGTAACGGTGATCAGGGAAGTTCGTTCAGTCGAATACGCAAGATAAAAGATCAGAGTCTCTGGTCTTTTTTCTTTTATAAATGTTAGAATTATTTTATATTATTCAGAAAGTATCGAGGAAAAATACATGCGAATTCTTTTTATCGGTGACGTGGTTGGCGACAAGGGTGTTTCAATGATTGGCAATTATCTGCCAAGACTCAAGCAGGATCTGAAACCCCAGGTCACAATAGTGAACGGCGAAAATGCAACTTCAATGGGTCGCGGCATCACTTTGAGTATCTATAAGCAATTGATGAGTGATGGTGTGGATGTGGTCACGCTTGGAAACCATGCTTGGAGCAATAATGAAATTCTCGACTTCATCGATGATACTAAACGGCTGATTCGGCCGTACAATTTTCCCAAGCGAACAACACCCGGAAAAGGGTATACCATGGTCAATGTCAACGGCAAACAGTTGGCTGTCCTGAATTTTCAAGGGCGCGTCTTCATGGACAACCTTGACGATCCATTCGAGCTGGCTGACGAACTGGTTGAAGAGATTCGAAAGACGACCAATTGCATTTTTATGGATTTTCATGCCGAAGCCACCAGCGAAAAATTAGCAATCGCCCGTTATTTGGACGGCCGAATTTCAGCGGTGGTGGGGACACATACCCATGTTCAAACAAATGACGCACGGATTCTCCAAGGCAAGACGGCCTTTTTAACCGATGCCGGGATGACCGGGCCGGCTGACGGCATGTTGGGCATGCAGCCGGACAGTGTGATTCAACGCTTCTTAGATCAGCGACCAGCCCGATTTAAAGTTATGGAAACCGGTCGGGGAATCATTTCCGGCTGCTTCGTCGATATTGACGATAAGACCGGTCACGCGACCCACATTGAAACCGTGTCGATGACTGATGATCAAATTTAATTGTGTTTTATAATAGTTTAGACGATACTGAAATCGAATTCAGTGAGAATTTAAGGGGACTTTCAGTTGGCAAAAAAAGAATTAACTCCAATGATGGTGCAATATCAAAAAATCAAGGACCAGTATCCGGATGCTTTTTTGTTCTACCGTCTCGGTGATTTCTACGAGATGTTCAATGAGGATGCCATCAAGGGTTCACAGTTATTGGAATTAACTTTGACGAACCGGAGCCGGAATGCGGCCAATCCGGTTCCAATGTGTGGTGTGCCCCACAAAGCGGTGCAAAATTATATTGATATTCTAGTCGACCAGGGATACAAAGTCGCAATCTGTGAACAAATGGAAGATCCACGATTGGCTAAGGGAATGGTCAAACGAGAAGTCATTCAATTGGTGACACCGGGTACGCAGGTGGATGTTGGCAGTGAAAACGCCAAGTCCAATAACTATCTGACTGCGGTGGTGGATGATCAAAAAAACCATGAGTTTGCCTTCTCATACGCCGATCTTTCCACTGGTGAACTCAAAGTTGCCAAATTAACCACACAGGCTGAATTTGTTAACGAACTGGTTTCTTTACAGACTAAGGAAATTGTCGTTGATACTGATTTACCGGAGTCAATTCAAGATACGATTCAAAAGTTGGGGATTTTGATTTCCCATCAATCGGTTCTGCCGGTCAATGCCTCAGTCAGTTACTTAAGCCAGGACGTTGATGACGACTTGATGAAACGGGTTGTCAAACTCCTGTTGGATTATATCCAGGCAACCCAAAAAAGAAGCCTGCAGCATTTAAAGCGGGCAGTGATTTATGAACCCTCAGATTTTTTGGAACTCGACCACAATTCTCAATACAATTTGGAATTAATCCGCAATATTCGCACAGGTAAAAAAGCCGGCACTTTATTGTGGCTGCTTGACCAAACCAAAACTGCGATGGGCGGCCGAAAACTCAAACAATGGATTGAGCGGCCTTTGGTGAACCGCAAACTGATTAATCAACGCCATGATGCAGTTGCCGTGTTACTGGATCACTATTTCGAACGAAATCAACTCCAAGACGAGTTAATCAAGGTTTACGATCTGGAACGATTGGCAGGTCGGATTTCCTTCGGCAGTGTCAATGGCCGTGATTTGATTCAACTCAAGGCTTCGCTCAAGCAGGTCCCGAAGATTAAATATATTTTGGAGCAAATCGCCGACAAGAGTTTTGAGGATATGCTCAAAAATCTGGTTCCATTGGATGATGTCGTCGACGAAATTGATTCTGCGATCGTCGAGGAACCGCCAATTTCAGTTACTGATGGTGGGGTGATTAAGGATGGCTACAATCAACAGCTGGACACTTACCGGGACGCTACCAATAACGGTCAAAAATGGTTGGCTGAACTGGAAGCGAAAGAACGTAAAATTACCGGCATTAATAACTTGAAAGTTGGTTTTAATCACGTTTTTGGTTACTATATTGAAGTCACCAAGGTCAACTTGGACAAGATTCCTGCAAACCGTTATCAGCGCAAACAAACCCTGGCCAACGCCGAGCGATTCTCGACGCCGGAGCTGAAGGAAAAAGAAGCGTTGATTTTAGAGGCCCAGGAACAAAGTAAAACTTTGGAATACAAGCTATTCGTTAAGATCCGTGATGACATTAAAAAATCCATCAAACGAATTCAGGATTTAGCAGATGCCGTAGCGTCAATCGATGTCTTACAGAGCTTTGCCGCCGTCAGCGAGGAGTACCGATTTGTTCGACCAACGCTTACGACGCAGCATGTGGTTGAAGTCAAAGACGGTCGCCACCCAGTTGTCGAAAAGGTTTTGGGCCACCAGCAATACGTCCCAAATGACGTTAATCTGGGCGAAGATACCAGCATCTTACTGATTACCGGTCCCAACATGTCTGGTAAAAGTACCTATATGCGTCAAATGGCACTATGCGTCATCATGAACCAAATGGGGTGTTTTGTGCCTGCCAAACATGCCAAACTGCCGGTGTTTGACAAAATTTTCACTAGAATTGGGGCCGCTGATGATTTAATCTCGGGCCAAAGTACGTTCATGGTCGAAATGAAAGAAGCCAACGATGCCATTGAGAATGCCACTCCCAACAGTTTGATTTTGTTTGATGAAATTGGTCGGGGGACTGCAACCTACGATGGGATGGCGTTGGCCCAAGCAATTATCGAATATGTTCATAACAACATTGGTGCTAAAACCCTGTTTTCAACCCATTACCATGAATTAACTGTTTTGGATGAGTCTCTCAAACGCCTGCAAAATGTCCATGTCGGCGCGACTGAATCCAATGGCGAACTGGTCTTTTTGCATAAGATTCAGCCGGGCCCTGCCGATAAATCATACGGAATCCATGTGGCTAAATTGGCAGGTCTGCCAGAAGGGTTATTACACCGTGCTAACGACATTTTAACCAACCTTGAGCAACAGGCCGATAAAGAGCATCAAACGGCCTCCGCACCAAAGCAGGCGCCTCAGCAGGCAGCTGAGCAGCAGACGTCTTTATTTCCCCTTGAGCAAATTGATGATAAACAAGCCGAAGTTGTGTCACAATTAAAGAAATTGGACTTGATGGGGAAGACTCCCATGCAAGTGATGAATCAAGTTTACAAATGGCAGCAGAAGATAAACGGAGACTAAGGTGATTGATTTGAATGAAATTCATAAGCTACCAACAATCCTTTCCAACCAGATTGCCGCCGGTGAAGTTGTTGAACGACCGGCATCAGTGGTTAAGGAATTAGTTGAAAATTCAATAGATGCCAAGAGTTCGGAAATCGATGTCACCGTTGAAAATTCGGGCTTGAAGTTGATCAAAGTTGTCGATGACGGCAACGGAATTGACAGCTCTCAAGTTCAGACGGCCTTTTTACGACATGCGACCAGCAAAATTTCTGAGCAACGGGATTTGTTCCGCGTTCGGACACTCGGGTTCCGTGGCGAGGCACTCCCCAGTATCAGTTCCGTCGCTAACGTTCGGATGAAGACGTCAACCGGTTCGATTGGAACGGAAGTTGAATACAAAGGCGGCAAGCTTGTCACTCAAAAGGCTTCTGAATCACGGTAAGGGACCACTGTTGAAGTGGCATCACTGTTCTATAACACGCCGGCTCGTTTGAAGTATTTAAGTTCACCGAATACAGAGCTTTCCAAAATATCAGACATTGTCAACCGCTTGGCATTGAGTCATCCTGAGATTGCTTTTTCATTTATCAGTAACGGCCGTGAATTGTTAAGAACTTCCGGACGTGGGGATTTACGCCAGGTTTTGGGCGCAATTTATGGTGTCAAGACGGTTTCAAAGATGGCGGCAATTAAGGGAAATGATTTGGACATCAAAGTCAGTGGGTATGTGAGTTTACCGGAATTGACCCGTTCAAGTCGAAACTATATTTCACTGATTTTAAACGGACGCTTTATTCGCAACTTTCCGTTAACCAAAGCGGTGATTGCGGGCTATGGTTCCAAATTAATGATTGGGCGGTTTCCAATTGCCGTAATCAACATTGACGCCGATCCCGCTTTGATCGATGTCAATGTTCATCCAACCAAGCAGGAAGTTCGGATTAGTGACGAACCGATGATTGGTAAATTAATTGCCAATGCCATTTACGACATGCTAAGAGACAAGCAGCTGATTCCAGATGCAACCAGGGATTTCAAACAGCCGGTTCAAGCTGCACCAAGACAGTTTGATGTTTCGACTGCCACTCAGGCTCAAACAAATCCACCGCTGTTTGCCGTCGACACACCAACGACGCCTTCAATTTCCCAACCTGAAGTAACGCCGGTGGTGGTCAAAACCAGAGACGACCTTGCCAGCTCACAAGTTGCTCAATTTGATGACTTTCTTAAAAATGAGCCGAGTGGCTTGCCTGCATTTGAAGGAACCCAGCCAAAAACGATTGACAATCACCAGCCGAGTGCCAAGCCTGAGCAGTCTGAACTGGTAGTGGAAACCGGTTTTCCGCATCTGGACTACATTGGTCAAATTCATGGCACCTATCTGGTGGCTGAAACAGCCGATAATATGTATCTGGTGGATCAACACGCAGCTCAAGAACGGATTAACTATGAGTTTTACCGTAAGCAAATTGGCGAAGTTTCTGATGACCAACAGAAATTATTGGTGCCAATTGTGCTCGATTACTCAACCTCGGATTTCTTGATGATTAGCGACCGTTTGGACCTGCTGGACAAACTTGGAATTCATTTGGAGCCGTTTGGACAGAACAGTTTCATCGTCCGTGAGCACCCAATGTGGTTTAAGGCCGGGCAGGAAGAAGACACCATTAAAGAAATGATTGACTGGATTTTATCCGATCATAAAATTTCCGTGGCCGCCTTCCGCGAAAAAACGGCCATCATGATGAGCTGTAAGCGGGCCATTAAGGCGAACCATCATCTTGATGAGCTCCAGGCAAAGGCGTTACTGAAACGGCTGCCTGAGTGCGAGAATCCATATAACTGCCCCCATGGCCGGCCGGTTCTGGTGAAATTTACCAATGAGGATATTGAAAAAATGTTCAAACGGATTCAAGACCCCCATCATACAGACCAAGAAATCATCTAGATTGTTGCCCAGTACCGAGTGAGATATGGTACAATTTATTGGCAAACATACGTTTTAGTGAAGAGGAGAAGTTGATGTTTGAATTTTTGGAAGGGACGGTTGTTGATATCACACCCACCCACATCGTTTTATTAGTGGGCGGCGTTGGTTATTTGATCAATACCGCAGACCCGTACCGTTTTAATGTTGATGAGAAAAAAGTCATCAGAGTCTATATTTATCAGTCAGTGAGCGATACGGCTATCTTGCTGTTTGGCTTTGCGACCATTGAAGACAAGCAGATCTTTGAAAAGTTGATTTCGGTTTCCGGGATTGGCCCCAAAAGCGCTTTGGCAATTTTGGCCGGCAACGACCGGGATGGATTGATCACCGCAATTAATAATGAAGACGTCAAGTTTTTGACGAAGTTCCCCGGAGTTGGTAAGAAAACTGCCCGCCAGATTATTTTGGATATGCAGGGGAAGCTCGACGACATTGCAACTAATGGTGTTTCGCTGGCCCAACCGCTTGGCAGTAACGAAAAGTCTCCTGAATTGGCCGATGCGTTATCGGCATTGGAGGCGCTGGGTTATGGTGCCAAACAGATTGCCGCCATCGAGCCGGATTTAGTTAAGCAAGCTGATTTGTCAACCGATGAATACTTAAGTTTAGGATTGAAACTGTTAATGCATTAGGGATGAGGAGATGATCCATTGGCCAATGAAAAAGATGATCGATTGGTTTCACCAGAGAATGTGGATGCCGATGAGAACAGCATTGAAAAATCGCTTCGTCCCCGAGTTTTAAGTGAGTACATTGGGCAGGATGACGTTAAAAACGAGTTAAGAGTCTATATCAAGGCTGCTAAGCAACGTGAGGAGTCACTAGACCACGTGCTGCTTTATGGGCCTCCTGGACTTGGAAAAACAACGTTGGCGATGGTGATTGCCAATGAAATGGGCGTTAATATTAGAACGACCAGCGGTCCTGCCATTGATAAGCCTGGGGATCTATTGTCTTTACTCAATGAACTTCAGCCTGGTGATGTCTTGTTCATCGACGAAATTCATCGACTGCCCAAGGTGGTTGAAGAAATGCTTTATTCAGCCATGGAGGACTTTTTTGTCGATATTATCGTTGGGCAGGGTTCAGGCGCCCACCCAATTCATTTCCCACTGCCGCCATTCACTCTGATTGGTGCCACGACCCAAGCAGGAATGCTGTCGGCACCACTGCGTGATCGGTTTGGAATTGTAGAGCACATGAATTATTACAATGCGACGGATTTGGAGGATATTGTTCGCCGAACTGCGGATATTTTTCAAATTGATATTGAGGACTCCGGTGCCCATGAGATTGCTTTGCGGTCCCGAGGAACACCTCGAGTCGCCAATCGCTTGTTAAAACGGGTTCGAGATTTTGCTCAGGTATCTGACAAAGACCAAGTTGATTTGTCAATTGTCAGATACGCGTTGGCAAAGTTAAAAGTCGACGACTTAGGGTTGGATGCAACCGACCTGAAACTGTTGACGACAATGATCAAGTATTATGACGGTGGACCAGTTGGCTTAAACACCCTGGCCGCCAATATTGGCGAAGAAACCGACACGATTGCCGAGATGTATGAGCCTTATCTGCTCCAGATCGGTTTAATCAAACGGACAGCCAGAGGAAGAATTGTGACTCCCAAGGGATACGCTCATTTGAGTTATCCAATGCCACCTCAGGACGAAAGGAATTAGAATCTTGAAAACAAATTATACCCTTGAAGACTTTGATTATGATCTGCCACATGAATTGATTGCCCAAACGCCGATTAAAGATCGCGATGAATCACGACTGCTGGTGTTGGATAAAGAAAGCGGTGAGATGCAGGACCGTCATTTTTACAACATCATTGATTATTTGAATCCCGGGGATGCCCTGGTGATGAATGACTCAAAGGTCATGCCCGCTCGAATATACGGTGTCAAAGCCGATACCGGCGGCCACATGGAAGTGTTGCTGCTTCATAATATTGAGGGCGACCGTTGGGAGACTTTGATGAAGCCAGCCAAAAAAGCCAAGGTCGGCACGGTTATCAATTTTGGTGATGGCCAGCTTAAAGCCGTTGTAACCAAGGAATTGGATCACGGGGGCCGGGAAATCGAATTTCAATACGATGGCATTTTTATCGAAATTCTGGAGCGGCTCGGTGAGACACCCTTACCGCCGTACATCAAAGAAAAATTAGATGATCCTGATCGTTATCAAACGGTTTACGCCAAAGAAATGGGCTCGGCTGCCGCTCCCACGGCTGGTTTACACTGGACCAAAGATCTACTTAAAAAAGTCGAAGATAAGGGCGTTCATTTGGTTTATCTGACGCTTCATGTCGGCTTGGGGACATTTCGCCCAGTTGATGAGGAAAATATTGAAGATCACAAAATGCACAGCGAATTTTACCGTTTATCAGACCAGGCAGCGGCCACGTTGAATGCTGTCCGGGATAATAGCGGAAAAATTGTGGCAACCGGAACTACGTCAATTCGAACGCTGGAAACGGTCGGAACTAAGTTTGACGGTCAAATTCGCCCTGACTCCGGCTGGACGGATATTTTTATCAAACCGGGATACCAGTGGCGGGTGGTTGATTCATTTATCACTAATTTCCATCTGCCTAAATCAACTTTGGTGATGCTGGTGGCATCGTTTACCGGACGGGAAAATATTCTGAACGCATATCAGCATGCAATTGACGAGAAATATCGCTTCTTTAGTTTTGGCGATGCAATGTACATTCACTAGGAGGATTATTATATGCAACCAGCGATAAGTTATCGCTTGATTAAAAAGGAGAAGCACACCGGGGCCCGTTTGGGAGAAATCACCACGCCTCACGGAACTTTCAAAACGCCGATGTTTATGCCGGTTGGCACCCAGGCAACCGTGAAAACTCTGGCTCCGGAAGAATTGGAGCAAATGGGGTCGACGATTATTTTGGCGAACACCTATCATTTATGGTTGAGACCCGGAGAAGACATCGTCAAAGAGGCCGGCGGTCTGCATAAATTCATGAATTGGCACAAGGGGATTTTGACAGATTCCGGTGGCTTTCAAGTCTTTTCACTGGCTAAAAATCGTGATATTACCGAAGAAGGCGTGACCTTCAAAAATGAAATTAATGGTTCAAAAATGTTTCTGTCTCCCGAAAAGGCGATTCAGATTGAAAATGATTTGGGTCCTGATATCATGATGAGCCTTGATGAATGTCCACCATTTTTTGAGTCGTATGATTACGTCAAAAAGTCAGTTGAACGGACCAGTCGCTGGGCAGAACGTGGACTGAAAGCTCACCGAAATCCTGACTGGCAGGGGTTGTTTGGGATTGTCCAAGGCGCCGGCTTTGAAGATCTTCGCAAACAATCTGCCCGCGATTTGGTCAGCCTGGATTTTCCGGGGTATTCGATTGGCGGATTGTCAGTAGGAGAATCCAAACAGGAAATGAATCGCATCCTGGAATCCACCAGTCCACTTTTACCTGAGAATAAGCCGCGTTATCTGATGGGCGTTGGAGCAACCGATTCGCTGATTGACGGTGTGATTCGGGGCATTGACATGTTCGATTGTGTTCTGCCGACTCGAATTGCCCGTAACGGAACGGTGATGACGTCCCATGGCCGACTGGTTGTTAAGAATGCCAAGTATGCCCGTGACTTCACACCGTTGGATGATCATTGTGACTGTTACACCTGCCGCAACTACACCCGGGCATACATCCGTCATCTGATGAAGACCGACGAATCTTTTGGGATGCGGTTGTGCAGTTACCACAACCTTTATTATTTAATCCATTTGATGAAACGGGTTCAACAGGCAATTATGGACGATAATCTGTTGGACTTGCGGGCAGAAGTTTTTGAACAGTATGGTTATAACAAACCAAATCCAAAAAACTTTTAGGTGTAGACTATTCAGGGCTTATTTGGTAAAGTATTACTATGGAAAGTGTGGGTGAAAAATTTTGAATCAATCTTATTACTCAATTTTAATGATTGTTGTCTTGTTTGCGGTGATGTACTTCTTAATGATCCGTCCTCAAAGAAAGCAACAACAAAAGCGTCGGGATCAACTTTCAAAGATCAAGGAAGGCGACCAAGTGATTACGATTGGCCGGCTCCATGGTGTCGTTGACGAAATCAACGAAGCCGAAAAAACCGTGACTTTGGATTGTGATGGTATCTATTTGGTATTTGATCTGAGCGCAATTGCTTCGGTTAAGCAGCCTGCTGTTGCTGCGCCTGCAGCAAACAACGATACAACTACTACTGCAAATGATGATCACAAAGATGATGCTGCTTCATCAAAGGGCGATCAGGATGCTACCGAAGATTCTGATACCAAAGATGAAACAAAGTCGGAAGACAAATAGTTTGACGAAGTCGGTTGGGAAGTTGATTTTTATGAATCCCGACCATTTTTTTACCCGGCAAAGAACATACGTTTGATTGGGGTGATCTCAGTGAAAACATCGGCTAGAAACATCATCCATGTGGATATGGATGCCTTTTATGCGTCGATTGAGGAACGCAAAGACCCCACTCTCAAGTCTCAACCCCTGATTGTTGCCAAGGATCCGCGCAAAACCGGCGGCAGGGGAGTGGTTGCAACGGCTAACTATAAGGCCCGTCAATTCGGGGTGCATTCCGCAATGAGTGCCATGAAGGCGCTGGAACTTTGTCCCCAGGCGGTTTTTCGGTTCTCTGGATTTGATCTTTACCGCTCAGTTTCCAATCAAATCCACGAGATTTTTCATGAGTACACGGAAGTGATTGAGTACGTTGCCTTGGATGAGGCTTATTTGGATGTCACTCATAATAAAAAACATCTCACAGACCCGATTCAAGTTGCCCGAATGATCCAAAATGAAATTTGGGATGCCACCCACTTAACCTGTTCCGTGGGAGTATCTTACAATAAGTTTCTCGCCAAAGAAGCCTCTGATTACGCCAAACCAGTGGGCATTACAGTGATTGGACAGCGAGATGCATTAGAATTTTTAAGCCGTTTGCCAATTGAAAAGTTCCGCGGCGTCGGGAAAAAGACCGTTCCCAAGATGCATGAATTAAATATCAATAACGGTCAGGATCTGATTCAGTGGTCGCAGATGGATTTGATCAAGCACTTTGGTAAATTTGGTTACGTTCTCTATCAGCGCGCTCGAGGCATTGACGATCGGCCAGTTGAGTATCAGCGGGTTCGAAAATCGATTGGCAAGGAGCGGACATTTGGCCCGGCGATTGACACACAAACCGAAGTCGATGACGAACTCCAGCGAATTGCTGCGATGGTGGTCAAGGCAATGGATGACAAAAAGAAGCACGGTAAAACATTGGTTCTTAAGATCCGGTATGCCGACTTTTCAACGTTTACCAAGCGGGTCACGATGGATAACTATCTTAAAAATAGCCCCGAAGAATACTTTACCCTTGCCAACGATTTACTGGTCGATATGCCGGATATTTCAAAAGGGGTGCGCCTGTTGGGAATCACCATTACCAACCTGGATGATTTAACTTACGAGAACATTGTTCTTCACCTGTTTGATTAATTCACCACCCCAACGGTTTATCTTATTCACAAAGTAATGTATACTTAAGTGTTCGACAATAAAGTTATGGAGCAAATAAAATGTCAATTCAAGATCAAATATTAAGTGAAATCAAAAAATTTAAAACCATTATTATTCATCGTCACAAACGGCCGGATCCAGATGCGATCGGATCACAGATGGGACTGGCTCAACTAATTAAGGGGTCATTTCCTGATAAGACAGTCCTGTGTGCTGGTAAACAATATGATAGTTTTGCCTGGTTGGGAACCACCGATGAAATTGCCGACGAGCAATATAAAGATGCTTTGGTGATCGTTGTTGATACTGCCAATCAGCCGCGTGTCGATGACGAACGTTATACGACGGGAAAAGAATTGATTAAGATTGATCATCACCCAAACGACGATCAGTTTGGTCACATTATGTGGGTTGAGCCGGATTCATCAAGTACATCTGAGCTGATTTATGATTTTTATGATGCCAATCGTGATCAATTAACTTTGCCCGATGAAGTTGCCCGACTCCTTTATGCCGGGATCGTCGGTGATACTGGCAGATTTATGTATCCTTCCACGTCGCCACATACTTTGGCAGTTGCTTCAAAACTTGCTGAATATCATTTCTCAACCAGTGAAGTCAACAAAATAGAAGACGAGATCGACATTCCACTGGCACGGCTGTCCGCTTATGTTTATGAGAACCTGAATATTCTTGATAGCGGTGCCGCTTATCTGGTTTTGTCCAATAAAGTATTAGAGCCCTTCAAGTTAGGGGACGAAAGTACTTCTGCCGTCGTGCCATTACCTGGCAAGATCAAACAAGTGGTTTCCTGGGCAATTTTCGTCGAACAAAAAGATGGCTCCTTTCGGATTCGGTTGCGCTCTAAAGGACCAGAAATCAACGAATTGGCCAAGCAGTATGGCGGCGGTGGCCATCCACTCGCAAGTGGTGCTGTTGTCGAAGATGAAGCCCACATCAAGGAATTTGTGAGCGATTTGAATGATTTAGTCGCCAAAAACAAGTAGGAGATTATATGAGTAATTTTTCAGAGTTTAATTTAAAGCCATTCTTATTGGATGCCGTTAAGGAGCTGAACTTCAGCCACCCGACACCCGTCCAGGAAAAGGTGATGCCCGTTATCATGCAGGGAAGAGATGTCGTGGGCCAATCCGCTACTGGTAGTGGTAAGACCCATGCTTTTCTGCTGCCGATTTTTAACCAGCTTGATCCCGCAAAAGATGAGGTTCAAGCGGTGATCACCACCCCCAGCCGGGAATTAGCCTATCAGATCATTGATGCCGCTAAGCAGTTGGCTAAGCACTCACCAGAACCAATTTCTACCGGTGCCTACATTGGTGGAACTGACAAGGCGCGTCAGGAAAAAAAGATTCAACATGAGCAGCCTCAACTGGTTGTCGGCACTCCGGGTCGGATTTGGGATCTGATCCAAAACGGTGGACTGGATGTTCACACGGCTTCTCAGTTAGTTATCGACGAGGCAGATATGACTCTGGACATGGGATTCTTGGATGTGGTTGATAACATCGCTGCCAGTTTCGGGAAACATGTTCAGATGATGGTTTTCTCGGCAACGATCCCACAAAAAATCAACGTCTTTTTGAAGAAATATATGGTTAATCCTTTTATCGAAGAGATTCCGGTGTCAACGATTATCAGTCCGACGATCGATAATTGGTTGATTTCGACGAAGGGGCAGGACAAAAATCAACTCATTTATAAATTGCTGACCATTGGGGAACCTTATTTGGTCCTGATTTTTGCCAATACCCGCAAACGAGTCGAGGAGTTAACCGAGTATTTGAAGGGCCAGGGATTGAAAGTTGCGATGATTCATGGCGGTCTCAAGCCTCGTGAACGTAAGCAAATCATGAAGCGGGTCAAAAACCTCGAATTTCAATTCGTTGTCGCAACTGATTTAGCTGCTCGAGGGATTGATATTGAAGGGGTATCGGATGTTATCAATGATGATATTCCCACCGAGGATTTGGAATTTTTCATCCATCGTGTTGGTAGAACCGGCCGAAACGGGATGTCCGGGACTTCGATTACGTTGTATTCTCCTGATGAGGAAAAAGAAGTTGAAGAACTTGAAGATATGGGGATTCATTTCAAGCCGAAAGCCCTTAAGAACGGCGAAATTGTGGATTCTTATGATCGAAACCGTCGAAAGACTCATCGAAAGAAACACGATAAGCTGGATCCAACGATGATTGGCATGATCAAGAAGAAAAAGAAGAAGATCAAGCCGGGCTACAAACGGCGAATTAAAAATACCATTGCCCGAAAGGACGAGATGGATCGTCGGGTTGCTAAACGTGAGGAAGCACGGGCCAAACGGAAACAACGTAAGAATAGTTCTTCACGGTATCAATAGGTCTGTATTGACACCATATTCACAAAAAAGTATACTTTGAGATGTGTTAAGAACATGCCGTTTAATTTTTTGTTTCAGAGACGTTTTGGTTGGTGAGAAAAGCGACGAAAATTAAACGGTGCTCTCTTAAAAGTTAAATTATCAAACGCAACTCTGCGTTATAGAGATCAAGTGGTTAACGATAAACATCGTTGCAATCAGAGTGGTACCGCGTCAATGGGCGTCTCTGTGAGCAACGGTGTTTTAATTTTGTCAAAGGAGAAGAGAACATGAAACAGTTAAGCAGTGGTCAAATCAGACAGATGTACCTCGATTTTTTCCAGGAAAAGGGCCATACCATTGAACCAAGTGCCTCACTCATTCCAGTCGATGACCCAACTTTGCTTTGGATCAATTCGGGTGTTGCCACTATGAAAAAGTATTTTGACGGTTCAGTTGTCCCGAAAAACCCACGAATGACCAGTTCACAAAAGAGTATTCGAACCAACGATATTGAAAACGTCGGTAAAACACCCCGGCACCATACCTTATTTGAAATGTTAGGGAACTTTTCAGTTGGTGACTATTTCAAAAAAGAAGCCATTACCTGGGCCTATGAACTGTTAACTTCACCCAAGTGGTTCGGCTGGGATCCCGATAAGCTTTATATGACGGTTTACCCGAAAGATAAAGATGCCAAAATGTATTGGGAAAAAGTGGGCGTTGCGCCTGATCATATCATTGAAATTGAGGATAACTTCTGGGATATTGGCCAGGGACCATCCGGCCCCGATTCAGAAATCTTCTATGATCGCGGCAAGGACTTTGACAATCTAGCCCCTGATGACCCGGAAAATTACCCCGGTGGTGAAAACGACCGCTGGCTGGAAGTTTGGAACATTGTGTTCTCACAATTCAATCACACCCCACAAGATACTTATGAACCACTTCCTCGAAAAAACATTGATACCGGAATGGGTCTTGAACGAGTGGTTTCAATTTTCCAACATGCCCGAACCAACTTCGAAACCGACCTCTTTTTGCCGATGATTCGCAAGACTGAAGAATTAAGTGACAATAAGAAATACGATACCAACAAGAAGGATAACGAAGCCTTCAGAATTATTGCCGATCATGCCCGGGCAATCACGGTTGCTATCGGCGATGGCGCATTGCCTTCCAACGTCGGCCGCGGCTACGTTATCCGTCGCTTGATTCGAAGAGCAATCGTTAACGGTCAGCGGCTTGGAATCAACGAAGCTTTCTTATACAAATTGGTTCCAGTTGTCGGCCAGACTTTGGAATCATATTATCCCGATGTTCTTAAGCAAAAGGATTATATTGCCAAAGTTGTCCGTTCAGAAGAAGATCGGTTTAACGAAACGCTGACTGACGGCTTGAAACTGTTCAATCAAGTGGTAAAAGACGCCAAAGCAAATCATCAAACGACCATCGATGGCCCAACTGCCTTCAAACTCTACGATACGTATGGTTTCCCAGTTGAGTTGACTGAAGAAGAGGCCAATGATGCCGGCTTATCCGTTGACAAGCCAGGCTTTGAGGTTGAAATGCAAAAACAAAAAGATCGTGCCCGAAAGGCCAGAAGTGGTGCCAAGTCAATGGGTGTTCAACGGGATCTCTTAATTGAAATCAAGGATCCAAGCGAGTACGTTGGCTACGATACCTTGGATGTCGATCACGCCGAGCTTTTGGAAATTGTCGAGAACGAAAAACTGGTCGATCATTCAAAGGGTGGCTCTGTTGAAGTGATCTTTGACAAAACACCATTCTACGCGGAAATGGGCGGCCAAGTTGCTGACCGGGGAGTTGTCCTTGATGAAGAGGGAGACAAGGTTGCCGATGTCGTTGACGTCCAGCATGCACCCAATGGTCAGAACCTGCACACATTAAAAACTCAGGAACCCCTCGAAAAGGGCAAGACCTATCACTTGATTGTTGACAAATTATTCCACAGTCGCGTTGAGAAGAATCACACAGCAACCCATTTGTTGGACCAATCATTGCGAAATGTTTTGGGTGGACACACCCAACAAGCTGGTTCACTCGTTGAACCTAACTATTTGCGATTTGATTTTAACCACTTTGGCCAGGTTACGGATGAAGATTTACAGAAGGTTGAAGATATGGTTAACCGCCAAATCTTCAATGAAATCGATGTCAACACTGTTGTCACGGATCCTAAGACCGGTAAAAAGATGGGTGCTATTGCCTTATTTAGTGAAAAGTATGGCGATAAAGTACGTGTTGTCAGCATTGGCGACTTCTCAGTTGAATTCTGTGGCGGAACTCATGTTAACAATACCCGCGACATTGGCTTATTCAAGATTGTCTCTGAATCCGGAGTTGGGGCTGGTGTCCGCCGAATTGAAGCGGTCACAGCCAAAGATGCTTTCAAGTTGCTGAACGATCATGAAAAGGAACTGAAACAAATTGCCGGCGACTTGAAAGTCACCCAAATTAAAGACACACCCAAACGGGTTGACCAACTGCTGGGCGAAATTAAGGATCTTACCCAAAAACAACAGTCACTGGAAGCCAAATTGGCTGGACAACAGGCTCAAAATGTTTTTGCCGACAAGAAAACTGCCGGTAAGTATTCCATTATCACCGGAATCATCAAAGATGCCGGAATGGATCAGCTGCGCCAATTAGCTGATACTTGGCGCTCTAAGCATTTGTCTGACGTCTTGGTTCTTGGAACCGGCAGCGGCGACAAAGCTAACTTGATTGTCGCAGTGGCAGATGAACAGATCAAGGCGGGCATTAAGGCTGGTGATCTGATCAAATCGATCGCGGGCAATATTAAAGGCGGCGGCGGCGGTCGTCCAAACATGGCTCAGGCTGGTGGCAAAGATCCTGCTGGCCTTGATAAAGCGATGAGCGCAGCGGTTGATTGGTTGGCAAATAAATAATTATTACACCACGGTTACATGTCGGTTACATTGGCTTACTTGATTGTAGTTTCACTTATAATCAGTTAAAATTAATACAAATGACCTTAAGTCATAGAGGTGAATTGTATGAGTTCGTTAGATAAAACCATGTTTTTTAATTTTAATGAAGATCAGCCAAAAGACGTCCGCGAAACATTGTTGACTGTGTATGCAGCACTGGAAGAAAAGGGTTACAATCCATATAATCAGATTGTTGGGTACTTGATTTCTGGCGATCCAGCATACATTCCACGTAACCTTGATGCGCGAAATCTTATCCGCCGACATGAACGTGATGAAATAATCGAAGAGTTAGTTCGTTTCTATTTGGATAATCATCCAACCGAAACGAAAAAAGGTAAAAAATGAGATTAATGGGTTTAGATGTTGGTTCAAAGACCGTCGGGGTTGCTGTTAGCGACCAGTTGGGCTGGACCTCACAAGGGGTTGAAATAATTCGAATCGACGAGGACAACAAGGAATTTGGTTTAGATCGGGTTTCCGAGTTGGTTAAAAAGTACCAAGTTGATGGATTTGTCGTCGGCCTTCCCAAAAACATGAACAATTCTTTAGGCCCCCGGGCTGAAGCTTCGCAACAGTATGGCAAACGACTTGAAGACAAGTTTAACTTGCCAGTTGATTTTGAAGATGAACGATTAACGACTGTTGAGGCTCAGCGGATGTTGACAGAAGAAGCAGATGTTTCCAGAGCCAAGCGCAAAAAAGTGATCGATAAGCTGGCCGCTGGCTTGATACTTCAGAATTATTTGGACCGCAATGGTAAATTAACTAAAATATAGCGAGGTAAACAATTATGGCAGACCAAGAACCAGTACAACAACAAATTACATTAGTCGACGAAAACGGCGATGAAACTTTATACGACGTATTATTCACTTTTAAATCAGAGGACTTTGATCGGTCGTACATTCTGATTTATCCAGATGGCAAAGGTGAAGATGAAGAAGTCGAAATTCAAGCTTATGCACTGCCAAAGGGTGATGATCCAAGTGACCCTCAAGGTGGAGAACTTCAAGCAATTGAAACTGACAAAGAATGGGATATGATCGAATCAGTTTTGAACACCTTCTTGGGTAAAGATGGCGACGATCAGGATGATGACAGCAACGACAATCAATAATTAAAGATTGTCCCTATTGCGAAAGGATTGAGGCGAAGCATCGTTGAGTCTCAGTCCTTTTTAATTGAAAGAATTTAGGATGTGATGTAATGTCTAGTAACGAAAAACGTCGCTTCAAAACAACCATTGATGGCAAGGATTACGTGCTTGTCGGTAAGGGATCGGTTGATCATATGCAGGCGGTGTCCGATTTATTAAATGAGCAGCTCAAGCAACTTCATGAGGCGATGCCAACTGCCACTGATGAGCAGCGGGCAATCCTAATTGCCTTTAATGCAATCTCCAAACAATTTGATGTTGAGGAAAAAGCACACAGTAAAGAGGTTCATTAGATGATTTTTACAATTGGGATCATTCTGATTTTAATATTTGGCTTTTTCCGCGGCCTTCATCGAGGTTTCGTGAATGAAGTCTTAAGTCTGATTGGCTTTTTGGCGGCAACCATCGTCAGTATCGTTGGAACCAGTCCAATTGCTGACTTTATTAATCAGGCAATTTTTAAAAACGGCGGCAATCAAACTGCTGAGTTGATTATCAAATGGGTGATCTTTGCCTTCCTTTTTGGGTTTGTTTGGCGGATTGTTCGTTTGCTGAGTGATCTATTATCTCCGATCACCCGCCTGCCATTATTACATCAATTGAACGCACTACTGGGTGCAGCCGCAGATCTTCTCATCAAGTATTTGTTCATTTTCATCTTGCTGAACTTTCTGCTGATGTTCCCTGATCAGAGCATTCAAGAACAGTACCAACAATTTGACGTTTCCCAGTGGATTGTGAAAAAAACACCGATTCTCTCAGATAAAATGATTCAGATTTGGAATCAACATTCTAGTGAGGTTAATGTATGAACGAAAAAGTTTTAGAAACATTAGAGTATGGAAAAATCAAGGAGCAGCTGGCCAAATATCTGACGACCGACCGTGGCCGACAAATTGTCGATTTATTGACACCCAGTCCTTCCTTTGAAACCGTTTCTCAACGCTTGGCACAGACGGCCGATGGGGCTGACATTGTCCGCTTAAAGGGAGAAATTCCGATTCCAAAACTCGCAGATATTGCACCGTATATGAAACGCCTGCGGATTGAAAATGCGTCATTAAGCGGAACTGAGCTGTCTCATATCACCAAATTACTACGCGCTGTGCAGGTCGTCACTGAATTTTTTAGGGGCTTGGCGGCTGAAGAAGTGACTTTAAAATCCGTTCCCTCAATTGTCGATCGGCTCACATTGATGCCTGAAGTGACCAAACGAATGGTGGCTTCGGTTGATGAAGACGGCCGCATTCTGGATGGCGCTTCTTCGCAATTACGTTCAATTCGCCGGACCATTGCGGCCACTCAAAGTAATATTCGTTCGAAAATGGGGAAGTTTATTAAGGGATCGGATGCCAAATACCTTTCTGAGCCGATTATTACCGTTCGTGACGGCAGGTTTGTCCTGCCAATCAAGGCCGAATATAAGCAGCGATTTGGCGGCATCATTCATGATCAAAGTGCCTCTGGCCAAACGTTGTATGTGGAACCAAACAACGTTGTCGAAATGAACAATCAATTGCGTCGGGATCAGCTTGCTGAAAGAGCTGAAGTTCGGCGGATTTTGGCAGAGTTAACCAATTTAATTCGCCCGCATCGTGACGAGTTGTTGGCCAACATGGATTTGGTTGGCCAATTGGACTTTGTGAATGCCAAAGCCAAATTTGCTCATGCCACTGGTAGTGTGATGCCCAAAGTATCACCGAAAAATGTTATTAATCTCAGAAAGGCTCGCCATCCGTTAATTCCCAGAGATCAAGTCGTTGCCAACGACATTGAACTTGGCGATCAGTACAATACGATTATTGTGACCGGGCCGAATACCGGTGGTAAAACAATTACCATTAAAACTGTCGGCCTCCTGCAGTTAATGGGGCAGTCAGGCCTGTTTATTACTGCCAATGAAGACTCCCAGATTGGTGTGTTTGATAACGTCTTTGCCGATATTGGCGATGAGCAGTCAATTGAAGCCAATCTGAGTACCTTTTCATCACACATGGACAATATCATCAGCATTCTAAAACAGACCAGTAAAGACAGCTTGGTCTTGCTGGATGAACTTGGTGCCGGTACCGACCCCAAAGAAGGGGCCGCACTGGCAATGGCGATTATTGATGCCTTTCATCAAATTGGCGGCGAACTGATTGCCACGACCCATTATCCTGAATTAAAGGCGTTTGCTTACAACCGGCAGGGGATTATCAATGCATCCATGGAGTTTGATGTTGAGACACTCCAGCCAACTTATCGATTTTTACTGGGAATTCCCGGTCAAAGTAACGCCTTGAACATTGCCAGCAAACTTGGGATGCCAGCGGCCATTATTGACCAGGCACGGGCGTTTACCGACTCCGAGAACCAAGATATCAATAATATGATTGAAGAGCTGACAGCGCAAACTAAGCGGGCTCACGATGAAGCTGATGAATTAGATCAACAACTGAAAGAATCAACCCGGCTTCAGCATGACCTGCAAGACAAGTTTACCAAGTACGAAAGTCAGAAGGAACGGCTCGTCGAACAGGCTAAGCAACAGGCTAATCAAGTGGTCGAAGAGGCTAAGAAGAAGGCCGACCGAATTATTGATGATCTGCATCAAAAGCAGGCCCAGGTCGGTAAAGTTGCCGTTAAGGAAAACGAGCTGATTGATGCCAAAGGGGCGCTCAATCAATTGGAATCTGCTCCGAGTCTGACAAAGAATAAGGTTTTAAGAAAAGAAAAGGCCAAGCACGATTTCCATCCCGGCGACGATGTTTTGGTCAAATCTTATGGTCAACAGGGGACGTTGCTGAGGAAGGATAAGAACCATACTTGGGACGTCCAAATCGGCATTTTGAAGATGCAGATTGAAGAATCTGATTTGGAAAAGGCAACTCCAGCCAAACAAGATAAGAATCAGTATCAGACCCACGTGTCCCGGACCAGGTCGACTGGGATGTCACCGACCTTGGATCTGCGCGGTCACCGATACGAAGAAGCAATGACAGAAGTCGATCGCTACATTGATTCGGCCCTACTTGCCGGCTACCCTTCAGTGACAATTATTCACGGCAAGGGAACCGGGGCGCTTCGTAAAGGGGTCACCGAATATTTGAAACGAAACCCACGGGTAAAGAGTTTTGGCTATTCTGCACCGAATGCTGGTGGGGATGGTTCAACGGTTGTGAAGTTAAAATAAAAATGATTGTGTGCAATCTGTTTGCTTTTTGCTAAAAAATTGTTAGTATTAAACTATTAAAGGATTGGAGTGTTTTAATATGCTTAAAGAAACTACGGATCAAACTTTTGAAAAAGACACTGCCGAAGGTGTCACCTTAACCGATGTTTGGGCAACTTGGTGTGGCCCTTGTCGGATGCAGACACCTGTCATCGAAGAGCTGGCAGAAGAAATGGATAATGTTAAGTTCACTAAAATGGACGCCGACAAAAACCCGGAAACTTTATCCAAATTCGGTATCATGAGTATCCCAACCTTGTTGGTTAAAAAAGACGGCAAAGTCGTTGATACCATCGTTGGGTATCACCCAAAGGCCCAAGTTAAAAAAGTGCTTGATCAATATGCCGGCTAGTCTTTAGAATGACTTCGGTGTCTCAAGCGGTTTGACAGTCAAAAAGCCCACCGCAAAACCAAATCAGGTTTTGTGGTGGGCTTTTTGATTCCAATGAGTTAATCATCAGGCTTGGAATTGTCATCGGGATCGGGTTGAACGATTTCAAATATAGCAGAAGCTTCTTGACCATCAGTTGGCTTGTCAGGGCTCAAATAGGTGCTTAAAAGCACAAATCCCTTATTAACATTGGCCTTTTCGAGCTCAGCTTCGGCTTGTTGGTTAAGAATATACTGACAGCTTTGAGCGATGAATCCGGATTCCAGATAAAAATCAGGATCATCAAATGCGTTGAGACGCTGGGCGACGATCTTGCCGCTTAGCTGCCAGCTGATCTGGTTACCAGAGCGTTTAAGCAGCTTTAGGTCGCCAAATTTAAATTGTTTGAAAAAGGTTTCCAAATCTTCATAGGTTGCCAGACGATGATCTCTTGCCAGATGCTTGCCGGCCCAATAGGAAATTTCGTGGACGTCTTTGCCTAAAATCTCAGGAATCAGTGAATCGCGAATTAATTCCTGGCCCAGTAGGTCTCTCATTGTATCGTCAGTCATAAAATGCTTGTATACTTCGTTATCCATTTTTTAATCTCCATCAATGCAAAATGTAATAAATAAATTATACAATAAAATCATTAATCTTGTTTTGTAAGTTGAAGTAAAGATTCTTTTGCAAGATAATAATGTTATTGAGACAAAGGAAGAAGGAATTCTGTTGGATAATCGGCCGATTGGCGTTATGGACTCGGGGGTCGGCGGGCTTACCGTCTTAAAGGAAATCACCAAAATCCTCCCGAATGAATCGTACATCTTTATTGGCGATCAGGCCAATTTACCGTACGGGCAAAAGAGTTCTGAAACCGTCAGAAAACTCACAAAAAGAATTGCAGACTATCTGGTTGAACAAAATATCAAAATGTTTGTAATTGCCTGTAACACAGCCACTGCTGCGGCATATGAATATTTAAAGAAAATTTTACCGATTCCGGTTATCGGCGTAATCGAACCGGGTGCCCAAATGGCCGTTGAAGCCTCCAAATCCGGGGAGATTGGTGTGATTGCCACCAACGGCACCGTCCGCTCCGGAGATTATCAGCGATTGATCAAACAAGCCAACCGATCAGCAGTTGTGTCATCGTTAGGCTGTCCGGAATTTGTCACGATGGTCGAAGAGGGGCTTGCCGGAACCGTTGAAGCTCAGGTTGCCGTGAACAACCGACTGGCTTGGTTTATGGATAAACCGATTGATACTTTGGTCATGGGCTGCACCCATTTTCCAATTTTAAAAAATGAAATTCAAAATGTGATGGGCAATGCCGTCACGTTGATTGACCCGGGAGTCGCAACTGCTCAGCAAGTCAAGGCAAAGTTAGCAGCTCATGATGGTTTTGCCCCCGCACAAAAACAGCGTGTTCGAAGATTTTACACCACCGGGAACCCGGCGGATTTCGCCAAAGTTGCCGACAAGTTACTGGGAACACCGATTAGTGCCGTTAAGTTAGATATTTAAAGGAGTTTGATAACGTGAAAAGACCCGAATCGATTGTGATTGCCTCACAAAACGCTCATAAAATCATTGAGTTTGAGGATGCTTTTAAACCAACCGGAATCACGATTAAATCACTGAAGCATTTTGAAAATGTGCCGACGATCGCTGAAACCGGCACGACATTTGAAGAAAATGCGACCCTCAAGGCCACCGGCATCATGAACTTTACGCATCAAGCGGTGATCGCTGATGATTCCGGCCTGGTGGTTAAAGCACTCAACGGCCAACCCGGTGTCCACTCAGCCCGTTATGCAGGTGATCACGATGATGACGTCAACAACGATAAGCTTTTGAAGGAAATGCAAAACAAAACGGATCGGACGGCTTACTTTGAATCTGTTCTGGTCTATTTAACGCCTGAGGGTGACAAGGTGGTTGCCAGCGGTCGAATCGACGGCGAAATTTTACGTGAACGCCGTGGGAATAACGATTTTGGCTATGATCCATTATTCTATGTGCCCAGCCAGCAGCGAACACTCGCCGAGATGAGCACCCATGATAAAAATCTGATTAGCCATCGGGGCAATGCCATCCGCAACCTGATCCGTAAATTGTTGGGGTTGTGGGACTCATGAAAATTGTTGTTGTTAGTGATAGTCATGGAGATCGCGCCATTATCCAAGAATTGGTGAACAAATACGCCGGTCAAGTGGATGCCATTTTCCATTGCGGCGATTCTGAATTACTAGCGGACGATCCATTAGTTTCTCAACTGCGGATTGTCCAGGGGAATATGGACTTTGCCGAATTTCCCGACCACCTGGTTCAAGAAATTAGCGGCAAACGAATCCTCTTGACTCATGGGCATCATCAAAATGTGAATGGTGGCCTGCTTAATTTGGAATTATATGCGCGGAGCTTATCCGCCGATATCGTCCTTTTTGGGCATACTCATCAATTAGGAGCTGTTTTTGACGATCAGATGCTGTTTGTGAATCCTGGAAGCATTGCCTATCCACGTGGGCAATACGCCGGGTTGGGCGGTACCTATGCCATTATCAGCATGAATCAACGTAATTACACCGTTCAATATTACAACCGCCAATTTGAACCGGTGGCGAATTTGGAACTTCGTTTTCCGTTCTAACCAAAAAGGAGTCTAGGATTACATGATCGATAAACCAATTGAGACCGTGATGCGTGAAAGTCACCGGGATATTTTAATCCCCGCTGATTTGGTCGCAACTGTCAATCAAGACAATGATCTCCAACACGTCTTCATGGTTTTGACGAAAGTTAAATACGCAAAAATTCCCGTGTTAGATAACGATAACCATTTCATGGGACTGGTTTCTTTACCCATGATTACTGAACTCATGATGCAGGATACCGGCATTACCAGTCGACCGCTTGAGTCAGTGAAAGTTAAGCAAATCATGCAAAAGGATGTCCCAACGATTTACGAGCGGGATAACCTGGAAGCCATTCTCAGGTATTTGGTGGATGAAAACTTTCTGGTCTACGTTGATTCTGAAAATCACTTTAAAGGAATCATTACCCGTCGGGAACTATTTAAAGAAATTAATTATTTGGCTCACAACTTTAATAAACACTACATCGCTTTGCCGGTGTATAATCACAAATCCAAAAACGAAACCAAGCACGCCAAGATTCAAGGCTCCAAGGGTCTGATTAATCGATAATCCATTGGGTGAATATCGTTGATGGTTACAAAATTGAA
Source organism: Lentilactobacillus buchneri (assembly GCF_018314255.1). NCBI lineage: Bacteria > Bacillati > Bacillota > Bacilli > Lactobacillales > Lactobacillaceae > Lentilactobacillus > Lentilactobacillus buchneri. The sequence continues at coordinate 2,252,729 of NZ_CP073066.1, forward strand.
TTAAGTCAAAAAACGAGATTACTGACAAAATTTGCCGGCAATCTCGTTTTTCTAAGAATTGGTCACTTTATTCAAACATCAGTTGGCTTGTCCATTTACCATTGTTGGGCTCGCCGGCAGTTGAATCCCGGCTTCATTAATTGCAGCTAGATAGAAGGCCAAAAAGTTATGGGCAACTTCGTATTGGCTGCCGTTTTTTGTGGTGATATTTACCTGAACGACCAGTTTGCCGTTGGGGAGGCTAATGGTGCCAAGAATCTTGGGATCTCCGATAATATCCGGATAGTGGGGGATCTGTTCTTCATTGACCTGGCGGATAATTTGGGTGACTTTATCAACTGGCGTTTGTGGGAAAATGCCAACTTGAATCATCGCCGTCATATTGTTTCGAGACATGTTGGCAATGGTGGTGATGGTTCGGTTGGGGATGAAATTCAACGTGCCGTCGTCGCCGACAACCTGCGTGGTTCTCAGTCCGACTGCGGTTACCGTTCCTCTAATCGTGCCAATCTGGACGTACTCGCCAACTTCAATTTCCTTTTCAAGAAGAATGAAAAAGCCACTGACAATGTCAGTCACAAATCCTTGGGCACCAAGGCCAATTGCCAAGCTGAAGATCCCAGCTGAGGCGACCAGGGTTCCAACTGGCACCCCAACCGTTGAGAGAATGGAGTAAATCCAGAAGAACCATAGGCAGTAGTTCAAAATGTTCAGCGTCAGGGTGTGAAAGGTCTTGATCCGTTTTTCTGCCACGGTATTTTGATATTTGCGCCGATAGCGTTTGAAAAAATGATTAATCAGTCCTTTACCAATCCGACGAAAGAGTAAAAATAACAGACTGAATAAAATTAATAATCCGACTTTTTCCAGAATCGTCATGGCCAGCTGATCCCAGTCAACCATGTTGAGATATTTTTGCCAATTAATGGCTAAAACTGTGAATTTTAAGGTATTTATCATTGGGATTCCTCGCTTTGTGTATAATATCATCTTAGCAAATTGGTTCTGCAAAAGAAACCACTCTTCGTTCATTTTCATTGTCAAACCATTGCTGGAATGCTATTCTTAAGTAAATGTTGCACAAGGAGGAAGATCAATGACTGCTGGACAAATAGCCGGCCTTATCGCCGCAATTGCATTTTTGCTTTTGGTAATCTTCATTGGCTTATTCTTAATGAAGGTAAGCAGAACTATTTCAGAAGTGAACCGCACAATTAAGACAATGACCAGTAATGTGGACGTCATTGCCAAACAAACTGATAATATTATGGCAACATCCAACGATTTACTGAAGGATGTTGATGACAAATTGAACATTGTCACACCGGTCTTTCAAGCCGCCGCTGATTTGGGTGAGAGTGTGTCAAGTTTAAATACCGCTACTCAAAACCTCACTAAACGGGTTAAAGATACTGGCAAAAAGGGTGTTTCAGCAGGGCTCGCCGGTAAGTTTGGCAAGAGTGCCTGGAACATGTACCGCAATCGACACGGTTCAAAGGATACAACTAAATAAACAATCGAAGGGATGATCAGAATGGGTAAAAAATTAGCATTTGGCTTATTCGCTGGTGCATTGGGTGCCGGTCTATATGCAGCCTACCAAAAATTGGATGAAGCAAAGAAGGCCCAACTCAAACGAGACGCCCGTCAAAAGGCTGATGAGTTGCGGGATCGGGCAGTTGACTACGCGTTTTACGCCAACGATGCCGTCAGCGACTTAAAAGATGTGATTCATGATGAAATGCAAAATACCAAAGGGACTGTCAATGATGCCAAAACGCAATTCGCTGACAAAGCTAAATCTTTTGGTACCGACCAAGCAGCCGATGATGACGACGCTGACGACAATCAGGATGATATTGTTGTTGACGCTAAAGATGCCTTCCAAGATACCGGAATTCCCAAGGCTGCTGATGATTTGGATTCACAATCTGACCAGGATGACGGCGATAATGAGATTCCAATCACTGACGACTCCGATAACAACGATAACAAATAAAAAACAACCTCAGTGTGCAATTTATCCAAACAGTCAAAGTCAAACTTCAGCTGTTGAGATAAGGCACAATGAGGTTGTTTTTTTGATGCTGTTAATTATTGTTCAATGTAGCGTAATTCCTTGGTTGTGTGCGTAAATGGTTCGCAGCCATCTTCGGTAATGTGAACACAATCTTCAATTCTGACACCAGCAACGTTTGGAATGTAAATGCCAGGCTCAATTGAGAAGCACATCCCCGGTTGAAGTTCCATCTTGTTGCCAGCCATGATAGATGGGAATTCGTGCTCACTCATGCCCATCCCATGACCCAACCGATGAATGAAGTATTCCCCGTAGCCGGCTTTGGTGATGACATCGCGAGCAATCTTATCCAGTTCCTCAGCGGTTATTCCCGGTTTAGCAGCTTCTTGGGCAGCCAGCTGTGCTTCCAGACAAACTTGATAGATGTCCATTGATTTTTCATCCGGTTTACCGACTGCGATAGTTCTCGAAGCATCACTAATGTAGCCGTCCCAGACAGTTCCGAGATCAAATAAGACCAGCTGGTTATTCTGGACTTTATTTTCACTGGTTGCCCCATGGGGTTCTGCGGCGTGGGGGCCGGCTTGAACAAGGGAAGGGAAACTGAGTTCCATGATCCCGTTTTTCATCAGTGCATATTGGAGATCGGCGGCGATTTGGTCTTCTGTTTTACCAACCTGGACGGCTTCAAATCCGGTTTGTAATGCAAAATCGTCCCACTTGCCGGCAATTTTCAATTTTTCAATTTCGTCAGCCGATTTAATTAACCGCATTTGTTCGATCAATGGGGTCAGGTTCGCTGAGAAATCCGCGTTGGGAAGAACTTGTTGGAGAGCTTCCAATCGTTCTACCTGGAGCTGGGATTTTTCAATTGCAAAATGACTGTCGTCGGTATTTCTGGCATGAATTTGATCGGCAATCATCACCCAAGGGTCTTCGTGGTCGAGGTAGCCATAGACTGGGGATGAAAAGCCGGTATCTTTAATGGCTTCTGATTCCAGTGCCGGGCCAAAGATAAATGGTTCCTGATCTTTAAAAATGGCCATCAGTAAGACTCTTTCAACCGGATCACTATAAAATCCGGTGAGGTATTGGATCGTTTTAGGGTCGGTAATCAGTGCGATGTCTTGGCCGTTATCAGCCAGCCACCGTTGAATTTGTTCTATCTTGTTCATAGGATCACTCCTTCATTATTTTATCCACAGTATATCATACAAAATTCTTCTCAATTATCGCCGTAAAGTTCCGTTTTCACTTGAATTTTCAGCAATCTTAGTTTATGATTTAACTGAAAACGTTTTCAATTTGCTGAAAACCTTTTTATTTGGTATATTAGATGATGTTTTGAAAATCGATGAAAACATATTCTAACGAGAAAGAAAGGGCTATCTTTATGGATAAACAAACAATTACAATTTATGACGTTGCCAGAGAAGCAAGCGTGTCGATGGCAACCGTTTCTCGAGTAGTTAATGGAAATGCCAATGTAAAGCCGGCAACCCGGAAAAAAGTGCTCGACGTAATCGAAAAATTGGATTACAGGCCCAACGCCGTTGCCAGAGGTTTAGCAAGTAAGAAAACCACGACTGTCGGCGTCATTGCCCCAGATGTAACCAATATGTATTTTGCCTCATTGGCGCGTGGGATTGACGATGTTGCGACCATGTATAAATACAATATTATCCTGACCAATTCAGACTCCAATAACGAAAAAGAAGTTAAGGTGTTAAATACCTTGCTCTCCAAACAAGTTGACGGCATTATTTTCATGGGTAACGAAATTAACGATAAGCTCCGTGAAGAATTCAAGCGAACTAAAACGCCAATCGTGTTTGCCGGATCAGTAGATGAAGAAGATCTCTACGCGAGAGTCAACATCGACTACGTTGCCGCTGTCCAAGAAGAGGTTAAGAACCTGATTGATCGTGGTAATCGGCGAGTTGCCTTCGTTTGTGGCCCCTTGGAGCAGGCGATTAACGGCAAATTCCGTCTGAAAGGCTACAAACAGGCCTTAAAGAGCGCTGGAATCCCTTACGACGAGAAGCTGGTCTTTGAAACTGATGATACATACAAGACCGGAACCTTGCTTCAGCCAGCATTAATGGCAGTTAACGCCACCGCTGCGATGGTTACCGATGACGAGTTGGCGGCCGGTATCATGAACGGTATGTCAGATGCCGATGTCAAAGTTCCTGATGACTTTGAAATTATCACCAGTAACGATACCAAGTTAACCGAAATGGTTCGACCAAAGATGTCTTCAATTACACAGCCATTGTATGACATTGGTGCCGTTGCCATGCGTCTGTTGACTAAATTGATGCACAACGAACCGGTTGACGAAAAAAATGTGTTGCTCCCATACGGTTTGATGAAGCGTGAATCTACCAAATAATCAGGTATCAAATCAAAGGAGTGGACCGTGGCGATTCGCTCTTTTTGTTCTGGAAACTGGTTTGAAAAGCCGCCACATATTTGGCCGCGCTTTCTTGAAAGAGGGGGGCGTATCTGGTAGAATATTGACGTATGTTTGTAACCAGCTAATAAATTTTAGAAAAGAGGAGTTATTATGTCAGGACATTCAAAATGGCATAACATTCAGGGGCGTAAAAACGCTCAGGATGCTAAACGTGGAAAAATTTTCCAAAAAATATCACGTGACTTGTATCAAGCCGCTAAAAAAGGTGATCCTGATCCAGAAAACAATCCTCAGTTGCGTCTAGTGATGGAAAAAGCACGGGCTGCCAATATGCCAAAGGATAACGTTCAACGTGCGATCGATAAGGCTTCCGGTATTGGTGGAGCTAAGTTCGAAGAAATTACTTACGAGGGTTATGGTCCTGGTGGTACAGCCATCATGGTTTCTGCTTTGACTGATAACAAGAACCGAACTGCTGCCGCAATTCGTTCTGCATTCACTCATCATGGCGGAACCCTTGGAACAAGTGGATCAGTTTCATACATGTTTGATCGAAAGGGTTATATTGTGATTCTGCGCGATGGTCTTGACACCGACGAAGACACAATGTTGATGGACGCGCTTGATGCCGGTGCCGATGATATGAAGACCAGTGATGATGAATTCGAAATCTTCACTGATCCCAAATCAATGGACGACGTCCGCGACGCTTTGCAGGAAAAAGGCTACGACTTGGATACTGCCGAAGTTCGTCTTTTCCCTGAAAACACGACAGAAGTTCCAGAGGACAAGATTTCTCAATACACTGGTTTAATTGACGAACTCGAAGAAAACGACGACGTCCAAGACGTTTACGAAGCCGCTACTTTACCAGAAGAATAATTTAATATGATTTCAGTGTCTCAATGGCCGATCATTTGATCGGTCATTTTTTTATGCTTTGATAAATAAAATTCAACTTTTCATTCGTATGTATTACATGTGAGGTGAATGAAATGGAAATTAGTCAGCAAGTTAATGGTCTTTTGAATGAAGCCATTAGGTAGATTGCAAATTTAATCCGAATTTTTTGACAAATTGGTCAGCATGACCTGATAAGGTGTTTGCCAGTCAAGTATTTTAAGTGGTCTCTGATTAATTTCGAGTAAGGTGGTTTTCAAGCCTTGAGCACTAATGTGCTCAAAATAAGTCCCCTTAGGATAAAAATAGCGTAAGTTCCGATTAAATCGTTCATTACTGCCGCGCTCAGCTGGCGTATAAGCATGGCAGTAATAGGTCTTAATACCATATTGTGATTCAAGTGATACTAGCCCACTAAACTCAGTGCCACGGTCCACAGTAAAGCTGTGCACCGGACCATTAAAAGTGGTTAGGAACTTAGTTAGTGCTTCATTAACAGTCGCTGTCGTCCGATCTTTTAACCGGTATGCCCAAAGGAACCGTGATTTGCGATCGATTAAAGTTAATAAAACTGCCTTACTATGCCCACGAGGACCAACGACTGTATCTAGTTCAAAATCGCCGATGCGATTACGTTGATTAATCATCATGGGACGCTGTTCAATTGATCGCCCCAAAGATTGATTATATTTGGATCGTTGGTCAACGTTACGCCGTTGGCGTACGCCATGTTCAGGTAGATCATTCAAGGAGAAATCAATTCTCCCCTGATTTAGCCAATTATAAATAGATTTAGTAGCTAGTTTAAATTCGTGAGCAATCATTCCTGGTGACCAGCTTAGACGTAAATGGTTGAGAATTTTTTGCTTTAACTCATCGCTCAGCTTAGTTTTCCGACCACATCGTGATCGCTTGTATTCGGCATCTGTTTGTGCTAATTCAGCCTGATAAGGTTGACATCGAGATAATTCATAAGAAATTGTTGACGGTGATCGGTTCAGCCGAACGCCCATTTGGATATTGGACAGCCCTAGTTCACAAAAGGTTTCGATTTTAATTCGTTCGGAATAGGTTATACTAGACAAAAGATCAGCTCCTAAAAGATGGGTTTGTGGTAAACACCATTTTAAAGGAAGCTGATCTTTTTTGCCCGAACAGCGTTCGGATTAATTTTACAATCTACCATTAAAACACAAGCCAGTGATCTTTATTTTTTACCTGAAGGAGACGAATACCTGGTAAAAATTCGTAATGCAAACGAAGTCGTTGTTTGGGATAAAATCGGCTATCTGCAGGCGAGACGGATGATGAACTATTGCAAGTACATCGCAGATATGGCATTAAGTGAACAACGGCGGCCACAAATTGGGTCGATGGATTGGCATTTTGGTGATAACCAATATTTTTTACGATTATCCTCGGTCGGTAATTTCACGGGGTTGGAGTCACTGGTCATCCGGATTATCTATCAGCTTGATGATGTGCACGCGGCATTTTTTGAAGAAAAACAAGTTCAACTAATTTCCGAAATGAGTCGAAAACGCGGACTCATTGTCTTTTCCGGGCCAACCGGCTCTGGGAAAACAACCACCATTTATAATTTGGTAAATCAGATGGTTTCCGACCAATTTGTGATGACGATCGAAGACCCGATTGAAATTAGGGAACCGCTTTTTTTACAGCTCCAGGTTAATCACGATGCAGGGATGGACTACACCGACTTGATTAAGGTGGGCCTGCGTCATCGGCCTGACGTCTTTATCGTCGGCGAAATCCGTGATGCAATGACAGCAGAGGCAGCAATCAAAGCCGCTCTGAGTGGCCATTTGGTCTACACCACCGTCCACGCTCAGGATCCGGTTGGGGTCATTGATCGGCTCAAACAGCTCGGAATCAGCGACGAATTTATTGCCCAAGCCTTAACCGGCGTCGCTTATCAGCGGCTGATTCCAACCACCGACGGCAAACAGCGGCAATGTTGATGGGACATGATTATTCAGAGTTGGTCAATATGAATACATACGATTGGGGTGAATGGCAGGATGGACTCAAAACAGCTGTTAAAGCAAAACTGGTTACACCGGAAACTGCACAACGATTCGAGTTCGGTTAAGAAATGGCCGGTGGTTTTCCAAGCTAATTTTTTTGACTCTTTGGCGAATCTTTTGTCAATTGGATTCTCACTGACTCAAGCGTTGAAATTTATCGCCGACACTGACAAACAATTGTCCCGAGGCGTTAATGTGGTGATTGGATCGTTAAAGTCCGGCCGGGAATTTTCGGAAAGTGTCCGACTCCTGATTGAAACTCAAGCTTATCACCAGCTGTTAATCGCGGAGAAGCACGGTCAACTCAGTGACATTTTAAACGAACTGGCCAACTTTGATCGATTGCGGCTCAAACAACTCAAAAAGATCAAAGCGATGTTGGTGTACCCATTATTTTTGTGCCTGATCTTAGGAACGTTGATCTTGATGATTCGAGTCTACGTTTTGCCACAGATTCAGGATTTAATGCCCACAGCCAATCATCAGCAACCGGTTACGTACTGGCAGCAGCTGATTCGACTTTCGCCAATCCCAATTTTGATCGGCATCATTGGCAGCACAGTTCACTGGAGTCGGCAGGATGCCATAACCCAGGCCCAAATGATTGTCAAAATTCCGGGCGTCGGCAAATTGTTTCGAAAATATATTGCTTATTATCTGGCCAGCAATTTGGCCACTCTGCTGAAAAACGGTTTGAGTGTTAAGGAAATTTATGCCACGTTATCCGAGTTCAAGGAGGGATCACTGATTCATCTCTTAGGTGAAAGGCTTCATGCCACTTTACTTTCGGGAGGGTCCTTAAGAAAATTGGTAGACCGGCACAATTTTATTCCCAATGAGATTATCAAATTTATGAGCTCCGGCAACACGATTCCGGAAATGGCCAATTCCATGACGGCCTATTCACGGTTGATGTTTGACGAAATGATCCTGACCACCGATAAACTGATTGGGTTTATTCAGCCGGATATGTTTGTGGTGATCGGTGTGACGATTATTTCGACGTATTTTCAACTGCTAATTCCAATTTATAACTCAGTGAAAGGAATGTATTGAAATGAAAAAGCGCGTTAAGAAAATGAGAGAAGGCTTTACGCTAATAGAAATGACCATCGTTTTGTTTATTATTTCATTATTGATTTTAATCATTATTCCAAATCTATCCAATCAAAGAAAACATGCCCAGTCTGTTCATTCATCGGCAATGACCGAAGTTGTTCAGGCACAAATTGACGCCTATTTCAGCCAGCACCCAACCGCCAAATCAGTTAGTTTTCCAGACCTGACAAAAGGTGGCTATCTAACCGCCAAGCAGGTTAAACAAGCCAAGGATGAAGGCCTGAAGATTACTCATAATGAAGTGCAAAAATAGGGGTGGCTTTACCGTTATTGAGCTGGTGGTTTATTTAGGCGTGGTGTTAGGTGTCTTGATGATTAATTTGATGCTGATCAAGGTCGTCCAGTCTGGAAATCCAAGTGAGGCGTTGTTTTGGCGGTCATTTCAGAGTGCTTGGACCCGCATGACATTAAACGCAAAGGCCGAGAACATTTCTTATCGAATCTCCATTCGCGATAAAGATGTTATTTTCTTTCCGATGAAGGTAAAGAAAACTCACTATGACGAGGTAAATGAGGAGCGGATTTCGGTTCCGCCTTCCATTCACGTGAGATCACAACGAAGCATGATTGCCCATGACGATGGGTTTGCATCACCAACTAAGCTTATTTGGCTTGATTCGGATGGTAACGTCAAATACAATCAAAAAATTCAAATGGGATGGAGTGGCTATCATGTGGAAAGGTACAAATAAGCGGGCTTTTACGGTGATCGATTCATTAATCGGGCTGACCATCATCTGCACCTTCAGTTTGTTCTACATCCAAACCACCCATCAAATGAATGAGACAATTACCAACGCAGAAAAAGTGATGACAATTGAGAGGCAAAAATATGAAACAGAAATTGTCCGTGAGTAAGGTTGATACTCGGCCGGGCTACTTATTAATTGAGGGCCTGATCACCTTGGTGATTGGTGTATTCGCCATTTGGACGATCATGACGATGATCGTATATGCCGGGAACGAAAAAAAGCAAAACGTGATCAATTTTCATTCTTATCTCAGTATAATCGAATCTGACCGTTATCGGTTTGAAATCAAGCAGTGTCAACCCTCTAAGTGCGTGATGTACAGTCCGGTCACGAAAAAAACTTATCGAATTGAACGGTATCAAAACATGGTTCGATTGGCCGGTGCTTACAAGGGTCACGTACCGTCGTTGACAAATGTTCAATGGGTACGCTGGACAAAGAGCGGGGGGTGTCTAAGAACTGATGTTACTTTCGATAATGGCCAAAAGTGTTCAGCTTATTCAAAATTACCGTTCAAGGATTGATAAATATAAGCGTGGATCCCTAACGGTGGTGGCCGTCATTTTTGTCGGTATTTTGATGTCATGCTTGATGTTTCAACTGGCTGCTTATAAGCAGGAGTTGGGATCAATTAATCGTATCACCGAGCATGAACGGCAAATGAGACGGCAATTTCTTGAAAAGCCAATCAAAAAAGATGTTCACCCAAAACGCACAAGTGGTCACGAATAGTGGCCTTTTTGTGGTTGTGAAATAACAATCTAACTTGAATTATTGACAGCTTATCTGGTAGTATTTAATAGTGTTCAACTATTGAATAAAGGGGTTGAGAGTTCTGGCTCAAGGGAAAATTGAGCAGCTTTTTGATATCTTGAATCGTTCGACAGAATTGATTCAAAAAGCCAAGGATCAATCGTATCTTGATTCTTTCATCGAAACACTGGGATTTATCCAGAGTGACGATGAAGAAGATGACGAACTGACTGAAGTTGATACCAAAAAGCTGACTAATATTTATGCAGACTTTAATCCGGATGACTTCACTGCCGAAACTTTCCGGAAAGCAATTCAAATGGCTGTGCTCAAGGCGATTCGAGTTGACACAATTCAGGCTAATTACCAACTGACGCCTGATACCATTGCCAACGTTATTGGCTATATTATTGCCGGAATTTTCCATGACCGCAAAGAATTAAGCATTCTTGATCCGGCAATGGGAACTGCCAATCTACTAACAGCAATTTATCATCAGCTTCAAACCAGCATTGGCGTTACACCAACCATTTCCGGAATTGAAAATGACGATGCAATGTTTGAATTGGCTGCAGACTCAGTCGAGCTGCAAAAGATTCACGCTGAGCTTTTCCACGAGGATACGATCCAAAATGTTTTAGCTCCCGTGGTCGATGCAGTCGTTAGTGATTTGCCGATTGGCTACTATCCAATCGATGCTAATGCCAAGGGATTTGCTACCCATTCAGAGACGGGTCATTCATACGTGCACCATTTGCTGATTGAATTTGGCATGAAGCATGTTTTGCCGGGTGGGTTTGGTTTCTTCCTGGTGCCAAGTCAGCTTTTCCAAACCAGCGAAGCCAAGCAGCTTCTTAAATGGATGCAAGGGAAGGTTTACCTGCAGGGATTACTTAATTTACCAAAAGAACTCTTTGCAAACGCTGCGGCCCAAAAGGCAATTTTGATTCTTCAAAATGCTGGCGACGGTGCCAAACAGGTGGATCCGGTAATGTTGGGGGAATTTCCATCATTTAAGGACCAACAAGCCTTTACCAAGTTCTTGACCGAGATTGATGATTGGGAACAAACTGATTTATTATAAAATTGTTTATCAAGCTTTTTAAAAAATACAGAGGAGCATTATTTATTATGGGAAAATCAATTGCAATTAACGCTGGTAGTTCAACCTTAAAGTACAAGTTGTTCCAAATGCCTGAGGAAACCGTTCTTTCAAGCGGTGCTATTGACCGAATTGGATTGGGCGCATCAGATATCTCAATCAAGTACGGTGACGGTAAGAAGTTCAAAGATACCCAAGATATTGATAATCATGAACAGGCCATTCAACTGGTCCTTGATAAGCTGTTAAGTTTGGACATCATCAAAGACTATAGTGAAATTACCGGTGTTGGCCATCGAATTGTTGCTGGTGGGGAACTCTTCCCGGATTCAGTTGTGATTGACGATGAGGTCATCAAAAAAATCGAGTCACTAACGGAGTTCGCACCACTGCATGAGCCGGCTGCATTGCTTGGCATCAAAGCGTTTAAGAAGATTCTCCCAAATATCATTAGTGTTGCCGTCTTTGATACTTCATTCCATACAACACTCCCAGAAGTCAACTACATGTATAGCTTGCCTTACGAGTATTATCAGAAGTATCAAGTTCGTAAGTATGGTGCCCACGGAACCAGCTATCGTTATGTCTCTGCCAGAGCAGCTGCCCTTTTAGGTAAGCCTCTGAAAGACCTGAAATTAATCGTCCTTCACTTAGGTGCCGGAGCTTCAATCGACGCAATCAAAGACGGCAAGTCATTTGATACCTCAATGGGCTTCTCACCTGTTGCCGGCATTACGATGGCAACTCGTTCGGGGGACGTTGATCCTTCTGCATTACAATATGTGATGCAAAAAGCCGGTATTAAAAACATGGATGATATGGTTGATATTTTGAACCACAAATCAGGTTTGGTCGGTTTATCAGGTGTTTCCGCAGATATGCGTGAAATTGAAGGGGTTATGAAGACTAATCACCGGGCAATGCTCGCTCGCGAAATCTTTAAGAATCGTATCATCCGCTACATTGGCAGTTACATTGCTGAAATGGGTGGGATTGATGCCTTGGTCTTCACTGCCGGAATTGGTGAAAACGACATTATGATTCGCCAGGAAGTTACCGATAAGTTGGGCTACTTCGGTATCAAAGTTGATCCTGAAAAGAATAACATCCGTGGCGAAGAACGTGACCTGTCAGCTGCTGGTTCAACGGTTAAGACATTGTTGATCCCAACCGATGAAGAGTTAATGATTGTTCGCGATATCGAAAGATTACGCAAAACACAGAAATAATTTTTGGACGTTCGTCATTAATACCCAATCATTACGGGCGAAGATCGTTGCTTTTTCAAGCATAGAATCCGTTGAGCCCCATTTGAATTCGGACGTCGCGGGTTACAAACGAGGCTGAGACAAAAGGGTTTTGCCTTTTGTCCCAGCCTTATTGTTTAATAAACCAAATTGTCATTTTTTAGAAACGGAGGCACATTGTGGAAAATCAAGAAGACGACAACCAACTGTCCCGGGGCCTCAAGAATCGACATGTTCAATTGATTGCCCTTGGTGGAACAATTGGAACCGGGCTGTTTCTTGGTGCCGGCCAGTCCATTCATTTAGCAGGACCATCAATCATCCTGGCATATGGGATTGCCGGGCTGGCTTGTTTCCTATTAATGCGGGCGCTGGGGGAACTGTTGGTATCTGATGTCGAAAGCAATTCGTTTGTTTTCTTCATCAAAAAATATTTAGGCGAAAAAATGGGCTTCGTGATCGGCTGGACCTATTGGATGTGTTGGATCGCCATTGCGATGGCAGAAGTGACAGCCTCTGGATTATACGTCCAGTTTTGGTTCCCGGACATTCCAATCTGGCTGACAGGTCTGGTCCTCTTATTGATCCTATTTATCATCAATATCGTCGCTGTATCAGCATTCGGTGAAACCGAGTTTTGGCTGGCAATTGTAAAAATCGTCGCAATTGTTGCACTGATTGTCATTGGAATCGTCCTGGTGGCAATCCATTTTAAAACACCATACGGACACGCATCATTGATGAATGTGGTGGATGGCGGTTTCTTTGCCAACGGTGCGAAGGGTTTTGTTTTGTCCTTTCAAATGGTGCTCTTCAGTTTCGCCGGAATCGAAATGATTGGGATGACGGCTTCTGAAACCCAGGATCCTTTGGTGACAATTCCAAAGAGTATCAACGAAGTGCCAACCCGGGTTCTCTTGTTTTACATTGGGTCGCTGTTGGCACTCATGAGCATTTTCCCATGGCAGCACGTTTCGCCAACTTCCAGTCCTTTTGTCCAGGTTTTTGCCGGTGTGGGCATCCAGTCCGCAGCTTTGATTATTAATTTTGTCGTCTTAACTGCGGCAATTTCAGCTTGTAACAGTTCGTTATTTACCACTGGTCGAATGCTGTTTTCATTGACCTACAACGGTAAATCAAAATTCAGTCGAAAAGTCGGCCGTCTTTCTGCCCGTCAAATTCCGTTTAACGCAATTCTTTTTTCGACCTTGGTGATCGCGGTTATCGTGCTCTTGAGTATTATGATGCCCGGCGACGTCTTCTCTTTCATTTCCAGTGTTGCTACAACTTGTTTCCTGTTTGTCTGGGGAATGATTGTGTTGGCTCATATCAAGTATCGAAAGCAGGTTAAAAAAACTGGCAGTCAGAAATCGCTCAAATTTAAGATGCCGCTTTTTCCAATCAGCGATTACTTTGTACTGATTTTCATGGCTTTTGTGGCAGTTGTTTTGACCATGAAGACGGATACGCTGATTGCTTTAATCGGCTCGGTGGTTTGGCTAATTGGACTGTTTATTTTCAAAAGTCTGACAGATAAGGTTAAAGAAGTTGAAAAATGAGGTTCTACAATATCTGTTGTTGGTAATAGATTTTTATCTATTACTGATGACAGATTTTTTGTTTATCATTAGAATAAAAAAGCGGACATCTCCCGTCCGTTAACTTGCTCCCACCACAGAATTAAGTCAAGAAAGGAAATGCCCTATGTCAAATGATACTACGAAAATGTTGTTAGGAATAGATGATGAACACTTAATAATTGAGGAAGGACAAGTGGGTGATGATGGAGTGATTCGATTGGTGGGGTCCCTAAACTACACCCCCAAGGCATGCCGCAATTGTGGGATTATCAATGATCACCAAATTATTGGCTATGGTTGGCGGAAGACCACCATTAGATTCGCAAAAACATTGGGCAGCACCGTTATCCTGTGTCTCAATCGGCGAAACTTTCACTGTAAGGCTTGTCATACCAATTTCCTGGCGCAGACGAATGCGGTGCCGAAACACTGCACGATTTCAAATACGACCCGCAAACAATGCTTAGAAAAACTGACCGAACCGGTTTCGCTCAAACACATTGCCGATGAGTTATCCACTTCGGATTCATTCGTTGGTCGGCAGCTCTTGCGCGCTGAACGGGACTTTCAAACCAACTGGCACTATTTACCAAAAGTTCTCCTCATGGACGAAGTTAAAAGCACTAAGAGCGCCACCGACGCGATGAGCTTTGAATTTATGGATGCGGAAACCCACGAATTGATCGACCTGTTACCCTTTAGGACCATCTATCAGCTTCAAAAGTATTTCCAGCATTACGACCAGGCTGCGCGAGAAAATGTGAAAATTATCGTCACCGATATGAACTATACCTATCCCAAATTGGTGGGGCAGATCTTTCCGAACGCCATCGTTGTCATCGATCCGTTCCACTTGGTTAACGCTTTAAATCGAGCTTTTAATAAGACGCGGGTGCGCCTCATGAAAACCCTGGCGACTTCCTCACGCGAGTATCACGCCCTAAAACGCTATTGGAAACTATTATTAACGCCGGAAAATCACCTCAACTACGAAGCTTTCCGTAAGTGGACAAACTTCCCTTATCCAGCGACTGCCACTGATGTGGTTGATGCTTTATTGGACATTGATCCCGAGCTCAAGCAAACTTACAACGTGATGAATCGGTTACGTGAAACCATCAAAAACCGTGATTGGCCCAACTATAATCAAGTATTCCATCACTTAGAGGGCTGCTCGGAAGAGATGTTGGCAACCCTCCAGACCCTAGCGACTCATCATGATGAAATTGGCAATACCTTTACTCACCATTACACCAACGGGCCCTTAGAAGGTTCAAACAACAAGATTAAAGTCATTAAACGCACTGGATTTGGTTACCGAAACTTCTTCAGATTCCGGCTAAGAGTGCTGTTCGCTTTTCGAGTTCATACAAAAAGAGCTCTAATCACCAAGTGATTAGAACTCCAATATTTTGTTCACCAACAACAGTTGACGAAGAACCAAAAATGATGATTGGCCAAGGCATCGGCGCCTTGGCTTTTTTCATTGGTATTATCAGCTTTGTTTGAATACTTTTTCATTACTAAACGGCTGCTGGGTGGTATCATTAATGGTATAACTTATGTACGAAAGAGGACCTGTTCATGCAATTTTTTACTGCTGATACACATTTCTTTCATGAACGTTTACTTGGCGTTAGCGAGTTCGCACCACGACCATTTCTGACTGTCGAGGATATGAATGAAACCATCATTAACAATTGGAATCGTCGGGTGGGCAAGAACGATGTGGTGTATCATCTTGGTGACATTGCGATTTTGCATACCCGACCTGAGAAAGTGGCACTGGAAAAAATTTTTGAAGTGCTGGATCAATTGAATGGCCGCTTGGTTTTGATCAAGGGAAATCACGATTCCCGTGCTTTGTTCAAATATCTGCAGCAGCATAATCATCCCGTGGGCAATCATCAAAAGTTTGAGTTTCACGATGTTGGTGTTCTCATCAAGATGAATCATCGTCAGTATTATATGACTCACTATCCGATGATGATGGGCATCGTTAAACAAATTATTAATTTACATGGACACATTCATCATTATACAGTTCCGATTAAAGAAAATATCAATGTCGGTGTGGATACGCCGGAAACTGATTATTTGAAAAAGAAGCCACCGTTTGGAACGCCATTTTCCCAAGCTGAAATTGAAGAAATGGTCGCCGGAAAAGCTGAAGACTTTGCCAAGCGGCACTAATTTAGAAAAGATTGGATGGTTTGATGACTGAGAAGCTAACAATTTTACACACAAACGATCTGCACTCCCATTTCGAAAATTGGCCACGTATTCGTCAATTTATCACCACGCGACGCGCAGAACTTCAGCGAGCCGATTCTTCCGTTATCACTGTCGACTTGGGGGATGCGGTTGATCGCGTTCACCCGCTCACTGAGGTAACCAACGGCAAGGCCAATGTGGAGTTGCTCAACCAAATTCATTATGATGCCGTCACAATTGGCAATAACGAGGGCTTGACCAATAGTCATGAGCAATTGGACGAGTTGTACAATGATGCCAATTTCGACGTCATTTTGGGAAACCTTTTGGATCAGCAGACCAAATCAATTCCCAAATGGGCTCATCCCAGCAAAATTATTACCACCCCGCAGCATACACGCGTGCTTCTGATTGGGCTGACAGCGCCTTATTTACTGACATATCCGATCTTGGGGTGGGAGCCTCTCAAACCGGAAACGGTCCTGCCTAAAATTCTCGCCGACAATGCCGGCAAATATGATATCTGTGTGTTACTATCACATTTGGGGCTGCCAACCGACCGTCTATTGGCACGTCAGTTTCCTCAGCTGGATGTGATCATCGGCTCGCATACGCATCACTTACTTGTTCACGGTGAAAAAGTGAATCATTCACTACTGGCAGCTGCCGAAAAATGGGGCCATTATATTGGTGAGATTACACTGACTATCGATGGTTCCCATCGGATTGTAGCCAGTCAAGCCAAAGTGATTAAAACCGCTGATTTGCCCAGCGAACCTGAAGATGATGCTGAAATTCAGGAATATCAAGAACACGGTGAAAAACTGCTGGCACGCAACAAACTTGCCAGAATCAAAGCCCCCATGACAACTAATCTCATCGGCCATTCGCGCTTGGTAAACGAAGGTTTGCATGCGATAATGGAAAAAGCCGATACTCGCGCTGCCATTTTAAGTTCGGGCCTATTTTTAACCGACCTGCCTCAAGGGATTGTTGATCGAAATCAATTGCATCAGATGTTGCCCCACGCGATGCATGTCATGCGGGTCACTTTGGACGGTTATAATCTCTGGCGCCTCATCAAAGAAATGGAAAAGAACAAGAACTTTTTGACCAAATTCCCACAAAAAGGGATGGGCTTTCGTGGCAAATATTTTGGCCAGCTACATTATGGCGGATTGCGGTATGATCAAGATGCCGGCCAGCTCTTTTTCCATGAAGAGTTGGTTTCACCGGCGAAAACATACCAGATTGCCATGCCGGACCACTATTTGTTTATTCCGTTCTTCCCGACATTGGAGATTATCGGCCACAACGAAATTTTATACGATGAAAATTTAAGGGATGTGTTTGGGGATTATCTCGCCAAACATTATCCACTTAATCAGTGAAAGGAGGGTTACTTTGGACAGAAAAACCTTAGATGAACTCGTTGCGAAACAAGACGAGAATCGAAAGCCATTGGCACGAATCAACCGAGTCAGTGAAACAGAATTCTTAATCAATGATCATAAGTATGAATTGGATACCAATCACACGGATGGTTTTGACTTTGACGAATTCGTTCGTCGGTACAATCCGGCTTTTAGTCAGTATGATTACATTGTTGGTGACTGGGGATACGGCAAATTACGTTTGCGGGGATTCTTTAATGATGACCGAACTGAAACTTCCGGCCCGTTTATTTCTGCACTCAACGACTGGATTTTGGAGGACGTCAACTTCGGTGCCGCTTATTTTGTCGTTCATAATCTTGAGGCCCGACCGGTGATCAGAAAATCCCGGAATAATCGAGGTAACCATCGATCAAACCGGTCTCATAATTCCCGCAACCGGAGTAATCATCGCAATCATCGGAACCACGCCTTTGAAGAAAAGAAGGTTACCGCCCATAAGCCAGTTGAAAAGCGCCATAATATGGTCGTGAAGACTGAAGAAAAATCAAAAAAGCACCACTTTATTATTCGTGAGAGTAAAAAATAATTAGAAGGATTGACTTGATGACAAACTATAAGGGCTATTTTATTGATCTTGATGGGACTGTGTATGCCGGTAAAAAACGCATTCCGGCCGCCAAACGATTTATTGAGCGCCTGCAGAAGGCCAATATTCCATTTTTATTTGTGACGAATAATTCCACTCAGCTCCCCAGAGACGTGGTTAAGAACCTGGCTGATAACCATGATATTCACGTCAAACCGGAAAATGTCTATACATCAGGGATGGCGACGGTTGATTACATGAATGAGCATCGTAGTGGGGATGCTTCATCTGTTTACATCGTTGGTGAAATGGGCTTGAAACAAGTTATCTTAGCCAACGATTATCGTTTGGAAGCCGATCATCCGGATTACGTGGTCGTGGGGCTGGATTCAGACCTAACCTATGAAAAGCTTTCAGAGGCCGTCTTAGCCATTCGAAGCGGTTCGACGTTCATTGGTACCAACCCCGATACAAACATTCCCAAAGAGCGTGGAATGATGCCTGGAGCCGGTTCGGTTGTGAAGTTTGTCGAGTATGCCACCCAAGTTGAACCGATCATGATTGGCAAGCCCAAAGCCAGAATTATTGAAAGTGCCATTAAAAAAATTGGCCTTGAACAGTCTGACGTCGTGATGGTCGGGGATAATTACAACACGGATATTAAAGCTGGGATTAATGCCGGAGTCGATACGCTCTTGGTTTATACCGGACTTTCGACAAAGCAACAGGTTGCCAAAGAATCGGTTCAGCCGACTCACCAGATTGACTCACTTGATGATTGGCGGTTATAAATGTGAAAATGCTTGGAAAACAAATTGGCTATGGCACTTTAATCATATTGGGGTGCCTTGCCCTCGCCATCTTTTTGACTGTCAACAGTGTTTGGCTGTTTGACCTCAATATTAATCCGCTCAAATTAGCTGCGGCTACCGGTCGCACTGCTAGCCAGATGCATCATGATTATGTCAGGATTATCGCCTATTTACAGTTGCCGTGGATTCCTTCTTTAAAGCTGGATTACTTCTTCAGTTCTGCAAAGGGACTGCAGCACTTTCGGGACGTTAAAGGGTTGATCCTGTTCAACAATTTTGTTGGGCTGATTTTAGTGCCGACTGGTGCCTACCTACTGCATCGGCTCAACAAAAAATCACTAACTTGGCTGTTGATGACGCCAATTAAGGTCGTCACCACAGTTTCGTTAGTGATTATCGCGTTGATGTTTGTTAATTTTGACCAGGTATTTGTGGCATTTCATGAAGTATTATTTAGAAACCAGGACTGGATTTTTGACCCGAACACCGATCCGGTGATTAACATGCTGCCGGATACGTTTTTCTTGGAATGCTTTCTACTGTTCTTTGTCCTATTTTTTGGTGGGTTGGCAGTCATCTACTGGCTTGGCCGCAGATCACTGAAACAGCACTAATTATTCTGGTGCTTTCATCAAAATCCAAAGCAGTAGGTATGCGATGATTCCCGGGAAGAATGGGGTAAATGCCAGAATGACAAATACGACCCGTGCCAAAGTGGGATCCCATTGAAAGTGCTCAGCCAAGCCACCAATGACGCCGGCAAGCACCTTGTTTGTTGCGGAACGATGGATATTAATTTTCATAATCATCATCTCCATATTTTAATTTAAGTATAAGCTTACTATAACCAATTCGCATTTGCATTGCAATTATGCTATATTATTATGTTGTATAAAGGAAATAACTAGGAGAATTTTAATGTTAACTATTAATGTCAATGGAAATCTAGGAAACCAACAAGTTGTTCTTTCTGATAATTCGGTTGGGACGTTGACTGGTGCCAGAGTTTTCGGCTCAGCCTTGAGCGGTAATCAAGTTGTTCAATGGACCTTTATCTCAACCGGCCATCAGCATGAAGGCTTTGTCTATGCGGGTCCATTACTGGAAGGCTTAGTGATCCAGTCGATGAACGGCAATGACACCTACCAAATTCATTTTACGAATAAATAATCATTAACAATCAGCGGCATACATAATGAGACTGGATATTGCACCTAAAATATTCGGTCTCATTCTTTCTTAAAGGAGAGTATTATGACAATTGGAATCGACAAAATGGGTTTCTTTACTTCTGATTACTATTTGGATATGGCAGATTTGGCAAATGCCCGCGGGGAAGATCCCAATAAATATTTGATTGGGATTGGACAGAAGAACCAGGCGGTAATCCCGCCAACACAAGACGTGGTCACGATGGCTGCCAATGCTGCCGCCAAGATTTTAAGCGATGACGATAAACAAGCAATTGATATGGTGATCTTTGGAACTGAAACCGGTGTTGACAACTCCAAGTCAGCGGCCATCTATGTTCAGTCGTTGCTTGGAATATCCAACTCCGCCAGATCGTTTGAAATTAAGCAAGCCTGTTATGGTGGTACGGCCGGCGTTCAGATGGCTTTCGATCATATTGCAATGCATCCTGAAAGTAAAGTGTTGGTCTTGGCAGCAGACATTGCCCGATATGGGATTGGAACAGCTGGTGAGGTCACCCAAGGCGGCGGGGCAATTGCCATGCTGATGAGTCAGGATCCAAAAATTTTAGCTTTGGACAATCAAAGTGCGTTTTACTCAGAAAATATTATGGATTTTTGGCGGCCGTTTTACCGTCGTGATGCAATTGTCGACGGGCATTACTCAACGGATATTTATATCGATTTCTTCAACCAAACATTTAAAGATTACTCTGCGAAATATCAACGGACGCTGAGTGATTTTTCCGCGATGGCTTTTCATCTGCCATTCACCAAGATGGGCCTAAAAGCGCTTCGGACGGTTATCGATGATGGTGCTCACTCACAACAGCTGCTCAAAGAATTCGATCATTCTAAAAAGTATAATGCCCTCGTCGGTAATCTCTATACCGGGTCACTCTACTTAAGCTTGTTATCACTACTGGCCAACTCCAAAACGCTTCAGCCAGGTGATCGAATTGGTTTGTTTAGTTATGGATCGGGAGCTCAAGGGGAATTTTACAGTGGTACAATTGCCCCTGAAATCCAACCGCAGAGCCTTGCCGGCCAGGTTGAACAAGTGATTGCCAACCGAACGAGGCTGTCTGTTCCTGAGTATGAAGCGATGTATGCAAATGGATTGCCAAACGCCGGTGGAGATGTTACATTTGATGCTGCCGATGATGACAGTCGATTCGTGTTGCTTGGCAGACAGGCCGACCAGCTGGTTTATCGAGATCAACAGGCATAATATTGATGGTAGAAGGGCTCGTTGGGCATTGCCGAAAAGTCCTGGACCAGAACTCAGGGTAAAAGAAAGGGACTGTTAGCAGAACAGTCCTTAGGTAGAAATAATTATGAAATATCGCTGCGGTACAAACTGACCACTTTTCCCAAAATGCTGACCTTGGTCAAAATAATGGGCGCCATGGTATCGTTTTCTGGCTGTAGTCGGTAATGATCGCTTTCCTTGAAGAACCGTTTGCAGGTTGCTTCATTTTCATCGGTCATCGCAATGACAATGTCACCGTTATCGGCGCTTTCCTGTTTGCGGACAACCACATAGTCCCCATCGAGAATGCCGGCGTTAATCATACTTTCGCCCCGAATTTGCAGCATAAATAATGGTTGATCACTGTGTGCCAGAGCAGGCGGGAGCGGGAAGTAGTCGGTGGCTTCCTGAACAGCTAAGATCGGTTCACCGGCAGTCACAGTTCCTAAAACCGGAATCTGTTTTTGCTGCGGCTGCATACCCAGGACATCCAAGCCACTACTGGTGACTTCCAGCGCGCGGGGTTTGGCTGGATCTTTCACGATATAGCCTTTCCGCTCAAGTCGAGCAATATGGCCATGTACCGTGGAGGTTGAGGATAGATGAACGGCTTCACCAATTTCTCTGACCGTTGGTGGATAGCCCTGCTCATTAACCCGTTCCCAGATGAAGTGAAGGATCTGGTATTGTTTACTTTGGGGATCATTGGTCGTTTTTGACATTTTAGACACCTCATAAGTCTTTGTTTAATACCTAAATCATATCATAACCTGGGTCACATTTCAAAACACACGTTCGCGTAACTATCAATAATTGTGTTATTATAGTCGATATGGAGGAATTTTAATGAACGAACAAGAGAAAAAAGAATTGCAATCAAAAATCGGTGACGATGTTTTCAAAGAACTCATCCCAAGAATTAATGAACTGGCCCACAAAGCAAAAAATGAGGGCTTATCTGAAGTTGAAAAGTTGGAACAGGCTGATTTGCGTAAAAAATACGTTGCTCACTTCCGTGAAAACTTCAAAAAACAGATTGAAATGATGAAAGTTTATGATAAGAATGGCAAGGAAGTGACGCCCGGAAAAGTCAGGGAAGTCCAACGTCACAAAGGTCTTCGGGACGATTAGGGGGCAGTTTTCCCCTAAGAATCGGGATTTTGTTGATTAGCCCTTTAATTCTATGGCATAATTGTGTAAAATTACTTAGTGATATGATAAAGGAGGCCTTGTCTTGGCAACTTGGATTTGGATATTAATCGTTGTGTTAGCCTTGATCTTGGGCTTGGTTGGTGGCTTTTACGGTGCTCGGAAGTATATGGAAAAGTACCTCAAAGAAAACCCACCATTCAGCGAAGATCAATTGCGCCAACTGATGATACAAATGGGTCAAAAACCTTCCCAAAAGAAATTAAATCAAATGATGCATTCGATGCAAAACCAAACTGGTAAAAATTAGAATGTTTCAATGACAAAAAGTCCCCACCAACTTGGTGAGGGCTTTTTGTCATTTCACTTACTCTTCTTTTTTTGATACATCAACGTATTTAAAATCCGGATTAACGGCATAATCCAAGGCGTCGAACGCGCTTTGCATTTCCGTTTCAATTTGTTTTTGAAAATCATCCGTTAATTTTTGTTTACGGTCAATTGTAATGGGTTCTCCAAAGGCAATCGTGACCCGTTTTCGAGTAAAAAGCTGTTTGAATGTCAGTGGTCCTTGATAAACGGCCGGGACCAGCGGCACACCTGACAGCTGGGCAATAAAGGCGGCGCCGCTTTTTAATTGGCTGGAATGCCGGGTGCCTGATGGGAATAAGATCAAAGACAAATCTGATTTTCTGAGAATTCGGACTGGTTTCTTGATGGCAGAAGGACCGGGGTTATCACGGTCAACCGAAAAAGCATTGGCATGAACCAAAATCCAACGCAAAATTGGATTTTTGAATAGTTCTTTTTTCGCCATGAAACTAAACTTTTTCGGACTGCCCGCCAGTGCAAAGTAAATTGGATCAAACCAGGTGCGATGGGGGCCAACCAGGATATAGTTGCCTTTTGGCAGTCGCTCCTTGTGCTCATAACGGGCATTGCCATTGATAATAAACACCAGGATTCGGACAAGGACTCTCATGAATGAATAAAACAATTCATTTCCTTCTTTCATATCTGATAGAATTATATTAACTTAAAATAGAAGCGTTTGGCAAACTAATTTGTGAAGGAACATAACGATATGCAAGTAAACTTACATGAAGACGAACGAATTGACCAATTATACAGCAAAGGCATCCAAATTATTCAAAGCAAAGACGTTTTTTCGTTTTCATTGGACGCGGTTTTGCTGGCCGACTTTGTTCGGACCACGCAACACAGAACCAAACAAATTGTCGACATGTGCGCCGGCAATGGGGCAGTCGGACTGTTTTTAAGTGAAAAAACGGCTGCTCACATCACCATGATCGAGATTCAGACAAGGCTGGCGGATATGGCACATCGGAGCGTTGAACTCAATGACTTGGGTCAGCAGATATCAGTGGTCAACGACGACCTCAAAAATGCCGACCAATATATTCCAAAAGATTCTGTTGACGTTGTTGCCTGCAATCCGCCGTATTTCGTCAACTACAAGACCAGCGAAAAGAATCCGAATCGATACTTGGCCATCGCGCGGCATGAAATCACCACTAATTTAAATGAAATTGTCAGCTCAGCAGCCGGACTGTTGAAAATGAACGCCAAACTTTTCATGGTGTACCGGCCCGATCGGCTGACGGATTTGATCGTGGCGTTACGAAGTCACCGACTGGAGCCAAAACGGCTTCAATTTGTCAGACCCCGAATCAAAGAGGATGCCAACATGGTCCTGGTTGAGGCGATTAAAGACGGCAAGCCAAACGGTCTCAAAGTCAACCGCGATATTATTACTTATGACGGCGATGACTATACTGATGAAGTAAAGAAGATGCTTTATGGAACAAACAGATAAGTATTATATGTACGTGCTTTTATGTGCCGATGACACTTTGTACACCGGTTTTTCCACGAATGTTGAAAGAAGATTTCAACAGCATGTGAAAGGCTTGGGTGCCAAATACACCCGCTCTCACCGACCAATCAAAATTTTGTTCAAGCAACAATTTGACACCAAACACGCTGCCTTGAGCGCTGAATACGCCTTTAAACAATTGAGTCGGGCTCAAAAAATTGCCCATTTAGCTCAAGCGGGGATAAAATTAGAGTGAATTATTGAACAAACTACGAAAAGTAGTGAAAATTATTATCAAAAAGTGTTATACTTTAAGTATTCTGTTAGGAGGTAATATTCGTGAAAATTATTGCATATGGCATTCGTGACGATGAGAAACCTTATTTAGACAAGTGGAGTGAAGAAAATCCCGACGTTGAAGTTGCTTCAACCGGTGAATTACTTGACGACTCAACTGTTGACCAAGCAAAAGGTGCTGATGGTGTGGTTACATACCAACAAAAGCCTTACACTGCATCTGTATTAGATAAGCTGGGCAGCTTTGGTATCAAGTACCTTTCACTTCGTAACGTAGGTGTTGATAATATTGATGCCGACGCTGCCAAGCGTAACGGTATTCAAGTTACCAATGTTCCTGCATATTCTCCAGAAGCAATTGCCGAATTTACTGTAACTCAGTTAATGAGATTACTTCGTCGGACCAACACATTCGACCGCAAACAAGCAAATGGTGACCTTCGTTGGGCACCAGATATTGCTGACGAATTGAACCAAATGACTGTTGGTGTCTTTGCAACTGGTCGGATTGGCCGGGCTGCAATGCGCATTTACAAAGGCTTTGGTGCCAAAGTAATTGCTTATGATATTTATCATAATCCAGAGCTTGAAAAAGAAGGGGTTTATGTTGATACTCCTGAAGAACTCTATGCTCAATCAGATGTTCTTTCATTGCATGCGCCTGCAACCAAGGAAAACGAACATATGATTAACGATAAGACAATCGCTCAAATGAAAGACGGTGTCTTCATCCTTAACCCAGCTCGTGGTGCCCTTGTTGACACTGATGCTTTAATTCGCGGCCTTGATTCAGGTAAAATGGGCGGTGCTGCCCTTGATACTTATGAAAACGAAGTTGGTATTTTCAATACCGACTTTGGCAGCTTTGACAAGATCCCTGACGAACGACTCAAGAACTTGATGAAACGTGAAAACGTTTTGGTAAGTCCACATATTGCCTTCTACACAAAACGGGCCGCTCGTAACATGGTCTACTTCGCCATGGACGCAAACAAATCATTAATTAATACTGGTAAATCAGACAAGTTGGTTGAACTTTAATTTAACCGGCTTGATATACAAAAAAGGTTTCAGTCAGAGGATATCTGATTGAAACCTTTTTATTTTAAATTAGGTTAGTCTATTTGAGCAGCCAAATCCATGAGTAAGTCTTTTAATTCTTCCGGTGTTTTGACTGTCTGGTCGGGAATGATTTGAGGATCTGCGATTGGACTTTGATGGCTGTTATACCACACGGTTTCCCAGCCGGCTTTTTTTGCGGGCACAATGTCTTCAAAATAGGAGCTGCCGATGTACATCATCTCATTGCCCCGTAAATTGAATTTTCGGTTCATCAAGGTAAAAATAAGCGGGTCCGGTTTTTTAGCCTTCGCATCTTCTGAGGTAATGATTTGTTCGCGGCTAAACCAATGATGAAGTTTGAGCTTCATGATTTTGGCAAGTTGAACATCATTGCTTCCGTTGGTGATGATGCCTAACTTGAACTTGGTGGTCAGGGTATTAAAGACAGTGGTCAATCCATCAAATAGATGAATGGAGCTGCTGGCCGTTTCAAAGGCCTCCGAAAAGGCTTTCGCAGATTCTTGTGTCAGTCCGGGCAAATCATACTTTTTAAACGTGTGGTGTAATGAATGATAGTTGATTTCTTCGTCAGATAATTTCAAATCGGAGTCTGAGTTGGATTCTGCAATTGCCAACTGTTCCTGCTCATTGTAGTTGGCAAAGATCTGATTCATCTGTTCTTCTGGTAAATTTAGATTAAATGTTTCTTCGAAAGCCTGTACAAATGCGGGCTTTGTATCATACAAAGTATCGTCGATATCGAAAACGATGGCTTTAATCATGTATAAATTCCTCCTCGCCACGAAATATCATTCTAACATGATTCATCGAAATTTAACAATTTTGACAAAAAATTAATCTGTTCCGGGTATTTGTGCTTGCGCTTCCGCGGCTTTTCTTATATACTTTTAAAGGTGTTTTAAATACACACCTGACGTAATGGGTTGAGAGTTGCCAGGGATGGTTCTTAATTCAAATGATCGTTGGGGAGGAAAAAAACAATATGGAGGCTACATCATGGCTGTTATTTCTATGAAACAATTACTGGAAGCCGGAGTACATTTCGGTCACCAAACTCGTCGTTGGAATCCAAAGATGAAGGACTATATCTTTACTGAACGTAATGGTATTTACATCATTGACTTACAGAAGACTGTTAAGTTAATCGATGTTGCTTACAACTTCATGAAGGACGAAGCTGCCAAGGGCGCCGTTGTCTTGTTTGTTGGTACTAAGAAGCAGGCTCAGGATTCAATTGCTGAAGAAGCAACCCGTGCCGGTCAATACTACGTCAACAATCGTTGGCTTGGTGGTACTTTAACCAACTGGGAAACCATTCAATCACGTGTTAAGCGTTTGAAGGACTTGAAGAAGATGTCAACTGACGGTACTTTTGACATTCTTCCTAAGAAGGAAGTTTCTCTTTTAATCAAGCAGGAACAGAAATTGGAACGATTCTTGGGCGGTATTGAAGACATGCCTAAGATCCCAGACGTTATGTTTATCGTTGATCCTCGTAAAGAGCAAATTGCTGTTCACGAAGCAATGAAATTGAACATTCCGATCGTGGCAATGGTTGATACCAACACTGACCCAGATCAAATCGACGTTGTTATCCCATCAAACGATGATGCTATTCGTGCCGTTCGTTTGATCACTTCAAAGATGGCTGACGCAATCATTGAAGGTCGCCAAGGCGAAGATGACGTTAACGAAAAGACCTTTGAAGGTAAAGATGGCGCCAAAGCAGACAAAAAAGAAGATTCAATTGAAGACATTGCAGACGCCGTAGAAGGCAGCAACGATTCTAACAAATAAATATTAGCACTCGGGCTGACTCTACCGCTTTGGACCAATTTGGCCTTGGTGTGGAGTCAGTTTTTAGTCACAATTATTAGTCACAATTAAAGGGAGGCCACTAAGATGGCAAAAATTTCAGCATCTCAAGTAATGGATTTACGTAAGAAGACCGGTGTCGGTATGATGGACGCTAAGAAGGCCTTGGTTGCAACTGAAGGCGATTTCGACAAAGCAATTGAAGTTTTGCGCGAAAAAGGAGTTGCTAA
Source organism: Lentilactobacillus buchneri (assembly GCF_018314255.1). Lineage (NCBI taxonomy): Bacteria > Bacillati > Bacillota > Bacilli > Lactobacillales > Lactobacillaceae > Lentilactobacillus > Lentilactobacillus buchneri. The sequence continues at coordinate 2,280,531 of NZ_CP073066.1, forward strand.
AGCTGAGAAGAAGAGTGATCGCGTTGCCGCCAATGGTTTGGCAACCATCGCAGTTAAGGGTAATACCGCTGCAATCGTTGAAATCAACTCCGAAACCGACTTTGTTGCGTCAAGTGATCCATTCAAAGAATTAGTTAAACGTGTTAGTGACGCAATCGTTGCCAACAAGCCTGCAGACGTTGATGCAGCAATGGCATTGCAGACCGACAAAGGAACTGTTAAGGACGATTTAATTGAAACGACTCAAGTGACTGGTGAAAAAGTTACTTTACGTCGTTTTGAAGTTGTCGAAAAAAATGATGACGAAGTCTTTGGTTCATACCTGCACAATGGTGGACTGATTGGTGCTTTGGTTCAATTAAAAGGCGCTGACGAAGAAACTGCCAAGGATGTTGCCATGCATGTTGCTGCAACTAATCCGGAATATTTGAATCAAGCAGAAGTTCCTGCTGACCGTTTAGCTCATGAGAAGGAAGTTTTGACTCAAGAAGCTTTAAATGAAGGCAAGCCTGAAAAGATCGTTGAAAAAATGGTTGAAGGCCGTCTCCACAAATTCTTGGCCGAAATTTGCCTGGAAGATCAAGACTTCGTCAAAGACCCAGACGTCACGGTTTCCAAATACGTTGCTTCCAAGGGCGGTTCAATTGTTAAATTCGTTCGTTACGAAGTCGGTGAAGGCATCGAAAAGAAGACCCAAAGCTTCGAAGATGAAGTTCGCGATCAATTGAAGTAAGCTGAGCGAATTTAGTTTATAAATCATTTTTCCAAAGATACTGATGTAACCAAATAATAGGGGTTAGGACAGAGCATTCCGCTTTTCCTAACTCTTTTTATTTACCATCATGAATAACTCAACCCTGTTTTCTGAAACATCTCTGTGAACTGGCTGAGAATATTTGATAAGAATTCTTGAATATCCCTGTTTTCTTGTTGATTGCAACGTTAATATGCTAAAATTGGTAGTAACGATTAACTATGGGAGGCACTTGGATGTCTGAAGTAAAATACAACCGAATTATTTTAAAATTAAGTGGAGAAGCATTGGCCGGAGACCGCGGCTTTGGTATTAATCCACCTGTTATCAAAAACGTCGCCCAAGAAATAAAAGATATCTTTAACCTGGGTGTCCAGATCGGAATCGTTGTTGGCGGCGGCAATATGTGGCGTGGTGAAGCCGGTGCCGAGATGGGTATGGAACGTGCTCAAGCAGACTATATTGGCATGCTTGGAACAACAATGAACGGGCTGGCCCTCCAAGACAACCTTGAACATTTGGGAGTTCCGACCAGGGTTCAAACTTCAATTGAAATGCGGCAGATTGCCGAGCCTTATATTCGTCGGAAGGCTGTTCGCCATCTGGAGAAGGGCCGGGTCGTGATTTTTGCTGCCGGCACCGGTAATCCTTATTTTTCAACGGATACCACTGCAGCGTTGCGAGCTGCCGAAATTGGTGCTGACGCCATCTTGATGGCTAAAAACGGTGTGGATGGCATTTATTCATCCGATCCCCGAACTCACAAAGATGCAGTTAAATTTGATACCCTTTCATATATGGATATTTTGGAAAAAGGCCTTAAAGTGATGGACTCTACGGCTAGTTCTCTGTCGATGGATAATCACATTCCATTGGTGGTCTTCAATTTGAACAAGCCCGGCAATATCCGTAAGGTCGTGACTGGTGATAATATCGGAACAACTGTGAAGGAGAAATAATTTATGGCAGATGCACAATCAGTATTAACTGAAGCGAAAGAAAAAATGAAGAATACCCGTGAGGTATTGGAACATGATATGGGCAGTATCCGTGCCGGTCATGCCAACGCCAGCTTGTTGAGTGGGGTCATGGTGGATTACTATGGTGCACCAACGCCCTTAAACCAAATCGCTTCGATTACCATTCCAGAAGCACGGGTGATTTTGATTACCCCTTACGATAAAAGTGCCTTGGAAGGCATCGAAAAAGGCATTTATGAAGCAGACTTGGGCATCAGTCCGGCTAATGATGGAACGGCAATTCGATTGGCTGTTCCCGCATTAACTGAAGATCGGCGTAAGGAAATTGCGAAGCAGGTCAAGGCAACCGGTGAAAAGAGTAAGGTTGCCATCAGAAATGTCCGTCGAGAGGCAATGGACACACTCAAGCGTAGCAATAAGAGTGAAGATATCACTGACGACGAACTGCATCGCTATGAAGATCAAGTTCAGAAATTGACTGATGATGCAATTAAAGGTGTCGACGGAATTGTCGCCGACAAAGAACAAGAAGTCATGAACGGCTAGAAAGAGGTCAATACGATGGCAGATAATCATAATAATAACAATAATAATTCAGATAACGATGAAATTGCGGTTGTCCCTGGAACCGATGAATTTGGCAAGATGCTCTTTAAACTGAATACGCCTGTTACTGAGGACAATTTGGGCGTCTTGGATTATAACGGCGGCCACTTGCAGCCGGTTCAAGATGGTTTATATGCAATGCCTGCATATGTAAACGACGACTTTAACTTATTCTTCATCGTTTCGCAACTGGTTGAAAACGACTGGGTAATTGCCTTTTCTACAGCAACTATTGAAAACGACCATGAAATCACGGACCTTTCAGAACCCTATACAACCGGCAAAGGCTTAAACCTGCTGGGCCAAAAGAGTCCGGAAGATGCCAATAAGCTGTTGAAGTATTTCAACACATTGGCTGAGGCAAACCGCGGTGAATGGCGAATGGTTGAACGTCCAGACGGCGAATCCGACTAATACGAATAGCATTTTATGGCTGGGAAAAAACTTTGGTTTTGTTCCAGCCATTTGGTGTTTAACGATATGTCGCGAGGATCCCATGCTGTTTTTGAATCTGACAGCCAAGCCAACATTCAGTTTTTAAGGAGCGTAAAATGTTTAAGAACACACAAGACAATCAACAAGCAACCCCGCAACTCAAAACAGACAACATTCCGGCACACGTTGCCATCATTATGGACGGTAACGGTCGATGGGCACAGAAACGCCATTTACCAAGGATTGCTGGTCATAAACGCGGGATGGAAACCGTTAAAACGATTACCAAAGTCGCTAGTGATCTTGGTGTTAAGGTTCTGACGTTATACGCGTTTTCGACCGAAAATTGGAAACGGCCCCATGACGAGGTCATTTATTTAATGGGCTTGCCGGTTAAGTTCTTCAACGATTTCGTGCCAGACTTGGTTAAAAATAATGTTCAAGTTCGTGTGATGGGTATCAAGGATCAATTGCCCGTTCAAACTCAAAAGGCGGTTAATGACGCTATTAAAGACACCGCTGACTGTACTGGGATGATTCTGAACTTTGCCTTGAATTATGGCAGCCGTTTGGATATCAGAATGGCAGTCCAGCAAATTGGTCGTCAGGTTGCCAGCGGTCAACTGGATCCAGAGCAGATCACGGATCAAACCATCGATGCAAATTTAATGACCGGATTTCTCGGCGATTTAGCCGATCCCGATCTGCTGATCCGCACCAGTGGAGAAGAGCGCATATCCAATTTCTTGCTGTGGCAGATTGCTTACAGTGAACTTGTTTTTACTGATGTTTTGTGGCCTGATTTTGATCGAACGGTTTTTGAACAAATGATCATGGAATATCAGCAGCGTGACCGTCGGTTTGGCGGAATTAAAACTAGTAAATAGAGGAGAAACAAATTGAGACAACGTGTGATAACAGCCGTAGTAGCTTTATTAATCTTTATTCCAATCATCGTAATGGGTGGAATCTGGGTTGATATTGCCGCTTTGGCACTTGGGATTGTAGCCATCTCTGAAATATTGGTGATGAAGAAGAAATTATTGATTTCACCTGAATCAATTATTGCTTATTTGGGAGTCTGTTCACTCATTCTGCCAGATGCATGGACGAGCTTTTTACCCGGACACATCAGTCAAAACTTTGTCTTCTTTTTGTTTGTTTTGATGCTGCTTCTCCAAACGGTTCTGAGTCGAAACCTGTTCTCATTTGATGATGCCGGAGTAATTGTCCTGGGCATGCTGTATATCGGTATGGGATTTCACTACTTCGTTGCCGCGCGGGGAGTTGGACTGACGGTATTGCTATATGCTTTGTTTATCGTTTGGGTAACTGACAGTGGCGCGTACATTTTTGGTAGAATGTTTGGCAAACACAAGTTGGCACCAAGAATTAGCCCCAATAAAACTTGGGAGGGTTCAATCGGCGGTTCACTTGCAGCCACCATTTTATGTACCGCATTTATCGCATTTTACCCAATTGCCGGACACTCACTCTTGCAAATGTTCATCTTCACGATTATTCTCTCTATAGCTGGTCAATTTGGCGACCTCATTGAATCTGCATTGAAGCGTTATTATGGCGTCAAAGACTCGGGGAAGATTCTGCCTGGACATGGTGGAATCTTGGACCGCTTTGATAGCTTACTTTTTGTTTTACCAATGCTTCATTTGTTAGCTGTTATTTAGTTTTTAGGAGGAAAGTGTCACTTGATAACTACAATTATTGTTTTCATTATCGTCTTTGGTATTCTTGTGATCTTTCATGAGTTTGGCCATTATATTACCGCTAAACGCTCGGGCATTCTTGTCCGGGAGTTTTCTGTCGGGATGGGGCCAAAAGTATTTTATTATCGAAAAAATAGTACAACTTTTACCCTAAGATTATTGCCGCTGGGTGGTTATGTTCGGATGGCCGGTGAGGCCGATGACGGTGAGGACGAATTAAAACCAGGGACACCGGTGACCCTTCAATTGAATGACAGTGGTGTGGTAACATCAATTAACACCAGCAATAAACACTCGCTTTTCCAGGGCATTCCCTTAACCATCACCGATACCAATCTTGACGATAATTTGTATGTCAAAGGATATGAAAATGGTGATGAGTCCCAAGTTAAGTCGTATCCGGTTGATCATGACGCAACTATTATCGAAAAAGACGGGACCGAGTTACAAATTGCTCCTCGAGATGTTCAATTTCAGTCGGCATCGTTGCCTAATCGAATGCTGACAAACGTTGCTGGTGTGTTTAATAACTTATTACTTGCCATCTTGGTATATACAATTTTAGGTTTTGTTCAAGGTGGTGTTGCATCCAATACCAATAAAGTCAATGTCATGCCCACTGATTCAGTCGCCCGGACTGCCGGTGTCAAATCCGGTGATCGAATCGTTGAGGTTGACGGACACAAGACCACTGATTGGCAGGATCTTACTGTTCAGATCCGATCAAAAGCTGATAAGCAAATTTCTGTGAAGGTCCAGCGGGATGGTCAGGATAAAGTCTTAACCATGAAACCCAAAGCCCAGACTTCTGGCGGTCAAAAGACAGGCTTCATTGGCATTACTCAAACAATGGATACCAGCTTTAAAGCCAAGATCCTTTCAGGCTTCACGACGACTTGGACAGTCGCCAAGCAGCTGTTTGGCGCCCTGTGGAGCATGGTTAGCGGCCACTTTAGTCTCAACGATTTGGGTGGGCCGGTGGCAATTTTTGCGACAACTTCCCAAGCAGCCAAGATGGGACTTTCAGGAGTCTTGAACTTCCTCGCATTTCTCTCACTCAACCTGGCAATTATCAACCTCATTCCAATTCCTGGTTTGGACGGTGGTAAACTGATTTTAAACATTTTGGAAGCTATCAGAAGAAAGCCGGTTTCTCAAACAACGGAAACTGTTATCACATTGATCGGCTTCGCGTTCTTGATGCTGTTGATGATTCTGGTTACTTGGAATGATATTGAGAGATACTTTTTACATTAAACAAGTTAATTTTGAAGGAGAACCTTATAAATGAAACAATCACAGATGCTGATCCCAACGTTAAAAGAAACCCCCAAAGGCGCCGAAGCTTTAAGTCATCAAATGTTAGTTCGTGGTGGCTATATCCGCCAGATTTCTGCAGGTATGTACGCATATTTGCCATTGGCCTATCGCGTTTTAAACAAAATTGAAACCATCATTCGCCAGGAAATGGAAAAAACATCAGCTCATGAAATGCTGATGCCCGACATTTTGCCGGCTGATCTTTGGAAAGAGTCAGGGCGCTATGATACATATGGCCCAGAGCTATTCAAATTTAAAAATCGCCATGAAACCGATTTTATTTTGGGACCAACTCACGAAGAGACGTTTACGGCGTTAATTCGCGATTCCATTAAATCATACAAACAGCTGCCACTGGTTCTTTATCAAATTCAAAATAAGTACCGCGATGAAAATCGTCCGCGGTATGGATTACTGCGAAGCCGTGAATTTATTATGAAGGATGCTTACTCATTTGCCACTAACGATGAGGATCTGGATAAAACGTACAATGCAATGGAGCAGGCTTATCGCAATATTTTTGATCGAATTGGTTTGAAGTACAAAGTGATCATCGGTGATGGCGGTGCAATGGGGGGATCTGATTCCAAAGAATTCTCTGCTATGGCTGCTGTCGGCGAAGATACAATTGTTTATTCCGATGAAAGTGACTATTTTGCCAACTTGGAAATGGCCAAATCAAAAGTCGACGACCAGCCTTCAACTGAACCTGAAGCAGACCTTAAGAAGGTTGAAACGCCCAACGCGAAAACCATTGCCGAGGTGGCTGCTTTCCTAAAAGTCTCAGATAAGCAAACCATCAAATCGATGCTGTACATTGCCGATGAGAAGCCGGTGATGGTCCTTGTCCGCGGTGACTACGATGTCAATGACGTTAAATTAAAGAACTATCTGGGGGCTGACTTTCTGGAGTTGGCCACTGACAAACAAGCCAAGACCTATTTGGGGGCAGACTTTGGTTCTTTAGGGCCCGTTGGCGTTGGTGAGGATGTTCGAATCGTCGCTGATCAACGGGTTGCCAACATGAAGAATGCCGTTGTTGGTGCCGATGAAAATGGTTACCATTATGTCAATGCCAATTCTGATCGTGATTTCCGGATTGATGACGTGGACGATTTTGTAGTTGTCAAAGAAGGCGAGAAAACACCTGATGGTAAGGGAACACTGAAATTTACCCGTGGCATTGAAATTGGCCATATCTTCAAGCTGGGTACGCGCTATTCGAAGAGTCTCAAAGCCAACGTCTTGGATGAAAATGGGCGCGCTGTGCCGGTCATCATGGGATCGTATGGAATTGGTGTCAGCCGCCTACTTTCAGCAATTTCTGAACAAAATGCCGATGAAAATGGGTTGGTATGGCCCAAAGCGGTTGCCCCATTTGATGTTCACGTCATCCCTATTAATGCCAAAAAAGCCGTTCAAATGGATTTAGCTCATCAAATTGAAGCCCAATTAACAGCTGATCAATTACAGGTTCTTGTCGATGACCGCAAAGAACGGGCCGGGGTTAAATTTGCAGATTCTGACTTGATGGGAATTCCACTGAGAGTAACAATCGGGAAAAAGGCTGAAGAGGGAATTGTTGAAATCAAAATCCGAAAAACTGGCGAAACCGTTGAGGTTAACGTCACCGAATTGAGTGACACAATCAAAAAAATGTTGAAGAATCTTGACTAATGATGTCGTAACTAATTAATATAGACGTGTGTTTTCGTCACTTCTAAACTGGTTGGACCAAAACTTGGGTTTTGTGTCCAGCCAGTTGTTGTTAAACCGTTATTTTTAGAAGAGGTATTGTGATGAGTTTGGATCGAAATCAATTATTTGAAAAGTTGCTTGAACAGCTTCAATGGACACAGGCAAATGAATTGCCTTATTTTGAGGATGCTAAAATTGATCGCCTGGAAGTTCATAAACAAAGCCAGCGGTGGCAATTTGACATTTCACTTCCACGAATCCTGCCATTTGAGGTTTTTAACGATTTTAATGCCAGACTACAGTCTGCGTTTAAAGAAATCGCTGATGTTTCACTGAATATTTCTGCAAAAAATGATACCTTTACTGAACAACTGCTTCGGCAATACTGGCAATGGGTCGTTCCACATAGTGGGGTTACCTCACCGTTAATGAAGGAATTATGTGCAGACAAGTTTCCCTCCATTGTCGATTCGCGGGTGGAGTTTGTCGCTGAAAATGACATCGTCAAGGACTTTATGACCAACACTGCCTTGGGGCCAATTGAAGATGCCTTTCAGCGGGCAGGCTTTCCTGACTTTACAATTCACACGATCGTCGATGAAAGTTCTTCTCAGCAAAACATTCAAGCCCTCAAGAAGAAAAACGATGCTGCCAATGCGGAATTAGTCAAGAAGGCTAACCAAGCGATCAAGGAGAATGCTCAAGCTCATCCCAAGAGTGGTAACGGTGGGGGCAAGTCAACCATTGGTCGGCGAATCAAAGATGATTTACCCGTAATGAAGATGGAAGAAATTGTAGAAGAGGAACGCTCTGTGGTTGTCTCTGGCTACATTTTCGATAAAGAAATCCGGGCATTGCGTTCCGGCCGCCAGCTTTTGATGCTGAAGATTACTGACTATACATCATCCATTCAAGTAAAGAAATTTTCCAATAAAGGTGAAGAAGCGCTCTTTGAAGGCGTTAACGAAGGCGATTGGGTGAAGGTTCGTGGTAGCGTCCAAGAGGATAACTACTCTCATGAACTAACTTTGAATGCCTATGATATTAACCCCATTAAGACGGTTAGCCGTCAAGATACTGCAGATGATGATAAGAAACGGGTTGAACTACACCTGCACACCACAATGAGCCAAATGGATGCCACTAATAACATTGCTGACTTTGCCAAGCAGGCCAAGCACTTTGGCCAAAAAGCCCTGGCAATCACCGATCATGCGGGTGTCCAAGGATTTCCAGACGCCTTTCATGCCGGCCAAAAAAATGACATCAAGATGCTCTATGGTGTTGAAATTAACCTGGTCGATGACGGCGTTCCGATTACTTACAATGATAAGCACGTTCCGTTAAAGGATGCGACTTACGTCGTTTTTGATACTGAAACAACCGGCTTATCAGCCATTTATGACCGCGTTATCGAGCTTTCAGCCGTTAAAATGCAGAACAGTAACGTGATTGATCAATTTGAAGAATTTATTGACCCGGGTTTCCATTTGTCGGAACGAACGACGAATCTGACGTCAATTACCGATGAGATGGTTCACGGCTCAAAGTCTGAGGAAGAAGTCTTCAAACTTTTCCGGGAATTTTGTGGCGATGCGATTGTCGTCGGCCATAACGTGACGTTTGATATGGGGTTCATGAACACCGGCTACGTTCGTCATGGCATGCATGAGATGCAAAACCCAATCATCGATACTTTGACTTTGGCCAGATTTTTGTACCCTAATTTACGGGGTTATCGACTGAATACCTTGGCTAAGAAATTTGATGTCAGTTTGGAACACCACCATCGAGCAATCTATGATGCTGAAACCACCGGCCACTTAAACTATCTATTTTTAAAGGATGCTGAAGATCGATACGGCATTGTCTATCACGATCAGCTTAATGATCACATGACTGATAACGATGCGTACCGCCATGCTCGGCCGTCTCACGCCATTTTATTGGCCAAAACCCAGGCCGGCCTCAAAAACATGTTTAAAATCGTTTCCTTGTCAAACGTCAAGTACTTCTACCGGGTTCCACGGGTCCCCCGGACGCAACTGGAGAAGTACCGGGATGGCTTGATTGTCGGCTCTGCCTGTTCATCGGGTGAGGTCTTTACAGCCATGATGCAAAAGGGATTGGATGAGGCCCGCCAAAAAGCTGGCTTTTATGATTATCTTGAAGTTCAGCCCAAACGTGCTTACGCGCCACTGATTGAATCCGGTTTGATCGCCGATGATGAGAATCTTGAGCAAATCTTAACCAATATGGTCAAACTTGGCGATGAGCTGGACAAGCCGGTCGTGGCAACCGGGGACGTTCACTATCTCAATCCGCAAGATTACATTTATCGAAAAATCTTGATTAATTCGCAAGGTGGCGCCAATCCTCTGAACCGTCAAGAATTACCCGACCTTCATTTCCTCACAACTGATGAAATGTTGAGTGACTTCAACTTCTTGGGCCCAGAAAAGGCCGAAGAAATTGTTGTGGACAACACCAATCAAATTGCTGATGAAATTGAGGACGTCCATCCATTGAAGGATAAGTTGTACACCCCAAGAATGGAAGGGGCCGAAGACGAGATTAAGTCACGGACGATGGACACCGCCCACGCTTGGTATGGTGATCCACTGCCTAAGATTGTTTCTGATCGTTTGGATAAAGAATTAAAGAGTATCATCGGAAACGGGTTCTCGGTGATTTACTTGATTGCCCAACGACTGGTTGCCAAAAGTAACAAGGACGGATACTTGGTAGGTTCCCGTGGGTCGGTTGGTTCCAGTTTGGTTGCGACCCTCACCGGAATTACTGAGGTCAATCCACTGCCGCCACATTATCGTTGTCCGAACTGTCAACACACTGAATTCTTTACCAAGGGTGAATACAGCTCCGGGTATGATTTGCCACACAAAAAGTGTCCCAAGTGCGGCACCATGATGATTGGTGACGGCCACAACATTCCGTTTGAAACCTTCTTAGGCTTCACCGGAAATAAGGTTCCTGATATTGATTTGAACTTTTCTGGTGATTATCAGCCAATTGCCCATAACTACACCAAAGTTTTGTTTGGCGAAAAGAACGTTTTTCGTGCCGGAACGATTGGTACCGTGGCCGATAAGACCGCATATGGGTACGTTAAGGCTTACGAACGCGATAAGGGTGAAGTCTACCGACAAGCCGAGGAAGATCGACTGGCAAAGGGCGCAACCGGCGTCAAACGGACCACTGGCCAACATCCGGCTGGAATCATCGTTGTCCCGGATTACATGGACATCTATGATTTCACGCCGATCCAGTATCCAGCCGACGATCAGGATGCCGCTTGGCAAACAACCCACTTCGATTTCCACTCGATTCATGATAATATTTTGAAAATTGATATCTTGGGTCATGATGATCCAACGATGATCCGGATGCTCCAAGATTTGTCAGGCATCGATCCAAAAACGATTCCAATGGATGATCCCGGTGTGATGTCGATTTTCTCCAGCCCAAAAATCTTGGGGGTTACTGAAGATCAGATTCAATCTAAGACTGGAACACTGGGAGTCCCGGAATTTGGAACTCGATTTGTCCGTGGAATGCTTGAACAGACGCATCCAAGTAACTATTCCGAGTTGCTTCAGATTTCCGGTTTGTCCCATGGAACCGATGTTTGGATGGGTAACGCCGATGAGCTGATTAAGAACGGAACGGCAACCATTGCCAACGTGATTGGGTGCCGGGATAACATCATGACCGACTTAATCAATTGGGGACTGGACTCTGAATTGTCTTTCCAGATTATGGAAAGTGTTCGTCATGGTCGTGGAATTCCTGACGACTGGCAAGCCGAAATGAAGAAAGCCAAGATACCTGATTGGTATATTCAATCGTGTCTGAAGATTAAGTATATGTTCCCCCGCGCCCATGCGGCTGCTTACATTTTGATGGCCCTTCGGATTGCCTATTTCAAAGTCTACTTCCCAATGGTTTACTATGCTTCATACTTCTCCGTTCGTGCCGATGATTTTGATATTGTCTCGATGTGCAGAGGTAAAGAAGCGGTCAAAAATGCCATGCGGATGATTAATGATAAGGGAATGGAAGCTTCGACCAAAGAGAAGAACCTGCTGACAGTTTTGGAACTGGCCAATGAGATGCTCGAACGCGGGTATCATTTTCAAATGGTGGATTTGGACAAGTCTGATGCCAGTCAATGGCTGATCGATGGTGATACGTTAATTGCACCATTTAATTCAGTTCCAGGATTGGGATTGAACGTGGCTAAGCAAATTGTTGCTGCCAGAGAGGACAAGCCGTTTATTTCCAAAGAAGACTTAGCCAAACGCGGTAAAGTTTCCAAAACTTTGATTGACTTCATGACTGAGAACAATGTGCTGGCGGGATTGCCAGATGAAAATCAGTTGAACTTGTTTGATTTGATGTAAGGCGAGCATAATTGATTTGCACATCGGCGTTAAAACGCGCCAGCCTTGTAATGAATCATCGAATATGTTATAGTTAATTTACTAAATAACTTGTAAGGGAGTGAGCAGAGATGCTCGCTCTTTTTAATGGATAATTTTTAGGAGGCCTATTTTTGAGCAATGTTGTTGAAACGGTCAAACAAGTTGTTGAACCAATTCTGGAAAAACACTCATTTTACTTATTCGATGTTGAGTTTGTAAAAGAGAACAAAAGCTGGTATTTACGGGTTTATATTGATAAAAAAGGCGGCATTACCATTGATGACTGCGTCTTGGTCAGCGATGAATTAAGCGAAAAGCTGGATGCAATGGATCCCGACCCGATCCCCCAGGCCTATTTCCTGGAAGTTTCGTCTCCGGGTGCTGAGCGACCACTTAGAAACGACGCCGAACTCAAACAGGCAATTGGCGAGTATATTCACGTTTCCCTCTATCAAAATCTTAACGGCAATAAAACATTTGAAGGCATCCTGAAGTCGTTGGATGACGACAAACTGGTGCTTCAAAATGATAAGTGGGGTAAGCAGGATACGTTGGAAGTACCGCGGAACTTAATTGCCAAAGCACGGCTTGCAATTCAATTTTAGTTAAAGGAGACACAATAATGAGTAAAGAACTTTTAGGAGCGCTGTCTGCTCTGGAAGAAGAAAAGGGCATCAAAAAAGAGGTTGTCATTGAAGCCTTGGAAGCCGCGTTGGTTTCTGCATACAAACGAAACTACGGTCAGGCCCAAAACGTTGAAGTGTCATTCGACGACAAAAAAGGCGAGATGCACGTTTACGCCGTTAAAACGGTGGTCGACGATGTTGTTGATGACCAGCTTCAGGTATCTCTTGATGAGGCCCTTGAAATTAACAAAGGTTACGAACTGGGAGACGAAATCAAATTTGAAGTGACCCCCAAGAACTTTGGCCGAATTGCTGCTCAAACTGCTAAGCAGGTAATCATGCAGCGGGTTCGGGAAGCTGAACGGGAAAACGTTTTTGATGAATATTCCAAGTATGAAGATGAATTGGTGACCGGAACTGTCGAGCGTCAAGACACCCGATTTGTTTACGTTAATCTGGGGAAAGTTGAAGCCGTTATGGGTTCAAAAGACCAGATGCCCAACGAAGTCTATCGTCCACAGGATCGTATCAAGGTCTATGTCACCAAAGTTGAGAATGCGACCAAGGGCCCTCAGGTGTTTGTCAGCCGAACGGCTACAGGGATGCTCAAACGTTTATTTGAACAAGAAGTTCCCGAGATTTATGATGGAACTGTGGAAATTGTCTCAATTGCCAGAGAGGCCGGCGACCGGGCCAAAGTTGCCGTTCGCTCAAACAACTCCGACATTGACCCGGTTGGAACCGCCGTTGGCCCAAGAGGTCAGCGGGTTCAAACCATTGTTAACGAACTCCACGGCGAAAACATGGATATCGTTGAATGGGATGAAGACGATGCATCTTACATCGCCAACTCCTTGAATCCCGCAGAGGTCATTGATGTTATCTTTGATGATGACAACGAGCGGGCCTGCACGGTCATTGTGCCTGACTACCAGTTGTCATTAGCAATTGGTAAGAAGGGGCAAAATGCTCGGTTGGCAGCTAAGCTAACGGGCTTCAAGATTGACATCAAATCAGAAACTGAAGCCAAGGAAATTCTTGCCGACAAAGCCGCTGCCGCTAGCGATGATACAGAAGCTGATGAGGCTTCCGACCAAGGCGATCAAACAGAGGATTCAACTGAGGATGCCCCGACAGACGGTGCGGATGTTAATACCAATCCCGATGAGTCGAATGAGGACACTCAAGACTAATTTTTAGGAGGCGATTTTTTGAAAAAACGAAAAATTCCAATGCGTAAAGATATCGTTACTGGTGAAATGGCGCCGAAAAAGGAATTAGTCAGAATTGTCCGTGACTCAGACGGCCACGTTTCAATCGATGAGACTGGAAAGAAATCCGGCCGTGGTGCCTACATCTCAATTAACGTTGAGATTGCCCGCAAAGCTAAAGCGGAACACACTTTTGAAAAAGTCTTTTCAACAACTTTGGATGACAACTTTTATGACGATCTAATTGCCTATGTTGACCATAAGCAAGCCCGAAAAGAGTTGTTTGAAGATGGACAATGATCAGGCAATTTTGAATTTTTTAGGTCTGGCACGGCGGGCAAGCAAAATTGTCTCCGGTCAAGATATGCTTTTGTCTCAAATCCGCAGCGGCAAGATTTTTTTCTTGTTTATCGCAGAAGACACCGGCAAGGCAACTCAAAAGAAGTTTAATGATAAGTCAAATTACTATCATATACCCGTGAATAACAGTTACACTAAAGCAGTGCTTAGTGAAGCAATTGGAATGAAACGAACCATTATTGGCATTTCCGATCGGGGTATGGCAAAAAAATTGGTTGAATTAACCGATAACAATAAAGGAGAGTGATTATATGGGGAAAAAGCGAATTTACGAATTAGCTAAAGAACTGAATGTCTCCAGTAAGCAAATCGTTGACCGTGGTAATAAACAGGGCTTCGATATCAAAAATCACATGTCAACCGTTGACGCTAACCAAGAGCGTCAAATTCGGGCGATGTTTAGTAAAGGCGGCAATCAATCGACTGGAAACAGTCAATCAAGCCATAAGAGCAGCAATAACAATGTTCATTCAGCAAGCTCAAAGCCAAAAGAACATGCCACTGCTCATGCACAAAGTCGACCGGCTGCTCACCATGACAGCAACGGGTCCCATCCGGTAAGCCGAAACACACAGCAGGCTAACCGAAATGCAGAGAGCAACCGTAGTAACAACGGCCACTCAAGTGTTGCTCGCAACACAAATAATACTGCTCAAAGAAATCATTCCAACAATAATAACCATTCGAATAGTCAAAATCATTCCAACAATTCGAACCAGTCCAATAATCACCGGACCAACCAGAATAATGATCGACGCAATCACCAAGCTTCAAACAATTCATCCAATACGTCGACCCGTAATACAAACAGTCATTCAACTGGCAGCAATACAACTGCAAGCAATCATACCAGTTCGAATAATAACAGTAATACAAACCGTAGTTCCAACAATTTCTCAAATCACAATACCGGCAGTGGTCGTTTTGGCGGCAGCTTGAACCGGAATAATAATCGTGGCGGCTCCCGCAAAGCCAAGAAGAAGCGCAACAAGAAACAACGTAAGCAAAAGAATCAACGATTGCGTGAAGTTGAACACCATGGTGCACCGGAACGAAAGAATCGTCCATTACCAAAGGTGCTTGAATATCAAGATGGTATGAACGCCCAGGAATTGGGTAAATTGTTGCATCGTGAGCCAGCAGAAATTGTTAAGAAGCTATTTATGCTCGGCGTCATGGTGAACCAAAACCAATCACTTGATAAGGATACGATTGAGATTTTGGCAGCCGACTATGGTATTGAAGCAAAAGAAAAAGTCCACGAAGATTTGTCCGATTTGGATAAGATCTTTGAAAAAGAAATGGAGAATACCGATCACTTGGTATCCCGACCACCAGTTGTGACGATCATGGGACACGTTGACCATGGTAAAACCACTTTGCTGGATCACTTGCGGCATTCACACATTACTGCTGGTGAAGCAGGGGGAATTACTCAAGCAATCGGTGCTTATCAAGTTCGTCACGGTGACAACCTGATCACTTTCTTGGATACTCCTGGACATGCCGCTTTTACTGAAATGCGTGCTCGTGGTGCCAATATTACCGATATCACGATTTTGGTGGTTGCTGCCGACGATGGCGTAATGCCTCAAACTATTGAGGCTATCAACCATGCCAAAGCTGCCAAGACGCCAATCATTGTGGCTATCAACAAGATCGATAAACCGGATGCCAATCCACAACATGTTACCGATCAATTGATGCAGTATGGTCTGGTTCCTGAAAAACTTGGTGGTGATACCATCTTCGTTGATATTTCAGCCAAATTTGGTAAGAATATTGACGAATTGCTTGATATGATCATCTTGGAAGCAGAAGTGATGGAATTGAAGGCTGATCCGGATCAACCCGCTGCCGGATCGGTAATTGAAGCTCGTCTGGATCAAGGTAAGGGGCCGGTTGCCACTTTACTGGTTCAACAAGGCACTTTACACGTCGGTGACCCAATCGTTGTTGGTCATACATTCGGCCGAGTGCGGACCATGACGAACGAACGTGGCCGCGATGTTAAGAAAGCGACGCCATCAAGCCCAGTATCAATCACTGGTTTGAATGAAGTACCAGAAGCCGGCGATCGTTACGTCGTCTTTGATGATGAAAAGACCGCTCGTGCCGTTGGTGAAGAACGTGCCAAGGAAGCTCAAGTTGAGGAACGACGAAAGACCACCCGGGTTACCTTGGACAGCTTGTTTGATTCGCTTAAAGAAGGCGAAATGAAGGAAGTTGACATCGTAATCAAAGCTGACGTGCAAGGCTCAGTTGAGGCTTTGGCTAACAGTCTGCAAAAGATTGAAGTTGAAGGCGTCAAGGTCAACATCATTCATTCCGGAGTTGGTGCGATTAATGAAAGTGATGTTGCCTTGGCCGAAGCCAGCAACGCCATTATCATTGGTTTCAACGTTCGACCGACACCACAAGCCAAGTCACAGGCTGACAGCGACCACGTTGACATTCGTCTTCACCAAGTTATTTACAACGCCATTGATGAAGTTGAATCAGCAATGAAGGGGATGCTTGCTCCGACCTACACTGAACAAGTTACTGGTGAGGTTGAAGTGCGTGACATCTTCAAGGCTTCTAAAGTCGGAACGATTGCTGGTGGTATGGTGGTTGACGGTGTCGTTCAGAAGAATAGTAAAGTTCGTTTGATTCGTGACGGAGTCGTTGTCTATACCGGCGAATTAAACAGTTTGAAACGCTTCAAAGATGACGTCAATGAAGTTAAACAAGGCTTTGAATTAGGTTTAACTATCAAAGATTATAACGATATCAAAGTCGGCGATGTGATTGAGGCATATGTCATGAAACAAGTGCCTGTCAAGTAATTTGGAGGTGTTTTGATGGCTCATTATCGGGTTGGCCGATTAGAACAGGAAATTCAAAAAGAAGTTAACGACATTCTGTTAAAGCGGGTCCGCGATCCTCGAGTTCAGGGCGTCACTTTAACTGGTGTCGAAGTCACAGGTGATCTCCAGCAGGCGACCATTTATTACAGTATTTTGTCCGATAAAAAAGAGGACGAAGAAACAACTGCAAAGGGATTGGAAAAAGCCAGCGGACTAATCCGCGGCGAACTTGGTCATCGGTTAAGCATTTATAAAACACCGGAAATCAAGTTCGAGCTGGACACATCAGTTCAGTATGGTGACAAGATTGACCGATTAATTAATAAATTAAATCAAGATGGTGAATAATCATCTCAACTGCCCACGCCTGAATGGCTGGGCAGTTTTTTTGTGATATAATTTTCTTACATGAAAAAATTAGGAGAATTCGAATGGATGGCGTAATTGCACTATATAAAGAACGTGGCATGACAAGTCACGACTGCATCAGCAAGTTAAGAAAAATTTTGCACACCAAAAAAGTTGGCCATACCGGCACCTTGGATCCAAATGTCGATGGGGTGCTGCCAATTTGTATCGGCCAGGCGACCAAGATCAGTGAACTGTTAATGCAGTCCGGAAAAGTATATCGCGGTGCGATTACCCTGGGAGTTGCTTATGATAGTGAGGATCTGGACGGTCACTTGATTGAACAGGTGCCGGTTAAAACGCCGCTGACGGATGAACAGATTAACGCCGCTCTGGCTCAATTGACCGGTGACATTCTGCAGACGCCGCCGATGTATTCGGCCGTCAAAGTCAATGGCCACAAGCTCTATGAATATGCGCGCAAGGGGATCACCATTGACCGGGATCCACGTCCGATTCATATTGATTATTTTAAGCAAATTAAGCCGGCAACGTATGATGACGCTGCCCACACGCAGACAATCTATTTTGAAGTCGGCTGTTCAAAGGGGACTTACGTTAGAACGCTGGCAGTAGATTTTGGAAAACGGGTTGGCTTGCCGTCTGTCATGTCTGATCTGACCAGAATTAAAAGCGGTGGTTTTGATATTTCACAGACATCCACTTTGGCTCAAGTCAAAGAAGCCGTTGCTGCGGAAGACCTGAGTATCGTCCTTCATCCGTTATCTGAAGCACTGGCGGAATATCCCGGTTATCAATTGGACGACAGCCGCTGGTCAATCGTTTCTCATGGTGGCTTCTTGGACCAATCAATCAGTCCCACCCACGCGCCGGTGGTTCGATTAGATTATCAACAACAGGTGAAAGCGTTATACCGATTGGATGAACAAATCGGTCAATACAGACCGTTTAGAATGTTTTTAGCTTAATGAAGGTGGTTTTTAACAATGCAAATTTCAAGATTACACTATCCGTTGTCTGATGATTTTAAGGTCGATGGCCCGACTGTCGTTGCAATGGGATTTTTTGATGGCTTTCATAAAGGTCACCAAGCAGTTTTACAACGGGCAAAAACCGAGGCTGAAAAGCGCGGTGCCAAGTTGGCGGTGTTGACATACGATCATCATCCGGCAATTGTCTACCGAAAAATGTCGCCCCATGAACAGCGATATTTGACGCTGAATGATTATAAAATGCAGCTGCTAAGAGATTTTGGTGTTGACCAAGTCTTTCTGGTGAATTATTCGTATGATTTTCAAAGTCAAACTCCGGAAGAATTTATCAACAACTTTCTCAAGCGGTTCAATGCAGTGGCAGTCGTGGCTGGTTTTGATCACACCTATGGTGATAAAAAAGTGGCCACGATGGCCAATTTCCCCAAATTTGTTAAAGGGGCTTTTGACGTCATCACAGTGCCGTCTGTCGACATTAATGATAAAAAGGTCAGTTCGACCCGGATTCGGATTGAATTGGATTCAGGTGACGTTGATAGTGTTACCAAATTGTTGGGGCGCCCATTTCAAACCCGTGGCGTCATTGTCCACGGCGAGGAGCGGGGGCGACTGTTGGGCTATCCAACTGCCAACGTTGAACACTCAGAATATCAATGGCTGCCAACGATTGGAATCTACGTGGTTACCGTCGAAATTGCCGACAAAAAGTACTTGGGAATGGCTTCAATCGGCAAGAATGTGACCTTCTCGGATGTTCATCCGATGACGGTGGAAATCAATTTGATGGATTTTGACCGCAACATCTATGGTGAAGTCGTCAACGTGAACTGGCTTTCATACTTAAGAGCTGAGATCAAATTTCAGACTCCTGAAGATTTAATTGATCAGTTGGATAAAGACAAAGTTGCGACCCGTGAGTACTTAGAGCAGCATCCTGAGATCTTGAATTAGCACTATTAGCACTCTACACAAAATAATGCTAAAATAAGGCTATATTCCCTTGACTTATAACAGACGGTTTGTTAAATTATAAATGTGCCTTAGCACTCGGTTATATTGAGTGCTAAAAAGAGGTGATTTGGGTGCTAACGGATAGGCAAAAAGATATTCTTCAAATAATCATTCGTGATTACACAAGAACGGGAATGCCAGTTGGTTCCAAGGCATTGGCTGAGGAGTTTCCGACCCACGTTAGTTCCGCGACGGTCAGAAATGATATGGCTGCACTTGAATCAAAGGGCTTAATTACGAAGACTCACTTTTCTTCCGGACGGGTTCCATCGATCGAAGGTTATCGTTACTATGTTGATAACCTCGTTCAGCCGGACCCGCTGGACGAAGGTGCGGAAGACTTAATCAAAACTTCTTTTAACAGTGAGTTCAATCGGATTGACGAGATTGTCCAGGAGTCAGCCAAAGTATTGTCAGATTTGACAAATTACATGGCGCTGACTTTTAATCCAGAGTCTGGCGATAACTTGAAACTTGGCGGTTTCCGGTTGGTCAAGTTGGATGATCGTCAGGTAATGGCCATCATCGTTACCAACACAGGTCACGTCATTGATAAGATTTTCAGGCTGGCCAACGTCTCGTCCGAGCAACTTGAAACCATTGTGAATATCATTAACAGCGAACTGGTCGGCAAGCCGCTCAAGGATGTCATGGACAAGTTAAAATTTGATATTCCAATGTTGATGACCAAATATATTCAGACCCCCGAAGGCTTCTTGAAGATCTTCGGGGACATGCTGGACGAAGCGGGCCGAGATAAAGTTCACGTTGATGGTGAACTGAATCTATTGAAGTTTGCGGAACGGCAAAATGTTGACCGGCTTAAGCCACTCTACAATTTACTGGGCACCGAGGACTCGGTTTCAAAGATTATTGATCCCAACTCTAAAGATGTTCAGGTCAGAATTGGCGGCGAGCTGCGCAACGACCTGTTAAAAGATTATAGTATTATCACAGGAACTTATGATTTGAAAGAGTATGGTCATGGCGTGATTGCAGTCATTGGACCAACCAGAATGCCTTACTCAAAGGTCATCGGAATTGTTGGTGCTTTGCGGGAAGAATTGACCAAGAAGTTACTTGGCTACTACGATGACGATAATCAATAATTTAAGGAGGCGATTGTTTGGCAGAAAACAAAGATGATTCGGTTAAGAAGAATCCAAGTGGGCCAACACAGGACCAATCAACTCAACCAGCCAAGGCAGCCAAAAAGGCAGCTAAGCCGGAAAAAAAGGCTGATCAGGCCAAAAGCCCAGACGCAAATGATATTAAAAAGTTGAAACAAACGGTAGTCGATTTACAAAAGAAACTTGATGCAATGGAAGATAAGTTCCTTCGTGCGGAAGCCGATATGCGAAATATTGAAACCCATGCCAAGAAGGAACAGGCTGATTTAATCAAGTATGACGGCCAGCAGCTGGCCCATGATATCCTGCCCATTGTTGATAACCTGCAGCGAGCACTTAAAGTTGATGTCACTGACGAAAGCGGCAAGCAACTTAAGCAGGGGGTTTCAATGGTTTACGAGCATTTCACCAAGGCTTTGTCTGATAATGGCGTTGAGGTGATTGATGCGTTGAACAAACCATTTGATCCCAAATTCGATCAGGCTGTTCAAACGGCGCCGGCAGATGATGATCATCCAGCTGACACGGTTGTTCAGGTCCTCCAAGACGGATATCGTTTGAAGGACCGAGTGCTTCGACCAGCGATGGTTGTTGTAGCAAAATAAAACTTTAAAAGAAAAAGAGGATTATTTATGGCAAGTAATAAAATTATTGGTATTGATTTAGGAACTACTAACTCTGCCGTTGCTGTTCTTGAAGGCAGCGCGCCTAAAATTATTCCAAACCCGGAAGGTGCCCGTACGACACCATCAGTTGTTGCATTTAAAGATGGTCAGCCACAAGTTGGTGAAGTTGCCAAGCGACAAGAAATCACCAACCCTAACACGGTTCGCTCAATCAAGAGTCACATGGGTGAACAAGGTTACACTGTTGACATTGAAGGCAAGAAATACACCCCTCAACAAATTTCTGCGATGATTTTACAGTACATCAAGGACTTTGCTGAAGATTATTTAGGTGACAAGGTTGAAAATGCCGTTATCACTGTTCCTGCCTACTTCAATGATGCACAGCGTCAAGCGACTAAAGATGCTGGTAAAATTGCCGGTTTAAACGTTAAGCGAATCATCAACGAACCAACTGCCGCTGCATTGGCATATGGTTTGGACAAACAGGAGAAAGATGAAAAGATTCTGGTTTACGATTTAGGTGGTGGGACGTTTGATGTTTCCATCCTTGAATTGGGTGACGGTGTCTTCCAAGTTCTCTCAACCAATGGTGATACACATCTTGGTGGTGATGACTTTGACCAACGAATTATTGACTGGTTGGTTGACGGTTTCAAGAAGGATAATGGCGTTGACTTATCCAAAGATAAGATGGCTTTGCAACGTTTGAAGGATGCCGCTGAAAAGGCCAAGAAGGATCTCTCTGGTGTTACTGAATCAGAAATCAGTTTGCCATTTATTTCGGCCGGTGACAACGGTCCATTGCATCTGCAAACAACCTTGACTCGTGCCAAGTTTAACGAATTGACTGCCGACTTGGTTGCCAAGACCAAGGTCCCATTTGATAATGCCTTGAAAGATGCCAAATTAAGTACTTCAGACATTGATCAAGTGATCTTAAACGGTGGTTCAACTCGAATTCCTGCCGTCCAAGAAGCCGTCAAATCATGGACTGGTAAAGATTCAAACCACTCAATCAACCCTGATGAAGCCGTTGCTTTGGGTGCCGCTGTTCAAGGTGGTGTGATCACCGGTGATGTTAAAGACGTTGTCTTGCTTGATGTTACCCCATTGTCATTGGGTATTGAAACCATGGGTGGTGTCTTCACCAAGCTGATCGATCGCAACACGACCATTCCTACCAGCAAGTCACAAGTCTTCTCAACAGCTGCTGATAACCAACCTGCCGTAGACATTCACGTTCTTCAAGGTGAACGTCCAATGGCTGCTGACGACAAGACGTTGGGTCAATTCCAGTTGACTGACATTCCGGCTGCTCCTCGTGGGGTTCCTCAAATCGAAGTTAAGTTTGATATTGACAAGAACGGCATTGTGAACGTTTCTGCCAAGGATAAGGGAACCGGTAAAGAGCAGAAGATCACCATCAAAGATTCATCAGGCCTTTCCGATGAAGAGATTCAAAAGATGATGAAGGAAGCTAAAGAAAACGAAGAGGCTGATAAGCAACGTAAGGAATCAGCTGATTTGAACAACGAAGTCGACCAATTGATCTTCCAGACTGACAAGACTCTCAAAGACGTCAAGGGTAAGGTTTCCGATGACGAAATCAAGAAGGCTGAAGATGCACGTGATGCCCTCAAGAAAGCTAAGGAAGACAATAACGTTGACGAAATGAAGTCTAAGAAGGACGATTTGAACAAGATTGTTCAAGATTTGGCTGTCAAGCTGTATCAACAACAGGCTCCTAAAGACGGCGGTGCTGCTGCCGGCGAAGGTGCCAAGGGTGGTTCAACTGATGACAAATCCGACGGCAAAGGTGACGACGGCACCGTTGACGGCGACTTCCACGAAGTTCACGATGATGATAAAAAGTAATTTATAATCAGATATTGTAATGAGAAGTCAAGGCCGGCTGGCTTTGGCTTTTTGTTAAAATATGGTATATTATCATGGTTAATGAATTGAATGAGGATGGGAGTTTCTAATGGCAGAAAAAGATTATTATGATATTCTTGGAGTTTCCAAGGACGCCAGCGATGACGAAATCAAACACGCCTATCGTAAGCTTTCTAAAAAGTGGCATCCAGATATCAATAAAGCGCCGGATGCTGAAGCAAAATTTAAGGAAATCAATGAAGCATATGAGACATTGAGTGACCCACAAAAGCGCGCCAACTATGACCAATACGGTTCAGCTGATGGTGCCGGTGCCGGCTTTGGCGGCGGTAGCCAAGGCGGGGGCTTTGGTAACTTTGGCGGTAGCGCTGGTGGATTTGGTTTTGATGACATTTTCAGTCAGTTCTTTGGTGGCGGCCAACAGCGGGCAGATCCGTCCGCACCCCAACAGGGCCGTGATCTTCAATACCAGATGACCCTTGAATTTGAGGAAGCCATTTTCGGTAAGAAGACCGTGATCAAGTACAACCGTGAAGCCCAGTGTAAGACTTGTGGCGGGACGGGTGCCAAGCCTGGTACTTCACCAGTCACTTGTTCCAACTGTGGCGGCCGTGGTTACGTTACCACTGAGACCAACACCCCACTTGGCAGAATGCAATCCCGTCAAGTTTGCCCGGTTTGTCATGGGACTGGTAAAGAAATCAAGGAAAAGTGCCCAACCTGTGGCGGTAGTGGTAAAACTGATGAGCGTCACGAACTTGAAGTCAACGTACCAGCCGGAATTGATGACGGTCAGCAAATGCGTCTTCAAGGCCAAGGTGAAGCCGGGGACAATGGTGGTCCTTACGGTGACTTATACATTGTCTTCCGAGTCAAACCCAGCAAAGACTTTACGCGTGATGGGTCAACAATCTACGTTGACCAGCCCATCACTTTTGCCAGAGCAGCACTTGGTGGCAAGATCAAAGTCAAAACGGTTCATGGCGATGTTGAGTTAAAGGTACCAGCCGGAACCCAGACCGGGACAACTTTCCGTCTCAAAGGTAAGGGTGCGCCTCGCCTTCGTGGTAACGGTAATGGCGACGAGCGGGTGACCGTTAATGTGGTTACACCCAAGTCGCTTAATAAGAATCAAAAGATTGCCTTGGAAGCATTCGCCAAGGCCAGTGGTGACAACATTGCTGGCAAGGGCGGTAGTAATTTTTTTGACAAGATGAAAGATGCTTTTGATAAATAACATGATCATGTGGAGGGGTCAGCCGGCTGTTTTGCCGTTGCTTGACCTCTTTTTATGTCAAGGCAACCCTGCTGGTTCCGTTTAACTTTGGATAAACTGGAATGGCTGGTATAATTATTATCAGTAAACAAATGAAAGTGAGAATACAACATGGATTTAGATAAAATGAAGAATCACCAAAAATATATTCGAAACTTTTCCATCGTTGCTCACATCGACCATGGGAAATCGACCTTAGCCGATCGAATTCTGGAAATGACGGATACCGTTGCCAAGCGGGATATGAAAGATCAATTACTGGATAACATGGACCTCGAACGTGAGCGGGGCATTACGATCAAATTAAACGCCGTGGAATTGACGTATCATGCCAAAGACGGCCACGACTATGAGTTTCATTTGATTGATACCCCAGGACACGTTGACTTCTCCTATGAAGTTTCTCGAAGTCTGGCTGCCTGTGAGGGTGCCGTCCTGGTTGTCGATGCAGCACAGGGAGTCGAAGCTCAGACACTGGCGAACGTTTATCTGGCGATTGATGACAATTTGGAAATTGTGCCAGTCATTAATAAGATTGATTTGCCCTCGGCTGAACCGGAAAAGGTCCGAGAAGAAATCGAAAACGTGATTGGCTTGGATGCCTCTGATGCCGTTCTGGCCAGCGCAAAAAAGGGGATCGGTGTACCAGAATTGTTGGAACAAATTGTCCACAAAATTCCCGCGCCCGACGGAGACGTTGAAGGACCCCTAAAGGCCCTGGTCTTTGACTCGGTTTATGATGATTACCGTGGAGTCGTTTTAAGTGTCCGTTTATTCGAAGGCACTGTTAAACCCGGTGACAAGATCAAAATGATGAACAGCGGCAGTGAATATGAAGTCACTGAAGTGGGGGTTAACTCGCCTAAACCTGTTAAACGCGACTATCTGATGTCTGGAGACGTTGGTTACATCACCGCCAGCATCAAAGATATTACCCAAACCCGAGTTGGTGATACCGTCACCAATGCCCTTGATCCTGCAGATGAAGCACTCCCGGGTTATCGGGAAATGCACCCGATGGTTTATGCCGGACTTTATCCAACTGACAATGCCAAGTTTGACGATTTACGTGAAGCATTGGAAAAATTGAAGTTGAATGATGCAGCACTGGAGTTTGAACCGGAAATTTCCAAGGCGCTGGGATTTGGTTTTCGTTGCGGATTCTTGGGCCTGCTGCATATGGACGTGGTTCAGGAACGTTTGGAACGGGAATTTAATCTGGAGCTGATCACCACGGCACCATCAGTAACCTATGAGGTCAAGCTAACGGATGGCGAGTCCAAAGAAGTTGAAAATCCATCTGAAATGCCGGATGTTTCTGCTATCAAGCAAATTTCTGAGCCATACGTCAAAGCAACCATTATGGTACCCAATGATTATGTCGGCCCAGTTATGGAACTTTGTCAAAGACGACGGGGTGAATTTGACACAATGGAATACCTTGATGAGTATCGGGTCAACGTGATTTATCACATGCCTTTATCCGAAATTATCTTTGATTTCTTTGACAAATTAAAATCCAGCACCAAAGGCTATGCATCCCTTGACTACGAGTTGGAGGACTACAAACCCAGCGACCTGGTCAAAATTGATATTTTGCTGAATGGTGAAAAGGTGGATGCTTTAAGCTTCATTTCTCACCGTCAATTTGCCGCACCAAGAGCTCGGGACATCGTTGGTAAACTCAAGAATATCATTCCCCGACAGAACTTTGAAATTCCCGTCCAAGCAGCCATTGGCGCCAAAATTATTGCCAGAACCAATATTAAGGCCTATCGCAAGGATGTGACCGCCAAGTTATATGGTGGTGATCGAACCCGGCGGATGAAACTCTTGGAGAAGCAAAAGGTTGGTAAAAAGCGGATGAAGGCTGTTGGAAAAGTGGATATTCCTCAGGAGGCCTTTATGGCTGTTTTGCAGACTGATGAGGAAGAAAAAGGCGACAAATAGGTACTTTTACTGGACCATTGGTCTTAACGACAATTATTTATTCAGGTCAATAACCCTTGCCCATGCCCGTTACCTGAGGAACCGTAGTACAGCTAGAAATTTCATAAAAAAGCAAGCAACAGCCAGTGATATTGAGGAAATCAAATCACTGATTCGTTTCAGGCAGGCGATGCTTGTTAGCAACGACACTTCGTTTGAGTAAACGGGAGCGTTGGTTGATGGTTGCGACACTAAATTAAGATAATTTTGGTATTTAAAAGACGTCTTACTAGGCGCCTTTTCTATTGAGACAGCCTTTATGACGTCAAAAAAGACCGCAGCGAAATAACTCGTTGCGATCAGATGTCTTCAAACTATTTTGTTGGACTCGTTAATTGTGTACTATCAGATAACGCGCGGCTGTAAATGGTCTCTAAGTGTTCCAGCTCCAGCTTGTTGGCGATAACATCGTTAAATAACTGTTCAATGGCCGCTGTCATAGCTTTTTCGTCCGGCAGGGCATTTGTGGCCTCAGCCTTGGCCTGTTGCATTTGGTATAACTCCTGCAGGAGATTAATGAGTCGATGACGAAAATGGGATAACTGTACCGAATGAGGCAGGTCATCATTTTCGTGTTTGACATGGTAATCAAAATACCGTTCCAGTTTTTCAACCGTCCCCAGTGATAAGTTATCCACCAGTCGCGTGTGATTTCTGAGTCGGATGATAATTGATGAGTTCACCCCGGTCAACTTCTGGATCTGATAGGCACTGTCTTCACTGTCGAGGACAGCTTGAACCTTTTGTCTTGCATCCATATTCATTCCCCCGGAAATTTAGAATTTGATGATAAGGTAGATTGTAAAATTAATCCGAACGCTGTTCGGGCAAAAAAGATCAGCTTCCTTTAAAATGGTGTTTACCACAAACCCATCTTTTAGGAGCTGATCTTTTGTCTAGTATAACCTATTCCGAACGAATTAAAATCGAAACCTTTTGTGAACTAGGGCTGTCCAATATCCAAATGGGCGTTCGGCTGAACCGATCACCGTCAACAATTTCTTATGAATTATCTCGATGTCAACCTTATCAGGCTGAATTAGCACAAACAGATGCCGAATACAAGCGATCACGATGTGGTCGGAAAACTAAGCTGAGCGATGAGTTAAAGCAAAAAATTCTCAACCATTTACGTCTAAGCTGGTCACCAGGAATGATTGCTCACGAATTTAAACTAGCTACTAAATCTATTTATAATTGGCTAAATCAGGGGAGAATTGATTTCTCCTTGAATGATCTACCTGAACATGGCGTACGCCAACGGCGTAACGTTGACCAACGATCCAAATATAATCAATCTTTGGGGCGATCAATTGAACAGCGTCCCATGATGATTAATCAACGTAATCGCATCGGCGATTTTGAACTAGATACAGTCGTTGGTCCTCGTGGGCATAGTAAGGCAGTTTTATTAACTTTAATCGATCGCAAATCACGGTTCCTTTGGGCATACCGGTTAAAAGATCGGACGACAGCGACTGTTAATGAAGCACTAACTAAGTTCCTAACCACTTTTAATGGTCCGGTGCACAGCTTTACTGTGGACCGTGGCACTGAGTTTAGTGGGCTAGTATCACTTGAATCACAATATGGTATTAAGACCTATTACTGCCATGCTTATACGCCAGCTGAGCGCGGCAGTAATGAACGATTTAATCGGAACTTACGCTATTTTTATCCTAAGGGGACTTATTTTGAGCACATTAGTGCTCAAGGCTTGAAAACCACCTTACTCGAAATTAATCAGAGACCACTTAAAATACTTGACTGGCAAACACCTTATCAGGTCATGCTGACCAATTTGTCAAAAAATTCGGATTAAATTTGCAATCTACCATAAAAAGGTTGCTTCGGCGTATGTATATCTTGTCACATTTACCATATGACAAGTGACATATAATTGTCAAATTTTTCGCTATCTCAATAGCGGTGTGTCTGCTAACCAATCCGCAATTCGGTGACTAATTTGGTATCGATAACCGGCTTGCCGTCCTCTCCCTGGTGGTGAACGACGCGACCCAACATGCCATTATCGATGACGTATTGATCAAAGAACTGCTTGGTTGGGACCTGCAGGAGGCTTCGGTCATGCGACTGTTCAAAAGCCACTTGATCCAAGACCAAGTCTTTTGGAGTGGCAGAAAAAATATTATAAATTGCTTTAAGGGCGACTTCACCTGATTTCAAAATGGTGGTATCCAAATAACTTCTTAGGAATAACTGATGGCCCTCAAAAACCGTATCACTTGAATGTGATTCCAACACTGCCCGGTAGCGAATCTCAATCGTGTCGGGTCGAATCTTATTGATAAATCGAATGCGGAATAATTCCATTATTCTCAGCTCCTTTCCTACATCATATGCTAAACTTGTTAAGGAGTGCAACTTTGATTCATTATGAGAAAATGTTTGCGTTTCTTCTCACATTCAATTATTATATATATTAATTGTTTTTTTATTCGATTCGAAAAATTAAAATTTAATAAGCTGGGAGGTGTTAATGATTCTAAGTCGAACAAAACAATATTTAAGAAAAAACGGTTACTTCTATAAAAAAGAATATATTCGGCCCTTACTGACACCGGATAATATTTATATTTTCAGATTTGGCCGCGACCGCTTGGATAACCGGCTTATTATTCGCTACAGTCATAAGTGGACTGGCAGACAGCGAATCAACGAAATTGATTTACGGCTGCATAAGCAAAAGCATCCCCGGATTTTCGAGAACGAATCCGAACTATTGAACTACTTGGAAGGACACCTATTGAAGCACGAGGCAAAGGTCCGTGCGCGTGAGAAAGAAAAACAACATGAAATATCAGATGGTGCATCTAAGTGATATGGATTCGAAATCAAAGCTGGTTTTTGCCTCATTGTGGGGTGAAGCCAGCTTTCATTTTAGAATCAACCGACAAAGGAGAATTCCATGGACTGGACAGAATTATCAATTATGACGACAAGTGAAGCGGTTGAGGCCGTTGCCAACATTTTGATGGCATACGGGGCGACCGGGGTTTCAATCGAAGATGCCAAAGATTTTGAGAAATTAAAACCCGGCCGCTACGGAGATCATGGTGAAATTGTCGATCCTAAAGACCTGACTCACGTTAGGCAGGGGGCGATTGTATCCGCTTATTATCCCAACAATCAGCATATTGATGCCCAAGCAGACCAAATTGCCACCAAGGTCCGAGGTTTGGCGAAGTTTGATTTGAATCCCGGACCAGCAGAAGTTCACCTGACGCCAGTCGTGAATCAAGATTGGCAAACTGCCTGGGAGAAGTATTACCATCCAGTATCAATTTCGCGATTCATCACCATTGTTCCCAGTTGGGAAGACTATCAGCCAAAATCCGCTCAGGAAAAAATTGTCCGCTTGGATCCTGGAATGGCCTTTGGAACTGGAACCCATCCAACTACCCGACTATCACTTCAGGCTTTGGAAATGGTCATGCAGGGCGGCGAATCAATTCTGGATGTCGGCACTGGTTCCGGTGTTTTAAGCATCGCCGCCAAGTTGATGGGCGCGGGGGAAATCCACGCGTTCGACGTTGACGACATCGCTGTTGAATCTGCAGAAAAGAACATTCAACTCAATCCAGGTGCTAAAGGAATCCACGTCGCGGCAAACGACCTGCTGGCCGGAATTCACACTCAAGTTGATATCGTGGTTGCCAACATTTTGGCCGAAATTATCGTGCCGCTGGTTCCCCAAGCATGGGATAATCTCGTTCCTGGTGGCTTTTTCCTCACATCCGGGATTATCAAGGACAAATTTGCAACCGTTGAAAATGCGATGACCTCACAAGAATTTCAAATCATTGAAACCTTGAGAATGAAAGATTGGTATGGGGTCATCGCCCAAAAGCCAAAGGATGAGGACAAATAATGCAACACTATTTTGTAAGTGAACATTTAACTGTGGGACAGTCGATTGAACTTCCCAAAACAATTTCTCATCATTTATGCAGAGTTTTGCGTGCCGAAGTTGGTGACCGGTTTGAACTGGTTGGCGATGACCACCAGGTGTACGAGGCTGAAATTGGTCGACTGGAGGGAAACCAAGTCGCCGCCAATATTATCAAGCCACTTGATCACAACGTTGAATTGCCGGTCGATGTCACGATTGTCAGTGGTCTGTCCAAGGGCAACAAGCCCGAATGGATTGTTCAAAAGGCTACTGAACTTGGTGTGGCTCACGTGATTTTCCTGCCGATGGACTGGTCGATTGTTAAATGGGATCAAAAAGCAACTAAAAAAATTACCCGGCTGAATGAAGTTGCGTTGAGCGCTGCTGAGCAGTCTCATCGAAACGTCGTGCCAACAGTGGCTTATTTAAGCGGATTAGATGCTTTATTCCAATTAGATTTTGATACCCAATTGGTCGCTTATGAGGAGTCCGCCAAGCAAGGCGAGGAAACCAATTTGGTGAAGGCCGTCAGGCAAACTGCTTCAGGCGGCACCATGGCGGCTGTCTTCGGTCCGGAAGGCGGCGTTAGTCCGGCTGAAGTTACCCAATTAGTCGATCACGACTTTGTGTTAGCTGGTCTTGGGCCACGGATTTTGCGGACTGAAACAGCCCCACTGTACTTTCTCAGTGCCGTTTCAACGCTGACCGAACTGATTTAGTTTGCTGAATAACTTTGACAACAATGATATTATTATGATAAAGATGATTTGATGATGCCTTTGGGCAAATGAGAGAAGAGTTGATACAATGGCGACTAAAATTTGGACACCGGACGATGTCATTAATAAGGTTTCTGAGTATATGAACAAGGAACATGTTGATGAGATTCGAAAAGCTTACCAATTTGCAAAAATTGCTCACCAGTACCAAAAACGGCAGTCTGGTGAGCCCTATATTACCCATCCGACTCAGGTGGCTGGTATTTTAGCTGACCTGCATATGGATCCTGAGACCGTCTCAGCCGGTTTTCTTCATGATGTAGTCGAAGATACCGGGGCTACCTTAGGCGACATCCAAGAGCTGTTTGGCCACGATATCGCCTTGATTGTCGACGGGGTTACCAAACTGTCCAAGATTAAATATAAATCCAGCGAAGAACGATTGGCTGAGAACCACCGTAAGCTTTTGCTGGCAATGTGTAAAGACATCAGAGTGATGATTGTCAAGCTGGCTGATCGCCTGCACAACATGCGGACATTAAAATCACTGCGGCCTGACAAGCAGCGGCGGATTGCCAGTGAAACCTTGGAGATTTACGCCCCGATTGCCGATCGATTAGGTATTGGAACCATCAAATGGGAACTGGAAGACATTTCACTTCGGTATCTCAATCCCCAGCAATACTACCGCATTGTGCACTTGATGAATTCACGTCGTGATCAACGGGTGGATTATATTGAAAAAGCCATCAAAGAGGTCAAAAAGGCGATTTCTGCATTGGGCGTCAAGGCTGAGATTTATGGCCGACCCAAGCACATCTATTCCGTTTACCGAAAAATGGTTGAAAAGCACAAACAATTTAGTCAAATTTATGACCTGTTGGCCATTCGGGTAATTGTTGATTCAATTAAAGACTGTTACGCCGTTTTGGGCGCCATCCATTCAGAGTGGAAACCCATGCCTGGCCGGTTTAAAGACTATATTGCAATGCCCAAAGCCAACATGTATCAATCGCTGCATACGACCGTTATTGGCCCGGAAGGCAAGCCTTTGGAAGTCCAGATTCGAACCGAAGAGATGCACCGCGTGGCTGAATTTGGTATTGCTGCTCACTGGGCCTACAAAGAGGGAATCACAAACGGGGTCAAAACCTCGCAGGATAACAATAAACTCAACTGGTTTAAGCAAATTATCGAACTCCAGGAAGATACCGACGATGCCGCCGATTTCATGGATAGTGTCAAAGGTGAATTGTTTGGCGACCACGTCTATGTCTTTACCCCTAAGGGCGACGTTTATGAGCTGCCAAAAGGAGCCGGTCCGCTTGATATGGCCTACATGATTCATACCGAGGTTGGTAATCACACCACTGGTGCCCGGGTCAACGGCAAGATTGTCCCTCTGGATCACCAAGTTAAAAATGGTGACATTGTCGATATTATTACTGCCACTGGTTCAGCCGGCCCGAGTCGTGATTGGCTGAAGCTGGTTCACACCAGGCGGGCACGAAATAAGATTAAACAGTACTTCAGACAAGAAGACCGTGAGAAAAACATTGAGGACGGTAAGAACCTGATTTCCAGAAGACTACGGGAAGCCGGGTTTGAGCCCAACCGGATCATGGTACCGGATAAATTGACCAAGGCAGCCGTTAACATGCATTACCAACACGCTGATGATTTGTTGGCTGCGGTCGGCTTTGGGGATTTGCAGCCGACCGGGGTGGTTAACCGATTGACAGAGGATGCCCGGGCCCAACTCAAAAAAGAGCGTCAGGACCAAGCTGAACGAGAAGTTTTGGAAGGCCATCAGACCATTTCTGAAGATTCCGACAGCGCTAAGAAGCAGAAAAAACGCAAGTCCTCAAATGGTATCGTGATCGAAGGCGTCGATAATCTCCTAGTGCGATTGAGTCACTGCTGTACCCCGGTTCCCGGCGATGAAATTGTCGGTTACATCACCAAGGGACGCGGCGTGTCAATCCACCGGGTTGACTGCCCGAACATTAAAACTGCGGAAGAAAACGGTGAGCGGCTGATTGAGGTCGCCTGGGCTGACAATCCTGAGGAACGGACGATTTATGATGCCAGTTTGGCCGTCCAAGGATATAATCGGGCCGGCCTGCTGACGAATGTCTTGACCGCCGTTAATAGTGTCACGAAGAACGTTTCGTCAGTTAATGGTCAGGTCGATAATAATAAGATGGCCACCATCTCCCTTTCAGTTGGCGTCCGCAATTTGGAGCAGCTGGAGCGGTTGATTGGGGCAATTAAGAACGTTCACGATGTTTATTTAGTTGAACGAAAATTCAGATAGGAGTTTTGCTGGATGAAAGTGGTTTTGCAACGAGTCAAGGAAGCGTCGGTCAGTATTGACGGTCAGATTCATGGCAAAATTGGCAGGGGATTCGTTCTGCTGGTTGGTGTCAGCGATGCCGACGGTGAGGCAGAAGTTGACTATTTAACCCATAAGATTAGTAAACTGCGGGTATTTGAAGATGATGCCGGTAAACTCAATTTGGACATCAATGCCGTGAATGGCGCAATTTTGTCGATTTCGCAGTTCACCTTATATGCAGATACCAAAAAGGGGAATCGCCCCAGCTTTACCAAGGCAGGCGAACCGCAACACGCTGATCGGGTGTATGAGCAACTCAATGAACGTCTGCGGCAGACCGGTTTGGAAGTTCAAACGGGCGTTTTTGGAGCCGATATGCTGGTGAATATTCAAAATGATGGTCCAGTGACGATTATCTTTGATACGGATAACAAATAAAAAATGATCAGATAAAAATAAAGTCGAATCGTGTGGTTCGGCTTTTTTAAGGAGTAACGAAATGATTAATCAATTATTTTGGGATTTTGACGGCACGTTGTTCGATACCTATCCAAAAATGGTTTCCGCGTTTGTCCAAGCATTGGGTGATTTAGGAATTGACGATGTTGAAATCGATCAAGACCAGATTTATGTCACCATGCGCCAACACGACGTTGGGACAGCCATTCGAAAGTTCTCGGCCTTTTATGGGATTGATGAAAAACAGCTTCGAAAATTGAATCGCACCCATCAAACCAAATTGGTCGAAGATGCCCTGCCGTTTCCCAGTGTTAAAGAGGTTTTGGAATTGGCTAAATCAATGAAGGGACGCAACTTTTTGCTGACACACAGGGATGACCAGGCTAAAAGCATGCTGAGAAAGTTTGATCTGCTGGACGATTTCAGCGGCTTTGTCACATCGGATCAGAATTTTCCGCGGAAACCACAGCCTGATTCAATTAACTGGTTAATTAAGACCAATCAGGTAGACAGAAAAAAAGCGATCATGATTGGTGACCGCAAGTTGGATGTTGCTGCGGGCCACAATGCAAATATCGCTTCGTGTTTGTTTGATCCTGATGGCACAATCATTGATTCCGGCAATCCCGAGATTCGGGTCACCGAAATCAATGAACTCGTCCCATGGTTGACCAACAAATAATTAATGATTGTTTTTAAAATAGTTTGCGATGCCGTCGACAACGTCTTTCGCAAGCTTTTTTTGATAGGCCGGCTTTTGAATTTGGTTAAAGTCTTTTTTGGTATTGATGTAGCCGCCCTCAATCAAAATAGCTGGAACCGAGTTGTCCCGGATTACCAAGAAGTTACCGAATTCCACGCCCCGCGAACTTAACGGCAGATTTTTCATCTGCTGGTTGACTGATTCTGCCAAATGTTTGGAGTCGCCGCTATGGTAAAAGTAACAGGTGTAGCCAGACGCAACGTTGTTCTCATCCGAAGAGTCAAAGTGGAAACTGACGAAGAGGTTGGCCGATGATGAATTGGCAATTTCCGGCCTGGCCGCTAGTGGGACGGTTTTATCGGAACTGCGCGTCATGACGACCCGGGCACCTCTCGCCTGGAGCAGTCGTTCGACTCGTTTGGCAACTTCCAAAGTGTACCGTTTTTCGGGTTGCCCGGTCATTGACAGTGCCCCCGTATCCGATCCGCCGTGGCCCGGATCTAAAACAATTGTCGCTTCCGATAAGCTGCTGACATTTTGAACGTTGCTGTTTTGAACCAGCCAGGACGCTACCCAGCCAATGGTGCGATGCTTATAGATGACCTTGATCCAGTTACTTTTTCGACTAATCACCTGCAATCGCTGTCCATGCTGAACTTTGGCTTTTACCGAGTAGGTAACGTCTGGCCCGCTTCGAATATTTAATTGATTGACCTTAACAGTCACTGAATTGGATTCCAGCGAGACGATCAACACCAAAAATGTGATGATGATCGTCAGGGTGGCAACAATCCAGCTTTTGTTTTCCCAAATTTTTTTCACAGTTCAATCGTTCCCTCACTCAAATAATCATATTATAGTTGAAATAAGCCTGAGAGGCCAGTCTGAATGGAAATAACGCCGATGTTCCCTTGACATTTTCTGGCTGGTACACTAGTCTTATAGACAGTTAAATATCCAACCGATAAAAAGAACTATCGAAATAAGCGGCATACAGAGAGCATTCATTTGGTGGAAGGATGCGTCGATTATTTTGAAGTGACACTTTTTGCTTATGATGGTTAATAGCGAAATGCTATTCGTGCGAGCGTTATCCTTGAGAATTAATTAAGGTGGTACCGTGCGAATGCACCCTTGTCTATGGACAGGGGTTTTTTTTTCGGAATTTAAGTGGGAGGAAACAATTATGCGATATCAACGACCAAAAGGAACGGCCGATATTTTGCCAGGTGAAGCTCAAAAATGGAACTATGTCGAAGAGACTGCCCGGATGCTGTTTGACGATTATCGTTATCAGGAGATTCGGACACCAATGTTTGAAAATTTTGATGTCTTTTCCAGAACGTCTGGTGATACTTCCGACGTTGTCACAAAAGAAATGTATGATTTCAATGATAAGGGCGACCGGCACATGAGTTTACGCCCTGAAGGGACCGCCGGTGTTGTGCGGGCATTTGTCGAAAATAAGCTTTACGGGCCTGAACATCCCCGCCCAGTCAAAGTCTTTTATATGGGGTCGATGTTTCGCTATGAACGGCCACAGTCCGGCCGCCAGCGTGAATTTCACCAAATTGGGGTAGAAGCTTTTGGTAGTAATGAGCCCGAATTGGACGTCGAAGTGATTGCCATGGGGATGGATTTGCTGAAACACTTTGGCTTGTCTGGCCTCCGGTTGGAAATTAATAGTCTGGGTGATAAAGCCTCCCGTGACGCATATCGTCAAGCGTTGATTGACTATCTTGACCCGCACTTTGATGAGTTGAGTGATGATTCCAAGGTTCGTCTGCACAAGAACCCGTTGCGGGTATTGGACAGCAAAGACAAACGCGACCAGGAAATCGTCAAGGGTGCGCCATCAATTTTGGACTACTTGAATGAAGATTCCCAAAAGCACTTTGATAAGGTCAAACACCTTTTGGAATCACTCAACATTCCGT
The DNA here is from genome assembly GCF_018314255.1 of Lentilactobacillus buchneri. Lineage (NCBI taxonomy): Bacteria > Bacillati > Bacillota > Bacilli > Lactobacillales > Lactobacillaceae > Lentilactobacillus > Lentilactobacillus buchneri. Next base: position 2,316,900 of record NZ_CP073066.1, read on the forward strand.
ATGTCGTTGACCCTGATATGGTTCGGGGCCTGGATTACTACAACCACACGATTTTTGAAATCATGGTTGATTCCAAGGCCTTGGGCGAAGGCTATACAACCATTTGTGCCGGCGGTCGATACAATGGCTTGGTTGAGCAGCTTGGCGGCCCTGAAATGCCCGGAATCGGTTTTGGTCTTGGGATGGAACGGCTGATGCTTTTGATGGAAGCCCAAGGGGTTAAATTCCCGGTTCTTGACCAATTGGATGCTTACGTAGTTGGGATTGGCGAACAGACCAGTGTTTTGACCTTACAAATCGTTCAAGCATTGCGGGCAGACGGTTTCGCAGCTGACCGTGATTACCTTGACCGCAAACCAAAAGCGCAGTTTAAAACTGCCAATAAGCTGAATGCTCAGTACACAATTACCATTGGTGAAAGTGAACTGGAAAAAAAGACCGCGAACGTCAAACAGATGCGGACCGGGACCGAGGTTTCAGTACCGCTGGCTGAGATTTTCAAAGATTTTGATGAGATCATTACCAAATATTTTACAGATGATGAGGAGATTGATTAGACATGAAGAGAACTACTTATGCTGGCCTTGTTGATGAACAGCTCATCGGCCAAGAAGTTGTCTTAAAAGGCTGGGTCCAAAAACGTCGTGACCTCGGCGGCTTAATTTTTATTGAACTGCGTGATCGTGAAGGAATTGTTCAGTTAGTATTCAGTGAGGAATTTGGCCAAGATGCTTTAGCAGTTGCCGATAAACTGCGCAGTGAGTACGTTGTGGAAGCCAAGGGTAAAGTTGTTGCCCGGGATCCTAAAGAAATCAACCCTAAGATGAAAACCGGTAAGATTGAAGTTGACATCACCGATGCCAAGATTTTGGCCACCGCTAAGACACCGCCATTTTATATCCAAGACGGCATTAACGTTTCCGAGGACCTGAAGCTCAAGTACCGTTACTTGGATCTTCGCCGCCCTGAGATGCAAAAAAACATTTTGCTGCGAAACCGGATTATTCAGTCGATTCACAGTTACTTCGACCAAAATGATTTCATTGATATCGAAACCCCAACACTGACGAAGTCAACTCCTGAAGGGGCTCGAGATTATCTGGTTCCTTCACGGGTCTATCCTGGTTCCTTTTACGCTTTGCCACAATCACCCCAGCAATTTAAGCAGTTATTGATGGGTGCCGGTTTTGATAAATACTATCAAATTGCGCGTTGTTATCGTGATGAGGACTTGCGTGGTGATCGTCAACCAGAATTTACCCAAATTGATATGGAAATGTCATTTGCCGATCAAGAAGAAATCGAAGATGTCACTGAAGGATTCATTGCCAAGGTCATGAAAGACGCCATGGGCATCGACGTTCAGCTGCCATTCAAACGAATGGATTGGGACGAGTCAATGGCTCGTTATGGAACCGATCAACCCGATGTTCGCTTTGGCATGGAATTAAAAGATCTTTCAGACATTATGAAGGATGTTGATTTCAAGGTTTTCTCCGGTGCTGTCAAAGATGGCGGCCAAGTCAAGGCAATTGCCGTTCCCGGCGGAGCTGAGAAGTATTCCCGAAAAGATTTGGACAAATTTGCCGATTACGTTGTACGTTTCGGAGCCAAGGGCTTGGCCTGGTTGAAGGTGACCGATGATGGCTTTAACGGCCCGATCGCCAAATTCTTCAAGGATGCCGATCTGCGTGAAAAGATTTTAGCCAAGGCTGAAGCAAAGCCTGGCGATCTATTGCTGTTTGCTGCAGATAACAGCCGGGTTGTTGCCAACACGCTGGCCTATCTGCGAGTTGAGATTGCCAAAGAACAGAACATGATTGACGAATCCAAATTTGCCTTCTTGTGGATTGTTAACTGGCCATTATTCGACTGGGATGTCGACTTAAAACGTTACGTGGCTGCCCATCATCCATTTACGATGCCAAATGAAGACGATGTTCATTACTTAATGAATGAAGGCGAAGACCCACACAAAGCCTACGCTCAAAGTTATGACATTATTTTGAACGGCCTTGAATTAGGCGGTGGATCAATCCGTATCCATACCCGGGCACTTCAAGAAAAAATGTTTGAAGCACTTGGATTTACCAAAGAGAGCGCCGAAGCTCAATTTGGTTACTTCCTGAACGCTTTGGATTACGGTTTCCCGCCTCATGGTGGTCTCGCCATTGGCCTGGATCGCTTTGTCCGTTTGCTTGCTGATCGCGATAACATCCGTGATGTGATTGCCTTCCCTAAGAACTCCAAAGCAGTTGAGCCACTGACCAGTGCACCACAACCTGTTGCTACCAAACAGCTTGAAGATCTTGGCTTGTTCGTTGCCAAACCTGATGGTGAAAAGTAGTTTCGAGTTTCAAATGAACTGATTTCAATAAAATCCTGTAATCTAGTCACTGATTACAGGATTTTTAATGTAATTTTTGTCATTTACGTTTATCATTAGGCAAGACGTTCAAAAAGTTTTCGAAGGGGATTTATTTTATGGATGACGTTTCAAAATTAATGCGTAGGCACACCTACGTCACCAAAATTTCAACTTCATTTATTTACGCAATTTTAGTGTCGATTGCGGTTAATTTTTTCTGGACACCTGGACATATTTATTCATCGGGGATTACCGGGTTCGCTCAGTTGTTGAACACCATCAGTACGCGGGCGTTTCCGTTTGAAATTTCAACTGGGCTGGCTTTATTCCTGCTGAACTTGCCATTATTTGTCTTGTCGTGGCGGGCAATTGGCCACGAATTTACCATTTTCACAATTATTACCGTCTTTTTATCCAGTTTTATGATTCAATTACTCAAACCAATTCCGCTCACCCATGATCCGATTATCTGTGCAATCTTTGGTGGGGCCGTCAATGGATTTGGGACCGGGTTGGCGCTTCGAAACGGGATTTCGACTGGTGGGCTGGACATTCTGGGCATTGTTATTCGTCACCGAACCGGTAACTCGATTGGGACGATTAACATTGCCTTTAACTCGTTAATCATCGTTTCAGCTGCCGTCATGTATGGATGGCCATACGCCTTTTACTCTGTCCTCAGTCTAATCGTTAATGCGCGCATCATGGATATGACCTATACCAGACAGCAGCGAATGCAGGTGATGATTATTACCACCCGCCCCAACACGGTGATCGATAGTGTTCAAAACCATCTTCGTCGGGGAATCACGATCGTTCATAATGCCGAAGGGGCTTATCAACACGATGCCAAAACAATCTTGTTCACGGTCATTTCACGATATGAAATGGGGGAGTTGGAGGAAGCTTTATTGGAGTCCGACCCCAACGCGTTTGCCAGCATTTCAGATTCGGTCAAGATTTTGGGGAGGTTTTACGAGCCGAAACCCTGAGGGCATTTTTAAAGATTTCCTAAGAAACAAGTTCTCCAAGTGGATTATGTTATAATATTTTTTGTGTGTGATCACAAAATATTGAAATACGGTGAAAATTTTGAAAGTTGTTTACTTATGGTTAATCAAATTATTCTCAGTCCTGAATATTTGGCGGCCAAAGAACAAAGTTGTTTATGTGATGAGCTTTGATGATAATGTTGACTTCATTAAGCAATTGGCACAACGACTGCCTCAGAAGTACGTTTTATATGTTCTTTATCGAGCCAATACCGAAGCGGCTGCGACGGATTTAGCAGCCTTTGGTATTAAAACGCGGCCGTTTCGCGATGGCATTAAATTCGTGATGGACGATGTTTCGCTTTTGATGTCAGCAAAGCTGATTATTTGCGATAACTACTACGCTTTTTTGGGTGGCCTGGTTAAGCTGCCATTCGTCAAAATTGTCCAGATATGGCATGCTGACGGGGCGATTAAGAAGTTTGGCTGGGAAGATCCGACCACCGACAAACGCAGCCGTTCTGATAAGCGCCGTTTTCAGAAAGTTTATGATCACTTTGATGAATACATTGTCGCATCAAAAGCAATGGGACAGGTGTTTGTGCACAGTTATCACGAAAATTTTGACAAGATGCAGTTACTGGGATACCCCAGATCCGACCAGTATCTCAGTCAAGATTGGCAGCACAAGGCCCGTGAGCGAATTTATCGATCAGCTCCTGAACTGAAAAATCACCGGGTCATTTTGTATGCCCCAACTTATCGGGAGCATCAGGACTTTAAGCTGCCCAAGGGACTGGGCAGTGCTTTGGCAGCAGATCCAACTGCCTTGGTGGTTGTCAAACTGCACCCTGTTTTGCGGGATAAAGAAGTGCCGATGCGCCGTATTGGTAATCCCAAGATTAAGTTTTATCACGAATTGGAGACCAGTGATTTATTAGCTGTGGCTGACACACTGGTCACTGATTATTCGTCGGTGGCATTTGATTTTAGTTTATTGCCAAATGCCAAATCGATCATCTTTTTCATGTTTGATCTTGATCGATACCGAAGCGATCCAGGAATTCAGGATGATTTTCTCAACTGGCTACCGGTAGAGCCGGTTTATAAGGTCGAGCAGCTCAGAAACGAAATCCTGGCAGCGACAAGCGTTAACTTCGACAAATTTAACGCCCATTGGAACACCTATAACGACGGTCAGGCGACTGACAGAGTCATTGCGCGTTATGTCAAATTCTTAGGGTCTAATTAAGGAGTGCCTCAAATTGAAAGAAGTCAGTACTTTAATTAAAGAACAATTTCAAAATATCGGCATTATCTTCCGAATCTCAAAGTATGAAGATAAAGCCGAGTATCAAAGCCATTATCTGGGCCTAATTTGGGAATACTTATATCCATTGATTCAAATTGGTATTTATTGGCTGGTTTTCGGTATCGGCCTGAAACACGGTAATTCCACCCATGGTGTCGATTATCTGGTTTGGATGGTTATCGGAATTACACCTTGGTTCTTTATGAACCGGGCCAGCCTGGATGCTTCCAAGAGTATCTACCAACGGGTTGGTATGGTTTCTAAAATGAAATTTCCCGTCAGTATTTTGCCAACCATTAAGATTGTCAGCAACTTAAGTGCCTTTTGGACCATGCTGGTCTTTTCAATTGTGATTGGCTTCTTATATGGGGTGACGCCGTCAATTTACTGGATTCAGTGGATTTATTACTTCATTTGTATGATTGCCTGGCTGATTGCTTTTGGTATTTTTAATTCAACAATTTCCGTCCTGGTTCGCGATTATCGGATCTTGTTGCAGTCACTCATGCGGATGCTGTTTTATATGTCGGGCGTTCTCTTCAATTTCCAGACGGATGCCTTTCCAGCACCGTTTGTTCATATTCTGCAGTTAAATCCATTCTTCTACGTCGTTTCCGGTTTCCGTGACGGGATGCTGGGCAGTGCCTGGTTCTGGCAGAAACCAACTTTGACGATTGTCTTTTGGGGCATGATTCTCTTCTTCTTATTGGTTGGTTCTCATCTGCATTACAAATTCCGTTCTCGATTTGTTGATTTAATCTAGTTTTGAGGGTGAGCTTTTGAAACGTTCAATGATCAATCTTATTAAACTCATAGCCCGCATTGTACTCATCGTGATGAACGATGGGTTTATTTGTATGCCCGTCAAAAAGGGGACGGTGTTATTTGAAAGTTTTAACGGCAAAGATGTCAGTGACAATCCATTTGCTATCTACAATCAATTAATCCAAGATGACCCGGCTGCCCGAAAGCGGTGCTATTTCAGTGTCAAACCCAGTGAGTACGGCAGGCTGGTTAAACAGTATCCAAATATTCAATTTGTCAAACGGTTCACGCCGGGATGGGTGAAATACATTGCCAAGGCTGATTATTGGGTGATGAATTCGCGGATGCCAAAGTGGTGGCGCAAAAATAAGCGAACCACTTTCATTCAAACCTGGCATGGAACACCGTTAAAGAAGCTTGGAATCGATATTGAAAACGTTGAGATTCCTGGCAGCCAGACAGCTGAATATCATCAGGAATTTATTGATGAGGCTGCCCGGTGGGATTATTTAATTGCGCCAAATCAATATTCACACGATATTTTTAAATCCGCTTTTGGCTATTCAGGCCAATTCTTAGATATTGGCTATCCCAGAAACGATATTTTATATACTGAAAATAACGCTGATGACATTCGAAAAATCAAGCAAACCCTATTTGGCTATCAGCCTAAACAGGTGATGATGTACGCACCCACCTGGCGGGATGACGATTTTTCCGAGAAAGGGAAATACCAATTCACGCTGCCGTTTGATCTGGCACAATTTTTCGAAAATGTCGATCCCCAAACGCTTCTGGTCATTCGGCCACACTACTTGGTTAAAGACAATATTGATATTAGCGGGTTTGAAGACCGGGTCAAAATACTCGCTGATGTCGACATTAACCAACTATACTTAATAACCGATCTACTCATTACTGATTATTCATCAGTGATGTTTGATTTTGCCAACCTCAAGCGGCCAATCCTGTTTTATCCTTATGATCTGGCTCATTATCGTGATCAGCTGCGGGGCTTTTACTTTCAGTACGATCAAGCTAATCTGCCGGGACCAATGGTTGAAAATCAAACTGACTTTTATCAAAAGTTAAGTGAATACCGTCAAACTGGTGCTTTTACTGATTTCAGTGACAATTTGACCCGGTTTAACCAAAAATTCTGTGCCTGGGAAGATGGTCAGGCTTCCCAAAAAGTCAGTCAATTAATTTTACAAGGGGGATATACAAATGAGTGAAACACCATTTTTAATCGGTTCTCATGTCAGTATGAACGGCAAGGACATGTTCCTCGGGTCTGCCAAAGAGGCGGCTTCCTACGGTGAAACCGTCTTTATGGTTTATACCGGAGCGCCGCAAAATACGGTTCGTAAACCCATTGAGAAGTTGAATGCCGATGCCGGCAAGCAGTATATGTCCGATCATGGCCTCCAAGCGGTTGTGGTCCATGCGCCTTATATCATCAACCTGGGGAACACTTTCAAACCGGAAAATTTCAGTTTTGGTGTTGATTTTTTGCGGCAGGAAATTCAACGTGCACAAGCCATTGGGGCTAAAGAAATTGTGCTTCATCCCGGCGCTCACGTTGGTGCCGGTCCGCAAAAAGCGATCGATCAAATTGCCAAGGGCTTAAATGAAGTGATTGAGAAGGACCAGCACGTCCAAATTGCTTTGGAAACCATGGCTGGCAAAGGCACCGAAGTTGGGACGTCATTTGAGCAGTTGGCTGAAATTATCGATAAGGTCAGTGACAACGACAAACTCTCCGTGACCTTCGACACCTGTCATACCAGCGATGCCGGTTATGATATTAAAAATGACTTTGATGGGGTCTTGAATCAATTTGACCACATCATCGGCCTTGACCGGCTCAAAGTTATTCACCTGAACGATTCCAAAAATCCGCAGGGCAGCCATAAAGACCGCCATCAAATTCTTGGGTTGGGAACAATTGGTTTTGATACCTTGAACTACATTGCCCATCACGCACAATTAAAAAGCGTTCCCAAAATTATGGAAACGCCAATTTTGAAGGATCCTGACAATAAAAACGTTAAGTGGAATCCTCATGGTTATGAAGTTGCAATGCTGAAAAAACAGCAGTTTAATCCCAATATTATTGAAGATATGAAAGCTGGAAGACCTTACTAGTCAGGCCAAATCAATCTTCGAATTCAGTGGTATTTAAATTGAGGCTTTCCAAGATAATGGTGGCCGTTTCCTCAATGGACTTGTTGGCCACGTTGATTGTTAAACAGCCAATTTGACGATATAATTTTTTCGCGTACGCCAATTCAGTTTTGATATGGGCCGGATCCGAGTAGGGTGTATCAGCGTCCAAGCCGTAAGAAATCATCCGTTGTTTACGGATTTTGCTCAGTTTCTCAGGGGTGTTCAGCAGGCCAAACATTTTATCTTTATCGATGTCGTTGACTTCTTCAGGGAGTTGCAGGTCCGGCCCGATTGGCAGATTGGCAACCCGTTGATTTTGGTTGGCCAAATAAAGCGACAGCGGCGTCTTTGACGTCCTGGAAACCCCAAGCAACACAATGTCAGCTTCCAGCAGTCCCTTGGGATTTTTGCCGTCGTCATTTTCTACAGCAAATTCAATCGCAGAGATCCGTTCAAAGTAATTTTGATTTAAATCATGAATCAACCCAGGGACGTGAGCCGGTTGTTGGCCAGTAACCTGACTGAGCATTGCCATTGGCGTTTGGACGCAGTCAAAGTCATAAATGCCATTTTGACGGCAGAAATCTTGAACCATCTGGCTGAGCTCCGTACTTACCAGCGTGTGAAAAATCATCGCCTGTTTGTTGAGAGCAATTTTTAAGATGCCTTTGAGAATTGAGTCGGTTTGAATAAACGGGAACCGGCGAATTTCGGCTTTCACATCTGGAAATTGTGACAAAGCCGTCTGGGCAATTGTCTGGGCGGTGGCGCCGCTTGAATCCGATATAATAAAAATGTTTTGAGTTTTCATGATAAATAACTCCTAAAATTATATTTGTTAAGTAAATATTAACATGACACATCAATTTTATCTTAAATCATTGACGATGTATTGATTAATATGTATAATTTACTTCGAACCGTTTTAGAAGGCACTTAAAGTGTTGATTAAACAGTTACATTTAAGCTCGGAGGGAGGGAATTTCATATGGCAAAGACAGTCGTTCGTAAAAACGAGTCTCTTGATGATGCTCTTCGACGCTTCAAACGTACAGTTTCTAAAAGCGGTACATTACAGGAATATCGTAAACGAGAGTTTTATGAAAAACCAAGTGTTAAGCGTAAATTAAAGTCTGAAGCAGCACGTAAGCGTAACAACAAGAAGAAACGTCGTTTTTAATAAATGATGACTAAAGGTCGGAGCTAATGTTTATTAGTCTCTGATCTTTTTTAATGTTAAAATTTAAGTATTAAGCGAAAAGAGGTTACTTTGATGAGTGTATATGATAAATTGCTTTCTGACATGAAGGACGCCATGAAGGCTCGTGATAAGGTCCGCTTGGGTGTCATTCGGGGCATTAAGGCTCAGGTGATGAATGCCAAAGTTGCCGATGGCAATCATGATTTAACTGAAGATCAAATTAACGATATCATTATGAAAGAAATTAAGCAGCAAAAGGAATCCTTGGAAGAATTCCAAAAAGCTGACCGAAAAGATTTGGCAGAAGAACAGGAAGCCAAACTAAAGATTGCCGAGGAATATGCACCAGAACAGCTTTCCGAAGCTGAAGTTGAAAAAATCGTTCAAGAAACTATTTCACAGGTTGGTGCTGAATCAATGGCCGACTTTGGTAAAGTGATGGGTGCCATCATGCCAAAGGTTAAAGGTCAAGCTGACGGCAGTGTTATCAACAAATTGGTTAAGCAGCAGCTGCAAAGCTAGTATACTTTAGATAACCACAACTTTGTGGTAATATCTGAACCAATATGACTAATAAAAAAGGAGCTCACTTACTTGGCTGATACTCAACAAGTTACAAGAGAGTTTATTGTATCCGACCCCAACGAATTATTACAAATTGTCGGGACTCAAGACGAGTTCATTACAATTATCGAAGAGGGAATGGATGTCTCCATCAATGTCTTTGGTAATTCACTTCGAGTGACTGGTCAGGATGAACCCGTTAGCATTACCTTACACATTTTGGAGAATATTCTCTCTTTAATTCAAAAGGGAATTAATATTAACAGCAGCGACTTCATCAGTGCGATGAATATGGCTCAAAACGGCACGCTGGAGTACTTTAAAGATTTATACAATGAAGTGCTCATCAAAGACGCAAAGGGCAAGGCGGTCCGCGTTAAGACCTTTGGTCAGCGGCAGTATATTCAGGCAATCAAGCATCATGATGTCGCTTTTGGCATTGGCCCAGCCGGTACCGGGAAAACTTACTTGGCTGTCGTCATGGCGATCGCGGCTTTGAAGAAGGGCACCGTTGACAAAATTGTCCTTACCCGACCAGCGGTTGAAGCTGGTGAAAGTTTGGGCTTTTTGCCTGGTGACCTGAAAGAAAAGGTTGATCCTTATCTGCGACCAATTTACGATGCCCTGCACGCCATTTTGGGTGCCGAGCACACTGAACGATTGATGGACCGGGGGACGATTGAAATCGCGCCGCTGGCTTACATGCGTGGTCGGACTTTGGACAATGCCTTTGTGATCTTGGATGAGGCCCAAAACACCACCAACATGCAGATGAAGATGTTCTTAACCCGATTGGGATTTGGCTCGAAGATGATCGTTAACGGTGATATTTCACAAATTGATTTGCCAAAGCATTCGACCAGCGGATTGATTACCGCTCAAAAGATCTTGAAGGATATTGATCAAATTGAATTTGTAACCTTCACGGCTAAGGATGTCGTCCGTCACCCAGTTGTTGCTAAAATCATTACCGCTTACGAAAAAAGTGGCAATTAATCTCGAATAGACTTGAGGAACTAAATTAATGGATTTAGAAATTTACGATAAAACTGAAAAAGGGGTTTCGGAAAAGGATCAAAAATTGATTCGGGATGTTTTGGAATTTGCCGGATCTTACATTCATTTGGCCGACAATACCGAAATGTCCGTGACCCTGGTCAATAATGATGAAATTCACCAAATCAACAAGAAGTATCGGGGCGTCGATCGGGCAACCGACGTCATTAGTTTCGCCATTGAAGATGACGATGATGACGATGATTTCCCCATTGTGATGGATGAAGAATTGAAAGAGTCAATTCCTGAAAATATTGGTGACATCTTCGTTTCCGTTGATAAAGTTGCCGAACAGGCCGATTATCTTGGCCACTCGTTTGAACGGGAATTGGGTTTCCTGTGCGTTCATGGGTTCTTACACCTGAACGGTTACGATCATATGAAGAAAGCTGATGCGGATGTCATGTTTCCGCTTCAAAAAGAGATTTTAAATGCTTATGGACTCAAAAGATAACCGCAAGCCACAATTGGATAAGAATAAGTCGTTTCTTCAATCAGTCGGCCACGCTCTTGAAGGCATTAAACGACTGCTGTTGGAAGAGCGAAATTTTCGGATTGACTTGGTTGTGGCAATCATTGTATTAACTTTCGCCATTGTCATGAAGATTAGCATCAACGAGTGGCTCTGGCTGTTCGCGGCTTTTTTCTCAGTGATTGGGTCGGAAGTCTTAAACACCGTTGTTGAAAACGTCGTTGACCTCATTGTTGGTCACCACTTTGACGCTTTGGCCAAAAGAGCGAAAGATGTTGCTGCTGGTGGTGTGTTACTATCAGCGCTGTTTGCTGTGATCATCGGGATGTTGATCTTTGTCCCGAGATTCATTGCATTATTAAATTAAGAGGAGTAAGAAATGGATAATCCAGATTTTCATTCAGGCTTTATTGCCATTGTTGGTCGGCCAAACGTTGGTAAATCAACTTTTTTAAACCGGGTCATTGGTCAAAAGATTGCGATTATGAGCGACAAGCCGCAAACCACCAGAAACAAGATTCAAGGGGTTTACACGACGAAAGAAGCTCAAATTGTCTTTATTGACACCCCCGGTATTCATAAACCACAGAACAAACTTGGTGATTTCATGATGGAATCAGCTTTGTCTGCTTTAAAAGAGGTTGATGCGGTGTTGTTTATGGTCAACGCCACTGAACATCGCGGTGCAGGGGATAATTTCATTATCGACCAGCTGAAAAACGTTGATAAGCCAATTTATCTACTGATCAACAAGATTGACGAAATTTCTCCCGATGACATTATGCCGATCATCGAGCAACACAAGAACGCCTTGGAATTCAAGGATGTTTATCCAATCTCGGCGCTTCAGGGCAATAATGTGCCCGAATTGATCGACACCTTAATTAAAGAATTGCCCAACGGACCTCAATATTATCCAGCTGATGAGGTAACCGATCATCCCGAACGATTTGTGATTTCAGAATTGATCCGAGAAAAAGTGCTTGAATTAACCCGCCAGGAAATTCCTCATTCAACTGCGGTCGTGATTGAAAGTATCAAGACAGAAGACAGTCTTTTGAGAATTCGGGCCACAATTATTGTGGAACGTGATGGCCAAAAGGGAATTGTCATTGGTAAAGGCGGCTCGATGTTAAAGAAAATTGGGACACTTGCCAGAAAAGACATCGAAAATATGATGGGCAACAAAGTCTTTCTCGAACTGTGGGTCAAAGTTGAACCTCACTGGCGCGATAAGGCCAACCTGCTCAATTCTTACGGTTACCGCAAAGATAATTATTAGAGGTGAATCAGTTTGTCAAAAGGTCAGCGAACGGATTTTAATGGCATTTTGCTTTATACAAAAGCCTATCGGGAACATGACCTGCTGATAAAATTTCTCACCAGAGAATTCGGCAAAAAAATGTTCCTGGTTAGAGGCGCCAAACGCCCACGGTTCAAGATGCGTTCAGCAATTTTGCCGTTTACCTACGGGCTATATGGCGGCGATATTAAAGAATCAGGATTGTCGTATATTCTCAACGATAAACAGTTAGTGCACTTCCAAAACATTAGTGAAGATATCACTAAGAATGCCTATGCCACTTATATCATGTCATTGATTGATATGGCTTATCCGGATGGTGAGCCGATTGCCACTTGGTATGACAAGCTGTTGACCGGCCTGCAACTGATTGACCAAGGCTTTGATGAACAGATCATCACGAATATCTTTGAGGTCCAGCTGCTGAATGCTTACGGCGTTGCACCAAATTGGGTGGATTGCACGATCTGTCACCGAACGGATCTGCCTTTTGATTATTCTGAGGCCTACGGTGGGCTGTTGTGTCAGAATCATTGGAACAAGGATCCATACCGGATGCACTTGGATGCCCGCACAATTTACTATCTTCGGCTGTTTTCGGTAGTTGACTTATCCAAACTAACCCATATCAAGGTTAACGATCGGACCAAAAAAGCTTTGCGGGAAGTTCTCGACCAGATTTATTCAAGAAGTGTCGGTGTCGTTCCAAAAAGTAAACACTTTATTGATCAGTTGGGAAAATTCAAATTATAACTGATAACGGCGTTGACAATATTTTGATTGTCAACTATGATTATTTTTGAAATAAATAATTCAATGATGACAAAAGAAATGACAGGATGGACCCTTGTAGCGAAATCAGGATAGTGGGAGCTGATTATCGTCGGTACTGTCAATGGCGCTTTTCGAGTTGAACAATTAAGTGCTGGTAGTAATACCAGAAGTAGGGTGGAACCGCGATTTCATCGTCCCTATGTTGAGTGGCTTAGTCTATAAGTCGTTGAACATAGGGACTTTTTTTATGCGTTTGAATAATTAGGAGGAAAATTTATGACTGAAAAATTATCAGTTCAAGAGATTATCCTGCGGCTGCAGCAATATTGGTCAGCCCAGGGATGTATGTTAATGCAAGCTTACGATACCGAAAAGGGTGCTGGAACCATGAGCCCCTATACTTTCTTACGGGCAATCGGTCCGGAACCGTGGAATGCCGCTTACGTGGAACCTTCTCGTCGTCCGGCTGACGGTCGTTATGGTGAGAACCCCAACCGTTTGTATCAACATCATCAATTCCAAGTGATTATGAAGCCTTCTCCGGAAAACATCCAAGAGTTATATCTGAACAGTTTAAAAGAATTGGGAATCAATCCCTTGGAGCATGATATTCGGTTTGTTGAAGACAACTGGGAAAACCCATCTATGGGCTGTGCCGGTGTTGGTTGGGAAGTTTGGCTGGACGGAATGGAAATCACTCAGTTCACCTACTTCCAAATCGTTGGTGGCCTGGAAATGGATCCGGTCGCTTCAGAAATTACTTACGGATTGGAACGCCTTTCTTCATACGTTCAAGACGTTAATTCGGTCTTTGATTTGAACTGGTCTGACGATGTTAAATACGGTGATATTTTCAAAGAGCCTGAATATGAGCATTCCAAATACAGTTTTGAAGTTTCCAACCAAGAGATGTTGTTGACCCTGTTTAATGATTATGAACGTGAGGCCAAACGCCTGTTGGACCAAGATTTGGTTCACCCGGCCTATGATTACATCCTCAAGTGCAGCCATACTTTTAATCTGTTGGATGCCAGAGGGGCTGTTTCAGTGACTGAACGAGCCGGCTATCTGTCCAGAATTCGCAACTTAGCCCGTTCGGTTGCCAAAGAGTTTGTGGAAGCACGCAAACGACTCGGCTTCCCACTCATTAAAGACGAAAAGAAACGCCAAGCACTATTAAAAGACGACAAGGAGGAGAAATAATGGCTAATAATTTCTTATTAGAAATCGGATTGGAAGAAATTCCGGCGCACGTGGTCACCCCAAGCATCAAGCAACTAAAGAAGCGTGCCAGTGATTTCTTGAAGGATCAACGGATTTCATTTGCTGAGATTAAAACGTTCAGTACTCCCCGTCGTTTGGCACTTTACATTACTGATTTAGCTGACAAACAGCCTGATATTGACAAATCTGTTAAGGGTCCGGCCAAAAAAATTGCCCAGGATAGTGACGGTAATTGGACCAAAGCGGCGATTGGCTTCTCACGCGGGCAGGGTGCAACTCCTGATGACATCACCTTTAAGGATGTTAAGGGCGTTGAGTACGTCTTCGTTGAAAAACACATTGCCGGTAAATCACTTAAAGAAATTTTGCCGGGGATGAAGGATGTCATTACCGCCATGACTTTCCCAACCATGATGAAATGGGGGACGTATTCGTTTGAATATGTCCGCCCAATCAAATGGCTGGTGGCCTTGTTGAACGATAAGGTGATTCCCTTCAAGATTTTGGATGTCGACACGGATCGGATGACATCTGGTCACCGTTTCATAGGCAAGGATATTGAACTTGCCAATGCCGACGAATACGAAGAAAAACTGACTGAACAGTATGTCGTCGCCGACGCCGTCAAACGCAAGGAATTAATTACCAAGCAGATTAACAAGATTGCTGCCGACAACAATTGGCAGATCAACCTGGATCCCGATTTATTGGAAGAAGTCAATAACTTGGTTGAATGGCCAACCGCGTTCTTTGGCAACTTTGATGAAAAATACCTTGCCATCCCTGATGAAGTCCTAATCACTTCCATGAAGGATCATCAACGCTTCTTCTACGTGACCGATCAAGACGGCAAACTTTTGCCGCACTTCATCTCAGTTCGTAACGGTAATGATTATGATATTCAAAATGTGGTTGCCGGAAACGAAAAAGTCTTGACTGCCAGACTCGATGATGCAATGTTCTTCTACCAAGAAGATCAAAAGAAATCGATTGCCGATTACGTTGAGCGGCTGAAGAAAGTCAGCTTCCACGATAAGATTTCAACAATGTATGAGAAGATGCAACGAGTCCAAGTGATTTCAAAACACCTTGGGAATCTCGCCGGCCTATCCGAGCAGGAGCTCAAGGACCTTGAGCGGGCCGCTTCGATTTACAAATTTGATTTGGTTACCGGAATGGTTGGTGAATTTGCAGAACTCCAAGGGGTCATGGGCGACAAATATGCCTTGTTAAAGGGTGAAGATCAAGCTGTTGCCACCGCGATTTCTGAACATTACATGCCAATTTCGGCAAATGGTGAGCTGCCAAAGACCAACGTCGGTTCAATTTTGGCAATTGCTGACAAACTGGACAGTATTTTGACGTTCTTTGCTGCCGGGATGATCCCAAGTGGCTCAAACGATCCGTATGCACTCCGTCGCCAAGCAACCGGAGTGGTTCGAATTGTGGCTGATAAGCAGTTAAACTTTGATTTGGACCAGACTTTGAATCTGTTAATTGATCGAGAAGATCAAGCGTCAGTTGCACCAAAACTGGATATGAAAGCCCAAGTTCCTGCCGTCAGTGACTTTGTCAAAGATCGGATCAAACAGTACTTGGACGACTTGGGAGTTCGTTACGACATTGCCGATGCGGTGACCTCTGGTTCCCACACCAATATCCTGTTCAACATTGCCAGTGCCAAAACACTGCAGGATCATAAAGACGACCCCGACTTCAAGGACATTATCGAATCGCTGACCCGAGTTCAGCGGATTGCCAAGAAGGGCGCCTTCAAGGCTGATGATTTAACGGTTGATCCGGCATTGTTTGAAAATGATTCCGAGAAGGCTTTGAATCAGGCTGTAGCAGCTGCTGCCAAGGATTACACTCACCAAAGCGCCGAAGAAGACTTTGGTCGTTTAGCTCAGCTCAAAGATAAAATTAATGACTATTTCGATGCCACCATGGTCATGGCCAAAGATGAAAAGCTGAAGAACAATCACTTGCGCCAACTCACAATGATTGCCAACATGATTATGTATCTCGGTGATCTCGATAAATTAGTTGTCAAAGGTTAATTTTGAGGGCTAATATTTGTACTAATTAATGTTTTATGATAATATTTAAATACGTATCGCCAGTAAAACAAGTCGCACTTTTGGGTGCGGCTTTTTACAGGTATTGATTCAGTTTTGAAGATGGGAGGCGAAGTAATGGCGAAGATCCCAGAAGATGTGATTGAAGAAATCAGGTCACAGGTTAACATTGTTGACGTTGTCTCCCAGTTTGTTCAATTGAAACAGTCCGGAAAGAATTTATTTGGCCTTTGTCCGTTTCATGAAGAGCGGACCCCATCTTTTTCCGTCTCGGAAGATAAACAGATTTTTCATTGTTTTAGCTGTGGCAGGGGCGGTAACGTCTTTAAGTTCATTATGGAGCTGCAGAATGTTTCCTTTCCTGAGGCAGTTAAAAAGGTCGCTGAGATGGAAAATATTTCTGTTGATGAGAAGTATTTCCGTGAAAGCGGCAGTTCCCAATCAAGTCCCGAAAACACACAACAAAAAGCATTAATTGATCTGCACGAGCAAAGCGTCAAGCTGTATCACCATATTTTGACCAATACCAAGATGGGCCAGCCAGCGCTCGATTATCTGCATAAACGTGGATTGACCGACCAGACGATTACCACTTATCAGTTGGGATATGCCCCGGCACAGCGGTTGCTGAAGCCATTTTTCGACGAGCGCAAAGTTGATTTTCAACTGCTGCGAAAATCTGGTCTGTTTTCTGAAGACCAGGATGGCAATTTGCGAGACCGTTTCGTCGACCGGGTGATGTATCCGATTCGAAACGGTTCCGGTCAAACGATTGCTTTTTCTGGGCGATTGTTAACCACTGATTCCGACATGCCGAAGTACCTGAACAGTCCTGAGACTGACATTTTCAACAAACGAAAAGTGTTATTCAACCTAGATTTGGCCAGGTCAAATATTCGCACCGGTGAGCCGGCAATTTTATTTGAAGGATTCATGGATGTTATTACTGCCTTTCAAGCAGGGATCAAGTCCGGAATCGCGTCGATGGGAACCAGTTTAACCGAGCAGCAGATCTATGACATCAAACGGATTACGCGCGAAGTCGTGATTTCCTATGATGGCGATACGCCTGGCCAAAAGGCGATCAAACGCGCCATTGATTCATTCAATGAACAGAAGAGCAATTTGGTGATGAAAATCATCTCGATACCTGATGGAATGGATCCTGATGAGTTCATTCGCAAAAAAGGTGCCGACGATTTTAAACAGTTGATTGACCATGCTCAGGCTCCAGTTGAGTTTGAATTGAATTATCTCAAAAAACAATACAATTTGGATTCTGAGATTGACCAAACTAATTACATTGCTGAAGCTTTAAAGCTGATTAGCCGAGTGGATTCCGGCATTTCACGGGATCTTTACCTTAACCGGTTGGCGGATGAATTTTCAGTGGCCAAGCAACTGCTGCAACAGCAGTTAGCACCATTGATCAGACAACCCGCCCCGGCGGCTGAACCGCATCAATACCACAAGCAGGTTCAGGTCGTTAAACAGCAAAAGCATTTCTCGTTAGTTGAGAAAGCCGAAATGCAGCTGATGAACCGCATGCTGCACTACCATGATATTTGGTTAAAGGTAAGTAATGTTTCGGGGTTCGCATTTGTTGATGAACAGTACCAAATGTTGTACCTTTTAGCCGAGGGGTATTTTACCAAATTCGATGATTATAATGTTGCCACGTTCAGCAACCTGATTTCGGAAGACTCACTGCAAAGTCTATTAGTTGATATTGACATGCTCGAGCTTCCAGATAATCCGACCAATGCTGAAATCGATAGCTACTTAAACATTTTAATGCATCGAGCCCCGGTAGAGGAAAAGTTAAAGAAAAAGCGGGCAGAACTCAAGCAAGCCGTTAAGATTGGTGATGTTGACAAGCAACGTGCGTTAACGATTGAGATTGTTAAGCTTGAACAACAGAAGAGAATGAAGCAACAAGTATAACTTCAGGAGGCGTTTTGATGGCTACTAAAAAAACCGACGATAAAGTAACAGAAACAAAGACTGCCACAGCTAAGAAGGCAACTGCAGCTAAGAAAACGACTGCATCAAAGACCAGTACCAAGGCCAAGTCAACCAAAGCGAAGACAACTAAGGCCAAGACTACCAAAAAAGCTGACAAGCCATACAAGAAGGAATTTGACGCCATTGTTAAGGCTAATAAGCCAATTGGCCATATTACCTATGACGAATTGGAAAAGAAGATTGAAAAGCCTTATTCTCTGAGTGAAAAGGATATGGAAGGCCTCTTGGAGAGTATCGAGGACTCCGGGATCAGTGTCGTTGATGAAAACGGCGATCCGGATCCGCGAGCCATCGGTGCGGCTAAGAAAGTGACCAAGAAGGAACTTTCTGATGTTTCCGCGCCCACTGGTGTGAAAATTAACGATCCTGTCCGAATGTACCTGAAAGAAATTGGTCGAGTTTCACTTCTGAGTGCTGACCAGGAAATTTCATTGGCCAAGCGAATTGAAGCCGGTGACGAAGAAGCCAAGCAGGAACTTGCCGAAGCCAACTTACGGTTGGTGGTTTCAATTGCCAAGCGGTATGTTGGTCGAGGGATGCAATTCCTTGATCTGATTCAGGAAGGTAATATGGGCTTGATGAAGGCCGTTGAAAAGTTTGATTACCGTAAAGGATTCAAGTTCTCGACTTATGCAACTTGGTGGATTAGACAGGCTATCACCCGTGCGATTGCTGATCAGGCTCGGACAATTCGAATTCCAGTTCATATGGTTGAAACAATTAACAAGTTGATTCGAATTCAACGACAATTACTGCAGGATCTTGGCCGTGAGCCATTACCTGAAGAAATTGGTGCCGAGATGGACATGCCAACTGAAAAGGTTCGAGAAATTCTAAAGATTGCTCAAGAACCGGTTTCCCTTGAAACCCCAATTGGTGAAGAGGACGACAGTCACCTTGGTGATTTCATTGAAGATCAGGATGCAACTTCTCCTGCTGACCATGCGGCTTATGAATTACTCAAAGAACAGCTCGAGAGCGTCCTTGATACGTTAACCGACCGTGAGGAAAATGTGTTACGATTGCGATTTGGTCTTGACGACGGTCGTACCCGCACGCTTGAAGAAGTGGGTAAAGTCTTTGGTGTGACTCGCGAACGAATTCGTCAGATTGAAGCCAAGGCATTAAGAAAGCTGCGTCACCCATCACGAAGCAAGCAGCTTAAAGATTTCTTGGATTAATTTAATATGATCATTAATCGAGTTGGGGCACTTCGGTGTTCCAACTTTTTTTGTCCGCTAAAATGGCCCTTCCAAGTAAAATGCCTCTCGGAATCTGTCATTTTCCATTAGGATAATTTATAATGAATTTATACACAAAATGAGGAGCAAAATATGAATAGCACGCATTTATCGAAACGACTACAAACGGTCAGTGACCACGTTGAACCTGGCAGCCGGCTGGCAGATATTGGCTCGGATCATGCCTACCTGCCGATTCACTTGGCTCAAAATCATATTATCGACTATGGCGTCGTCGGTGAGGTTGCCAAAGGACCGCTTGCCAACGCGACATCAGAAATTACTAAGGACCATTTGTTGGATATCCTTCATCCCCGACTTGCCGATGGCTTGGCAGCCATTGAACCCGGCGACGACATTGATGCCATCACCATCGCCGGCATGGGTGGCAACCTGATTACCCACATTTTGGAAGCTGGTAAGGCTAAATTAACCGGAAAAGAAAAGTTGATTCTCCAACCCAACGTCGGCGAACCGGTCGTCAGAAACTGGCTGATGGCCAATCAATATCGAATCTTTGCTGAGCAGATCCTAAAAGAAGACGGCCATATCTATGAAATCATTACGGCTAAAAAGGCCGCCAAACCCGTCACTTATTCAAAATTGGCCCTTCAGTTTGGTCCATTTTTATTACAAGAAAAATCGCCGGTGTTCGTTGAAAAATGGCAGGAAGAAATTGGCCTGCTAAAGCGGGTGATTAAGAATATGCGTCAGGCCACCACTCCCGATACGGCAAAAATGGCGGCCATTCAGGCAGAAATTAAACTAATCAATGAGGTGATCAAGGTTGAAAGCTAAGCAGTTAATTGAAAGATTTGAGCAATTTGCCCCCAAAAAGTTGGCAATGGAAAATGATCCGGTCGGCTTACAAATCGGTTCACTCAATCAGGAAATTCACAAAGTCATGACCACTTTGGATGTTCGCCCGGAAGTCGTCGATGAGGCGATTGCCAACCACGTTGACTTTATTTTTGCTCATCACCCGGTGATGTTTCATCCAGCTCATAATCTTGATCTCGATGACCCGCAAAATGCGATGTACGCTAAAATAATTGCCAACCACATCACTGTTTACGCTGCCCACACTAATTTGGACGCTGCTGACGGTGGGATGAATGATTGGCTTGCCGAAGCACTTCAGTTAAACAATCTAAGTGGGATGGTCCCTGCCTATGATGAATCGGTCTTTCGATTAACCGTGCAAGTGCCTAAAGTCTATGCGACGGCTGTTAGAATGTCGCTTGTCGATGCCGGTGCGCAAGCCAGTGCCGCTCAGTACAGTGGATACACCTACGAAATTGACGGGACAGTCTACTATGTTCCCAAGGCCGGCGCCGATCCAACCATGGGGACTGCCGGTGAACCAAATGAAATCGAAGACTCGCGATTGGAATTTGAAGTTCCCGAAAGAAATCTTCATCAAGTTCTGAAGACTTTGTCAGATGTTCATCCGCTGGAAAAACCACTTTACAATTTGATTCGCCTGGAAGACAAGAAGCACCATTTTACGATGGGTCGAATCGGTGATTTGCCGCACAGCATGTCTGTCCAGGAATTGGCTGAAGACTGTAAGCAGACCTTTGGGGTTTCCGGCCTTCGGGTAATCGCTTCTGACCTGGCTCAGCCGATCAAACGAGTTGCCATTCTTGGTGGCGATGGCGGCAAGTTCTTCCACTTGGCTCAGCAGAAGGGCGCCGACGCATATGTCACCGGGGATGTTTATTATCATACCGGCCACGACATGTTGGCTGCCAATTTCCCGGTGATCGACCCTGGCCACCACATTGAAAGTATTTGTATTCCCAAATTGGCCGAGCTGTTCAAACAGTGGTCCGACCAGTATCACTGGCAGCTGGCTATTTATCAGTCAACCATCAATACCGATCCATTCACATTTATGTAGATAAAAGGAGATAACTGTCATGGCAAAATACGCCGAATTAATTCCCAACTTTTTAACGTTTGTAAAGATTAATACCCGTTCTGATCCTCAATCAACGAGCATTCCGTCCTCTGATAGAGAGACAGAGTTTTTGAATCAACTAAAGGATCGTCTGACTAAAATGGGCTTAAAAGACGTTCACACCAACGAGCAAAGTGCCTATGTCTTTGCGACGCTTCCAGGAAACGTCGACAAATCCGTTCCAACCGTTGGCTTCATTTCACATATTGATACGGCTGATTTTAATGCTGAAAATATTCAACCACAAATTGTTGAGAATTATGATGGCCATTCTGTCATTAAACTTGATGAGAAGGGTGAATATACGCTGGACCCCAAAGTCTTTCCAAGTTTGAAGAAGTATGCAGGCCAAACCCTGATTACCACGGACGGGTCAACGTTGTTGGGTGCTGATGACAAAGCCGGCGTAGCAGAGATTGTTGCTGCAATCACTTATTTACAAGCCCATCCGGAAGTCAAACATGGCGACATTAAGATTGCCTTTGGTCCGGATGAAGAAATTGGTACCGGCGCCGACCATTTTGACGTTAAAGATTTCGGCGCAGATGTTGCTTACACCGTCGATGGCGGCCCACTTGGGGATTTGAATTACGAAACCTTTAATGCCGCCGATGCAAAAGTCGTGATCAAAGGAACCGATGTTCATCCAGCTGAGGCCAAGGGTATTATGGTCAATGCCATCCAAGTTGGAATGGATTTCCACGCCGCCTTACCTGACTTTGACCGTCCTGAAAAGACCCAGGATCGGGAGGGATTCTTCCATCTGTATGATTTCCAGGGAACCGTCGACCACACCGAAATGGGCTACATCATCCGTGACCATGATCGAGATCGCTTTGAAGCTCGAAAACGACTTTTCAAGGGGATTGCCAACCAGATGAACAGTGACTTTGGTGAGGACCGGGTTAAGGTGACCATCAAGGACCAGTATTACAACATGGGAGAAATTATCAAAAAGGATCCAACACCGGTAAAAATTGCTGAACAGGCGATGAAGAACGTTGACGTTACACCGCATGTTTTCCCGGTTCGTGGCGGAACGGACGGGTCTAAGATTTCTTACATGGGACTGCCGACGCCGAATATTTTCGCTGGCGGTGAGAATATGCATGGCCGTTTTGAATACGTGTCTGAGCAAACCATGGAAAAAGCGGTTGACGTGGTACTGGAAATCGCCAAATTATACGCTGAAAAGTAATAGGTCAAAAAAGGTCAAATTATTGTTCAGGGCATTCAAAATTTGATAGTATAGCGTTAGTGGTTTGGAATGAAAAGAATGATTTTTGTTTCGAACCTTTTTATTAGAACGAATTCTTGAAACATTAGTCAACTAAAATACATTAATAAGGTGATAATTTAATGAATCCTGATAATTTAACGGAAGCCGTCACGCAGGCAATTTCTCAGGCCCAACAGATTGCGGCTACTCGAAAACAGCAAAACATTACCGTGGCCCATTTATTCAAATTCTTGGTTCAACCCGGCGAGTTGGCCCGAGAGATTTATTCTCAACTCGGATTGAATTTGGGAGATCTGAATGATGAACTGGATGCTGAAATTGATGCCATCGCGACGGTTGAAGGCAGCAACATTAATTATGGTCAGTCACTCTCTTCCAATTTATACGAACTGTTGCAGAATGCTGAACAGATTAAAAATGAATTTGGCGATACCTACATCGCTGTTGACACCTTAACGATTGCTGTGATGCAGTTACACGGTGACAAATTTGCCGATTATCTTTCTCAACAAGGTATTACCGAGCAAAAGGTGCGCAACGTTGTGGAAAAAATTCGTGGCGGCCAAAAGGTGACGACCAAGAATCAAGAGGACAGTTATCAATCACTTGAAAAATATGGGACGGATTTAGTCCAGGCTGCCCGTGACAATAAGCTCGGTCCAATTATCGGTCGGGACGAGGAAATTCTCGATGTGATTCGGATTCTTTCCCGAAAGACTAAGAATAACCCGGTCCTGATCGGGGCGCCCGGTGTCGGCAAAACGGCGGTCGTTGAAGGCTTGGCAATGCGAATTGCCTCTAACGACGTCCCGGAAAACTTGAAGAATAAAACCATTTTTCAATTGGATATGGGATCATTAATCGCCGGCGCCAAGTACCGGGGCGAATTTGAAGAGCGATTGCAGGCGGTGTTAAAAGAGGTCAAAAAAGCCGAGGGCCAAATCATCATGTTCATCGATGAGATTCATAACATCGTCGGTGCTGGTAAAGCTGAGGGGAGTATGGATGCCGGCAATATCCTAAAGCCGATGTTAGCTCGTGGCGAATTGCATTTAATTGGGGCCACCACGATTGACGAATACCGGAAGTACATGGAAAAAGACAAGGCTCTTGAGCGTCGTTTCCAACGGGTCATGGTCCACGAACCCTCCGTTGGAGATACGGTGACAATTCTGCGTGGCTTGTCCGAAAGTTTGGAAATTCACCACGGCGTCAGAATCCATGACAACGCGTTGGTGGCTGCTGCCAAACTATCTGACCGTTATATTACCGATCGCTATTTGCCGGATAAAGCCATTGATTTGGTTGACGAAGCCTCCGCTGAAATTCGGGTCGAAATGAACTCCAGTCCAACTGAACTTGACCAATCAAAGCGCCAGATGATGCGCCTGGAAGTTGAAGAAGCTGCTCTCAAGCAGGAAACCGATGAGGCATCCAAGAAGCGGCTGAAAGAAGTCGAAGAAGAACTGGCCAATATTAAGGAAAAAGTCAACCAGTTAAATGCCCGTTGGTCGCAGGAAAAGGAAGCTATTAAGAAAATTTCCGACAAAAAGAAACAACTCGATCAGGCCAAGAATGAATTGAAACAGGCGGAAAACACCTATGATTTAAATCAGGCTGCCGTGTTGCAGCACGGAACCATTCCGCAGTTGGAAGCCGATTTGAAGAAGCTTGAAGATAACGATCAGCATTCCGATTGGCTGGTCAGCGAATCTGTTACCGCCAATGAAATTGCGGCGGTAGTGAGCCGAGAGACCGGCATTCCGGTCACCAAATTAGTCGAGGGTGAACGAAAGAAATTGCTGCACTTGGCAGACAATCTGCACAAACGGGTAATTGGCCAAGATGCTGCAGTCACAGCTGTCTCAGATGCCGTTATTCGCTCACGTGCTGGCCTTCAAGACCCAAGCAAGCCACTGGGTTCATTCTTGTTCCTGGGGCCTACCGGAGTCGGTAAGACCGAATTAGCCAAAGCTTTAGCCGAAGACTTGTTTGATTCGGAAAATCACATGGTTCGAATTGATATGTCTGAGTATATGGAAAAGGAATCGGTTTCCCGCTTGGTCGGCGCTGCTCCGGGGTACGTCGGCTATGAAGAAGGCGGTCAGTTAACTGAAGCCGTGCGGCGCAATCCATACACGATTGTCTTATTTGACGAAATTGAAAAGGCACATCCAGATGTCTTTAATATTTTGCTGCAGGTCTTGGATGACGGCCGTTTGACGGATAGTCAGGGACGGACGATCGATTTTAAAAACACCATTTTAATCATGACTTCTAACTTAGGTTCAGACATTTTGCTTGAAGGCACCGATGAGAACGGGGTTATTTCCCAAAAAGCCCAACAGCAGGTTAACCAATTATTAAAAGCTTCGTTCAAACCGGAATTTCTGAATCGAATCGATGATGTGATCACCTTTACACCGTTGACGAAGGCCGATATTGAACAGATTGTCCAGAAGCTGATTAATCAGTTATCTGGCCGTACCAAGGCTCAAGACATCAAATTGTCAATTTCTGACGAGGCCAAACGCTGGATTGCCAATAACGGCTATGAACCGCAATATGGGGCTCGACCGCTTCAGCGTTATGTGACCAACGTCGTGGAAACTCCGCTGGCACGAATGATCGTGGCTGATCAGATCAAGCCTCATAGCGTAGTTCACATTAACCTTGATAACGATCAGTTAAGCTTTGTTCCTGAACAATTACCTGCTGACGCACAGATTTAAACCAAGCTACCTGGGGAGGAATTCGGTGTGCCGATTAATTACCAGCTTCCAACTGAAAATCAAACTCAATTAGCCGTGGCGTATTTTCCCGCTGATCATCCAAAGGGAATTGTCCAACTTATTCATGGCGCCTTGGAGCATAAGGAACGGTATTATGAATTTTGCCGGTTTTTGAGTGACCATGGCTATGTTGCGGTGATCTCAGATAATCGCGGCCACGGCCAATCAGTTTCCGACGATGACCCTTGGGGGATGATGCGCAGTCTGCCGCAATTAATCCATGATCAGCTGTTGGTTACCCAATTCATCAAAGCCCGGTATCCCAATCTGCCGGTCAGTCTGTTTGGTCATTCTTTTGGTTCTATCTTGGCGAGATTGTATTTACAGCACCACGACCAGGAAGTCAATGCGGTTGCGTTAACCGGGACCACCAACTATATTCCGGTGGTGCCGCTTGGCTTATTCATTGGTTGGGTCTTTTTGAAATGCCATTCTGAAGATGCTAAATGGTCCTTGCTATCTAAAATTTCCGGCCTAACTCCGGGGGATCATTCCTGGTTGAGCTATAATCAGGCAAACATTCACCGGGTCAGTACAGATCCGTTAATGATGGATGAATATCCGGTTAAAAGTTTGGTAACACTGTGGCAGGGCGATTATTCCCTGAAACGCCTTCAAAAATTTGACTGTCACAATCCACAACTGCCAATTCTGAGTTTGGTCGGCAGTGAAGATAAGTTCAGTGGTGGTCAGAAGGGCTTGGCAGACACGGTTGCAACGCTGCATAGGATCGGCTATCGAAATGTGATCAGTCTGCAAGAGCCGCATATGAAGCATGAGGTTCTTCAAGAAACGCATCGGAAAGTTGTTTTTGAACGTCTGCTGCAGTTCTTTGACACACACCAGTAAAGTTGATTGAGACAACAAAAAGGCTATGGCAAAATCTGCCATAGCCTTTTAACGTTTCGAAAAACTATTCTTTTGATTTACTTGATGTTGCTGAATCCTTGCTGATCAGATAGATACCGTTTACGGCAATAAATGCAGTAATTGCGGCAGCAATTCCGATTTGGGAAGGATCCCACGTTCGAACTTCGAGGGCGGAACCTATGTAACCAATGATTTCTCCAAAGATGTATGCCCACAAAACAGCTACAATATTTGAACTAATAAGTTTCATGTCTAATGCCACCTCACAATCAATAGCATTTTAGCATATATTTTGTGAAAAATCATCATTTATTTAATTTGCCAATTTGAATGTGGGCTTGATATATTTGGTATAATTTTAATTAAGAAAGAAGGGCAATCCTGTGAGTTATGTTCCGTTGCAAGTCATAAGTTCATACAGTTTACTGCAGAGTCCGATTCGCATTGCGGACTTGATTGCTGAAGCCAAGGATCGCGGTTATCAGGCGTTAGCGTTAACTGACCTCAACGTGATGTATGGGGCCGTGGAATTCTACGACGCTTGTTTAAAGGCCGCCATTAAGCCACTGATCGGTCTGACTTTGCAGCTGCCCGGCTTGATTTTGACCGATAAAGAATATGGGTGGGTGCTGATTGCCAAAAACCAGCAAGGATATGCCAATCTTCTCAAATTATCAACATTAAAGATGACCATGCCCGAATTGACAGCTTCTCAGTTAGGTGACTATTTGAGTGATTTAGTTCTGATTTTGCCGCCGGCAGCAGAAATGAATGACCTGCTTCTACAAGGGCGGGCTGATGACGCTGCTGATTTGATTGATCAGGTCAAATCCCTCGGGATTGATCCTAATGCCCTTAAAATCGGTGTCGACTACCATTCCTCGGACAGCTTAAATGACATGTTAAGTAAGCTGGCGGCTGACAAGCAAGTTGCTTTGGTGGCGGATTCGCCAGTTGAATACTTAAACGCCACCGACTATTTTTCCATGCAGGTTCTAAAAAATATCGGCGCGGGAGAAAAAATCGCCAACGTGGCCCAATTCAGTAAGCAAGTGGGGCCCTACTGGCTGCGTCCGGCGACACAAATTGAGGCTCAATACCGTCAGGTTCACCTCGCTGACGCGCTGACGCAAGTCGACCAAATTGTCGCTGATTGCAATGTCGAGATTAAGAAACAGCAGCCCAAATTGCCCCAATTCGACACACCAAACGGTATCGATTCCGGAACTTACCTGCGCCAGCTTTGCGAAACGGGACTGGCGGATCGACTAAAGAAAAATCAGATTACAGATGCGACCCCTTATCATCGCCGGCTGGATCAAGAGTTATCAGTGATTCATTCGATGGGCTTTGATAATTACTTCTTGATTGTTTGGGATGTGATTAATTTCGCTCACCAGACTGACATCATTACCGGCCCTGGGCGTGGATCGGCCGCTGGGTCATTAGTGGCGTATACCTTAACGATTACCGACGTCGATCCAATTAAATATGATTTGCTGTTTGAACGTTTCTTGAATCCTGAACGGGTTCAGATGCCGGATATTGATTTGGATATTCCAGACGACAAACGCGATGAAGTCATCCAATATGTCCATCAAAAATACGGTCACAAACGGGTTGCCCAAATCATCACATTTGGCACTTTGGCAGCGAAGCAATCGATCAGAGATGTCGGCCGGGTGTTTGGCTTGAATACTGCCCAGCAAGATCAGTGGAGTAAGGCCATTCCCAACGCATTTCACGTGACCCTCAAAGACGCTTTGGCGAATTCCCAGCGACTGAAGAATCTGGTGGCTGACAGTCCGCTCAATGAAGCACTCTACCAAACCGCCCAAGCGCTGGAAGGCTTGCCAAGACACTATTCGACCCACGCTGCCGGACTGGTATTAAGCGACGATCCCCTGGTGAATTTAGTGCCGCTTCAAAATGGCAACGAAGGGCTGTTGATGACTCAGTATTCCAAAGATTATGTTGAATCGGTTGGGTTGTTGAAAATGGATTTTCTGGGACTCCGGAATCTGTCAATTTTGGGTGATGCCCTGGAGCAGGTTCAACTAACCACCGGAAAGGTTCTGGACATTTCTGCTGTGCCCTTGGATGACGCCAAGACGATTCAATTATTCGCCGACGGGGACACGACTGGCATTTTCCAATTTGAGTCCAACGGCATTCGAAATGTCCTGAGGCGTCTGCATCCCGAACGGTTCGAAGACATTGCCCTGGTCAACGCGCTTTATCGACCGGGACCCATGCAGAACATTGATGAGGTGGTTAAGCGAAAAACCAATCATGAAGCGTTAACCTACCCGGACGACTCGCTCAAAGATATTCTCCAGCCGACTTATGGCGTAATTGTCTATCAGGAGCAAGTGATGCTGGTCGCTTCCAAAATGGCCGGTTTCTCTCTAGGTCAAGCTGATATTTTACGGCGGGCGATGAGTAAGAAAAAGCTTGGCGTGATGGAACAAATGAAGGCTCAGTTCATGACCGGCGCCAAACAGCGGGGATATTCAGATTCAGTCGCCAATAAGGTCTTTGACTATATCGAGCGGTTTGCCAACTACGGCTTCAACAAATCCCATGCGGTTGCCTATAGCAAGATGGCTTATGAATTAGCCTACTTGAAAGTTTATTACCCAGGCGAATTTCACGTTGCCCTGTTAAATTCGGTCAACAATAATTCGGTTAAGGTCAAGGAATACATCCAAGCTGCCAAATCAATGGGGGTCAAGGTTGTTGGCCCAAATATTAATCATAGTGAAGCCCGGTTTACCTTTCAAGATCAACAAATTGTGTTTGGCCTTGATTCAATCAAAGGCGTGCGTCACGACATGGTAGTGGATTTATTGGCTGAGCGACAACAAAACGGGCCATTTAAGTCGTTTCCGGACTTTTTGAGCCGCCTGCCCGGCAAGTACCGCAAAGTTGAATTGATCAATGCCTTGATTTATGCCGGCGCATTGGATGTTTTTCCATTTAACCGTTCCGAATTAATCGCTGCCGCCCCTGAATTTATCAGCTCCGTTGAATTAAGCGGCAATTCGATGAGCTTGTTCAAAGCATTGGAGCCCAAAATGCCAAAGATGCCCGAGATGCCTCTGATGGACAAGCTGGAAAAAGAAAATGCTTATTTAGGGGCTTACTTATCTGGTCACCCGACAGAACGATTTGCCCCCTTGGCACAGCGATTAAATGCTGAGACAACCGCTACGTTGAGTTCAGGTATGAAAAATATTTACTTGATTCTCTACATTACCAAGGTTAAGATTATTCGGACCAAAACCGGCAAACAAATGGCCTTTTTAGACGGTAATGATCAGGTGGGGCAGACTTCGGTGACTGTTTTTCCCAACTTATTTACCAAGACCCAGTCATGGCTTCACAAAGATTTGGTGATTTTGATCAAAGGTAACGTCGAGAAAGTCAACGATCTTCAGGTGGTCGCCAATGACATCCAGCCGGCGGCTAACGCCCTGATGAACCTCAAGCGATCAAAACAGCAATCTAAATGGTATTTGCGAATTGATCGCGAACATGACAAAAATACAATGTTTCACAAACTGGCCGACCTGAGCAGCCAATATCACGGCCAGGTCCCGGTTATCGTTTTTGAAACAGAAACCAAAAAAACTTGGCAGCTCGAGGACAAGCTGTGGCTAAATCCAAGTTCTGAAACCAAAGAGCAATTAATCACAATCTTTGGCAGGAATAATGTGGTTTATAAGTAAATTTTTGGAATAATTTTTCAGAAGTCAGGTTCATTACGTAAAGGCTTTCATTTGCGGTAGACCTAACTTTTGCCATTCCAAGTCGGTGCTGGAAAGCCCGCTTACCCCCAAAAGGTGGGCGACAACCCGCTTAAAAAGTGATAAAATACGATTGAAATCTAAAAGGATACCGATGCGTTATTTAAATTGTTTTGCGACATTTTAATAAGGTGTTGCGTGCCCAAAAACCGAAGGAGAGATTTTACTTATGAAGAAAACTAAGATCGTAAGTACATTAGGCCCAGCAAGTACTGATGTAGACACAATTACTAAGCTGATTGAAGCTGGAGCTAATGTTTTCCGATTTAACTTTTCACATGGTGACCACCCTGAACATCTTGATCGTATGAACAAGGTTCACGAAGCTGAAAAGAAGACTGGCAAGACTGTTGGAATTATGCTTGATACCAAAGGTGCTGAAATTCGGACAACTGTTCAAAAAGACGGCAAGATCGAATTCCACACTGGCGATGTTTTCCGTATTTCAATGGACGCAAGTCTTGAGGGTACTAAAGACAAGATCGCGGTTACTTACCCTGGACTCTTTGACGATGTTCACGAAGGCGGCCATGTTCTTTTCGATGATGGTTTGTTGGACACTGTTGTCACTAAAAAAGACGATGCTAACAAAGAATTAGTTGTCACTGTTCAAAACGACAGCACTCTTGGTTCACGTAAAGGTGTTAACGCACCCGGCGTTTCAATCAACCTGCCTGGTATCACTGAAAAAGATTCAGATGATATTCGTTTTGGTTTGGACAATGACATTGACTTCATTTCTGCTTCATTCGTTCGTAAAGCCCAAGATGTTTTGGACATCCGTGAATTGCTTGAAGAAAAGCATATGGAACATGTTCAAATCTTCCCTAAGATTGAATCACAAGAAGGTATCAACAACTTTGACGATATCATCAAGGTATCTGATGGTTTAATGGTTGCCCGTGGTGATATGGGTGTTGAAATTCCAGCAGAAAACGTTCCGTTGGTCCAAAAGACTTTGATCAAGAAATGTAACCAACTTGGCAAGCCGGTTATCACCGCTACTCAAATGCTTGATTCAATGCAGGAAAACCCACGTCCTACTCGTGCCGAAGCTTCTGATGTTGCCAATGCCGTCTTTGATGGTACTGATGCAACGATGCTTTCTGGTGAAAGTGCTAATGGTGATTACCCTGTTGAATCAGTTCAAACGATGGCTCGTATCGATGTTAAGGCTGAAAATGCCTTTAGCGAATTTGGTACCCCACGTCCAGAATTTGACTCAAGTGATGTTACTGAATCAATTGGTGACTCAGTTGCCCGTGTTGCCAAAGAATTAGGCGTTCACTGCATCGTTGCAGCTACCCGTTCTGGTTACACTGCACGAATGATCTCCAAGTATCATCCAGATGCTGACATCCTGGCCATTACTTTCGACGAACGTACTCGTCGCGGTTTGATGGTTAACTGGGGTGTTCACCCAATCTTGGTTGACGAAGTTAAGAGCACTGATGAAATCTTTGAATTAGCTTCAAAGAAGGCTCTCGAAACTGGTTTAGCTAAGGAAGGCGATTTGATTATCGTTACTGCCGGAGTTCCTGTTGGTGAGAGTGGTACCACCAACTTGATGAGAATCCAACTGATCGGTTCAAAGCTGGTTCAAGGTCAAGGAGTTGGTGACAAGACTGTTATTGGTAAAGCGGTTGTTGCTAAAAACGCTGCTGATGCCAAGAGCAAAGTAACTGAAGGCAGTATCTTGGTTACTAAGTCAACTGACAAAGAATACTTACCAGCTATTGAAAAGGCAAGCGCCGTAGTTGTTGAAACCGGCGGCTTGACTTCACACGCAGCTGTTGTTGGTATTTCAATGGGAATCCCCGTTGTTGTTGGTGCAGCTGATGCTACCAGCAAGATTTCTGACGGTGAATTGATTACCGTTGATTCACATCGGGGCGTTATTTACCATGGTGCTTCATCATCAATCTAAATTTAACTTGTGAGTAATCACAATTAATCATGACAGGTCCGGGCGGTTAATCCGTTCGGACCTGTTTCCTGTTATGATAAGGGCGGTCGAATTTTCACTGAAAAACGTGTAAAATAAGATTAAGCTCGATTAGATCGGAGATAAGCATGAATAATATTATTGCGCAAGTTGTAACCGGTAAGGTCATCGATGAAAATGACAAGGACTATTACGTTCAGATTGAAGGAGAAACATTTCTCCTTGATAAGACTGAGCTCAAGAAACCCTTGCGAATCGGTGCGTCTTTCACTGGTTTTACGTATGAAAATGAACAGCATAAAATGCAAATAACCAGAAACATTCCGGATATCCGTCGTGATCATTACGGTTTTGCGACCGTTGTGAAGGAAAAATTTGGTTTAGGGGTCTTTGTCGACATTGGCCTGCCCAATAAAGACGTCGTTGTCTCAATTGATGAACTGCCGACAGTCCGGTCATTGTGGCCGCAAGACGGTGATCAACTGCTGATTGATTTGACGGTGGATAACAAGAACCGAATTTGGGGTCACTTAGCTGACGAAGAAATCTTTGCGGCAATTGCCAAGCCGGCCAAGGATGATCTGCAGAACAAAAATCTTAAGGCTCGGGCATACCGCCTGAAGATTTCCGGGACGCGCTTGTTGACCGAGGATTACAATTTGGCTTTTCTGCATCCTGACGAACGACTCATGGAACCACGTTTGGGACAGGAAGTTGAAGCCAGAGTGATTGGCATGCTCCGGGATGGCAGTGTCAATATTTCCACCAAGCCACGGGCTTACCAAGAAATTGGTGAAGACGCTCAGATGATTTTGGCGGCCATTGAACATACCGACGACAAACAACTGGCGTTCAGTGATAAAAGTACGCCGGATTCCATCAAAGATTACTTTGGTATCAGTAAAGGCGCATTCAAACGGGCGTTGGGACATCTGCTGAAGGAAAACCTGATCGAACAAGCTGATGGCCACATTTCCTTGAAAAAGTAGGCTTTTATGATGCACGAACAAATTGAGGACTATCTTCATTATTTACGGGTCGAACGCGGCCTTTCAGATAATACAATTAAAAGTTATCGGCAGGATCTGCAGGAGGCCGGTGCTTTTTTTGACAAACACGCCAAATCAATTGCTGACATTGACCAGTTTGTCATCTTGGATTATTTAGAAACCCTTCAACGGCAGCATAAAGCCCGGAACACGGTTATCAGGGTGGTCTCGACATTACGGCGGTTCTTCCAGTACTTGGTTCAATTCCACGTGATTGTTGACGATCCGATGCTCAAGGTTGATTCGCCTAAAAAGGCCCAGACACTGCCGGACGTTTTGACTGTGGCCCAAGTTAATCAGTTACTATCGATGCCGGATACTCATAAAAAATTAGGTCTGCGCGACCGCGCGATCTTAGAGACGCTGTATGCCACCGGCCTGCGGGTCAGTGAACTGGTTAACTTGAAGTTGGGTGATTTGCATTTGCCGATGAACTTGCTGCAGACAATTGGGAAGGGCGACAAAGAGCGGATCATCCCCATCAGCGACGTGGCGATCGACTGGTTGAATCAATACATTCAATCGACGCGTGTCCAACTACTTTCGGGAAGGCCCAACTCAGAGTTCCTATTTTTAAATGCCCACGGTCACCAACTGACCCGCCAGGCAATCTGGCAGATGATTAAAAAATATGTCAACCAGGCCGGCATCAAACGCCATGTCACACCACATACACTGCGGCATTCATTTGCGACCCACCTGCTTGAAAACGGGGCCGACTTAAGAATCGTTCAGGAACTGTTGGGGCATTCCGATATTTCGACGACTCAAATCTACACCCACGTTTCTCATAAGCATTTAACGGAAGTTTATAATAAATATCATCCGCGAGCATAACGAAAGAGGTTGAATACATGTTATATCAATACCGAAAAGATTATGAAAAGATCACCATGGGCCTCTTTTCGTTGGTTTCCGAACTGCAGAACATGGATCTGGTTGCCCAAGAAATGAGCTGGTACGCCGCCAAAGACGACCGACTGATTTATTTATGGCGGGACCCATCCAATAATTGGTCGGGCTTAGTCGGAATTGAACTTCAAGGAAACCAGCTGTTGGTTCATCAATTGGTGTTAACCCCGCAAAGCGTCAGTCAGGGGAACTATAACCGGATTTTTGACGACCTCCAGGATTTATATCCAAAATATCAAATTGTGGTCGGCTTTGAAAATCGAGCCGCCTGGGAAAAATGGGAGAATACGATTAATCATGCCTGAAGTCAAGCAGCCAGAATTACATTTGAATGATTTTGACGGGCCACTGGAAGTCCTCCTTCATTTGATTCAGGAATCCAAGATGGATATTTATGATATTCAGATTTCAAAGATTACCGAGCAATACATGCAGTATATCTATGATGCCCAGCAATTGAATTTGGAAATTGTTGGCGAATACTTTGTGATGGCTGCCAAGCTGATGGTCATCAAATCAAAGATGCTGCTGCCGACGATTACTGACGATCAACCGGATGAACAGCAGGCCGATCCCCGTGAGGAATTAGTGTCCCAGTTGTTGAATTATAAGCGGTACAAACTGGTGGCGGCCAGCATGAAAAAGCGGGAAATGAAACGGCGGGAGAGTTTTACCCGCTCCGAGTTGAGCGTCCCGCCGACCAAAGCGGAATTGATTCAGCCATCTCCGTTCAACAGCGGCGACATCATGGCCAGCTACGTGGATGCCTTGAAACACTTCAAGTATAATCAACCCATGTCGACGGTGATTCATGAGTGGTCCTTTACGATCGAAGGCCAGAGTCAACGGGTGCGCGAGCTGTTAAACCAAACTGATAACCGGATTTCCTTTGATAAATTGGTTGCCAATTCAACTCAAACAGAAGAGGTCGTCACTGATTTTCTGGCGATTTTGGAAATGGCCAAGTATAACGAAGTCCAGCTCAATCAACCAACCGTACAATCGACCATTGAAATTCGAAAGGGGCCTGGATACCTTGATCAGTAATCTGGCAAAAATTGAAGCACTGCTTTACGCCTCGGGGGACCAAGGCATCACGTTGCGGCAAATGTCCCAGCGGACCGCGTTAACGGTGGCCGCCTGCCGGCAGCTGCTGGAAAAAATTGTCCAAAAATATAGCCAAGATCAAGACAGCGGCTTGAAGGTGTTCGTCAGCGACAATGTGTATCGGCTGGGAACCAAGGAAGAATTGTCAGAACTAGTGGGCGATTATGTCAACGATGCCAAACCGCGGGTTCTGTCGGAAGCGGCATTGGAAACCATTTCAATTATTATGTATAACCAACCGATTACCAGAATTGAAATTGATCAGATCAGAGGGGTCAATAGCTCGGCGATTCTCCACCGGCTGGTCAATCAAGATTTGATTGAAGTGACTGGGGTCAAAGAAGAGGTCGGCAACCCCAAACAATACGGGATCACTAATTTTGGCCTGGATTATTTTGGGTTGAAGTCGTTGAAAGATTTGCCGCCATTGCCAAAGGATGAAGTCTTGGATGATGATACCAGTGATTCACTATTAACCCGTTTTAACAAAGAGATTGATAAAGAAAATTAGGAGGTGGATGTATGAACGAAGAACGTTTACAAAAAGTGATTGCACACGCGGGAGTTGCGTCCCGACGGAAGGCTGAAGAGTTGATTGCCAAAGGACACGTTAAGGTCAATGGCGAGGTGGTTAAAGAACTAGGAACCAAAGTCACCCCAAACGATGAGGTGAAAGTCGATGAAGTGCCGATTTCAAAAGAAGCCCCAGTCTATTACCT
Source organism: Lentilactobacillus buchneri (assembly GCF_018314255.1). Lineage (NCBI taxonomy): Bacteria > Bacillati > Bacillota > Bacilli > Lactobacillales > Lactobacillaceae > Lentilactobacillus > Lentilactobacillus buchneri. The sequence continues at coordinate 2,352,850 of NZ_CP073066.1, forward strand.
GCTTTACAAGCCCAGAGGGGTCATCACCGCGGTAACCGATGACAAGCATCGAAAGACCGTGGTTGATATTTTAGAAGAGGTTCCCGAACGAATTTATCCGGTCGGCCGCTTGGACTATGACACGTCTGGCCTGTTATTATTGACCAACGATGGCGACCTGGACAACAAATTAACCCACCCAAAGTACGAGGTTGAAAAAACCTATGTCGCCAAGGTCAAGGGAATTGTGACCAATGACGACCTCAAACACTTGCGGACGGGTGTGGTAATCGAGCATCGAAAAACGGCCAAGGCCAAGACCAAGCTGATTCGCACCAACAAGGACTCGTCGATTGTCCAATTGACGATTCATGAGGGTCGGAATCACCAAGTCAAAAACATGTTTGAAAAAATTGGTCACCCAGTTGAAAAATTAAGCCGGGAAACCTATGGCTTTTTGACATTGAAAGGCTTGCAGCCGGGGGATTATCGGCCGTTGAAACCACATGAAGTCGAAGAATTAAAGGAATTGACGGGCAAGACAAATCGTTGACATTTGCCTTGGTTCTGCTATATTTGAATTAAATAAATTGGTTTATCTTCAGGGCAGGGTGTGATTCCCGACCGGCGGTGATAGTCCGCGACTCACGAGTGATCGTGCTGAGCTGGTGAAATTCCAGTGCCGACAGTAAAGTCTGGTATGTAGAAGATTAAATTTTACATTTTTTGTAATGCCCTGACAAATTCTTTTTGTCAGGGCATTATTTTGAAGATTGACCATTGGAGGAGAGGTTTTTTCAATGGAAAATAGTGGTAAGCATACGCAGTTTGCAACAACGCGTTTGGTTGAGATGTCCGTGTTTGCGGGACTCTCATATGTTTTGATGTTTTTGTCAGTGCCGATTATTCCAATCGTGCCTTACATGCGGTTGGATTTGGCAGACATGCCGATTTTACTGGGAACCGTCTTGTTTGGACCGGTTGGCGGCATGACGATTGCTGGTTTGAAGGCCTTGCTTTACTGGGTAACGACTGGTGCCGACGTGATTAACTTCATTGGTGTCGGTTCATCCCTGGTTTCATCTTTGGTGCTCATTTGGGCATACTACCTGGCTGACCGGCTTTTCTCATTTACCAAGGGGTGGAAGAAAGCAGGGCTGGTAATTTTGACCATGGCCATTGCCTTGACAATTATCATGTCATTGACCAACTGGCTGGGAGTTATTCCCCTATACATGAACCTGATTGGCATGAAATTAGGCTTTCCACTGGCAACCGTCATTTTGTCCGGTGTTGTACCATTTAACTTCATCAAAGGAATTGTCGTCGGTGGTGTGTTCTACCTAATCAAGAACAGTTTCCTGCCACGCTTAAAACTTCGCTAAATGTGGATAGAACCATTCAAAATTTGTTTGATATAGTATAATTGAATAGTGAGTAATCTTAGAGGCTGGGACAAACTTGCGGGTTTGGACTGGCTTTTTGTTTCGGAGGTAGTTCATGGACTTAGGCATTCTCATGTTAATTTTTGGTAGTGATCGGCAATTTCGGCGGGTGAAGGCGATTAAAAACACCTTACGGGGGCGCCGCACTGTTTCCAATTTATACTGGGCACTGGAATATGGGATGCTTGATTTTATCGACGTTCTCCACGGTGCCGACTTCGGTGAAGACCAGCCAGTCTTGGCCCAGTTGTCTGCCAACGGGTTGGCTCAAGCCGATGATGACTTCAGAATCCAATTGACTGCAAAGGGGGTCGAACAGCAGCAAGCTTATTTGAATCAGCTGCTGCCTCTCGAATCCCTGGCAGTTTCGTCGCGCTATGATGTGGCCAAATTCATGCGGCGGTTCAGTTTTGCCACCCAAATTGTTTCAGAATTCAGCTATGGTAACAATCAATACTATCCCCAGTCAATTAATTATTTTGAAGATCAGCTGTTAAAACGCTGGTTTATTGATCATAAGCAGGACCATCTACCGGAACATTTCCGCCAATTGTTAAACAGCTTTTTGAGTGACCTCCACCAGGATGAACTGGCTGATCTCTTCGTTCAAAGCCTGGTTGGACATGACTTCTCAGGATTGACAGCTGAGCAGGTGGCAGTCAAACGCCACGTGCCGACCACAATTATCGAATTGCAGTGGCTGCAGTTGTATGGGATGCTCCTGGAAAAAGTCATGCGCGCAGGAAAGACGAGTTTATTTGCACCATTGACTGCCGGATTGGCCAAACCAATTATCTCCAACAGTGCTCAAACCACCTTTAAGATGTTTGTCCGGCAAGCGGATCGAAATCCCCACGCCATCGCAACTCAACGTCACATCAAGCTGACAACGGTTTATGAACATCTCTTGGAGGCAGCTATCCTGACCCCGGTGGCGAAGTTTCCATATAGGACCCTGATTTCAGAAGATTTGATGAATCAACTAGTAGCTCATCAGCCAGCAAACGTGGGCGAGTGGTCTTTCCAAGATGCCAGTCAGGTGGTTAATCAATTGGCATTTTTCCAATTTCGACTTTTTCAGATATACAGGAGTAAAACGACAGATGGTCATTGATCTCAAACGTGAATTAAAAAAATATTTTGGCTTTGACACCTTCCGGCCGGGCCAAGAAAAAATCTTACAGAATCTGTTGGCCCATCAGGATACCTTGGCGATTCTGCCGACAGGCGGCGGCAAAACTTTACTTTATCAGATGTATGGGGCAATCACCCATCAACGGGTCATGATTGTGTCACCGCTGATTTCTCTGATGCAGGATCAGGTCAGTCGACTGCAATTTCTGGGATCCAAACGGGTGGTTGCGTTGACTTCCGCGTTAGATTTTCAAGAGAAAATGGCGATTTTAAATCATTTGAATCGTTACCAGTTTATTTATGTTTCTCCGGAAATGCTGGCAAATGACCAGGTTCAACAGCGGTTGAGGCGGCTGAGCATCGGCCTGTTTGTCGTCGATGAAGCCCACTGCATTTCTGAATGGGGGCCCGATTTTCGCCCGGATTACCTCAAATTAGGGACGGTGCGGGAGATGCTGGGGCGGCCACTGACGTTAATGATGACAGCCACTGCTACCCAACCGGTTCGGCGAGATATTATTCGGCATATGAATTTTCGATTCGAGGACGTTCACCAAATTGTCTTGCCTGTCAATCGAGCCAACATATTTTTAAGTGCGAAAATTTTTGCCAATCAACATGATAAAGACGCTGCTCTGATTGAACTGGTCAAGCAGCTCAATGGACCTGGAATCATTTATTTTTCCAGTAAGAGTAAAGCCGAGCAGGCTGCCAACACGTTGACGAATGAAACCAATCGCCGGGTGATGGCTTATCATGGGGGGATGGACAGTCAGCCGCGGTTTCACATTCAACAGCAGTTTTTGGCAGGGAATTTGGACATTGTCTGTGCCACCAGTGCCTTTGGAATGGGCATTGACAAGGATAACATCCGCTTTGTCATTCATTACCACCTGCCGGCGAACATTCAAAGCTACGTTCAAGAAATTGGTCGCTGCGGGAGAGATCAACAACCGGGGTTGGCAATTTTGATGTATGAACCCAATGACCGCAGCCTACAAATGGGTCTGATCGACCATACGATCCCGGATGAAAGCCTATTGCGTTATTTGTATCAGCATCCTAAGGCATTAGCCACCGATGATCAGTTTCGGGTGGTCAAGTATTATCATGACAGCGGCGACTCGTTTGAGCAGGCCAAATCGATCTTTGATCATGCTCGTACTCGGCGGGTGAAGGAACTGGGGGCGATGGTCCAATACGTCTACACGGAAAAATGTCGGCGTGATGAGTTGCTGAAGTATTTTGATGAAACAGTCCCGGATGGCGAGCGGAACCCGGCATTTTGCTGCGATCACGATGTCGATTTTTGGAATCGCTGGCAGGATTTTAACCGGCAATATTTGATTCAACCGGAAAAATCCGGCCAAAACGAAACCAAAGGCTGGCAGCAAGTCATTGACCAGCTGTTTTTATCAAAAAATTAAGGTAAATTTAAGTGAATTAATGATAAAATAAGTTTGTCTATATCCTGATCAAGAGGGGGGTCAATATGAATTCGAATGATGAACATAAAAAAACTGACGAAGATCAGCCCTGGAATCAAACATTTTCTGAGGATCGTGATGAAAATGGTAATCTTTCGCGAGTCAAACTTAGAAAGCAGAGCCAAAATCACCATCTGATTACGATGGTCTTAGCGGCGTTAATCATTATCGTTGCGGTGGTTGCGCTGGTTTACGGCCTGGTTCGCCAAAGTGCGATGGGCAATGATTCAAAGAGTGCCGCGTCTTCGTCTGTCAGGGTCGTCCGACAGGATAACGCAAAAAAAAAATCTTCTTCAGCGGCCAAAGCCAAATCGAATTCAGCCAAAGCCAAGCCAGCTGTAAAGAAAGAGCAGCCAAAGTCGGCCAGTAAAGCCGCTTCAACCCAACCGAAAGCCTCGAGCTCGACATCGTCTGCTTCCAGTGTGCAATCTAGTAACGCCCAGTCGGCAACCAGCAGTTCAACGACTAACAAGACGACTGCTGCCAGCGGCCATCAATACGCCACTGTCAAGGCCGGCCAGGGGATGTTTCGGGTTGCTTATAATAACGGTTTGACCACTGAACAGCTGATGCGGATGAACGGGCTAAATGCCAATTCCAAGCTGTATCCGGGGCAACGGCTTCGGGTGCGGTAGCTTTAAAGAATCACTCAAAAATAATGTCAGGTAAGGAATGTTAGAATGCGAAAAAATGGATTACAAGTAGCAATTGATGGGCCGGCCTCCGCTGGTAAAAGTACTGTCGCCAAGCGGGTAGCAAAGCAATTTCACTATATCTACTGCGATACCGGTGCCATGTATCGGGCAATTACACTGCAGGCAATTCGTCAGGGCGTCTCCTTTGACGACGTTGACGAGATCGGCAAAATTGTCCATGCCTCAAAAATTACTTTTGAACCCAGTGATGACGGACAAAAGGTCTTCATTGACGGCAAAGAAATTACCGAGGCAATTCGTCAAGAAGATGTCACCAATTCAGTTTCGGCAGTCGCTGCCATTGGCGAAGTTCGAAAGCAGCTCAGTGCTCAACAACAGGAAATCGCTAAAGACGGTGGCATTGTCATGGACGGAAGAGATATCGGGACGGCCGTTTTACCTGACGCCGAAGTTAAAATCTTCCTGATTGCCAGTGTTGCCGAACGGGCACAGCGCCGATATAAAGAAAACATTCAAAAAGGCATTAATACCCCTTTGGATGAACTACAATTGGAAATTGAAGCCAGAGATTATAAAGATTCTCATAGAAAGATTTCACCACTAACCAAAGCAAAAGACGCTGTAGAAATTGATACAACGTCACTTTCTATCGATCAGGTGGTTTCAAAGATTGCCGATGTGATAAATAAAACACTGAAATAACAACTAATTAGTCAATTGACTGGTAATATTGTTCAATTTAAGATAAAATTATGATTAGAGTTGTTTCAAGGAGGAATTGTTTGATGAGTGAAAATGCAAATAATGATAAAAATGATTTATTAAACGCTTTAAACAGCGTTAATGAAGTAAAGGTTGGCGATGTTGTCACCGGTGAAGTATTGGCCAAAGATGACAGTCAACAATTAATCGTGGGTATTGAAGGCTCCGGTGTTGAAGGCGTTGTTCCCCCACGTGAACTTTCGTCTGACCAAAATGTTGACGATATCAAGCAGGGTGACAAGCTCAAGTTGGTTGTTACTTCTCGAATCGGCAGCGACAAGGAAGGCGGCAGTTTCCTGCTTTCTTCAAAGCGTTTGGAAACCCGCAAAGTTTGGGATGAATTGGCTGAAAAGTCAAAGAATGATGAAACGATTACTGCCAAAGTCAGCCAAGCTGTTAAAGGCGGCTTGGTTGTTGATGCCGGTGTCCGTGGATTCGTGCCAGCTTCAATGATTTCTGACCATTACGTTGATGATTTAAACCAATTCAAGGGTCAAGAACTTGAATTGAAGATTATTGAAATTGATCCAGTTGAAAATCGCCTGATCTTGTCTCACAAGGCAATTGTTCAAGCTGAAAAAGCTGAAGAACGTGAAAAGTTAATGCAAACTCTTCACGAAGGTGACGTTGTTGAAGGAACCGTTGCTCGTCTTACCAACTTCGGTGCTTTCGTAGATCTCGGCGGCATGGACGGATTGGTTCATGTTTCTCAAATTGCTTACGAACGTGTTGACAAGCCTTCAGATGTATTAAAGGTTGGCCAAACAGTTAAAGTTAAGGTATTATCCGTTGACTTCGACCGTAACCGAATCTCACTTTCAATCAAACAAACTCTTCCAGAACCTTGGGACGGAATCGAAGAAAAAGCTCCAGTTGGCAGTGTTCTTGAAGGAACAGTTAAGCGCCTGGTTGATTTCGGTGCCTTTGTTGAAGTGTTCCCAGGTGTTGAGGGATTAGTTCACATTTCCCAAATTGCCCATGAGCACATTGATACACCTGCTGATGTTTTGAAGGTTGGCGAGAAGATTAAGGTTAAGGTTCTTGATGTTGACACTGACCGAAAGCGTTTGGCATTATCAATCAAAGCTTTGACCGATGCTCCTGAAGAAGAAGCCAAGCCAAAGAAGTCAAACAACCGACCATCACGCTCACGGAAGTCTAACGACCGTTCCATCAGTAATGCACCGGAAGAAGAAACCGGCTTTACTTTGGGCGATATCATTGGAGACGAATTGAAGAAGTCCGGCAACAATGATGACGATGATAACAAATAATCAATTATTTTAATCATGAAAAGGGGCTGGAAACAAAACGCAAGTTTTGTCCCAGCTCCTTTCTTTCTGAATTAACCAAGCAAAGGAGGGATTTACATGGCATTGCCAACAGTGGCTTTTATTGGCCGCCCAAACGTGGGAAAATCGACTATCTTTAACCGCATTGCCGGTGATCGAATTTCAATCGTTGAAGATACCCCGGGTGTTACCCGGGACCGTATTTATTCTCATGGTGAATGGCTGGCAACTAAATTTGCAATGATCGATACTGGTGGAATTCAAATCAGTGATGCACCATTTGCAACCCAGATTAAGAGTCAGGCCGAAATTGCCATCGACGAAGCGGACGTGATTGTCTTTATCGTCAGCGGTAAGGAAGGGGTTACCGCAGAAGATGAACAAGTCGCCAAAATTCTTTATCGAAGTGACAAACCGGTTGTTTTAGCGGTTAACAAGGTCGATAATCCTGAGAGCCGTGAAGATATCTATGAGTTTTATTCACTGGGATTTGGCGATCCAATGCCGATTTCCGGAGTGCATGGTCTGGGATTGGGAGATCTACTCGACAAGGTTGTTGAAAAATTCCCAAAGACCGATGAAAAGACGGATAACGATGATATTCGGTTCAGTATTATTGGCCGGCCCAATGTGGGCAAGTCGTCACTGGTTAACGCCATTTTGGGTGAAGACCGGGTCATTGTTTCAGATATTGCCGGAACCACTCGAGACGCAATCGATACCCGCTTTGAGGCGGATGGTATCAAGTTCACGATGGTCGATACGGCTGGAATCAGAAAACGCGGGAAGGTTTACGAAAACACTGAACGATATAGTGTCATGCGGGCGATGAAAGCCATTGACCAAAGTGATGTGATCTTATTCGTCATGAACGCCGAAGAAGGCATTCGTGAGCAGGATAAGAAAGTTGCCGGATACGCTCATGAAGCTGGAAAAGCAATCATCACGGTGGTGAATAAGTGGGATACGCTCAAAAAGACCAACCACACGCAACAGGACTTTGAAACCCTGATCAGAAATGAATTCCAGTACATGTCATATTCGCCCATCATTTTCGTTTCAGCCGTTACTAAGCAAAGAATCGAAAAACTACCGGCATTAATCAAACAGGTTTATGACAATCATGAGAAGCGTGTTCAATCCTCAGCACTCAACGATGTCATTATGGGGGCGGTCGCTGTTCATCCAACCCCAACGGTTAATGGCAAACGACTGCGAATTTATTATGCGACCCAAGTCGTGACCGGGCCACCAACATTTGTGGTGTTTGTGAATAATCCGGACTTGATGCATTTTTCTTATGTCCGGTTCCTTGAAAACCAAATTCGTGATAATTTTGACTTCACCGGAACACCAATCAGAATCATCAAACGCAGCCGAAAATAGCCCAAAAATCAGCAATTCTTAACAAAATCTTGATTTTTCGGCGTTTATCGACACTAAATTGGGCAAAACCATTGCAATGACGGCATTCTTATGCTATCTTTGAAAAAGAAATGATGTTGGCAAACGGCGTTATTTCAGCATTCCGGATTTGTGAGAATTCGACTTGCAATGGTTTACATACCTATCTTTGAGGGAGGTGAATACACTCATGGCAAATAAAGCAGAATTAGTAACCAATGTTGCAGCAGCAACTGGTTTGACTAAGAAAGACGCTACATCAGCTGTGGATGCAGTATTTGAATCAATCCAAGCTAGTTTAGCAAAAGGTGACAAGGTTCAATTAATCGGTTTCGGTAACTTTGAAGTACGTCAACGTGCCGCTCGTAAGGGCCGTAACCCACAAACAGGTCAAGAAATTCAAATTCCTGCAAGCAAGGTACCAGCTTTCAAACCTGGTAAGGCGCTCAAGGATGCTGTTAAATAGTATTCATCTGTTAAGCCAGAACGGCATTTGTCGGGCTGGCTTTTTTTATACACTTTGGAGGACAAATATGAGCTATTCAAAAACTGCTTTAGACCAACTTGAAGGCGGCCAAATTGATGATTTTAAGAAATCATTTCAGCAAGCTTTGGATCACGATTCGGATGATTTGCTGTACTCATTGGCCGAAGAGCTGTATTCACTCGGCTTTTCAAATTACTCAAATACTATTTACGAAAAATTATTTAAAAAATATCCCAACGATGACGGTCTAAAAATCAATCTCGCCGAACTTGCCATTGATGATGATCAAGACGACAAAGCTCTCAATTATCTGTCACAGGTTTCGCCGCAGTCGGACGAATACGTCCGTTCCTTGATGGTTGCGGCCGATCTGTACCAAACCCAGGGAATGTTCGAGATTAGTGAACAAAAGCTCTTAGAAGCCCAAAAATTGGCTCCTGATGAGGATGTGATCAAGTTTGCTCTGGCAGAATTTTATTTCACGACTAGAAACTACCGCAAAGCGATTAATTTATATTTAGCACTAATCACCTCTGGTACGTTGGAAATGTCTTCAGTCAACCTGGTTGAACGTCTGGGTGTTTCCTATGCCGAAATTGGTAAGTTTGAACAAGCGATGGGTTATCTGGAACAGATCAAGCCGATTAATATGAACGCCGATGTTAAATTTGAACTGGCATTCACCTACTTTAATTTGAAAGAGTATCAAAAGGCAATTAAAGCCTTCGAGGATTTGCGTGATTCAGATCCCCAGTACAGTTCACTGTATCCATACTTGGCCGATGCCTATGTTAACCTCAAACGGGTTGATGAAGCATTAAAGGCGATCCAAGAAGGAATTTCCATTGACCAATTTAACGAAAAAATCTGGCAGAAGGCCGGCCAAATTGCGGAAATGGCGAACGAAGACGATTTAGCCTTGACCTATTTCCAAAAGGGCCATGAGATCGCCCCTGACGACATGGAAATCCTGACCTTACTATCAGACTGGTACGTTGCCCACGAACGCTACAGCGACAATCTGAAGCTTTTAGAAGGGGTTTTTGAAGACCACGTCGTCGATGCCCATCTTGCATATAATTTGGCACTGTCTTATCAAAATACCGGTGAAATCAAAAAAGCCGCCAACAATTACGAATTGGCCGCCAATGAACTTTCCGATAATCCCGATTTTCTTAAACACGCCACGCTGTTTTACCGCGAAATCGGCAAACCGGATCTCGAAAAACAGTCCTTGAAAAAATACTTGGATTTGGTCCCCGATGACATGGAAATGGCAGAATTGTGGGATGAAATGTGATTCACGATCTGCAATTAAACATCAGAAAAAGGTCACCAGTTAGGGATCTCGCCAAAGTTAAAGTAAACCTTAGTGGGATAGCCCAAATGGGTGACCTTTTATCATACATATAAACTATTGCAGTTCTCTAGTTCTATAGCAGTTTGAATCGCTTTGGCCGTTTATAAGTGAAGCCTTCACCGATCGCCTCGTTAACTTCAATAATTGAAATAAAGGCCTCTTCATCGATTGATTCGACCAGCTTTTTTAAAGTGTGCAGTTCGCTTGGGGAGACCACACAATAGATGATCTGTTTGGAGCGGTGGGAATAACCTCCTTCGGCATTCAAAAAAGTGACGCCGCGATTGAGCTCGTCTTGGATGGCATTGGATATTTTTTCTGATTCGTTACTAATGATTAAGATCCCTCGAGCCGTGTAAGCGCCGCGTTGGGTGAAGTTGACGATCATTGAAAAAATCCAGACGTAAATCAACGTATATGCCATCTGGCGGACGTTTAAATAAATGAGTGATGACAGCAAAACCAAGACATCAATTGTGAGCAGCGTTTGGCCCATTTGAACACCTTTAAACCGCTCGAACAAGCGGGCGACAATATCAACACCACCGGTTGTCCCGCCAAAACGGTAAACAATTCCACAGCCAAAGCCACCAAATAAGCCGGCACCAATTGCCGACAACAACAGGTCATGATCGATATTAATCACGATTGGGACCCGCTGCCAAATCCATAAAAAGATTGCCAGGGCAATTGTTCCGTATAAGGTATAAAACATATCTTTCTTTCCTAAGTAGCGATAACCGATCGCGAACAGGGGCACGTTGACCAAGATGGTCGAATAGGCCGGGTCAATGTGAAACAGGGCCCGGAGAATCAGTGTGATACCGGTCACGCCACCATCGGCTAAATGATTGTAAATGTTGAAGAAGACGATTCCAAATGAATAAATGGCGGTTCCAGCCGCGATTACCAGTAAATCAATTAACGAAATATCTAATTTGAAGCGACTTTGCTTTTGTGCCATCGTTTTTCCTCCCTGAATGATCTGACAACTCATCATAGCAATTCTAATTGACAATTGGCAATCATTTCACCGAACTTTTTGTTTCAAGCGGAAATTCTGTTAAAATTACAACAGGATAAATATTAAATGGATGGCGATTATTGTGCGGATGGTAGAAATTCCAAAAGAATTCCACGAAGCATTACCAATTTTACAAAAGATTGAATCAGCGGGCTATGAAGCCTATTTTGTCGGCGGTTCGGTTCGAGATACGATTTTAAAGCGGCCGATTCACGATGTCGACATTGCGACCAGCGCTTATCCCAGTGAGGTTAAGGCGTTGTTTAAACGAACGGTTGACACAGGAATTGAGCACGGCACCGTCATGATTCTTGATCACGGGACTGGGTATGAAGTCACCACTTTTCGGACTGAGTCCGGCTACCAAGATTACCGGAGACCGGATCACGTGACGTTTGTGCGCTCACTGAAAGAGGATCTCAAACGGCGGGATTTCACGATTAACGCTTTGGCATTGGCTGAGAACGGACAGGTCACTGATTTGTTTGGGGGCCTTAGCGACATGCGAAAACACATAATTCGCGCGGTCGGCGATCCCAATGAGCGATTCAATGAAGATGCCTTGCGCATGATGCGGGCGGTTCGGTTTGCCAGCCAATTGGACTTCAAGATTGAGGATGCCACACTGGCTGGCATTGCCCGCCATAGCCAGTTATTGGCAAAAATTGCCGTGGAACGCTCCCACACCGAGTTTGTCAAAATGATGCTGGGATCAGACGCCAACCACGGCCTCAAGATCATGATTCAGACGAATTTATATCAACACGTCCCGATACTAGGTGAACATTTAGTTCAACTCAGACAAATCGCCGACACTGATTTCACCCTGACCAATGAAGTTCAGGTTTGGGCCCTTCTGGCTTTTAAATTCGGATTCAACAGCCAACAAATTACCCGCTTTTTAAAAAGATGGAAGACTGCCAATAAAATAATTAATGATGTTATACTTACGGTTGAATTACTTTTCGCAATTCAACGTGGTCAAGTGACTAATTTAACCCTTTATCATGCCGGAAGTGAAAACGTCGACAACGCAATCGCAGTGTTTGCGGACCAGTCGAAAACTACTGGACTATCTGAACGTTATAACCGACTTGCCATTAAAAATAAGCACCAGTTGAAGATAACCGGTGGTGAATTAATTAAAAGAGGGGTTTTAAAACCCAGTCCACAGCTTGGCCAGGTTTTGAATTATCTTGAACAAAATGTGGTTGCCGATGAGATCAACAATGAACCTGAAGATCTTGTTCAGGCAGCTATCGACTTTTTAAATGAGGACTGATAATTGAATGGAAACAATGCGCGTTGAGAACTTAGCAAAAACATACGGTGAGAAGACGCTTTTTGATAAGCTGAATTTTATTATTAATGAACACGACCGAATTGGCTTAATTGGGACTAATGGGACTGGAAAGACATCGTTATTGAATGCCATTGCCGGCATTGACCATGACTCGACAGGTGACATTATTACCTCGAAATCTTACACCATCGGTTATTTAAAGCAGGATCCAGAACTGGACGAGAGTCTGTCAATTATGGATGCCGTTTTTTCCGGATCGCAAACGGTCTATCGAACAATTCGCCATTACGAAGCTGCTTTGAAAGATTATTCAACGCATCCAGAGGACCCAGAAGCAGCCAAACGATATACCAAGGCTGAAGCCCGAATGAATGAAGAAGACGCCTGGAACGCGCAAAGTGACGTTAAAACGATTTTGACCCAGTTGAAGATTACCGATTATAACCAGAAGATTTCCGAATTATCCGGTGGTCAAAGACGACGAGTGGGGTTGGCACAAGTTCTGATTCAAGCGCCCAACTTACTGTTGTTGGATGAGCCGACCAACCACTTGGATTTTGATTCCATCGACTGGCTGGAAAATTATCTGGCGGCTTATAAGGGATCCCTGATTGTGGTTACCCATGACCGTTATTTTCTGGACCATGTTGCTAACAAAATCTGGGAACTGTCATTTGGCAAACTTTACCAGTATGATGGCAACTATCAAGATTATGTCCAGCAAAAAGCGACCCGGGTTCAAGGTGAAATTCAAGCCGAGCATAAGACTCAGCAGCTCTACAAACAGGAATTGGCGTGGATGAAGACCGGTGCGAAGGCCCGTTCAACCAAGCAGCAGGCCCGCATTAATCGGTTTAATGACTTAAAGGAAAACGTCGGTACCTTACAGCTTGATCAGGATGTCAATATTTCCCTTGGCCAGACCCGATTGGGCAAGGAAGTTCTTAAGATGAAAGATGCCAATTTAACCATTGACGGCAAAACAATTCTCAAGGATTTCAATATTCTCGTCCAGCCGAATGAACGGATCGGAATCAGTGGCGAGAACGGTGCCGGTAAGACCAGCCTGCTCAACGTCATTGCCGGTCGGCTGAAATTGGATTCTGGAATTATCAAAGTCGGCGAAACCGTCAAAATCGCCTACTATACGCAACTGACCGAGCCGATTCCTGAAGATAAGCGGGTCATTAGTTATTTGAGTGAGATTGGCCAACAGGTCACCGATAATACCGGCAACAAGATTAGTGTTGCCGAATTGCTTGAAGAATTTCTGTTTCCCCGTTTCATGCACGGCACGTTAATCCGTAAACTTTCCGGTGGTGAAAAACGACGCCTGTATCTGTTGAAATTATTGATGCAGCAACCAAATGTTTTACTCTTGGATGAGCCGACCAACGACTTGGATATTGCGACTTTGACCGTTTTGGAAGATTACATTTCCAAATTCCAAGGGACCGTCATTACCGTTTCCCATGACCGTTACTTCTTGGACAAAGTTGCTGATCGATTGCTGATTTTTAAAGGCAACGGTGTGATTGAAGAACACCGCGGTCGGTTCACCGATTACCTGGCCTCATTGAAAAAGACGTCGAAATCGTCTGCCAAGTCAGACAGCGGGCAGTCAACTTCTCAATCGGATTCGGCAATCTCAAGTCAAGACGCAACCGCTTCAAATGCCAAAGCCAAGAAAAAACTGACATATTCTGAAAAGATTGAATATGATCACATCGAAGATGAAATTGAAAAGCTCGAATCTCAAGTTGAAGACATTGATAAGCAGATGCAAAACAATGGCTCGGATTATGATAAGCTGGCGGATCTTCAAGCACAAAAGGACCAGTTGTCTGCCGAAGCCGATAAAAAGATGAAACGCTGGGAATATTTAAGCGAATACGCTGAATAATTAAAAACAGTCACGTTCTGATAAAAAGGAGAATTGCCATGTTAGAAGACGCCTATTTAGATCTTGCACGTTATGTTTTGGAAAATGGCCACAAAAAAACTGATCGAACCCATACCGGAACCATCAGTACGTTTGGCTATCAGATGCGATTTGATTTATCCAAGGGATTTCCTTTATTAACCACTAAGAAAGTGCCATTTGGATTAATCAAAAGTGAACTCTTATGGTTCTTGAAGGGTGACACCAACATCCAATTTTTATTGAAGCATAAGAATCACATTTGGGACGAGTGGGCTTTTGAAAAGTTTGTCGCTTCAAATGACTATACCGGCCCGGATATGACTGACTTTTCTCATCGGGCACAAAAAGATCCCGAATTCAACAAAGTTTATCAGGAGCAAAAAAAGTTATTCTGTGATCGAATTGTCAACGACGATGATTTTGCCAAAAAGTATGGCGACTTAGGTCTGGTTTACGGTAGCCAATGGCGGGCCTGGAAGACTTCCACTGGTGGAACGATCGACCAAATCCAAAATGTGATTGATTTAATTAAAACTCACCCTGATTCAAGACGGATGATCGTTTCGGCATGGAATCCAGAGGATGTGCCAACAATGGCCTTGCCGCCTTGCCACACCTTATTCCAATTCTATGTCAACGATGGCAAGTTAAGCTGCCAATTGTATCAACGTTCAGGAGATATTTTCCTCGGCGTGCCTTATAATATCGCCAGTTACGCCTTATTGACCTCCATGATCGCCAGAGAGTGTGGCTTGGAAGTTGGTGATTTTGTGCACACCTTTGGGGATGCCCACATTTACCTTAACCACATTGACCAAGTCGAGGAACTCCTTTCCCGTAAACCTCGTCAGGCACCCGAATTGTGGCTGAATCCTGAAAAGAAACATTTGGACGAATTCGAAATGGCTGATATCAAGGTCAAAAATTACGACCCATACCCAGTCATTAAAGCGCCGGTTGCGGTTTAGGAGGAAGTCGATGTTAGCTTTTATCTGGGCTGAAGACGCCAACGGTTTAATTGGTGCCAATGGTCAACTTCCTTGGCATCTGCCGGACGATATGCATTACTTCAAAGAAACCACGATGGGCAATACGATTATTTCCGGATCGAAAACCTTCCGCAGTTATAATCGGCCACTGCCGGGTCGTGAGAATATTGTGGTTTCACACCAAACTGATTTTCCAACGGGCATCAAAGTTATCCCTTCGATTGAACAACTGTGTGACTTGATTGCTCAAAATCCCGATAAACAATATATTGTGACCGGTGGTGCCAATCTATTTGCCCAATTACGTTCAAAAGTCGACCGGCTTTATCGCACGAAGATTGAAGCTGAATTTTCCGGTGACACCTATATGCCAGCCATTGACTATTCTTTATTTGAATTGAGCAAATCGGTCGTTGGTGTTGTTGACGCCAAAAATAAGTATCCCCACACTTTTGAAGTTTTCGATAGAAAATAACGCCGGCATAAATGCTTATGAATCTTTGGCAGAACTTTGATATAATTGTCGTTGGACTATCAATTAATTATTAATTTTGTAAAGAAACGAGTGGCGTAAATGGCAAAAGTAAAAATTGTGACGGACTCATCTGCCCAGTTGACAGATGAAGAACTCAAACAATACGGCATTACAATTGTTCCATTAACAGTGATGATTGATGATACGGTCTACGTTGATCGTGATACGATCACCAATGAAACCTTTGTTCCTCAAATGTTGGCGGCTCACGATCTGCCAAAGACCAGTCAACCACCAGTTGGTAAATTTGTTGAAGCATTTGACCGGTTGGGTGAAGACGGCAGCCAAATTCTCTGTTTGAATATGTTGGCCGCCATCAGCGGCACTGTTCACGCAGCCGAACAAGCAGCCACAATCAGCAAATCCGATGTGACCGTGGTTGACAGTCAAAGTACCGACCGCGGCTTGGGCTTTCAAGTGCTCGAAGCGGCTAAGCTGGCCCAGCAAGGTGCCGACATGGATACCATTTTAGCCAGAGTCAATCAGGTTCGTAATAACACCAAGCTTTATTTATGTGTCATGACTCTGGATAATATTGTCAAGGGCGGTCGATTGCATCCGATTGCCGGGGCAATCACCAACTTTTTAAACATTAAGTTGGGGCTTCAAGTCACTGACGGCAAACTTAAAATTATTTCTAAAGGTCGCGGCGATAAATCGCTTAAAAAGTTTTTCAATGGTATTATTGATGAAATGAAAAACACCGCCGCTGTTAAGTCGATTGGCGTTTCATACGTCACTGAAACTGAAGTATTAAAGGACACTGTTCAAAAGCTTAAGGCTGACTTTCCCGATGCATCATTTCTTGAACGGGTGACGTCACCGACCATTTCCACGCATACCGGTAAAGGGGCTTTCGCGTTGATTTATTACAGTGATCCCGAGTAATTGCAGATCTGAAATATTGCTTAAAGGGGCGAGGCAAAGCGGCTGTTTTGTTGTCACCCCTTTTAGATTTGATCACCATTTGAGAGGTTGTTTTTGTGAGTCAAAATAAACATGTTAAACAGACACAGCATCATTTTCGTTGGATTATCGGATTGATCGGCCTGATCGTGATTGGGGCAGCCGCATTTTTCGGCTACCATTATTTCAACTCGGCCAAAGAAACACTGCCAAGAGAAGTTAAATTAACGGCTGTTGGGGATTCACTGACTCAAGGGGTTGGCGATCCGACCAACAAAGGCGGCTATACCCACTTGATTCGCCAAAAAGTGATTCAAAAAAATCCCAATGTTCACCTGTCCACTGCCAACTATGGCATTTCAGGGGAAACTACTAACCAAATTAATCATCGGGTGGTTTATTCAAAACGGCTGCAGCACAGCATACGAGAAGCCGATGTGATCACGATTACCACTGGTGGAAACGATTTACTGAAGTTTTTGAAGGCGAACGTTGTTGGCTTGAACAAACATCAGTTGAACCAGAAATTGACCAGTTATTGTCAAACATATCAAGCTAGGGTTACCCGGCTATTCCGAAATATCCGCCACTTAAACCGTCGGGCGCCGATTTTTGTTTTTGGCATTTACAATCCTGTCTACGTTTACTTCCCCCAGGTCAACTACATCAACGACACCGTGGCTCATACCAACCAGATTACCAATAAAGTGATCCACCAACAGCACAGGATGTACTTTGTCTCGATTAACAAACCGCTTACAGACGGTCAGTTTACCACTGCCAAATCCAGAAAAGCTTTGGAAGAAAAGGCCGCTGCCAGCATTATCGCCGAAAATCATGATTCGCCTGCCGACATTGAGCAGTTATTGAGTGGCCAACCTGCCCAGTCAAATAAATATCTCTCAAATGATGACCATTTCCACCCGAATTTGAAGGGGTATCAAATTATGACCAATCGCTTGTATTCCCAAATGGCCAAGCACATATCCTGGTTAAAGGAGTGATCCAAAATGAGAAAAGCCTCCAAGCAGACGAAATCCCGCAATCCTTGGAAAATCGCCTTCATATCGTTAATCGGCCTCCTGGTTGTTTTAGTTGCCGGCATGTTTTTGGCGGTTTCTTTATCGTCATCTACAACGAAATTGGTAAATCAAAAGTCGACCAACCAGTCGGAGCCAATTTCCGCCACTATCAATAAAGCTCAACTCAATCAACTATCCAATTATTATTTAGATAAGCTGCAGAAGGGCCGACCTTCGCAATATCACTTTGAAGTCGCCAACGAAGGGATTGTCTATGGCTCACTGACTTTATTAGGTTCCAACGTCGATTATTCACTGACCTTCGACCCGAAAGTGATGCCCAATGGTAATATTGAACTTCACGCTAATAAGCTGGCACTGGGGAAGTTCCCGGTCCCAATCAGTTTTGTTTTAATGTATGTCAAACAAAACTATAAACTGCCAAAGTGGGTCCAACTGATTCCTAAAGATAAAACAATCAAACTTGATATAATTCACATGAACGGTAAGAATGGGATTAATTATCGGGCCCGGACCATCGATTTGAAAGGCCAAGGAAAATTTGCCTTTGAGATTCTTTTGCCGACCACTGACAAGGAGGACTAATATGCACAAAACGTTCTACCAATATTTAATGACCAAACGCAACCCCGGAAGTACTGATCCAGAGGCTGAATTTGCCAACAACGCATTTTATGATCAGTCATTTCCCAAACAAGAAGATGAGTTTGACGCGTTATCCAAGTATTTAGAAGAAAATGCTTCATACCTTCCGACCATGGAAATTTTTGATTCCGTGTGGAAGGAATATCAAGAAAGCTTTTAGGAAGTGAAACAATGGCAGTAACAATTCAATGGTTTCCAGGACACATGGCCAAGGCAATTCGTCAGTTTGAAGAAAATCTTTCTTTAGTTGACGTGGTATTTGAAGTGATTGACGCTAGAATTCCGCTGACTTCTCAAAACCCTGAAATTCGACGAATCAGTGCCGATAAGCCGCATCTTTATATCATGACAAAGCGTGATTTGGCTGATCCTCAATTAACCAATGCCTGGCTGCAGTATTTTGCTGAACACAACCAACCGGCAATCGCCATTGATGCCAAAACCAAATTTGGCATCAATAATGTGATTTCGGTGATTTCACCCATTTTGCGTGACAAATTGCAGCGGGAACAGGATAAAGGCATGAAGAAACGACCGATCCGAGCCATTAGTGTTGGGGTACCGAATGTCGGGAAATCAACTGTTTTGAACCGATTGGTCAACCGTCGAGCCGCTCAGGTTGGCAACCGTCCCGGTGTGACCAAGGGGCAACAGTGGCTTAAATCGACTGATAAGTTGGAATTACTGGATACACCGGGAATTCTGTGGCCAAAATTTTCCAGTCAAGAAGTTGCCGACAAGCTGGCATTGACCGGTGCAATTAAAGAGAGCGTTTATGCCAGTGACGACATTGCCTTGTTTGGCTTAAAGCAGATCAGACAGCTTCACCCGGAAGGCCTCAAAGACCGTTATCACTTAACTGACGACGATTTGGATTTGTCCGACGTTGACCTGCTGTTACAAATTACTAAGAAAGTCGGCATGCGCGATGATTATGAACGTGGCTCCAATCGGATTATTCAAGATTTCCGTGCCGGCAAAATTGGTCGTTTTACTTTGGATGATCCTGAAACGGTGAGTGACGATGACCAAGCTAACAATTAAAGACGTTAAACAGCTTTTATCCCAGATGTCTGATCTCACCGATCCGCGGTTGATTGAGTTAAAGGCTGACCCGCGAAAAGGGGTTCAATTGGCAATTCAGTCAACAGAAAACCGCCTGCAAAAGCAGGCCAGAGCCCTGGATGAATTTGAACAGCGGTTTAAATATGAACGGTCTTTTTGGCATCAGGGGCTGCAATATGTTGCCGGTGTGGATGAAGTCGGCAGAGGTCCTCTGGCGGGGCCAGTGGTGGCTGCTGCAGTGATTCTGCCGCACGACTTTGACCTGGTTTCCGTCAATGATTCCAAGCAGCTGACACCGACCCAACGCGCAGAGTTGGCCCCGCTCATTTCAGCTGAAGCCCTGAGCGTGGGGATTGGATCGGTGGATAATCATGGGATCGATGAGTTAAGCATTTACCAAGCCACTCGTGTTGCCATGAAACAAGCTGTGGAATCTTTAACCCCACAGCCGGATGAAATCATTGTTGATGCCATGCAGATTCCCGTTCCGATTCGGCAAACCAGACTGATCAAAGGTGATGCCAAGAGCATCAGTGTTTCTGCAGCCAGCATTGTCGCCAAAGTCTATCGGGACCATTTGATGGACGAGTACGCCAAGCAGTACCCGGAATACGATTTTCCACACAACGCCGGCTATGGAACGGCCAAGCATTTAGCAGCTCTCAAGGAACTGGGACCAACGCCGATTCATCGAATGAGTTTTGCCCCGGTGAAAAAGTTTAGCCAAAAATAAATATGTTTTACGTAGATAACTCTTAAAAGGATGATGACAATGCTTTTAAGAGATTTTTTGTTAAGAATACATTTATGTAAGGGAATCGGCATGATTGGTAAGTCAAAAATTTATACTTGGGTAAATCAGGTCGACTGGCGGGATGATCAACTGCCGACCTCAGGATTCTTGGCTGCCGTCGCTCAACTAAACGTTAAGAACACCGCTAACTTCAAAATCAGCTATCAACAGTTAATGCGAAACGACGACAAAGTGGACCAGCTGGTCGATGGTGAACAGTGGCTGAGCATTGCAGATGCTGAATATCCACTTCAATTGCGAGAATCGTTTGCGCCGCCGTTAGTGCTGTTTTATCGCGGAGATTTGTCGCTTTTATCCCAGCCACTTTTAGGAATCGTTGGGGCGCGGGACTGCACCTCATATTCAGTTGAAATCCTAAAAAATTTGATTCCTGGAAGAGTTTCCAATACAATGGCTATTGTGTCGGGGCTGGCTAAAGGGGTTGATACGTTGGCCCACCAATGTGTCATCGCCAACCAAGGTAAAACCATTGCCGTGATTGGGACAGGGTTGGACGTGTGTTATCCATATACCAATCAGGAACTACAAGCAACGATTGCCGCCGACCATCTGTTAATCAGTGAATATCCCAATCATACCAAGGGCTATCGAAATCACTTTCCGGAACGTAACCGCATCATTGCCGGATTGGTTCAAAGTGTTCTGGTCACTGAAGCCAAAAAACATTCCGGTAGTTTGATCACGGCCAATTTAGCCCTGCAAAATAATCGCAATGTCTTAGCCGTCCCGGGGTCAATTATGATGCCGCTTTCCGTTGGTACCAATGAATTAATCGCTGCTGGCGCAAAACCGGTTTTACGTGAGTTGGACATCTTGGAGGACTACTTTCAGACGCGGATTTAAGGGTAGTGAGTTGACACTTTAAAATTCCTGCAATATGATGTGGTAGATTTGTAATAAAAATTCCTACAATAATATAACTAAAAATAAGCAGTTTTGAGGGGAGAAAATATGGCAACTTCTACAAAAACGAAACCAAAAGCCAAAGCAAAATCAAAAACTAAGCGAAAATCGCCTAAAAAAAATCTAGTCATTGTGGAGTCACCTGCCAAAGCCAAGACCATAGAAAAATATCTTGGCCGTTCATATAAGGTGGTCGCCAGTAAAGGACACGTGCGGGATTTGCCCAAGAGTAAGATGGGCGTTGATATCGACCATGATTATGAACCGCACTACATTTCCATTCGGGGTAAGGGTGACACAATTAAAGAATTACGGTCAGCCGCTAAAAAGGCCAAAAAAGTGTATCTGGCAGCCGATCCGGATCGTGAAGGGGAATCGATTGCCTGGCATCTTCAGCACATTTTGGATTTAGATCCTAACGAAGATAACCGAGTGGTATTTAATGAAATCACCAAGGATGCCGTCAAAGAATCATTCAAGCATCCCCGAAATATCGATATGAATCTCGTTGATGCTCAACAGGCCCGACGGATTTTAGACCGGTTGGTGGGATATTCAATTTCACCGCTTCTCTGGCAAAAGGTTAAAAAGGGGCTCAGTGCCGGGCGGGTTCAATCGATCGCCCTTTGGCTGATTATTCAACGCGAAAAGGCCATCAAAGACTTTACCCCAGAAGAGTACTGGTCAATTGATTCTGAATTTAAGAAGGGCCGCAGTAAGTTCAAAGCTGCCTTTTACGGCTTAAACGGTAAGAAAAAGGAACTGCCAAATAACGAGGCGGTTCAAAAGGTTCTGCAGCAGTTGGATCCCAAAGGTGACTTTGATATTACCAAGGTAACCCGTCGTGAACGGAAGCGCCAACCGCAGCCGCCATTTACCACCAGTACAATGCAGCAGGAAGCCAACCGAAAGCTCAACTTCAGAACACGAAAGACGATGATGGCTGCCCAACAGCTCTATGAAGGAATTAATATTGGTAAAGAGGGTAGTCAAGGTCTGATTACCTATATGCGGACCGATTCAACCCGAATTTCAGTCATTGCCAAACACGAAGCGTCCCAATTTCTACATGAGAAATACGGCGCCGAATATGCGGCAACCAAACCAATTAAAGGCAAATTGCCCGAGGGTGCCCAAGATGCCCATGAGGCCATTCGTCCGACTTCCGTTTTCAGAACGCCGGCCAGTTTGAAACAATATCTGACCCGCGACCAATTTAGACTCTATCAAATGGTTTGGTCAAGATTTGTGGCCAGCCAAATGACTCCGGCAATCATGGATACCATGGCAGTGACAATTGAACAAAATAACGTGACCTTTAAAGCCAATGGGTCCAAGATGAAGTTTGATGGATTCTTGAAGGTTTATGGTGATAGTAAAGAAAAGGACAACTTGTTACCCGATTTGGAGAGTAGCGATGTTGTTAAGTTGGTCAAGAATAATCCGGACCAGCATTTTACTCAGCCACCGGCACGATACAGTGAAGCAACGCTGATTAAAGCCCTTGAAGAAAAGGGTGTTGGCCGGCCATCAA
Source organism: Lentilactobacillus buchneri (assembly GCF_018314255.1). NCBI lineage: Bacteria > Bacillati > Bacillota > Bacilli > Lactobacillales > Lactobacillaceae > Lentilactobacillus > Lentilactobacillus buchneri. Next base: position 2,375,541 of record NZ_CP073066.1, read on the forward strand.
CGTACTCACCAACCATTGATACGATTCAGCGCCGGTATTACGTTAAGGAAGTTGGCCGTCGATTTGAGCCGACTGAATTGGGGGAAATTGTCAACAAGATTATTGTTGAATACTTCCCAGACGTGGTAAACATTGACTTCACTGCAAATTTAGAAGGCAAACTGGATCAGGTTGAAGAAGGTAAAGAGAACTGGATCAAATTAGTCGATACGTTCTATAAACCATTTTCCGACGAGGTTGATGCTGCAACCAAAAATATGGAAAAGGTCCAAATTAAAGATGAACCCGCAGGTATTAACTGTGAAATCTGTGGCGCTCCAATGGTCATCAAAATGGGCCGTTACGGTAAATTCTATGCCTGTTCAAGATTCCCGGATTGTCGCAATACCAAAGCAATTGTTAAGGAAATCGGTGTGATTTGTCCCAAGTGTCATAAAGGGCAGGTCATTGAGCGAAAATCAAGAAAGAACCGGATCTTCTATGGTTGCTCAAGATACCCGGATTGTGATTTCGTTTCTTGGGACAAGCCAATCGGCAGAGATTGTCCAAAGGATGGTCACTTCTTAGTTGAAAAACGGGTCAAGGGCGGCACACAAGTAGTTTGTCCAAACGGCGACTATGAGGAACCGGCACAAAAATAAGCATGCGACGAGCCCTGTTTAGGACCCGGAGCATAAGTGAGGAGCACCAATAATGAACGAATTTTGTTCATTGTTGGTGCTCCTCACTTATGTAGTAGGGTCCTGGGGCGTAGGAGCTGAACTCAAAGGCCGAAGGAAGCACGGAATAAACTAACTGCTGTATCCCTGTAAAAGCAATCTTGAATGAGTCCTGATGAACGTTTTTTGTTCATCGCTGGTTGTTTTTGTTTGTGCAGTATGGGTCAGGGGCGTCGGAGCTGAACTCAAAGGCCGAAGGAAGCACGAAGTAAACTAACTGCTGTATCCCTGTAAAAGCAATCTTGAATAAATTTCGGGGCACGAATTTTGTTCATTGTTGGTGCTCCTCACTCAGGCAGTGTCCCTTGGCCGTCGGAATCATTTCTGTTAAATTGATCCCTTTGACAGAAAGCGGGCCTCGCCGCAATCCCCATTTTTGCATTCAACGGTCTTTTGTTCCACAATGCACAAAAGGGTGTAAAATCAAGGTGATAGAAAGACAAGGGGAGGCTTCAAAATGTTTTCATCAAAACACAGTAGTTGTACAACTATTCTAGTCGGCAAGAAGGCCAGCTATGACGGGTCAACCATCATCGCCAGAAATGAGGATGCCGGAGATGCCGTTAATCCAAAGAAGTTTGTGGTTGTTGAACCAGAAGACCAACCACGCAATTATCAGTCAAAATTAACCAAGTTTAGTGTTAAACTGCCAGACAATCCATTGAGATATACCTCAGTGCCCGATGCTGTCCCTGACAAGGGCGTTTGGGGCGAGGCGGGCATCAATGCCCATAATGTGGCAATGAGTGCCACAGAGACGATTACAACCAATTCTCGGGTGATCGGTGCCGACCCATTTGAAAAAGACGGCCTTGGCGAAGAAGATCTGTTAACAATTACCCTGCCATATATCAATTCTGCCCGAGAAGGGGTTCAACGAGTGGGTAAACTGCTTGAGAAATACGGCACATACGAGTCCAACGGAATCCTGTTTTCAGATGTCAACGAAATTTGGTACATGGAAACTGCCGGCGGCCATCACTGGGTAGCCCAACGGATTCCAGATGATGCCTATGTCATCGCGCCCAACCAGACAGGCATCCAAGAGATCGATTTCGATGATCCAGACAGCTTTATGTTCTCAAAAGACTTGCGTAAATTTGCCCAGGAGCACCATCTCAACCCAACCAGTCACTTTAACTTCAGGAAGGTCTTTGGCTCTGATACCCAGCTGGACCGTCACTACAACACGCCGCGTGCTTGGTATGGTCAACGATATTTCGATCCGGAATCAGTGAAGGATAAGACGCCAATGAGCAATGATTTGCCGTTTATCTGCCACGCCAACCGCAAGATTACGATTGAAGATATCAAATTCGTTCTGAGCTCCCATTATCAGGACACGCCTTACGATCCATTTGCGCCGGGAGCTGATTATAAGACCGTTCCATATCGACCAATTGGCATCAACCGCAACCAAGAGCTGTCAATCTTGCAGTTGCGTCCAGGAATTCCTTCGGCTTATTCAGCAATTCAGTGGCTGACATTTGCCTCCAATCCGTTCAACACGTTGACGCCATTCTTTACCAACGTCGTCAATACACCGGACTGCTACCGTGATACCACCGAGACGCTGGACAGCCACAACGCCTATTGGGCAAACCGCCTGATTTCATTGATTGCTGCTGATCATTATCAGGCCTTGATGCAAGACATTGAAGACTATCAGCTTAAAGAAATGGGTTATGCTCACGAGCGAATTGCGCAAGTTGATAAGCAGATGGCCGAAAAAGAGGCTTCCGGCTCACACGTCGTTCGAGCCCTTGGTCAAGCCAATGCCCGGACTGCTGATCACGTCATGAAAGCGACCGAGGATCTGCTGACAAAATTGGTTGTTAAAGCCAGTCAGGATCTTCCAGGCTCATTTACGCGGGAACATTACTAAACTAAATCAGTCATCATAACGAAATGAAGCCGGCTCACAAAATTGAATTTGTGGCCGGCTTCATTTCGTTATTCAATTTTTAAGACAGATTATCTTACTGTTGGAGGCGAGTCGTTATAGGTTCGTATCTTGGGTAAAATTGATTGGTGAGAGGTCTGTTGAATTGGTGATGATGTCACTAATCAATTGGTTGTAAGCATCCAGGCCCATCTTGGCATTGGCAAAGTTGACTTTGGTCAGATAATTGGCGAGTTCGACATTGGACAAACCTTGAAGTGAGGCATCAGCTTGTTTGACTGCTTGTTGGAAATTCACTCGCAGTTTGGCTTTGGTGTCATTTAATTTGGGCCCGAATTTGACGTAATGCGGGTCAACTAAGACACCGGCAAGCTTGTAAGTCCAATAGGCTTGATTGGGGGCATAGCTGCCTGAAGCATTCTGATAGGATTTTGGCGTGGTGTTTGCGCCGGCATAAAATGGCACAAAAGAACTTTGAGCAGCGACGCCCATTGCCAACCATTGAATCCCTGCAGCAGGAGTGGGCATATTTGGCCGAATTTGGAGGATGTGGGCCTCTTGCGTCTTGGCGAGACTAATTGGTCGATAGAGGTGCTTGTCGTGCTCAGAGCCCTCGCCAATGGGGTCAAACGGTGTGCCTTGATAATGAGAGCTTAAGAAATCTTCAACGTCAAACAAGCTCAGTTTGCGGTTGGCATGATTGATGAACGGCATTTCCTGACTGGTTGGTTCAAAATTTAGTTCCGGTGAGAACATTTTTAAGCCGTACCATACGCGGGGTGTGTTATAAACCGTGTCCGACAAGTCAGCGGTACCAAAGATTTTACGGAAGTTGAAGGTTTTCCCGGATGGATCCGGGTTCAAGTGATTTTCGGAGACAAACCGGCGAATCTTGGGTGACCACATGAAGTTGTCAGGGTCGTTAAAATCAACGTCTTGAATGGCGCTTTGATTGGCAATCACCGCGTAACCGTCGTCTGGAATGCGTTGGGCAGCCCAGTTGTGGCCGCCGCCGGTTTCCATATACCAAGCTTCATTCTTATCGGCAAACAAAATGCCGTTGGATTCCGATGTCCCGAAGTATTCCACAATTTGGCCCAATCGAGCAATTCCTTCACGCGCGGTTTTGACGTAGGGGAGGACAACCGTAATCATTGCTTCTTCTCCAATGCCATCTTCGTTGAGCGGATCGGCCCCCAAAGCCAGCTGATTGGTATAGGTGCTCTCGGTGGCACTCATGGCAACTCCAAACTCATTAAAACCATTTTCTTCAAACAGGCCGAACTTGTCAGTCCATTCAGGGGTGGCAGAATATTGAAAGCGCACTTTAGGCAGGGTTAACTTGAAGCCGTTGTCTTTGGATGAGAAAACCGGGGCTTCACTAAATTCTTGATGCTCGTGGATGACATAATTCTTTGGCCACGAGGATTTACTATCTTCGTTTCGGGCAATCATAATTGACCCGTCAATGCTGGCCTTCTTGCCAACAATCATACTGGTACAGGCGGAAAAGTTTTTGTATGGTATCATTTTAAAATCTCCTATTCGCAGTTAAATGTTACTCCAATTATTGTATCATCTTTGATCCATAAACGGTCCTGACACGTCCAAAGTGCCATCAAGATATTGCAGGCAAAAATAATTTAAGGTATACTTTTGCCATTCGAAACAAATGGAGGAATCAAAATATGCCAATTGTAGATATTCATTTAATTGCCGGCCGTTCTCAAGATCAATTGAAGGGCTTGGTGGAAGACGTTACCGCAGCCGTTGTTAAAAATACCGGTGCCCCTGCAGAACATGTTCACGTAATTTTAAGTGAAATGGAAAAGAACCGTTATAGCGTTGGCGGTGTGCTCAAGAGTGACGAAAAATAGTCGCAAATAATTTGGAAGTCCGCCAGGCAACTGTTGCGGGCTTTTTGTTTGCGTTTAATTCGGGGATCAATCATCAAATTCTTTTACTTTGATAAAGTTTATCTCAAGGTTGGTTTGCCAGTCGATATTATTGTATACTTAACAAAGAAAAAGCGTTTAAACGCACGAATAATAGGAATGGAGACCTTTACATGAATGATCAGCAATACATAATGTCCATTGATGAGGGGACAACAAGTACCCGGGCAATATTGTTTAATAATGATGGTGATATCGTTGGTAAAGCACAACGGGAGTTCCACCAGTATTTTCCAAAATCTGGTTGGGTTGAACACGATGCCAATGAGATTTGGAATGCCGTTCAATCAGTGATCTCAGAAGCCTTGATTAATGCGGATGTCCAACCATACAAGGTTCGGGGAATTGGTGTGACCAACCAGCGGGAAACCACGGTCATTTGGGATAAAAATACCGGCGAGCCGATTTATCATGCCATTGTTTGGCAGTCCAAACAAACCGCTGCGTTAGCCGATCAGCTCAAGCACGATGGTTATGATGATATGATCCATGAAAAAACCGGCTTGATCATTGATTCCTACTTTTCCGCAACTAAGATTCAATGGATTTTGGATCATGTAGACGGCGCTCGCCAAAAGGCCGAAAATGGCGATTTATTGTTTGGAACCATTGATACCTGGGTCCTTTGGAAGTTGACCGGCGGCAAGGTTCATGCGACTGATTATACCAATGCCAGTCGGACGATGCTGTTTAACATTCACACGTTGACTTGGGACAAAGATATTTTGGACCTGCTGCACATTCCTGAAAGCATGCTGCCGGAAGTCCGCTCATCGTCAGAAATTTATGGTTATACAGCTGGTTATTCCTTCTCGGGTGTTCAGGTTCCGATTGCTGGAATTGCCGGTGACCAACAAGCAGCTTTGTTTGGCCAAATGGCGCTGCAGCGCGGGATGATCAAAAACACTTATGGAACCGGTGCCTTTATCGTCATGAATACCGGTGAGGAGCCGACACTTTCCAAGCGGGGACTGTTGACGACCATTGCATATGGAATCAACGGCAAAGTCAATTATGCCTTGGAAGGAAGTATTTTCGTCGCCGGTTCTGCCATTCAATGGCTTCGAGACGGAATGGAAATGGTTAAGTCATCCCCTGACTCGGAACAAATGGCGATTGATGCTAAAAGTACCGATGGCGTCTACGTCGTCCCAGCCTTTACCGGGTTGGGTGCGCCCTACTGGGATCAGGATGCCAGAGGGGCGGTCTTTGGCCTGACTCGTGGCACGACCAAAAATCAGTTTGTTCGAGCTACGCTTGAGTCATTAGCTTATCAAACCAGGGATGTTGTTGACACCATGGCAGCTGAAACCGGAATCGATTTGAAGTCGCTGGCAGTTGACGGTGGGGCAGCTAATAACAATTATCTCATGCAATTCCAAGCTGATATTTTGGGAACGCCAATTCAGCGGGCCTCAATTTCAGAAACCACCGCGCTGGGTGCAGCCTACCTAGCAGGCTTGGCAGTCGGCTTTTGGGATTCTATCGAAGAAATTCGCCTGACCGTTAAATCACGCGATGCTTTTGAACCGCAAATGGACGAGCAGACACGCACAAAACTGTATACCGGTTGGCAGAAGGCCGTCCAGGCAACGATTCAGTATCATCCCGACGAAGACTAATCATTTATCATTTTTTCGTTGTGAGTTCACTGACCACTTTTGATTGCTCAAACTTACGACAATTGACCATTAACAAAGAAACGCAGTCACTCCAACATTTGGAATGACTGCGTTTCTGCATTAAATTATGGGATTAAATCGCTGTTCGTCTCGATGGTTGGTTTTTAGTTCTCAGTTAAGCACCAACCGCAATGTCCAGTCGATCTTGGAGATAATGGGCAACACCATCTTCGTCATTGGTGAATTTCGTGACCTCATCGGCCTGGCCCTTGATTTTATCAATGGCGTTTTTCATCGCGACACCGGTGCCTGCGTATTGCATCATGGTCAAATCGTTGCCTTCATCACCAAAGGCAATAATGTCTTTTTGCAGGATGCCATAGTAATCGGCCAAAAATTTAAGGCCGGTGGATTTATGGACACCTTTCGTGGCGATTTCCACAATTGGATTGGGGCCGCCCCAAGGGGAGACTTCAACCTCGTCGCCAAATTGATGTTCAACGAAGTCAATCAACCCCTGCTTGAGTTCGGGTTCCACTTGAACTGTGATACTAATAGGGTTTTCTTTTAGGCTTTTGCGACTCAGTACCTGATTGGTGGCCAAGGTGCTGGGGAAGAAGCCGAAACCACTGCTTAATCCCTGGTTGGCCAGAAACATATTCCGGCCTTCAACGGCAATCAACGACAGGCCGAGCGGTTTGCTTTTTGCGAGTAATTCAGTCACAATTTCTTTATCAATTGTGTACTGGTATTCACGATTCCACTGTTGATGTGGTAAAATGCCAAGGTTGCCATTGAAATTAATCATTGGCGTCGTTAGCTTTAAATCGTCATAAAAATTTTCAGAGAGTCTATTGGGACGGCCGGTTACGATACTGACTATGTATCCTTGCTCAGCAGCTGCCCGAATTGTTTCGGCAGTTTTGGCGCTGATTAGACTATCGTTATTTAAGGTTGTGCCGTCCAAGTCGAGGGCGATTAATTTCTTTGTAATTGTGATCACTCCTTACTAACATATCCACTTATAATATCCAAAAACACCTACCACGTCAATTATTAGTACCAAAAAGGGAGATTAGAATGAACTTACCAACTGATTTTGTGAATAAGTATCAGCAATTAATGGGCAAATCAGAAGCCGCCCAGTTCATTGCCAGCTTTGACGAACCGACAACCCCGGGTTTTCGGCTTAATCCATTGAAAGCCAGTCAACCAATTGATTTGGACCTGAGTGAGCCCACGGAACACTGCCAATTTGGCTATCATGGTCAGGTCAGCGGCAAAACCGTCGATCATCAAAGTGGGGCGGTTTACAGTCAGGAACCCAGTGCGATGTATGTGGGTGAAGTTGCCCACCCCAACCTGGGAGAAAGGGTATTGGATTTGTGTGCGGCGCCTGGTGGTAAAACGACCCATCTTGGCAGCTATCTGCAAAATACCGGCCTGCTAATCGCTAACGAGATTGACAGCAAGCGTGCCAAAGCGTTGGTTGAAAACGTTGAGCGATTTGGCATGACCAATACGATTGTCACCAACACGGATCCGGACCATTTAGCAGCCCAATTACCGGAATTCTTCGATCGGATTTTGGTGGATGCTCCGTGTTCGGGAGAAGGGATGTTTCGAAAAGACCCGGACGCCGTCCAATACTGGTCTGTCGATTACCCAATTGAATGTGCGGCCCGTCAGCGGACAATTTTGACCCAGGCGGTTAAGAATCTAAAACCTGGCGGAGAATTGATTTACTCCACCTGTACCTTTGCCCCTGAAGAGGATGAGCAGATCATTGCCTGGCTGGTTGACACTTACGGATTTGAAATTCAACCGATTAAAAAATTTGCCGGAATGGATGACGGTCAACCAGATTGGGCTGATGGCAATCAGGATTTAACCAACTGTGTGCGTATCTTTCCACATCATTTTAACGGAGAAGGCCATTTTATTGCCAAATTGAAAAAGCCTGCCAACGCAGAAAACGCAAAAGGACCGCGTCGCTTCCGCGGCATCAGTCGAAATATTGAAATGCCCTCCAAAGATCAGAATCAATTGTTCAACCAGTTTGCCAAAGCAACCTTAAAGAACGTTCACTTTGACAAATTGGTGGTTTTCAAAGATCATCTTTACTCAGTACCGGAAAATACGCCGAACTTGTCTGGCATTAAAATTGTCCGACTTGGGTTGGAAATTGGCACTTTCAAAAAGAACCGCTTTGAACCTAGTTATGGCTTAGCCTTGGCACTGCATCCCAATCAAGTCAGTCAAAAAATCACTATAGACTTAGCGGATTGGCAAAAGTACGTGCATGGCGATACATTCCAAGTCTCACCAGATCTGAAAAAGGGGTGGTACCTCCTGGTTTGCCAGCAACAGCCAGTCGGCTTTGCCAAAGTTGTGAATGGTACGGCCAAGAATTTCTTCCCCAAGGGGCTGAGATTTGCGATGTAAAAAAGAGTTAAATCACCATCAGAAGATTGTGGCTTCTGATTTTTGATTTAACTCTTTTTTAATAGGCTAATTTTCTTTGCTTTAAATAGCTCAATAATTGTGGATCAAGGATCAACCTTTGCCGTTGTAAGTCAGCAACGGTTCGGCAGTTCAGCATTAACATGATTGTTTTTAGTCCGTACTGCCATTCTCTGACATCGTCAATAATTTCATTGTCACTTTTATGGATGATCTCATGAAGCCAGTAACCCGCAACGCCAACTGCTGAGGCACCCAGTGTGAGGCATTTAGCCACGTCCAGCGGTGATTTCACACCGCCGGCAGCAATAATGCCCAACCGATCAGAAAAGGCGCGGGCTTCGAATAGAGACTCAACGGTGCTCAGTCCCCAATCCGTCAAATAAGCCATGTCTTTTGAGGAACGGCGGAAGTTCTCGATGGCAGCGAAATTGGTCCCGCCATGCCCGCCGACGTTGACATACTTCACTCCCAGGTCAACCAGTTGTGAAATAGTTGCTTGGCTCATGCCAAAGCCAACTTCTTTCACAATGACCGGGACACCGACGTTGGCAATAATTGCTTGAATATTGTCAATAAAGTGAAATCCCCGATCTCCTTCAGGCATGACGAGCTCTTGGGCGACGTTGATGTGCAACTCCAAAGCATCGGCGGCGATCATCTCGACGGCTTTTTGGGCATCTTCAACGCTGTGGTTGGCACCGATATTTGCCAAGACAATTCCGTTTGGATTGGTTTGACGGACAATACTGAAGGAATCGCGCACCTCAGGATCACTTAACCCAACGCTTTGAGAGCCGACCGCCATCGCCAATCCACAGGCTTTTGCCACCACAGCAAGTCGCCGGTTGATCTCTTTGGTGCGGGGGCTGCCACCAGACATCGCTTCAATATAAAAAGGGGTCGTCAGCGACAGGGAGCCAAGCTGAGTGGTTAAATCAATATCATCTAATCGATATTTGGGCAGACTGGCATTCACAAAGCGAACGCCGGCAAACGAGTTGTCGACAGGTTGGTAGAACTTTTCAGCCAGGGACACATGTTCATCTTTACGATGGGAATGTTGTGAAGTCATAAGCTACTCCTTGTCAAGATCGATGACGGGATGGACTTTAAGGGCCAGCTGCTGGATGCCATTTTCCTGCCAATGGGCGATCATTGAATCAACATCGGTATCTTTGTCGGCAACCACGATCCCGCAGTCACCGCCACCAGCTCCGGAAGATTTGGCAGCTGCAGCATGGTCGACGGCAATGTCGCACATCTTCTTGAGAATTGGGGTTTCAATCGGCACTTTGGTAAAAGCGGCCAAATGTTGAAGGATTTCCCGGTTACGGGCGATGCCCTCTTTGATGACCGACAGGCTGCCATTTTTGAAACCGTCAATCAATTCGTCCAGGCAGGCTTTGCTTTCGGCCAGAAAATGGATGTAAGTCTCATGTTGATTGCTCTTTTGAACTGCAACCTTGTCAACCAAATGCGAAGTTGAGGCCGGAGAACCGGTCCAGCCGATAATCAGCTTCAACCCGTCAGGTGGCGTTAATTGCGTAATTTTTAAATGCGGCCAAGGCTTGTTGACTAAGGAAATCAGGTCTTCCTGCATTCGAGCAGCCATGAGCCAGCTGCGGTCAAATGAACGGTAAGCGATCCAGCCGCCGTATACACTGGCAGCGATATCTCCCAAAGAACCGTTTCCTTGGACGTCCAAATGGGCAATTGCCGATAGTTTGAAGAGTTTACTCTTAGTCAGCGGTAAGTTATAGAACTGACAGAGAGCTTTGACGGTCGCCACCGTCACGGCAGCTGAAGAACCCAATCCATACTTTTTTCCGTTGGGGCTATCCAAATCACTATTGATCCGCAGATCATAGAGCTCCATCTGCCGGCCGAGGGACTGGGCATATTCCTCGGTGAGCTGAATGGCTGAAATTATGTAGTTAAAAGTATTGTCACGGTTATCCAGAATCATTTGATCACCGCGACGACGCCAATAGACCGAATCTTCTCGGTATTGTTTTGAAACGATACTGCCATAGGACTTGCTTCGAGAAATTTCGACAGTTACGAATTGGTCCAAAGCCACAATAATAGAAGGGTAGCCAGTTTCGACTACCGCGTATTCACCGGCGATATATAATTTTCCCGGAGCTTTAACCTTAATCAACGGATCATTTCCTTTCTAGTTTATAAATATTTGACACCCGGGCCAGGCTTGGCAACGGTCACTTTGGTTGGGCCAAACAGGTTTGAGAAGGTATCGGTGATGGTTTGAACATTGGCTTGTTGACAAATGACTTTAATATTGGGGCCGGCATCGATTGTATAGTAACATTCAATCCCGGAATGCCTGAGCCGTTTAACTTCGTTCATGGCGGTCAAGGTGTCGCCGTTGAAGTAGAGAAAATCCGGATCGGCACTCAGTGTTAGGGCGTGCATCCGCATGGCATTTAACTCACTAATTGTGCCAAAACGCGTGAAGTCATCATCTTGGATGGCGGCTTTGATATTCTCCAGATCGGCTTCGACGACCTTAACCCACGTTGGATAGTAAGGGGAGGTGGTGACTGAAAGGGCCATGCCTTCCCGACTGGAAATGGGTTTTTGATGCTTTTCAATGGTTAATGCAACGATGCAGATGTCGTTCAAATGAGTCGTCTCAACTGGAATGGCGTACGAATTGGTATCGTCTGACCCTTTTTGCCATTCCACAAAGCCGCCAAAGATTGACCGGCAGGCTGAACCGGATCCCCGGCGGGCCAATCGGGACAAGTCCGTTAAACTCAGATTCATGCCGGCGGCTTTGCTGGCAGCGGCGGCCAATGCAGCAAACGCCGAGGCAGAGGATGCCAAGCCAGCTGCCGTTGGCACATGATTAGTCGATTTGACTTGGGCGTTTAAATCAATTCCCGATTCTCGGCGGACAATGCTTAAGAAGTTGTGAACCCGTTGACCGCTTTTTCCGGTTACCGGCTGGCCATCAATTGTAATCTGGTCTTTATCCAGGTTGGCGTTAAATGTCACGCTGGTTTGAGTATAAAATTGATCCAGCGTCAAAGAGAGACTGCCAGTGTAGGGGATGATGAGTTCAGGATTTTGTTTGCCCCAATATTTAATTAAGGCAATATTCGTGTGAGCAACTGCTGTAACGGTCTTATCTGACGAGGTTGTCATGAGCTTCTCCTGTTGAAAATTGATAATTCTTAAATGATTGAATCCAAGTCTGAGTGGCACCGGCTTTTCGAAGGGCAGTCGAAATCTGTTGAGCATCACGTTGGTTCTTGGCTAGAGCGATGACACAGCCGCCCAAACCACTGCCGGTTAGTTTGGCACCTAAAGCGTGATTGTCACAAGCAACTTGACAGAATGTGTCCAGAGTGTGGTTGCTGACGCCGAGTTGGGCCAGGTCACGTTGGGATTGTGTCATTAGTTTGCCCAGTAGCACATCGTCGGTGGTTGCCAAAGCATTGCGAGCCGTTTCGGCAATCTTGCCAAGCTCGTCAATTAATGGTTGAGAACTTTCCGGTTCGTCGACCAGGTTATCATGAACCAACGAAACGGCCTCACTGGTTTTTCCTTTAATCCCACTATCGGCAATGACCAATGATGAGGTTGGCAAATTAAAGTCAATCTGCTCGTTGATTTCGTTTCGGATAAACCAAATCGGCATGTTGGAGCTGGCGGTCGCAGAGTCCAGGCCGCTGGGATTGCCGTGGGTAATCTTTTCTTCAATACCCGCTAACTTCAGCAATTGGCTTCTGGTCAAATTGACCTCAAAAAAATCAAAAAAAGCCCGCACAATTGCGATTGCCGTTGCCGCTGAGGATCCCATTCCGCGTTCGGCAGGCAGTTTGCTTTGGATGTCGAGATCAAAAGCAAGCCTTTGAGCGCCAAATAAACTAACGAGATGAGTGATTAATGTTTTAACACCCCGCAGATTCTCCGCCATTTCACTAATTGGGCCGTCAAAGTAACGACAGTGAATTTGTTGGCCGGCTGGAATTCTTTGAATGGTCGCAACCACATCAACGGAGTAGATTGGGATGGCGATGGCGGGCTTTTCGTAAACGACACTATGCTCACCAAACCAAATAATTTTTGCGTAACTTTTTCCAGTTGCTTTATCTTTCAACTTTATCCGCTCACTTTCAAACATTCCAATTTTATCATAGTTCGCTGATTCGAGAACGTTTTAACGATATTTTTAGAGATTCATAAATAATTCTACTTCTTTCCATGGTAGATTATCACATCTTGCTTGTAGTATGATTAAAGTTAGTGAATATTTAAGAAAAGTCAGCTCATAAACAGATTGGTGAATGACAATGAATTCAAAAACCACCTTTGCCGTGGTTGATATTGAAACGACCGGAACAGACATTTCTGCCGATAATCGGACAATTCAGTTCAGCTGCTGCTTGGTTTCCAACAATAAAATTATAAAAACCTTCGTGACCGATATCAATCCACAACGAGAAGTCCCTAACCGAATTGTGCAGTTAACCGGAATCACCAACGAACGGCTGCAAAAGGCCAAAACTTTTGACCAGGTTGCCGCTCAGCTGTATTCCTTACTCAATAATACGGTTTTTGTGGCCCACAATGTGAATTTTGATTTTCCGTTTCTGAACTCGGAATTTCAACGCGTCGGCTACCCCGAATTACAAATTGAAGCAATTGACACAGTCACTTTAAGTCAAATCCTGCTGCCAACGTTATCCAGTTATCGGCTGCAGGATCTCAGCAGTTATTTCAATATCGAACATGACCATCCCCATACAGCCGATAGTGATGCTTTGGCAACCGCCAAGCTCCTGCTTATTTTACTACGACAAATTAAGATGCTGCCGAAAATGACCTTGGAACAGATCATCAGTGTTAATCCGTCTCTGCCTCAAGACACGATGCAGGTTTTTTTGGATGCCGATGAAACCAACAAAAGGCAGGTGCACGCTGCCAAATTGCCTGATCACCTGAGAATCTCATCAGGACTGGTTTTACGAAAACAGGACCCAATCGTCGTGACTGATGAGTCTGATAAACAGCGTCTTCACTATCCAAAAACAAAAAAGGCCAAGCAAAAACTGCTTCCAGACAACTTGGAGTCGCGACTTGAGCAGAATAAAATGATGAACTTGATCTATAACAATTATGCCGATCAACAGCATCACGCAGCCAAGACCCTCTTAATTGAGGCCCCAACCGGGATTGGCAAGAGTTTGGGGTATTGTCTGCCATTGAGTTATTTGGTGTCCGCCCACAAACCGGCAGTCATCAGTACTTCGACAACTTATCTGCAGTTTCAGCTGCAAAATCAGACGTTGCCAATGCTCAACGAGGGGCTGCCTTTCAAAGTCAATAGTGTCATTTTGAAGGGGGCCAGTCACTACATTGACCTCTACAAGTTCCGCAATTTATTAAACGTTCCTGATAACTCGACCCAAACCGCGTTTATTAAAGCGCAGATCTTGGTCTGGCTGACGGTTACCACTACGGGTGATTTGGACGAACTCCACTTAAACGTCGACCAAACACCATTTGTCTGGAAAATTCAGCATACCGGCGTGAAATGGCTGGATCCAAACGAACCGTTTTATGACGACGACTTTTTGCGTTACAACTTGAAAAAAGCACAAAATGCTGACTTCTTGATTGTCAATCATAGCTATTTAATTAAAAATTGGCAGTATTTCAAGGATCTGCCGACCAAACCCTACTTACTGATTGATGAAACCCAACAGTTTGCCGAAACCGCCATTCGTAACAATCAGGAGCGGATTAATCCGTTATCACTGACAACCGCAATTAACAAAATCTTGGCAGATATTAATGGAACTCACGGAGATAATATCAAAGAAATTGTGGAAGACGACGCCATCTTGGACCACGCGATCGAAGCCCTTGACGGCAAACTCCGACAAGCTAAGGCCTTGGTCTCGACCGTTACGACGACCCTCTTTGAAATGGTCGTCAAGGGCAAACGACTCCACCGCAACGCCGAGTTCTTCGAGCGCTTAATTCCAATTAATGAGATGAAGGCAGCCACCGCTGCCAATCAAGAGCCGATCAACCGTCTCCGCGCGCTCCACGAAAGCTTGGACGGACTGCTGGCCACTTTAAATGCCCAAATTGACCATAATGCCGGCGCATATACCAACCACGATTTCTTAAGCATTTATTCTTTTTTTGAAAACTACAATGAGTTCAATCATCAACTACGCTTGCTCTTAGCAATCGTTGATGTTGACGACCAGTCAATTGAGCAGCATGTGACGTGGGTCACCGTCAATAATGTCAAAGACGTCAATAGCCTGACACTTAACCGGGGGATTTTGAAAACAGAAGATTATCTCCGCGACCATGTCTATTCTGCCTTTGAACCGGCAACTTTTACCGGGGCGACAATTTTCTCTTCACGACGTTCACAGTTCATTTACAACTTATTGGGGATTAGTCGCGATGATTCTTCGATTAAACGACTCAAAAGTGACTTCAATCCAAAAGATCAAGCCCGACTCTATTTGGTTACCGATCAAGACGACCGGCAATTCGCAACCAATTCCGATAATTATCTTCAAAAGGTTGCCGACAATATCGAAGTTATTTATAAGAATGAACCGCGGCAGACCTTGGTACTGTTTAACTCACTCAATGCGATTGAACGGACGTATCGGCTGCTTCAGGAAAGTGGCTTCACAGCGACCCATTTTGTTTTGGCCCAAGGCGTTCATGGAACAGCTGCCAAAATCAGCAAGCAGTTCATCCATCATGAACCCGCTATTCTGTTAGGGGCCAATACTTTCTGGCAGGGAGTCGATTTCCCAAGAAATCTACTGGAAAACCTGATTGTTGCCCAGCTGCCATTTGATACGCCATCAGACCCTTATAATCACGCCCTGTAC
Organism: Lentilactobacillus buchneri; assembly: GCF_018314255.1. Taxonomy (NCBI): domain Bacteria; kingdom Bacillati; phylum Bacillota; class Bacilli; order Lactobacillales; family Lactobacillaceae; genus Lentilactobacillus; species Lentilactobacillus buchneri. Next base: position 2,391,102 of record NZ_CP073066.1, read on the forward strand.
TCGATTGAGCGCAGTAAGGGTAAGAACCCATTTTATAGTATTACGCTCCCCAAAGCGACTCTCAGGCTGCGTCAGGGCATGGGACGCCTGTTGAGAACCAAAGATGACTTCGGAACCATTTTTATTTTGGATCCCAGGTTATTATCCAAGCGGTATGGCAGCACCATTCTAGCCAATTTACGCAACGATATTCCTGTTGTGAAGGGTTCAATTGATGAATGTGTATTAGACATGGTTAAGTTTTTTGAAAGCAGAAATTAATCTGCGGTTGAGCAGTCCGATATTTGCTATAATTAGAAATAACGAAATTTGAGAGGAAGTTACCATGCAACGGCATCGAAGAGTTAAAAAACAATCATACGTTAAAATTTCCTGGATCGTTATCTCGATCATTTTGATTCTCTGCTTTTCGTTCTTCATTATCCTGCACACGGCGGAGCGGCCGATGACAATTGCCCGCGGCCAGACCGAAACGATTGCTAAAAAGTACGCCGGGTTAACGAAAGTCGACTCGTTTTACACCTCTAATTTGGGGAAGACTTATTATTCCGTTTCCGGTGTTGATAACAAGAACAAAAATGTTTACGTCATCGTCGCTAAAAAAGGCGGCACGGTCAACGTTATCAATAGCAGCAGCGGTATTAGCGAGCAGCAGGCCAAAAATGTGATTCAACGGCAAAAACACCCATCAAAATTAAACGGGATTGGCCTGACGATGATTAAGAACCAGCCATACTGGGTGGTCAGCTATATGAACGCCAAGAATCATTTGTGCTTTACGACAATCAGCTTCAAAAACGGCACCATTTACAAATCGATTGAAAACATCTAGAAATGAAAGGACACTTCAATGAAATTTTCAAAACGGGCGATGCAGGTCACGCCTTCAGCAACCGTCAAAGTTTCCAATACTGCCAAGGCGATGATCAGAAAGGGCATCGATGTCATTAATTTGGGCATCGGTGAGCCCGATTTTCCAACCCCAAAAATCATTGCCGATGCAGCAATTGACGCTATTCGATCGGGCAAAACCAGTTTTTACACCCCGGCCAGTGGTTTACCTCATTTAAAAGAAGCCATCGCCGAACGCATTAAGGAGGACTACGGCGTTGTCTACCCAGCTGATCAAATTAGTGTGACCAACGGTGCCAAGATGGCACTGTACGTGTTAATGCAGGTATTGGTCGATGACGGCACGGAAGTCTTGCTGCCACGGCCAAGCTGGGTCAGTTACCGCCAGCAGGTCAATCTTGCAGGTGGCAAGCCGGTGATTGTTGAGACGGGGACGGACTTCAAGATTACCACTCAAAGCTTGGATGCAGCTGTAACTAAAAATGCTAAGGTATTGGTGATCAATTCACCGCAAAACCCCACTGGAACCGTGTATTCCAGGGATGAACTGGCGGCAATTGGTCAATGGGCGGTCTTGCATAATGTGACCTTAATCGCTGACGATATTTATGGCAAATTGGTCTATAATCAAAACCAGTTCGTTTCATTGGTTCAAATCAGCGATGAGGTTGCTGCTTCAACTGTTTTGGTCAACGGCGTTTCCAAAGCCTATTCCATGACGGGGTGGCGAATTGGCTATTTAGCCGGGGCGCCGGAATTAATCGGCAAGGTAAATTCGATTCTATCTCATTCAACCGGTAATCCAGCTACGGTAAGTCAATATGCCGCGATTGCTGCCTTTCAGTCGGACCAATCAGCCGTTGAGACAATGCGAGAGGCCTTTGAACAACGGTTAAATCAAATTTATCCGCTGGTGCAACAAATTCCGGGGTTTAAGTTGGCAGCTAAACCGCAAGGGGCGTTTTATTTATTCCCAAATGTTGAAGCGGCTGTTGACCTGGCAGGTCTTAATGACTCAGGGGAATTGGTCGATCAGCTGCTGGCCAAAGCCCACGTTGCGGTGGTTGACGGAGCTGCTTTTGGCATGCCCGGCTACCTCAGGTTGAGTTATGCCACTAGTTTGGAAGACCTGGTAACCGCCGTTGAGCGGATCACTGAATTTATGAATCAGTTTTTAGAAAAACAAGTATCTGGAGGAATCGGAATTGAAACAAATTAACATGGTTGACGCACCTAAGTACGTTAACGAAAAAGTTAAAATTGGTGTTTGGTTAACCAACAAACGTTCAAGTGGTAAGATCGCCTTTCTGCAATTACGTGACGGAACGGCATTTTTCCAAGGCGTCGTCGTGAAGAGTAATGTTACCCCGGAAGTTTTCGAGTTGGCGAAGGAAGTCAAGCAGGAAACCAGCATGTGGGTAACCGGGATCATTCATGAAGATGCTCGTTCCAAATTTGGCTACGAGATCGAAATTGAAACCATCGAGGTCCTTTCTGAAACCCATGACTATCCAATTACGCCCAAGGAACATGGTGTTGACTTCTTAATGGATCATCGTCATCTTTGGCTGAGATCCAGCCGGCCCCACGCTGTTATGCGGATTCGTAATGAGGTCATTAAGGCGACTTATGATTTCTTTAACGATGAAGGTTTCATCAAAATCGATGCGCCCATCCTGACTGGAAGTGCGCCTGAAGGGACAACGACGCTTTTCCATACGGAATACTTCGATCGCGACGCTTATTTGTCTCAAAGTGGTCAGTTGTATGAAGAAGCCGGTGCCGAAGCGTTTGGCAAAGTGTTCTCATTTGGCCCTACCTTTAGAGCTGAAAAATCAAAAACCCGTCGTCATTTGATCGAGTTTTGGATGATTGAACCGGAAATGGCATTCATGCATCAAGAAGAGAGTCTTGAAATCCAAGAGCGTTATATTGCTTACTTGGTGACTCGAGTGCTTGAAAATTGCCAAATGGAACTGAAGACACTGGGACGCGACCCAGAAGTTCTCAAGAAGTACACTGTTTTACCTTATCCACGAATCAGTTATGATGAAGCCATTACGATGCTCAAAAAGGGTGGCTTTGATTTGGAGTGGGGAGTCGACTTTGGTTCTCCTGAAGAAACCTACCTTGCTGATCAATTTAACCAACCGGTCTTTGTGATCAACTACCCTAAAGCAATTAAACCGTTTTATATGAAGCCACATCCAACTCGTGATGACGTGGTGATTTGTGCTGATCTCTTGGCACCCGAAGGATATGGAGAAATTATCGGTGGTTCAGAAAGAGCAACAGATTACGACTATCTCTATGATCAAATTGTCAAGGCTGGTTTGGATCCTAAAGAATACTCATGGTACTTGGATTTGCGTAAATACGGCAGTGTGCCGCATTCCGGCTTTGGCTTGGGACTTGAACGGGCTTTGACCTGGTTAACAGGTGAAGACCACGTTCGTGAGGCAATTCCATTCCCAAGACTGCTTAACCGAATTTACCCATAAATTGAAATTAAACACTGGTTTGGTGGATTCGAGGTGAATTGGATGGAAGATTATGCACGCAATCTACTAAATGAGGGGCAAACTACTGTCAGCAACTACCTGTTAAAACATTATCATCAGATTGGAATTACCAATCAGGAGCTTTTCATTTACCTGCTGATTAAGGGAAATCATGACCTGGTAGTTCCAATGCCGGAAATGGCAGATCTGCAAGCCCAGACGAATTATTCTGAACAGCAGCTGTTCAATTTATTTCATCAAATGATTGAAAAGAAGCTGACCAAAATTACGCAAGTAGTGATTGAAGGTCAGCAGGTCGATGCCTACGATTTCACGCCGATGTATGAAAAATTGGCATTGGTCAAGCCCACGGGAACCTCTCCTGAGGCGTCGGCAAACGAAAAGCCCAAGACTGTCAGCAGCACCGACCGCCAAGCAGTCTTTCAAAGTATTGAACAAGAATTTGGTCGAACTTTGTCGCCGATTGAGATGGAGTCTATCAGTCAGTGGTTGGATATTGATCATTATTCACCGGAATTAATTCAGCTGGCGTTGAAGGAAGCCGTTTTAAGTCAGGTTTATAATTTAAATTATATGGACCGAATCATTAGTACTTGGTACAAGAAAAATTTAAAGACCCCACAACAAGTTGAAGCCGCCAAAAAGAACCGGAATAGTCCACATTCGGATGATATTTCAACCGGTTACGACGGTCCGGAAATTCCGTTTATCAACTTGTCAGGTAATTCAGATAAATAAACAATTAGGAAATCGGCTAAACTTTTAGCCGATTTTTTCGTACATAGTCAAAGGGACAATCGGTTCTTCAATGTGGCATTCAGAAACCCGTGATAAGGAAGTCCACAGGAAATATTGGTAAACGAAAAGAGACCCTCGACAAATGATGTGTTTGTCGAAAGTCTCTGATGGACTGTGCTGATTTTATTGGGTTTCGTCAGTACCACCGTTATTGTCATTGTTATTGGTATTGCCGCCACCATTGTCTGGCGTCGTACCGCCATTGTCAGTGGAACTCGATGATGCGGCACTACTGTTTGAATCATCGTTACCACCATCGCCACTCGGTTTTTGCTCAGATGGCGTTGATGCGGATGACTCGTTGGAACTTTCTGTACTGCTGGAACTCTCATTTTCCCGTGGTTGCGTGACAACTGCCGAGCTGGAACTTGAACCACCTTCAGTTGTGTAGCCACTGGTCGTTTGATTTGAACTATTATCGGTGACTGTCCCAGGATAACCGGCAACATAATACTCAGTGGTCCCGCCACGGTTGGTTGCGACAACGTCACTTGGCTGGGCCCAATCGGTGTTGGGTTTATCTTCAGAAATATAGCCCATCACGTTTTTATAGATTTCCTGGGCGATCGATGTTTGTGCCGAGGTGACATAGGAATTTGCTTTGAATTGATGGTCGTATCCAGTCCAGATGGCTAATGAATAGTTCTTGGTATAACCGGAGAACCAGGAATCCATCGTCGACATCGCCGGCACTTTGTTCAAATAATCGTCGGGATACTGTGTCGTACCAGTTTTACCGGCTTCATAAAGACCAGCCACCTTGGCTGCAGTCCCGGAACCTGCAGAATCTGTCATCACGCCCTTGAGCATATTAGTGATCATAAATGCGGTCGCCGGCGACATGGCGCGTTTGCCTTGCTGGTGATACTTGTGGGTCACACCGTTAACTTGAACAATCTTGTTGATTAAGTACGGTTTGTAATAGGTTCCGCCATTCGCGAAGGCTGCGTAAGATGCGGCCAGCTGTTCAGAGGAAATGTAGAGCCCAATCCCATTTTGAATCTCGAGTGGTTTGCTAAACGACATCCCCAGGTTTTTCAAAAAGCCGGTTGCTTTAGGAACCCCAACATTTTCAAGTGTTCGAATTGCCGGGATATTTCGCGACTCAACCAGTGCTTTTCGCATCGTGATCGTGCCTTGGTATTTGTTATCAAAGTCATAGACCGATTTGTCGGTTCCAGGATAAACGTACGGCGTATCTTTGACCGGCTGGTAGGTCGGGTATTTAAGATATTGAATGGCTGGACCGTAATCCATAATTGGTTTAGCTGTTGATCCAGAAGACCTGCCGGTTTGGACAGCCCTGTTCAAACCGAACGCCACTTTGGTTTTGCGGCCGCCCTGCATGGCAACGACTTTACCATTATTGACATCGACAATGGTTGCGCCGACTTGGAAACGGTTGTTGGGGTAGGCAATGGTCGGATCGTTATTACTTACCTGATAAAGTTTCTTTTGCGCACTCATGTCCAAATTGGTGTAAACTTTTAGGCCGCTATTTGGTTTGTAGCCTTTGTCCTCGAGTTCTTCGATGGTCTGCTTTAAATAAGAATCAATGTATTTAGAAGTCTTTTCAGAGGTTCGCGCCTTCGCGTGGGTCGCTGAAAGATGGGCTTTGACACTGGTATTTTTGGCAGCTTGGGCTTGCGATTCAGTAATGTCTTTGGTTTTGACCATCGCATCAAGGACTTCATTTCGCCGTTTAGTCGCATACTGAGGATACTTATAAGGGTTGTAGAGCGTAGGTGACTGTGGCATACCTGCCAATAAAGCGAACTCAGGTAACGTTAAGTGATTAAGCGTCTTATCGTAATAATATTCTGCCGCCGTCTGCATGCCATAGACGCCGTTGCCCATATAGACCTTGTTGATGTAAAATTCCAAAATTTGACTCTTACTGTAATGATTTTCAACTTTGATTGCCAGCCAAGCTTCCTGAGCCTTTCGCTTAAAGGTTCGATCACTGGCAGCCGTTGAAAAGACCGACAGTTTGACTAACTGCTGAGTGAGGGTACTTCCACCCTGAAGACCTAAAGAAGATCCGGTCAAATTCGAGATGGCTGCTCCGGCGATTCGGATGGGGTCAACGCCATGGTGTTTATAGAAACGCCGATCTTCAATGGAAACGACGGCCCGTTTGAGGGTTCTTGGAATGTTTTTAGATTTGACGTAGTCCCGATTCTGGCTTCCCAGACGTGAAATTACTGTGCCGTTGGCATCATAGAATTTAGTGGAGTTATCACTGGTCAGCGCAGACCGGGTGATTCGTGGTGCACTGGAAGCGTAGTACGTGAATAGGCCGGCGCCAAACAGAAATAGGACACCAACCAGGATTAAAGCCCATTTGAAGATTCGCCGAAAGGGGCCTTTTTTATGGGTATTGCTAAACTGTCGTCCGCGCCGAACTTCAGCGCGTGAGTTTTTCGGATTGTTCTGTGACATAGCCTTCTCCTTCGTAACTTATTCGATGAAAGAATCAACCGCGCGAAGATAGGGTAGTAATGGGTTAATTCTGTATTGAATCAAAAAGCCTTCCTTTTCAATGACTTTTCTGGGAATGGATTTGCGACCGCCACTTTTTTGGGCGTCCCAATAGGTAATCAGGTCGGTGGCTTTCAAAACAAACACGGCCTGATCCGAAATGAATTTGATAATCGCAAAGCAGATTCCTTGCTGTTGTAAGCATTGTCGCATATGTTCAACTTGATGTTCATGAAAATTTTTGAGTGGGAAAGACTGTTTATTCTTGGTCTCTTTTGCATCAAAGTCAATGTATTTTCCGCGATATACGCCATTATAATCTGTAGTGGAAGCACGACGAAAATAAGCTTCCTTAATTCTGGCGGCACTTCTCTTGGGATAGTCAACAGAAACGATCTGAATTGGAGTCGGCTTCTTATGAATAACTGCAATTCCTGCACGAAGATAATACTGATTGCTCTTGTTGATTTCGTCCTCCAAGGTCATTCCTCGATTTGAGAAGTTAATCGAATCATTGTGGGTACCGGAAGAAGTCGGCTGCTCATGAAACTGGTTTCCATTCGGGTATCTGATAGTCATTGAACGTTAGCTTCCTTTTTGTGAATAGTTATATTGTACTTCATTTAACTTAATAATAACCACAATAATGTTATTATACCAAGTAGAGTCTTCATTTAAAATATTTAATCGTTAGGGTGATATCATGAGCCGCTTGTGGGTAACCGGCTATCGAAGCTATGAATTAGGAATTTTTAAAGATGACGATCCAAAACGAAAAGTCATTGATTTGGTCTTAAAAAATGAAATTGATCAGGCAATTGTTGACGGCATGGATTGGTTAATTTCCGGCGGACAGTTGGGAATTGAGCAGTGGTCGTTGGAAATGGCCCTGAATTTGAAAAAGACCTATCCAGACGAATTTCAGACGTCAATGATGCTGCCGTTCGCTGACTTCGGCAGTAATTGGAACGAAAACAATCAAACCAAGCTGCAGACGCTAAAGGCACGGGTCGATTTTTCGGCGTCAGTTTCTCAAAAGCCGTATCAGTCGCCCCAACAGTTAAGAAATTACCAAGAATTCATGCTGAGTCATACCGATCAGGCATTATTGATATATGATTTAGATAATCCAGGGAAATCGCAATACGATTATGATCAAATAAAAAGATTTGCTGACAACCATCCATATCCGTATAAGCTAATTACTTTCGACGATTTACAGAGTGCTGCGGATGAATATCAGGAAAACTTGAATAATAGTGTTCAAGATGACTAATTTATGATATTATTTTAGTTGGTTTGTTGCAAATAGTGAGGTGTAACCCATACATGGAAAACATTAATTATACTCCGAAGGATATTCTTCAAAAGGAATTCAAGCAAAAGATGCGTGGCTATGATCCCAATGATGTTGACGGCTTTTTAGACGACATCATCAAGGATTATGAAACTTTCAACAAAGAACTCCAGTCCCTCAGTGATGAGAATGAGCGATTAAAAGTTCAAGTCGATGAATTGAATAAGCAGATTGCGGTATCCGGTTCGCAGCCAATGCCATCAGCTGGTGGCACTGCTCCAACCAGAAGTGTTCCGAGTCAGCCAATGTCAAGTGCGACTAATATGGACATTTTAAAGCGCCTTTCCAACCTTGAAAGACGAGTATTCGGATCACAACTTGATAATAATACCAATGATTCACACAGGCTTTAAAGCTTGCATATAACTAATATGGTGTAAATCCTGAGTAATTGCGGTCGTATCATTACGGCTGAGGAAAGTCCATTCTCGCACGGGCTGCGATGCCCGTAGTGTTCGTGCTCGGTGAAAAAATAAGCCGGGGGACTCTTTGTGAGTTACGGCGGATATTAAAGCTAAGGCTTGCTATGCTTTAATTCCCTAAGGTGCCACAGTGACGAACAGTATTGGAAACGGTACTGATGGAACGCGGTAAACCCCTCGAGCGGGAAACCCAAACTTTTGGTAGGGGAGCTTCACACACGGTAAATGAACCAAGTGTGGGGGAGAAGTATTTCGATATTTCTCAGATAGATGATTACTACTTGTTATGTCGTCCTGGGATATAATAAGCACAAAACATGGCTTATAGGGATTTACACCAAACAGGTTGAGTGGGAGCTTGCTCCCACTTTTTTGTTACCCAGAAAATGCAGGAGATAGATAAAATGAAATTTAATTTAATGGCTACTTGTGCCGCCGGTATCGAAGCCTTAGTTGGCAAAGAAATGCGTGACTTGGGATATGACGTCCAGGTCGAAAATGGTCGGGTCCGATTCACCGGTAATGAAGAAGATATTATTAAAACCAATCTGTGGTTGAGAACGGCAGATCGGATCAAAATTGTTGTTGATGAATTTGACGCCCAAACGTTTGATGAATTGTTTGAACAAACGACTGCAATTGCCTGGGACAAGTTGTTGCCAATGGATGCCGCCTTTCCAGTTGAGGGCCGTTCGCGAAACTCAAAATTGCACAGCGTTCCTGATTCTCAAGCAATTGTCAAAAAAGCGATTGTCAATGAATTGAGCACTGCCTATCATCGCCACACCCGGTTACCAGAAACCGGTGCCGAATTTCCACTGGAAGTGGCAATTAATAAGGATCATGTGATGCTGACCATGGACACCACCGGTTCAAGCCTCTTCAAACGTGGCTATCGAATCGAAAAAGGGTCTGCTCCCCTTAAGGAAAACATGGCTGCCGCCCTGGTGATGTTAACCAGCTGGTATCCCGACATGCCATTTCTAGATCCGTTTTGTGGTTCGGGAACGATTCCAATCGAGGCAGCCATGATCGGCCGCAACATTGCTCCAGGCTTTAATCGTGACTTCATCTGTGAGCAGTGGCCTTGGATTGATCATGATATGGCCCAAAAAGTTCGCGATGAGGCAGATTCGAAGGCTGACTATGACATTGAACTTGATATTTCTGCCAGCGATATTGACGGCAATATGATCGAAATTTCCAAACGAAATGCCGAAGAGGCCGGCCTGCTGGCTGATATTCAGTTTAAACAATTGGCAGTTGCCGATTTCAAAACTGATAAGGTCAACGGCGTGATTGTCGGCAATCCACCCTATGGACAACGAATGAGTGACGAAGAACATGCCCATGAGTTATACAAACAAATGGGGAAAGTCTTCAATCCGCTCACGAGTTGGTCAAAATACTTTTTAACCTCGGACCTTGACTTTGAAAAGTATTATGGGGAAAAAGCAACCAAACGACGAAAGCTCTACAACGGATCAATAAGGACGGACTATTTTCAGTTCTGGGGAAAGAAAGTTCGAGATTTACGTAAATTAGACCAAATTAAGAGCAAATAAGCCGGAATATATGCTAAAATAAGAACAACTTGGTGAAAAGAAGTGGGTAAATGGTTAAACAAGTCGCGATAATTGGCGGCGGAATTATTGGTGCAACAGCCGCATTTTATTTGAGCTTTCTACAAGGTAATGACAATATTCAAGTGACACTATTTGACGACGACACGGGGCAAGCCACGAAGGCAGCCTCCGGCATCATCTCGCCATGGCTCTCAAAGCGCAGAAATAAGCGCTGGTACGCTTTGGCCAAACGTGGTGCAGAATTATACCCATCCCTCGTTTCTGACGCTCAGTTGAGCAACCAAGCCTATCAGCAGACAGGTACGATCGTGACTCGCAAGAACCACGGTGACTTATTGGCGCTTTATCAGGAGGCCAAGATCAAAGAGCAGCATACAACTGCGATGGGCCGGGTCGAATTGCTGGACGCCAAAGAGGTAAAACGCCGGATGCCGTTGCTCACCGATGCTCCGGAAGGTGTTTTTGTCAGTGGTGGCGCACGGATTGACGGCGGCCACTTTGTTTCCGAGCTGCTGGAACGGGCGGCTGCCAATAACCTGGATGTCAAAAATGAACGGGTTTCCTTGACGGCTAATGGCGCCATTAACACGACAGCGGGGCCCAAACATTTTGATATTGTGATTATTGCCACCGGTGCTTGGATGCATGAGTCGCTTCGGCCATTGGGGTTGAACGTGAAGGTCCGGCCGCAGAAAGGACAATTAATCGATTTAACTGTCAAGATGCCCCATAAATGGCGAAATATGCCAGTTATGATGCCAGAGGGCAGTAGTGACGTTATCCCGTTCAATGGCGGTAAATTGGTGATTGGTGCGACTCACGAGAATGACGAGGGATTCGATTTAACGCCTCAGCCAGCTGCTCGCCGACAGTTACTCAACAATGCCAAAGTATTTATCAACACGCTAACGGACGCCCAAGTAAGTGACATGCGGGTCGGCACCAGAGCCTACACGGAAGATTTTGCGCCTTTCTTTGGAGCAGTCCCGACATTGCCCAACTTTTTGATTGGTGGCGGTCTGGGGTCTTCAGGTTTAACTACCGGACCGATGATTGGCTATCTTCTTGCTCAGGCAGTGTTTGAACGGGAAATCGATCATTGGCAGGATTACACAAAGCCGGTCAGCCAGTATATTGACTAGATTGAATGCAGTGCTTGAAGTGCCAGTGTATGCGCGCCCATGTTTTGTTTGTCTGGAATCCAGGTGTTGACCACCGTTGCGAATTGATTTTGCAGTCCCAGTAGTTTGTCCAGATGTTTTTCGAAATGTTTGGCATATTGTTTATTGAGACTGTCAATGACGATTTTGCTGTCAGTATAGAAAAAAATCAGTTCGCTGGGATTAATTTGTAAGTCGATCAATTTTTGGAATCCGGCAATTGCTGCGCTAAACTCTGCATCATGATTGTCCGTTGGCGTAATCACTTGATTAAGTTGAATTTGTTTGCCATTGTTGACAATGAGAATGCCGATGGCGGTGTGTCCGGTATGCTGATTGACGGCTGCGTCTGTATATAGTTTAATCATGTTATCTACACTTTCTTTAAGGAGTTTATTTATGATAAGCCAAAAGCGTCACTTCTTTTATCAACCAAGCCCATTGAGCAGTATTATTTGTTGGAGTTGGACTTTTGTCGTCTTTTTCATTGGCGTGATTATCTGGCTGGAAATTACTCATTTTCAGTGGATTACGTTATTTTTCTTTGTGTTGTTTGCCGTGATTGTCTGGGCGGAAATTCATTTTCGCAGTATTCACGTCTACGATCACAAATTTGTCGTCAGTCGCATCACGAATCCTCACTGGTTAACCGTTGATCTGGACCAGATTTCACACGTTCAGACCTCGAAATACCAACTGGCCTTTGTCGCCAACACCAAGATCTACAGCTTCATTTTACCCGCCAACTCCGTTATTGAGATCAAAGAATTGATTTCCAACAAATAATTGCTGCTCCGTTGTCAGTCGATAGTTATTTAGGAGGGTCATAATCATTATGAAGAGCGATGTTGAAATTTCTCAAGAAACTGTTATGGAACCAATTACCAAGATAGCTGAAAAAATTGGGATTGCTGAAGACCAAATTGAACAATATGGTCAGTATAAAGCAAAAATCAATTTTGACCCAACCACTGAAAAGGCAAATGGCAAGCTTATTTTAGTTACTTCGATCAATCCAACTGCTGCCGGCGAGGGTAAAACCACCGTAACAGTTGGATTGGGAGATGCTTTCAACGAATTACATAAAAAGGTGGTTCTGGCATTGCGGGAACCATCTCTGGGACCGGTCATGGGTATGAAAGGCGGCGCAACCGGCGGCGGCTACGCTCAAGTTGTCCCAATGGATGATATCAATCTGCATTTCACCGGGGACTTTGATGCTTTGACTGAGGCTAATAACACATTAGCCGCCTTAATCGACAACCATATTCAGCACGGCAATCAATTAAACATTGATCCGCGCCAAATTACTTGGAAACGGGTGATGGACGTCAACGATCGGGAATTGCGCCAGGTCGTCATCGGTCTTGGTGGGAGAACCTCCGGTGTGCCGCGTCAAGATGGTTTTGATATTACTGTTGCCAGTGAGTTGATGGCCATTTTGTGCCTGGCAACCAGTCTGCCTGACCTGAAGCAACGGATCAGTCGGATGTTGATTGGCTATACTTACGACCGGCAACCAGTGACCGTGGCTGATTTGCACGTTCAAGGAGCACTCACTTTATTGCTTAAAGATGCGATTAAACCCAACCTGGTCCAAACCATCGAACATACACCAGCATTTATCCACGGCGGTCCGTTTGCCAATATTGCCCATGGCTGTAACAGTATCTTGGCGACCCAAGCGGCTTTGCATTTTGGTGATTATGCGATCACTGAGGCTGGTTTCGGGTCCGATTTGGGTGCTGAAAAATTCATGGATATTGTCACCCCACGGCTGAAGCAGAGTCCTGATTGCGTCGTAGTCGTTGCCACAGTTCGTGCGTTGAAGCTGAATGGCGGTGCTGATAAGCATGAATTGAACACAGAAAATCTTGAGGCCCTTAAAAAAGGCGTTGTCAATTTGAAACGTCACGTTGAAGGGATGCAGCAGTACGGCAAACCGGTGGTTGTCGCAATTAATAAGTTTGCCACTGATACCGAAGACGAATTAACTTATTTACAAAACTATGTCACCAATGATTTGAAGGTTACTGGGACGATCATCAACAGCTGGGCTGAAGGTGGTAAAGGGGCAGTCGACCTTGCCAAGGATGTCATTGAAGCTTGTGAACGGCCAGCCGAATTCCACGAATTATATAGCGATGATGATTCAATAGAGGACAAAATGGCCAAAATCGTCACCCAAATTTATGGGGGTGATGGGATTGAATTTTCAAATAAAGCCAAAACTGCTTTAAAGCGAATTAAAAAGTTGGGTTACGATCAATTACCTGTCTGCATGGCGAAAACCCAGTATTCATTTACTGATGACGCCAAGCAGCTTGGGGCACCTGAGAATTTCAAAATCCATGTTTCAGATCTGCAACTAAAACTGGGGGCCGGCTTCATCGTCGCCTTAACCGGAAAAATTTTAACCATGCCAGGGCTGCCGACTCATCCTGCAGCACTCGACATGGATATTGATGAACAGGGTCGGATTACCGGGCTGTTCTAAAGGGAGCGTTTATTTTGCCAGTACTTTATGTTATCGGAATCATTGCCTTAATTGCGATTGATCAGATTGTTAAACACTTGGTGGTTGCCAGTTTGGCATTAGGTGATTCATTTTCTGTGATCAACGGTGTTTTGTCGATTACCAGAATTAACAATACCGGGGCTGCTTGGAGCATTTTATCCGGCCACCAATTTATTTTCGTGATCATCGCGATTTTAGCGGCAATCTTAGTGACTTACTTTATTGTGAGGTACTGGTCAAATATGCCGTATCGAATTGGTCTGGGGCTGTTGCTAGCCGGTACGCTGGGGAACGTCATTGATCGCATCATGAACAATCACGTGGTCGACATATTTCAACTCGACTTTATCAATTTTCCGATTTTTAACTGTGCTGACATGTACTTGACGTTTGGAATTTTGATTTTGGCCATTGCAATCATCCGTGAAAGTTGATTAAGGGGAACAATTATTTTGAAAGAGTATATTATTACCAACCAGACTGGACGTTTGGATAAAGTCATCTCGGAACTTGATTCTTCAATCAGCCGGTCACGGGCAAAAAATTTAATTGACGATCAACATCTCAAAATCAATGGTGAGCCAGTCAAACCAAAGTATCAAGTTAAGTCGGGGGATAAAATTCAGGTCGATTCGGTGCAACCGACTCCGATCAGTCTTGAACCGGAGAACATGCCACTTGATATTGTTTATGAAGATGATGATGTGATTGTCGTCAATAAACCACAGGGGATGGTGGTTCATCCTTCCCCGGGTCATCCGGACCATACGTTAGTAAACGCTCTGTTGTACCATAGCCCGCTGTCAACGATTAATGGCGAGTTTCGGCCGGGCATTGTTCACCGAATCGATAAGGATACTTCAGGATTGTTGATGGTTGCCAAAAATGACAAAGCACATCAGTTTTTGTCACAGCAGTTGCAAGCCCAAAAAAATCTGCGAAAATATGTTGCTCTCGTCCATGGACGCATTAAGGAAGATTCAGGAGTCGTCAACGCGCCCATTGGCCGGTCACCAAAGGATCGAAAAAAGCAGGCAGTTGTTTCGGACGGCAGAAGTGCCGTGACGCATTTTGAGGTGTTGGAGCGATTTGCTGACTACACTTTGGTTGCCTGCCGACTGGAAACCGGTAGAACCCACCAGATTCGAGTTCATATGAAATACATCGGGCATCCGATCGTTGGGGATCCTTTATATGGGCCAAGAAAAACCATTCGTGGCAATGGACAGTTTCTGCACGCCCAGGAGTTGGGATTTGAACACCCCCGGACGCATCAATTGATGATCTTTTCGGCGCCCCTGCCACCAATATTTGAACAAACACTTAATAATTTACGATTAAACAACGCTCTTGGATCTTGACAATCCGGCGCTGTTTTCATATTCTGAAGTGGTATAGCATTTTTATGCAATCATCAGGTACAAACGTTACTCAATTAAGGAGCTTTTACTAATGGGAAAGATAATACTAGATAAAATGGCTATGCAGCGGGCCTTAACGAGAATTACGTATGAAATCGTTGAAAAAAACAAGGGTGTTGAAGATTTAGTCTTAATTGGTATCAAGACCCGAGGAATCTTTTTGGCAAACCGAATTGCCGATCGGCTCCAACAATTGGAAAATGTTTCGATTCCTGTCGGTGAATTGGATATTACCAACTACCGTGATGATATCGAACACGATGCCATGAGCAGTGATGTCAAAATGTCCAATAACAAGATTAACTTTTCTATCGAAGGTAAACGGGTTATTTTGGTAGATGATGTTTTATACACGGGCCGAACTGTTCGGGCTGCCCTTTCCGCGGTCATGGACTTGGGTCGTCCCAAGAGTATCAATCTGGCAGTTTTGGTTGACCGTGGACACCGCGAATTACCAATTCGGGCCGATTTTGTCGGCAAGAATATCCCAAGTTCTCAAAAGGAAAAGATTAAGGTTTATGTTTCAGAAATTGATGACAAGGATGCTGTTGAACTCATCAAATAATTCTCATTGCGAGGAGTCAGCATGACGGAAAGATATTTAATTTTAGAAGATGGATCCGCGTATGCTGGAAAGGCATTCGGATCACTGGCAACAACGACGGGTGAAATTGTTGCCAATTCAACAATGAACGGTTATCAAGAGATTATCTCAAATCAGATTTACCATAATCAGATTATCGTTTTTACCCAATCATCTATAGGGAATACCGGACTCGACCAGAATGCGTACGAGTCCATTTTGCCGTCCGCAAAAGGTGTCATTGTCAGGGAGTACGAAAATCTGGCAACTGACCACTTTAAGCGGATTTCTTTGGATAAATATTTAAAACAACACAAAATCCCCGGAATTTATGACGTCGACACCCGAGAAATCAGACATCATCTACAGAAGCGCGGCAATATGAAAGCAAGCATTGTCGACGTCGCGGATGATCATGCTTTTGATCAGCTGCACGCGACGGTTTTGACAAATCAACAAGTTGCTCAAGTGGCAACTCCCAAGCCGTTTCCCAACCCTGATGAAGGCGCCAACGTGGTCGTAGTCGATTTTGGCTTAAAAAGCGGCATTTTAAGGGAGTTATCCCATCGTGACTGTAACGTGACGGTGGTCCCTTGGAACTTTTCCGCCGCCCAAATTTTGGATTTGGATCCGGATGGCATTGTTTTATCGACTGGTCCAGGTTCGCCGGAGAATTTACCAAAGTCTGTATTAGACATGATTACAGAGGTTCAGTCGCAGGCGCCATTGTTTGCGATGGGCTTAGGCCATGAACTGTTTGCGCTTGCCAATGGTGCTAAAGTTTCCCAACTAACCGTTGAGCATCACGGCAGTAATCATCCCATTCGGGAAATTATCACCAATGAGATCTTTTTCTCAGGTCAAGAACAGGGGTATGCAGTTGATCCAAAATCAATTGACCATGCCAAACTGTTTATCACCCATATCGATTTGGTGAATGGCACTGTTCAGGGCTTACGGCACAGAGATTACCCCGCATTTTCGGTTCAATTTTCTCCAGATGGGGCACCAGGGCCCAAAGACAGTGTTGGCTTGTTCGACGACTTTATGGAAATCATGGCAAGAAGAAGGGACAGCAATGACGATAGATATTAACAAGGTCCTCCTGCTTGGCGGTGGCCCAACCAACATTGGCCATGAAAATGAACTTGATGCAGCCGCTTTTGAACGCTTGATGGCGCTCAAAAAAACCGGTGCGAAAATAATTTATGTGGATAACAATCCATTTTCCGTTACTACTGAAGAAATTCAACCAGCTAACGTGTATGTTCAAGAGGCCAATTTTCAAAATATCGTCAACATTATTGATAAAGAAAATCCGGACGCCATTATGGCAACCACTGGCGGACTTAACGGCATGCAAATTGCTTGGCAGCTGGCTGAAAGTGGCATTTTGGCCTCTAACAACATTTCACTCTTGGGCATCAAACCGGCTGATTTGCGGAAGGTTATGGACAATCAGAAACTTCGTGATACTTTAACCGAAATTAATGAAAGAGTCATTGCCTCGAAAATTGTGGCCGATGACGACGAAGCCATGGACTTTGTCCGTGAGGTTGGTTTCCCAGTGATTGTCAAACCGATGTCATCAAGTCATGATACCAGTCGGTTTATTTGTAATAATACTGACGAATTAGAAGATGCTTTGGATGTGAGTTTCAAGCGAACCTACATTAAGCGCTGCTCGATTGAACAGAGTATTGTGGGTTACAAGGAAATTGAAATGGTCGGTATCCGCGATGAAAGCGGCAATAAGCTGCTGGTTTCGGGAATGGAAGATATGGATCCAATTGGGATTCATTCTGGGGATTCAATCATTTTTGCACCAACGCAGACTTTGATTAATGAAGAATATCAAGCGCTCAGATCGGCAACTTTTCGCATTATGGATGCTCTGAATGTGACGGGAACTTGTCACGTTCAATTCGCCCAGTCTAGAACCGATGCCAATTATTTTGTGACCAAGGTGAGTCCGTTCTTTACCAGAAACACCATCTTGGCTGCTAAAGCAACTGGGTACCCCTTAACGTACGTCTCAAGCTTTCTTGAAATGGGGTACAATCTGACTGAAATCAAGTTACCGAGTAAATATAACAAGTTTCTGCCGTTCATGGAGCCAACCATGGATCATGTGGTCGTTAAGATTCCATTATGGCCGTTTAGAGACATTACGGACGTTGACCAGCATTTGAACACTTTAATGAAATCGGTTGGATCTACCATTGGAATTGGCCGGACAGTGGAAGAAGCGATTATTAAATCCATGCATAGTTCCCAGTTTTCACCACGGGATATTTTGCCCAGCGTGTCGACGGTTAATGATGACGAGGTCATTAATCAACTCATTCATCCATTGGCCAGTCGAATATTAATTTTGATGGAGGCATTGCGGCGAGGCTTTTCAATTGATGAGCTATCTGAACTGACTCAAATTGATCGTTTCTATTTCTACAAGTTGAATCAATTATTGAGAGCTCAGGATTTTGTTGTCAATAACCCAATGTCACCGCAATCCATTGAAATTGGACACAAATACGGTTTTGGTGACGGCATGCTGGCTGAATTATGGCAAGTCAACATTTCAAAGATTCAGCAGTTGAACGAAAACTACCAGAATCACGTCACTTACAAGGCAGTTGAGCCGAGCGCCGGTGAGATGCTGGAATCAACCAATATTTTTTACAGCAGTTATGAATTGGAAAATGAAAGCCGGCCATTTGAAGAAAAGAGTGCTTTGGTGATTGGTCGGGGTGGGAACCAACTCGGCCCCAATTCGGCAGCGGATTATTACACCTCACAGATTCTCAGGGCGCTTCACAAGTCAGGCTATAAAACAATTATCATGAACACAAATCCGAATGCCGTCTCACTAACGCCACAGTTAAGTGACAAACAATACATTGAGCCGATCCAACTCGGAAATATTCTCAACATTATTAATTTGGAGAAACCAGATGTCGTCATTCTCCCAGGGAACCGACACTACTTGTCTAAACAGTTAAAACAATTTCAAAATCTTAATATCATCGTTTTGCCGCCGGATCAAAAAGTTGCCACATACAATCAAAAGTATGCGACAACAGCTGTCGATCTGTTCATCGAAGGCGATGAAATTTTACCAGTTACGACCATTTCTTTTGTGGGGAAAGATCAACGGACTGACCTGCGGTTTATTAACGACTATAAAGAACCGATGGATAACTGGAAGTCTGACGAAGCAAAATTGATTGCCGATGCCACTAACAAGGTAGATCCAAAAGAATGGCAGGGGCTGGTTCAAGTCTTGTATAATACAACTGGTGATTCTAAATATGAGATGACCGGCATTCGGCCTGTACGAATTACTGAGACCGCCTTTCTCACCAAAACGACCGGGATTAATTGGATTAACGTTTTGGTCCGTAAATACCTGCACACATTGGATATGGAAGCCTTGCGGGAAGACTTGAAGCCAACGGAGCACAAACGTGCATCGATTATGACTGCTCATTTCCCCTTCAGAGAACTCCAATCCAGTCGCACTGAGGGAACCACTAAGCAAGAAGTCGGTTCATCACTATCATTTAAGAATTTTGAATAAGATTACAACAAAAAGGTCGGGGCAAAAGTTGATATTTTGCCCCGACCCTTTGTGTATTCTACATATTATCAAGCTAAATAGTGTGACTGACAATGTGAGAAAGACGCTCCTAAATGCAACTGATGTATATCTATGGCGCGCATTTTTTGTATGCCAGAAATTGAAAGCAGATTACTCACCCGCTTATTTTCGCATCTGATCAATTAGATTTTCATCCGGGGTGACGAACAATGTCGTTTGATTGTCATAAATCACATACCCCGGTTTAGTACCATTGGGTTTGCGAATATTTTTGACTTTTGTGTAATCGACTTGTACTTTGGCGGATCCGCGCGCTTTCGAGAAATAGGCAGCTAGATTGGCAGCTTCCGCCAGGGTTTTCTCAGACGGGTCAAAGCTGCGGATAATGACGTGTGATCCAGGAATATTTTTGGTATGCAGCCAGGTATCACGTTTGTCGGCGGTATGCATAGTTAATTTTTCATTCTGCAGATTATTCTTACCGACTAAAATTTCTGTCCCATCACTTGCGACAAACTTTTCTGGTTTGTTAATCTTTTGTCGCTTATTTTTCTTCTTTTTGTTCTGCTCATGATCACGGAGATAATGACCTTGTTCCAATTCGTACTTGATGTCGATCAGGTCTTGGGGATCAGCCAGTTCAATTTGGGATTGAATATTTTCGAAGTAATCAACCTCCTGCTTGGTCAGTTGAATTTGTTCGCCAACAAATTTAACAGCGTTCTTCAATTTTTGGTATTTCTTGAAATATCGTTGGGCGTTTTGGGAAGGGGATTGTTGATTGGAAAGCTGAATGGTAATCAATTTATTTTCATCATAGTAGTTGGGCAGTTCAATGCTGGTCATTCCACGTTGAACTTTGTTGAGATAAGTTGTTAAAATCTCTCCCTTGACCCGATAATCATCCGCATTTTCAGTTTCTTTCATATCCCGCTGGAGTTTCTTAAGTTTCGTGCGATTCTTTTTAAGCTGTTTTTTAACGACTTGAATCAGCACCGCGCCTTGTTCTCTGACCCGGTCTCTTTGGGCTTTGCTGGCGTAAAAAGCATCCAGCAATTCGCTCAATGTTGAGAAAGTTTGATTTTTAGTTGTACCCGGATAGGGAAATGCGGTAAAATTAATCTTGTTACCTGCAACATGGCTAAAGGTTGGCTCTGGTGAGTCGAATTTTTGGAAGAAATCCTTGAAATTAGTCTCAACTTTCTCGTCCTTATGCAAACTAGTTGCTAATGCCAAAGATGTGTCGTTGCCCAATCCTTGCATTGTTTTCCGCAGATTTTCAGCTAAAACGTCCACGTTTGGAAAATCTTTGATCAATTGGCGGACCCGGTCAAAGTCAGTCATCGTAAATGGGTTTTCCAAGTCCTGCTTCGGCGGTTTGATATAAGTTGCTCCAGGCAGCAACAAGCGATATCGGTTAACGTCAGAACCAACGTGTTTAATAGCGTCAATAATTTTTCCCGTGGCTTGCTCAACCAGGATGATGTTACTATGACGGGCCATAATTTCGACAATCAGATCTAATTTTGTCTGGTCACCCAGTTCATTGCGCGCCGTGAAGGTGAACGTCAACACGCGATCATTTTCCTGTTGGGAAATATCACTGAGAATTCCACCGCTGAGATGCTTACGGACAATCATTGTAAAGTTTGTCGGCACACTGGGGTTGACATATGGAACTTTGGTAATCTGTACCCGGGCATACGTCGGGTTGGCAGACAGCAGCAGCTGTTGATTCTTTCCGTGAGCTCGGATTGTTAATATGAGTTCATTCGGATAGGGTTGATTAATTTTGCTGATCCGACCCGTTTGCAGCAGATCGGTTAATTCATTTTTCATAGAATGGGTAAAAGAACCATCAAATGACATCTTATCACTCACTTTCGTATAAGTAGCATGTACTAGTATAGCGCACTTTCTTGACTGATGCTAAGGAAGGCACATGTTATTTGTATGTCATTATCAAATAGCGTATACTAATTTTTCGGAGGTCTTTTCATCATGAAAGATATTCTTGTGGCACTTAATTCTGCTGCCAAAAATCATCGATCTCAAATATTCAATATTACTAAGGCAATGAACCTGACAATTTCTGAATGGAAGTTGTTAAATCAAGTCATTGCCGGCAATACCACCCAGGAATTATTGTCCGAAAGTACCAAATTGGATATTTCAACCTTGTCGCGGCAGTTGAAGCGACTATTAGAAAAAGATATGATCGAAAAGACCGCGGTTGGTCGGGACAAGCGACAATTGATTTATAAGGTGACTGACAAGGGAACTCAGGCCAGTCAATATGTTGCCGCCGAAATTCAAAAGCTGACTGACCGGGTATTTAATCATTGGACTGATGAAGAGAAAAATCTTTTAAAGATATTGATCAATCGTCTTGAAAAGAGTTTGGATAGAATTTAATTACGAGCAGGTGAATTTAATGAAAATTGCGATCGTGACTGATAGCACGGCGTATTTAACCAAGGAAGAACAAGCGAAATACAACATTATCGAAGTGCCAATCCCTGTTATTATCGATGGCCGTGAGTACAAGGAAGGTGTCGATTTGACGACGGCAGAATTCTACGATAAGTTAAAGAATTCTCAGGCCTTTCCCAGTACATCTCAGCCGCCAATCGGTGAGATGATTGATCTCTACAATTCTTTGGCTAAACAAGGCTATGACACCGTGATTAGTATTCATCTTGCCAGCACGATTTCTGGCTTCTATAGTTCTCTGACTCAAATTGCACCAACGATCGAAGGGATCAAAGTCATCCCATATGATTCCAAAATCACCGTTAAGTTAATGGGCTATATGGCCATCCAAGCCAGCAAAATGGCACGACTTGGGCGCACGCCCGACCAGATCCTTACATATCTTGATGGGCTTCGGCAGACAATTGACGAACTGTTTGTCGTTGATGATCTGCAAAACCTGGTTCGCGGAGGCCGCCTTTCAAACGCCTCGGCATTCATTGGCGGAATTCTTAAAATTAAACCGTTATTGACATTTGATGATAAAAGTAATGAAATTGTCGCCTTTGAAAAGATCCGGTCGCGTAAAAAAGCCCTCAAACGAGTGGAGGAACTCTTTGCTGCTGCCAAACAAAAAGCTGATTATCCTCTGCGGGCATTGGTCATTAACGGCAATGATCCTAAAGCCGGAAATGAATGGGCAAATAAAATTCACGAACTTTATCCTGATATGACAATCGAACAAAGTTATTTTGGTCCCACCATTGGTACCCATTTAGGCGACAAAGCATTAGCTCTTGCGTGGCTTCGAGACTTTGATCAGGATAACATTTAAAATGAACTATTTTAACTTGCAATCGCTTATTGTTCAGTAAAACACGAACTAAGCGATTGCATTTTTTAGTGCATGTGATAAACTTTAATAGTTACATAAAATAAATATGGGGTAGGATTCAATGCGTTAAGTGTCGGAGGAACGGAATGTGAACTTCGAACGAAAAATGATCGACTTCGACTTGTCGACCATTTGCGGTGTTGTTTCCGCATTCGCTATGTTATTTAGTTCTCTAAATAATGGTGAGCTCCTTTATAAGGAGATGCTGCATCATGAAGTCATTGTCATTGGGTTTTCGTAAGCTGCGGGTTGTGGATATTGTTGTCTTGGGAATTTTCATGTCGTTATTGTTAATTCTCGGTCGATTTACTGTCGGTGTTCAGTCCTGGCGGTTAAGCTTCGGCTTCGTTGTCACTGCGATTGCCAGTATGCTGTATGGGCCACTGTGGTCATCCACAATCGCTGCATTAACGGATATCATCGGCACTTTGATGTCTGGAAGTGTTTATTTCCCTGGGTTTACTATCTCTGCAATTTTAGGCGCTGCCATTTATGGCTATTTTTTCTATGGCAAAGAGATCACATGGAAACGCGTGATCATTGCCCAATTAATCATTGCGGTTGTCGTCAACGCAATTTTGAATACCTATTGGTTGACAATTTTATATAAGACACCGTTTTGGGCATTTTTACCGGTTAGAGCGTTAAAAGAATTGGTCATGACACCGATTCAAATGGCAATTCTTTACTATATGCTGAATTCCCAGACAATGAGTAATATTCAGAGTCGGTTGTTTAAATAAAATGAGAAGCGACGCACCGTACCAACATATTGGTCGGCGGGCCGCTTTTTGTCGTATACAAAGGAGTGAATCATGATGTATTACATCTCATTACACAACATGCGGTTTCACAGTCATATTGGCGTTTTGCCCGAGGAAAAAGTCGTTGGTCAAAATATTCAAATTGATTTAAAAGTGAAAGTCGATGCCGATCCGACTGATGATGATTTGAAGTCGACGGTGTCATACGCGGATTTCTATCCAACCATCGCCAAGGTGATCGACAATAATCAGGTCGACTTAGTTGAGACCTTGGCCCAGACAGTGATTGCCGCTATTAAAAATATTGATTCGCGGATTATGACTGTCAATGTCCGGATCCGCAAACAAGGAACGCCGATTGATGGTGTTTTGGACGACGTCGAAATAGAAATGGAGCATTAGTATGGAAGATGTATATTTAAGTTTAGGCAGTAATATTGGGAACCGCGAGGCATTTTTGCAACAGGCCATCGAGGCATTGGGTAGTGACCCACGGATTATGATTGAAAAGCAGGCCAGTCTGTACGAAACGTCCCCGGTTGGTGGGGTCAAGCAACGGGCATTTGTCAACACAGCTGTCAAGATTGGGACGACCTATGAACCCCTGGCACTCTTAAAGGTGATTCATGAAATCGAAAGTGGTCTCCATCGAACTCGCCAGGTTCACTGGGGTCCAAGGACCGTGGATATTGATATTATCTTCTTTGGCAATGAACAAATTGATCAACCAGGGCTGTCGATTCCACATCCCGAAGCGTTTAATCGATTATTTGTGTTGATTCCGATTCAAGAATTGATTGATGGACAATTTCCAGACGCTGATAAGATTGCCACGGCCATTAAGTCTCTCCAACAAGATGATCAATCAATCAAAAAAATCAGTCCGGCTAATAACTTCTACACCGAAATCACCAATAACGTTACTAACATATTGGCTGCAATTGGTGACGACCCGACTAGAAAGGGACTTATTGAAACCCCGGATCGGGTTGCCAGAATGTATGCCAACATCTTTGATTCTATCGGACTGGAAGATTTTCAAGACTATAAACTGTTTGATTCACCGGAGTCAGATGACTCAAAGACGGTTATGGTGAAAGGGATTCCATTTTATTCGATGTGTGAGCATCACATGATGCCATTCTGGGGCAAAGTCAGTGTCGCCTATGTTCCTGATAACGGGAAAATTATCGGTCTAAGTAAAATCCTGCGACTGGTTGATTTTGTATCACACAAGTTAAGTCTGCAGGAAAAAATTACGGATGATGTTCTCAGCCAAATGGAAAAAATTCTCCATCCCAAAGGCGTGGCGGTAATTGTTGATGCCCGCCATATGTGTATCGAAATGCGGGGCGTCAAAAAAACCGGCACCGTGACCCGAACCACTAAATTTACCGGTGTCTTCCAGCAAAACGATGAGCTGAGAAGTGAGTTTTTGAATTCAATCCAGGTGGGACAAATATGAACGATGATTTAACCAGTCACTTTGCCGAATTTTTATATAATCAAGGTGATCGCATTGGTTTGTTAAAGCAAGTTCTGCGCCAATTGGGCAACCCGGATGCTGACTATCCAATCATCCATATCTGCGGTACCAACGGCAAGGGGTCAACGGCAACGATGATTGCCGCAATACTCCAGCAGATGGGAAAACGAGTTGGTTTATTTACCAGCCCGTTTATCGGTGATGTTACCAATAGTATTCAGATTAATCGCCAGGCAATCCAAACTGATCAATTTGATAAGTATCTCAATCGCCTCAAGCAGCTGATGACTTCATTTGGTGATGGACAGCAGGAACTCTCTGAATTTGAGGCTATGTTTGTTGCGGCCATGCAGTACTTTTCTGATCAACAAGTTGACTATGTGGTTTTGGAATGCGGTCTGGGTGGGGAGCTCGACGCAACCAATGCAGTGAAAACAACCATGTATTCAATCTTTACTAAAATTGGCATGGATCATATTGGCATTCTGGGAAATACCATTGAAGAAATTGCGACGACAAAGTCAAAAATTATTCGACCAGGAAACACAACCATTGTGGCCCCCAACCAACGGCCGGAAGTCCTGGCAGTCTTGAAAGGTGAAGCGAGTCACAAAGCCGCCAACTTCCTTGATGCCAACACAGTTCAAATTGATCGGCAGTCAACTAAAGCAACTCATTTCGTTTATCAAGTCGGTCATCAATCTGGTCATTTTCAATTTGGACTGCCGGGCGATTACCAGTTGGAAAATGTCCGAACCGTGTTGTTGTGGTTGGATGATTTTCAAAAAAAGCAGCACTTATCACTGGACGCCAGTCAATTATTAACCCAAGCGCTGGGGAAGCTGGATGTCCCCGGACGGTTTGAAACCATTCACGCTCAACCGACGATCATCATCGATGGTGCTCATAATGTTGATGCGATCACAGCTTTCGCTGAATCCGTGAAACATTCATTTTCCAGCCAATCCAAAATGATTATTACCGGGTTTCTGAAGGATAAAGATTATGTCGATAATGTGCGATTGCTGGCAGAGATTCCCAATGCAACTTTCAAATTAACGCAACCTGCTAATCCTGAGCGCAAGCTGGACGAACGTCGTCTTCAAACGGTCTTCCAAAACATTACTGGCAAGATTTACCCGATTTTTTCCGACCCGATAGCTGCCCTTAAGGCAAGCCTCAAGGAATCAGCCAATCACCCCGATCAGCTCATTTTGGTGGTGGGTTCATTTTATCTCATCAACCCAATTCGAGATTATTTAATAAAGACAAGGAGCAATTCAAATGACTAATTCTAATGAAGTCCATTTCAAAGGGAAAAATTTTGATTTCAATCTGACTAAAACGCCAATTATCTATTCCATTCTCAATTTAACCCCGGATTCATTTTACGATGGTGGGGTCAATACCAGTATTGATCAAGTTTTGGACCGCATCGAAACTGAAATGGGCTATGGTGCCAAAATCTTTGAACTGGGTGGCAAATCGTCCAAACCCCATTTTGATGACATTAGTCCAGATGAAGAGTGGCAGCGGGTAGAACCTTATCTTAAAGCGATTCAAAAACGGTTTCCAAATATTGTATTGGCAATCGATTCGAATACCAACTCAGTGATTGAACGGGCGTTGCAATCTGGAATTCAGATCATTAATGATATTGATGGCTTTAATTCTCAAGCCAAACTGGATTTGGTTCAACAATATCAACCCTCAGTCGTCACGATGTTTAATGGTCGCAATTTTGACGAACAACCAACGACACTTGAAGACACGATGCATTCATTTTTCACTGACTCGATTAATCGTTTAGAACAAGCTGGTCTTCAAAGAGAGAACATTGTTATTGATCCCGGGGTTGGCTTCTCTGATAGCAATACGCTTGAATTTGATTTGATTAAAATGCGTTACACAAAACAAATGCGCCAGTTTGCAGCACCGATCATGATCGCAATTTCTCAGAAAAGTTTTGCCAAACGACTGTTTGATGCAGGCTCAGATGAGCGACTGATCCCAACATTACTGTTTGAAGCATACATGACCCAACTGGGTGGGCGAATTATCCGTGTCCATAACGTCAAAGAAACCCAAGAACTGATTAAAACCTATCAGATCTTCAAGGACATATTAAGTGATTAAGGAAGTGATCAACCATCTTAGTTGAACAATTAATCGCCCAAATCGTAACGCTAAAAAGTCAGCCATATCCCTGGATAAATACCCAAAAAGTGCAGACGGCTATCGAGTTGCTGAGGGCAAACTCCCAAGGACTTCGCGACCGGAAATCGCCATTTCATCTGTCTGCAAGTGCGATGGTCTTTGAAGGAGGTAAGGGGATCTTTATCCGGCACCCATACCTGCATACAATTCTATTGCCTGCCGGTCACGTTGAGCCAAACGAAATGCCGATTGATTGTGCCATCAGAGAATTTACCGAAGAGACCGGTTTGGTTTTAAAAACTAGTCCCAATTCGTTAATCGACGTCAACATCATTGATATTCCGGCTAATCCGCAAAAAGGCGAGGGTGCTCATCAACATCTGGACTTCCGCTACTGGTTCTCCTCGATTGAACCACATACCAAATATCATGCTGAGCTGCCAATATTTCAGTTGACCAGGCAGGAGGCCCCGGTGGAGTTTCAACCATATTTTACACTAATATGATTGGCAAAAATAAGAGATCATGATTATTGCCATATACAATTAGCCGATTCAAATCAAGGAAAAGTTTCTGTAAAACCGGTTATTGGTATATACAATTATTTAAAAAGAAGGTTCAACACAATGGACAATCAAATTATCACCAGAAAAATGCAGGCAGAAGATTATCCAAATGCTTATGCATTGTGGCAACAAGTTCCCGGCATGAATCTGCGGGAATTTGACGATAGTTTTGAAGAAATCAGTCGATTATTGCGATTCAATCCCAATTTCTGTTTTGTAGCGGAGACCAAGACTGACAAACAGATCATCGGCAGCATTCTGGGTGCAACTGATGGTCGGCGCGGGACGATTTATCATTTGGCAGTTGCTCCGGGTTATCAGAATCAAGGTTTGGGAACTCAACTGGTCAATAAAGTGATTGAACAGCTCCAAGCTGTCGGTATTCATAAAATCTTTGTCAATGTCATGAAAGATAATCTTGCAGGCCAATCATTTTGGCAGCATCTAAAATTTGTTAAACGAAGTGACGTGATTCGTTTTAATAAAATTATTTAGATACGTATCAGAGAAGCGGGGTGCAGACTCATTTTTCTTGATACGGATTCTACTTTACATAATATATATTATACGAAGTAGAGAAAAGGTAAAAAGAACCAGCTACCAAAGCCAACACTCTCGGCAATGGTAACTGGTTCTTTACTTTAATTTCGTGAACAATTAACCAACGGCTTCCTCCAGAGGATTTCCGGATTCAACTTGAGTGTTCGTTTGGTAAATTATCCACTCGTACTTTTAAAACGTGACGCTGAATGCGTTTATTTAACGGTGGCAGTTTCATATAGTCACCGTACAAGCGTGTTAAGTATGCATCATAATCTGCTAGGACTGGCACCCGTAAATTTTCAAAGGCCATTGGGATTAAATGATGGATCTCTGTCGGCTTGATTAATTCTTTTCCGTACTGATACGGTGATGACATGTTAATCAACGATAATTCCGAGTGACCGTTATATTGGGTCATTGTGCTGAGTCGAATATCGTATAGCTCACTCAAATTATAATCCGCATACTTAGATTGTGTGATACTTTGCTGATACAGGTCAGGATAAAATCGCTTTCGAATCTCTTCTAACAGCATTGCCAATTTTGCTTGCTGTTTTTCCTGTTGCGGACGTTTATTTGGCATTCGATCGAACGGAAATACATCAATAAAGATGCCATTCTTGGCTTTTGTCAACTCACGGCCATGTTCCAAGATCCGCGTGCCATCAGCCATCACTTTAGCGAAATCGTATTCGTATTGTGGATCAAGGCGATTCTCTTCAACGAAGTATCCTCGATGTGACAACTCTGCCGGTGCAACTTGTAGAAACCTTTCAAAATCAGTGCGCGGCAAACCAATATCAATATCGTCGTCCCATGGAATAAAGCCGTGATGACGCACGGCACCAATTGCTGAACCACCAGTTAGAAAATATTCCAGATGGTATTTAGAATTGATTGCTGCCACATTTGCCAGAATACCCAGTTGAACTTGATGAATTAATTTTAAATCAACCATATTTAGAACCTCCTTAATCAGAAATCCGATCTCATATCTAAACCTCTTTCAAATTGGATTGTTCACTTATTAATATTAATCGATTCCAACATTGGGTCAATTAATATGCTTATTTATGATATACTTAACTTAATAAAATACAGATTTTATTAAGTTATACGCCAAAAAATAAACAGCCCCACCAAATTTACTGCGATTTGCTGGGATATGATTAACTGAATTAAGGAGCTTAAAAATGAAATCATCTCAATATATTCAACACAATCAACAGCTGGTTCAAACCCTGCCAACTTATATTAATGAATATTATCTTGACAAATCAACGGTTCCATTATCCCCCGCCACGCTATATCAGTATCTAAATGAGTTTTACCGCTTCTTCACTTGGATGATCGACGTTGGGATTACTGACGTGAAAACTGTCAAAGAAATTCCACTCTCCGCGCTGGAACACTTCAAAAAACAGGATATGGAACTGTATAAGTCTTACCTGCTGAACCGTGGCAAGCAAACGGCTTCCCATCCGCAAGCACCAATTTCTCATCGGACAGTCAATCGTTCCCTGAACGCGCTCTCAGCCTTATTCCGATACTTATCGGAGGAAAATGAAACTGCCGATGGTGAGCCTTATTTTTACCGGAATGTGATGAAGAAAATTGCCTTGGTTCCCGACAGCGAAACCTATCAAACCCGTGCCAACAACATTAAGGATCAACTCATGTTGGGTGACGCGGATGTGAAATACATTGAATTCATCCAGAATGACTATCCCAAGACACTGACCAATAAACGAACGCTGTCATTATATCAACGCGATCGTGAACGTGACGTGGCAATCAATGCGCTGATGCTTGGCACTGGCATTCGGGTGTCCGAGCTGACCAATGCAAATGTCTCTGATTTAAATTTGAGCAAAGCGGCAATTGTCGTCCGGCGAAAAGGCGGCAAGTACGATTCCGTGCCCATTGCCAGCTGGGTGCTTCCCTATCTGGCAACCTATTTAAACGTCCGTAAGCAACGGTATTTGGCCACCAAGACTACCCCTGCCCTCTTTTTGACGAAAGGGGCAAGCCAACCCAGAAGAATTTCCACCGCGACTGTTGAACTATTGGTGGCGAAATACTCCCAAGTTTTCAACCACGTGCGGATTACACCCCACAAGTTACGGCATACATTGGCTTCGAAGCTCTATTTGGAAACCAACAATGAGCACTTGGTGGCCACTCAGCTTGGCCAGAGTTCAACCAATGCGACTGGCTTATACACGCACATCATTGACACCAAGCAACGCCAAGCCCTTGATAAACTTCATCGTGACAAACAGCGTCACTAAAAAAATTCGTGGGTAGATTGCCACAAAATTCCTCAGCGATTTGTTTTTTGATCCACAGCTGACCCCTCAACTGATTGAGTTGATTTTACAGCTTTCTGATAGGCAGACCACATTTTTGATTGAACTTTCGAAAATGTCATCTGATCAAATTCACTGGAGTGGATCCATTTACCCGGAAAATAGCTTAAATCAATATCTTCCGCTATTTGGCCTTCCAGTAACTTAATTTTCCATTGCTGATGGGTA
Organism: Lentilactobacillus buchneri; assembly: GCF_018314255.1. Taxonomy (NCBI): domain Bacteria; kingdom Bacillati; phylum Bacillota; class Bacilli; order Lactobacillales; family Lactobacillaceae; genus Lentilactobacillus; species Lentilactobacillus buchneri. Next base: position 2,421,823 of record NZ_CP073066.1, read on the forward strand.
AAGGTGTGAACAACCGTTGGCGTAGATACTGGATGCAACGCGACACTTAGTTGGTAATCGGTCTTTAGTCGGGTTTCGATTATGTCAATTAACGTTGATTCTGTCGCCAGTTGGTCATCAGTTAAATTTTTGCGGTCAAATAACGGAAACATCCAAAAATTGGCCAGAATGCCATGACTCGGGCGTTTTTCAAATAAGTACCCCGCCTTGGAATGGATGACCACTCCAAAGTAATCGTGGCGAACCGGCCGCTTCTTTTTGGTCTTCACTGGGTAATGGTCTTCAATCCCATCCAGATATGACTGGTTGAAATCCTTGACCGGTGATTGGCTGGTATCATAATTGGTGGCTGTCATGTAGCTGGCACCCAAATCCATAATTGCTTGATTAAAGTCGCCTGGTCGATCCTTTGAAACGATTGGGTTGATTATTTTTTCAAATACCTGACGAGTGTGTGGTTTAGCAACATCATCGTCGATTTCTAACAGCCTGGCAAAAACGCGAAAGGCATTTCCATCCACTGCCGCCACTGGTTGGCCAAAAGCAATACTGGCAATGGCACCGGCCGTATAGGGCCCGATACCGCTCAATTCCTGAAGCTCTTTTGCAGTCGTTGGCCATTGGCCCTGATAATCGAAAACAATCTGTTGAGCCGCCTTTTGAAGGTTCCTGGCCCGAGAATAGTAGCCCAGTCCTTCCCAAGCTTTCATCAGCTTGTCCTCCGGGGCTGCAGCCAGATCTTCAATCGTTGGAAATTCGTTCATAAACCGTAAATAATACGGAATGACTGTTTCCACCTGAGTTTGCTGAAGCATAATTTCTGACACCCACACATGGTAAGGATCCTGATCCTGCCGCCATGGCAAATCCCGCTTATTTTGGTCATACCAGGCTAGTAGCGTCTCCTGAAATGCTTTGATTGTCTTATTTGACCATTTGATCATCTGACGATTTCTCCTTACAGTTTAATTCAAAATAATAAAGGGCTGTTGGCAAAATTTGCGTTTTGTCACAGCCCTTTATGTGAATGGTCATTAATAGCTGAAATATCCTTGGCTAACTAATTTTTCTGCCAGTTCTTCTTGATAAAGTTTTCGCGTCCGCCCATTTCTTCCATTTGATAACGGAGCGGATTTTTCTTGTAGAATTCTTGATGTTCTTCTTCTGCCGGATAGAATGGTTTGGCATCCTCAATTTGGGTCACGATTGGACTGTCAAATTGTTCACTCTCGGCGAGGGCTTTCTTTGAAGCTTCGGCAATTTTTCTTTGCTGCTCATCCTTCACGTAAATTACCGGACGATAATTATCACCGCGATCTTGGAATTGTCCCATGGCGTCCGTTGGGTCAGTTTGATGCCAATAGATTTCCACTAACTTATCATACGAGATTACCTCAGGGTCAAAGAAAATTTTGACCGCTTCAGTGTGGCCAGTGGTGTGGCTGGCAACTTGTTCATAAGTTGGGTTGGGAACATGGCCGCCAGTATAGCCGGAAACGACCTTGTTAATACCGGGAATAGTGTCAAATGGCTTGACCATGCACCAGAAACATCCACCTGCAAAAATTGCTGTATCTTCCATGCATTGCACCTCAATTTCATTTATTCAAATAATTGTTTGTATTTACTGTATCCCTTTGCGTCCAATTCGGCAACCGGAATAAATTTTAAGGCTGCTGAATTAATGCAAAATCGGTGACCACCAGCATCTTTGGGACCGTCTGGGAACACGTGCCCAAGATGTGAACCCGCCTGCTTACTTTTGACTTCTTCGCGAATCATGCCAAAAGAAGTGTCCAAGTGCTTATCAATATTGGCTGGGTCAATCGGTTTCGTAAATGATGGCCAACCACAGCCGGCATCATATTTATCGGTCGATGAGAACAGCGGTTCTCCGCTCACGACATCCACGTAAATACCGGCTTGGTAAAAGTCATCATACTGACCGCTAAATGGCGCCTCAGTCCCTTTGTTTTGGGTAACATCGTATTGTTCCGGGGTTAGTTTGTTTTTGAGTTCCTGCTTGTCCATGATAACCCTCCATTAAATTAGGTTGTGTACAACTAAACTAAGTTCATTATAGTGGCCAACCAACCCAAAGTAAACAAAAACGGCCAAACTAACCATTCAGATTAGCCGGACCGTTTGAAAGAGTTGATGAATTAGCTTAATGCATCTGTTAATGGCGGAACAACTTGCTTCTTACGTGAAACAACACCTGGTAATGACATTGTGTCGTCACTGAGTTTGCTGTTAAATGCTTTTTCAACTGCAGATGATGGTTCGCCGACAACAATCATCTTTGAATCGCTGTTCAAAACGTTAGTAATCAGAACTAAGAACAAGTCGTAGCCCTTATCAGCAGCTTCAGCCTTCATGGCATTCTCAATGTCATTTTTACGCTTGTCAATTTCGCTGAATTCAACGACGTTGATTTGGTCAATCCGAACACTCTTACCGCCCATTGTAAATGACTTGGCATCAGAATCAATGAGTTCTTGGTCCGTCTTTGCTGAAACGTTGGTCCCAGCTTTAAGCATCTCGATGCCGTACTTTTCGTAATCGATGTCAGCAATTTCAGCTAAAGTCTTGACAGCAATTTTATCTTCTTCAGTGGTCGTTGGTGACTTCAGTAACAACGTATCTGAAATAATTGCTGAAAGCATTAAGCCGGCTAATTGAGCAGGGATTTCAACTTTGTTTTCGTCAAACATCTTAACGATAATCGTACTGCAGCAGCCAACTGGTTCGGCGCGGTAGTATAGTGGCTGATCAGTCTGGAAATTAGAAATTCGGTGGTGATCAACCACATGAGTGATGGTTAAATCTTTGATGTCACTGACACTTTGTTGGAATTCATTGTGGTCAACCAACATGACGGAGTCAACTTCATTTTTAGCAGTTTTGATAATTCGTGGAGTCGGCTCGTCAAAATAATTTAACACAAATGCGGTTTCTGAATTGGGTTCACCCAAAGCAACGGCTTCAGTATCATACCCTAATTTGTTCTGCAGATATGAATAGGCTTTTGCAGCAACGATTGCATCTGTATCAGGACTTTGATGACCAAAAACTAATTCTTTACTCATTTACATAATCTCCTTTGATAATCAAAATTTATTTCCCTAAACGGGCTAAATAATCTTCTTTAGCAAGGAACTCATCGAACTTCTGTAAGAAACGTTCAATCCGCGGGATTTCGTTCTTGCGGTTCCGGTAGACGAAATTCAGATCAAACTTGACTTTAGGATCCAATTCAGTGACCCAAATGTCATCGTCAGTCAACTTCTTAAGGTCGATATTGAGCATATATGACTTTGGTAATGCCGTGTTGGTGTGGGAATTAATGGCGAACTTCAAAATCTGCTCGGGCATGGTATATCGTGCCGCTACCTTTGGCCAGTCCACCATTTGGTTCTTAAAGGATTCCCGCAAAGTTTGGTTGAGATAATAATCTTGTGGATACATCACCCATGGCCTGTCGTTGACATCTTTCAAGTGGACCCGTTTACGTTTGGCCAAACTTGGGTTGTGGTGGATAAACAATAAGTCATCCGAGATAATCTTCTTGGAGCTGTATGGCTTCCAGTTCTTAATCGATTCATCCGGCAGGTACATGATTGCCAAATCGATTCGGTTGTTCTCCAAGCTTTCCCAAATCTCTTTTCTGGTCAGCATGTGGAAATTGACTTCCAAATCCGGATTTTCCTGGTAAAGTGCCAGGGCAAAATCTTCAAAGACTTTGGTTTCAACGGAAGCGAGGATTCCCAGATTAATTTGACCAGTCGTTGAGCTGGTAGCTTGTTGAATCTGGTCGTTGGCATCATTTAACAGATCGTATATCTGCCGGGTTGTCTTCAACATGATCACACCTGCATCGGTCAGCCTTAATTTCTTGCCAACCGAGTAGAATAATTCAGTTCCCATTGTCTTTTCAAGCTTCTTGATTTGTTGGGTCAGCGCTGGTTGCGTAATTCCCAAGATCTGGGCAGCTTGTGTGTAGTTCATCGTTTCTGACAACTGGAGAAAATACGATAAAGTCTTTGATGCAAAAATATTTTCCTGAGTGGTTTTCATTCAGACTCTCCTTATCGGTCCGTGCGACCATTATATAATTAACAGGATACTGCTATTATGATAATTCTTATTGTTAATACAATCAATTAATATGGTAAAAATTTAATCAATTGATAAGCCGACAAACTTTGGTCTGATTGAAACCGGGGTGCCTTCACTGTCAACATCAATTACAAATGAGCCGTTGGAATAACGCCCACCCAATGAATAATCTGCTGGTAAAATATCGTGAACCCGGCGATGATCGGTCCGCACTTCAAGCGGCTGGTCTTCGCTTTCGATTCGACAAAAGTCCACAATTCTGTGCGGATTATTTTTAAGTTCCCGCAGGATCATAACGCCCTTTCGAGCCCTTGAAGTGGCAGGAATTTCTTTAACAGCTAATTTCTTGAAAGACCCACGTTGGGTCACAATTGCCAAGACATCGTCTTCAGAGACCAGTTGGAGGTTGGTGACTTTATCAACACCTCGAAGCCCCATGGATTTTACGCCGGTAGTTCTGGCGCCATTAACCGGTACCTCATCGATCCCATAGCGTAAGGCTAAGCCATTATTAGAGATAAGAAGCATTTGTCCAGCAGTTGCGGGCGTCTTCAAATAATGAATGGCCACTACCCGCTCATCAGCAGTTTTGAGCTTCTCATAGGTGTAGGCATGGCTCTTGTAGGTCCGTCCCGGCTTCATATCCGCAAAACCAGTTTGTTTGACATGCCCTTGGTCAGTTGCAATCAAGAAGGTTCCTGGTTGCTTGAGTGAATCAAAAGCATAGGTGCCAATGATTTCCTCGTCAGCATCCAACCCGATGGTCTGAGAAATATGCTCACCGGTATCCTTCCACTTCACATCTGCCAATTCAAAGACTGGCCGATAGATCAGATTACCTTTATTGGTGAACATAAACAGATGATCGCGGGCATTTAATTCGGCCATAAAGATTGGATAATCTTCATCTTTTAAACCAGTGTCGGTTGTCGAAGCTTTATATGACCGAATGCTGCTTCGCTTGATGTAGCCGTCATGGCTGACCATCACGATCACATCCTCGTCAGGGATCAAGACATCTGTATTAATCTTGATATCTGAAACCTCAGCTTGAATCTCGGTTCTCCGAGCGCTGCGATAAGTTTTCGCCAATGCGCGTAACTCGTTGGCCAAAACCCGATTGAGTTCTTTTGGACTATTCAAAATTTTGTTGTCTTTGGTAATTTCGTCGGCCAGGTGCTGGTGTTCGTTCTCCAACTCTGTCACGTCAGTATTGGTCAAACGATACAGCTGCAAAGCGACGATGGCATCAGCCTGTTTTTCTGAAAAATCGTAGGTTTTGACCAGATTGTCACGGGCATCTTTACGGTTCTTACTTGCTCGGATGGTTTTGATGACCTTGTCCAAAATTGATAAGGCATGAATCAATCCCTCAACGATATGCTGACGGTCCTGAGCCTTCTTTAAATTGTATTTGGTCCGCTTCTCAATGACTTCTTGTTGGAATTCGAGATAGGCCACCAAGATCTTTTTCAGTGACAAACGTTCCGGCCGCATATGGGAAATGGCAACCATATTGAAATTGTAGGAAACCTGCAAGTCGGTATTCTTGAACAGGTAGTTCAAAATTCCTTTTGAGTCAACATCACGCTTTAATTCGACAACAATGCTGAGTCCGTTACGATCACTTTGATCACGAACCTCCGAAATGCCTTCGATCTTCTTGTTCAAGCGAATTTCATCAATCCGTTTGACTAGTTGGGCCTTATTAACCTCGTAAGGAATTTCTGTGATGACAATTTGTGATTTGTTGCCTTTCAGTGGCTCAATGGAAGTCTTCGAGCGGACGATAATCTTGCCGTGACCGGTTTCGTATGCTTTTTTGATGCCGTCAATTCCTTGAACAATTGCGCCAGTTGGGAAATCGGGTCCCTTCACAAACTGCATCAAATCATCCAGAGTTGCATCCGGGTGCTTCTGCAGGTAAAGAATCGCGTCAATCACTTCTCCGAGGTTATGCGGTGGAATATCGGTCGCATAGCCGGCAGAAATTCCAGTAGAACCGTTCACAAGCAAATTGGGGAATCGGGATGGCAAAACAGTTGGTTCGTACTCGGTGTCATCAAAATTGAGGACCCAGTCGACCGTGTCCTTTTCGATATCCCGCAGCATTTCGCTGGCGATTTTGCTCAAACGCGCTTCGGTATACCGCATTGCGGCAGGCGGATCACCGTCCATTGAACCATTGTTGCCGTGCATTTCAATCAGCGGCTCGCGAACCTTCCAGTCTTGGCTCATTCGATTCAATGCTTCATAAATCGAACTGTCGCCATGGGGATGAAAATTACCCATGACATTTCCCACGGATTTTGCTGATTTACGAAACGGTTTGTCGTACGTATTGCCGTCTTTGTTCATGGCATAAAGGATTCGTCGTTGAACCGGCTTTAAACCATCCCGAATGTCAGGCAAGGCCCGTTCCTGAATGATTGATTTGGAATATCTGCTGAACCGTTCGCCCATGACATCTTCGAGGGTCAAACTTTCAATTTTACTCATTTTTTAGACGCGCCCCCTAATCACTTGTATTATCCAAGATGCTGCCATCTTCTTCTAAATTAAATTTGACGTTATGTTCAATCCATTTTCTTCGGGGTTCAACTTTATCGCCCATCAAAGTGGTCACCCGTTTTTCAGCGAGAGCGGCATCATCGATCCGAACCCGAATCAAAGTCCGAGTGTCAGGATTCATGGTTGTTTCCCACAGTTGGTCAGCGTTCATCTCACCCAAACCTTTGAACCGCTGGAGGCTGTAGCCCTTGCCAAAGTCCTTTGATACCTTATTTAATTCTTCATTGGTCCAAGCATATTGGACTTTCAACTTCTTGCCGGCACCCTTCTGTAGCTTGTAAAGAGGTGGTAAGGCGATGAAGACTCTGCCATTATCGATCATTGGCCGCATGTATTTGTAGAAGAACGTCAACAAGAGAATCTGAATATGAGCACCGTCATCATCGGCATCGGTCATAATGATAATCTTATCGTAGTTGGCATCATCAATGTTAAAATCGGCACCAACGCCGGCACCAATTGTATAAATCATAGTATTGATTTCTTCGTTTTTCATAATTTCCGGGAGCTTTGCCCGTTCGGTGTTCAAGACCTTCCCTCGAAGGGGCAAAATTGCCTGATATCTTCGGTCTCGGCCCTGTTTGGCAGAACCGCCGGCTGAATCCCCTTCGACCAGAAACAGCTCATTTCGGCTGTAATCCTTTGATTGAGCCGGGGTCAATTTTCCTGACAGCAGGCGTTCTTGTTTTTTATGCCGTTTGCCGGTTCGGGTTTCATCCCGGGCTTTTCTTGCCGCCTGTCGGGCTTGTCTGGCACGCAAGGCTTTATGAACCAGAGTCTGGGCAAATTCACCATTTTCCATCAAATAGTAGCCCAGCTTCTCACTGACAACGTTATCAACGATTGAGCGGGCTTCAGGGGTGCCTAGTTTTTCTTTGGTCTGACCTTCAAATTGGAGAATTTCTTCTGGAATTCGTAACGATAATACGACGGACAGTCCCTCGCGGACATCGCTGCCTTCAAGGTTCTTATCCTTTTCCTTGAGCATCCCCACTTTTCGGGCATAGTCATTAAAGGCTTTCGTCCAAGCATTTCTCAGACCCGCCTCGTGCGTGCCGCCGTCCTTGGTTCGAACGTTGTTAACAAATGACAGCATGGTTTCAGAATAACCATCGTTATACTGCGCAGCCACTTCGACTTCCACGCCGTCTTTTTTGCCGTCGAAATACATCACGTCGCCCAGGGTATGCTTATCTTCATTCAAATATTGAACGAATTCCTTAATACCCTCTTCGTAATGGAAAACGTCTTCCTGCTCCTGATCGGTTCGTTCGTCAGTCAGGGTAATTTTGGTTCCTTTAAGTAGAAAGGCGGATTCCCGTAATCGCTCGGAAAGAACCGAGAAATTGTAAACCGTGCTGGTGAAAATAGTTGGATCCGGTTTAAAGGTTACCGTTGTCCCACTATGAGCGCGGGTCTTGCCCAATTTTTTCAGTGTGCCCACCGGATGGCCGCCGTTTTTGAAATCTTCTTCGTAACGGTAACCGTCACGGACAATCACAACTTTCAGCCAAGTAGAAAGTGCGTTGACAACGCTGGCGCCGACGCCGTGCAGTCCACCGGATGTTTTGTAGCCGCCCTGACCGAATTTACCGCCGGCATGAAGCATCGTTAAAATCACTTCAGGAGTTGGTTTCCCTGAAGCGTGCATACCAGTTGGCATCCCCCGGCCGTGATCGACCACCGTGATACTGTTGTCCTTATGAATTGAGACGTCAATTTCGTCCCCATAACCGGCCAAAACTTCGTCCACGGCATTATCAACAATTTCGTAGACCAAATGATGCAGGCCGCGTGAATCAGTGGAACCGATGTACATTCCAGGACGCTTTCTAACCGCGTCGAGTCCCTCAAGAATTTGAATCGAGGAATCATCATATTTTTGCTTTTGCTTTACCATTCGTTATGACTCCTTTTTTTGCAATCTACTTCATAATAACCTAAATTTACGCCGATGGAAACGAAATTTTATTGGCTGAACTCAAATTACATGCTAAAATGAGAAACGCTATTAAGTTTATTAATTGCGACTATTGTGAGGTTTGAGATGAATTCTAATATTGAACAAATTATAATGCTGTTAGTGCTAGCTTATTTGCTGGGATCAATTCCCAGCGGTGTCTGGATTGGTAAAATTTTCTTTCACATTGATATTCGCCGACACGGTTCCGGCAATATCGGGACTACCAATACCTACCGGGTTTTAGGGCCGATTGCCGGCGCGATTGTCATGGCGCTGGATATTTCTAAAGGAGCGGTAGCGACATTACTGCCGACATTTTTTCATATCACCGCGATCAGTCCGTTGATCTTTGGATTCATGGCGATTTTGGGGCACACCTTTTCAATCTTTGATAAATTCAAAGGCGGCAAGGCGGTGGCAACCAGTGCAGGGATGCTGCTGGCATACAAGCCGGCTTTCTTCTTTTTGGCAGCCGGGATTTGGATTCTGGTGATTTTGTTAACCAGCATGGTCAGTCTTGCCAGCATGATCGGTTTTACCTTAACGACCATCGCAATTTTCTTTACCCACGACATTTTATTGAGTGTCATGGCGGTGATCCTGACCTTTTTCATTTTTTACCGGCATCGGGCCAATATCAGCCGAATTAAAAATGGCACCGAAAGTATGGTGCCATTTGGCCTTGGCAATCGGCTGCGAAAACGTAAAGATCCGAATGAATAACCAATCAAAAACGAGTGATTTCTGAAATAAGGAATCACTCGTTTTTAGTTTGGATTTTAATCGGCCGGACAATTGATGCGACAGCTACTATCAATTAGAAGAAACTGATTGAATATCGGCCGGCAAAGGCGTGGCGGCCAGCCAACTGATTAATCGCAAATTTATCTTCCAGCTTGCCGTCGGCATTCACTGTATCAGCCAGTCCCCACCACGGTTCAATGCAGGCAAATGGGGCTTTTTTTGGGTACGGTGACCAGATACCGACATATGGTGCATTCTCAACCGTGAGTGAAACACCATGATCATTTTGGGCATTGGCCAGCATCACAGTCGTTTCCTGGCGATCAAGGCTCAAAACGATGGCATCGCTGTTAAACAGCTCGTGGTTCAACGGCAGCGGCTTGGTCAGGTCAATTGCCTGGGGATCGTTTGGATCGCTATACGGCGGTTTTAAGGGGATTTGAACGTATGACTTCTTTGGTGCTACCCGAATAAAGGAATCCTCGAAGTTACCTTCCCCTTTGACCAAAGGAATGTTAAAGCCGGGATGAGCTCCAATTGAAAATAACAGTGTGTCTTGACTTGGATTGATGACGTTTAGACTCACATTCAATTGATGATCGACCAGTTCGTAAATGATTCGCAGTTCGAATTTAAACGGATATTTGGCCAACGTTTCCTCAGTGGGCCGCAAAACCAGTGAGACTTTGGTTGGTAATTGGGATTCAACTTCAAACTGATTGTCCCGGGCAAACCCGTGTTGGGTCATTTCATAAGTATGGCCAGCATAGGTGTATTGGTTGTCCTTAAGTCGACCGACGATCGGGAACAGAATTGGCGCATGCCGTTTCCAAAATGCTGGATCCGCCTGCCAAATATATTCTAATCCGTCAGTATCTTTCACGGAGGTGAGTTCGGCACCCTGCTCGTTGATGAGCACGGTCAAATACTGATTTTTCAAGGTAATCATTTAATCTCTTCCTCCCAATTTTACAGAATGTAACGTGAAAGATCTTTATTTTGAGCCAGTTTGCCAACTTTATCATCGACGTATTTTTCAGTGATCGTAATATCGCCCATCTGCATATCCGGTCCTTCGTAAAGGATATCTTCAAGCAGTTTCTCAAGAATCGTGTGCAGACGACGGGCACCGATATTATCAGTATTGTGGTTGACGTCAGTAGCAATCTCGGCAATTCGATTAATCGCCTCAATGGTGAAGGTTACTTTGATATTATCAGTCCCGATCAACGCAATGTATTGTTTGGTCAATGAGTTGGTTGGTTCTGTCAAAATGCGGACAAAGTCTTCTTTGGTTAAATCATTTAACTCAACTCTGATTGGGAAACGTCCTTGGAGTTCTGGAATTAAATCAGAGGGCTTGTTTTCGGCAAAGGCACCCGAACCAATGAAGAGCATGTGATCCGTGTTGACGGTCCCATATTTGGTATTCACCTGAGAGCCTTCAACGATTGGCAAAATGTCGCGTTGAACCCCTTCACGGGAAACTTCGCCACTGTTTTGAGACTTTCCCGGAGCAATCTTATCAATTTCATCAATAAAGATGATTCCGGTATTTTCGGCGCGAACGATCGCATTATGGTAAAGATCGGCCTTGTTGATCAATTCCTCAGAAGCCTGGCGGGTTAGAATTTCACGCGCTTCGCTTACAGGGACGGTGCGCTTGATTTTCTTTTTGGGCATCAGTCCGGCTAAGGTATCATTCAAATCGATCCCCATTTGGTTCATCATCGTGCTTTGACCAGCGGGTTGTTGGGATGGATCATCCATTTCAATTTCAACCTGGTCGTTTTCCAGCAAACCGGCCTTGAGTTTTTCTGCGATCGACATCCGTTTTTCACGGATATCATCAGTTACTTCTTCTTGATCGTCCTGATTTTCAGACGGCATCTGGCCATTTTGCATCTGAGTAAACATATTCATCAGGTTCTGCATCTCATTTTGGCGGTTCTCTTTTTTCTTTGCCGGTGCCAAAAGTTTGACCAAGCGATTGTTGGCCTGCTTTTCTGCCTCGACATGGACCTGTTTGTACTGATCAGCCCGTTCCAATTGGATGGCATTTTCGACCAGGTCACGAACCATTGATTCAACATCGCCACCCACGTAACCGACTTCGGTAAATTTGGTAGCCTCAACCTTCACAAACGGTGCGTTAACTATTTTAGCCAAACGGCGGGCAATTTCAGTTTTCCCAACTCCGGTCGGTCCGATCATCAAAAGGTTTTTTGGTGAAATTTCATCCTGCATGTCTTTTGACAGCTGCATTCTGCGGTATCGGTTCCGCAAGGCCACAGCAACCGCTTTTTTGGCCTCGTTTTGGCCAACAATATATTGGTCAAGCACGGAAACAATTTCTTTTGGTGTTTGAGTAGACTCAGTCAATTTAAGTTCCTCCTATAATTCTTCAGAAATCACGTTTTGATTCGTGAAAATATCGATGTTGCCGGCAATGTGAATGGCGGCTTCAGCAATTTCTCTGGCGCTCATGTCTTGGGCATGATGTTTCATGGCAGTTGCCGCAGCTAAGGCAAAGTTACCGCCGGAACCAATTGCTAAAATATCATCGTCCGGTTCGATCACTTCACCTTGACCGGATACCAGCAATAAATCTTTGTCGTTCATCACGATTAACAAAGCCTCGAGCTTCTGTAACTGTTGGTCGCCACGCCACTCTTGGGCCAGTTCAACGGCGGAACGTTTCAGGTCACCGTCAAACTGGTTTAATTTCTTCTCAAATCGTTCTTCGAGGTTAAAGGCGTCAGCGACACTTCCGGCAAAGCCGACAACGACTTGGTTGTCATAAATCAGACGAACTTTGTGGGCGGTTCCCTTCATAATGACTTTTTCACCCATGGTAACCTGACCGTCTCCAGCCATTGCGAGATGGCCATTGTGGCGAACAGCGACGATAGTAGTTGCTTCAAATTTGATTGGCATAATATACCCCTTTGTTAGTTTGATTTTAATGAATCATTATTTCGAGGAAAATACTTTTTATAATCATTCATTAAATGTGATTTGGTAACGTGTGTGTAGATTTGAGTTGTCGACAGGCTGCTGTGTCCCAGCAACTCTTGAACCGACCGCATATCGGCACCATTATTGAGCATTTCGGTCGCAAACGTGTGTCGCAGCATGTGGGGATGAATCTTCGTCGTCAGACTACTTTGTTTGACGATTTGATCCATCAGATATTCGATGCCCCGACTTGTCAGCGGTCGGCCGTAATGATTCACAAATAAAAATGGATGGTCTTGATGGTACTTGGCCATGATTGGGCTTCTGGCGTCGCTGAGATAAGTTTCAATCGCCTCTTGAGCATATTCCCCAAAGGGCACGTATCTTTGCTTGTTGCCCTTCCCAGTGACTAAGATGGTTCGGTTGTCCAAATCGATGTCATTGAGCTGAATTCCGGCGCACTCGCTGACCCGAATGCCAGTCGCATATAAAGTTTCCAGAACAGCCGTATCGCGCAATCCCAGTTGGTGATTGGGATTTTGTCTGGCTCCCTGAAAAAGCGCCCGCATCTCATTTTGATACAAAAATCTGGGCAAACGCCGATGATTGCTCTTCAAGTGGACATATTCGAATGGATTGTTGGCGATCACAGTATTCTTCACCAGGAAAGCATAGAACGACTTTAATGCCGACACCTTTTGGGCGATGGAATTCCTGGCGTACTTTCGCTCGTAAAGATCGCTCAAAAATGCTTCAACATCAAACGAGTCCACTTGGGTCAATGGTTTGCGTTCACTGGGAATTTCGGCCAGAAAGCGGGTGAATTCGGCAATGGCCTGCTGATAAGCCTGGATGGTATCAGTAGAATAGTGACGGTCACTCTGTAAATACTTCAGAAACCATTGAATATTTTTTTGATCTTCATCTGATTCAGCCATAACTATCACCTTCAACGATGTAATCGTGTTCATGTCCTAATATCTATGATAGCAAATAAACGCCGTTTGTGCGCAGTTTGCTATGAAATTAACCAAAACTAAATCCGATCATAATCATCGAATAAGCGTCATTTTACCGACCTGATTAGCAGTCATCAATCGATTGTGCTAGTCTTAACCAGAACTTAAGCATTGTGGTAGCCTGGAACCTAAAAACGAGAATACAAAAAAACTGAATCGAATAATTCGATCCAGTCTAATTGATTCATTATCCACGTGAACGAAGGGAAGCTCGAATACGAGCAGCCTTACCTTGTAAGTCACGCAGGTAGTAAAGCTTGGCACGACGAACGTGACCTTGTCTTACTACTTCGATTTTATCAACTCGTGGTGAATGAAGTGGGAAAATTCGTTCAACCCCAACACCGTTACTTACTTTACGAACGGTATAAGTGGCTTGAATGCCTGAACCCTTGCGTTTGATAACAACACCTTCGAACAACTGAATACGTTCTCTGGTACCTTCAACAACCTTAACGTAAACTCTTACAGAATCTCCGGCACGGAAATCAGGAATGTCATTACGTAGTTGCTTCTCGTTGATCTTGTCAATCAATTGATTTTGTCGCATAAACAAATCTTCCTTTCACTAACATTCATTATCTTGTCTGACAGCGGAATGTTGTTTTGCGGCTTGCGCCAAAAATTAGTGTAACACAATTATTCATCGTCTGTAAAGGTATTTTTCTTGTCAGTATCTTCTGCGGTTTGCTTTTCTTCTTCCTCAATCCGGACGTCAGCCAACAATTTCTTTTGGGTGCTGGTTAAATTGTGATGGTCGATCAGATCGGGTCGCCGGAGGTAAGTTCGTCTCAATGCCTCCTTTTGATTCCATAAGGCGATTTTTTTATGGTCGCCGTTCATGAGAACTTCAGGGACCTTCATTCCCCGGAACTCTGCCGGCCGGGTATACTGGGGCTCTTCCAAGAGACCCGTTGAAAAGGATTCCTCAACGCTGGATTGATGATTGCCCAAAACACCGGGAATTAGCCGGGTAATAGCGTCGATCATGACCATCGCAGGCAATTCCCCGCCAGTCAGGACAAAGTCCCCCAATGAATACTCATCGGTCACGATGGAACGAATGCGTTCATCATACCCTTCATAATGACCGCAGATAAAGGTTAAATGGTCATCATGTGACAACTCTTCAGCATCATGCTGTTTGAATGGCTTTCCGGCCGGATCCATGAGAATCACTTTGCCCTTAGGATAGCCGGCAGCTTCAGCAGTTTGTTTGGTGTGGTCGTACGCATCCAAAATGGGTTGCGCCTGCAGCAGCATTCCCGCACCACCGCCAAAGGGATAATCATCCACGTGACGGTGCTTGTCGGTGGTAAATTCACGAAAATTGGTGACATCTAAATCAATAATGTGATTTTCAATTGCTTTTCCAATAATCGAATCGTGCATCGGGACTGAAAACATTTCTGGAAATAAACTCAGTACGTCGATTCTCATTCGTCCAAGCCCTCCGGAACATCTGCGGTTATCTTACCGGCATCAAGGTCAACATTCGTAATGACAGAATCGATCTTTGGCAGCAGTAAATCTTTTTGCTGATCGCGTTCAACCACCCAAACATCATTGGCGCCGGGTGAGAGGATCTCCTTCACTTGGCCAATTGGGTTACCATTTGGATCAACAACGTCCAGGCCGATGATTTGGTGGTAGTAATACTCACCAGGCTTAAGATCATCACTTGAGAGGCTTTCCTCATCAATTTTAAGTTCTGATGGCTTTAAGTACTCAACGTCATTGATCGAGGGATGATTCTTGAAGTGCAATAGGATAAATCCTTTGTGCTTGCGGACACCGTCAATTGTCAGCGCCACTTGTTCGTGCTTGTTAGGCAATTTGGCAAAAACCGTGTTGCCGACTTTGAACCGTTTTTCTGGAAAATCAGTAATCGAAATCACTCTGACTTCGCCTTTCAAGCCTTGGGTATTGACAATTTTGCCAATATTATAATAATTCATTCACTCACTCCTCCAGCTCTAATGAATCTCATTTTGAATAAAGAAAAAGGGCCTAAACAAAACCTTCGTTTCGCTTAAGAACCCTATTGTTTCCCATCGTCGACAATCAGACGAGCTTTCTTTTGACCCTCAACCGGAACACTGTAAACAATGGTCCGGATGGTCTGAATCACATGGCCATGCTTTCCAATGATTCTGCCAATATCTTCTTCGTTCAACTTCAGATGATATTCCATAAATCGATCGGATTCATTATGCGAAATCTCGATATCCTTAGGATAGTCTACCAACGGTGAGATAATCTTATTAATTAAACCATCAATACTTGTCATGATGATAATCACTCACTTACTTTTTTGAGTATTTAGCTTCGTGATATTTCTTCATAATACCGGCATCTGATAAGATGTTACGAACAGTATCAGATGGTTGGGCACCATTGTTCAACCAGTTCATGATTGACTCTTCTTCAAGAGTAATCTTGGCAGGCTGAGTTAATGGACTGTAAGTACCAACGTTTTCGATGAAACGACCATCACGAGGACTACGTGAATCGGCAACAACGATACGGTAATATGGGCGCTTCTTTGAACCCATGCGCTTTAAACGAATCTTAACTGACATGCTTTTACCTCCTGTAATGTTTTAACGATTAATAATATACCAGTAATTCGAATGCTTGTAAAGGTTTTTTTCTTTACACCATCAAAAGAACTGACGGATTGACTTGTTTTGGCCAAACTGACCAAATTAATGGCGTGTCAATGCTGATAACTTGTCAGAATTAACGGCGCTTCTTATTCTTTTTCTTCAAACGGCGTTTCTTATTCTTTTTCATTTTACGACTGAACTGTTTCATTGCCAGTTTGGACATTTTACCGCCCATGCCGGTACTGTTCATCATATTTTCCATGCCGGACATGTTGCCTTTGGAAACCTTGTTCATCATGGTTTTCATTTGGCCAAATTGTTTAATCATTCGATTGACTTCTTGGATTGGTCGACCGGAACCGCGGGCAATTCGTCGGCGCCTTGATGGGTTTAATACATCAGGGTCAGTCCGTTCTTGATCGGTCATTGAATAGACAATCGCCTTCAGGTGGTCCATGTCTTTAGGGTCCATGTTGGCGTTTTTTAATTGGGGATTATTAGCCATCCCCGGAATCATTTTCATGATTTCATCCAAGGGTCCCATCTTTTGAATTTGATTTAACTGGTCAACAAAATCGTTGAAATCAAAGGTATTCTCTTGGATTTTCTCAGATAATTCCTGAGCCTGCTTTTCATCATACTCTTTTTGAGTCTTCTCAATGAGTGAAAGCATATCACCCATTCCAAGAATTCGCGAAGCCATTCGATCAGGATAGAAGACGTCCAAATCAGACATTTTCTCACCCTGACCAACGAATTTGATTGGCTTTTGAGTGACGGCCCGAATTGAAAGTGCGGCACCACCACGGGTGTCACCATCCAACTTGGTTAAGACAACTCCGGTTACGTCCAAGGTCTTATTAAATCCTTCGGCGGTCGCCACGGCGTTTTGACCAGTCATGGCATCAATGACCAACAGAATTTCGTTGGGTTCAACGGCATCCTTGATATGACTTAATTCGTCCATCAACTTTTCGTCGATTTGCAGACGACCGGCCGTATCAATGATCACGTAGTCATTATGGTCTTGCTTGGCCTGTTCGACACCCCGTTTGGCGATTTCGACCGGGTCAACATCCGTTCCCAGTGAAAACACGGGGACGTCGATTTGCTGACCAACCGTCTGCAGCTGATCAATGGCAGCCGGCCGGTAGATATCATCGGCAATTAATAACGGTCGGGCGTTCTGCTCATTCTTTAATTTTAAAGCCAACTTCCCGGCAGTTGTGGTTTTACCGGCACCTTGGAGACCAGACATCATGATAATGGTGGGGATTTTTTCTGCTTTATTCAGGGGAACAGCTTCTTCCCCCATCGTTTTAGTTAACTCTTCGTCAACAATTTTGACAATTTGTTGCGAGGGATTTAGCCCTTCCAACACCTTGGCACCGTTGGCACGCTCCTCAACGGTTTTGACAAAGTCACGGACGACTTGGAAATTAACATCGGCTTCCAGTAAAGCCAGTCTGATTTCCCGCATGGTTGCCCGCAGATCGGACTGGGAAACTTTTCCTTTGCCACGTAAAGTTTTCATGGCGTTTTGTAAACGCTCGGTTAATCCTTCAAAAGCCAATTAATTCACCCCTTATTGTTCTTCGGTTGTTTCCAAATTTTTGATCATTGAATTCAGTTTGTCATCGTGTGGATATTTTTTTTGAATATAAGCTTGAATGTGGTCTAGTTTGTCGTTCCGGTCAACAAAGCTGTGATACAAATTCAGCTTGTCTTCATATTGCTGAAGAATCTTCTCGGAACGGCGAATATTATCATAGACGGCCTGCCGACTGACGTTATATTCACCGGCAATTTCCCCCAGCGAGTAGTCGTCAGCATAATACAGTTCAATATAGTTGGCCTGCTTTTTGGTGAGCAGTGGCTCGTAAAATTCAAACAAAGAATTGATGTAGTTATTTTTTTCCAGTTCCATATTGAAACTCCTTTGACGGCCAATACGTCATCTAGCGTACAGATTTATATAACGTCAGTCAACGTTAAAATACCTGACTATTCGGAAATGAGGCCTTTGAATAAACCGTAAACAAAGTCGTTTGGATCAAACGGCTTCAAATCGCCGACCTGCTCACCTAAACCAACGTACTTGACCGGCAGATGTAATTCACTGCGAATAGCGAGGACAATCCCACCACGAGCTGTGCCGTCAAGCTTGGTCAAAACAATTCCGGAAACATCAGTGGTTTCCTTAAACATTTTGGCTTGAGTCATGGCATTTTGGCCGGTGGTGGCGTCAAGTACCAGCAAGACTTCGTGTGGGGCTTCAGGAATCTCACGAGTTAGAATTTTCTTCATTTTACTTAATTCGTTCATGAGGTTGACCTTATTCTGCAGCCGACCGGCGGTATCAACCATTAAGATGTCATAGTCTTCTTTTCTGGCTTTAACAACCGCATCGTAGACCACAGATGCCGGATCACTTTTCGCTTTGCCTTTGACGATATCCACACCATCTCGTTCTGCCCAAACATTGAGTTGTTCAATTGCGCCGGCTCTAAAGGTATCGGCAGCGGCTAAAACGACCTTTTTGCCTTGGTCTTTATACATCTTAGCCATCTTACCAATCGTGGTTGTCTTACCAACCCCGTTGACACCGACAAACATGATAACTGTCGGACCGGATTTTGCCATGTTAATGGCCGAATTTTCACCATTGCCGGCTTGATCGTACATGTCAATCAATTTTTTAACGATTACGTTTTGAACATCTTTGGGCTTCTTGGCATTTTGCAGCTTGACTTCATCGCGCAACTCATCGGCAATTCGCATCGAGGTTTCAAAACCGACGTCGGATTCAATCAGCATGTCTTCCAAGTCGTCAAAAAATGATTCATCAACGTGACGGAAGTTTGCTAAAAGGGCATTCAGTTTTTGACCAAACGAGGACCGCGACTTTTCCAATCCTTTTTCGTATTGCTGAGTATTTGAATCTGTGGCTGATTCTGCCGGTTCTGGACTTTCAGCTGATTTTTCAGGCTCAGCTGGCATATGCGACTCTTCTGTCGAAGATTCCTGCTCAGCCGATGAATTTGGTTCACTAACAGTTGGTGCTGGTTTTTGAGCATCGTCCGGCTGCTTTGTGGTTTGTTGGCCATTTGATTCTTCAGGCTGTTCTGTCGGTTGTTCTTCGGTCTTTTCAGCTGGTTCATCAGCCGGCCTCTTAGTGGCTTTGGCGGACTCTTCAACATCTGTGGTTGTTTGATTTGAAGTGGCGGCGCTTTGGTCGTCTTTGGCAGGTGCTTCTGGTTTGGGTTCGGTTTGTTCAGTTGATTCAGTCGGCTTTTTTTCATCGTCTTTTTTGGAACGACGTTTAAATATATCAAAAAGTCCCAATCAACTCACCTCCGTTTTTAAATTATCTAAATTAACAGTAACAACTTTTGAAACGCCTGATTCCTGCATCGTTACCCCATACAGTTGATCGGCGTAAATCATGGTTTCTTTTCGATGAGTGATGACCACAAACTGGGTCTCATCACCAAAACGCTTTAAGTATTTTGCAAAGCGGTCTGCGTTAAACGGGTCAAGGGCGGCTTCGGCCTCATCCAAGATGCAAAATGGCACCGGTCGAACCTTAATGATCGCAAACAGCATGGTGATCGCTGTTAAGGCTTTCTCGCCACCGGACAAGAGATTTAAGTTGCGATAGTTCTTGCCAGGCGGCTTAACCATAATCTCAATTCCAGTATCCAACATATCATCAGGATCGGTCAAGACCAGTTTGGCTTCACCGCCGCCAAACATATCAACGAAGACTTTTGAAAAGGCTTGGCTGACTTGTTTGAACGCCGTGGCAAATTTAGTCGTGATGGTGTCATCCATGTCGCGCATGGTGGCGGTTAAATGATCCTTGGCATCCAAGAGGTCTTGTTTTTGACTGGTCAAAAATTCAAAACGTTTGGAAACTTCCTTGAATTCCTGGATGGCACCGATATTCACCGGCCCAATTTCGTCAATCCCGGTCCGCAGCATTTTAATTTGGCTGGCAACCTGCTTTTCATCCCAATTCCAGTCGGGATTCGCTAAATCATGTTGATCGATCTGATAAGTCGTTTCCAGAGTCGCAAAGTTGGTATCCAGATTCTGGTGGTTTTTAGCAGCAGCTGTCTGGGCACTGGTAAGTTCATATTTGGCGTTATTCAAGTTAATCTGCTCATCTTGAATCTTTTGATTTAACTGATCCAAATGATCCTGCGCTTCGCCAACGGTGGCTTTCAACTTGTTTTGCGTCAGGTTAAGTGCGTGTTGGCTGGCTTCGGCAGTCTTAATTTGCTCGTTCAACGTCCCCGCGTCCACTTGACGACTGAGTTCAGCCTTTAAGTGGTCTCGCTGTTTGATCAGGCGGTCCCGATTCTGCCGATGAGTCGCAATCTGCTTTTTGATTCCTGTTTGATCAACTTCAAGCTGATTCAACTTTTGCTGCTCAACAACAATCGCCTCTCGGACTTGTTGCTTTTCCGTGGTAAATTTTTGAGCCGATTGTTTAACGTTTGCCAGTTGAACCCGTTTGTTATCCAAGTCGTCATTGACTGCCCGCAATTGTTTGTCGATGGCATCCTGACGGTTGACCAGCTGGTCGGTGTCAGTTGTTCCATCGGACTGGGCAGCGTTCTTCAAAGCGAGCTGGAGGGTCTTAAATTCACGCTGCTTTTCCTGAACAGCCTCTTCAAGTGAATGACACTGGTCCTCCAAGGTTGCGGTCTGTTGGCGAATTTCGAACGCTTTTCGTTGACCACGCTCATGTGACGCAGTGATTTTAGCCAGCTCATCCTTGGCATGCTGGAGCCGACGTTCATTTTCCGTCAGCTTTTGGTCCATTTGAGCGGTCGATTGATTGAGAGCGGCCAACTCGGATTTTTGAACCAACACCCCTTGGTTATCATGACGACTGGCACCACCGGTTAAGGATCCACCGGCATTGACGACTTGGCCATCCAAAGTGACAATGCGCGTGCGCTGATTAATTTGCTTGGAAATGTTAATTGCGTGGTCAAGCGTATCGGCGATAATCGTGGTCCCCAAAAGGAAGCCTTTAATCTGGTTGAGATTATCCGGCATGGATACCAAATCGGCTGCTACACCAATGAATCCAAGAACTTCTTGTGACTCGTGGACGATTGTCGAACTTAGCCACCGACTTTTAATGGTTGAAATTGGCAGCAGGGTCACCCGCCCCAAACGCTCTTTGGTCAGCAAACCAATGGCGGAGGAAGCGGCCCGGTTATCCTCGACAATGACGTGTTGGGCTTGAGATCCTAATGCGGTCTCGATGGCCTTCACATATCGTTGATCAATCGTTAAATAGTCACTGACCGGCCCCAAAATCCCGGTTAATTGGTTTTTCCGTTTGAGAAGATTCGCCACGCCCCGATAAAAGCCACGATAAGAGTCATGGAGATTCTTCAAAGACTCGGCTTTTGCTTTGGCCTGCTCGGCAATTTTGAGTGCTGCCAGCCAATTGGCTTGGGAACTGTCGACAGCCTGCTGGTGAGTATTCATTAATTGAGTTAAATCAGCCAGCTGCTTGGAAACATCCGTCAATTCAGATTGGCTGGATGCTAGAGCGGTTTGTTTGTTAGCCAATTCTGCCTGGGTTTGGCCAAGGTCTTCGCGCACTTTATTAATCCGCTGTCGCTGTGACCCCAGTTGCTGCTCAAGTTGGGCTTCATCATGAGTTTTCATGGTAATTTGATTTTTAATGTCGGTTTTTTGCTGCAGTAAGTCGACATATTGATTACGCAATTGGTCGATTTCAGATTCAATTACCGAAACGCTATTCGCTTTTTGGGCTTCTGCCAGTTTGTCGAAATCGGCTTGTTTGGCAGCAATTTTTTCCGATAGCCGTTTGCCGGCATCCACCGATTGGGTGAGTTTGACCTGAAAATCGTCAATTTGCTTGTCAGTCAGTTTGATTTGTTCCGAAATCCGGTTTAAATCGGCGTCCTTAAAAGACTTCTCTTGGGCGGACAACTGATGCTTGCTCTTCAGCGACTGAATTTGTTCGGTTGCTGTCAGAATTTGCTCGTTGATTTGGTCGATTTGGGCCCGGTTTTGAGTTAAATTGGCTTTCAGTTTGTCGCGGTCATTTTCATCCCGGCGAACTTGAGCGTAAATTTTATTAACCAAGTCAGACTTTTCACTAACGGTGTGTTTGAGCTGCTGGCCGGCTGCGATCAATTTCTGAGTTGCCAAAATTAACTGCTGCTTTTCAAACTGATCTAAACGCTTTTTTTGATCCAGATAATCCGTTGCCAGACTACTTTGCTCTTCAAGCGGTGCCATTCGACTTTGAAGTTCAGAAATGATGTCTTCCACTCGATTGAGATTATCGGAAGTCTCATCGATTTCTTTTTGGGCAGTATTCTTGTGCTGCTTGTATTTGTAGACGCCGGCGACATTTTCAATAATTGATCGTCGCTCCTCAGGTTTACTGTTGAAGATTTGTTCCACATTACCCTGAGAAATGATCGACAATGACCCTTGACCGATGCCGGTATCCATGAACAAATCGGTAATGTCCTTAAGACGACACTGTTTTTCGTTTAAATAATAGGAACTATCGCCGTTCCGAAAGAGTTTCCGGGAAAGCTTGAGCTCATCGAAGGGAGACTTAATGAAATGGTCGGAGTTGTCCAAGGTTAAAGTCACCGAGGCCATGCCTAAAGACCGTCGATCGGCGGAGCCTGAAAAAATAACATCAGGCATCCGCGACCCACGGAGATTTTTGGCAGATTGTTCCCCCATTACCCAACGGATTGATTCGGCAATATTACTCTTACCGCTTCCATTGGGACCAACAATTCCAGTCATTCCACCCGGAAACTTGATGAGGGTTTTGTCTGCAAATGATTTAAAACCGATAATTTCAATGGATTTAAGTTGCACACTCATTCTCCAGTCTAAACTAGATTGTCGCCCTCGGTATCAAACTGTTCCAGGGCTTGTTGGGCGGCCTTTTGCTCGGCGCCTTTCTTGGAATGGCCAATTCCAACACCGTAAAGTTTGCCGTCAATTGAGACGTTGACCTTAAACGAACGGTCGTTGTCGGGTCCGTATTCGTCCACTAATTCATAGTCGATGGCCACCGGACCGTCTGCTTGGGCGAGTTCTTGTAACTCGGTCTTATGATCAAAGAATTCGGCAAACATGCCTTCATCGAGCTTTGGAAAAATCACTTTGGTCACAAACCGTGTTACCTCGGCCTGCCCTTGGTCCAAATAAAGGCAGCCGACGAATGATTCAAAAATATCACATAACAGCGAGTCCCGATCACGAGCCCCCGCCTTTTCTTCGCCCTTACCGAGACGGATATACTGATTAAAATGACATTCTCTGGCAAAGGTGCTGAAACTTTGCTCATTAACCATTGCTGCTCGAAGTCGCGTGAGCCGTCCTTGAGGCATCTTTGGATAACGTTTGAAAATGTAGTCGGAGACGATCAGCTGTAAAACTGCATCCCCCAAAAACTCCAGACGCTCATAAAATTTTAAGCCTTCACCGCGATGCTCATTGACGTAAGAAGCCTGTGTGAATGCTTCATCAAGCAAATCCTGATCGTCGATATGGATGCCAAAATCTTGCTTTAGCATCTCATTTAAACCCTTTATCAATCTTTTACCTCCACATAAAATCCAGATAACAGTAAAAAATTGAAATTATATCAAACTTGAGATAATTCCAATTTAAGATTACTTTTATTATTTTTGATGAGCCATGACAAAATCAACGGCCTCGTTAATGGTATTCAGCTTTTCAGCATCCTCATCGGAAATTTCTGCGTTAAAAGTATCTTCCATATCCAATACGAATTCAACAAAATCAATTGAATCAGCATCAAGATCGTTTTTGAAATTTAAGTCACCGGTAATTTTACTTCGGTCGACATCAAACTGGTCAGCCACCAAATCGGCAATTTTATTAAACACTTCATCTTTGTCCATTTTGATAAACACCTATTTCATAAAATTAATTTGCTAATGATTATTATATCAACTATTTACTGCTTTTGATACTATCTTTTATCTGCTGCAGTTCATCAGCATGGTCGACGACGTATTGATTCAGATCAGGAATCATATTTGAGGCAATAATCTGGCGGATTTGGCCAATCGTATTCTTCACCGTGTCTGCTTTGCTGCTGCCATGTGTCTTGACGACCGGCGCATTAACGCCGAGTAAAACTGCGCCGCCATATTGTGAATAGTCCATTGAACCACCAATTTTGTGGAAAGCGTCTTTTAACATCAAAGCCCCAAACTTTGCCTTAGTGCCGCTATCCATGATGGTCGTCTTAATTAAGCTGAGCATCGACAAAGCAGTTCCCTCAATGCTCTTTAATACGGCGTTTCCGGTAAAGCCGTCGGTCACAACCACGTCGGCGGCCCCGTTGAGTAATTCACGGGATTCAACGTTGCCGACAAAATTGATATCTTTGTCGGCTGCCAAAAGATCATGCACTTTCCGGTGATTCATATCACCTTTATCCGCTTCGGTCCCGTTGTTCAAGAGACCAATTCGTGGATTTTCAACTTGGTTGACGTTTTGGGCGTAATATTTTCCCATCAAGGCATACTGGTAAATATTTAAAACCTTGGTGTCGGCATTGGCTCCCACGTCAATCATCACAAATTTATCTTGATTCTTAACGCCGATGACCGGCAAAGTGGTGGTCAATCCGGGACGATCGATTCCTTTGATGCGGCCAACGATAAACAAACCAGCGGCTAAAATGGCACCAGTGTTCCCTGCCGAGAAGAATGCATCCGCAGTTCCTTCTTTAACGGCGGTTGCTGCCAGAACGATGCTGGATTGTTTTTTGGTACGAACGGCTTTAACCGGTTCATCACCCATTTCGATGACTTCATCGGCTTGGACAATCTGAATTCGATCATCATTTTTAAGATATTTTTTAATTTGGTCGGTTTGACCAAATAGTTGGAATTCAACATCGGCATAAGCATCCCGTGCCAATTCAATTCCTTCAACAACTTCTTTAGGGGCGTAATCGCCGCCCATGGCGTCAACTGCAATTTTCATATTTAACTCCTATTTAATCCGTAGTAATAGTTTCATTATATTTTAAATACTGTGATAATTGTACATTTTCTGGCTGCTTTTGCCAGTCTTGATGAACCGTAATACTCTGGGCCTCCTGATTGGCAACTTGTAAAATATTCAAATCACCAACCGGATCGGCCACTTTGAAATCAGGCATCCCTGATTGTTTACTGCCGGTGATGTTACCTTGGCCACGCAATTCCAAATCCTTTTGGGAGAGGAAAAAGCCGTCGGTGCTGCTGGCAACCGCCGTCATCCGCTTTTTACCCAACTCGTTTTTGGGGTCGGCAATCAAAATGCAGTAGGACTGCGTGTCGCCACGGCCAACGCGACCGCGAAGTTGGTGGAGTTGTGCCAAACCGAAATGATCGGCATCAAATATCAGCATGGTATTGGCATTCGTCACGTCAACGCCAACTTCAATCACCGTTGTCGCCACCAGAACTTGGAATTGATTGTTCTTAAAATCGGCCATGGCCGTATCCTTTTCTTCATCGGACATTCGCCCATGTAGGAGACCAACCGAATACTGCGGTTCAAAAATCGCTTTGAAACGGTCGAAAATCGCCATGGCGTTCTTCATATCGACAGCTTCCGATTCCTCTATCAACGGTGTGACGACGTACACTTGATTTCCGGCATCCAATTGTTTCTTAACGAATCGGATGGCACTATCCGTTTTAGCGGAGGTAATCCAAGTTGTCTTAATTGGCTTGCGGCCCTTTGGCAGTTCGTCGATCACAGAAACGTCCATATCACCGTACATCGTAATCGCCAGTGTCCGCGGAATCGGCGTGGCAGTCATTGCCAGCATGTTGGTACTATTTCCCTTCAGTCGTAAGGCCTGGCGCTGGTTGACCCCGAAGCGATGCTGTTCGTCAATGACCGCCAAACCAAGATCGTGATAGTCAACTTGATCTTGGAATAAGGCGTGGGTGCCGACAATCAGATTGACTTCGCCGTCAGCAATCCGTGGCAGCATCGCCTTACGGGCTAGGCCAGTGGTCGCCCCGGTCAACAGGGCAATGTTGATATCAAATTTTTCAAACAACTTGGCAAACGTGTTGGCATGCTGCTCGGCTAGAATTTCAGTTGGGGCCATAATTGCGGCTTGTTTGCCGGCACTAATCGCTGCCAAAATAGCAATTGCAGCAACCACAGTTTTGCCACTACCAACATCCCCTTGGAGCAAGCGATTCATTTCCAATGGTTTGCCCAAGTCTGTCAAGATTTCATTGACAACTTTGTTTTGGGAATCGGTCAGTTTGAATTTTAGTTGACTGGTGAACTGCCCAACCAGATCGGGATCGTAGGTGACTTTGGCTGCCGGATCCGGTTTTCTGTGGCGCTGTTTTAAAATTTGAATTTTCATGGCAAATAAGAAAAATTCCATGAACTTGGCAGTTCGAAAAGCTTTTTGGGCAGCGACCGGTGATGTTGGAAAATGGATATTTTGAATGGTATCGTGGAAAGATTCCAATCGATACTTGGTGCGAATTGATTCTGGAATAACGTCAACTAGCTGATCCTGGTATTCATCAAATCCAAGCTTGATCAATTGCTTAATGGTATTTTGTTTGACTTCTTTGTTACTTGGATAGATTGAATCATAGGTTTCGCTTTTTTCGCCGTTTAAAATTTTCATCCCTTGAATCTGGTTACGATTGCGGTCAAAGGTACCAAAAATAATCACTTGGGCTTCCAACTCAAGCTGCTTTTTCAGCCACGGCTGATTAAAAAAAGTGACGTTATAGATTTCATCATTAATTTTTAAATGAAAACCAAGCCGACTTTTGCGCCGACCAAAAAAACGAACAGTTGGCTCGCTAATCACGATCCCTTTGACGGTGACTTTTTGGCCATCGACGGCAGTTCTTAAATCTTTTAGCGATAAATCATCATATCGGCGGGGATAATAAGTCAGTAAGTCGTTGATGGTATTGATTCCGAGCTTATTAAAAGCAGTCAGGCGCTTTTCGCCGACTCCTTTGAGAACCCCAACCGAATCACTTAAGCTGGCCAATGTTATCCCTCCTTTGTCATTGATATAAATAAAAGCTTGGCCAGTGTTGACCAAACTTTTAGGAATTGTTTATTCAACCGAAATTAAGAATGGGTAGACTGGTTGATCACCTTCGTGAATCTCAACTTCCAGTTCGTCATCCAATTTCAAAATGCCGGCCTGGACTTTTTCGGCAGCCGCCTGATCAGCGCCTTCACCGTAAATGATCGTAATGGCTTCACTATCGTCATCCAGCATCTTCTTAACCATCTGGATGGCCGTGTCAATCAGTTTATCACCAACGGTGGCAATATCGCCGTCAACGATGCCCATAAATTGATCTTTTTTAATATCCAAATCATCAATCTTAGTGTCACGAATGGCGGTCGTCACTTGGCCGGACTTAACCGTTGGCAAATTATCTTCCATTGCCTTTTGGTTATCTTCGAGCGAATTTTCCGGATTAAAGCCAAGCATGGCGGTAATCCCTTGTGAGATCGTCTTTGAATGAACAATGACCGTCGGAATATCAACCACCTTGGCAGCTTGTTCAGCCGCCAGGAAAATGTTTTTGTTATTCGGCAAGACGATTGCCTGTTTGGCTTTTGTATTTTGAATTGCGTTGACAATGTCTTCGGTACTAGGATTCATCGTCTGTCCGCCGCTGACAATGTAGTTGACGCCCAAACTTTCAAACAGTTGGTTCAGCCCCTTGCCTGAAGAAACAGAAATAATGGCAGTATCTGAAGTTGGCTGTTGGGTGCTGATACTTTCAGCTTTTTGAATTGGTGAAGCATCCTCTTGGCTGTCCTCATCTTCTTCAATGATGGTTTCTTGTTGAAGTCGCATGTTATCGACTTTAACAGTTGCCAAATCTCCAAACTCCTGACCCCAGGCAAGCACTTTGCCGGGATGTTCAGTGTGAACATGGACTTTGACAATATCATCATCGTTGATCACCAGCAATGAATCGCCAAGTTTGGCGAGATAATCATAAAAGGTCTGATAGTCAAATTGATGATCGACTTCGCGGCCTTTGCCGATTCGGACCATAATTTGCGTACAGTAGCCATACACGATATCTTCTGGATTTAATTTACTTTGAACACTTTGATCGGCCACTTTAATCATCTGATTCATTTCCGCATCGTTAGGTTGATATTCACCAGATTCAGCTTCGTTTCTGCCATTCAAGACATCATCGAAAGCTTCCAAAACGAATACCAATCCTTGTCCACCCGAGTCGACGACGCCAACCTGCTTCAGAACCGGCAATAAATCCGGTGTTTTCTCCAAAGCGGATTGTGAGGCCTGGTAGATGGCATCCATGACAGCGACAACATCATTGGTCGTAGCGGCTGCTTTCTTACCAGCAGTAGCGGCCATTCGCACAACGGTCAAAATGGTTCCCTCGGTTGGCTTCATAACGGACTTATAGGCGATTTCCGTCCCGGCAACGAAGGCATCAGAAATATCTTGGGCACTCAAAGTTTCTTTACCCTCCGTGGACTTCGAAAAGCCCCGGAAAATCTGCGATAAAATAACCCCTGAGTTGCCTCGGGCTCCCATTAGAAGTCCCTTAGCCAAAGCAGCGGTTAAATCGCCAACGTTTGTCTTGACATCTTTATTCACATATTTATAACCCGAAGCCATGGATAGGCTCATATTGGTTCCGGTATCTCCATCCGGAACCGGGAATACGTTCAGTGAATTGATAAAATCAGAATTTTTATTTAGTTTAGTTGCGGCTGCTTGAACCATTGCCGTAAATTCGGTGTTGGTAATTTCTGTAACCTTCAACAACTTGTCCTCCTTGGTCACTTGCATAATCAGTCATTCATTACCTGAACGCCTTGAATGATGACATTGACCGAATTTGCAGATACCCCAAGCATACTTTGTAGGTTATACTTAACCTTTGCTTGAACGTTTTTAGAAACCTCTGAAATTTTGTTGCCATAAGCAACGATAATATAAACGTTAACTTCAATTTCATTATCGTGTTGTTTAACCACAACACCTTTGAAATAATTCTCGCGGTTTAAAATCGTGTTGACATTGTCTCTGAGCTGATTGCGACTTGCCATACCCACGACTCCGTAATTATCGGTGGCAGCCCCACCAACAACATTTGCGATGACGTTGTTGTCGATGTCAACTGTTCCAAATCTGGTTTTGATTTTGACGGCCATGTGCAGCAGCCTCCTTAATTTTCTATTAACCTATTAACGATAGTTAATATTACCACAATAACGCTAAAAACCAAAGTAATCTTGATGCCCCCAAGAAGACTGTCAAGTATAATTACTTGAAAGAAAAGTATTGCAATATCAATGTATGTATGATAAATTATTCTAGTGTAATGAAACAGACTTTAACACTAAAATCAAAGAGAAGGGAGATTTGTTACCCATGGCAAAGGATTTTATTAAC
Organism: Lentilactobacillus buchneri; assembly: GCF_018314255.1. NCBI lineage: Bacteria > Bacillati > Bacillota > Bacilli > Lactobacillales > Lactobacillaceae > Lentilactobacillus > Lentilactobacillus buchneri. Next base: position 2,451,310 of record NZ_CP073066.1, read on the forward strand.
GGTAAGCGTACCCACTTTGGTAACAAACGTTCACACGCTTTAAACTCAAGCCGTCGCAGCTGGAAGCCAAATTTGCAAAAAGTTCGCATTCTTGTTGATGGCAAGCCTAAGAAGGTTTGGATTTCTGCCCGAACACTTAAATCAGGTAAAGTAACCCGTGTATAGTAATAACTTGGATCGATGTTAATCGGTCTTTTTTATTACCTTCAAAAATAGAGGCAACTCTCAGCAGCCGTTTTCGGTGAGCTGAGGGTTGCCCCTTTTTTTAGTTATAACGATTAATATCTTTGCTTTGAATAACACACATCACCCCACTGCCAAATTTAAACCTGGCAGTTTCACCAACAAATTCGTTGCTGGCAAGCGACATTGGGTGTTTAACCTGATAATCATTCAGCTGATATTTTTCATCAAACAAAGTTAAATGATCCATCGGCGTTAACGCCACAAAGGCCAAATATTTTTTATCAGGTTCTTTTTCAATCTGATAAGTCCCTGGCAAAAAGAAAGTAATCGTATTTTGCTTGTCAATCATTCGAATTTTCGGTGCGTAGGGCTTGAACCGGGGCTCCAAAACCATCCACAGATTGGCTAGAAAATGATCCAGCCGACCACCCGTCGCACCGTAAATGTCAAGTCGATCGGCGTGATGTTCCTGCAAGGCGACCTTCAACCCCAATTGGGTATCAGTATCGTCTTTTTCAGGAATTGATTGGCGGATATCCTTAATGTGGTCACGAACCAATTGAAGTTCTGCCGGTTTTAAGGAATCAAAGTCACCAATCGCGACAAGTGGGTCGATTCCCCGTTCAATCAAATGGAGATTGCCTCTATCGATGCCGATCCAATCACCTTTAATCTGTCCATTTTTCAATTCGTCTGGCCAGAGGTCAATGGGGCCGCCAACCAATAGATTTAAGATCTTCATTTATTTGGTCGCATCCTTTATTGCTTTGATTCGGCTAACAGGATCATCGGCGTCAAAAACGTATGATCCGGCAACTGCCACCGTTGCACCGGCTTGATAGGCACCCACAACCGTGTGGTCATTAACGCCACCATCAATTTCGATGTCAAAGTTCAAGCCTTCACTTTTTTTCAACTCATCGAGTTCTGCGATCTTTTTAACCGTTTCAGGCAGGAACTTCTGACCGCCAAATCCAGGATTAACCGTCATTACCAAGACCTGGTCAACCATGTATAGTACTGGCTTGATGGCTGATACCGGCGTACCTGGGTTGATGACAACTTCAGCCTTGACCCCTTTGTTCTTGATCATCTGCAAAGCCCGGTGAATATGAGGGGTTGCCTCAACGTGAACTCCGATGATATCGGCTCCTGCATCCGCGAATTGGTCAATGAAACGTTCCGGTTGTTCAACCATCATATGGACATCCAAGATCATCTTGGTGATCGGACGAATGGCTTTGACCCACCCAGGTCCATAAGATAAAGCGGGGACAAACTGACCGTCCATGATGTCGATGTGGAGCACTTCTGCCCCACCCTGGTCGACTTTTTCAATATCTTTTTGTAAATTGACATAATCCGCGCTCAAAATTGAAGGTGCAACTTTAATCATAACTAACTTCCTCACTTTTTATAATTTGGTTTCCGGTTTTTAATGTCGGTGTACAACTGCAGATAATTCTCATACCGACTCTGCATGATCTCACCGCTGGCCACTTCTTTTTTCACTTCGCAGTCCGGCTCATTGACGTGCACACATCCCCGAAAGCGGCACTTCACAGATGCCCGCTTGAACTCTGGGAAATAATTGGCAAGCTGGCGGTAATCGATCTCCAAGGTATCATACGAGGAAAATCCGGGAGTGTCTGCGATATACCCATCGTTGACCCGCAATAAAGCAACTTTTCGGGTTGTGTGTTTTCCACGATTTAATGCCGTAGAAATCTCACCGGTAGCGAGCTGCAAATCCGGTGCCAAGTGATTGAGAAGTGTCGATTTGCCGGCACCCGTCTGTCCCATTATCACATTTTCTTTTCCTGAAAACAATTGCCGTAAATGGTTCAACGAATTTTCATCAAACGCGGCTTCCGGCAGAATAACGTCATAAGGAATGTTAGCGTAGGCAACTGCTAAATCTTTAAAATAATTCAGTTGTTTTTCAGATAACAGATCCGTCTTGGTGAAATAAATGATCGGCTTGATATTGGCAATTTCCAATGCAATCAACTGACGGTCCAATAAGTTACTGGAAAACTCCGGCTGAGTGGTTGCCGTCGTCACAATCGCCTGATCAATATTGGCAATCGGTGGCCGAACCAGAGAATTCTTTCGTGGCAGCATCTTCAATATGTATCCTTTGTCGCCATCTTCAACTTGGAACTCAACGTCATCGCCGACCAACGGTGTAATTTGACGCTTTCGAAAATTCCCCCTGGCGCGTGTTCGATAAACCTTGCCTTCTGAGTGAACATCATAAAAGCCACTCAAAGACTGAAAAATCTTTCCCTGTTTCAATTGATCACCTCGATAAAAAATCACTTCCCTTACATTATAAGAGAAGTGACTTTGTTTTGCAGTAATTATTAATGTGAATCGTAGGTCACGTTGTTATCACGCATGATCGTCCGACCATCGCGGACCACTTTGTATTGACCGACTTCATTGCCAGACAATTTAAATGGCAAGGTGACTTGCGTATCCTTTGTGATCACCATCTGCTTGTAAACCGTCGACAAACTATGATCATGGTCTTTGAGATAAATCAAGACCACGTTCTCGTTGGAACCACTGGAACTATCTGTGGAAGCAGCATCACTGGAGATGCCACTTTCATTCAATGTGGAGTCAGATGATGCCGCCGAACTGTTGTCGAGGTACGGGATGATAATTTTAACATTGAAACTCTTCAATTCATCCGAACTGTCTTTCTTAGGCCCACGAGAAATCCAAACCGCGACGTTGCCGCCCTGTTGAATCGATTCGTTGGCATTTGGTGATTGGCGGACAACTCGCCCCTTGGGCTGATCGTCAGAGTAGACATAATCAAAAGTTGGGTTAATTTCCACCTTGTTAGAATATGAGACCACTTGAGCCTTGGTCATGCCGGTTAAGTCTTTCAGCGTAATCCGTTTAACACCGGTTGAAACCACAAAGGTCAGTGTCTTGGTAGCCGGATTGAACCGTTTGCCGGACTCAAAGTCCTGTTGGAGAATTCTGCCTGAGCCAAATGAACTTGAAGGAGCGTTACGCCGATGAACCGTAAACCCTTCGTCTTCCAATTTCTGTTTGACAACATCATATTCTTGACCGACATAGTTGCCGACCCGAACGCGACGAGGCCCGGAACTCACGACCAAATTGACCTTGGTGCCCTTTTTGACTTTGGTTTCTTCCTTGGGACTGGAACTGATGACGCGATGACGATCAATCTTATCACTACTTTGATATTTGACACTGCCAACGGTCAAATTAGCGGCTTTAATCTTGGCTTCCGCCTCAGTTTCCAACGTCCCGGAGACAATTGGCACCGTGGTTTTCCCGTTAGCTGAAACAATCATGATGAAGGCCAGAATAATTAACAGCAGGCCAACAATCCCACCGATAATCCACCATCTTCGTCGCCGTTTTTTCTTCGGCGGCTTTGGTTTGTCGTTCGAGGTACCGGCAGGCTTTTCCTCGCGTTTAGCCGGATTGGCATCCGCTGAGGCAGTCGTATCATCCAATGGTGAAAATGGCATCACCCGGGTTGCTTCATCAACCGGGTTTTGTGGCGGCTGAACCGTAAATTTAGGTTCATTAGCCCGTGACTTGTCCAATGACGTATTCAAATCAGCAGCCATTTCATTAACTGTTTGATAACGATCATCGGGATTCTTAGCGGTGGCTTTCAAGACAACATTTTCCATTGCCTGGGGAATGCGCGGATCGAAATCCCTGACTGAAGGCATTGGCGTTTGTGAATGTTTAATGGCAATTGAAACGGCGGTATCACCGTTAAATGGCACTTTGCCGGTCAAGATTTCATAGAGAATAATCCCTAATGAGTAAATGTCCGATCTGGCAGTCGCCATCTGGCCCTTAATTTGTTCAGGGGACAAATAGTGAATCGAGCCAATAATCGAACGAGTCTGAGTCATCGTATCTTCTGTACCGGCCCGGGAAATTCCAAAGTCGGTAATCTTAATATAACCGTTCTTATCGACCAAAATGTTTTGAGGCTTTAAATCACGGTGAATAATATTATGCCGGTGGGCTTCACTGACAGCTGAGCAAATTTGCTCCATAATATTGACAACTTCGGCATAGGGAATGGGAAAGTTGTCCTTGATGTATTTCTTTAAATCTTCACCGTCAACAAATTCCATGACCAAATACTGCATCCCCTCAACCTCGTCAACATCATAAATGCCAACAATGTGAGGATTATCCAGTTGGGTCGCCGCCATTGCTTCATGCTGAAAGCGCTTCTTAGCTTTGGGGTTGTCTCGGAAATCAAGTCGCAACAGTTTAACGGCAACTTTTCGCTTCAAAATGAGGTCTTCGGCCAGGTATACGTCGGCCATTCCACCCTCGCCCAAGCGACCGATAATTTCATAGCGACCGTTTAATACATAGCCTTTATTCATCGGCGGTCACCTCCGAATCGTATTGGGCGATCAAGACAGTAATGTTGTCCAAGCCGCCATTTTGATTGGCCAAGGACACCAACATGTCACACTTAGTCTGTAATTCTTCATCCATTGACAAAATTTTTTCGATGTCGGCATCGTCGACCATATTGGTCAAACCGTCGGTACAGAGTAAAATTTGATCTCCAGGTTGGGCGGTATACGGTTTGAAGTCGGCGGCCGAATCGTTGTTGATTCCCAGACTCTTGGTAATAATATTTTTGTATGGGTTGGTTTTGGCCTGGTCTGGAGTGATATCACCGTGTTTGACCAATTCATTCACATAGGAATGGTCTTCCGTGATCTGAGTGAATTGCCCGTTGGAATAGACATAACCTCGACTATCGCCAATGTTGGCGATCAGACTCTGTTTGCCATCAATAAGTGTCGCCACGATGGTCGTCCCCATACCATGGAGTCGTGTGTCCGTGTTGGATTCATCGATAATCGCGGTATTTTCTTTTGCCAACTGGTTTTCAAACCAAGTTTCAATTTTATCCAGGCTGGAAATACTGGTCGTTTCAAAAGCGGCTCCCATGTGGGTGACAACCATTTGAGAAGCGACTTCGCCAGCATTATTGCCGCCGATTCCGTCGGTAATTAATGCCAAAATGAGGCCGGTTTGATTTTTGAACGCGCCGACCGCATCTTCATTTTTGTCGCGAACTTTTCCAGTTGAGGATTGATATGCAATTTGCAAATTGATCAACTCCGTTATGATTTCCGAATGAGGGAGCAAACAAAGAAGCCGTCTGAATCATAGTCATCGGGGTAGATTTGAACCATCTTGCTATCCGGATTCAAATGATTGGCAGTCTTTGTCTTCGTGATTTCAAAATTAGGGTTCTCGCTGATAAACTTGGCGATCACGTCTTGATTTTCCTGTTTAACAATCGTACAGGTACTATATGTAATAGTACCACCAGTTTTAACTTTAGCGGAAACGGCATTCAAAATTTGTAACTGAATCTCACTTAGACGATTGATATCAGCAATTGTTTTGTCATAACGAATCTCCGGCTTTCTTCTGAGGAGTCCCAGCCCAGAACACGGTGCATCAACTAAAATTGAATCAAACAAGCCGTCTTCAAATTTGGTATCGACTTTGCGGGCATCCAATTCAAAAGTTTCAACTTGCTTGTAGACTCCGAGACGAGTGGCATTTCGCTGGACGGTCTTTAGTTTGTTTTTATGAATATCTAATGCAAAGACTTTGCCGGCCTTCAAACGGCTGGCAATTTGGGTAGTTTTGCCGCCCGGGGCACTGCAGGCATCCAAAACGTTGTTATCAGGGGAAATCTGCATTGATTCAACTGGCAGCATGGCACTTTCATCCTGAATGGTTAACAGGCCGTCAGTGAAAAAGTCACTGTGAATGATTTGGCCATCGTTAATAATAATCCCTTCACTGGAAACTTGGCTGGGTTCGGCATCATAGCCGTCCTTGGCCAAATCTGCCAGCAAATCTTTTTGAGAGATTTTGGCTAAATTGGCACGAACCGATTGTTTTGGCGCTTTATTCAGGGATGCTAAGATTGAAGCCGTTTTTGGCTTGCCAAGTTGTTCGTCAAGCATTTCTACCAACCAGGTTGGCACACTATATTCAATCGATAGTCGGGTCTTTTCGTCCTGAATGTCATCCAAGTTTGGCATCCCCTGCCGATCCATTTGATGCAAAATACCGGTCACAAATCGGCGGGTGCCGTCATGGCCCATCTGCTTGGCAATTTTAATTGTTTCATCAAAGATTGCCCGCTTGGGAACCCGATCCAGATACTCCAACTGGTACATCGCGGTATAGAGCAACTCTTTGACCCAGGCTTCAGTCTTTTCCGGTTCACGCAAAAACGGCCGGAGTTGATATTCCAGCGTTAATCGATGCTGAATGACCCCGTACACAATGTTGGTGAACAGTCCTTTATCAGCTGGGCCCATTGAAGTGGATTGAATCACGGCATTAATCTGCAGATTTGAATATGAACCATTACTGGTGCGAACCAACGTCATGACTGCAAGTTGGCGTGGATTATTTGTTGTATATTTCATTTATTTAATCACCTGTTGGCCAACTTTAAGTGACTGACCAATCCCATTTAAGTAATCTGTTATTTGTTGTTTTGGTTTGCCGGCGGGCTGAAGCTCCTGAATGGATAAAACAGTGCCTTTTCCTGCTGACAATAATAATTGATGCTTGGTTTTCTCAACCACTGATCCTGGCGCCATTTCAGTGGTTTGATCGACGACTTGTGCCCGCCAAATTTTGGTTCGTTTACCGTTGATAACCGTATAAGCGACCGGATCCGGCCGCAGGGCACGAACTTTGGCGTTAACCATAAACGCGGTTTGATTGAAGTCCAGTTGCTCTTCTTCCGGTTTGATGTTGGGTGAAAAGACGACTTGATCCTGATCTTGAGGCACTGGGGAGATATCGCCGGTGATCACTTTTGGCAAAGTGGCTAACAGCAGGTCGCGGCCCACGATACTGAGTTTGTCAAACATCGTCTCGGTATCATCATCTGGCTGAATTGGAACCGCTTTTTGTGCCAAAATGTCGCCGGCATCCATCTTTTTAACCATGTAGATGAGACTGATGCCGGTTTCTGAATCACCATTCATAATCGCGTACTGAACAGGCGCGCCACCACGGTACTTAGGCAAAAGTGAGCCATGAACATTGACGGCCGCAATTTTGACGGCGTTTAACATCTTCGTCGGTAAAAATTGACCGTAGGCTGCCGTGACAATCAAGTCTGGATGAAAGTCAATGACCCGCTGCATTTCCGGGCTCCCACTAAGTTTTTCAGGTTGAAACACCGGCAGATGATTGGCAACGGCGGCTTGTTTAACCGGGCTTTGTGAAATCCGGTGTTTCCGGCCGACTGGTCGATCCGGTTGGGTGACAACACATAAAATATCGTATTTTTGATCAAGTAATCCTTGTAGAATTGGGACCGCGAACTGTGGCGTTCCCATGAACACAACTGTCGTCAAATTTATCGTTTCCTTTCGTGATTCAAATTACATAAAGTCCAGCGGTTCATTATCAATTGCAATTTGGAGGCCTTGACGTTGCTTTTTTTGTGACTGGACTAAAATCTCGTCTAAAGTGGCCTTTAACTGAGGTTCCTTTCGATACTTGATAATGATTTGGTAATAGTAACGGTTGTCAATTCGGGTAATCGTTTTTGGCGTTGGGCCGAGAATGATTGCCTGTGGGGATAGCTGCTTTTTTAAAAAGTTCATAATCCCAAACATCTCCGAAGCCGTTTGATTCTCACTGGGAGAATTGCCGGTTAACTTAACTGTATAGTAGTACGGTGGGTATTTGCCATCGTGGCGGACACGCATTTCGGTGGCGTAAAACTTCTCGTAATACTGCGTTTTGGCCAATTGAATCGCATAATGATCAGGGTTAAAGGTCTGGATGATGACCTCCCCGGTTTTGTCGGCTCTCCCCGAGCGGCCCGAGACTTGCGTGAGGAGTTCAAAAGTCCGTTCACTTGATCGAAAATCTGGAAACTGCAACGCTGAATCTGCGTTTAAGACGCCGACCAAGGTGACTTCAGGAAAATCCAATCCTTTGGCAATCATTTGCGTTCCCAGCAAAATATCCGCCTTGTGGGCGCCAAATTGATCAATAATTGCTTCATGAGACCCCTTTTTACGAGTGGTATCAACATCCATTCGCAGAACTCTGGCAGTTGGAAACATGTCTTTGACCTGTTCCTCAAGCTGCTCACTGCCCATGCCATAAAAGCGAATCCGTTTACTGTGGCATTGTGGGCAGACAGTTGGCACCGGTTCTTTGTGGCCGCAATAATGACAATTAAGGGTATGTGTATTTTTGTGCATCGTCAGCGAAATATCGCAGTTGGGGCATCGAGGAACGTACCCGCAGTCTCGACACATCAAAAAGGCAGAATAACCGCGGCGATTCAGCAATAAAATCACCTGCTCATGTTTGTCGAGGCGAACCTGGATCGCATCGGCCAATTTTGTCGATAGTGCACTGTGGTGTTTTGCCAGTTCAGTTTTCATATCAATAATCGAAACGTGCGGTAAAGCATGCTGATTGATGCGATGCGGCAGCTTTAACAGTGTATAGACGCCCTTCATTGCCCGTGCACGGGATTCCAGCGATGGAGTGGCACTTCCCAGTACCACGGGGCAATTATTATAGGCAGCCCGCCATTTAGCAACATCTCGGGTTTGGTAGCGAGGGTTGTCGGCTTGTTTGTAGCTGCTGTCATGCTCCTCGTCCATAATGATTAAGCCAATATTGCTGAGCGGCGCGAACACAGCTGAGCGAACCCCAACGACCACTTTGGCTTTCCCTTGGTTAATCCGCTGCCATTCATCGTAGCGTTCGCCGGAAGACATCGCACTATGAAGCATCGCCACTTGATCACCAAATCGGCTGCGAATGCGGCCAACAATTTGAGGGGTCAAGGTGATTTCGGGCACCAGCATCAACGCCGTCCGCCCAAGTTCCAGCGCGTGGGCAATTGACTGCAGGTAAACTTCGGTTTTTCCAGAACCGGTGACGCCTTCCAATAAAAAGACCTGATCTTTTTTGTGGACGACCGCCTGTTCAATCGAATTGACTGCTGCTTGTTGATCAGGTTGTAACTTAAACGGCTGACTGGGGGCGACATCTCTGAGAAATGGGTTGCGAACATGGCGCTTCAATGTTGAAGCCACCCACCCCTTCTTTTCGGCAGCTTTCAAAGTGGCGCTGGTCACTCCAAGGGATGCCCATTTGGAAACCAGAAGTGTTTCGTTTTGATGGGTCTTGAGCAGGTTTAACAATTGAATTTGTCCACGAGCATTTTTCCGTACGGTTTTGAGGGCGTCATCAATCTGGACGTCATTTAATTGACCTCGATAAGCTTTTCGCATAATTGGCCGGGCGCGGTTGGTGAGATCATACTCAACTTGAATATCGCCGGCTTTCTGCAGATTTAAAATCTCTGCTAAAACCTGATTATTATATTTCTGGCGGTCATATTCGACTTCTGGCTGTCCTTGGAAGATTTCCGGATACTGCTGGCAAACTTGTTCATTTTTGGCAATTAGTTTCTTTTGGTTCTTAGTCCGCATTCCACCTGGAAGCATGGTTTGTAAACAGCTGATTTTAAAGGAATAGGTTTGATCAGCCAGCCACTCAGCCAATTTAAGTAACTCAGAATTAACGACTGGGTATAAATCAATCAGGTCGGCAATCGGTTTGAGTTTGCCGTTGAAGCTGGAACTGTCGGAAAGACCAACCACAAACCCAGTAATTTTGCGGTTGCCAAAAGGAACCTGGACGCGCATGCCAGGTTGAATTTGATCCGCTAAATGATCTGGAATCGAATAGCTGAACGGACTGTTGGTTTGGCGTGCTGGGACGTCAACAATAACTTGAGCAACCTGCAAGGCAGATTCTCCTTTCACTGATTTTGCATTTGTGTGGCAATAATATCGATTAACTGATCGGCAACCTTTGCCTTACTCTCGACATTCGTCTTAATTTGCTTGCCGTCAGCAAATAAAAATGTCACTTGGTTGTTATCGGCGTTAAAGCCAATCCCGCTTTGGGAAACATCGTTAGCCACAATCATGTCCAAATTCTTTGATTGAATTTTTTTGGTGGCGTTGCTGATTAAATCATTGGTTTCGGCAGCGAAGCCGATCACTAATTGGCCAGGCTGTTTGATAGTGGCAATTTCTTTTAAGATATCGGGATTTCTAACGAGTTCCAGGGTCATGGTTTGATTATCAGCTGTTTTTTTGATTTTTTTATCGGCTACCTTGGCCGGTCGATAATCGGCAACAGCGGCGGCCATTACCAAAATATCAGCGTGAACAAAGGCTTGTTTGACCTCTGCTAACAATTCAGCCGCCGTTTCAACTCGAATGAAATTGACGCCGGATGGCGGGGTAATCAACGGATTAGCCGCGATCAACGTGACATTGGCACCGGCATTTTTGAAAGCGTTGGCCACTGCGAAGCCCATTTTTCCAGATGAATGGTTGGTTAAATAGCGAACCGGGTCAAGTGGTTCACGGGTTCCTCCGGCAGTGACGACGACAGATTTTCCGGCTAAGGATCCACCTTTCAGCTTTAAGCTTCCATCAACCCACGTTAAAATTTCGCTGGGTTCCGGCATCCGGCCCTTCCCGGAATAGCCCTCGGCAAGGAAGCCTTCAGCCGGTTCCATGATTTGAATACCGGCTTGTTTTAAGTTGGCGATATTTTGTTGGGTGGCAAAATTGGCGAGCATGTGAGTATTCATGGCAGGCACAACAAATACCGGCACTGCCATCGTTAATAATGTGGAAGTGACAATATTATCCGCAATGCCATTCGCCATTTTGGCAATCGTATTCGCGGATGCCGGGGCAACAATTGCCAAATCAGCATCATCAGCAGTCTTGACGTGGGGAATGATTGTCGGATCTTTACTGTCAAAATCGCTGGTCAATACGGTATTCTTACTGACAGTTTGAAATGCCAGCGGTGTCACAAACTTTTGGGCTGCTTCACTCATAATGACGTGAACATCGTTGTGGTTCTTCACTAATAGGCGTACCAGTGACAGTGATTTGTAGACGGCAATGCTGCCCGTCACAAATACGGCAACGTTTTTGTTTTGAAACATTCTTCCACCCCGTTTCAGATTTCATTCTTTATTGTACCAAATCTAAGACGGATAAAAACAGTCGGCGTCTTAAAAGTTGGCTGCACCCCAGTGGAAAAGGCGATTAACTTCAAAATGATCCCCCCGGATTGCTAACGCCGAGTTTCGGCCGGGATCACAAGATAAGCTGACAACAGGATTGGCTGGTATCATCTTGTCCAACAAAGACAAAGGGACTGCCAGCAAAACAGTCGTTTTGCCGCAGTCCCTTAATGATCAATCTTATTCAAAATCTTTTGCTTTAGGATCGATTTTCAATACACCAGCAGCAATTTCTTCCAAAGCTTTGCCGACTGATTTTTGTGATTTGTAGTGATCCAATAATGGCTTGGCACCGGCATCCAATTCATGGGCCCGCTTGCTGGAAAGCGCAATTAATGAATAACGGGAATCAATTTTATCTAACAATTTATCAACAGATGGGTAAAGTAACATAATTATTTATCTCCTAACATTGACTCATAATCGGGCATCACCCGAGCAACTTTTAATCGTTCACTTCTAATAATCGACTTGATTCGGTCAACAGCCAAAGGAACCTGGTCGTTTAAGACGGCGTAATCATAATTACGCATCATGCTGATCTCGCCGACGGCCTTTTTGATGCGCTTATTAATAACATCCATCTTGTCAGTTCCACGACCAACCAGACGGTGTTTTAATTCCATTAGATCTGGCGGAGTCAAAAAGACGAAGACCGCATCAGGAACATTGGCGCGAACCTGCATGGCACCATTGACTTCAATTTCCAAGAAAACATCCTTGCCGGATTCCAAGGTCTCGTTAACATATTTTAATGGGGTCCCATAGTAGTTGTCAACATACTTGGCGTACTCGAGCATTTCACCATTCTGAATATTCTCTTCGAACTGCTCTTTGGAAACAAAATAATAATCGACACCGTTCTTTTCACCGGGACGCGGCTTTCTGGTTGTCATTGAAGTTGAATATTCAAAATCAACATCAGGCTCCTCAAACAACGCCTTACGCACCGTTCCCTTACCAACTCCGGACGGTCCTGATAAAACAATCAACATTCCTCTTTTAGCCATCGAAAAAATCCCTTCAATTATTTGTAATACCTGCTATTATCGCCCTTTTTGCCCCATTTGACAAGTCCCAGGGCACTGATTAAGAAATTTGCATTTGGGGGTTGCGTTTTAGAACGAACGTTCGTATAATGAAGCTACAAACAAATGTTCGGGGTGAACAAAATGCAAAACAAACAATCATATCTCTCAGAAATTACCAAGACCTTTCGAACCAACTATGATCGCTTCTTCGAAATTGTCCGTAACACTCACCAAATCAAACAAATGCCGACTTTCCAGCTGAATTATTTCATTCAACAGACACTCGAAAACAACTTTCCCATCACGATCGAATTTAACGATCAGGATAATGAACAGACCGGCTACTTAACCAAACTTTCCGCAGACCGTTACCTATTGACTTCAGATGATAATCATTTCACTCGAATTGTGAAGTTGTCAGAAATTAAAGCGATTCGTAAATACTAAGATTATATCAGATTATATTTTAGGGCTTGAGACAAAACTGAATGTTTTGTCCCAAGCCCTTTTGCATTTTTAGGATTAATCTGGGTAAACAGTGCGTTCAACAGCAGCTTCCAAGTGGATAGCGGAAATTAATCATTTATTTTTCGACGGCACTTAAGATGCTTTGATCTTTTGTTTTTCCTCATCCGCCAATTTCAACAGCTCACTAGCATGTTCCTTGGTTAACTTGGTAATTGCCGTTCCGGAAAGCATTCGCGAGATTTCAGCGACACTTTGGGCGGTTGTCAGTTCCGTAATCGTCGTGGTTGTCCGATTGTCAGCAATCTTTTTTTCAATAAAGTCGTGATGATCACTCATCGCAGCCACTTGTGGTAAATGGGTAATACATAAAACTTGAGATTTTTGTGAAATCGTATAAATCTTATTGCCAATCGCCTGGGCAACCCGTCCAGAAACGCCGGTATCGACTTCATCGAAAATAATTGATGTGACACCAGCAGCCTTGGCAAACATGGTCTTTAAAGCCAACATAATCCGGGACAATTCGCCTCCAGAAGCTGACTTGACCAATGGCAGCATTTTCTCACCAGGATTGGTCTGAATATAAAATTCAACTCGATCTGCACCCAGCCGGTTTAAAGCACGATTTTGCTGGATATTGACCTCAAAGACCGCTTTATCCATGTAAAGGTCGGATAACTGCTGGTGAACGGCTTTTTCAAGCTTTTTAGCCCACCGGTGGCGAATGTCTGAGATCTTAGTTGCCTGCTGAATCAAATCGGATTTGAGCGTGGCTAATTGCTTATCCAAATCGTCGCTGGCTTCGGCATCCCCCGACATTTGTTTCAGTTCCTGTTTGATTTTGGCAAGATAGTCCAAAATTTGACTGACTGAATCACCATATTTGTGCTTGAGTTGATAGATGGTGTTGAGACGCTGCTCAACTTGATCCAAACGGTCCTGATCAAATTCTAAATTACTCAATTGATCGGAAATCTGACTGGCAACATCTTGAAGCGCGAAGAAAGCTCCGGATAGATTATCCGAAATTTGTTTATATTCAGGATCCAAATCTTCAATGTCCTGCATCGAACTCATTGCCGATCCGATTGAATCAATTGACCCGCTGGCCTCCTCGTCGCCGTTAATGCCTTCATAACTAGCCAAGAGCGCATCATGAATCTTTTGAAAATTGTTCAACCGGTCTCTTTCAGCGACTAAATCTGTGTCCTCATTCTCATGGAGATCGGCAGCTTCAATCTCTTTAATTTGAAATTTGAGCATATCAACCCGTTGAGCCCACTGCTTCTCATTTTGATGTTTCTTTTGATTTAGATCGCGCAGCTTAATAAATTGATCGTATTGGTCTTGATAAGATTGCAAAACACTTGCCAGTTCATCTTCGGCATAGTCATCTAATAATTGAATGTGCCGTTCCGGCCGCATTAACTCCTGATGATCATTTTGACCCTGAATATCGACGATCGTTTCGCCGATTCGTTTGAGGGTGGCAATATTGACCATGATTCCGTTTACCCGACAGCTGTTGCGACCATTGGCAAAAATGACCCGCTCGATAATCACGTTACCGTCACTGTGATCAATTCCAAGGTCATCAAGGACGTTGTAGGTGGGGTTATCATCATGAAGGATGAAGTTTCCCTGAATAACGGCTTTGGAAGCCCCGGTCCGAATGAGATCATGGGATCCCCTGCCGCCAACCAAGAGGCCGACAGCATCAATGATGATCGACTTTCCAGCCCCGGTTTCACCGGTTAACACGGTCATTCCTGCCTGAAAATCAATATCTAAGTGTTCAATGATTGCAAAATCGGTAATTGATAGTTCGAGTAACATGTTTTCAACCTCTCAATAATTCTATTCAGTTCCCAACATACTATTGATCTGATTGCGCATATTAATCGCATCGGCTTCGGTTTTGCAGATAATCAAGACCGTGTTGTCATCGCCGAGGGTGCCGAAAATCCCGCTGTAGTTCATCTGGTACATCAAACTAGAAATGACCGGTCCACTACCAGGTAAGACTTTCATAAAGACCAACTTGTCTTGAGAGTCAACCGACACAAACGAATCTCGAATCGATTGAACCAGTTTCTTTTCAGTATCAATATTTTTTTGCGTCGGCAAACTGTATCGATACCCACCGGTAACTGAAGGTACTTTGACGAGCTGCATATCTTTAATGTCTCTGGAAACAGTGGCCTGAGTAACTTTTATCCCCTGCTTATCCAGTAGCGAGACAAAATCTTCCTGTCTTTGAATATTATTACTTGTCAGTAATTGTTTGATTAGCCTTTGGCGTTCTTTCTTACGCATCATTACACCCCCAACAATAAAATTGAATAAAAATACAGGTTTACGAACCCTTTAATTCAGAATAAGCGTTCTCGATGACTTTTTCAATCGAAACATTTGGTGACATGACTGGTTGATCATCAGATTCTAACTCAACTAAAAATTCAATATTGCCAGCGCCACCCTTGATCGGCGAGAAATCAAGGTTTTGAACTGAATAACCGTTGGCCACAGCGAAGTTCAGAATTTTTTCCAAGACCATTTTATGCACAGCGGGATCCTTAACGATACCATGCTTGCCAACATTGGCCTTACCAGCTTCGAATTGAGGCTTAATCAAAGCCACCACATGACCATTTTTAGTGATGATCTGTTTCAGCGGTGGCAGGATTAACTCTAAAGAAATGAATGAAACGTCAATTGAGGCAAACTCAGGCTGTCCATGGGTGAAATCGGCCAACTTACTGTACCTGAAATTGGTGTGTTCCATGACCACAACCCGGGGATCCTCCCGCAGTTTCCAGACCAATTGATTACTGCCGACGTCCAGTGCGTAGCTTAATTTGGCACCGTTTTGCAGCATCACATCCGTAAACCCGCCAGTTGAGGAGCCGATATCCAACACGGTCAGCCCTTTAACATTCAGATGAAATACTTTGAGGGCTTTTTCGAGTTTTAACCCGCCACGACTGACATACGGCATTGGCTTGCCTTTAAGGTGCAGGTCGGTATCCACAGGGATTTTGGTTCCCGGTTTGTCCAACCGTTCTTCGTTATCACCAAGAATCTCTCCCGCCATGACGGCACGTTTGGCCTTTTCCCTGGTATCAAACAGTCCTTGGGTTACTAGTAGTACATCGACTCGTTGCTTTTCCATATTACTTTTCGTCCTTATTTTTAAAATAGCTTGTGAAATCATTTAACAGACTGGTATCAATCGATAGCGCTTCTCTGGCAGTTGCGAGGGCCTGCTGGGCATCGGCGACCGTCTGATTCAGCATTTCATATGATTTGGCCAAACCAAGCAAATTGGGATACGTATTTTTATTAGCGTCCTGGTGGACCGGTTTGCCGATTTCTGCTTCTGTCCCAACAACGTCTAAGATGTCATCGTAAATTTGGTAAGCTTCGCCAAACTTCTCAGCAAACGTTAACAGTGACTTGCGTTTTTCCGGAATAACCCGGCCCATAATCAGGCCAGCTTCAACGGCATAGCGAATCAAGGCACCGGTTTTGTTGCGGTCAAGTTTTTGAAGCCCTGACAACGATAGCCGGGTGCCTTCAAATTCGATATCGTCGGCCTGACCTGAAACCATCCCATGGGGGCCGGCAGCTTTGGCAAGTGCCAAAGTCAGTTCAGCTTGGGTTTGACTGTCCAAATCATTATCCACCAGCCACTGAAATGCCAGTGGTTGGAGGCCATCACCTGCAAGAGTTGCCATCCCAGCGCCAAATTTTACGTGATTGGTAGGCTTTCCCCGTCTGAGGTCATCATTGTCCATAGCCGGCAAATCATCATGAATTAAAGAATACGAATGCATTAGTTCCAGTGCACAGCTGGTTTTTAAGACGGTCTGGTCGATTGGGTCGCCCAAACTCGCCAATACCGCAAGCGTCAACAAGGGTCGTAAGCGTTTCCCTCCAGCGTTGACTGAATAACTCATCGCTGCTTCCAGAGTCGTCTGATCCGTATCCGGTTTGATGTCATTTTCCAAAATCTGATTGATTTTTGGAACCCACAACCGTTCAAAATCAGTTAGGTTGGTTGCCATCGCTATCATCCTTTTCATCTTTAGGTGCTTCGAATTCCACTTCATTGCCATCTTTGTCCATCATTTTGGCCATGGTGTGTTCGGCCTTGGTTAAGGTGTCTTGAAGCTGTTCACTCAGTTGAATTCCGGTTTTAAATTTGGCCATCGACTCTTCCAAGGAAACGTTTCCCTGTTCCAATTGATTGACGATGGTTTCCAGTTGGTCCATTTTTTCCTCAAAGGTTTGATTGTCTTGTTTATCAGGCATATTATTTCTCCTTCTTTGCATTTATCTGATTGACAGAAGCGTTGACGATACCGTCACTGAAATGGACATCAATTGTTTTGCTGCTCAAGTCGGCAACCCGTTTGATAAAATGTCCCTGTTCGTCTGTGGTGTACGTATAACCTCGACTGAGAATCTTCAACGGGCTCAAGTGGTCAAGTGAGCCGACCAACATCTGATAATGTTGGGAAACATTTTTCAGGTTCTGAGTTGTTGCCCGGTTGAGTCGACCTTTGAGTGTTGCCAGTTTTTGCTGCTCTTCTCTAATCGTATATGTTGGCGCGACCAAACGCAGGCGCAATTTAAGATCAGAAAAACGATCCTTTCGTTTACCGGTAATCTTGTCAGATTGATTATAGAGTCGCTGCGTCAGTAGATCCAAACGTTGAGCAAAAGTTTCGTAAATCCGTTGAGGTGTCGTGAAAACAGTGGACTGCCGGAGTCGCTTCAATCGCTGTTTGTCTTGCTGAACAACCTGGTAAGTCGCATTAATGATGCGGTTTTGGGTCGTCCTGAGGTCAACTAACACTTGATCCAACCTGGGAACTGCCAGTTCGGCAGCTGCCGTTGGTGTCGCGGCCCGAACATCGGCAACTAAATCAGCAATTGTGGTGTCGGTTTCATGACCAACTGAGGAAATGACTGGAATTTTACTGGCAACAATCGCTCTGGCGACGTTTTCTTCATTAAACGGCCACAAATCTTCGATCGATCCGCCACCACGCCCGACAATGAGGGTATCAAAATTGCCAATTTGATTGACTCGCTCAATTTGTCGGACAATGTCTGCACTGGCCTCGGTTCCTTGAACCAGGGCAGGAAACAGGACAATTTGGGCAATCGGATATCGACGGCGGACAGTGGTAATAATATCGCGGATAACCGCGCCGCTTGGCGAAGTGACGACCGCAATTCGTTTGGGAAATTTTGCCAGCGGCTGCTTTGGCAAATTGAATAACCCTTCGGTGGACAGTTTTTGTTTGAGCTGTTCGTAAGCTTGGTACAGCTGACCAACGCCGTCAGGTTCCATCTGTTCCACATAGATTTGATAACTTCCACTGGGTTCATAGACCGAAATATGGCCCACAACTAAAACTTTCATGCCTTCTTCAGGGATGAATTTTAGCCGGTTGAAAGCCGATTTAAACATGATCGCACTAATTTTCGCGTGATCATCCTTCAAGCTAAAGTATTGGTGGGCATTCGGGCGCAATCGAAAGTTGGAGATTTCCCCAGTGAGGTATACCTTAGTTAAATACGGATCAACATCAAATTTTCTTTTAATATATTTTGTTAAGGCGCTAACGGTTAAATAATCATTCGCCACGTTCAAGGCTCCATTCTGCTAAATCAACAGTTTGCTGCATCAAAGTTGCAATTGTCATTGGACCAACACCACCGGGAACGGGTGTGATGTAAGAAACTTTGTCAAATAAATCATCATAGTCGGTGTCTCCCACTAGGTGCCCTTCTTCATTAATATTTTGACCAACATCAATAATGACGGCTCCCGGTTTAACATCGTTTTTAGTAACGGTATGAAGACTCCCGGTTGCTGAAACAATCACATCAGCGTTCTTAGTATATTCAGTAATATCTTTTGTTAAAAGATGGAGAATTGAAACCGAAGCACCAGCATTTAACATTAAAGCAGCCATTGGTTTACCGACAATGGCACTTCGGCCGATCATCACCGCGTTTTTCCCCTTCAAATCAATGTGATATTCATCAAACATTGTCATCACACCTTTGGGCGTACATGCAACCGGATACTTGGTTGAATCATTTAAGTATAATTTTCCAACGTTAATTGGATGAAAACCATCGACATCTTTTTCAGGCAAAATGGAACGGGTGATTTGTTTTTCATTGATTTGCTTTGGCAGTGGGTCCTGCACTAAAATCCCCGTAATCTTGGGATCCTGATTGTACTCCTGAACAACTTTCAGCAACTCATCTTGGGTAATGGTATCTGGTAATTCCCTGACAATTGAATAGATTCCCAATCTAACGGCCGTCCGATGCTTATTTCTGACATATCGCTGGCTGGCAGGATCTGTGCCGACAATGATCACAACTAACCCGGGAGTGATTCCGTGTTGGTCTTGGAGTTGTTTTACCCGTTCGCTCGTCTGTGCGTTTAACTTCTTTGCCAATGCTTTTCCATCAATAATCGTTGCCATCTAGAAACCGCTCCTTTATATTTTCATCGTGAGAAATCATATGTACAAAAAAATAGATTTACACATGTGTAAATCTATTTTACCAGTTCTTCTAAAGCATGTGACAAAATCCCGTTAACAAATTTTCGTGAACGGTCGTCACTAAATTTTTTTGCAAGTTCGATTGCTTCATTGATTGATACCTTGGCAGGCATGTCATCCACATAAACCATCTCGTAGATAGCAATCTCCAAGATGATTAAATCGGTTCGGGCAATTCGCTCAAGTGACCAACTGGAAGCTAAATACTTTTCAATTGTATGATCGATTTCAGACTTGTGTTCCAAAACGCCAGAAATAAGTTGATGCAGGTATTCTGGGTAGTCGTCGCCATATTTACCGCTCGTCAAAACTTGGAAGAAATCCTTCCAATCAGTTTGATCGTTGGTATTTAGGGCAAACAGTGTTTGAAACGCAATTTCTCTGATCTGGTGTCGTGTTAATTCCACTATTCCTCACCATTTTCTTCATTGTCAGCGAACGGATTATCCGGATCAATCGTACTGGTGGTTTTTTCCGGAATCACGCCTTGAACATGCACGTTAACTTCGGTGACTTTCAAGCCGGTCATAAACAACAGCTGCTGTTCGACTTGACTTTGAATTTCCAATGCAACTTTTGGAACTGAAACGCCATAGTTCAAGTATACATAGACGTCGATCGTTAATTCCTCATCTGTGTATGTCAAATTAACGCCCTTACCGTGTTCTTTTCTTCTTCCAAGTAATTCATTGACACTCGTTGAAAATGAGCCACGCATCCGGTTAACGCCGTCAATTTGCGATGCGGCTACCCCAGCAATAATTTCCAGGACATTGGGTGCAATCTCAATTTTGCCAAGTTCGGGATCATTTGAATGAAGAATGATATTCGTGTCTTCAGCCATTATAAAGCCTCCGTTTCAGATCAATCGGCTACTATGCCCGTGAAATGTAAGTTCCATCGGTGGTATTGATAGTCAACTTGTCACCCTGGTTAACAAAGAATGGAACTTGCAATGTTAATCCAGTCGTCATAGTTGCGGGTTTTGAACCACCCGAAGCAGTATCACCTTTGATACCAGGTTCAGTGGAAGCTACTTCAAGAACAACGGTATTAGGTAATTCAATTCCTAAGGTTTCGTTGCCGTATTGAATAACTTGAACTTCCATGTTTTCTTGTAAATAATTCAGTTCGCTTTTAATTTGTTCAGCAGGAATTGAAATTTGATCGTAAGTATCCATATCCATGAAGACATGTTGATCACCATCAGCATACAGATATTGCATTTTGCGCGTATCGATTTGAGCCTGTTCCATCTTAGCGCCTGAACGGAAAGTTTTTTCTTGAACAGCACCGGTCCGCAAGTTCTTCAGCTTTGAACGAACAAATGCGCCACCCTTACCAGGCTTAACGTGTTGGAAGCTTAAAATCCGCCAAATTGCGTTATCGACCTCGATGGTTAAACCATTTTTAAAATCAGCAGTTGAAATTGCCATTGTTGTTCCTCCTAAATGTAATGTAACATAAATAGATTATATAATACTTTCGGTCAAAATAGCCAATGAAAATGGCATTCTAATCCTGAGCAATTAAAAAGCCGGGATGCAAAACACGCGTTTTGTCCCAGCCTCTTTAATTAAACTATTGTGCTTACTTTGCAGCTTCAGCAACTGGATAAACTGAAACCTGACGCTTGTCGCGTCCTTTTCTTTCGAAACGAACAACTCCATCAACGACTGCAAACAATGTATCATCGTTACCACGCTTAACATTGTTCCCTGGGTAAATATGAGTTCCACGTTGACGATAGATGATTGATCCACTGTGAACTGATGAGCCATCAGCAGCCTTTGTACCCAAACGACGACCAGCTGAGTTACGACCGTTGGCAGTTGATCCACCACCTTTATGGTGAGAGAAGAATTGTAAATTCATTGCTAACATAGGTTTACACCTCCAGATTAATTGATTTATTTCGCTGTGTTTAACTTAATATACTTACTATAACTTTCGGCTATATCAGCCATTCCGTTCGCAAAAGTATTCAAAACTGCATCAGCTTGAATGCGCTTTTTTGAATCGCTAACAACTGGTACATTGACTGATAAATAGCCACCATTGTCATCGTCACTGTCGACATCGACATCCAGTCCAACAACCTCTTGAAGACCGTTAACCGTTGTGATGCTTAACACAGAAACAGCAGAACAGACAATGTCTTGCCCATATTCACCCGCATCGGCATGGCCGGTAATGGTGAACCCACTTACATGACCGCGATAACGCTTAATGGTCGCCTTAATCATATCAGTCACCTCAAAGTAAATTATGCCTTGATTGAATCAATAACAACCTTGGTATATGGTTGACGATGGCCCTTCTTTGAACGTGAGCCCTTCTTTGGTTTGTAACGGAAGATGATAATCTTCTTTTGACGACCCTGTTTTTCAACAGTTCCAGTTACTGATGCGCCATCAACTAATGGTGTACCAACTTTAACTGAATCGCCACCAACCATAACAACTTGATCAAAAGTAACCTTTGCGCCTTCTTCTGCGTCTAATTTTTCAACGTAGATTGCGTCGCCTTCGGAAACCTTGTATTGCTTACCGCCTGTAGTAATAACTGCGTACATATCTTGTGCACCTCCTTATAAGTTTGCTTAGACTCGCCGAGAACAAGCGCTCCGATCACTATCGAAGACTTATCAGCTTGAATCGAGCGGTTGTAGCTGTGGAAGCCACAATTACAACGTTACTAGTATACATAATTGGCAGGTGTTCGTCAATAGAAACCTGATCCCATAAAAAAACAACCGCTACCCACGGCTGTTTTATTTACGTTGAGCTAAATGTCTGCCATTGGCTCGCGTGGTGGTTGAAGAATTGGTAAAATACTGAATAATGCCACTAACGATGAAAATGAAGACAATAAAGATTACAAATCCCACAACGTCCACCTCCTAATTGTTGTGACAGCAGATTGCTGCACAACTACATTATCCAGTTTTGTCAACGAACGTTCAAATTTTTGAATTCAACCAACTCAAATTTTAATAAAAATGCAACTTTCTTAAGGAATTCATAATCATATTGACATCTTTGCCCTAAAAGACTGATTAAACATTGACTACCCTGTTAATATTTCATATAATTGTTATTGTTGATTTGTCGCAATAGCTCAGCTGGATAGAGCAACGGTCTTCTAAACCGTAGGTCGAGAGTTCGAATCTCTCTTGCGACATAGTGTACCATTTTTAGCAGTTTTACTGCAACGTTGATAAGACGCCTCAAATCCTTTTATATGATGGATTCGAGGCGTTTTTATTTTAGCTGAAAGTTGTCGTTATTTTCTCTTACTTTATTTCTTTTTCAGAAATTGGGTCAAAAAATGGTCAACAAGATTCTAGAAGACAAAACTATCTTCTTTCGTATGTATTATTCTAGATAATGATAATGGATCAAAACGAATTAATTAATAACAAATTGTACTTACGTTATCAAGATGATTCAATCATATATATAGTAGAAAAACCGCTTGAGGTCGAAATGTTAAATGTTTTTCCAAACACTTTGAAAACTAAAAAATCCACCTCGAATTAACAAGATGGGATTAATATCAGTGTTTTCACATTGATGTAAACGTGAACTACTCGTCACTAAAGTAACGAGTTTTCTCAACTGGTGCCGCTTATAAATACACTATTTATTAAAAAGTGTAAACGCCCACCCAGTTAAATTTAATCTCTAATATAAAAAAAGCCCACCCCGAATTATCGAGGTGAGCTTGATATATCAACGTTCTCACATCATGTATTCACTTTTACACCTTTTGCTGAAAAATGTAAACAGAATAAGCAAAAATGTTATATTTAAATAGATATAATTTCAAAAAGCAAAAAAGCGCCCACCCCCAGAGGAGTGAGCGTAGTTAACACGAGCCTATGATGTTAACAGTTTGCCTTTTTAGCTGAAAAATGTAAACATACTACTTTTTTAAATAAATCCGGTGAACGTAATCCGCATTGCTACTGATATAGCCTTTAGCGTACTTCAGCTTTAAATGGGTGATCTTACCAGCTTTGACCGCCTTAGCCCACATCCGTGAGCCTTTCATCAGACGCTGTTTGCTTTGCGTGTCTTTGCTGAAGTTCTTCTTTTTGTAGATCCAGACGGGAGAAGTCACTTCATACAAGCCAATTTTTGGTGACTTATAGTAATTTGGCTTAGCAACCATTTTACTGCCAGAAAGTGAGCCATCAAAGTCATACGAAGCATCAACCTTTAGTCCTTTAAAATCATCGGTAAACTGCCAACTATTTGCGTTGGCTACCCCAGGCTGCGAAACGCCATAGGCAGCTACCCAGATATGCTTGTCAATAAGTTCCGATCGCTTAATTCGTCCAGAATTGAACCAGGAACCGCTGCCGTAGGTGATGACATTTTTATAACCGGCATTGATAAGATAGCGCAAAAAGACGTTCACTTGGGGAGTTGTATTGTAGGGCAATCCGGATGCTTCAACATTAATTGCTAGAACTGTTGACTTATCCAGCCCAAACTTCCTGACCCAAGCCAAAAAGTACCGCGCTTCTGCTGTCCCATTTCCATGAAAGAAGTGGTAAGCGCCAACTGCACCAAATACTTTATAGGCATTCGTCACTTGGGCGGATGCTTTCGGATTCAAGTAGTTGGTGCCCTCAGTCAATTTGACCATAGCAGCATCAACTCCATGAGCTTTAAAAGTTTTGAAGTATGAAACTGATGATCCTTGGTAACTGGCAAGATCAATTACAATTTTAGGCATTCTGATCACTCCCTGAATTTGCTACTGATTGGATGGTTTGAGGTGCTTGAGAAGCGGAGTGTCCTACACCTTCAGGTTTGGGTGCGGATGATTGTGCGACTGGTGCTGCAGAGCTTGCCGATGTTTGTGGGGTGGCCGAATTTTCGGCTGTCTCAGTTGGCTCTGGCAAAGTCTGTGGTTGATGATTATCATAGCCGAGTTTCTTGAATTGCTGATAGGCTGCTTCAACGATTGAGTCAACAATTTCCGGAGTTACCCAGGTTAGCCCAAGTTGTGCCGCAAAGTCAGCCACATCTTTGTCGGCCGCCTTTTTCCGGTCAGATTTGGATAATCCCGCCAATGTGGCAAACTTGGTAACGGTCGTTAGGGCGAAATCCGTCACCTGGTTAAGTTGCTTATTTTTAATGTGAATCTTTAAGTATGGTTGGACTTGCTTCACGACCACAATAATCAGAGCCACCAATGCGGCTAGAATGCCGGTACTTTGAAGCCAGCTAAAAATATCACTAATCTGTTTAAAAATTTTCATAATATTCTCCTCCTAATGTAAGAAATGAATGAGTTGTTGTAGAATCAAATAAATAACGGAACTGGACCCGATCGCAATGGTAACCACCTTCCACAAGTTCTGACGATTGATAACTTCCATCTCGTTTTTATGAGTTTCATTCTTTTCGTTTCCACGAATGACAGCTTCTAAAATTCGAGTATTCTGTTCTCGTAAATACTTATTACTTTCATCAACACTCTTTAAAGTGTCAGTCATTTTATTGTTGAGATCAGTAATGCGTCTTTCATGGTCTGATAATTCTTTGCCATGTTTCAGTAACATTTGATGATCCTCATCGCTTAATGGCAACGGCCTCACTTCCCTTCTATTTTGGGGTAAAAGAAAAGCCATCTATTTTCATAGACGGCTAATTTTCGGGCAAAACAAAAGCACCTATCCGTAGATAGATGCATTTTCATATACTTTTAGGGGATATATGAAAAAGTATGAATATATCTAGAGGTATATATTCTGGGGGAATATACACTTGAAGGGTATGAATAACAACAGTGAATGGGCTGTTATCCACGGAAAAATTATATCATATTTTGCCAAAATTGAATACCCGATCATCGGTGTCAAGTTTTACATAGTAATTCATAAAATTTTCATTATTTCTAATTATTAACTAGGGAATCATAGTATATTTTTGCAAATGATCCTCCACTGTTTGACATAATAGCGATGTTTGTTGGTGAATAAATTTCACAGTTACTTGGTAAAGAAATTTTAGCTCCCGCAGCCGTAGCTGAAATTGATCCAACAGTACTTCCATCGTTGTTTAAAAACCCGTTACTAGAATATGATACAAATAATAAATCAATATCGGTTATACGATTAACTATTCCGCTAAGATCAAGCATGGTACATGCATAAATAGTTGTATGGACAGAGTTCGCGTAAATATTTGCCTCAATATATTTATCATCTTCATGGTTTTTATATATCATTGTAATACTTTTTAATCCTTGCGAATTGGGAAGCGTTACCGTATGCCAAGCCGAGTTTTCAACGCTTTTCAAATCGTCGCTAGTAGCGACTGGAACACCTCCTGACTGCAAACCTGCTGTAAAGTTGGTTTGCTGAGATGTTCGTGCTAGGTCAGACGGTAAACTGCTTGCTAGTAATAACGGATTATTGTTAACAGTTGGAACGGTATCAAAGTTGTTGGCACCGGATAGGTGGGCTACTTCACTGTCATCAGCAGGTGTGTAACCAATTTTATCTTGCTTGGAACTAACCTCTTCAATTCCTGCTACATCACTAGCTGGTTTACGCATATCAGCAATATTCACTTTTTTATCCAGTTGCTGATTAACGTCAACTGTTTTGGCATAAGCATTCCCTGCACTATCAGTGGGATCGGTTTCAAAAGTATTTTTGCCTTTGAAGTCATTATTTTCACCAGTTCTGGCGATGTCAGTTGGCAAAACCGCATTCAATTGAGACTTGGTAATAACTAAATCCCAATCAGACCATTTATTGTTGGTCGGATTATATGATCGAACGTAGCTTGTGCCATTAATATCGTCGTAAGCCAATTGTGTGACACCATCCGTTGTGTCTTTATTCCCATAAACAATAATCTGGCCATTAGTTGAAAAGTCTTCTGGTGCACTAAGCGGCAAACTGCCCTTAATCAAGTGGTAGCCCGTGGTAATAAAACTGTCAAGGTTATCAGATTCTGATAGTGTTGAACCTGCATTAACAATTCCCTGGCTAATAATCTGTTGAATCTTCTGGTCAACATATTCTGGAGTAACTGTGCCTGCTTGATCAGGATTTAAGCTCACAGTTGCCGATCGGCTTAAAGCACTGGCGTATTTTGGCGAGATTGCAGCTGTTGCTGCTCCATCCTTTCCCGCCGGCATTGTTTGCTTAACAGTGCTGGGAGTGATTGCAAATAACCGTTCATCTGTTATAACTGCACTGCCCTTAGCATACCAACCAATAACATAAAAATCGAAATTTTGAGTAACTTCTTTATTAGTAAAAGTGGCTCCTAAATTAACTGTATTATCAACTCGACTGATAACCGTTGTTCCGGTTGTTTGCTGAATTAATGTTAGTGATGTGGTTTTTTGAATATCCACATCAGATTCCTGTGTTAAGTCGTCAGCAGCTAATACCGTTTTCGTATAAGTAATTTTGTCATTACCATTATTTACAGAACTCAATAAATCCATCCCTAAGTCCGTAATAATAGTATCACCCATTTTTTGCATTTACATGCTGCCTCCTATACATAGAGTATTTCTTCCTGAATCGTTTGGGTTGCTATATAAAGCGAAGATTGCGTGTTGATGGTGAATGCCACTTGATCAATCCAGACTCCGAGTAATGTGGCAGCTTGTAATCCAGTTAGCATAATTTCTGTTTTGCGTTTGTCATCCGCATATTCAAACGGGATTCCATATACAGTAATATGATTTACTTTATTTGTGCCATCCCTTGTAGATTCAACGTGAATCTCACTTAGATCAATCTCCAAGGAATTAGCGATTACCCGTTCAATTGAATTAATAGTTCCGTCGGATGTAGCAACTTGCTTTTTTAGACGAATTAAAAAACGCAAGAAATCATCGTCACTGTCTGGACGTGACACCTGGTACTGTGCCGCAATCATATCGAGCGATGTGCCTTCAGCGTAATCAATCGCCGTCCAGTCAACAATCTTGCTGCCCAGATCTGAGCCGAACTCAAACATCTGATTAAGTTCGTCCATCATTCCATAAATGACGCTGTCCGGCTGGTGACTCCAATGCTGTGCAAGTTCTGCCATCATCTGATCAGTTGTGTATAACATGTGATGGCCCCCTATTCAAAGTCTAATTTAATTGAGTTAGTTGTGGATGTGTACCCAGTTAGCATGGCCGTATTATCATCACCAACATTGATCCAATCAGTCGATCCTTGCGGAACTTCATATTTATCCACTTGAATATCTTGACTAGATAAATTGCTTGGATCACGACCAATTAAAATAGTAGCTTCATCCACGCCGTCCATTGAATAGATATCCGGATACATCTTGGTCAGTACAACGTTAGCACCCATTGAAAGGCTGTTGATATAGTCAGCGATCAGTTCTTTAACTTCACCAATGCCACTATCGGCATCCCAATTAGAATTTGTTTTGAGCTTAACATTGACATGAATCGGAATTGGTGTTGCATAATCAAAATAATATGTTCGCATTGTTCCAGAATCATCGGCCACTTGGCCTGACTCTGAACCGGTAAACATCGGTCCAAAGCCAGAGTAGGTCGCTAATGCATTTAGAATGTCTTGTTTAGCACCACCTAGCACATATAGATGAACAGTGTAAGGAGGATTACCATAGCTATCAACTGTTCCCAAAGGATTTTGGACGGCCCCAACTTGTTTTACGCCAGAAAGATTGGTTAATGCAGTAATAATGCCATTGATGGTTCCAGAAGGGTTGGCGATAGTTTCCGTAATAATCCGCCGTCGCAAGAGATCATCAGTTTCTCGATCCATACCGCCATTTGATGCTTCTGGGTTGTTAACACTGATAATATTGTCATCCGGATCGGAAACAATAGTAATACTATTAGCTGGAGTGTTAGTGTAAGCACCATAATCATCGGAGTTGGCATTAACATCAACTGACCAGGATCCATCGGATTGCCGAGTTGTAACAACATCGTTTATTACATCAAACACAATTCCATCTGCAGTTTCGAACTGGGTTCCAGCCTCGATCAAATATTCTCCATCCGTCACAATATGAAGCGTTGCTTGTGATTGAGATGAATCATTCCGTGTGATCCCAGCATTAGATGCTTGACGATCCAGGCCGGTATCGGTTGCTGTAGTTACATAGGCATCATAATAGAATAACTGCAATTGTTGAAAATACTTAGATATGAAATATGAGAAGGACATTGAAAGAATGCCGAAATTTGAATTCGCCGTTAATGGAATATCCTCGCCGAACCGACGTTTGAAATCGGTCTGCACTGCATCTAATACTTCCTCATAAGTTGGCACTAAGAATCCGCTAGAGCTTAGGCCATATTTTAAATCAAGTGCCAATATCGTATCCTCCTTTTGCTTGCTGTTCATTATCATCTTCATCAAGATAGGTTACTTCGAAGTCAACAATCAAATGACGATTTTTATCTTTAGTAAAAGTAATTGAATCAACAGTTTGAATCTCGGGAACTTGAGCAGTGATAGCAGCTTCCATGTCATCAGTAGCATGTTCTAGATCTGGCTGTTTACCTAACATATTGGAATAATCAGACCCAATTTCTGAATCTAAGTTGTCCATCTCACCATAATAAATATCCAAAGTTGCTCTAATGCGCTGTGCAATTTCATCAGCACCTTCAACAACTTCTAAGTCATGAGTATTAGGATCAATGACAAAATCTCCACTTTGGTCAATCATCAAATCTCTAGCCATTTATATCACTCCCACTATGATCGAATCATTGATATCATGTTGACGACCGGAAGATGGGGTATATTCCTTAGCTGTACCATCCCAATCATCCATATCGTGATCCATGACCGTGACGACTACAACCGCACCAGCATGCATAATAGGTGTGGGAATCGCCCCATTAAATTTATCCTTTACCGTCATTAGCCACTCATCGAGTTGATAACAACACTTGCTAACCGGCACATCCAAAATCTGAGCTTTCTTTGATCCATCCGAGAAATTGTTCAGAGGTTGAATGTCAGCCGTATGGTGCGTTTTATCATACTTGATAACCTTGGCGTGATAATTACAGTCCAGATCGTAATTAATGTTGTTCAGCATGTTGTGAAACGTCTTGTACCAATTTTTTTGCTGTGAAGCTTGTTCAACCATCCATATCACCTACACCTTCTGAATCGACATTTGCGATTGTGGATTAGTTCCATCCGAGGTATGTTGACCTGCTGACACAAAGAACTTACCTTTGAGATATTTAGACTGCATAATGATTCCAGTTAGTGTGGAGACTTCCGGAATCAGTGGCGTAGTAATTTCCCACGTAGTTGTCCCTTCGTCGTCCTCATCCATACTAGGTGGAGTCATTAAAATGTCATCAGTGATCACAAACCAGGTACGTTTTTTCACTTTGGGATCCAAGATTTCCAAGTCACCACGAATGTACAACAACTTAGATTCACCCCGTTTTACCAAACTTTTAAGAACAGTTAAAGGCTTACCCTTTGCGGTATAAGCCTTTTTGATTGGTGTGTTTTTATGGAGTTGAATCTTGCTGATCTTGATACCGGCTTTGGATGCAACCGCCTTGATAATCTGTTCAAGCGTCTTACCTTTATGAAAAGCCATGTTAACCATGAACGTTTTGGTTGCCTTATGTTTAACCCGCTTTTTCTTATAAGTGGCCTTTTGATATACCTTTTTGGTCTTATAGTGACCGACCTTCTTGCCATTTTCGGTGGTATAGTAATGAATCCGTTTATTAACCCATTTGCCAGGTATTTTCTTTTTTACCGTCGTATACTGATTGACTTTCTTCTTTTTCTGCACCCGAATCTTACGAGCTTCGATATTCTTATAGTCAGTTCCCTCAGTATACGTAATAACAATATTTTCTGTGGTTCCGTCGGATTGATTGACGCCAATTTGAGATAGATAACCTTCACACAATGTTTTTTGAGACTTACCCCAGTTAAACGCTAAGACACACTTCTGGCCTTTCTTATAAAAGTCTCGGTGCTTTTTACTCATGTTGTACAGTGTCACCGTGTTCTGAGCCGGTGTCGGTTGATCGGCAAAGTTGACTTCAAAGGCAAACGGATAATTATTATCCTTAATTTCATTATTAAAAACGGTCTGCTTGTTACCACTATCATCGGTCACGATAAACCAAGCATGGGGATCTTTAAATTCAGTTGTCATATGACAATCGTCCCTTCTGCATCAGTCTCATCGTCTTCGTCATCAGGATCATATCCTAACGGTGTGGCATCCGGATTGTCAGTCTCAGACCCATTAGGATCAACCTCATCAATATACGGTTTGACACCGTCCATAAAGTTGATAAAGCCAGCATCATGCAACTGTCCGGATTCATCCATGACCTTGATATCGTCGAGCGGCAGATCACGATCAGGTATATCCATCCCTAAAATATTGCCCACCAGCAATGGCTCACCAGACAGTAACACCCGATCATCTTTGATCACCGTCGCGGTATAGTAGTCGGCAACTTCGTTATAATCGCCACGAAACGTGTACTTTGACCCACCGACTGTAATATCGAAAACATCGGGCATATTCTCCGTGTCGAATGGAATATACATTCGCATTCAAATCACCTCATTTTAAAAAGCACCCAACGTTTCGACGGTTAAGTGCTTGTGTTATCTAACTCTTACTTTTTTACCAGCAATCAAATTCTTGCCGTTTACTTTTTCTAGCCAAGCCACCGATTTACCGTAAGTCTTTGATAACTGCCAGTAAGTCATACCACTTTTAACCGTGAGCGTCTTATAAGTCTTGTTACGTGTGCCTTGAGTTGACTTTTGTGACTTGGTTGTTTTATTAGTTTTCTTGGTACCAGCTTTAGCTGTAACTTTAACTGGATAGCTAAACTGGAAAGATAAATTGACTTTGATGTTTGTTGCAAAATCATCATAGGTCCGACCGATATCAGAAATCATCAAATGCTTGTAGTAGATCCGACCTTTATAGGTTAATTCATAGTGTCGTGAATGCCATTGGAGAAGCTTATTAAATTTCTCTCGAGATTCATGATCGGTGTTACCAGTGATAATCCCACTTAAAGTGACCGTTTTGCCGGATACCCGTGCATAGTTATGCGCCGGCGCACCAGAATCTCGTGGCCAAGTGGAGATATCAGACGTTGTATCGTCATTCTCACCACCAGTAGTAGCTACATAGATGATATCAGTGCTTTGGCCGTCACTACGATAAATTGCTGGCTTACCTTCATTTTCTCCAGCATCAACTTTTTTGCTATGCTCAGATATCTTTTCAGAAACTTTAGCTAAATTCTTGGTAACCTTATTCTTTTCGAACTTGGTTTTCTTTTTCGTCAAAGATTTCAATTTGGTGTTACTTCGGTCATAACCAGCCTTATAGCCATCTTTGGCACGCTTCCACGAATTCGCAATGGTGGTCATAAACTGCTTTGTTTTATCGTCCTTGGCATCATTCGCCTTCTTAAAAAAACTAGCTTGTTTCGTTTTAGCATTGTTGTACTTATCCTTATAATTGGTGACTGATTTCTTGTATTTGGATATTTCGCTATCCAATTTCTGTTCAGCAGTCATCTTTTTCTTAGCAGCCATCCATTCCACCTCCTACCAGACTGAATCATCAAGGCCAAATTCATCATTAATTTGTGTAAGCACATCTGTTAATCCACGCTTAAACTTATCAACGGCCTTATTCATCGTCTTTTCATCAGAGATATCGCCATTAAAGTTGAGTGTGATTTTTGGCTCAATCTTTGGCCGGGACTGCTTAACTTTAAGCGCCTTAATGGAATTTAGATAGTCCGCCGATGGTGACGATTTATCAGCAGTCGCACGGGCTTCGATTGTTTGATCAATGAGATTATCTGCACTCTTGCGCTTAGGGTTGATCGCCACTTCAGGTTCACCAGCAACTTCACCAAAGATGGAGGCTTTGCCAGCCCAACCACCATTGGCATATCGTCGACTACCTGACGGACCCGAACCACGACCACGCCATTCACCAACTTTGCCATTATAGCCAATTCCAATATCGGTCTTGTAATGGCTGTTGTTAAAGAATGCGAGTAGTTGGTCCCAAGCAGACAAAATGTTTTTATGCCCTTTGACAGCATAAGAATTAAAGGTACTACGCTTATATTGCAAAAGTCCCATAGCAGCGCCAGTACCATCATGGTCATCAATCCCTTTGATACCAGCACGACCACCAGACTCATTTTGAATCATATGCAACATATAGTACATCCATTTGCCGCCTGGTATCGTGGCGTGCATTGCTTTAGCGGCTTTGCGGATTAGTGTTTCCAAATCGCCAACCGGTTTGCCACCAATGCTCCCCAAATCGTTTGAAATGCCAAGATTATCGCCAACCCATTTCAGTGCTTTTTTGCCAAGTTCAGCCTTAGCCAATTTAGTTAGTCGACCATCAGATTTACGTGATTTAGGTGTGCCACTTGAGTGACCATGCATCTTTAAAAGATCATTCCAACCAGCTGTTGTAGAGCCACTGTTGCTGAAGGGATTGTGCCGCGAAACTCCGATGTGGACATGAGTTCCGCTTGGCCCAAGAGCGGCAACTCGTTGACCTGTCTTAACCGTATCTCCACGGTGAACATACATTGGAGCGCCAGAATTGTTTTTACCGTTAAATTCTTGGTAAATGACATACCATCCGTCACTACCTTTGGTGACCAGGTTTTCACCAATACCATTGCCACCGCCCCAATTTGCAGGAGCGCCACCGGCATAGATTACAGTTCCACCATGAACAGAATGAACGGTTTTTGCACCGGAAAAATCATTACCATCATGATCAGCCATTCCGCCAGCGGTCGCGCCACGATAACCAAATCCAGAGGTGACGTGAAATCCGGCACCAGGACTATGGCGCCAATTACCACCAGCAGCTGAACCGCCACCTTGAATGGCATCTTGAATGACACCCCACATCGCCTTACTCCAAGCGGGTCCAAGTTTGTTGCTTGAGTTCTTGCCCAGAGCAGTGGATCCCTTTTGTAAAGTGGAACCGCCTAGGTCGATATGCACGTTGTATTCATTATTGAATGCTTTGGTTGGGTGGCTGGAGTTGGTATCAGCAATCTTTCGCAATCCCGACTTGGAAACACCAGAGCCTTTGGCATAGTGAGCAATGCCTTGCATGGCTGCAAATTCCTGTGACTGGCGACCATTTAGAACTTGGTCACCTTTATGGAGTGGCAGAACTCTATTCTTACCTTGTGGCGCATAGACATTGTTGTTACGGACAATCAATTCTTGTCGTGGGCCGGCAGTGGCATCATTGACCATAGCCATTTGATTCTCGGTCAGCTGGCCATTAGATCCATGCGCATACTTGATCGGCTTGATAACTGAATGGTTACCACCGAATTGTCCAAGGACACTGTCAATGCCTGAGATACCTTGGTTCAATTGACCGATTGCCCCACCCATAGCTGAGTGTGCGTAACCTTTCATCCGGCCCATTTCTTTGCCGAAACCAATCGCAGTGGCCTTAGCAGCAGCAATAATCCCGGACTCAAGTTGATTCATCTGTTTCTGGGAGCCCTGCTGCATCGAATTAAAGTCGCTAACGGTGCTCTTGCGCAAGCTGTTAGTTCGCTTGCCGGTCTGGTTTAGAATTGATTTCCATTGAGAGTTGTTGCCGCTTTGCAATTGGCTAAGCTGTCTGATGGATCCTTTTTGCAGATCATCATAATCGCCGACAGTATTTTTCTGAATCTTTTGAGAACGGGACTTAGTGTCCTTAGTAACGCCGTTCCATGCACTTTTCGAATTCTTGGAGAATTTATCAAGTGATTTCTTGGACTTTTTAGTCGTTGAATCGTAATCTTTGGCAACCTTATTTAAACCAGCTTTAACTTCTTTATCGGATGTTTTAGCCGTTCGACCTAATGTAGAAGTTCCATTAGCATATCCTGGCAGAGCGTGGCCTAAACCACCACCCATCACCTTAGCGGTATCACGGGCATTTAGAATCCGTTCGCCTGGTTTAACTTTAGTAATGTGTGGCCCAGCAGCCCCAAGAATACGTGCTTTACGACCATTAACCGTATACGCGAGTTCTGGCCCTGCTTCGCCAACCAGTGCATTGTGCTGGGAAGTAATGAGGCCACCGTTGGCGTGTGCACCTAGAGCGTGTTTACCTTCTTTGGTCACACCGCCAGCCCATTTGGCAACTTTGTCGAACACTTTACCAACACTTTTAGTGACATTCCCAACAGCATTACCAATTTTGCCGAAGATATTGCTGATGTAGTCCCAAGCGGCTTTAATTGGCCGTTTGATAGCGTCGCCAACCGCCGTAAAGATATTGCCTGCCGATTTGGATAAACTGTGCCATTCTTTACTTAGCCAGTTTGTTGCGCCGTTCCAGAGGCTCTTAACGTAACCAACCGCTGAATGCCACACTTTTTTAATCGGCGATGTGATCTTTTCCCAGTACTTACCAGCGGTGCTGGCAAAAGAGTTCCACGCTTTGCCAAGCCATTTAGAAGTTGATTTCCAAATATTGGAAACAACTTTTAAACCAGATCGCCAAGCTCTGCCTACAGCATTTCCAATTGAATGCCATAAACTGCCAGCGGTTTTAGAAAAGGCTTTCCATTTCTTGCGAATCCAAGTCAAAACGGCTGTAACTGGCTTTTTTAAAGGCTTAACAATATATCGATGAACTAAACCAACAGCAAACTCAAACGGTGCCGCAATTGCATGTGCAACACCGGATTTAAGCTTGCCCGCTGTTTTGATAACTGATTTAAAAGCCCCAGCAACCGGCTTAATAACCTTCTTGTCAATTCCTTTGCCAACGCCCTTAAACCACGAACCGATTCCGCCAACAAACTTGCCGGCAGATTTCCACTCTTTACCAATCCATTTGCCAACCGACTTAAATGCCGGGCTGACTGATTTCTTGATACCTGGAATTTGTTTCTGGAACCAACCACCAACGGTTTTACCAAGTGAAGAACCAGCAATGCCGCCAGCAGCTCCGCCAATAAGACCGCCGACAGCCGTACCAAGCCCAGGAATAACTGATCCCAAGGCTGCCCCAGCTGAAGCACCGGCAGTCATACCGGCAACTGAACCACCAAAATCACCAATCTTACGACCGGCATTTTTCTTGTTAATACCGATTAATGAGGTTGCTGAGATTGCGGTGCCCAGCAATGGAATTCTTTTGGCGAGACCTTTGGCACCTTCCAAGAACTTGCCACCCTTAGATAATCCACCTAATGCATCAGCTGCAGTGCTTGTTGATGATTTGCCAACATCTTTTAAAGCGGACGGCAGAAAGGCTTTACCAAGCTTGCCGATTCCACCACCGGTTTTAGAAGCACCTAATCCCAGTACTGCTGCGGTTGACGCAATACTACCAACCCCAACCATTAATGGGCCAGCTAAGGCAACAAACGCCGTACCATAAGCAATTGCCTGCTTCATCGGCTTTGGCAATTTGCCAAAAGCAGTTACCAAATTGTTTAGCTTTTCAACCATTGGCGTTAACGTTGGCAAAACGCTTTTGGCAAAAGACATCCCTAATTGATCAACTGACGTCTTAAAACGTTTAAACTGGTTTTGCCAGGAATGCAAATTCTTTTGAGACAAACCAGCGACATAACCACCTTTGCCTTGCTTTTGGGCTTTGGCAACTTGGCCAGTCAACTCTTTTAATTGCTTTACATGTGTTCCTAAAACGTTGGCAGCACTAGAAGCATTAGCGCCGAATAAGGCGGCATAAATTCCGCCTCGTTGAGTTCGGCTCATGCCCTTCATACGAGAACTTAATTTATCAAAAATGTCGGCAATCGGTAGAAGATTATTCTTAGCATCCCGAAAACTATTCTTGTTTAATCCCAATTGCTTCAAGGCGTTGGGCGCTTTACCTTTTTGCGGTGGATTAATCAATCGTTGATAGATCTGTCGCAGGGATGTTCCGGCTTGACTACCCTCAATGTGGGCATTGGATAATTCACCAATTGCAGCTGAAGTTTGGCTTAAAGTTTGATGGGCGCCATAGGCGTCGGGACCCGCAAACTTCATTGCCTCACCTAAATCACTAAATGATGTCGCTGTCAGGTCGGCGGCGTAGGCCATCTGGTTAACGGCTTTTTTAGTATTCTCGGTCATTTTGATCGTGTTCTTGGACTTTAATCCAAATGATTCGATCGCACTGGCCGCTGTGGTAACAACGTCAGAATATTTATCACCGGACGCAATTGAGCCTTGTAAATAGGTCTTTTGGGCGGCCAACGCTTGGTTAGATTGATAACCACGCCGTACTAACTGCTCATAGCCTTTGGCGATACTGTTCTGACTGACACCATACTTCAGGGACATGTCACGTCCCTGCGACATCATTTTCCGTGTATTATTAATCGAAGCAGCAGTTGATTCACCACCGGTCTTGATTAAATTACGAATGATGGTGTAACGGTTTTGCAATTGCGTGGCGTCTTTAGCACCCTTTAAAAATGATGCACCTAATGCTGCTGAAACTGGGAGCATGGAATAACCGGCATCACGGAAACGCTTGCCGGTTTTATTCAAACGGTCGAGTTTCTTCCGAGTGGCCTCCGAATGCTCCCCCAATCGTTTGACATGCTCTGAAACGTATCCAAATGCACCCTTACCAATTGATTTAACCTTCTCAATTGAGCGCTGTAACACGTTCATATCACCAGCAGCTGATTTACTCTGCTCGCCAACCGTCTTCACATTATGAGAGGTCTGATTAAAGTCTTTACCGGCATTATTGGTTTGCTTAATGTTATTCTTTAAATCAGATTCTGCATTAGCTGCTTTTTTTGTCTCAATAGTTAACTTGCGCTTCTGACTAGCCAGCTTTTCGGTTTCGTTCGCTGCTGTTCGAGCCTGTTTGGAAATTTCACCAGCAGCCGTACTAGAACCATTTGGCAATTTACCCAGTCGTTCAAGCTTCTCAATCAATTCGCCGGCTGCTTTAGTTGCGTCTTTGATTTGTGAGTAGTCAACCTTGGCCTCAATGTCATATCCAACCCGATAAGGAGAATCAGCCATTTCGTCCACCTCCAATCTTTACTGTTTGCCGCCGTTAAGTGCTTTAGCGACACCTGCTTGTGTCGTCAAGCTATCCGGCAATTCTCCAGACAGCTTTTTTCGTATGACTAGTTCCTGCAATAACGCCAATTGATCGGCATCAGCATGAGCTACCATGTGTTCGGGTACTCCATTTAAAATGAGAAAAAAGGGAAGCTCGAGCAAGTCGGCTTCCCTTTTAATCTCACGTGTGGATTTATTTCTAGTTAAGCCCGTCCGTAAGAAAGGAAACGACTTGATCGTATACCTCAGAATAACCGTGATGTTCATCAAAGAACTTGAGGTCTTTGATCTTTGGGGCAACGATAATCTTTTTAATAGCTTGTTCCATAAAGAAAGTTCTTGCCAAGTTTCCAAACGGGTTCTGCGCACTATCTAAAAGATTAGATGCTTCAACAGTTCCTGGGAACTGCAGCATAAAGGTCTGCTCATGGTCAGTCCCTTCATCAATCTTAAACGTTTTCGTCTTACCGAAACGTGACGTAATTGCATTCTTAGCGGCCTGTTCACGAGCTGCTGTTCGTGTACCGGCAACTTCGTTGGCGACCTCTTTAGTGGTTTTCTTTGCTTCTTCTGGCATTTAAAATCTCTCCTTCTGAATTTTTACGTAAAAAAATAACCCTAGCTAGAAGCTAAGATCTCATTAAAACTATGATGGCATTGAATCAAGACGCTCATACTCTAGATTCAAAACCTTAACTTGCCATGACCGCACTTGGGCGGCATCGCCATTTTGTC
Organism: Lentilactobacillus buchneri; assembly: GCF_018314255.1. NCBI lineage: Bacteria > Bacillati > Bacillota > Bacilli > Lactobacillales > Lactobacillaceae > Lentilactobacillus > Lentilactobacillus buchneri. The sequence goes on from NZ_CP073066.1 coordinate 2,489,608, forward strand.
CACTCGGAACACGAACAACGCTTGCATGAGCACCGTATACATGCTCATTATCTGAACGAACATCAATGGCAAATTCTCCATTAGTGTTTGCTAAATCGGCAAACACTTTGTTGCATGGTGATTCTTGGTTCAAGTTAAAAGTAACTGACCCGGAATTCTTGTTATTCTTCGAAAGAACAAAGGTACCGTATGAATCACCATCTGCACTGGTTTTATCATTATCCCATTCCCAGGTAACAAAGTCACCAGATTGGAATCCGAAAAGCACATTACCGTCAACCACCGAAGTGACATCGGCAGCATCATAGGTACCCATAACGCCTGTTTGAGACGAGTTTGCATTAGCCATAAGGATTGGCCTCCTTTATTTTACTGAAGATTGAGCGTGACTGAATCGGCAGTCGCACTAGAACTATTGAGTTGAGGCGTGCCTGCATCAACTACTCGCTCCACCGCCACCGTTAGCAGTGATCGTGTCTGATTGAATCAGACCATTGATAGTTGCACTATGAATGGCACCTGAACGGTGATAAGTGAATTGGATGCCGCCATAATGACGCTTAGACAGGTCTTCTAGTGACTGTGCGTCTCGATCAGATGACGTCACATTGAAGTCACCTTTCTTAGTGGCGTCATCTGTCAAGATAATGCCTTGCTGCCAACCAGTATCCAAAGTGTTGTAAACCACGGAAGCCAGCAAATCGATTCCAGACTTTTCGTAAGGAATCTTGTCATTCTCTTGAAACTTTTTCTGTACATTGAGCTGAACCATGGTTTTAATCCAGGTGTCACCATGCAGGTTATCGATATACTCACCGTTGGATGTCCAGCCCTCTGATGTCTCTGGGGTACCATTAACCATTACGTATGCAATGGCATGATGATTGGTAATCCCTGCGAAATCAGTTGCTGAATAATCTTGAGTAGTAATCCCGTCTAAATCCTTGAACTTCCAAGTAACAGATCCAACGGTCTTAGAAGCAACCCGACCAATTAAAGCTGCGTCCATTGCTTCAGTTAATGGATGTACCAGATCAATCGTGTATTCGTTACCTTCCCAATGAGAGAATGCATCTACGGATTCTTCTTGAACTACTAAGAACTTCAATAAGTTAGCTTCGCAAATGTTAGAAGCTAGCGTCATGTCCTCTGGATCATCCTGGTCAAAGACCATGAAGTACCAATCTTGCCACCAAAATGCGCCCAGTGAATCTTGAAGCTTGCCTTTTGGGTATGATAAAACAGCTACTCGGTCAGATGGAAATTGTTGATTAAAGTAGGTCGTTACTTTGTTATACAAGGGTGTGCTTGAATCATAATCAAGTGCCAATGCATCAACACTTGAATACTCTTTGTAAACCGCTCCGGTTGTACTATCGGTGACGGACCGTAATAGGCCATCCGTAGTTGTAGCGTTGTTTGGAACGCCCCCACCCTTGCCATCTGAATCAGGAGCCGGTGTTTTAGTTAAGAACAAAATATTGCCAAAACCAATTTGTGGAATTGGCTGTTGTTCTTTCAAGTTAACAATAACGTCAGTAATACGCCCGTATGGGGCAATAGCTGTAGTCATTTTGTTACCTCCTATTTTTTAATTGAAATTTTCGAATCATTATTACCATCAGAAATATCAGTACTATCGATTGTTGTGTGTGGTGAGTAAGTGAAGTCCAGATCAGTATCCTCAAACGTCAGCCCAGAAATAACAGCAAACGTCGCATCAAATCCCACGGCATAGTCGTAGTTACTGCCAATGACGGCATTATGCGACATAACATCACCGGTTGTTTGGATCGTCATTGAACACTGCTTTAGGAACCGCTTGTAACTTGGATCTCGTAAGGCTTCGAAAAGCTGACTCGCCAAATCATCCGCCTGCCAATAGTCGTTTGAATGAGCGTCAAGCTGTAGGATAATCTGATAATTTCGATGATCTGGGAAATCAGCTAGTTCTTCATGATCGCCAGCTACCGTCACAAACGTGAAAAACGGGTACTGAGGTCGATCAGTGGTCAATTCCTGGGCATAAAAAAGCTGCCCGGTCGATTGTTTGACAATCTCACCAAGGCAGTGAATTAATAGTTTCTTCCCCGATTTATATTGACTGATTGAGGTCATCCCCTTTCAGTTCGTAGATAACCACGTCTGAATAATCTTGATAGTTGCTGTAATTAACCACCCGATACTTTCCCTCTTGAGTCGTCGATTCAACAATCGTGTTCTTGGGGTACTTACCGGTTGACAACCACAGCAAGTCAGCATCAGATTGTGAACCACCACTGACATTCATCAACGTGTGATCAAAGGTACTATAGGGCAGGATCGGTTCGTGGCGTTTCTCAGGCTCAATTTCATCAGTTGTTTTTTGAACGGGCACGCCATCGACAGGACCGGTGGAACCATCTAGTAAATCAGCCGACCAAACGTTAATGTCAACGCCTTTTCGATTGATTAATGATTTCATCTTGAGCTTTTTCATCACTCATGCCACCCTTCTAGAATTCGACACTCCACATTTCGGGTTAAAATGCCTTTATCAACCAGCGGATTATTGGTACCCTTACGATCAATTGTTGCCGGCGCATTGGCTGGATCAGACCAAGCAATCATCTGTCTGCGAATATCATTCTTAGCAGTTTCACCCAAGATTGTCAGCAATTCTTTAGCAGTCATTGAGCCATCGATGATCTGTCCGATACCGTTCATCACCATGCGCTGATACTTCTTTTCGTTTTGAATTTTGGCTGTCCGGATAAACGGTCGTGGTGGAATAGTGACTTCTTTAACTAAGATATAAACGATCTTGAACTTGTTTCCATTGGGTACAGCAAGTACATTCTTGCCTTTTGGCCTGAATAGTCCCGGTATCTCACGTGCCGGCATTGGTCCACCATCGGCACCCATTGGAGTGTCCTTGGTGGGAATCGTTAACCATTCACCATTCTTAGGCTGAATATGTGGTGCACCGTACTCATTAGCGCGAACAATCGTCAGCAGCTTGCTATCTTCGCTACTACTAAAAAAGCCAATTGCCACATACGATCGATTAAGAATATCAAACTGTTTAAAAATCTGGGGCCATTTGTTATCAATCCGAAGCTCTGTCAATGTTGCACCACGATAAAGTTGAAATTATCACCCTTCCCGTACTGCTTCCACAATTTCCAATACATGCGGCCCCAGATAGAACTATTGATCCATTTAGTGTTCTGCATATTTTTGGAAAAGTAAGTGGTTTTCAACACATCAACTTGCTCAGATTGAATCCCGCGACCAGATTCATCGTCCATCGTCAGTAGATGCAACGTCAAGTAGCGCTCGGCTTGCTCTCGAATTGCTTGTCCAATGTCTTCATCCCCTACAATGATATGAGCGGGAAAGCCATCGCCAAGCACTTCGACATGGGCATCACCCATCAGCTGAGTGAGCGTTGCATCCGGAACATCTTCAACTAAGTCCGGAGCTGTCGCCTTGACCTGATCGATAGTGGTTAAAACTTGTGAAGCGGCCATTGTCGTCGCCTCCCATCTTTAGATGCCAGTTACCTTAACAAATGCTTCTGGAACACGGCAAATTAAACCACCACATTGTTCTGAGTATGGAATGGTATAAGTCATGTTTCGATATTCAGTCTGTTGACGGGTTAAAGGTTGAGCATCAAGAATTTCAGCGGTCACTGACGAATTGTCAAAGATCATTGCCATATCTTTCTTGCTGTCAGCCCCAGATAACTCATTAACCACGGTGATTTGTGAGAACCATCCCCGTGATTGCAGCAATTGAATCAGAGTAGTTGGTTGATAGTCATTGTATGGAACATCCAGAGCATCGTAAGCGGCCTGTGGGAGTGCCAAAACAGGCTTAACGTCTGCGTAGCCAGTCAGCTGGGTGATCTGTTGTTTAGCATCTTTTAGCTCATTCAGTAAGACTTTAGGGTCATTGGTGTTGCCCTTACCGTCACTAAATGCTGTATTCAGCTTGAAGTTTTGAATCCCTGGAAAATTAATCATTCCTGGAATACCTGCATCATCATTTCCGTTGAAAACTAACTTATCTTCAAAGTCAGCCATTCCTTGATTGATGGCAGCTGCTTGAGTAGCATCTAAATTCACACCAGCCAAATTAGCCTGTTGAACTTCGTCTAGTGAGTAATTAGCACCCAAAGCAAAGGTGATAATTTTTTGAGATGCTTCTTGCATGTCAGCATCTACCAATGGAATATCAGTCCCACGGTTAGCCAAGACACGGGCAGCACCTCGAGCGGTCATGGTTTGATAAGTATACATTTTGGTACCAGGTGCAACTTTGTGTGATCCAAATAGCGAACGGGCTTTAAGAATCTCTTTACGCGGTGTGTAGACCGTCTTATCAAGATTCTCTAGCGCACGTCGGCTAATAATAGCTGTTTGTGCCATTTATAATTTCCTCCTAACAAAAAAGGCTCAATTATGAACCCTTCTAGTTTATTTAATAGTTATGATGCAGTGGTAACTGTAACTGCCGTTGTAGCAGTCTTTGAACCGTCAGCATACGATGTTGCTGTTATCTGGACAGTTTTGCCCGGATCAGTAGCTTTAATACCATGAACAGTTCCATCAGCATCAACAGTTGCCAAGGTTGGATCAGCTGATTTATAAATAACGCCTTTGTTAGTAGCGTTATCCGGAGCAATTACTGCATTGATCTTAGCGGTCTTACCAACTTGAACCGTCAAGCTCTTGTCGGCAGTAATGCCGGTTACATTCACCGTTGGCGTTTGTACGTTTAAAGTAACCGTTGCTTTCTTAGATGTGTCATCCACAGAAGTAGCTGTAATCGTAACCGATCCCGCTTTTACACCTTTGGCACTACCAGAATCAGCATCAATAGTTGCAACTGTCGTATCGCTTGAAGAATACTTCAAAGCCTTATTGGTGGCATCGTCAGGACTAACTGTAGCAATAATATTCTTAGTTTCGCCAACATTAATATTAGTTGATTCACCGACAAATTTTACACCAGTAACCGCAATCTTTGCTGAATCGGTCGTTACACTAACTGAATCAGATGCGCCACTGTCGCCACTTGCATTGCTAACCACAACAGTTGCGTCGTAATCAGTCCCATCTGCCAGACCGTCCACAACTAAGCTACTAAGATCCATTGGTTTGTCGAATTCTTTGGTTTTCGCATCGTTATCGCCATTTTTATACGAGATAACTGCTTTTGTGATGGGTGCTGAGCCATCACCCGTGGCTAACTTGACATTGGCAGTGAACTGTTTCGCTCCTGGTGTCAGTGTCATAGATGGTTTGCTCGGCAAAGTTGTTTGATCTGGAATGGCTAAAGTGGCATCGCCATCATTCTTGGTTGCTAACCAGCCAGAATAGATGGTGTTCGGTGTCAGTTGACTGATCGTCACAGGTGATGGCACATCTTTAGCGAGTGAATTCTTATCTTTATCTTCAACAGAAAAATTATCTGCCATTTGTTCCACCTCCTATTTAAGATTTAAAGTTACTGTTTTATCTGTGGTGCTTGCACTATCTAGTTGGGGAGCATCATTTGCCAATACTCGCCTGATCCTTAGTTGCAGAAGTATAACCAAGGCTAGTTTGCAAGAATGCTGTATCACCCGAATTGCCTGTAGTAGTAAAGAGACCAACAACAGCATCTGAGTCACCAGCCGGCTTGAACTTACCGTCAGCATCTACGGTGGCAGCTTCATTCTTGTTGACATCAGCTGAAAGTGGAACAGCAATCGTTCCTTCACGTAGAATGCCAAGAGCTTCACCAACTTTCCAAGTGTCATCTTGAGTATCGGTAAAATGTTCTGAATCAACGTACCCACGAGCCAATGCAATACCATAAATAGGAGCAGCATTTGCAGGTACTACTTTGCCAGCTTGCAACGCCACGGCTTGGCCATAACTAATTGGTGCACCAGCAGTTTCAGTATTAACAGTTTGTGTTTGAGTGGTGGCAGCTTTGCCAGCGCCCAAAGAGCCTTGTTGATACATCCCTGAAATTGGAATTGTCATGTGTATATCCTCCTTTTATTTAGATTCGTTCAAGTGATAGCGAGACTCAGCTAATTTAGTAAGATCATCTAAGCCATCTTTATGAATGCTAGTGAAGCCGACAACTCCCGGCTGATCAGCAATTGCTAGCATGCTGTCATAGAAAGCATTGATGTAATCATCTGATTTTTCTTTTTCATCAAATGAATCATTCTTTGCCTTGATAGCAGCAATCTTAATATCTTTGTCAGACTTGCCTTTAAAGTCGAATGAATCGCCCACGAATGGTGTTGCTTGTTTGATTAAAGCCACTCGCTGTTCAGCAAGTTTATCAATCGAGTCACCTTTGAAGTCTTCAAGTTTGCCCTTCAAATCTTTGTTCTCTGCTTCTAATGCATCAGCTTTAGCTTGGGCACTATCAGCAGCCTTCTTATTATCAGCTGAAGACCCATTAGCTTTAGCAATTTGATCTTGTAAGTCTTTGACTTTAGCTTGAGTTGCTGCTAGTTGCTGCTTGAGTGAGTCAAGTGAACTGTTGGCTTTGGCAGCTGTATCAGCATCTTCGGCCGCAACAGTGATATTTGCGCCATCAAGCATTACTTTGGTCGTTTCCATGTGCTGTTTTCCTCCTTTTAATTCTTTTTTGTCAGTCATGATTGCGGAATCACCGGTGATTCTTACTGAATGGCCAGCGCGTCCACGATCTACAACAGCGACGTGATTGATTTGAATATTCCGCTGCATTGAGTCGTACTGCATCCCTTGGTAACTGCCACTTTGGGGTACCACCTCAGTGACAAAGCCGATTGACAATTCTTGTTTGCCGTCCTTAATTTCTTTGATTAGAGTCGGATCAGTAATTGTCATATCAACCTTGACGCGATCGCCATCTGTATGAGCATTGTCAGCCGTGATACCTTTGCCATATTTGGCATAGTTCTGTGTGTTGACTAGCTCAGATGGATGGTTGTCAGTAACCGCTTTGTTATTGGCAGAACTCACAGCTTCATCAGCCAGTAAGTCCTGCGGTAACTTGGCTTCCATCTCAATGCTGCCATCGGCCTTTTGGTAAGGGAACACGCCGACCCGAGCAATCGGCACGTCGTTAACGTGCAAGAAACCAGTATCGGCATCTTCCACGACCTTACCAATTGGCGCGGTATCATAACGCGTTGTTGACATAGCTACTTACCAATCGGAATGATGACTTGAGCGCTCGGAATATGAATCGTTTGGCCAACACGAATGGCAAAGGTGTGCTTGTCGATGTTGTTATAGAAACGCAATTGCTGCAAGCCAACTTTGCTTTGATTAGCAATCCCCAGCAAAGTGTCAGTGTCTTTAACTTGATAAGTTGTTTTGTCACGTGAGTAATCAAATTGAGCGTGGCCAAACTTATCAAATCCTTTAGTCTGAATTGGTTCATTCACAATAATCATCCTTTCAAAAAAGGAACGCTGGTTTCTCAGCATTCCCGTAGATTTGCCAATTGATAACCCAGCCGACTACTGGGATAAATTTACAAGTCAAATATCGGAAGTGCCACGCAGCGACACCGAATTGGCTCACCTGGGAGCATTCCATTGTCACCACCATCCGGATCGTTATACCTTTGAATTGTGCCATCAAGCTCTTGATGTCGTGGTCGTACCCGAGCATCTTCCATGGACTGCCAAATGTATTGGCCAGCCCCAGCTCTTTGAGAACGGTAAGCATCTAATTGGCCTAAAATCTTGCCTGTCTGGTCATTTGCAATCAGGGCCGCATGGTTATTCGCCATTTGGGTGGTTTTCGTCAGTGCCTTAGCAATTGTACCTACGCCACCGCCATCACCAATACTTTGATAGATAGTTTTCTCAAGGCGATCAGTAAAATTGGAGCGTATCGATTTAATTAAGGCCACATTCTCTTTAATCTTCATGCGGGTATACTCATCAAGTGTGCTGCTGTGCTCAATCGCTGACAAGCCTACATGCGAAGCTTGTGCTTGGATATTCTTATAGCTAAATGAATCAACCGAATGTACATAGCTCATAACCATGCTGGATAAGAACGCATCTGAATCACTATTATTGATAGCTGCAATCAGAATGGCAATGGCAGCCGCAATGTCGTCACTGTGATCGTCATTGTCATCCGTTAAGATCTGTGACCCGCCTTTAACCTGCGGATTAATCAATCGAGTAATAAAATCTTTGGCAATCGAATGCCAACCACTGACAAGTGTGCGAATACGTCGTGAATAGTATGTTTCTAAAGACCAAGGATATCTGGTTCGAGGAATGCCATGTGTAATCTTCTTTATCTCATCCGGTGTTAGCTTCTTAACCATGGCATCACTTCCCTGAGTGAATCTTGTCAAGAATCGACTGATAGTGCTTAATGTCATCTTTAGTAGATGTATCCAGACTATCCTTTAGTGCTGATTTAATGGCACCTTTTTGACCTGCCAACATTGTTTTAGCTTCATCAGGATCCATGATGCCTGCACTAATGGCACTGGTTGCCGCTTGAACATTGTTAAGAAGTACCTTGCTGTTAGTTTCATCGTCGGAATCCCAAAGTGGATTAAATTCAATGTCCCAACTTAATGAGTCAGGGTCCTCATAGCCGTCAGCAATATCACTTGCATACATCAGATAGCGAACAATCTGCATTAACTGAGGTTTCAACTCGTTTTGCTGTTGAGATTTGATCTGGTCATAGTAATTGATAACATCATACTGGGCACCGGTCAGCGTCCCAGCTTCCTGACCTGTCAACACTGATTTTGGAATGTTTGAAGAAGCAGCCAATGCTTGCCAAGCGAAGTCAATAATGTCACTGACACCGGCAAGTGGCGTTCCAATCTTAGTCAAATCCTCCTCGCTCGAAATTGTTGCAACGCCTTCAGTAGTCATGGCTGCAGACATGGCATGCATTAATTTTAGTCGCTCTTCATCAGACATATCAGCAACGTCATTGGACTTGAAAACTTTTAACGTCAATTCATAGAAAATCTTGCCAATACTGTATTGCGCACTATCAAGTATTTTTAGTGGATCGTAGCAAGTATTGATGATGGAGTTGCCGTAGTCATCACCTTCTAGACGACCAAACGTCTGATGAAAGTATCGCGACTTATCAATGGTGACTTTGGACGGAACACTTGCTCCGTACTCACCAGATTGAGTTGGCTGTACCGTAATACTAGCCTCTTTGCCATATTGCAGACTTGTTGGATCATCGTTAATCTGATAATCCTCAACGTTCTCTGGGCCAAAAGCATGGACAAATGCGACGCTCTTGATATTCTTCGGATTAACCGGTTGACCGTTGCCGGTAACAGGCTGTTCCTGCAAGCCAATTGACGCATAACCATCACCAAACAACCTGGCATATGTAAATTCCATCGCCAGCTCAGTGGTGAGATGTAGATCGTCCAGGGCTTTCTGGTAAGCAGCCTGTTTTTCTTCATCATCTGGAATCACGATGTGCCAACCATTACGGGTCATATCATCTGCCGGCTTAGAAACCAGCTTGCGAGCAATCCCGTTGCTGTGATACATATCTTTCAAGGTACCTTCATCAAGTTCTATCGAGACGCCAGTAGGACGGGTGTCGCCCCATTGTGGTGCTTCATAGCCGTTGCCTTTGCTTTGCAAATCGAAGAAATCCGCAACAAATTGTTTCAGTCCCATGTTCAGCCTCCTTTCAGATTCCAAATCTTTCTTTAAGTGATTTATGTCTACCAATATTATTAAGTGCCTGGGTCATACTATCGACCTCATCGTCATGCGGTGCATTAGGAAAGTTGACCATTTCTTCAATCATGTCATCAATCCCAGGCTTCCATAGTGGGTGCGGTAAGTAACAATTGCCAGCTTCCCAGAGTGGGCTAACAGCCGCCGCACGAACTTCTTTACCACCATCCGGTTCAACTGGCACAATGCCCGAAACACGATTACGTAAGGTATCAATGATAGCTGAACCATTAGCCTTATCTTCAATCAGCTTTCTCCTGGCGTCTGGATGCCGCGCAGTCGTCTGCTTAATGGCATCTAGCGTCTGGGTGAAGGTCATGCGGGCGTGCCGTCGATCAATCAGATAGAAATTGGCACCTCGTTTGCCCCAGACTTGACCAGCCACAAAATCGTCGTTTTCTTTGCTTTTAAAAGTGGCATCCCAGGACTGCACAACGGTATCTAAGTGCCGTGGAATTATCGCTACATCTTTGTCAGTAAGACCTAACTCAATCATCTTGGCACGACTCGGCACATAGTAGTGGATCCAATCGCGCTTAAAAATGTTCCCACCTTCAACGGTTGGCCTTTGTTGCCACATAGCCGCAAAGTATTGCGACCCGTTAATCTTCTTGGCAGTCAGCAAGTCTTTAAGCGTATGGAGTTCTGGACACAAAGGGTCACCATTATGGCGACCAATCGCATCAGTTTGTCCGTCAGGAACGTCTTCAGCAATTGCTGGTAGTTTCAGTACTTCCCAAGGTAAAGTGCCTTGTTGGAGCAATCTGCCGGCTAAATCGTCGACTTGCCAACGCGTCATGATGACGATCACTGAACCATCCTTTTGCAATCGCGGGTAAAAGGTTCGTTGCCACTCAGCCCAGATCTTATCTTTGATGGTTGGCGACGCTGCTTCCTCAGCGTTCTTAATGGGGTCATCGACAATCAGTAAGTCGGCCGGTCGTCCAGATGCACCACCCAGCATTGAGGTGGCATAGAAGCCGCCGTGGTGGTCCTTAATCGTAAATTCATTACTGGCATTCCGGTCCATTTGCAACCCAGCCAATGGGCCCGCCAAGTTCTCAAAGTTGCGACGGTTTGCAGAACTGAATGTGGTGTACAAATCTTGTGAGTAAGCTGTGACCATAACCCGTTTATCAGGATTCCTAGTTAGATAGTAACTGGGAAATGTCTGAGTAATGGTCATTGACTTGCCATGTTGTGGTGGCATTTCAACGATGTAAAAGTGTTGCTCGCCATCAATTATCTTTTGTAGCTTGTCAGCAATGTATTTTTCATGGCGATATAGCTTAGCATGGAGATCCGAGTAAGCTAACTCAAAGTAATCTGCGTAATTTCTTCGAGCTAGTTCGGTTCTGACGGCTTGGAGTAAAGCGTTACGATCCATCACCGTCACCTACTAACTTATGGATAACGGTATGCAGGTCGTCCGTGCTAACATTAGCAAGCGCGTTGTTCGTATCGAGTTGACCAGATAGTTGAACATTGCTGACGTATGTGCCATCCATCTTATTCATTAAATCGATTGCTTTGAGCCGATCACTGTAAGCAACCTCTTTGGACTTGGCGAACTTAGTCAGCATCATTTTTCTCTCTCGACCAGTCATGATTGCTTTGTCAGCGGACTTGCCTTGTAATTCTTGATACCTAGCCAAAACCTTGGCATTTTTGTTGAGAAGCTTACTAGCGTGATTATCAACTGTTTCCGGTTTCCAGCGCTTTGAGGAGATAAATGCTTCATGGTATGCCTGCCGTTGCGACTTACCGGTAATCAATCCTTGTACAAATTTTTCCCAACGCGGATTTTTTAATGCTCCCATAGCATCACCTCCTAAAAATGTGCAAAATAAAAAAGCTATCCTTTCAGATAACGTTTAGTCTGTAAATTTGACGTGCGGTTCACCATATAGCTTAATCGGAACTAAGGGAACAGTTGATCCAATTTTAATCGGTAACCGTTTAAAATTATCAACGTCCATCTTGATAGTAATCGTATGGTCAGCATCCATATAAATCGCCTTAATTTTATGTGGCTGAAAGCTTTTCAGGTTATCAGATAAAATATTGAAATTTAGTAAAATCCCGTCATCCTGAATTTCAAATAATTCACCAGGTCCAAACCCTTGCAGTTTTTTATCGTCTGCTAAAATCTTCAAATCTCCACAATTCCAAATATTATAATTGCTTGTCATACTTTATCCTCTTCTTTCAAATTCTTGCTTAATGATTCTTTCTTAACCGCATCTGGATAAACATTAACTATAAAATCCCACAAATCATCTTTGCTTAAGCGTTCTCTAATTTCTTCAGAAGAATATTGGGGAACTTTCATGCCTTCAATCTCGCTTAGCTTTTCCATGCTTAAGCCTCTTTTTACGCTTGCTTTTTTGGCTTCTCCGTTTTCGATTGCGCTCTCTTTGCTGTTTATCTTTGATCCAGCACTCTAATTCAGCGCAACAACGGGTATCATTGGTACTGACGTGTCCATATTTAGTTTGAATTATCACTATTAATTACCTGTTTTTTTGATTCATTCAGTCGCCGTGCCTGCAAAGCTTTTCGTTTGCGATCTTTAATTTTGGACTTCTTATGACTCTTCGTGTGTTTATTGTGTTTACTCATTTACAATCTCCCAGTCGTTGGCTAATATGTTCATTCGAGTATTCAGCAACTAATTCCTTACACTTTGCTTCAAAAGTATTGTTATCCATTTTCAATCCGGCTCCCAATTCCATGTGTCAAACTACTTACTGCTCCCAAAACGCTAAACTCATTAACAGCCGGTTCACCATCGTCCCAGGAAACGCCGTAATGAGCAACCGGTTCACCATCTTCAACTGTCAAGTAAACGTAAGCAATTCCCTTAAGATTATGCTTGATTCGATCCTCATTAATTGTTGAGATGCAATCATCAACTGTCGTGTACCGACCTTTTTCCTGATGTTTTTGATTGAGTGTGGTGATCTTTTCTTTTGCCATGGTGAGATGTCCCTCTTTTTCCCAAATTAAAAGCGCCCTCTTTGCGAAGACACTTCTTTAAATCCTTATCCAGTTGCTTGTCTATCTTTATTTCTTCCTTGGAAACATAACCATAGCTGGTTTGTTTCATGGGTGTATATGGATGCTTGTGATCACTCATATAATCACCTCTGTAGGAAATACAGAATCATCAAAGCGAGTAGCAACAAGCAACCCACCAATATATCTGTTAGCTTTAATTTCATAATGCCACCCCTATGTATTTAAATGGGCGAGGCTGGTGCCAGTCCCATTCGTAGCCACTTTTTTCACTGCTTATGAGGCAGAAACGACTTATCCCGAAGTTACATCGCCTAGCTAACTTTACCAGCTATTTCATTGCAAAATAAAAGCCCACGTTTTCCGCCGCAGGCATCATGTAACTCACTACAGTTCAAGTTCTAGACAACATAACATACAAGTTTTTGTTTTTGCGTGAGCTGCATGTTCGTTGATTGGACGGGTACTACTCATTAATTTTTAGGAAGAAATTACTTTGATACAAGTCCAATCAACAACGTGACTGGCAGGGAATCGAACCCTGCACGGTAATCTTTCCGCCATCTTCGTACATATACGTTACAGCCACACATCTAAGGAAAGAAAGTGAAACCCTTTTAACAAATTCCACAATACCAATATAACCCCTGTTTTTGCATTTTTTCGGCAGAACATCGGCAGATTGTCGGCAGAAAGTCGGCAGATTATCGGCGAACTTTTTTTGCTCGCAGTGTATCACGAGGACAAACTATCGCAAAAACCCATAAGGCTTGTTTCTGGTAATCGTTATATGTACGCTCAGCCAGATAACCTAAATCATACTTCTCCGCTAAGCGTTCACAGCACTTTTTGACCGTGTAGTGATTAATGAACCGGTATTCCAACAAGTCGGCTAAGAAGGCGTTTTGATCATCAATGGAGCTCATGAGTTGAATAGTCTTCAAACGTAGCTCACATTCCATCTTAGCGGTGGCTTGTTTAATCATTTTATCTTCCTGCCGGGTATGTCTTGGATCTGACTGTGCCTTTGGCATACCGTCCATCATCGGCGACTGCAGGGAGAAACTGAATCTAGCCGCTTCAAGTTGCCAATCCCGATACTCATATAAAAATTGTTTAGCATTTTTTATTGTTTGTTTTCTATCCAATAAGCCAAAGACACTATCCATCTCCGCAACTCCTTTATTGTCACCTTAGTTGATGTTATACTGAAATTGCCTATCAATTAGCATCACCTTGGCTCCCGGAAACGGGAGCTTTTTTATTTGATCATTTTTCCTTCACCTCCACGTAAGTCTTTTTAAAAATGTCATCAGCGATCGGCCAGTGTTCACCGTCAATGCCGGTGGCAATCCAGTCACCGTTATTAATTCTTAGATACCCTTCTTTAGTCGGAATACATAATCCTTCATCTTCCCAATCTGAATCGTTATAACCACTCTCTGCGCTATCTTCTATTCCATATTTTTTAATCATCTTCTGTGTCCCGTCAAATTGTTCAGCTTGGATAGTTGCAATCTTCCGATAAGTTTTAATCATTTGTCTGCCTCCAATAGCTCCGGGTTCTCGTGAACGTTGCCAACTACAATATCTTGTGCAATATTTATTCCACCATAACCATGTTCCTTATTTTGAATAATCGAATTAAAGCCAGCTCCATATCTATCGGCTTTATAAACAATAATTCCAAATTCATTTTTGACTTTAATTTTTTTATTAGCACCAAAAAATTTAATAATGTCTCCTTCGTAAATTTCTTTTCCGTTCACGTCTTTCAGGCCGGTAAACTGTTCAAGCTCAAACATTTGGCAAATTTCATCAACTTTACCATCGTTAGAGAACTCGTAATACCCATCAGCACTGGCCTCTGCCCAGTAGGCTTGACCATAAATAAATTCTATGTTGTCAGGTAACAGCATTTTATTCTGAGCTTTGTCCCACGCTCTGAACTTAATCTCTCTGCTCATTTGTTTGCCCCCAATTGTCTTGTTCGTTCGTGCGATTGCACCGTATTTTGGGAGTTGATTTGATGTTGATAACTTGCAATTGTGCTACCTGCCGTAGACAATCTAATTCCCAAAATATGAGCAATGGTTACTGTAGAATAACCGCGATTATAGAGCTCGACGACTTCCCGACGAATCTTGGCAGCTTCACGTGCTGACATATCCCCCATTTTGCGGGATCGGAAACTTAAAACTGGCTGTTCAGTCCGCTTAAGAACGATTGCTTGCCATTCAGGTGACTCATTGGGAGCTTGATCGACTGATTTATAGCATCTCTCACATTGTTGGATCAGGGCCAATAATTCATCATAGAAGCGCTTATTGGCCTGAATATGATCGTGAATGGTTTTTTCGTAGTTACGAATTTTTAGTTCAATTAATTTACTCATAAGTTCAACCTCTCTAGCCCTGTTCATAATCGCCAAGGACACCTATTTTCTGTAATGTTTCTTTGTCTAATCGGGCTGGCGACCGGCACCCGTAATTAATTTTCGTCCACACATTGGGCAATAATTAATATTTACTGCTTCGCTTTTACTTACGCAAGCGGAATCAAAAGAAGCGCCAATCTGCCTCCAATAGTTCCGGATTAGTGTGCACGTTGCCTTTTACTTCCATTTCTGAAACAGCATAATAGCCATCTGATTCTTCCGTCCACACATGTGGATCCCATATATTTTTTACTAGATATTTGTCAGCCTGTATACAGCCTTGGATAGTTACTTCAACAATATCGCCTTCGTAGATATCTTTGCCATTGGCATCTTTCATCCCGGTATACTGTTCAAGCTCAAAATCACTTGCATCTAAGGCGTCTAAGGTTAATCCTTTCAATTCGTCATATTCCCTAATTACCTTGCACTCGTTATCCCAAGCTCTGAACTTAATTTCTCTGCTCATCTGTGCCATCCTCTCTAATATTCCTCAAATATGCCGTTCTTAGCGTCGTACTCGGCGATTACCACCGGTATCTGATACCCATTCCCAACAAAAACCTTTATGGGTGCGCCTGCCCACACGGTGATTAGCACACTGCCCGATATGATGACAATTAAAACCTGCTTTCTCAGCTTGAATGCAGCTGTCCCATTTTTTGACAACTTTGCGTGTCAAAGGATCAATCTGTAAAACAGGTTTGTTTTGGCGTAACGCCCGTTTTTCATAAAAGTGATCTTTTTTAAATTTTTGCGCTCTTTTATGAATCCATGTGCCATAGTTGCTGTTATATTCGTAAGTGCACCATTCCAAATTATCAACACGGTTATTTGTTTTGTCCTCGTCTCGATGATTTATTATGGGAAAATGATGTGGATTTGGAATAAATGCAATGGCAACCAGGCGATGAATTTGAACATTATGGGGCTGACCGTCTGATCCCATTAACTGTGAAACGTAATAACCATTTCCATTAATTGATGGATGAAGCATTCTTGTAGGCACAGTATTTGTATGCTTGTGTCCAATTCTGTGTGAGCGAAGTCGGCCTAGGCTTGAAATCTCATATCCTTTAAATCCTTTTATTTTTCGCCATTTCTCAATCATTTTTGACCACCTCAAGCAACTGATTCTGAAAAAGTACCCATCTTATAGTCGTATACTGCAATAATTACTGCCACTCGATACTTGGCCATGAACATCTTCATACGCAAGACAGACGCTCTGGTTAACGTTGCACGACTGCCTTTCACATCCACCACGCTGACCAATTTGCCGTGCTCGTATATGCTGAAATCTGGCGTATAGGTGCAACCACGGACATGCTTCCTAGGATTTTGTAGATCGAAACTTGGTAAGGTCTCAAACTTCTCATGGATTTTAAAATCCAATTTCAAGTTCTTCAAGTGCAGGTAGTACGCACCCTCGGCCTTGCTATCAAACTTGTAGCCGTCAATCTCCTGCTTGCTGTTGTTGAACTTGGCTCTGGGTGAGCTTCGTTCCTTTACTGGTTTTGACATTGTTTGCATCCCCTTATATGGAAATCTGATGGTGGTACAGCTTGGATAGTTAATCATTGGCAACGCCCTCACGAATATATGTCTTATGATTCAATATATTCAAAACCGAGTGGCGATTTAAGCCAAAATGTTTCATCAATTTACCAGTGGTATACCCACCTTCATAAACAAGTCTCCAAAATTCAGAGAGTTGGTGAGAATCTAACTTTGCATTCCAGTTGCGGGTTCCACTTGGCATAAGGCCTGTATTTAAAGCATGGTCAGTATTTTGCTTAGCGGTAACCCATTCCAGATTTGATAAAGCATTATTTGCTTTATTTCCGTCAATGTGATTAACCTGCTCATAATGATTTGGATTGGGAATGAATGTTTGTGCCACCACTCGATGAACATACAAACGACGATTTTTACCATGAACCATGTATTTGATAAATTGATAGCCATGACCATTATCGTTAGATTCAATTAAACGATATTCACAAAACGTCATGTTTTTACGATCATAAGTACGACGTCGGGTTCGAATTCTCCCAAAATTGGATACTTCAAGGTGATTATCAGAAACGATTTGATGCCATATTTCACCGTTAAGATTTTTAAATTTGATTTCTCGATTAAACGTTTCTGCCACCAATATATGCAATTGACATTGTCTTACATGTCCATCACGACAAAGGCCATATACATAATGATTGGTACGCAAAGTTGGCTTTAGAAGTTTTTCAGTCACTGGATACCCATTGACCACTCTCGCAAGACTTTTAACTTGGCCTCGAATGTTAATTTGATACATTCCTTCATATCCTGGAATATCTTTCCACTCTTTATTCAAATTAATCCCTCCATCGAGTATTGATCATTCCAATAGTTCATTTGAGATCTAGTCATAATGTGCAAATCGATTAAATCTTGTTCTCCAAGCCGAATCGGTTTTACATGATGCTTTTTAAAAAAGCTGGCTGCTCCAATATCATGAAATTCCTTGTGATGTATTTCTGGACAAAGCGCCATAAAATATAACTTGCGATGGTCAACAACTTTACGACTTCTGCTTCCAACCGCCGTCCAATGGTGAATTTCCGCATGTCTACCACAGATAATACATTCTCGATGTCGCAAACATTGGAGCGCCAAGTGCGGTGAAGTTGGAATGGCATCCCATGTCTTCGTTTTGAACGGAATCCCATTCTCAAAACAGAAGTCGAGTATAAAGGTCAGGAACTTATTTGCTTGATCCATACTGCAATCACTCATTGAGAAGCTCTCTGCACCCGTTTTGGCGTAGTAGAAGTATTTCATCCACTGTTCCATGTCTCGGATGTCATAGCCGGTATACATCGCCATATCCCGTAGCATGGCAAAGATCTTATTACGCTGGTCTGGTGAGATCTGGCGACCATCATCAAGCTGCAACTCAATCGTTGGTTGCTTGTTAGCGGCAAACTTTTGTAGTCGATATATATTCAGTTCATCATCGAGCTTGATTGTTATCTCGTCACCCTTGATTGCTTTGAGCTTGCCAAACATCTAAACACCTCGTCACTAACATTTTTGTGAATCACGACTGTATCGGATAAACTCCAAATCAGAATGGCAAATCATCGCCTGTGATATCAATCGAATCACCAGAATTAGCAAATGGATCGCCACTTTCTGATTGATTGTTCTGGTTGCTTGACCGTTGTTGTCGTGGCCGTTGTGGTAAATCAAAGTCATTCACATTCAACTCCACTGCGAATTGCGGTTCACCCTGCTGGTTCGTCCACTGGTTGATTGACCACTGACCGGACAAAGCCACGTTGTCACCTTTGTGAAAATACTTCATGATCGTATCAGCACGCTTGCCAAAGACTGAGCACCGCACCCAATCAACGCCATAATCGCCATTACGATCCGGCCGGTTCTGTCTCACTGCAACCGTGAAGTCAGCGACTTGACTACTACCAACCTGCCTCGTGGTTGGATCCTTACCGATGTTGCCTGAAATTGTCATTGTTCGCATTTCAATTACCCCTTTACTCGACTAATTCGAGCGCCTCATTTTTCTGCTGATTGACAGCCATATCTTCCAACCGGTAAATCAACATTAACTTTTTCAAATCGTCTAAATTATTGACAAAATCCACATCACCATACTGGTCATTTAACTCGTGGAGATAGTGCATTTTGTCTTCAAGCAATCGCCAATGCTGTTTTTTCTCCATGTCAGCAACTTCAATGGCTTCATAGATGTATTTAGCCGGC